>NZ_CP016895.1:0-1247032 GCF_001704115.1 Acinetobacter larvae
ATGCTTTGGACAGAATGCTTAACTCGCTTGCGACAAGAGCTGTCTGATAATGTCTACGCAATGTGGATTCGTCCTTTAGTTGCTGAAGAAAGTGATGGTGTTTTAAAACTTTATGCACCTAATCCATATTGGACGCGCTATATACAAGAGCATCATCTTGAGTTGATCTCTATTTTGGCAGAGCAACTGTCTGAAGGTCGGGTTCGTAAAGTCGAGATTTTAGTTGATTCTCGCCCCGGCGGAATTCTTTCTGCGGCGGAACAACCTGCTACAACGACGGCAGCATTATCAACTGCACCTGTTACGACAGCGAAAGCAAAAAAAGAAAAAGAGCTTGAGTCTGTGCAAGCCCCTAGCAATGCTCAAAGTAAAAATGCAAAAAAACGCTTATTAAATCCTCAGTTTACCTTTGCATTATTTGTGGAGGGGCGGTCAAACCAAATGGCTGCAGAAACTTGCCGTAAAGTGTTAACGCAATTGGGGGAGTCTCAGCATAATCCATTATTTTTATATGGTCCGACAGGTTTGGGGAAAACACATTTAATGCAAGCTGTAGGGAATGCTTTATTACAAGCCAAACCCAATGCGCGCGTAATGTATATGACGGCTGAAAGCTTTGTACAAGACTTTGTGAGCTCTTTGCAAAAAGGTAAGGTTGAGGAGTTTAAGAAAAACTGTCGTTCTTTGGATTTACTATTGGTTGATGATATCCATTTATTAGCCGGTAAAGAAGCGAGTTTGGTTGAGTTTTTCTATACTTTTAATGCTTTACTCGATGAATCTAAACAAATTATTTTAACTTCTGACCGTTATCCTAAAGAGTTGACTGAACTTGATCCACGACTGGTCTCTAGATTTTCATGGGGATTGTCAGTTGGTGTTGAACCGCCAGATATTGAAACGCGTATTGAAATTTTACTTAAAAAAGCCGAAAGTAATGGTATCGATTTACCGCGAAATTGTGCTTTATTTATTGCACAACAAGTTGTGGCGAATGTCCGCGAATTGGAAGGCGCACTCAATAAAGTTGTTGCAATTTCTCGTTTTAAAGGTGCAGCGATTGATTTAGATGTTGTGCGCGAGTCGTTAAAAGATGTTCTGGCTATTCGTGCCAGAACGATTAGTACTGAAAATATTCAACGGGTGGTCAGTGAATATTTTCGGATTCCTTTGAAAGAATTAACAGGTCCTAAAAGAACACGTATTTATGCGCGACCGAGACAGTTGGCTATGGGGTTGGCGCGTGAGTTAACAGGAGACAGTTTTCCTGAAATTGGCATGGCTTTTGGTGGGCGTGATCATAGTACCGTGATGCATGCCTGTGAAAAAGTGCAGAGCCTATGTGCTGAAGATCCTATTTTTAATGAAGATTATAAGAATCTCATGCGTTTGTTGCAGAGTTAGTGACTTATACCTCAAGCTACAAATGGGCTGCATGAAAGATTAAATTTTATGCAATTGTTTGTACGAAATGACGCTATTGATGATGATTGCTTGGATCGCATACGTGATAGAATTGCGCTTTGTACTTTGTTGCAATACGGTATATTCTGCAGCATAGTACACTGCTAAAAAATTAAATTAATTGTCTTCGGTTGCATTGGATTTAGAGGAATTTCATCGTGCGTTTGAAAATAGCAAAAGAGAGTTTGCTCAATGTTTTATCATTGGTTATGGGAGCTGTAGAACGGCGTCATACCATTAATATTCTTTCCAATGTCAAAATTCAAGCCACTGAACAGGCCTTAATTATTACAGGATCGGACTCTGAAGTTGAGCTGGTTGCCAGTACTCAGTTGACCGATGGCGCATGTTTACAAGCAGGTGAAACCACTGTTCCTGCACGTAAATTGATGGATATCTGTAAGTCTTTACCCAATACCGCATTGGTTGACTTACAGATTACTGAAGATCAGCGTTGTATTTTAAAAAGTGGCAATAGCCGCTTTGTGTTAGGGACTTTGGCTGCTGAAGATTACCCATTACTCAACCATGATCGCAATCAAGGCACATCGGTACAGGTAACTGAACGTGAGTTGAAACGTTTATTTGAGAAAACAGCTTTTGCTATGGCTGTACAAGATGTACGTTTTTATTTGACAGGGACTTTACTAGAGATTGAAGATCAAAGCTTACGTGCAGTGACTACAGATGGTCACCGTTTAGCGCTGTGTGAAACACAAGCACAATCTGACACCGCCCAATTAATGCAAGCTATTGTTCCACGTAAAGCTGTGGGAGAGTTACAGCGCTTATTGAGTACAGAAGATCATCAACTCAATCTCATGATTGGTCGTGAGCTGTTGAACGTAACCATTAATATTGCCAATCGTGAAAAAGAACAGGGTGGTATTCAAGTACGTTTTAGTACTAAATTAATTGATGGTAAATTCCCTGATTATCGTCGTGTTATTCCACGTGGCGGTGATAAACAGGCAGTGATTGCACATGACGTTTTTAAGCAATCCCTACAACGGGTTTCGATTTTAAGTAATGAAAAACTTCGCGGCGTATTTTTGCATTTTAATCCAGACAGCTTACAGTTGCGTGCAAATAACCCAGAGCAAGATGAAGCAATTGAAGACTTGGCGATTCAATACAGCAATGCCAGCCTCGAAATGTCTTTTAATGCGCAATATATTTTAGATGTGCTGAATGTTTTAGATGGTGATGATCTCACCATGATTATGACTGAGGCGACGCAATCTGTTTTGGTACAGGATCCAACACATAGCGATCAAACCTATGTGGTTATGCCAATGCGTGTTTAAGCTTGAAAAAGTTGCGATATCTCGCGTTATTCCTGTCATTTTTTAAGATGTCGTATTTATGCATATTACGCGTTTAAATATACAGCGTGTAAGAAATCTAACGACGGTTGCATTACAAGATTTGCAACCGTTTAATATTTTTTATGGCGCCAATGGTTCGGGTAAAACGTCGATACTAGAAGCATTGCATATTTTAGCCACTGGTCGATCTTTTCGTACCCATATTGCTAAGCACTATATTCAGTACCAATGCCAAGACGCATTGATTTTTGCGCAATCCGCATATGAAAAAATTGGTTTAAAAAAAAATTTATCAGGTGAGCAAGTCATCAAGGTTAATGGTGACAGCATTGCCACACAAGGACAGTTGGCAAAAATTCTACCTTTACAATTATTAGATCCACTCAGTACCGATATTATTGATCATGGTGCCAAAGCACGAAGACAGTTGTTGGATTGGCTGATGTTTCATGTGGAACCTGGTTTTTATCAAAATTGGCAACACTATTCACGTGCCTTAAAACAAAGAAATAGTTTATTAAAGCGTTCTAGACAGTTGAGTTTACAAGACTTGAGTGCATGGAATCAGATGCTAAGCCATTATGGCGAGCAATTACATCAACAACGTTTGGCAATGTTGGCTGAATGGAAATGTTATTTGGTTGAAGATTTGGCTGCATTATTGCCTGATCTAGAAATTGAGCTTGAATATCAGGCTGGGTTTCATGTGGAACATGGCTTATTGCAGGATTTGACGCAACATCATCAACGCGATTTGGATCGACGTTATACCGAATATGGACCACATCGAGCAGATTTACGTTTGAAGACGGTACATGGTGATGTCGCACAAGTGCTATCGCGTGGTCAGAAGAAATTGTTGATTATGGCATTAAAGCTCTCACAGATCGCTATGTTACATGCTTGTAATAGGGAAACTGTGGTATTATTGGATGATGTGACCGCAGAATTAGATTTGGCTGCGCAACAGCGATTGATTGCGCGATTGAGCCAATTGGGAAGTCAAGTTTTTATGACCACCTTGGACCAAGATTTTATCCATAATCATTTCCAGAACTCTCCTATTGCTTATCGGCAATACAAGGTAGAGTCTGGACAAGTTATTGCTGTATGAATGACGCTTTTAGTATTTGGGGGTTTAGGCCCATTATTTTCACTAGGGAGAAACCATGAGTTCAGAAGATCAAATCGCTTCTCAATCAGAACAGACCAATGAAAAAACTTATGATTCCTCTAGTATCAAAGTATTACGTGGTCTAGACGCAGTACGTAAGCGTCCTGGAATGTATATTGGTGATACGGATGACGGTACTGGTTTACACCACATGGTATTTGAGGTTGTCGACAACGCCATTGATGAAGCATTAGCTGGACACTGTAATGAGATTGTTGTGACGATTCATCAAGATGAATCTGTCAGTGTGTCGGATAACGGTCGTGGTATTCCCACAGATATTCATCCTGAAGAGGGAGTATCTGCTGCAGAAGTGATCCTTACGATCTTGCATGCGGGGGGAAAATTTGATGACAACAGTTATAAGGTATCGGGTGGTTTACATGGTGTCGGTGTTTCTGTTGTTAATGCGCTTTCAAGTAAATTAGAATTAACTATTTATCGTGCTGGTAAGATTCATCAACAAGAATATCGCCATGGTGATCCACAAGAACGTTTAAAAGTGATCGGTGAGACGGCACTCACTGGTACAGTCGTTCGTTTCTGGCCAAGTGCTGATACTTTTAGTCAAACAATTTTTAATGTAGATATTTTAGCGCGTCGCTTGCGTGAATTGTCCTTTTTGAATGCTGGTGTAAAAATTGTTTTAAGAGATGAACGTGTTGATTTAGAACATGTTTATGACTATGCTGGTGGTCTATCGGAATTTGTAAAATACATCAATCAGGGTAAAAATAACCTGAATGATATTTTTCATTTCACCACAGATTCAGAAAATGGTATTGCTGTAGAAGTTGCGTTGCAATGGAATGATACGTATCAAGAAAATGTGCGTTGTTTTACCAACAACATTCCTCAAAAGGATGGTGGTTCACATTTAGCTGGTTTCCGAGCGGCTTTAACACGTGGTCTAAATCAATATCTTGAGAATGAAAATATTCTCAAAAAAGAAAAAGTGAACGTTACTGGGGATGATGCACGAGAAGGTTTGACCGCGATTATTTCGGTCAAAGTTCCTGATCCGAAGTTCTCATCACAAACCAAAGAAAAGTTGGTTTCGAGTGAAGTCAAACCCGTGGTAGAGCAAGCCATGAATAAGGCCTTCTCTGAGTACCTCTTAGAGAATCCTACAGCGGCTAAAGCGATTGCAGGTAAAATCGTGGATGCTGCACGTGCACGTGATGCTGCACGTAAAGCGCGTGAAATGACACGTCGTAAGAGTGCACTGGATATCGCTGGTTTACCTGGTAAATTGGCAGATTGCCAAGAAAAAGATCCTGCGTTATCTGAATTATATCTTGTCGAGGGTGACTCGGCGGGTGGTTCAGCCAAACAAGGGCGTAATCGTAAAATGCAAGCCATCTTGCCTTTGAAGGGTAAGATTTTAAACGTAGAACGGGCACGCTTTGACAAGATGATTTCATCTGCTGAGGTGGGCACACTGATTACAGCCTTGGGCTGTGGTATTGGGCGTGAAGAATATAACCCTGACAAATTACGTTATCATAAAATTATTATCATGACCGATGCGGATGTGGATGGTTCACATATTCGGACTTTGTTACTCACATTCTTCTTCCGTCAAATGCCGGAGTTGGTGGAACGTGGTCATATTTATATTGCGCAACCACCTTTGTATAAGCTGAAAAAAGGTAAACAAGAGCAATACCTCAAAGATAATGATGCTTTAGAAAGTTATCTAATCTCCAATGCACTTGATGAATTGTCTTTGCATATTAGTGCTGAGGCGCCTGCGATTCGTGGGGATCGTTTGGCGGCAGTGATTGCAGATTATCAAGTCTCGCAGAAAAGCTTAACCCGCTTAACGCTACGTTATCCAGCAAGTTTATTAGATGCCTTGTTGGCTGTAGAGGCATTTAAATTGGATCAAACCCAAGATGCTGCATATGTACAGCAATGGGCTGAACAACTGGCGGCCTTGATGCTCACCTCACAGCCAAGCTTACGCCCTGAGGTCAGTTTGGAGCGTTTTGAAAAAGAGAGCAGTAGCGGTGAAAAGTCAGCACATTATTGGCCACGTATGACCATTTATGTCCACAACTTGCCACAGCATTATTTATTGGATGCGGGGTTATTGGCATCCAATGAGTATAAGCGTTTGCTACAAAATGCCAAAAGCTGGTTTACGCTATTGGAAGACGGTGCATATCTACAAAAAGGTGAGCGCAAAATTGCAGTAGAAAACTTCCACCAAGTTTGGAATCAAGTCTTGTCTGACTCACGTCGTGGCATGATGATTCAGCGTTATAAAGGTTTGGGAGAGATGAATGCTGAGCAGCTTTGGGAGACCACGATGGATCCTGAAAACCGTAATATGCTGCAAGTCACCATTGATGATGCCATTGAAGCAGATCGCATGTTCTCCTGCTTGATGGGCGATGATGTCGAACCACGTCGGGCTTTCATTGAGGAAAATGCATTGAATGCAGATATTGATGCTTAATTGACGTTGATATAGATATTGACGTTGATATAGATATCAGCTAAGCATTTTGTAAAATACACGCCAATTGGCGTGTATTTTTTTGTCGACTTTTTTGTCGACAATTTATGGGCTTAAAGCTTATTCTGTGACAGATGATTGCTGTTGGAAGGGCTGCAAAACAAGCTAATATTTAAGTAAATTCAAATGCTTTATGAAGTAATTTAACGGTTGTTGTGGCAAATGGAATGCGCTTTGATAGCGATTTAGTGTCTTGCAATCTACTTGTCAACGGATTGCTTTAAGTTGATGGGAGACTGTTTATTGTACAACGATAAAAAGAGGATGTGACAATGAATTTTAGTTTTGAGCAAGGTCGGGATGCTTGGGTAAATGCCTATTATTTGGGTAATGTACAACAATTACAACAGTACGAGGCTGAAGATTTATTGATTCATTATCAAGCATCCGGCATCGATGAAAGCTGTATTAATCGCTATAACCAGATTCAACATGCGGTAGAAAATGCTATGTGGCGTCCACAGAAACTCGATATTGTTGCTGAGGAATTTGAGTTTAGTGATGATTTTCATCATTGTTTGGTTCGTTTAAGAGATGCACAAGATCGTATATTGGTCGAAGAAAAGTGGCGTAATCATAGTGGGTTATGGCAGATTTATAGGCTAACTATTTTTTAAATTTAAAATATAACAATAAGAATTTTATATCTTTCGCTGCTACTGTTTAAGTGATGATCAAGCGATTAAGTTGCTATTTTTAACGTATCGCTGTATTTGTATTGTGGATAAGATAGCGTGTTGCGGTTTTTTATTTTTGAATTTATTTTGCGCTTACTATATTTGAATTTAAATAACGCAGCTACTTTTAAATTCAAAGTTTGAGTAAATAAATTTAAAAGTAAGGTGTGGATAACTTATGTGTTATCAACAAGCGAGTTTTTGAATTTAAAATTATAAATTTAAAAGCGTTTTGGAGCAGAATTTCGGGGTGGTTAATGAATTTAAAAAATTTTGAAATTTTAGCGCGTTACAATATTTGGGCAACTCAGAATTTAAATAAACACTTAAGTCAAATTTCTGATCAGGATTTTTTTGCAGACTGTGGTTTATTTTTTAAAAGTATTTTCGCCACCTTAAATCATGTATTGTTGGGTGAGCATCATTTATGGTTCCCGCGTTTTCAAGGTGAAAACACTGCGTCATTAAAATTAGATCAGATCATTCAACCTGATCGACAGCAATTATTAAGAGCATTAGAAACTGGTGCAGCATCTTGGTTAAAGTGGTTGGCAACATTGGATGAAGAAACCCTCCCTGAGCAATTGCATTATCGTAGTTGTGCAGGGCAGTTGCTCTCTTTGCCTTATCAAGCCACATTACTACATGTTTTTCACCATGCGACGCATCACCGTGGGCAGATTAGCGCCGCTTTAACTCAATTGGGCTATGCTTGTCCTGAAATAGACATGATCTATATGCTATTAGAAGAACAGTTAGAAGAACAGCTAGAAGAACAGCAAGCGACATGATGTATCACCACTTGCTGCATATTTGTGATTTTTGCTGATGCTGTGATTATGTTGACTCACAGCGTCGCACAGTACCTTTTTGTCCATCGACGATGACATGGTCACCTGATTGTAACCAGCTACAGGCATCTCGAATACTCATCACGGCAGGAATACCCAATTCTCGTGCAGTCACAGCACCATGTGATAGTGGTCCACCGCTTTCTGTAATCACGGCTTTGGCTTGGTAAAATAGTGGTGTCCAAGCTGGGTTGGTGGTTTTGGCAACTAAGATAGCACCACTGGGAAAATGAACAAATTGATTGGGATCAGTAATCACAAAAACCTCACCTTCAGCTTGCCCTGAGCTGCCTGCTAAACCTTGCCGTTCGCCGCTATGGTCGGTAGTGATGATATTTTCTTCGCCATATACCCATGCAGCAGGATGTTGTTGCGCATGTTGGTAGCGTGCTTTTTCTGTGGCAGCAAGGTGGCGAATATCGCTAAAGTCTTGTGATGCAATTGCCTCACCCAATGTGTCTGGTGGAATAAAAAATACATCCCAAGCATCATCTAAGGCACCATAGTTGACCAAACGTTTACCAATTTCATGCGCTGCACGGCGAAAGGGAATATTTAAACGTGTGGTGTGGTAATGCTCAATGTCATCAAGTGCAGTATATGTACGAACTAAGCGAATCAGTTCTTGCAAGAAAAATCGAAAAGTCTCTGGCACCGCTTTAAGAATCTCAAGTTCCGTCGCCAGCATTTGATCGCGTTTTTGCCAATAGCTGACGGTGTGATGATCTTCTTGTTGTTTTGCCATCAATTGGATTTGAGAAAAAACGAGATGCGGCGCTTCTAACCACGTTGCATGATAGGCATCGAAGTCCACCTCACGGTGACCATGCTGGGCAAGAAATTGCTGGAATTTTTTTGCCAATTTTGGATAGTCTCGCAGTGCATCTTGCAGTTGTTGGGTATTCTCAAAGCTACGTGTATATAACTCATCATGTTGGCGTAATAGACGAGATAACTCCCACATGGCTTGATTGACCAAGGCAGTTTTGGTTTCTGTGGTCGCGATGAGTTGATCAAAAACCTGTTGGGCTTGGCTGGGAATAAACTGTTCAAGTACTTTGCGTAAGGTTTGATAGAGCAAGCTTTGGGTTAAAGAAATAGCAATATTGGGTAAGAAATAAGCCGTTCCAAGGGTATTGATCTGCTGCAAAATTTCCCAACATTCTGTGATAGATTTATGCTGATAATCGATATCGTTCAAGCGACCAATGGCCAGTAAATAGCTATCGAGGTCATTCATCCAGCGTGTTGGAAGTTCACTGATCCAGGTAAATTGCCATAAACCACCTGATTCAATAAAAGCAGCTAATTTTTCTGTACTATTTAACGATGCGATTGGCATACGCCCTGCGTAGACACGCACGGCATTTTGGTTGCCATAAACATAGTTGTCTTTGAGCACAAACCATTTGTCATGAAAAGGAGGCAGTCCCATCAATTGGAAAGAGTAGTTGAGTGACTGATGAAAACCATCCTCACAGAGTTGCCAAGTTAAAGGCGTGACTGGATTGGGAAAACGTTCTGCGGATTCATCACGGGTCCAGCGTGGCGCAAAGCGTGTCACTGCGCGAGACTGTAGGAGGTAGAGCTGATCTCCTTCAAAAGCCCATTCAATATCTTGTGGAAACGTCGCATGTTGTTCGGCTAAACGGGCTAATTCTGCGACTTGCTTGGCTTGTTGAGCATTTAAAGCGGGCTGCTGTTGTTGTGTAATGGGTAATTCGAGCAGCGTACTGCCGCTTGCTGCACGTACTAGGGCATGGGTTTTTTGTGCAATATGCTGGCTATCAATTGCACCTTGTGCATTTATTCGAAATTCGTCGACTTCTGCTTCGCCGGCAACAACCGTTTCACCTAAACCAAATGCAGCATTGATGAGCACATTTTCAATGTCTTCACCGACTGGATCAATTGAAAAAGCAACGCCGGCAGCATCCTGTGGACCAACATTGACCATTTTTTGGATCACAATAGCCATTGCAGCAGCGTGGTCTGGAACACCTAAACGCTCGCGATAGATAATAACTTCAGGGTTCCAGAGGGATAACCAACATTGTAAAACCGCTTGTTGCAAGGCTGCTACGCCATGGACATTTAAAAGCGTATCGTGCAAACCAGCAAATGCTGCACCCGGTAAATCTTCAGCACTGCCTGAAGAGCGTACTGCAAAATAGGTGTCAGGGTTATCTTGTTGTAATTGTTGCAGTGCTTGTATCAGTTCGGGGCTGAGGGCTTGTTGTTGCAGCAATGCCCGAATCTTTTGGCTTTTTTCATTGGCATTATGCTGTTGTTCGTATTGTGCAATCGCTGTTTTAAAGGGGGCAAGCCATGCTTGGTAAATGTTAGTTGGAACAATAAAAGCTTCTGGTACTGCTAATCCAGCTTGGTGCGAGCGTATCAGCCCCATTGCTTTACCGCCTACAGCTTGGATATCCAGATGCTGGGCTTCATCGAGTGATGGTAATATATTATTTTTCATGTATGTAAAACCTATGTTGATCCATTGCTAGAAGGCGCTTGTAATTGACGTTGGCTGATTTTGAGTTGTATTGCGCTGAGTGCTAAACCAAAGAGAATGTCGACTCCATAGTGATAGCGCAAAAAGATGGTGGCAAAGACTGTGCCTGTGACGATAGGGATGAGAGCAATACCGATTTTACGATGCCCCGTTTGTATGAGAAAACCAACAATAAAAATTGAGATAGCGGTGTGTAGACTGGGGAAGACGTCCATACCGGTCACCCCTTGATTGACTGTGGCAGTCACCCATTGGCTGATCACACCACCGCCACCATGCTGAGGCAAAATGGTAAAAGCAGGACCTGCCGCAGGAAATAGCAGATAGCCTATAAAACCAATGCTATACAGTGTGATTAAGCCATTAAAAAAGCTTTTCCCTGCCTGAGTTTTGCGTTGCAGTGCATAATAAATAACACTCGCAACAATCAGCAAATAGAAGAAAAAGTAACATGCCGAAATGACATCAGCCCAAACGGGGTGTTGTTCATACTGAAAATAGGCGGCAAGGGTATGACCTTGCCAGAGCATTTGATCAATTTGGAGCAATAAGGGATCGGCAGACCAACCTAAAATGTACTGGGCAATGAATGACAATAAGGGAAAAACTGCCCAAGACAGTAAAAAAAGTAACACGCCTAGATTGGCATGTTGTGGTTTTTTGATTGCGAGCCAAGTACTGCATAACCATAAGATACTGACAGCGATCAAGGAGAATTGATCTTTGATTTGACCTACTTGGCTAATGGCGATACCAGCAAGAATGAGCAACAGCAAAACGATTGCTAAAAATAACCGAGCAATATATGTATTCATTTAGCGTCCAAGGTCTGCAGATAGATTGATCGGTGTGGGTTCAGGATAGTAATACCACGCTAAATGACCAACGATGATGATGAAAATTGCCAGTATGGGTGTGAAATAACACAGTATTGCCCAATACAATAGCGTGAAAAGACTGCCATAAAAGCCACCCAGCAGTCGAAAGAAGGTGACATTATTGCGACCATCAGATGCTTTTTGCGCCAGTCGTGCCACCACAACAGTTGGAAAAAAAGCCACGATAAAAAAGAGTTGGATGAGGCGTTGATGTAGCCAGACATGCGGTTGAATAAGGCTTGCAGGCGGGTCCAATAATGTCTGCTGTTGAGCGGCTAAAAATGCCTGACCATAGTCGCTATCTTGTGACTGACAGTGCTGCCAAGCCAATGCTTGAGTTTGGTTAAAGTGGGCAATAGATTGACAATGTACTGAAACCTCTTTTAAGGCGGTTGATAATTCTTGCTGAATTTGTTCAATATCATTGCTTTGTGGATAAAATGCAGTGCCAAACACGATTGATACACGGCTTTTAAACCCATCTGGGCGACTATAAAACAGCCCCAGACATTGGACCTCAAAGTCGATTTGTTGCTGTTTTAACTGTTGTACGATTTGTGCCATACCTGTTTTATAGGGCAAGGCTTGATGCTGCCATTCACTACTGCCCTCAGGCATTAAGCACAATGAACCACCTTGAGCAATTTGTGTAATGGCTTGTTGGATCGGAGATGCCACGGCTTGTGGCGAGATACCATAACGCGCAACATCTTTGGGACGCACCACCGGGATGCCATCAAAAAGTAGGCGTAGAAACCATTTACGTAGCATTTGTATGGAAATGAGCGAGGGCGTCTCGTCTAATGCCCACACGTAAATTTGCCCATCGGTTGCACCATTACGATGACTGGCGAGAAACAAGGTGGGTTTAGCTGATTTTGTGCCTTGTACATCGATTCTTTTATAATAAAACCGTGTCAGTAGCTTGGCTAAATTTTGATGCCATAACGATAGTTTTCTCAAGAATAATGATCCCCGATTGATCATGTCCCAAGTGGGGGCGTGATGGAATGTTGTAGGATGACTGAAAGTCTATGAGGAAGAGATCAACTGTTTTTATTAAGATTTTTTAACCATACAATCTAAAAAAACTGTAGTCAACGCCATGTTTATATTGAAAATGTTAATGAACATTAGCGTTATCTGTTATTGAATGGTTGAATCTGACCTAAATATATGCGCTGAAAAATTAAGTTTTACTGCATATTTTTTTACTGCATATTTATGATGTAAAAAAGCCACCGACATGTGCAGGTGGCTTCTATGTATGGTATGAGTGATGCAATAAGCGTTTATGTCAGATAAGCGAGCTCAATCAAAACTACTTTCCAGTTCTTCAAGTGCCATCATATGCTCTAATAATTGCTCTTCAGCTTGGGCTAAGTCGGCTTTCAACTGGTTTTGCTTTTCCATAATGAGCAATAACTCAGCTTTACGCTGCGCATCGTAAATACTGCTATCAGCAAGTTTAATTTCAAGGTCAGCCAAAGCATTGTGCAGCTTCTCAATTTTAGCTTCTAGCTTTTCAATCTCTTTACGGATCGGGCGGCTTTGTTCACGGCGTCGTGCTGCTGCTTTACGCTGTGCTTCTTTATCGAGTTTTGCCGTATTGGTAGCGGTTGTATTTGCACTACTTGATGGCTTTGCTTGGGATGCTGCTGGTTTTTTAGGGTTTGCAGCTTCTGTATTGTTGTCTACCGGATCTACAGCTTTTTTACTTTGTTGCGCACGTGCTTGGCGTAACCACTGCGCATAATCTTGTAAATCACCATCAAAGTTTTGACATTGCCCTTGGTGAACCAAAATCAGATCGTCACAGACACTGGCGATTAACTGCCGTTCGTGCGATACCAATACCACCGCACCTTCAAATTCTTGTAAAGCCATGGTCAGTGCATGGCGCATGTCTAAGTCTAAATGGTTGGTTGGTTCGTCTAGAATCAATACATTAGGGCGTTGCCAAACAATTAAAGCCAAGGCTAAACGTGCTCGTTCACCACCCGAAAAGTTTTCACAGCGTGTATCCATGCGTTCGCCACTAAAGCCAAAACTTCCCAAGAATGAACGCAGTGTCGCTTCACTGATTTTTTTATCGGCGAGTCGTGCCAGTTGTAGCATAGGGCTGGCATCACCATCTAAAGCATCCATTTGATGCTGAGCAAAATAGCCGATATTCAACAGTTCTGAGGCTTTACGTAAGCCATGATGTAATGCTAAGTCGCCAACCAGTGATTTGATCAGGGTGGATTTCCCCGCACCATTCATACCCAATAAACCGATACGGCTATTGGGGGTAATTTGTAGATTGATATTTTTGGCAATGATACGATTTTCATAGCCAATATCGGCATGTTCTAGCGTGAGCAAAGGCGAACTCATTTTACTGGGTTCACGGAAACTAAAGGTAAAAGGCGTATCGATATGTGCTGGTGCCAGTTCCTGCATGCGTTCCAGCTGTTTAATCCGGCTTTGCGCTTGGCGTGCTTTGGTTGCTTTGGCTTTAAAGCGATCGATAAATTTTTGTAAATGCGCGCGCGTTTCTTGCTGCTTTTCAAAAGCTTGTTGTTGTTGGGCTAAACGTTCTGCACGGGTTTTTTCAAAGCTTGAATAGTTACCAGTGTAGAGTATCAATTCTTGGTTTTCGATATGCAAAATATGATCGGTGATGGCATCCAAAAAATCACGGTCATGGGAAATCAGCACCAATGTTCCCGCATAGGCTTTTAGCCAGTCTTCTAACCATAAAATAGCATCTAAGTCTAAGTGGTTGGTGGGCTCATCGAGTAATAATAAATCTGAGCGACTCATCAGGGTACGTGCCAAATTGAGACGCATACGCCAACCACCAGAAAAACTAGCCACATCGAGTTCAGATTGGAAGTCTTGAAAGCCTAAACCCGCCATCAATTGCGATGCTTTAGCAGGTGCAGAATAGCCGTTGATTTCATCAAAGCGACTATAACGTTCAGCCAGTTGATGGTCATCTAACTGATCTGGATGAGCAAGCTCATGCTGAATTTGCCAATATTCTTCATCACCAGAGAGCACGAAATCGATGGCTTTCATATTTAAGGCTTTGATTTCTTGCGCCATGTGAGCAACTGTCCAAGTATGGGGACGTGTCAATTGACCATGATCAGATTCCATCTGACCCAGCAAGGCAGAAAATAAGGTCGATTTCCCAGCACCATTGACGCCAGTTAGACCAATTTTCCAACCAGGGTGAAGTTGCATGGAGGCATTTTGAAAGAGAATCCGTCCACCACGGCGTAAACAAAGTTGTTCTAACTGGATCATAAGCTAACAATCAATCGCTGCGAAACAAAGCGCCTATAGTAAAGGATTCCGATTGGGTCAGCAAAATTATGTGTAAATTTTATAACATTCGATCTTTAAACAGCAGTGACAGCCCATATAATGACTATGGTATACTACGCCAGATGTTATTTTACTTGCATCATCGCTCTGAGGAATAATCTATCATGAATGCCCAAGCCCTTGAAATTACAGATAAAGCAGCAAATAAGGTGCGTCAATTGCGTGAAAGCGAGGGTAATCCAGATCTCATGTTACGTGTATATGTGACAGGTGGTGGTTGTTCTGGTTTCTCCTATGGTTTTAATTTTGCTGAAAGTATTAATGAAGACGATGCCAAATTTGAAAATGGTGATGTCGCCATGTTGGTAGATTCCTTAAGTTATCAGTATTTGGTTGGTTCTAAAGTAGATTATGTTGAAGGTTTAGAAGGGTCGCGTTTTATTATTGATAACCCGAATGCAACGACAACCTGTGGTTGCGGTTCATCTTTTTCGATCTAATCCCCACATGTCTGTATTGCAACAGATATAAGACCAGACAGCCATCCAATGCGCTAGACTTGTTGTTGCTGATCAAAATCCTCAAAGAGCAGTTGAGGATTTTTTTTGCGCCAATGATATTGATTAATATAGGCAACGGCTGCGGTGCGAGTTGCGACGGATAGTTTACGAAAGATATGTTCCAAATGCTTATTGATAGTTCTTGGGCTACAGCACAGCCTATTGGCAATATTTTTATTGCTCTGACCTCGCATGAGCCAGTGCATGACTTCGGTTTCACGTGGAGTCAGTTGCGGACAGTATTGTTGAATATCATAATATTGTAGTTGTTGTTGCTGTCGATAAAGATGAGTCATGATGCGCAAATAAGCATGTTGTACATTATAGGGGATGGCAATATAGTCATCATAACCCGCCATAAATGCTTGGTAGAGATAATCGGGTTGTTGCTGTGGTGTGAGTAAAATACTGTGCGCCAAAGTAAAGTGAGAATTATGTCTGAGGTGGATAAAAACCTCAAAGACATTACAGACTGGATGTAAGTCATCGACCAGCAACAGTATCGGATGGCGAATCTTATCTAGATATTGTATCGCTGAGCACAGGCTTAAAATCAAAATTACAGGCTGTTGTTGTGCCACTAAATAATGTTTTAAGTCGATTAAATGACTACTGTACTGTGAACCCAACAATATAATAGAATATTTATTTGTTTTATTTTTTACATTAAAGTCATACTGTGATTTCATATTGGTTATCCTTATTATAGTGCTAGACTAATAATATAAAAATAAAGCACTGATCCATAAAAATATAACGCTAAAATATGATATTAAATAACGGTTTTGTTGCGGGCTTAAAATCATTTTTTAAAAAGAAATTTTATGTATAAGTTCTTGTTTTTATGTTAAATATATAAATTATTTATAGCGTATTGAGCCTCCGTTATGCTGTGTTTATTCAGTGTCTATTCCGTATTTATATCGCCGCTATGCTATGAATCGCCGATATACTATTAAGAGTCAAATGCGATTAAATATTGTTTTTTTGCATTATATCTGGCTTTAAGAGCATTGAATAGTTTAATTTGCTGTTCGCGTTTTATATGTTATACGTCATTTTTCGTATTTTAAAATACTCTAAAGCATTTGATTATGTTTGTAGATTGTCTTTGCAATATAAAAAGGCTATCGCTGTTGTGCTATTTATGAATTTAAGCCGTATTGAACTGCAGTAGATAGTTAATCAAAGCTATTGTTAATCAAAATGATTATTTAATAAAACCTATTATTGAATAAAACCTATTATAAATCGAATAGCGTCATATAAGGACAGAGATATGAGACATGGTGATATTTCCAGTAGCCCCAATTGCGTTGGGGTAGCGGTAGTAAACTATAAGATTCCTCGTTTACATAGTCGTGAGCAAGTACTCGATAACGCAAAAAATATAGCAGCAATGATTCAGGGCATGAAAACGGGTTTACCCGGAATGGATCTGGTGATTTTTCCTGAATATAGCACAATGGGCATTATGTATGATCGTGATGAAATGTATGCCACAGCAGCAACGGTACCCGGTGACGAAACCACAATTTTTTCCCAAGCCTGTCGTGAAGCAAAAGTATGGGGGGTATTTTCCATTACTGGTGAACAGCACGAGCAACACCCACATAAATCGCCGTATAACACTTTGATTTTAATCAATGATCAAGGTGATATTGTACAGAAATATCGCAAAATCATCCCATGGTGCCCCATTGAAGGTTGGTGCCCGGGGGATACCACCTATGTGACCGAAGGACCCAAAGGTTTAAAAATCTCTTTAATTATTTGTGACGATGGCAACTATCCAGAAATCTGGCGTGACTGTGCCATGAAAGGTGCCGAATTGATTATCCGTTGTCAGGGCTATATGTACCCAGCCTGCGAACAGCAAGTACTTATTTCTAAATCGATGGCATGGGCCAATAATGTCTATGTTGCGGTTGCCAATGGCACTGGCTTTGATGGTGTGTATAGCTATTTTGGTCACTCTGCCATTATTGGTTTTGATGGTCGTACTTTGGGTGAATGTGGTACCGAGGAAAATGGTATTCAATACGCGCAGTTATCAGTGCCGGAAATCCGCGATGCACGTCAATACGGGCAGTCGCAAAATCATTTATTTAAACTACTACATCGCGGTTATACCGCAGTATATAACGATGGCGATGGTGACAAAGGTGTGGCAGATTGTCCATTCGATTTTTATCGAAACTGGGTGTTGGATGCGAAAAAAGCCCAAGAAAATGTGGAACAGTTTACCCGTAGCCATGTTGGTGTTGCTGAATGCCCGGTCGGGAATTTACCGCATGAAGGTAAATTACAAGAGCGGTGAAGCGCTGATGATCGTGTCAAGAAAGCATTGCGCCAGATAAAATAATTGAAACTAGGGAGAGTCGAATGACCTATGCCAGTGATCGATTAGAATCTAATTTACAACAGCTTGCCGCACAACAGTCTACAAGCCAACAACAGGCAACATCAAGCCCGCATTGCGCATCACGTTTTGTTTTTGAACCCGAAGCCGTGATGCAATTTTTAAAACATCGCATTGTGGGGCAAGCGCAAGTATTACAACAATTTGAGCAATTATTATATTTAGTGAAAGCAGATTTTAATGCGCCCAATAAACCTTTGGCGGTGATGCTATTACTGGGCAGTACCGGTGTGGGGAAAACTGAAACTGTACGTTTACTCAGCGAGGCTATACATGGTCATGCCGATGCTTACTGTCGAATAGATATGAATACTTTGGCACAAGAGCATTATGTGGCTGCGCTGAGTGGCGCGCCACCAGGTTATGTTGGCAGTAAAGAAGCGACCACTTTATTTGATATCGAGGCAATACAAGGCAGTTATAGTAAACCCGGTATCGTATTATTTGATGAGTTAGAAAAAGCCAGTCAGGAGGTGATTCGTTGTTTATTGAATATATTTGACAATGGTCGATTGACCGTAGCATCTGGGGTGAAAACTATTGATTTTCGAAATTGCCTGATTTTTATGACCAGTAATGTTGGTGCTGCTATTTTACAAGAACAGTGGTCTAAGTTTTTATTGCGACCACAATATTGGTTTCGTCAGCGCGATGGTTATGAATACCATTTGGTGAAACAAGCGCTACGTAAACGTTTTGACCCTGAGTTTTTAAATCGAATAGACCGTACCGTTTATTATAATCGGATCAGTCGCCATGATTTAAAAAATCTTATTTTAATTGAGATCGAAAAACTGAATCAGCGGTTATCTAAATACAATGTTACTGTGCAATTACATGAAGCTGTGCTGGATTATCTAGCCGATGAGTATGATCAACGTTATGGTGCGCGCCATGTGGTTCGTTGCATACGTACCCAGATTGAACCGGTGATTGCTCGTTTTATGCTGCGTTTTCCAGACATACAAAACATTTCATTGCAGTATCGTGGTGGTCAAGTAGAAGCACATGAAAACTTAGACTAGCAAAAGACATTAAACAAGACATTCAAAAACAAAATATTCAAAACAAGACATTCAAAAACAAGACATTAAAAAGATATTCAACAAAGACATAAAAATAGCGATATCTAAGGAGTGAACGATGTCAGATCATCATCATATTTTTGCATTAGGTGATTTTGAACTACAGCACGGTGCAACCTTGACACAGGCTGTATTGGCTTATCAATGTTATGGCACATTGAATGAAGCGCGTTCCAATGCCATCGTTTATCCAACCTGGTTTTCGGGGCGACATTGGGAAAATGAATGGTTAATCGGAGCAGATAAAGCTTTAAACCCTCATGAGTATTTTATTATTGTGCCGAATATGTTGGGCAATGGACTGTCTTCTTCACCATCCAATACTGCAGCACCTTATAATGGTCCTTATTTTCCACGTATCAGTTATCTAGATCAAATTCGTGCACAGCATAAATTGATTACAGAAAAATTTGGTATTCGTCAGTTAAAAGCCGTGGTTGGCTGGTCAATGGCAGCAGCACAATGTTTTCAATGGGCATTAAGCTACCCTGAAATGGTGCCCAAAATATTTGCTTTTTGTGGTTCAGCCCGGACTAGTGAACATAATAAGGTGTTCTTAGATGCAGTGCGGGCAGCCATTACCACCGATGTAGCTTTTGCCAATGGGCATTATCAAAGGCAACCAGCCAATGGTTTACGTGCCGCGGCACGTGTTTATGCCAGTTGGGGTTTTAGTCAGGCATTTTATTGGAAACGTTTATATCGTAAGTTGGGGTATAGCAGTTTAGAAGATTTTATTATCCGTTTTTGGGATGGTTTCTTTTTAGATCAGCGAGATGCCAATAATTTGCTTTGCATGCTGGATACTTGGTGGCATGGGGATATTGGTGATACACCCGGTTTTAATGGTGACCATCAGGCAGCTTTGGCGGCTATTCAGGCACAAGCTGTGGTGATGCCTGCGGAACGTGATTTATATTTTCCTGTAGAAGATGAAATCTATGAGGTGTCCTTTATGCCCAATGCAAGCTTACAAGTGATTCCAGGTGTTTGGGGGCATTTTGCTGGCAGTGGAATAAATCCTGTCGATACTGCATTTATTGACCATGCTTTGGCAGAATTACTGAGTTCGGATATTTCTGTCGTGTAGTCGCTTTAAGCATAAGCTAGATGATGGCTTATAAGTGTTTGTTTATAAGAATTTGTTTATAAGTGTTTTTTAGGTGTATGGTAAATGGCTTCGCCGTCTGTAGATCAATCCTGTGCGGGTTTGTCTCACCAACACAGGATGTCTATTGAGTATGAGGCTCAAGTGAGTCCCTATTTAAGGTTAAGGTGCGTACAGACCTAAGGTCAGTCAGGCATTAAGGTTTGGTTATAGTACCTAAAATCCGAGGACCTACTGCACCTGTTACCGCGGCTAAATTACCACTTTGTTGCTGACAAAAACGCATCGCAAGCCAAGCAAAAGCCGTGGCTTCCACCCAAGTTGGTGACAAGCCTAAGGCTTGAGTCGTTTGGACGCTCCAATTGTGTTTGCGTAAGCGCCAACGCAGTTGTTCCAGTAGTTGACCATTGTAAGCACCACCGCCACATACATAGACTTCACCGGTGTCTAAGGGCGAGCGATAAATGGCTTTTTTAATCGCGCGTGTGGTCAGTTTCAATAAGGTCGCTTGCACATTTTCGGGGCGATCTTCTAATTCATCATACTCAGCATCATTGCGCCAATCGGCAATTTGCTCATCGAGCCATTCCAAATTAAAGTCTTCACGCCCAGTACTTTTGGGAGGCTCTTTGGCAAAGAATTCGTGTTCTTGTAAGCGTTCTAATAAATGACGAATCGGTTGGCCATAAGATGCCCAGCGCCCATCTTCATCATAGGCTTGACCGGTATAACGATGACACCAAGCATCCATGAGGATATTGGCAGGACCGGTATCAAAACCATAAACCGCATCGGCATCACCTGCAGGGAGTAGGCTGACATTGGCGATGCCACCGAGATTTAAAATCACCCGATGGATGTTTGGATGCTGGAATAAAGCTTGATGAAAAGCAGGAACGAGCGGAGCACCTTGACCACCTGCGGCTAAATCACGCCGTCTAAAGTCTGAGACGACAGCAATACCTGTGATTTCAGTAATGATGTTGGGATCACCGATTTGTAGACTAAAACCATGTTCTGGGCGATGCCGAATGGTTTGGCCATGTGAGGCAATGGCTTTGATCTGGTTACGATCTAATTGATTGTCTGTAATCAGTTGATTGATGCCATGACCAATCATGCGTGCCAAAGCCACATCAGCTTTGCCCATACGGTCAATTTCATTATCGCTAGGTAAAGTCAGTGCCATCAGCTCATCCCGTAGATCAGGATCGAAATCTAGACTTAGGGTTGCGTGGAGTTGTAGTGGATCAAAAGAAGCGGCGACAAAGTCGACACCATCCATGCTGGTGCCCGTCATTACGCCAATATAGATTGCACTCATCGCAATAGTCGCCTGCAATATGCGGAAAAAGTGTTAGTATATCCCACAAATTGTATAACTTAATTATGTGTTTGGAATTTGTGATGTCAAATTTTCTACCGCCCGAAGAACAACTCGCCCTCATTCAACGAGGAACTCATGAGATTATTTCCGAAGAAGACTTATTAAAGAAACTCAAGGAAAATCGCCCGTTACGGATTAAGGCGGGTTTTGATCCTACGGCTCCTGACTTACATTTTGGTCACACTGTTTTGATTAATAAACTCAAAACATTCCAAGATCTAGGTCATGAAGTGACATTCTTAATTGGTGATTACACCGCAATGATTGGCGATCCAACTGGTAAAAGTGCGACACGTCCACCGTTGTCGAAAGAGCAAGTACTTGCCAATGCCCAAACCTATCAAGAACAAGTCTTTAAAATTTTAGACCCCGCGAAAACCAAAGTACGTTTTAACTCGGAATGGTTTAATCAACGTACAGCTGCCGATTTGATCCAATTGGCGAGTCAGCAAACCGTATCACGGATGTTAGAACGCGATGATTTTACCAAGCGTTATAATAATCACCAGCCAATCGCAATTCATGAGTTTTTATATCCTTTGGTACAAGGTTATGACTCGATTGCACTTGAAGCTGATGTTGAAATGGGTGGTACAGACCAAACCTTTAACTTGTTGATGGGGCGTACCTTACAGAGCCGTTATGGACAAGAATCTCAAGTCTGCATTACCGTGCCGATTCTAGAAGGTCTTGATGGCGTCAATAAAATGTCTAAGTCTTTGGGCAACTATATTGGGGTCTTTGATGCACCAGGTGCGATGTACCAAAAAGTACTGTCTATGCCAGATAGCCTGATCGAACGTTATTTTGAACTCTTGAGCTTTAAAAGTATGGATGAAATTAATGGCTTGTTGGCTGAGATAGCTGCTGGTCGTAATCCACAAGAAATCAAAAAAATCTTGGCTCTAGAGTTGGTCGAACGTTTCCATGGCGCGGATGCGGCAGCCAATGCGCATAAAGGTGCGGGTAATGTGATTACCGAAGGGGAAGTCCCTGAAGATACACCGGAAGTCACTATTTCACGTGCAGATTTTGGCGGTGAAATCTTTATTGCCTCTATTTTACGTAGTGCGGGTCTAACCAAGAATGCTGCACAAGCCAAAGATGCTGTGGCACGTGGCGCTGTAAAAGTTGATTGGAATGTTGTGGATGCAAGCTTCTCTGTCAAAGAAAACTGTACCTTAATTATTCAGTCAGGTAAAAAAGCCATTGCACGTGTGACCTTTAGTGATTAATTCGTTTAGTGATTAATTCGTTGTGATGGATTAAAACCCGCCAAGTGGTGGCACATCGGCCTTGCTAGCCAAGGTTTTGAGTCGCTGAGGGTACAGAGCATCCAGATAGCAGATCGCTTAGAGATACCCTAAATGTGTGTGAATCCATTTAGGGTATTTTGTTTTGGCATATCTGTTGAGTGATCGCGTGTTGTAGGGACACTACTATTTTCACTTTAAGCTTTAGCTTGTTCCACGTGAAGTCGATGCAAAGATGAAAACAAAAATTGCCAAATGTTGGCAGAGTCTTTAAAATAGCCAGCGATTTTAGCCGAGATGGCTTATAGATTATCGGTCGATCTATATACTTAAAAATACTGGGTATGATCTCTTGCTGAATCAAGTTTATCGGTACATTTGTCGGGTGTGACGGATTTTTATTACGCACAAGGTCATATACCGTTGACTATTTTCAATCTTTAAACGTTGTGAGGTTTAAATGATGCTACTCAAGCAACGCTATCCTCTTGGTTTTCTATAACGCAGCATTTTTGTTTGGCGATACAGCATCGCAATGTATGGTATGTCTCTAAGATAGATAGAAATATATAAATGCTGCTACAACCTATTCTTTCGAACTTTTATCGATAAAAAGTATTTGAAATTCTATACACCATGTCTGTGTAAGCGTACAGTATTTGGCAGAAATCCAGCTGTACCTACACAGCGGTTATGATATGTGACTATATGAATGAACTTTTAGAGCAGCCTTTTACACAACAAGGTCATGCACTGACAAATAGCAATTTTGATGACGTTGCTCCGCTGGTTAAATTGTGGGCTTTGCGGATTTTGGCTGAACTGGGCGGATCACGCGATTTTATTTGCGACAGTAATTTTAACCACCCATGGATTGCAAAACATTTAGGTTTTTCTGAAGCGCTGTTATCTGGGCAGTTTAATAGTGAGCAAGCTCATCAGGAGTTGGCTCAGTTACACGCACAAATTGAACAGCAACATGCACAGCAAGTTTTTAGCTTAAACCCAGTATTGCAGTTTAATTTACAACGCCTACAGGCTTTACTCGGGTTAAACCAGCATGAATGTCTAATTTTAGGCTTTGTAATTGTGCTGAATAGTGAGCAACTCTTAGATGATGTTGCCGATACACTCGGTAGTTTGACTGCTGCTAAGGCAATGAAAGCATTAGCAATTATATTAGATCTTCCTTTTGATACCATTCGACAAGCATTGTCCAATAAGGGCAGCTTACACCGTAGTGGTTTGATGAGTGTGCAACAACATTATAGTGAATATCTACGCAATAAATTGAGTTTAGTGTCCAACCAGCTCGTCGACAAACTATTGGTTGAAACACATGATGTGATGGAGCTATTTGTAGGAACCATTAATCGATGTGCGACTGCTGAGCTTAGTTTGGATGATTTTCCACACTTGGCAGAACAGTTGGCTGTCTTGCTGGCGTATTTACAACATGCTCAACAGCACAAACAGCTGGGTATTAATATCTTTATTTATGGTGCTTCGGGTACGGGTAAGACACAGTTATGCCAAGCGATTGCACAACATTTGCAGTTGCCGCTTTATGAAATTGCCTATGAAGATGATGATGGTGATGCGATTACTGCGACAGGACGACTTTGTGCTTATCGGGCTGCACAAAGTATTTTTGACGATCAAACAGCATTATTGATGTTTGATGAAGTTGAAGATGTTTTTAATGATACTGAAAATGGCGCAGGGATGAAAAGTACTGCACAAAGCCGTAAGGCATGGGTCAACCGCATGTTAGAGCAAAATCAAACACCCACATTATGGGTGTCTAACTCTGAACAGCTGGATCCTGCTTTTATACGCCGTTTTGATTTGGTGATTGAAGTACAGGTTCCACCGAAAAAACAACGTATGCGGATGATTCAGCAACATTGTGATCATGACTTAACTGCGGATTACCAAACACGTTTGGCCAGTGTCGAGCATTTATCACCTGCCGTGTTACGCCGTGCCTATCGTGTTGCCCGCTCAGCCAAAGTTGAAAATAACAATTTAGCTGTAGAACCGAGTATGACGCAATTGATCTCTAATACCTTAAAAGCACAGGGTTATCCTGTGTTGAAACAGTATGATGCGCATGCGTTACCTGCATTTTATGATTTGGACTTTATTCATACCAAAGCCAATTTAGCACAGATTAGTCAGGGTATTGCGGCACATGGTTTTGGACGTTTGTGCTTATATGGTCCTTCAGGAACGGGTAAAACGGCATTTGCGCGTTGGTTAGCTGAATATATCGATCAACCTTTACTGGTGAAACGGGGTTCAGACTTATTATCCCCTTGGGTCGGTGAGGTCGAGCAAAATCTTGCCAAAGCTTTTGCTGAAGCGGAGCAACAACAAGCGGTATTGCTGCTCGATGAGGTAGACTCTTTGCTACAAAATCGCCAACAAGCAGTACGTTCTTGGGAAATCTCGCAGGTGAATGAGTTCCTGGTACAGATGGAAGGCTTTAATGGCGTATTGATCTGTACCACGAATCGCTTTGAAGATTTAGACCAAGCTGCATTACGCCGTTTTGACTTTAAACTGCATTTTGATTACCTCAACTATGCACAGCGTTGGGCGCTCTTGCAAAAGGTCGCTCAGCAATTAAAAATTGCAGTGTCTGAGCAAGAGGTCTCAGCCCGATTACAGCGCTTAAATAAACTATGTGCTGGTGATTTTGCAGTGATTGTGCGACAGGCATATTTTCATGGCTTTGCCGATGCAGATGCCTTACTGCAGCATTTAGCAGATGAAATGGCGGTGAAAAATCCACAATCTACGGCTATAGGCTTTCATCCTGATGCCGTAGATCAGAAAATAAAGCCGTTGGATTGAAAATAAAGCTGTACTTGCTATGCATTTATAAATGCATAGCAAGCGCTATAGATAAAGTAAGCGCTAAACTTGCCAGCAATTGCTGGCAAGTTTAATTAAATCCTTCAAAAAATAAGCAAATATTAGCTCATTTCGCCGATATCGCCGAGAAAACAAACAAGCGTGTAGAAAAGTCAAAAAAAGGGGTTGCACCAGAAAATAAATAGCCTATAATGCACATCCATCGGCGGTGATGTTGATTAAAAGCTTTTTAAAATCAGATGCTTAACAAATCCAGAGTGATAAGTTAAGTTGAGTGAATTAGAAAGTAATTCAATAAACATTAAATTTTGCTTGACTTATCTGAGATAAGGCGTAGAATAGCCGACCTAGCTTACTCCTGACGAAGTAGTAAGAAGATCATTAAGAGATTATGAAGAACAACTTGTGTGGATTTTTACTGGTTGATTGATCGAAAATATTATCATTGATTGATTGGTAGGAATTACTCGAAGTTTATTTGAGCAAATTTTTTGTCAGTAATTGATGAGCCAGAATTGTGACCTTAAGTCACTAATGATTTTAACTGAAGAGTTTGATCATGGCTCAGATTGAACGCTGGCGGCAGGCTTAACACATGCAAGTCGAGCGGGGGAAGGTGCTTCGGTACTGGACCTAGCGGCGGACGGGTGAGTAAAGCTTAGGAATCTGCCCATTAATGGGGGATAACGTTTCGAAAGGAGCGCTAATACCGCATACGCCCTACGGGGGAAAGCAGGGGATCGTAAGACCTTGCGTTAATGGATGAGCCTAAGTCGGATTAGCTAGTTGGTGGGGTAAAGGCCTACCAAGGCGACGATCTGTAGCGGGTCTGAGAGGATGATCCGCCACACTGGGACTGAGACACGGCCCAGACTCCTACGGGAGGCAGCAGTGGGGAATATTGGACAATGGGGGGAACCCTGATCCAGCCATGCCGCGTGTGTGAAGAAGGCCTTATGGTTGTAAAGCACTTTAAGCGAGGAGGAGAGTACCTTAGATAATACCTAAGTGTATTGGACGTTACTCGCAGAATAAGCACCGGCTAACTCTGTGCCAGCAGCCGCGGTAATACAGAGGGTGCGAGCGTTAATCGGATTTACTGGGCGTAAAGCGTGCGTAGGCGGCCATTTAAGTCAAATGTGAAATCCCCGAGCTTAACTTGGGAATTGCATTCGATACTGGGTGGCTAGAGTATGGGAGAGGAAGGTAGAATTCCAGGTGTAGCGGTGAAATGCGTAGAGATCTGGAGGAATACCGATGGCGAAGGCAGCCTTCTGGCCTAATACTGACGCTGAGGTACGAAAGCATGGGGAGCAAACAGGATTAGATACCCTGGTAGTCCATGCTGTAAACGATGTCTACTAGCCGTTGGGGCCTTTGAGGCTTTAGTGGCGCAGCTAACGCGATAAGTAGACCGCCTGGGGAGTACGGTCGCAAGACTAAAACTCAAATGAATTGACGGGGGCCCGCACAAGCGGTGGAGCATGTGGTTTAATTCGATGCAACGCGAAGAACCTTACCTGGCCTTGACATAGTGAGAACGATCTAGAGATAGATTGGTGCCTTCGGGAATTCACATACAGGTGCTGCATGGCTGTCGTCAGCTCGTGTCGTGAGATGTTGGGTTAAGTCCCGCAACGAGCGCAACCCTTTTCCTTACTTGCCAGCATTTCGGATGGGAACTTTAAGGATACTGCCAGTGACAAACTGGAGGAAGGCGGGGACGACGTCAAGTCATCATGGCCCTTACGGCCAGGGCTACACACGTGCTACAATGGTCGGTACAAAGGGTTGCTACCTAGCGATAGGATGCTAATCTCAAAAAGCCGATCGTAGTCCGGATTGGAGTCTGCAACTCGACTCCATGAAGTCGGAATCGCTAGTAATCGCGGATCAGAATGCCGCGGTGAATACGTTCCCGGGCCTTGTACACACCGCCCGTCACACCATGGGAGTTTGTTGCACCAGAAGTAGGTAGGATAACCGTAAGGAGTCCGCTTACCACGGTGTGGCCAATGACTGGGGTGAAGTCGTAACAAGGTAGCCGTAGGGGAACCTGCGGCTGGATCACCTCCTTAACGAAAGATTAGTGATTGGTAAGAATCCACAACAAGTTGTTCTTCAGTGTCTACGATGGGTCTGTAGCTCAGTTGGTTAGAGCACACGCTTGATAAGCGTGGGGTCACAAGTTCAAGTCTTGTCAGACCCACCACTAACTATGCTTGCAAGGTATCTTGTGAGAGGGTGACGGAAAAGTAGATACGAAATAATCTCGTAGATTTAAGCTGGGGACTTAGCTTAGTTGGTAGAGCGCCTGCTTTGCACGCAGGAGGTCAGGAGTTCGACTCTCCTAGTCTCCACCACTCATTATGATGAGTAAGGCTAAGAAAGATTATAGAGCTTAGTAAGCAGAAGTTTATTAACCTCTGTGATTTATCACAGTATCTTGACCTGACGAAGGCAAGATAAATCATTAACAGATTAGAAATTGAGTCTGAAATAAATTGTTCAACTTGATTTGTTTGAAAAGACAAATTGAGAACTAGTAAATGAACACTGAATCAAGCGTTTTGGTATGTGAATTTAGATTGAAGCTGTACAGTGTTTAAGTACACGAAACTTCGAACTGCGATGTTGTTAGTGCTCCTTGTAGGTGCTTGCGACTGTTTGGGGTTGTATAGTCAAGTAATTAAGTGCATGTGGTGGATGCCTTGGCAGTCAGAGGCGAAGAAAGACGTGATAGCCTGCGAAAAGCGTCGGGGAGGCGGCAAATATCCTGTGATCCGGCGATGTCTGAATGGGGAAACCCACCTACTTTAAGGTAGGTATCAATAACTGAATACATAGGTTATTGAGGCGAACGAGGGGAAGTGAAACATCTCAGTACCCTTAGGAAAAGAAATCAATTGAGATTCCCTGAGTAGCGGCGAGCGAACGGGGAACAGCCCATTAAGTCATATTTGTTTTAGTGGAATGCACTGGGAAGTGCAAACGTAGAGGGTGATATTCCCGTACACGAAAGAGCAAATATGATGATGTCGAGTAGGGCGAGGCACGTGAAACCTTGTCTGAATATGGGGGGACCATCCTCCAAGGCTAAATACTCCTGACTGACCGATAGTGAACCAGTACCGTGAGGGAAAGGCGAAAAGAACCCCTGTGAGGGGAGTGAAATAGATCCTGAAACCGCATGCATACAAGCAGTGGGAGCTCCATTTTGGAGTGACTGCGTACCTTTTGTATAATGGGTCAGCGACTTATATTCAGTAGCGAGGTTAACCGTATAGGGGAGCCGTAGAGAAATCGAGTCTTAATAGGGCGTCTAGTTGCTGGGTATAGACCCGAAACCGGGTGATCTATCCATGAGCAGGTTGAAGGTTGGGTAACACTAACTGGAGGACCGAACCCACCGTCGTTGAAAAGCCGGGGGATGACTTGTGGATAGGGGTGAAAGGCTAATCAAACTCGGTGATAGCTGGTTCTCCCCGAAAGCTATTTAGGTAGCGCCTCGGACGAATACCATTGGGGGTAGAGCACTGTTTCGGCTAGGGGGTCATCCCGACTTACCAAACCGATGCAAACTCCGAATACCAATGAGTACTATCCGGGAGACAGACTGCGGGTGCTAACGTCCGTAGTCAAGAGGAAAACAATCCAGACCGCCAGCTAAGGCCCCAAAATCATAGTTAAGTGGGAAACGATGTGGGAAGGCATAGACAGCTAGGAGGTTGGCTTAGAAGCAGCCACCCTTTAAAGAAAGCGTAATAGCTCACTAGTCGAGTCGGCCTGCGCGGAAGATGTAACGGGGCTAAAACTATGTGCCGAAGCTGCGGATGTATACTTATGTATACGTGGTAGGGGAGCGTTCTGTAAGCCGAAGAAGGTGGATTGAGAAGTCTGCTGGAGGTATCAGAAGTGCGAATGCTGACGTGAGTAACGATAAAACGGGTGAAAAACCCGTTCGCTGAAAGACCAAGGGTTCCAGTCCAACGTTAATCGGGGCTGGGTGAGTCGACCCCTAAGGCGAGGCCGAGAGGCGTAGTCGATGGGAAATTGGTTAATATTCCAATACTTCTGTGTAATGCGATGAGAGGACGGAGAAGGTTAAGTCAGCCTGGCGTTGGTTGTCCAGGTGGAAGACAGTAGGCATGCATCTTAGGCAAATCCGGGGTGCTCTATGCTGAGAGTCGATAGCAAGCTAGTTTACTAGCGAAGTGGCTGATACCCTGCTTCCAGGAAAAGTCTCTAAGCTACAGTTACACAGGAATCGTACCCGAAACCGACACAGGTGGTCAGGTCGAGTAGACCAAAGCGCTTGAGAGAACTCTGCTGAAGGAACTAGGCAAAATGGTACCGTAACTTCGGGAGAAGGTACGCTGCTGACGGTGATTCCCCTCGCGGGATGAGCGGTTGGCAGCCTCAGAAACCAGGCCGCTGCAACTGTTTATTAAAAACATAGCACTCTGCAAACACGAAAGTGGACGTATAGGGTGTGATGCCTGCCCGGTGCTGGAAGGTTAATTGATGGGGTTAGCGTAAGCGAAGCTCTTGATCGAAGCCCCAGTAAACGGCGGCCGTAACTATAACGGTCCTAAGGTAGCGAAATTCCTTGTCGGGTAAGTTCCGACCTGCACGAATGGCATAATGATGGCGGCGCTGTCTCCAGCAGAGGCTCAGTGAAATCGAAATCGCTGTGAAGATGCAGTGTACCCGCGGCTAGACGGAAAGACCCCGTGAACCTTTACTGCAGCTTGACATTGAACTTTGACCTTACTTGTGTAGGATAGGTGGGAGGCTTAGAAGTGGTGACGCTAGTTACCATGGAGCCATCCTTGAAATACCACCCTGGTAATGTTGAGGTTCTAACTCTGGTCCCTAATCGGGATCGAGGACCATGTCTGGTGGGTAGTTTGACTGGGGCGGTCTCCTCCTAAAGAGTAACGGAGGAGTACGAAGGTGCGCTCAGCGTGGTCGGAAATCACGCGTAGAGTATAAAGGCAAAAGCGCGCTTAACTGCGAGACCAACAAGTCGAGCAGGTACGAAAGTAGGTCTTAGTGATCCGGTGGTTCTGTATGGAAGGGCCATCGCTCAACGGATAAAAGGTACTCTGGGGATAACAGGCTGATACCGCCCAAGAGTTCATATCGACGGCGGTGTTTGGCACCTCGATGTCGGCTCATCTCATCCTGGGGCTGAAGCAGGTCCCAAGGGTATGGCTGTTCGCCATTTAAAGAGGTACGCGAGCTGGGTTTAGAACGTCGTGAGACAGTTCGGTCCCTATCTACCGTGGGCGTTGGAAATTTGAGAGGATCTGCTCCTAGTACGAGAGGACCAGAGTGGACGAACCTCTGGTGTACCGGTTGTGACGCCAGTCGCATCGCCGGGTAGCTATGTTCGGAAGGGATAACCGCTGAAAGCATCTAAGCGGGAAGCCTACCTCAAGATTAGATTTCCCTTGGAGTTTATCTCCACTAAAGAGCCGTTGAAGACTACGACGTTGATAGGTTGGATGTGGAAGCATGGCGACATGTGAAGCTGACCAATACTAATTGCTCGTGAGGCTTGACTATACAACACCCAAACAGTTGTTGTATAAAGCTCATTCGATTCATTTAAAATCAAATCTACTTGATTCATGTGAAATTCTAGTTACAATACAGACCCAGTTCTAATCCGTTAATAACTCATTTGGTTAAGAAAGTATGGCACTGAATAAAAATGTTCAGATCAGACCAGAAATCACCATAAACAGTTGTGCTGGCGACAATAGCAAGAGTGAACCACCTGATCCCTTCCCGAACTCAGAAGTGAAACCTCTTCGCGCTGATGGTAGTGTGGGGTTACCCATGTGAGAGTAAGTCATCGCCAGCTCATTAATTCTAAAATCCCCCAAGTTAAACTTGGGGGATTTTTTTATTTGGAAAAATAAAAATACTGATATATGGCATAATACTTTAAATGACAAGATCGAGAATATAAATAATATGCTTATACCTGAATTTTGGGCTGAAGCAACTCAGCTATTACAGCATGACAATCGACAACAAACTATACGGCGTTTTGGCTGGTCTAATCAAAATGAAGCCGAGGCTTTTGCTATGGCGCAGACGCGTTTGCACGATGCGATACAACGCCTTGAACAGGGTGAGCAGATATATTTGCGTGAACACCATGCTGTTTATAATGGCGCCTTTGGTGTTCCAATTCGAGAAGAAATTTTAGCTCGTTATGATGAAGAAATAATTAGCCGTAATGGTTATGGCGCACATTGTTTAAATACGCCGCGGGTTTTATTTGCAGATATCGATTTTGAAGAGCAGACAGCAACAAATATAGGGCAGGGCAGTAGAGTATTTTGGGCACTGCTATTGACTGTTTTGGGCATATTATCGAGTTATTTTCTTTTTGCAGATTGGCTGGGGCGTGGATTATATTTAGTCGTTATTCTTTTTCTCATTTTTAAATGGAGCGCTAAGCAAAACAAGAAGCAAAACAATACAGCACAGCCACAGGTTGATCCGGTAGATGCGTATAAACAACGATTGGCGCTATTTTTAAAACAGCATCCTTTATGGAATATACGACTATATCGTACGCCTTCCGGACTGCGTTTAATGGCAACGCATCAATTTTTTGCTGCGAATGATCCTGTGGTAAAAGATTTTTTTGATTTTATGGGGGTTGATGCCGTCTATGCACAAATGTGTATTCGACAACAATGTTTCCGTGCCCGACTTAGCGCAAAACCATGGCGGATTAAAGGTTTTCAGCAAGAACGTCCTCGTACTTTATGGCCGGTTGCAGCACATCAGCAAGAGTTACGGCAAAAATGGATCGCTCAGTATGAGCAGCAAGCAGCGCCATATGCGGCTTGTCATTATTTAGAGGAAATGGGCTCTTCACGTGTTGATCGACAGTTAGCGAGTATTATTGATTTACATGATCGAGAGAGCAAAGCACATTATTTAGAACGACCCATTGCTTAAGTATTGAAGATTCAAGCATCGAATATTGAGGCATTGAAGATTAAAACATCACAGCTGATATTGAACAACTTAGCTTTAATCGATATCAGCTGCATTGAATTTATAGTGCTGATTTTAATGCACGCTCATGGGCTTTTACTTGGCGTGCGTACTTTTTACCTTGGCGACGCATTTTCCAGCTTTTACTATAGTTACCTGGACCGACATTATAATAAGCTAAGCCTTTTTTTAAGCTTCCTGCAGATTGTTCATAGCTGGCCAAGATATAAGCGCCACAGTTGATATTAATTGCTTCATTAAATAAATCACCTGGGCATTTTTGTTGCCAATAGCGTGGCATTACTTGGGTTAATCCGACAGCCCCTGCAGGTGACACCACTGTACTACGATAACTTGATTCTTGGCGTATTAATGCTGCCATTTTTAGCGGAGGCAGCCCATATTGATCTGCACTTTGAATAATCATTGGTGCAACACGATTGGCAGTATTTGCATTAACAGAATAAGCTGATTGAATACCTTTGGACAGCTTGGCTGATCGTGTCGCCAGTGAACCGCTATGCGGCCCAAGTGTGGTGCAGCCGACCATAATACTGCTGAGACCGAGTATTAAGAGGGGCGCTACAGCGCTTTTATAATAGTGTGTTGGATTAAGTTGAGACAGAAACAGTTTCATAGACAAGACAAAAGCCACTATAGACTGTAGTTAAAAGTTGCACTTATGGTACGGGCTACTAGATATACAGTCAATATTGAGAACCCGATAGCACTAAATCAGATTCCCAATATAAATACCAGCTCAGCATTTGTCTATTGGATGACTGTTAATATAATGACGATTATTAATCGAACAGCTGCATAATATCGTCTTCAGAGAGTTTAATATCATCTTGCTGATCTATCGATAAAATAGAGCGTGTCAGTTGTGCTTTATTTTTTTGCATCTGAATTATTTTCTCCTCAATACTTTGGCTGGTAATGAGCTTATAAACAAATACCGGTTTATCTTGTCCAATACGCCAAGCACGGTCTGAAGCTTGCTCCTCCGCGGCAGGGTTCCACCACGGATCATAATGAATCACCGTATCTGCGCTGGTGAGATTGAGCCCAACCCCGCCAGCTTTGAGGCTAATTAAAAACACTGGGACTTGACCTGATTGGAAAGCATCAATGGCTTGCTCACGCTTTTTGGTTTGTCCTGTTAGTTTAACCAGAGGCACATTTTGCGCTTGTAGAGCTTGCTCTATGATGTGCAGCATACTGGTGAATTGCGAGAAGATTAAGATACGTCGACCTTCTTCAAGCATGGCTGTGACCATCTCTAGTAGTTGATCCAGCTTGGCAGATGCTGTTGTTGTCGTCTGTAATGAATCCAGCTTGAGTAAACTCGGGTGGCAACAGACCTGACGTAGTTTGAGCAAAGCATCTAAGATTTGAATTTGACTGCGTTCAAAACCTTTTTCTGCAATGATTTCACGGATATTTTTTTGCATGGTGGCACGCACAGCTTCATATAGTTTTTCTTGCTGGGTGTTCATGCTGATATCGACTTCAATGGTGGTCTTTTCAGGCAGTTCCGTGGCAACATCTGTTTTTAAACGTCGCAGCATAAAAGGCTTAATACGTGAGACCAATAAGTTTTTTGTTTTTGAGTCGGCTTGTTTTTCGATAGGATGTCGAAATTTCTTATTAAACATTTCTTGCGAATATAAAAAACCAGGCATAAGGAAGTGAAAGAGTGACCACAACTCACCCAAATGATTTTCCATTGGGGTACCTGTAAGGCATAGACGATGCTGCGCTGGTAATTGACGTGCAATTTGTGCTGCCTTGGCACGTGGGTTTTTAATATTTTGTGCTTCATCTAAAATCAGCAGATGATATTGATGTTGCATCAAATGCTCTTCATCTCGAGACAATAGAGGGTAGGTACTGAGCACAATATGATGTGCAGGAATTTCGGTAAATAAATGATGTCGCTGGGAACCTTGTAAAATTAAAACTTTGAGTTCCGGTGTAAATTTCTGTGCTTCTTTGAACCAGTTCTGCATTAACGAGGTGGGAGCGATAATGAGAGCCGGCTTGCCGTCTAAGCGACCAGCTTGATGCTCTAATAAGATATGTGCCAGCGTTTGTGCTGTTTTACCCAAGCCCATATCATCGGCTAATATACCACCGTGTGCTGTTTCTCTTAAAAATTGCAGCCATGCCAGACCCTGTTGTTGGTATGGGCGTAGCTCAGCTTGGAAACCTTGTGGTGTTGCTATACTGTTTTGATAGCCTTGTTTTAGGCTTTTGGCAAAGGCTTGTAATCGCTCACTACTTTGCCAGCTCATGCCCAAATGATGGTCATTTAAGTCTAATAATTGATAAGCATCGTAGCGATCGACTCGACGGTTTTCTGGTTGCTGTAAAATTTCTTTTAAATAATAAAAGATGGGTTTGATGTGCTGCAAGGTTATTGCCAATTTTGGCTGATCTGGCGCTATAGCAATACTGATGATGCTACTGTCATCTACTGTTTCAAGATAATCGCTATCGAGAAATTGAGGATAATGTTTGGTCAGTTGGGCCAAGAGCGTAATCAGATCATGCTGCTGACCCTGTTGGTCTTGTATAGTGACGCCAATATCAAACCAGTCATTTTGTGCGCTGTCTTGCAATGACCATTCTAGGTTTGTGATGGCTTGTAAATTGAGTGCGCTTTGTGCGCTATGCTCAATTTTCCAACCCAATTGCTCAATATGATTGACTGGAATGAGTTGATCCAAGCAATCATGGTGAGGACCAATCAAAACATTATTAAACTGAGCGAGATCGAGCTGTGTTTTCTTGAAAATAGGATGATCTTTAGTCCATACCAATGTTGGTATGCTCTGTTGCAGTTGCTGGATCATGTGTTGTTCTTGTTTTATATCACGTTGTTGACGCACAGGTTGTTGCTGTTGATGACTAATAAAGCTTTCTTCAGCATGATTGGCTTTAATGCGCCCCGCAGGGTATTCAAATTCAACTTCTACAAACACAATTTGATATTCTGCTAACTTGAGCTCCAAATGACGATAGCCGCCAAAGCGCAAAATAGGTATCGCTTCTCCAGTGATAGTGGGGAGTGATTGTAAAGCTTTCGGTTCGGGTAAAGGGCTATGTTGTAGTTGTGATGAAATAATATCTTGAAATTGACCAAGCAAGTTCAATGGAATAGCGGGCATATTGAGTAATTGCTGAATCAGCGCAGTTGGATAGGGGCTGTGAATCGCGCCTATGCGATGTTGTAAACTGTCTAAATAGCAAAGTGGTTTACTCATGATAAGGTGGAAGTGATTGCAATCTTTAAGTAAAACACGATGTTGTTCTTGATCAATTAAATAGAGTTCGAGTTTTTCGCTGTTGGCAACAATATCATTATGCCAAGAAAATTCTAAATGGTAGGCTTGATCACTCCATTGTAGACGGGGATTTTGATGTTTCTCCCAATAGGCTTCAGCATTTTGTATAAAATGTTGTAATTGAGGTTGTAAAATGCCAGAGATATCGAGCTCAGTGCTAAAGTATCTGTTTTTACTGTTGAGATTATTGTAAAAATAGAGTTCTAGAAAAAGATCTTTTTCAGCTTCTGAAACTTTCAAACGACCATTGATAATATTTTCATAGACGTCATAGCGAGTTGTTTCTCGAATTTCTCCTTGTTTATTACGTCTGACTTTTTGTAAGGAAACATCAATTTGCGTAGAATGTTTTTTTCGATTGAATATATAAATAAGTTTTGAGTCAGTTATATTGTGCTGTGTGTTATCTGCAACGAGATCTTGAATTTTGTATTTAAATTGATTGAGCCAACTTTCTGCTTGCATATATTGTAGATCAACTTCAGCATGGCTGGGACTCGATAGAAGCGATGAACTGGATTGTTTTTGGTTTAAGTAATACTCATAAAAAAGACGTGCTAATGCAGCGGCATGTTTGCAATGAATTCCAACGGGGCAGCTACAATCTGTGTCAACTAAACGATCTAAAACACTATGGTAAAAAATTGTCGTGTCATAATAATCTGTGCCCTCAATTTGTGCGTAGACAAATGTTATATCATTTTCAGTCATAATATCGAGCGTAGACAAGTCGATTTGCTCTACATAACTGGCACTACGCTGAATGGTCGCTTTATTGAAACATGATAAAAAATTATTTAAATTACGCATAGCTTGCTGGTTGAAATAAAGAACAGCGAAATTATAAGACGAATTGGATATGAGAAGCGAATAGAATATTGTTTCGAAAGACAATAGGCTGGATAGACTGAATATAACATCAGTGAGATAGAGCTTAATTTGCTTTCAATCGGCAATGTTCGCATCTTCGATCTTCGCTATTGCCGATTTTGCAATCTAATGCTTTGCTTTAATACGAGGTGAGGTCCTGACTTTACTTAACTTTTCTAGGGATAATAAGATTAAAATTATCGCTTAGATTATTTAAAATTCTATTATGATTTAAGCTGTTAAATTCAACTGTTTGAAAACTTCCCAAGGTCTTTAAATCACTTACATGGGTCACTTCTAGCGGTTCTGCGAATGCTTTAAAAGGAACAAATTGGGTATATACACATTTTTTTCGATTACTATCTTCTGTCATTGGGTTAATCGGTCGATATGCTATTTTGAAATTATGACTCAGTTCAAAAATAGTGGAAGTATTAATGGGTTTTAGAATCTGAAATAACTGTTCAATTGAGCTGGGTAAGTTTGAGGTACTATAGAGGCAGTTTGCTGTCTCGTTGCCTGTGCCAATTCCAGCAACTATCTTAATCATATCATTGGGGTTAAATACGTCTAGGAAATCGCGAGAAGTATTGCCAGACCTTTTACCAAAGCAAATACTCACCCCAACAAATAAAGAGGCGTTTGAATGGTTTATCCAAGCATTTGCCCATTTTGTACAATCTTGCGTGAGTTTTTCGAAACTATCTAAACCGAATTCATTGACCAAACGCTTGTGAGAATACCAATTACCAAAATAGTCTGCACTACTCATTTTGGCGGAAATTTTTAAAAGTTTATGATTATCAAAATGAACAATAATATCGGTTTTATAACCAGAGCTTCCAACTCTTTCTGCTTTTACGATTTTATTTGAACTAGAAATACCGAGGTCTCTAACCCATAGTGGAAGATGTTCTGGTAAGGGTTGTTGGGAAAAATTTGCAATAATATTTTTTAGCTGACATTCAAAATTATCAGTATAAGCTGACATATGCTTTCTCTTTATCATTGTAGAAAAAGCATATAATCAATAAAAAGCAAACAAAAGGGAAGTTTTTTTAATCTACGGATATCATTTTTGCTTCGGCTCAAGACATAATGCCTCGCGAATACTCGTTGCTAAAATCCTAGCAAAATCGACATTTACAGCATTGCCAATCATTTTGTAGCCATGATTTAAGTCAGAATATTTAAAAATAAAGTGATCAGGAAAACTCTGAATTCTTGCACATTCTCGAACACTTAAGCGTCGATATTCACTGTTTGGAGCAAACATAAACTGATCTTGCGCGAGTTTAATCATTTTCGGTGCGCTGGGATGAATTGGGGCATGTCTGCCACCTGCTTGAATGGTAAAGGAAGGTTCATCCCAAGCACGGACTCTATTTCTAGACATATAAATGGAAGAAAAACCACCAGTCATATATTCATGGTTTTGAATTGTTGCATCTGGATTGGGTTTTGATTTATTGAGTGCAGGAACAGCAGATTCTGCTAAATCACGAATAATATCATTTAAACACTTTGATTCTTGTTGTGGTTCAGGGAATGAATAATCAATTTTTAGGTCAGATCTAAAACCAATAAAAATAACGCGTTTACGATCTTGAGCAATACCAAAATCTGCCGCATTGAGTAATTTAAAATAAAGATCATAACCTGCTTCAAGAAAGGTATTCTTGATATTTTCTAGCGCATCTTTATGTCGGGCTGCGAGCATTCCACTGACATTTTCAGCTAAAAAAAATGCCGGTTTTTTGGCTTTTAATATACGAATAAAGTCAAAAAATAGCTGCCCTCTTTTATCTTCTATACCTCGTTTAGAACCTGCTTCACTCCAACTCTGGCAAGGTGGACCACCAATAATACCATCACAATCGGGAACTTCAGTTTCATCCACTAAGGTAATGCTGCGCTTATCTAAAGAGGTTTCAGGATGGTTAAATTCATAGGTAGACCAAATGTCCTTATCGAATTCATTGGCAAAAATGATGTCAAATCCTGCTTGTTTAAAGCCGAGATCTAAACCACCAGCACCAGAAAAGAAAGATGCGATTTTAAGAGACATATAGAAAAACACGCTTGAAAATTTAAGCGTAATTTTTACATTTTTACGCTCAAAAGGCCAGCTTTTTTTTAAAAAACACGTCTTATACTGTCGTTCAAAAATAAAGATGTTAAATAACAAGTGGCTGTAAACTAAAAACGCAATTTCATCAAATATAAGTTAAACTCTTTTTATTTATCATAACCTTAATTAGAAATATGCGACAACAACAGCGCAGCTGGCATGACAGCTTACAGACGATGGTCTACGTGTTACTTTTTATTATTCTATTAGGATGGTTAATCAAAGTTGGACAGAACTTTTTATTGCCGATTTTGATGGCTGTCATCAGCATGTATATTATCGTCACTTTAACTGATTTTTTAGGTCGTTTTATTTTCCTAAAACATAGCAGTGAAGCAATACGACGTTTATTGGTTTTCGTTGCGTTTATGGCAACCGTTTTTGGATTAAGTCAGATTATCTATATTACAGGGCAACAAATTGTAGCCTCACTGCCAATTTATCAAAATAATTTAGAAAAAATTGTGATTGATATGAGTGTGCAATTGGGCTTGAGTCAAGATCCTGATTGGCAGTTATTACGTGCAATGACCATCGATAAAATTGATATTCATCCATTTATCAGTGCCAGTATTAGTGCTTTGAGTACTTTAACCGGGATGGTGGTGTTGGTGGTGGTCTATGCCTTATTTTTAATTAGTGAACGCGGTCGTTTTGCCACGCGTTTTGCGATGGCTTTTTCAGGGCAAGGTGCAGATCAAACCAGAACATTATTACTCAATATCAACCGTAAAATCGGTGATTATTTGGCTATTAAATCGCTGATCAACGTTATTTTGGCTGTGATCTGTTGGTTGATCTTATGGTTATGTGGCGTTGAACATGCTTTATTTTGGGCATTAATTATTGGTTTACTCAATTATATTCCTTATATCGGTTCATTATTAGGCGTCATCTTCCCAGTGATATTAACCTTAGCGCAATTTGGTTCAATGCAAATGACTTTATTGGTGGCAGTATTATTGACCGTTGCACAAATGTATGTCGGGAATGTACTGGAACCTAAAATGATTGGTAAACAAATTAATTTATCACCCTTTGTCGTTTTGGTATCACTGTCTTTATGGGCATCATTATGGGGTGTTGCTGGTGCTATTTTGGCTGTACCCTTAACTTCTATTTTTGTGATTATTTTAGGGGCGTTTCCTTCTACCCGTGCATTTGCATTACTGATGGTCGATGATCCTGTCGCCTATCAACTAGAGATGAAAAATATGGCAGCGCAAACTGAGGCCAAGCAAATCGCAGAATAAATCTGCAGAATAAAGCATTACAGTAGTATCATCTTGCTAAGATTGATCTTTTGAATAGGCATGATGAAAAGATCAAGCATGAGTGCACTGTTAAAAAGCCCCATTGATACCGAGATAAGGTCCTTGAAAACGAAGCTTTAAATCTTGAATTTGTGGATGATCATAGTTGATATTTAACCAACGATAGCCAAAATTAAGCCCAGCTTCGAGCCAGCCTAATTTTTGAAATTGGTATTGAACTTCTGCTTGAATATCATTCAACTTAAGTGTTTTGTATTGGCTATAAATAATCTCGGTATGCAATGAAAGCCCGCTATTGGGTATTTGGGCGGAAATTTTGCTATAAGCGATGGGCTTATGTTGCTGTTGTGTTTGAGCGATATGATGATCAAAAAACTGCGCATTGGCTTCGGCATCTATTTGACTGATTCCAGCGCCAAGATTGAAACGGAGTAAGCGATCAAAGATCGGGTAGTACAAAATATAATTATAATAGTCAAAAGAAAAATCTTGTTTGAGCGGAGGGTGATTGAGTTGGTTACTCAAGGATGTCGATTTAACTTTAGCTTGCGGTAAGAAAGGTAGTTGATGCTGGAGATCGATAGACCATTGTAGTGCAGCTTCATGCGGATAGCTTAGACTGAGGGGGCTGAGTATTTGGGCTTGGGTGGTGGTGTGGTATTGCCAGTATTGTGCTTGACCTTGTAAATTGATGCTACTCGCATATAAATTGCTGCTGAGACCAAGCCAAAGTGGGCTGAGTAAGAGATAGAAACGCATCATCATAAATCCCTTCAATGATAAATTTATAGCGATTGTTGACCCTAGGTCCTAGAATGTTGATTCTGCAATAGCGCAGACATAGACGAGATAGCGGGAGATGCTGCGAATAAAAGCGAGTAAATCGTCTATGATTTAGCCATTCTACGGCAGCCTTTCATCAGATGAAATGTCACTCATCGGTTTAAGCATGATCATGATATAAGTCCGTTGTAATGCTATGGCTATCAATGAATATCGATAGATTCAAGCGACTTTCAGGGCTTGTACTGTCTAGATGCTTAACGTAAAGTTCAAATAAGACACCGATTTAAGAATGTTATAAGCGTTATGAAAACAATAAACTTGATGATATTGGCGACAGCCTTGGGCTGTTATACCGTGCCAGCATGGGCTTTTGATGCACAGCGCTTGGTCACAGATGCACGGGGTCAAATTGGTCAAACCTTGTATTATGACCCCGCTTATAGCAAATTGAGCTACCCAATGGGCGATGTCGATTTGATCAAAGGCGTTTGTACGGATGTGCTGATTCGGGCGCTTCGAGCGCAAGGGATCGATTTACAGCAAAATATTCATGAAGATATGCGAAAAAACTTTCGTATCTATCCACAAAAATGGGGCTTAAAAGGTCCTGATCGCAACATTGACCATCGTCGTGTACCAAATATTATGACGTATTTGCAGCGCCAGTCTTATGCAGTGCATGATCAACATTATTTGCCTGGTGATATTGTGACTTGGGATTTAGGCAAGGGCTTGACCCATATTGGTATTATTTCCGATAAAACATCAGCACAGGGCACGGCTTTGGTGATTCACAATATTGGCGCCGGCACGCAAGAAAATGATATTTTGCACAGATTTAAGATGATTGGGCATTATCGCTTGCCGAGTTTAAGTTAAATTAAATCAAAGCGCTGCCTCCTCAAAAAACATCAGTAATCAGTTTTTCGCTGGCATTGTCATGCTGTTGTATCTTCTGTGAATCAGCAGTTTTTCTGGACGAAGAAAGCACTTCGTTGTTATTCATATAACATTTATTTTGAAAAAACATTAAACTCTGTCCTGAGCATTACAATCCTGCCGTTATTTGGTATTCACCAAATGGCGTTATTTACTCATGTATATTGTTATTGTGCTTCAGACTTTGTGGGCAGAACCATTGGCTTGGACGCAACACGATGATTTCTAGAGTATAAGGATTTATTCAAACAACAATTGGTTAATTTTTTTGCTTGCATTAGCACAATGACAACAAGCAGCATAAACGACAAGCCTTAAGGCTAGGTGTTCTATGACAGATAAACGTGAAAATTGGTCTGCGCGATCGGGCTTCATTATTGCAGCCATTGGGTCAGCAGTAGGTTTAGGTAATATTTGGCGTTTCCCTTATATTGCTTATGAAAATGGTGGTGGTGCATTTTTAATACCGTACCTCATCGCATTACTGACAGCAGGTTTGCCGTTATTATTTTTAGACTATGCTGTTGGGCACCGTAGTCATGGCGCACCACCCAAAGCCTATAAAAATCTGTGGAAACCAGCAGAGACATTGGGGTGGTGGCATGTCAGTGTTTGTCTGATTATTGGTTTATATTATGCTGGCGTACTCACCTGGGCAGGGAGTTATATCTTTTTCTCGATTGGACAAGTCTGGGGCAATGATCCACAACATTTCTTTTTTAATGACTATTTGCAAACTTCAGAATCTAGTCATTTTGAATTGGATTTTGTAAGCCATTTATTCTGGCCTATTTTAGCCATTTGGTTGGCGGTTATGGTTATTTTATATGGTGGCGTGAAAAAAGGGGTTGAATTATCCAACCGTATTTTTATGCCGTTATTGGTGGTGTTATTCACGATTTTAGTTATTCAAGCCGTGCGCTTACCGGGTGCAGTGGATGGTTTAAATGCCTTCTTCACCCCAAACTGGGAAGCCATGAAAGACTATAAGGTTTGGTTAGCGGCCTATGGTCATATCTTCTTTAGTTTATCGGTCGGTTTCGGGATTATGGTGACGTATTCATCTTATTTAAAACCGAAAACTGATTTAACCGGTTCTGGGATGATTGTTGGTTTTGCCAATTCATCATTTGAGCTTTTGGCCGGGATCGGGGTTTTTGCAGCACTTGGTTTTATGTCACATGCTGCGGGTAAACCGATTGATGAAGTGGTCAGTGGGGGGATTGCTTTAGCCTTTATTGCCTTCCCGAAATTGATTTCAAGTTTAGGCGCTGGCGCAGATCTATTTGGTTTATTGTTCTTTACCTCGTTATTTGTGGCGGGTATTACATCAATGGTCAGTATCCTAGAAGTGCCCATTGCAGCTTTACAAGATAAACTCAAATGGGGGCGGCGTAAGGCGGTAACCATCGTTGCTGGCGGTTCAGCAATTATTTCGATTACTTTCTTTTCTAGCACCAGCGCGATTAAACTGGTCGATATCATTGATCACTTTATTAATAATATTGGTATTGTTTCAAGTGCATTGGTTTCGATTATTATGGTGTCTTGGTTTAGACGTAGTCTGATGCGTGAGTTAGAAATACATATAAACCATATCTCTACCATTAAGTTAGGTCGTATTTGGGAACTTACCCTAACCATCGTAACCCCAACCATTTTAATCACGACTTTATTCTTGACCTTAAATTCGATTTTCCATGAAGGTTATGGTGGTTATACCCAGAGCATGTTATATATCTTTGGTTGGGGCTGTATCGTATTTTGTGCTTTAGGGGCGTTATTGTTCTCACGTCTCAAAGACCGCTAAGGAGAAGCTTACATGACTTTTGAAGCAATTATTATGTTTATCATCTCCGCAGTGTTTTTATGGGGCGGTTTGATTTTAGCCACCATTCATTTAATTCGACATCCAGAACCTGCTGATGATGAATAATCACAGCGTAGGGTTGTAAGACGATACACACTGCTTTTCAGCAAAAAGATAAGCAAAAAGTGGCACATGATGTGCCACTTTTTATTCAAATTATCTAGTCTCTATTGCCACTGTTTCGCTCGTCCTGAAATAAGAGGGTATTATTTTAAGAACAGTCTAGACGACAGCTATAGGCGATCTATTTTGAGCCATGCTTTTTAGACCAAGCGTGCAATGGGCACACTATGCGATTTTGCTGATGAGGCAATAATAAAAACCATCACCATAGGCTTCTAACGGTAACAACTGACGACCGTACTGTTGTGCAATACCCCAATCTGCTGCAATCTTTATCTCTTGTGCATCGGCATGTTTGGCGAAGAAGTTTTGCATTTGTTGCTCATTTTCGGCTTTTAAAATGGAACAGGTAATATAAAGCAATTGCCCACCCACCTTGAGCTGTGACCAGAGCTGCTCCAGAATCTGACTTTGCAATTGTACAATTGGTTCAATATCCGAAGATTGACGTAATAAGCGAATATCAGGATGACGACGTAATACACCTGTTGCAGAGCACGGTGCATCTAATAAAATTGCATCCAGCAACTGCTCGGCCTGCCATGTGGTGGCATCGGCACATTGAATGCTCAATGGCGCAATCTCATGCAGTGCTAAGCGGGTGAGGTTTTCTTGCACACGCTGCAAGCGTTGTTCATCGGAGTCGATGGCAATCAGCTGTTTGGGAATATATTTTTCTAATAAGTGTGCAGTTTTGCCGCCCGGTGCTGCACAAGCATCCAGTACAACTTTCTGATCTAGAGCACAGAGCAATTGACTTGCCAATTGTGCATGTAAGTCTTGTACTGCAAACCAGCCTTTTTCAAAGCCCGGTAAGCTGGTGATTTGTACATTTTGATCTAGCACAATGGCACTTTCAATCCAGCTTACAGCATGGGCTGCAATATCTTGTGCGTGCAATAAAGTCAGATAAGCATCACGACCAATCTTACGCTGATTGATGCGTAAGCAAATCGAGGTCGGTTGTTTAAGTTGCTGACACAGTGCTGGGAAGTGTTCTGGCCAATCGCGTTTTAAACGTTTGGCGAGCCAGCTGGGTAAGCCATGTGTGGCATTTAACGCTTGCTGAAATGCTTCAGTTTCACGTGAAACACGACGTAAGATGGCATTGACCACACCACTGAGCGCTGCAAAACCGAGTTGTTTACAAGCTTCAACGGTTTCTGAGATGGCCGCATGAGGTGCAGTACGTGTCATGAGCAACTGGTACATCCCCAAATAAATACAACTTTCGACCGTTGGGTTGTTGAGTGGTTTGCTCAGGAGGGGCAAGCTAATGTTTTTTAAAGCATGCCACTGTCTGAGTGTACCCAGTAATAACTCATGAAACAGTGCACGGTCTTTGCTGGGCACTTGTGCCAATTCGTGGCTGAGGATACTTTGCAAAGAGCGCCCTTGCTGCACAGCAAGTAGGCTAGTGACGAGCTGTGCTCTGAGGTTTCGTTTCGATGAAGACAAGGGCTGATTCATGCAAAAATATGTCCGACGTGAAGGCGTTGAGATTGGAGAATTTGCTGGGCATTAAATGCTTTGGCACCCGGCCATTGTAATTGGGTTAGACAAATCACTTTCTGATCGCCACAACAAACATGAACGCCGTGTGAGTCAATCGCAATAATTTCTCCAGCTTGCGCATGTTCTGTAGTGCGTGTAGATAATTGACTCATCCATACACGCAGGTTGTTGTCGGCATCAAGTGCAGTAAATGCAACTGGCCAAGGGTGAAAGGCACGGATATTTCGATCGATGTGTAAGGCAGGGTCTTGCCAATTGATTTGTGCCTCTGCTTTGGCAAGCTTTTGTGCGTAGATGCTTTGTGCATCATCTTGTATTTCACGTTGTGCAATATAGCCTTGTAGGCTTTGCTCAGAAGCGAGTACCTTGCAAATGGCTTCAGCACCTTGTATGGCGAGGCGATCGTGCAAACTGGCTGCGGTATCTTGCGCCGTGATGGGGCAGTGGGTTTTATAGAGCATATCGCCCGTGTCTAAACCTGCAGCCATTTGCATAATCGTGACACCGGTTGTGTCATCACCGGTGGCAATTGCACGCTGAATCGGTGCCGCACCACGCCAACGAGGCAATAAGGACGCGTGAATATTCAGGCAGCCATATTTGGGTAGGTCCAATACGACTTGTGGCAAAATCAAACCATAGGCTGCAACCACCATAATATCGGCATCGAAAGCGGCTAATTCTTGCTGTGCTGCCAAACCTTCTGCTGTTGAGGCTTTAAAATGCAATGGTTGTTTTACCGGTAAGTGATGTTCAAGCGCAAGCTGTTTCACTGCAGATGCGCTGAGCTTTTGTCCACGGCCGGCCTTACGATCAGGTTGGGTATAAACCGCAACAATGTCGTGCTCTGTTTCAATGAGGGCTGCTAAGGCGACAGCAGCAAATTCTGGTGTACCTGCAAAAATGATTTTCAACGATATTCAGCTCAATAAATAACACCAGACCATTATAACAAAGCCAGCGCGCTGCGCATTGCTAATCATGAATGCATATGTTATTCATAAAATAAAGTTATCTAAAATTTAAAAATTATTCATATAAGTTTTTAATCAGAATCTAGTCGTTACAGGTATATTGACTGCTTATAGCGCTTATATTTAATATTTTTATTGTATTTAAGCGACTATTCAGCATGATTTTATGCCATAGTTGCCTAAACAATTCTGAGCGCGACGGTGCACCACATCATGCGTTGTAATGGCGTCGCCACAAGCTTAAGCCACTACAAAAGATTTTATTTAGAGTCATCAGCTACATCACAACTTATAGTATGATGTTTGAAATTTAAACCGATTAGGCTGTTCATCGCTATAGCTTAAGTGGTTGTTATTAGCCAGAGTGAAGGGTGACTTCACTCAAGCACATATTTTGTTGGAAATATACGCAATGCCTGACTATCGTTCAAAAACATCGACACATGGAAGAAATATGGCTGGTGCGCGTGGTTTATGGCGCGCAACGGGTATGAAAGATGAAGATTTTGGCAAACCAATTATTGCCGTCGTGAACTCTTTTACTCAATTCGTTCCAGGTCACGTCCATCTCAAAGATCTCGGGCAATTGGTTGCGCAACAGATTCACGAAGCTGGTGGTGTGGCCAAAGAGTTTAATACCATTGCAGTAGATGATGGTATTGCGATGGGGCATGATGGCATGCTGTATTCTTTACCATCACGGGACCTTATTGCCGACTCTGTTGAGTATATGGTGAGTGCGCATTGTGCCGATGCCATGGTCTGTATTTCGAACTGTGACAAAATCACCCCAGGTATGTTGATGGCAGCGATGCGCCTGAATATTCCAGTGGTTTTTGTGTCTGGTGGACCGATGGAAGCCGGTAAGGTCAAAATTCGTGGTAATGAAAAAGCAATCGACCTAGTCGATGCGATGGTGGTTGCCGCAGATGACAATTACACCGATGAAGAAGTGCAAGCTTTTGAACGCTCTGCCTGTCCAACCTGTGGTTCATGTTCAGGTATGTTTACAGCGAACTCGATGAACTGCTTGACGGAAGCACTGGGTTTGTCTTTACCCGGGAATGGTTCAATTGTTGCAACGCATGCCAATCGTAAAAAGCTATTCTTAAAAGCGGGTGAATTGATTGTGGAATTGGCTAAACGCCATTATGAGCAAGATGATTACAGCATTTTGCCACGTTCTATCGCGACCAAAGCTGCTTTTGAAAATGCCATGACGCTTGATATTGCCATGGGTGGTTCAACCAATACCGTGCTACATTTATTGGCTGCAGCCAATGAAGCGGGTGTTGATTTCACCATGGATGATATCGATCGTTTATCCCGTCATGTACCAGTACTGTGTAAAGTTGCACCAGCCAAACAAGATGTTCATATGGAAGATGTCCATCGCGCTGGTGGTATCATGTCTATTTTAGGTGAGTTAGACCGAGCAGGTTTGCTGACTACCGACTGTAGTACGGTACATGCGCCGACTCTAAAACATGCATTAGATCAGTGGGATATTATTCGTACTGAAAATCCAGAAGTGTATGAGTTTTATCGTTCTTCACCTGGCGGCATCCCGACTCAAACGGCCTTCTCACAAAATCGTTATTATGCAAACTTAGATGGTAACCGTGAGACAGGTGTGATTCGTAATGCAGCATATGCCTTCTCCAAAGATGGTGGTTTGGCGGTGTTATACGGCAACATTGCACTCGATGGTTGTATCGTAAAAACGGCTGGTGTAGATGAGTCAATCTTGAAATTTAGTGGTACAGCACGTGTTTTTGAAAGCCAAGATGCTGCTGTGGATGCTATTTTAGGGCAACAGATTAAAGCTGGCGATGTGGTGGTAATTCGCTATGAGGGTCCGCGCGGTGGACCTGGTATGCAAGAAATGCTGTATCCAACCAGTTATTTAAAGTCCAAAGGTTTGGGTAAAGAATGTGCCTTGATTACCGATGGGCGTTTCTCTGGGGGTTCATCTGGCTTATCGATTGGTCATGTTTCACCAGAAGCCGCAGAAGGTGGTGCTATTGGTTTGGTTGAAGATGGCGATATTATCGATATCGATATTCCCAACCGTACTATTGAACTACGTGTCGATGAGGCAACGCTTGCAGCACGTCGTGTGCAACAAGACCAAGCTGGTTGGCAGCCGAAAGAGCAACGTAAACGTAAAATTTCTAAAGCATTAAAAGCCTATGCCATGCACACCACCAGTGCAGCAAAAGGTGCGGTGCGTGAGATTTAAACAATAATATTTAAACTATATATTGTTGTTCAATCAAGCATGACTAGAAAGTGATGTATTTAAAAATCAAAAAATCTCCAAGCGTTTGGGGATTTTTTTGCACGATGATTTAGAAGTTATAATGAATTGAAGCAGTATAGCGTCTTGGATCGCCGTAAGTGTTTGCCCAAGTATTTAGACGATATTTCTCATCAGTTAAATTACTAACATTGAAAGAAACATTAAGATCTTTGTTGATTGTGTAACGCGCCATAAGATCAACTAAAGTAAAGGATTTTTGACGGAATGCTTGGTAGTTCAGCCCAGTTTTACTGTTGTCATAGAACTCGCTTTGCCAGTTTAAGCCAGCGCCTACTGTTAATTTACGGTCTAGGATAGGAAGATTATAGGTACTAAACATTTTAAACTGTTGTTTAGGACGATCGGTATTAATGCGTTGACCATTATTATCTTTGGTCTCCGCTTGGGTATAACCGGCTTGAATATTCCATTCAGGTAAAATCTGTCCTGCAACTTCGACTTCAAAGCCTTTGGTTTCGGCACCTTTTACTGCACGATAATAGTTAGAACCGGTCGTGGTCCAACCATTAATCACAGCTTCATCTGTATCTGTATATTTTCCAGCGGTTTCAGCAACATTATCCATTTTGGCTTGGAAATAGGCGGCACTCAGATTGAGGCGATCGTCATAAAAACTTGCTTTTAGTCCGCCTTCATAGTTATCACCTTGTTGTGGGTCAAGTACGTTATAGCTGTAGTCACGATTGCTTTGTGGGAGGAAGATATTGGTATAGCTTGCATATGCTGTTAAATAGGGGGTGATGTCAAAAGTAATACCTGCATAGGGTGTTAGTTCATTACTTTCTTTAATATGTGTATCTGATACGGTATTGCGGACATCGTTGGTTGAACGTGTTTTTAAGTCATAATTGGATAAGCGACCACCGAGAATAATATGCAATGCTTCGATTGGGTTTAACCGTGTTGCAAGATAATAACCGCTTTGCTCATAATCTTTATGACTTAGACCTGTGGCAACCGTTGCTTCGGTAGGCATAGCAATGTTGCCATCCCAAGTATTAAGATCGATGACACCCCGTGCATTATAGCCCGCATAAGCATTGTTGTCGCTTTTTAAGCGTTGATAACTTGCACCGAACATTAGTTCATGCTCACGCCCCAACAGCTGATAATAACCTGTCGCAGAGATATCCATACTATGTTCTTCTGGGCTAAAATCATTTTGTGACGCGGCAAGGGAAGCGGTCATATTGCTATAATCAACTTGTGCAACACCAATTACCCCATATAAAGATTCAATATCTTGTTTGGTATAATTGTAGTTCGCTTGAACTTTCCAACGGTTGGCAAACTCATGTTTAAACTCAGTAAATAAATTGAGTGTATCGATGTTGCTATATGCCCAACGCGCATTTGGGTTAAATTCGCGATCAAAAGGCATGATTTTGCCATCATCACCAAAGATGGTAATGCCATGTACACCCTGACCATCTAAACGCGCACGGCTTAATAATGCACCTAAACTAAGTTGGGTTTTTGCGCCAAGATCTGTATCTAATACACCATAAAGTGTCGCATTACGTTGATCCCCCCAATCTCGCCATGAATCATTTTGACCATAGGCTGCCACAAGACGACCACGTACTGTACCCGATGCATTGAGGGCACTTTGTACATCAAACTCTGAGCGAATAGTGTTGTTTGAACCAGCGTTTATTTTGATGCTCCCGGTCGGGTCGGTTTGATTGGCATGTTTGCGGTTTAAACCTACGCTTGCACTTGGGTAACCTGCGCCATTGGTTAAACCTGCAGCACCTTTTAGTACAGTAATATTTTCATAAATAATAGGGTCTAAATTACTTAGAGACGATCCATTTTTTCCACTGGTTGCAGGGGAAGTCATTACGCCATCGACTTGATAATTTAAAATCTGGTTACCGCGTGCATAATAAAACGTATATTCACCGCCATTACCCACAGCACCTTGGGCACCGAAACGTTGGATATAAATTCCAGGGGTTTGCGAGAGTACTTCTTCAACTGTTTTTAAATTTTGCTCTTCAATACGTTGACTGGTCATGACCGTAACGGATTGTGGGGTATCTTTTAAACTCAGGTCCAATTTTGTTGCCGCACGAGAAGAGGTTGCTGTATAGGCGGGGGCTTGATCATGCTGTGCTTTTATTTCAATAGTGGGCAGCTGCTCTGGTTGATCTGCGGCATATGTTGCATAGCTGCATAAGGTAAGCGAGGAAAATAGGATATGGCGGATTGCCATAGTGAGTGCGGATTGGTTCATGTGTTTTACAAATCCATTGACTTATTTAAAATGAGAATTATTATTATTTTTATTAGTTAAAATCAATAAAAAATTTTTACTTTTGCCATTTTTTTATCAGTGTATAAAGTATTGTCTTGACGTATTGGCTCCCATATCTAAGAGCACTTTGTATAGAAGCATTAATCGCTTCTGTGATATGGCAAAGATTAAAGTCTAATTTTTAAGGTGCTATTGCTTTAAATGATGAGCTTTCATTGATCATTCGGCGACAAATTGCTATAAACTTTAAACAGGTCTATGACATACATATGTATATTGATCGCCATAATTTTTTGATATTCAAACTTTGTTAGATTGAGGCAAATCTCATGTCATTGTTGCGCCGTTGCTTTGATCCGATTCGATCACGATGGTTTTTCCAAAAGCCTAGTCGCCAAGCGGTATTACCGATCGATCAGGGCTTGAGTATCTATTTACGTCTAGATGACGTGTATAGCTATTTGGCGGTACAGCAATTAACACAATTAGATGAATTACTCAGTGAGCAACTCAAACCGTTAAAGGTGATTATTTCCGATGTCAGTGCTGAACCGCCGAACCACATGGATGTAGCGGCATGGCATCAGTATTGTCTGAATGATGCGCGCATTCTGGCACAGCAACATCGCTTTAGTTTTGATGATGAAAAACCCGAACAACCTAGTGCTGAGGCGCTTAAACAAGCCAAAACTATTTTACGTCATACCCCATTGCGTGGACAAAATTTTCTATATTTACTTGAAGATGTTTTTCATATGCTGTGGCAACAGCAATATGGCAAACTGCGAACTTTATTTGCCATGGCGAGTCGGCATCAAGTCCCGCAGCATTTTCCTGAACGTATTTTTAGTCATGAGCCTGTACGCTATAGTTATTTTGAGTTTGGTCAGCGGCAATATCAGGCTGTAGATGACTTATTACGTTTAACACGGCGTTTAAGACAACAAAACTTACTCAATGGCACGCCAATTTTTTTAATTAATCATATTGAGTGGCGTGAACATCTAATTAATGATGCGGAACAATTAGCAGAGATACAGGCGATGGATCCTGAATTGGATTTATATATCGCACTGGAAGATCCAATTAGTTGGTTATTATTGGCATATATTAAAGAGGAATTGGCTGAGTATTATGATATTCAACTGAAACTCTACCCGTTACCGTATAGTGGGCGCGATCAATTTGATTGGCGTTTAGCCACGCGATTATCGAAACGGACCGAAGTGGCATTTACGCCATTCTGTCGACCCGATGCAGATGCAGTCATGCATATGGCAAGCTTATTTTATAGTGTGGCTGAAGAACAGCAACTGCAAACCATGTACGATATTTTAGCGGCGGTATGGACGGATGGTCGTGATTTATCTTATACGCCACATTTTAATGCTTTGCAGCAACAATTGGCGATCACACAATTGGCTTCGGGGGCAGAACAACAGTTATTGCATAATGCTGAGCAATGCAGTGCTTTGGCGCAACCAGATTTACCTGTATTGGTATTAAGAATCGATGGTCAGCAATATGTCTTTAATAGTTTATATCGAGTTTGGATGATTGAAAGTATTTTAAGCCGAGTATTGGAACAGAAGTATAAAGCGCAAAATAGTAAACCATAGCAAAGAGTAGATCATAGAAGGTGAAAATGGAAAAACAAAAATGCCAGTCCTTAGCTGAAATTCGACAACATCTCGATGAGATTGATCGACATATGATTGAGCTTATTGCCCTAAGACAGTTTTATGTCGATCAGGTCAGTCATTTTAAATTAGATGAAGCTGCTGTGCAGGCACCTGCACGTGTGGAGCAAGTGATTGCAGCGGTCAGAGAATATGCACAACAGCAGGGGCTTGATGCTGATTGGGTTGAACAGTTTTATCGTCACATGATTCAGCATTTTATTCAAAGAGAGTTGAAACAAATTCGCCCCTAAAGCTGATTCTCAATCGAGAGAATTTTGTGCTGAAGACATGACGTCGATGGTGTTTATAACCAACGACGTTGTAATATCCATAGGCTCAGAATAATAATTATCGCGCTTAGTACTGAGAACATCATGCTAAGGGTGCTGATATATTTACTCGCCTCTAAACCCAATGCGATCGCAATATAATAGCCAAAACTAAAAAGTGCTGAAGCCGTACCCTTATGCTCAGTATAATGTTGCAGTGCCTGTGCGAGTAAAATCGGAATAGCCATCGCATAGGCCAGCATAAAAATTATCATTGCCATAAAAAATGTTGCTTGATCTTGGAGTAAATAGGCACAGAGACACCCCAAAACACAACAGAGCATGGCAATGCACAAGATCCAACGTGTGGCAACGTGTGCGCTATTGGCATGACGCCGTAGTAAATAACGATTGCCCCAGACCCCAACCAAAGAACCGATGGCAAAGAACACACCACTATAGAGTTGGTACGATGTCTCACTATTTTGTGCAGCAAAAATAAAAGGTGCTTTAATATAATAACCAAAAATCAGCACATTATAAGCGGTGATTAATAAGGCAAAGCAGCCGACTTTTGCGTCTCGCAGCATGCGCTGTGCAACTTGCATGAAAGCGTGCTGAGCACGTTGGGGTGGTGCTGTTTCCTGACAGTAATACAGGCTGAGTAAACATAGCAATGCAGCACTACCCGCTAAGGCATAAAATATCCCGCGATAGCCTGTGTGCGCACTCAGATAGCTGCCTATAAATAAACCTATACTAGGGCTCATGGCAATAAAAAAGCCAATCAGTGCAAAGATGGATAATAACTGCGTTGCTGTAAAACGGTCCCGTAACATTGTCTGGGTGATGACTGAACCAACAGCGATACCGATACCAGCACAACAACGCCAAAATAATAGGCTATAAAAAGATGTGCAGTATAAAATCGCAAAACAGGACAGGCTATATAATGCTAAGCCACACAGTAATATCGGTTTACGCCCAAAATAATCACTGAGTATGCCCCAGATCAGTACCCCTATGGCAAAGCCTATAAAATAAAGGGAAAGGGTGAGTGCCATGGTCGGTGGAGCAGTTTGAAATGCCAGACTTAAACTGGGGAGGGCTGGGCTATAAATCGTTTCTACGATTTGCGGCAGCATGATGAGAACAATCAGTAAATAAAAATGAGCTTTGTTCATAATGTTCTGAGCACAGCAGGTTAAGCAAAAGTGCCACTATATAAAAATTGACCATTTCCTTTTACAATATAAAAGACCATAAATATCAAAAATCGGACAAGGTATAGCGATGGCATGGGTTGATCCACAAACTGACTTTGATGCAGACCAAATCTCAGCTCAGGTACTGGCTGTGGCTTCACAATTTGAGCAGCATCGTTCAGATTTGCATTGTCATCAAAAAGGGCAGTTGCTTTATATCAGTGAAGGCTATGTCGAGTTATATCTGGAGGATACGCAGCGCTATTGTTTATTACCGCCGTATTTTTTGGTTTGGATTGCACCACAAACCCTGCATCAAATCGTGGTAAAACATCGTATTCAATATCATTCGCTATGGTTTGATGCCTCTCTTTGTCAGGACTTAAAGCACAGTAAGATCTTTGTCGCCAGCCCATTGCTCAAAGCCTTATTACAGCGTTTGATGGGCTATGCATTAGACAGCGATTGGCAACACGGTGCAGCCTATCATCTGAGTCAATTAAGCTTGTTGGAGATTGCTGCAGCCCGCCCAGAGCAATTATTACTGACCATGCCGCGGCATGAAAAATTATTGCTCTGTCTGGCGCAGTATGACATCCCTCCCACTATGCGTCAGTTGGCAAGCCTAATGCATATGAGTGAGAAAACGTTGGGTCGTATAGTTAAGCGCGAAACACAAATGGGCTATCAACAATGGCGGCAACATTATCGTTTGATTACAGCAATTAAAATGTTATTAGAACAGCAGCGTATTCACGCGATCGCACAGCGTTTAGCATTTTGTAGTGATAGTGCTTTTATTGCTTTTTTTAAACAACGAACTGGCTTAGCACCTGCACAATATCTGAGTTTATATTCTGGGTCTGTAGATTCCGGATCTACATATCCTGAATCTGCATATAGCGGGTCTATATGATGTTGGTCAGTATAGCATCCTGAAAATAATGTCTGCGACGATTGAGGCAAATTCAGCTCAATCCTATTCTTAACCCAATCCTATTTTTAGCTCAATCCTATTTTTAATGTCAAAACAATCTATGCCCTTATAGCCTCAATCTTTGCTTGAGCCCTGTCCCAAAAATCATGATAGAGCATCGCTTTGCCATGCACTAACATGGCGTCATTGCAATCTTGTTTAAGGTACGAGGGCAGAGAGAATATGCTTGGTGTGGTCATAGCAGTATTTACAGTAGCAGGGATGATTAAAGGGATGTTAGGGCTCGGATTACCTGCGGTCTCGATGGGTTTACTTAGTTTATGGATGTCACCTTTTCATGCCGCCAGTTTATTGGTGTTACCGTCGATGTTAACGAACTTTTGGCAACTCTTTGCTGAAGGTGGCGTGCTGCGGTTATGCAAGCGTTTTTGGTCTTTAATCCTTGGGATTATCGTTGGCGCTTATTGGAGTATTTTCCCGACTTTAAATCATCATGACTTTCCAAGTGAAGCACTGTTGGGCAGTATGCTGGCTTTATATGGGCTATACGGTTTATATGCACGGCAGCTTCCTAACTTTTCTAAACATGAAGCTTATTTATCGCCAATCGTCGGGTATTTAGGTGGCGCATTAACCGTTGCCACAGGTGTCGTGGTGATTCCAGTGGTGCCTTATTTACAATCTTTGCAGTTAAAGCGCGATGACTTGGTACAGTCTTTGGGACTTGCCTTTACCGTATCTACGCTTTGTTTGGCACTATTTTTATATCACAACCCAGTTGATGATTTTAGTGTATTGAATTATTTATCTTGGGCTGCATTATTGCCTGCGGTATTGGGCATGTGGTTGGGTACGCGGTTACGTCATCGTATTGCTGAAGCCAAATTTAGACGTTTATTTTTTTATGGCTTATGTGCATTGGGGCTATATATGTTGAGTGGTGTATTTTTAAAATAAGCATTTAGACTTTATCGATCTGTCTTAGTCTGCGTCATTGAAAAAATGATGTGTTAGGGCGGGTTGTGTTGACTGAGATAGTGCGCAAAATTGGCATAGTCGGGATTTAATTTTGCAAAGTCATGGGCGACTAACAGCAGTTGGCGTTGTGCCCAAGCGCCGGTTAAAGCAATGACATGCAGCTTTTGTGCCCGGAGATGTTGTGTAGCACGCCGTGGCACAATGGCAATGCCGACGCCATTGGCAACGACTTGGTGAATGGCTGAAAAAGTAGGTAAACGTAAACGATATTGGATTTGATAACCCAGTTGTTGCGCTTGATGCTCAATGGAACGCTGTAAGGAATGATGTGCCATTAAACCCACAAAGGGATAACTCAGCACTTGGTTTAAATCTAATTGTGTGGCTTGTGCCAGTGGGTGTTGCGTGGCGCAGATCAGCACCAGGGGATCATCGGCAAAAGGGCGACTTTGTAAGTGTTGATGAGCAAAAAAGCTTGAAATAATGCCAAGTTCGGCATGACCTTGTTGAATCGCTTGAATAATATCTAAGCTTTCAGCTTCTTTGAGCTCAATCTGAAACTGTGGATGATCCAATAAATATTGTGGTAATAGATCAGGTAAATATTCACTTTGTGCGGAGGAATTACACCATAAACAAAAACGTCGGCGTCCACTAAAAGCTTGCATACTGTCTTGTAAGGCTAAATATTGTTGTTTTAAACGCAAAGCATGTTCAGCAAAACTTTGCCCAGCAGCACTGAGTTGTACACCATTATGATGACGTGTGAATAAACTGACTTGATAATGTTGTTCGAGTTTTTTGATTCGTTCGCTGGCAGCTTGCAAAGAAATTGAAGAGCGTTGTGCTGCTTTGGTTAAACTGCCACAGTCCACCACATGTAAAAATAATTGAATATCAAAAAAATCTAGGCGCATGCCTATAACTGCTTTGCATGAGATAAAGCTATCTTACCCAAAAGCCACAGGAAAACCAATGCTAAGCGCTGGCATGTAAAGCGCAAGAAACAGCCCAAGCCGTATAGCTTGGGCAGCTTGGGCAAACATGTGATGCCATACGCTTGGGTGCATGCGCATGGTAGGGTATTTTACACTGCATTAGTCTGCACGTAATTTTAGATTAAAGAGCCAGTTTAAAATGAGTGCAGCAAAGGTTGCTGTACCGATCCCGCCCAAATTGAACTGACCAAACTGCAAAGCAAAGTCGCCAGTACCTAAAATAATGGTGACTGCTGCGACCATAAGGTTTTTATTTTGAGAGAAGTCGACTTTATTCTCGATCCAGATTTTGGCGCCGGCAATGGTAATTAAGCCAAAAACCACAATCGATGCACCTGCCAAAATCGCAGTTGGGATGGTATGAATAATGGCACCAAACTTCGGTGAGAAGCCTAGGAAAATCGCAAATACCCCAGCAATCACAAAAATAACAGTGGAATAAACACGGGTCACGGCCATAACACCAATATTTTCACCATAGGTGGTCATGCCTGGTGCGCCCACAGCACCAGATAATGTGGTGGCAACACCGTCGGCAACAAAGGCTTTACCGATATGAGGATCAAGATTTTCACCGGTCATCGCGCTGACGGCTTTGATATGACCTAAGTTTTCTGCGACTAAAATCAAAGCGACAGGGGCAATGATTAAAATGGCATTCATATCAAATTGTGGTGAATGGAAAGTGGGAATACCAAACCAACTGGCTTGTTGGATTGCTGCAAAATCAATTGCTGTCCCTAAACCTGCGACATTAGCCACTATATAGTAAATGGCATAGGACAATAATAAACCGAGTAGTAATAATAAACGTTGTACTAGACCACGACTAAAGACAGCAATTATTCCCATACACAGCACGGTGACCAAAGCCATCCACATGTTGAAGCTATCGGTACTGACGCTTTTGACCGTTGTGGGTGCAAGGTTTAGACCAATGATCATCACCACCGCACCAGTCACCACAGGCGGCATCAGTTTTTCAATCCAACGTGTGCCAGTGAGCATGACCATGACGCCAAACACAGCATATAAAATACCGCAGACCATAATACCGCCGGCGGCATGGGCTAAGTTGAGATTGGGTAAGCCACTGCCAGAAGCGCTATAACCTGTGGCAGCGATGACGACCCCAATAAATGCAAAACTTGAACCCAAGTAACTGGGCACACGACCTGCCGTAATAATAAAAAATAAGATGGTACAAATACCGGACATTAAAATGGCCAGATTTGGATCAAAGCCCATGAGGAAGGGAGCAAGTACCGTGGCACCAAACATGGCAAAAGCATGTTGTATACCTAATACAATACTTTGGGCTGGGGGTAAATATTCGTCAGTGCGTACAGGTTGGTGATCTATTTGACCACGATAAGGACGCCATTTGGGGAACCCATTGGACATAGGGAAATGCTCTACTACTCAATTCGGCACATGATACTATTCTTTGCATAAAAATTGATGTCTTGTTGCAAAGTTATCCAGCTGAATTTGCTTTATATTGCTCGAAAATTTTGCAGAACAGCAAGCGGTGTAGCGCTATTTTTGATGTGGACTCAAGAGTTTAAGCCCTTGGTAAAATCCTGAGATTTCAGTATTTGGCGATGTTCGCTCAGGTGGTCCAGCATCAAAATTTTGATCAGTAAAGCTTCGATCAATAGTAAAGCTTCGAGCAATAAAGCCCCGGTCAGTTGGTTTTCACTGATCGGGGCTGAGGATACTGCTTAGAGCTTACCAGACTGATTGAAGCTGAGGATATGCTGGGTGCGATTGCGCGCCTTAACCGGTATTGCGTAAGCCTGCGGCAATGCCGGCAATACTGACCATCAAGGCATGATCGACAGGAGTTCGTTCAGTTTGATGACTGCGCAAATAATCACGCCGACGTTTCATCAACTCCGATTGTAATAAATGCAGTGGTAGTAAGTAAGGTTTACGTACTTTCATTGACTGGTCGAGTACTTCATTTGAGCTGAGTAGTTTTGATTCACCTTTGACCGCTAATAGATTTTGTACGGCGTCGTGTAGGCGTTGACGTAATTCAACTCCCAGAGCTTTGAGTTCAGGATCGTCGGTTAAGTGTGCCTCATAATATAGTGCAATATGCCGATCTGACTTAGATAAAACCATTTCCAACATATCGATCAGTGTTTGGAAATAAGGCCATTCAGCTAGCATTTCATCAAGGATTGCTTGTTCACCTTGTTCAATCACTTGCTTCAGTGCCGCGCCTGTGCCTAACCAGGCGGGTAACATCAGCCGGATCTGTGTCCAAGCAAATACCCATGGAATTGCCCTTAAAGATTCAATACCACCACTGACTTTACGCTTCGCTGGACGCGAACCGAGGGGGAGCATTTGTAGTTCTAGTTCGGGTGTGACCGTGCGTAGATATTGTACAAATACAGGATTGTCACGTACGGTATGGCGATATACCTTGACCGAATGTTCTGTCATGCGGTGCATCAACTCACGCCAGTGTGGCTTGGGTTCTGGCGGTGGGAGTAAGGTGGCTTCTAATGTCGCAGCTGTATAGATTTCAAGGTTTTGTTGGGCAATTTCAGTGAGACCAAATTTGAAGCGAATCATTTCACCTTGTTCAGTTACACGAATCGCACCTGAAATGGAGCCGGGTGGTTGAGAAAATAGTGCTTGCTGGGTTGGTGCGCCACCACGACTAATGGAGCCACCACGACCATGAAATAGGGTAAGTTTTACTTGATGCTGTTGTGCAACTGTTGTGAGTTGTTCTTGGGCACGGTATTGTGCCCAGTTGGCAGACATAAAACCAGCATCTTTGGCAGAGTCGGAATACCCAATCATCACCTCATGCCGACCTTGAATATGCTGTTTATACCAATGCATATTAAAGAGGCTATGCATGGTATCTGCTGCGCCGTCGAGGTCTTTGAGTGTTTCAAACAAAGGTACCACACGTAGCGGCTTGCTGATCCCAGCTTCTTTTTGCAGTAATAACACTGCCAAAACATCACTTGGGTATTCCGCCATTGAAATAATATAAGCACCCAAGGACTCGCTGGGTTGTTCTGCCAGCATGCGCATGGTGGCAAAAACTTCTTTGACATCAGGATCAGCAATTAAACTCTGCGCTGGCTCATGCAAATGTTTAGGCAGGAGCGGACGTTTACTTTGTAATTCCTGCAATAAGAAGTTTTGCCGTGCCTGTTCGCTCCATGTGGCATAGTGCCCCAAACCAAGATATTCGGTAATTGCCGAAATGGCTTGACGATGACGCCCCGATTCTTGGCGAATGTCTAAGCGTAGGAGCTCAATCCCAAAACAATTAACACGATAAATAAAATCGAGCAGGCTGCCTTGGGCAATCTCTGGCAAATTACATGCCATCAGTGAGCGGTAGCACAGCAACAGCGGTTGTAATAATTCTTCTTTATAGTGAATAACTTGTGCAGGATCGACCTGAGAATGCTGACCTTGTAATTGATCGGCTAACCATTGGCGTGTCAATTTAAGACGTTGACGGATATCCCGTAGATATTCACGATAGGGCTCTGCATGTGGTTTAGCCAGCGCTTGTTGTAGCTCAGCAGAACAGGCCTGTACTGACAGTTCCCAACGTAATTGTTCGATATCGCGAAGATATAAATCGGCAACTTTCCAACGAGATAACCACAATACTTCTTGCGTGACTTGATGGGTGACATTGGGATTGCCATCACGGTCGCCCCCCATCCAAGAGGCAAAACGAATCGGTGCGATATCCAAGGGCAGATCACGCTGACATTGGGTTTGTACTAACTGTCCCAATTCACGTATAAATTGTGGTACGGCATACCAGAGGCTTTGTTCAATCGTGGTGAATCCCCATTTGGCTTCATCTACGGGTGTTGGGCGTTGCTGGCGAATTTCATCGGTCTGCCATGCCGAGCAAATCAATTGCTTAAGTTGTTGTAATAATTGTTGACGTTGTTTGGGCGTTAATTTTTGTTGATCAAATTGACTAAGGCAATCATTAATTCCATCGTATTTTTGAATGAGGGTACGCCGACTGACCTCTGTTGGATGCGCAGTCAGTACCAATTCGATATTTAAATTACAGACTTGATGATATAACTCTTCCGCGCTGATCTGTTGTTGTTGGAAACGCGTGAAAAGGTGCTCAAGTACATTGGGGGATGGCTGTTCGGGATCAGACTCATTTTGACGGCGACTACGCACCACATGATATTGCTCTGCAATATTGGCAAAGTTTAAAAAATGAGAAAAAGCACGGGTCAGCGGTAAAATCTCCTCATCTTTTAGACTGAGAAATAATTGCTCTAACTCTTTTTCCGCAGCAACCTGACCATCACGAGCACCTTTGCTGAGAGCGCGAATTTGCTCAACCTGATTAAATAAATCTTCTCCTGCGTGTTCTTTTAAGGTCTCACCCAAAAGATTGCCGAGTAGTCGTACATCTTCACGTAATGGCGCATCAATGGGTTGGATCATTGCCCGTCTCCTAAATTACTTTGCTAAAGTCGTCTATCGATTTAAATATCGCTTGAAACGAAATGGTCTACACTCAAAACGAAACGGTCTAACTTAAATGGTTATAGCGAAGAAATGGTTATAACCTAAGAATCTAACGTAAATCGTTATAACAGTAAAAACGGTCTAAACGAAATAAAAAACCGCCTAAACTAAAATAGTTATAACGTAAAAATAGGACTTGCCAAGAGGCTTTTATACCAAAGTCGGGCGTAAATAGAATATTTTCCAGCCGCAACGACAGGATGCCGTTATAGCACCTAGCCACCACTGCTCAAGCAGTGTGCAATTGCACGACAATGCTTTGTTCTGGCAAACGCTATCAAAGTTTAAACGCGATAAAGTCCAGCAATTTCAAGCGATCTATTGATGTTCTCATCGATCAAATCTATGTATAGCATATCCTTGGTGCGAACGCGCATGATTTGTTATATTTCGCCCATAGAATGCTACTTTTTATAATAAAATTAATTAGATTAAATACTTATTTTTTATATTATTTTTTCTAGAGGCTAGGGACTTTGTCTGGTCAGGCTTTGCTGACTGGATAATCCAATCAAATTGCCGATGATCAAGACTGATTTTCATTGTCTATTTGCTGGGACTTTGACTATAATGACCGACTAGGGTTGTTGTGATTGTCATCCAATCATGATGATAAACAAGCTCAGCAAAATGTTTCTCATTATATAGATAGTACATACGCACAATAATCAAACTTAAGCACATGTATTTTATGAAATAACAATCAAATTGAGTAATTGATCGCAATCAATGCAATATTATTTAGCTTGTTGTAAAAACTGCATTGTAAGACATGCTGTTTAAAATTAAAATGCTGGCGAATTGTACCTCTTTTTCTTGAAACATATTGGATATCTGATGCAGGAAGCCTCATGTTGATATATCTAATTTAAAGTAAAAGACGATCATAATGTTTAATGTCATTGCTAGCGTGTGAACACGGCTAATAATGGATTGAGGTAGAAAAATACCCATGGGGCAAGATAATTTACAACAGCACCAGCGTTTGATGACCACATCTTATGTGTTTATGTTTCTTGCACTGTTTAGCATTGTAAGTATCGTGATTTCATATATATTGGCACGCAAGGTTGCAAATGCTGCAGAAGCTGAAGTATGGATGCATGCACAAGCATTATGGGTAGTCCGTAGTACCGTGCTATTTTTATTCTTGGCAGCCTTCGCTGCATTATGGTTCATCCCATTATTTTTTTATTATTGGGATAGTATGCTATGGGTAAAAGCTTGTACTGTGATCGGGGTCATATTGAGTGTGGTGGCATGGCTTTATTTACTCAATGCATGGTTAGTCGGCTTTAGTAAATACATAAAAAATAAAGCTGTTTTCTAATTTTTTTATTTATTCGCTTGTAAAATGATGCATTCATCCCCACCTATGACGCAGTTGAGTTATACAAATTCTGTGGAGCATCGCCAGATATGGCTAAACGTGATTATTATGAGGTTTTGAACATCTCAAAAACCGCTAGTGATGATGAAATTAAAAAAGCCTACCGTAAGTTGGCGATGAAATATCATCCAGACCGCAATCCAGACAATCCTGAAGCAGAAGAAAAATTTAAAGAAGCAGCTGAAGCTTACGAAGTTCTGTCTGACGCAGAAAAGCGCAACATGTACGACCGTATGGGGCATAGTGCATTCGAAGGTGGCATGGGCGGTGGTGGCGGCTTCGGCGGCTTTAGTGCAGAAGATATCTTTAGCCAGTTTGGTGATATTTTTGGTGGTGCATTTGGCGGCGGTGGTCGCGGCCAGCAACGTCAACGACGCCAAGGTTCTGACCTCCGTTATGTGATGGAACTGACCTTAGAAGAAGCGGTTCGTGGCGTTAAAAAGACCATCAGTTTTACAGCACCGGCACCATGTGAAAGCTGTGATGGTAAAGGTTCTAAAAATCCTAATGATGTAGAAACGTGTAGAACTTGCCATGGCGCAGGTCAAGTCCGTATGCAACAAGGTTTCTTCTCGGTACAACAGACTTGTAGTACCTGTCGTGGTCAAGGGAAGATGATTAAAAACCCTTGTAATAGCTGCCATGGTTCTGGTGTGAGTGATCGTCAACAAACACTTGAAGTCACGATTCCTGCGGGCGTAGACAATGGCGATCGCGTGCGTCTTACGGGCAAAGGCGAGGCTATACGTGGGGGGCAAGCAGGCGATTTATACGTTGAAGTTGTGGTTCGTGAACACGATGTATTCCAACGTGATGGTGCTGATTTATATATGGATGTACCAGTCAGTATTGCGGATGCTGCCTTGGGTAAAGAGATTGAAATCCCGACCCTTGATGGTCGTGTTAGCCTAAAAATCCCTGAAGGTACACAAACCGGCAAGTTATTCCGTTTGCGTGGTAAAGGCGTGAAACCAGTACGTGACAGTATGCAAGGTGATTTGCTCTGCCGTATTGTGGTGGAAACGCCTGTGAACTTAACGGCGAGACAGCGTGAGTTACTGCAAGAACTACAAGATACCCTAGATGGTGATGAACACAAATCAACACCGAAGAAAAAATCTTTCTTTGATCGTTTATTTGACTAAGCTCACTAGCACAGTGGCTTAAAATTAGGGGGATTGGCCGATCAAGCGCCGTTAAGCCGTTAAATAGCAGCGATGCAACGGCAATCCCTAACAAACTGCTCTGGATGTATTCTCCTTGCTGGCAAACCTAAGATTGGGGGCTAGTGTCAAGAGATGATCATACAGGGCAGTTTTTTATTGTTTAAATTGTTATATTAGATTTATTTTTTAAACAGATTGAGTAGGGAAATTTTATGTCAGCACATCCACGTATTGGCATCGTCGGCGCTGGTGGTCGTATGGGCCGCATGTTGATTCAAGCTGTTCATCAAGCAGGTTATCCTTTAGCGGCAGCAGTGGTGCGTTCTGGTAGCTCGCTGATAGGTACCGATGCAGGAGAACTGGTCGGTATTGGGCGATTGGGGTTAACGGTAGTCGATGACCTAACGAAGGTTATCGCCAACTGTGATGTCATCATCGACTTTAGTACGCCTGAAGCCACCGCACAGTATCTTAATATTTGCCAAGCTGCCAATGTGGCTATTGTGATTGGTACGACGGGTTTTTCTGAACCACAAAAACAACAAATGCAGCAAACGGCACAGCATATCCCCGTGGTCTATGCTGCAAACTATTCTGTAGGGGTTAATGTCTCAATTAAACTGCTACAGCTTGCGGCGCAAGCATTTGGTGACAGTGTCGATGTAGAGATTGTTGAAGCACATCATCGCCATAAAGTTGATGCACCATCAGGAACGGCTTTAATGATGGGTGAGGCGGTGGCTGAACGTTTAGGACGTGACTTAAAAGAAGTGGCGGTTTATGGTCGTGAAGGACATACTGGACCGCGTGATCGTCAAACCATTGGCTTTGAAACCATTCGTGGTGGTGACATTGTCGGTGAACATACCGTAATGTTTATTGGTGATGGTGAACGTGTGGAAATTAGCCATAAAGCCAGCAATCGCATGAACTTTGCTGCTGGTGCAGTGCGTGCTGCGGCATGGGTGGTGGGTAAACCAGCACAACAATATGATATGCAAGATGTACTGGGTTTAGAGCAGCTGTAAGCTTGTGCTGTAGCGGATCAAGACCTAGATTTTATTCAGGTTGATGATGATCTCGATCGCCCAAGCCAGACTTGGGCATTTTATTACTATTTCTTGATTTCTTGCTATGCTGAAGCGGTCTATGAGATGACGCTTGACCTAGCCGATGTATTGAGTAAGCGATCGATCACAATAAACAATGTCAAAGCCCTCTTGCTGCATAATTAGGCAGTGCTGATGGATTGTTTTGATTGTCTTGACTGTCTTGCATCGGTAAATCGAGCTGTAGTAGCTGAATGGGGGTGACCTGTTTTGCTGTGGTCGCGTGTTCATTGGGCAATAAAGACAGGGTAAACCGTTGCTGTTGCTGCTGACAGATAAAGTCAATATTTTTACGACGTGGTTGCTGGACTAAAACCGATTGATGCGCCATCGAGCTTTGATAATGATAATGTCGTGTAGCACTGCTAAACTGTAAGGTGGGCTGCATGCTATAAAACTGGTAGTTTTGCAGAGCTTGGCTTTTTAAATATCCTTCAATCAAAGATTTACAAATAAAGTGCTGTTGCTGACTTTGATGATTGCTTTCAGGTTGCTGACATGCACTGAGCCATAAACTCATCATCATTATAAGATACTTTTTCATGCTGGCTACTGCCCTGAGTGACTGATAAAACAATGGTTTGAGCATAAAAGCACTGGTGAAATGGGTACAGATACAATAATATTTAAAAAATAAGTACAGAACTGAGTATTTGCTGTCATGCGCTTTCAATATCAAATTTTGGCCCAACAATTGGCGCAAAAGATTTATCAAGGTGAATTGCCTGCGGGACAACGTTTAAGCTCATTACGCCAGTTTGCCAAGCTACAGCAGGTTAGTTTGAATACTGCACAACATTGCTATGCCTTATTGGAAGCACAAGGCTTGATTTATGTCCGTCCTAAGGCGGGTTATTTTGTACAGCCAGTACGCAATGCGCATCCCTCGGTGGCTATGCCAGTACATCCCGATTTTCAAACCACGCCACGGCGTATTTCTAATTTAGAATTACAAATTGAAATTCAAGAAGATTCTGTTGATCCACGTTTGGTACATTTGGGCTCTATACAGCTATCACCACGTTTGATTCCAAGTAGCAGTTTACGTCGTTCATTACAACGTGCGCTAAAACACAGTCATTCTGAAGACTTTTTATATAGTGATCGACAAGGCAATCGGCAATTACAAGAGGCGCTGGCTGCACATTGGGCCGAAGATGGTTTTTATATTCCTGTCTCTGAAATTTATATTAGCAATGGCTGTATGCCTGCATTGGCAGTATTAATTCAGACACTCACGCAAATAGGTGACAGTATTATTGTGCCCACGCCAAGCTTTAATGGGCAATTACAGTTATTGGGGACCTTGAAGCGAAAAATTATTGAGGTGCCTGCACATCATCAAGGCATCGATTTAGATCGGCTAGAACAAGCGATGCGCGATTCAAATTCTAAACTTTGTTTGCTCACAGCTAATTTTCATAATCCTTTGGGTTTTGTCCTGAGTAATGACGAGAAACAAAAAATTGCGGCATTGGCTGCACGTTATCAGTGTTTTATTATTGAAGATGATATTTATGCCGAATGCAGTCATACCCCCGTTCGTCCCTTACCGATTAAATATTGGGATCAACAGGGTTATGTGATTTATTGCGGCTCTATTTCGAAAGTGATTTCACCGTCTTATCGGGTGGGGTGGTTTAGTTTGCCGCCACGATTGCAACAGTATCGTGCGCAAATCTTATTACATCTTGTGGTGGTGAATACGCCATTACAATTGGGTTTGGCTGATTTTATTTATAGTCGTGCTTATCGTGAGCATTTAACAGCATTAAGACCGGTATTAATGCAGCAGGTGCAGCAATATCGCGATTATATTATCCAAAGTTTTGCTGATGTAGAGGTACGCCTGTCAAACCCAAGCGGTGGTTATGCCTTATGGTTACAACTTCCCGAACATATAGACAGTATGCAGCTGTATTTATATGCCAAACAACAGGGCATTAATATTGTGCCCGGTATCGTTTTTGGTGAAGAGCAACGTTATAAGAACTGTATTCGACTCAATGCTGGACATGAGCTGAATGGCGCCATTGCCCAGGCAATTGACTGTTTGGCTGCATGGACTCAACAGCAGCTCTAGTCATCTAGTCATCACAATGATTTACGGGCTGTTGATTTACAGTCTGTTGATTTGCACTGGAATCTGTAATACCGCTTTTAATCTTTAAAACTACAGTGATCCTCATGATCATTGACCATTCCTACCGCCTGCATAAAGGCATAGCAGGTGGTCGGTCCAACAAATTTAAAGCCATTTTTTTTCAGTGCTTTGGACATACGTTGGCTGATTTCTGTTTGTGCCGGTGCTTGCTTATAGTCAGGCACTGTGTTCTGTATGGTTTCACCCTCAACAAAATTCCATAACCATTGCACCACATCATGTTGCTGACTCAGTTGTAGCCATGCTTTGGCATTATCGCGAATAGCCGTTAATTTGCCGATATGACGAATTAAAGCGCTGTCTTGGCAATATTGTGCGAGTGTAGCATCGCTCAGCGTAGCAATATCCGCAATCGGGTGTTGAAAAAAATACTGCCGATATGCTGCACGTTTCTTCAGTACGGTAATCCAAGAGAGACCCGCTTGTTGACCTTCAAGGCACAACATTTCAAATAATAGTGCAGCCTCATGCGTTGGTTTTCCCCATTCTTGATCATGGTAATGCTGATACAAGGGGTCATCACTACACCAACCACAACGGTGTAGACTTTGATGCTGTGCCATATTCGCTCCTTGAAGATAAAATATCAGTGTTTAGGATAAAGCAAAATTAATCCATTGATCTTGTTGATTGTCCCAATAGCTGAGTGTGGCATGCTCTAAGTCAGTAAACTCTAGCCATTGGTCTTTACCAGATTTATCGGCAAAGCCTGTGCTGATCAATAAGGCAGTGTCGGTGATTTCCATCACCCAACCTTGGTAACATTGATCTTTTAATTGAATTTTTTGTTGATTACCAGATTCAGCAAATTGAATCAGACGGTCAAGCAAAACAGCAGCCATGAATATTTCCTACAACAATATAGCGTACAAAGAAGTTGTTCGCGGTTAACGTAAATATGGATAAGGGTTGACTGCACCGCGACCTTTACCGTCTAGATAAATCCCATAATGCAGATGTGGCGCCGTATGACGTGCATTGCCTGTATTGCCCACATAGCCAATCAGAGTGCCTTTCTTGATATAAGCGCCTTCTTTGAGATCACGATGTTGGGCATTCAGATGTGCATAATAATGCCATGAACCCGCCGGACCTAAAATCCAGATTACAGTGCCACCAAGATTATTGCCCTTGAGGCTGGCAATGATGCCATCGGTTGTACTATAAACTTTTGTGCCACGATTCGCCATGATATCAATTCCTTCATGGCGCCGTCCTTGACTTCGTGCTGAGCCCCAAGTATCAGTCAATTGCTGAGGGTTTACGTTGGCAACAGGTATGGCTAAGCGTTTGGGCATTGGCATGGCCTTCAAACGTGCCGCTTGATCTGAGCTGATCGGTGCTGGTTGTTTGGTCTTTTTGGGCGCAGTGCTACAGGCATTGAGTAAAATGCAGCTCAAGCTGATGAGACTAATCGTGACAAGCTTATGCACAGATCTTCCTTTTTGATTTTCTAATGATGCTGACTGAAGAAATACATTATAAGACCTGAATATGTCACACTTTTAAAGCAGAGATCAATTTTTTCATTGCAGTTGGGATTCCCTGAGCGGCAGCTTGTTCATTCTCCAACCATGTTGCTTGCCAATGCTCAGCCAAAGCGGGTTGTTGTGCGGAGGGAATCATGATTTGATAAGCCTGTAAATGCCAAGTGAAATGGGTAAAGTGATGAGTAATCTGTGTCTGCATTGGTTTGTGTTGCAATGCATATTGCTGAACCAATTGTTGCCAATGTTGCGGATCTTCAATAATGGGCAAACTCCACAATCCTCCCCATAGACCTTGGTTGGGGCGTTGTTGCCAGAGCCAAGTTTGCGGTTGTTGTGCGGTGGCAAAGAGCAGTACTTGTGCTGTTTTTATGGGTACGGCTGTTTTGGGTTTTTTAAAGGGAATTTGTGCGGTCATGCCTTCGAGATAGGCTTGGCAATGTGGTTGCATCGGGCAATATAAACATAAGGGTTTCTTCGGCGTGCAAATGGTTGCGCCTAGATCCATAATGGCTTGGGTATAGTCATGGTTACGTTCGACTGGGCATAATGCTTCTGCCAGTTGCCATAATTCACGCTGGGCAGCTGGAGTCGTTAAGTCTTGGCTCAACCCATAAAAACGCGATAAAACACGTTTGACATTGCCATCCATAATCACGCCATATTGACGTAATCCCAATGACATCAGTGCACCGCCTGTAGAACGTCCAATACCGGGTAGTGCCATCCAAGCTGCTAAGTTGTTGGGCAGTCCCTCGCTTGCAACGATTGCAGCAGCTTTATGTAGATTTCGGGCACGCGCATAGTAGCCTAATCCTGCCCAATAGGGAGCAACCTCTTCCCATGTTGCTTGTGCGAGATGATGTACCGTTGGAAAGCGTTGTATGAAGCGATCAAAGTATTGCAGTACGGTTTTGACTTGTGTTTGTTGCAGCATAATTTCAGAGACCCAAACTTTATAGGGGTCATCTGCAACTTGCCATGGCAGATCATGGCGACCATGTTGATCAAACCAAGTGAGTAGTGCATCTGCGAAAGAAAAACCGGTCATAACTTCTGCAATAGAGGAAAGGGCGGCTAGTATAACCAATTGTCCTTATTTTGTGCGCCCAAAAAATGAGACCCAGCATGGTAAAACACTGGGTCGCCGTTTTAGTCTGTGCAGTTTAGCGTGATGTAGTGGTTTAAACGTACTGGTTTAAACGTACTCACTGCTTGGGATTTATTGGCTGATAATGCCCCAACGTTGATCAAGTTTTAAGGCTTGGTCTTGGTAACGTGGGATAATATGAATGTGAAAATGTTGGTCTTCATCATCTGCAAAGACTCGACCATCATTAAAGGCAATATGAAAACCTTGTGGCTGATATCTGAGTTTTAATTCATTTCGTGCCAATTCTAATAAGGATTGTAAGCTCTTACGTTCTTTATCTGTGACATCAAAGAATGATGTCACATGACGATGCGGAATCACAACGGAATGACCTTTAGATAAAGGATTTACATCAGGCAAAATGACGCCATATTCATTTTTAGAAATAATGTCATATTCATCATATTCACAATAAGGGCAGTGTTGATCTGTCATGGTTTATCCTCTTTATTGCTATAAAAAACTACTTCAGCCATTGGCAGGGCTTAAGCCAGTTGACGTTTTAATAAATCATACATGGCGGCAAGACTGGTTTTTTCAGCGCTGGCACTATAGCCTAAGTCGACTTGGTTGGCTTTCGCACGTTCATCGGCTTGAGGATTACTAAAGCCGTGTTTTGCACCCTCTAAGATTAAAACCTTGCTATTCACAGCGGCGTTGGCCATTTCAGTTTTAAATTGCTCAACATCATCAAGGCTGACCATACTATCTAAGGCCCCATGCATGACTAAGATTTCTGCTTGAATTTGACCTGCTTGTGCAGGCTGCTGGGTGGCGAGTACCGCATGGAAGGTGGCAACTGCTTTGAGTGTAGCGCCAGCACGTGCCAAATCGAGCACAACTTTACCGCCATAACAGAAACCAATTGCCGCCAAACGGTTGGCATCGACTTCAGTTTGCGCAGCAAGTGCTTCTAGACCAGCTTGCGCTCGTTGTACAATCGTATCTGCTTTTTCAAAGGTTTGCGTCATCCATTCATTGGCCTGAGCCGCCGATGTTGTTACTTTTTTCTCACCATACATATCGATGGCAAGAGCTGCATAACCTTGTTCTGCCAATTCACGTGCACGTCGTTCGGTATACTCGTTTCTACCCCACCATTCGGGTGCCACAATAATGCCAGCATGTGCTTGAGCATCATCAGGGGCGGCAAAATAACCTATCAGTTGGCTACCATCGGCAGCAGTATATTGAATTTCCCGTGTAATGATTGGCTGAGCCATAGTTATATCCTATCTAAAGTGGTGAAATTGAATAATATCTTTGATTAAATCATAAAATGCCCTGTGAAAAATGGCAGAATTTTATTTTGAATTAAAAGAAATGTCAGTAAATGTTTGAGCTGTCGTATAAATCGCCCAATACACAAAAATAGCATGTAAAAGAAGGGGAATATTCCCCTTCTCAGTTGTTTTATTGTTTATAAAGTCAAAGGTTTAAGCCGAGTCGCTATGGCTTAAGTGTCTGTAATTTAAGCGTCTATAATTTAGGCAGCTTATTAGCTTTTACCACGGGTAAGAAAACCAACAATCGCTAAAATTACAGCAACGATGAGTAGGATCACAGCAAAGTCTTTAGAGATTCCTGCGACGCCGCCAAAGCCTAAGAAACTGGCAATGAGTGCGATGATTGCAAAAATTATGGCCCAACGAAACATAATTCATCCTCCTTGCATAAGTGTTCTCTGAGTATAACGATCTGTTTGAAAATTAAACGATGTGATTCTGTAACAGAAAAATCTAATGAATCAAATATATGCTGATGGTCTTATCGATTGCAGTGCGCAGCGTGTCAGATTGAGCTGACAACATAATGCTGTCAGGCATCGTCATCCCCAGACCCAGCGCTGGCACAAAAGCTGTTATACTGCTGCCTTAATGCGCAGGCGTTGATCTGCACTGAGCATGTTGTTTTGGCTTTTATCATATTTCATGTCTAGTAGCACAATCATGAGTTTAACCGAATCTTTACGTCCTTTATTTTGGAAAAATTATCCTCTACACGAATTAAATCCTGTGGAGTGGGAAGCTTTATGTGATGGTTGTGGTTTGTGCTGTTTGGTGAAATTAGAAGATGAAGATACCCATGAGGTTGCTTATACCAAAGTTGCCTGTAAATTATTAGATTGCCAAACTGCACGTTGTCGTGATTATCCGCATCGTTCACAGCACGTCGCTGATTGTATTACACTGAGCCCTGCGCTATTGAATGAAATCTCTTGGTTACCACCAAGTTGCGCTTACCGCCGTTTACAAGAGGGTAAAAATTTACCGTCTTGGCATTACCTCAATACTGGTACACGACAAAGCGTTATCCGTGCCAAAAAATCCGCTGCTGGACGCTGTATTTCTGAAATAGAAATCGATGAAGAACACATCGAAGATTATATTGTGCGCTGGGTACGTTAAAATACTCATTTTGCATTGTAGCCACTGCAATATTGGTCAAAGCTTAGACCCTATAGAATGACCGTATGTGATTTCGTAGTTTTGTACAAATAGGCTACTATAGCCATTCAATGCTGAGCTAAAAGATTTCTATGTCAGATCATCACATTCCTTTACCTGAACGTCTGCGTCCTCGTGATTTATCCGAGATTATTGGACAAGCCCATTTATTGGGTGAAGATGCGCCTTTAAGACAAATGATTGATCAGGGGCATTTGCCTTCAATCATTTTCTGGGGTCCGCCTGGGGTAGGGAAAACCACTATCGCCTTATTATTGGCACAGGCTGTCGATCGACCTTTTCTAAGTTTGTCCGCATTAAATACTGGGGTGAAGGAATTAAGAGAGATTATTGCAGAAAGTGGTGATCTGATTAGCCCAGTGGTTTTTATTGATGAGATACATCGTTTTAATAAATCACAGCAAGACGCATTATTAAATGCTGTTGAGAAAGGCAAAATTACCTTAATTGGTGCAACTACAGAAAATCCCTCATTTGAGGTGAATAGTGCCTTATTGTCACGTTGTCAGGTTTACACTTTAAATGCCTTGGATGGGCAAGCGATTCAAGATCTACTTCATCGTGCATTGCAACAAGATGCTTTTCTCAAGCAACGTCATATTTCGATTGATGAGTATGATGCCCTCATTCAGTTTGCGGCAGGTGATGCGCGTAAAGCACTCAATCTATTAGATTTAGTCGCCAGTACATTTAGTGAAGATACTGAAAATCATATCGTGGATGCATTGGTTGTTAAAGTCGCACAGCAAAATATTGCACGCTATGACAAATCAGGTGAGCAGCATTATGACTTGGTTTCGGCTTTTATTAAATCGATCCGAGGTAGCGACCCTGATGCTGCATTATATTGGATGGCGCGTATGTTAAAGGGCGGTGAAGACCCGGTTTTTATTGCACGTCGTATGTTAATCGCTGCATCGGAAGATATTGGTAATTCTAATCCGAATGCCTTGTTGTTGGCGGGTGAATGTTTTCGTAGTGTGCAAGTGATTGGTATGCCAGAGTCACGGATTATATTAGGGCAGACGGCTGTATATTTGGCTACCAGCGCCAAAAGTAATAGCACTTATTTAGCCATCAATAAAGCCATGGCATTGGCTGAAAAAACAGCCAATCTGCCAGTTCCACTGCATCTTAGAAATGCACCCACCAAGTTGATGAAACAACAAGGCTATGGCATAGATTATCTTTACCCACATGACTATCCTGAGCATTTTGTGAAGCAGGAATATCTGCCACCTGAACTACAGGGAACTAAACTCTATCAGTCTGCACGCAATAAACGCGAGGTTGAAGGGGAGCGCCTACAACAAAGACGCTGGCAAGATACTCAAAGTTAACTCCTCTTCGCTCAGCAAGTGAAAATACTCACATGCTGAGCTGTGTGGTAGCGATCAACTAGGGCTTAACCACACGTGTTGCCAAAAAAGTTGGCAAATAGTGATCGATTACAAAGCGCGGTTGCGGTTGAAAATCCTCATAAAACCCTTTTAATAAAAATCCAGCATCGAGTTGCCCAGCAATTTGTTGCGTTAAGCTATGCCCAAAAACCAAAGCCTGTTGCTGCTGTATTTTTTGCTGTAATTGTGCCTGACTTAGATCTTTAACATCCGCGTAGGGAATTTTATAACGGGCATGAATGATGCCGGCATTAACGTCATCTTGACGGTCACCCACAAAAACTACTGGATTATAGAAACTGCTGAGTAAATGCCCAGCAACTTTTAATACGCGAAAACATTCTTGCCATACTGGCATTGGATCAGGAATGTATAAGTTTGAAATAGGATGAAAGATCACATCAAACTGTTGATCGTTAAATTGACTGAGATCGCACATATCACCTTGGATGATTTGCAGTTGTAATTGGTCTCGTGTTGCGACCATTTGATCTTGTGCAAGCTGTTGTAAAGAGGCATCCAGCACAGTGACATCGGCACCTGCCGCAGCCAAAATCGGTGCTTGTTGTCCGCCACCACTAGCTAGACATAAGATTTTTAAGCCTTTCACTTCATCTAGCCATCCTTTAGGCATAGCATTCGGGGTGAGCTTAACGTGCCATTGTCCCGCACGGGCAGCAGCAATGTCAGCTGCACTGACAGCACGTGACCAAGGACAATCTTGCTGTGCCATGTGGTCCCATGCTTGACGATTATGTTCGAGATATGGTGTTTTCATTGAAGAATTTGAATGTGGCATATGAAATACTCGTTAGCAATACGGGTAGCCGAAAGCTTATTCTTTTGATGACGCTCTGTTTGATGGTGCTCTGTAATGAATAGGATGAACAGCAATAACATGCATGCAAATTTCTGAGCATTCGGCTGAGAAAATGAATAACCACGGTGGGGCTATTTATGCAGCGTTGTTCATGAGCTGTATGGTCCTATGATGAAATGAAAAAAATAAAGCAGATATTATCTAATCGTTTTGTGCTGATATAACATGTGTAGAGATATTCTACTCAGTTATATACGTTACTATGCGTAGGATAACTTATTTTTTATACTCTATAAAGTAAATTGACGATGTATTTCTTACGACTAGCCTAGGTCTATTATTCTTGTGCTAAAGCAAAATCAACGGCGGCATCGGCATGAATGATCGTGGTATCAAATAAGGGAACTGAAAAGGCAATATAAATAATATCGTGCACGATTTTACGTTGTGTAGCATCTGGGGTAATCACGGAAATACCTTGCTCAAGCAGGCGGTTTTTATAAAAATCTTGTTCCATGGTAAAAGCTGTACCTAATAATCCAACTTTCTGAATGGTATGCTGTTGAATGGTCTGTGCGGTACTATCTGCAATATGTAGAAAGGGAATCGAAAGCGCTTGTTGAATCGTATCTGAGACTTTATCCTTTGGAGCGTAAAACCTCGGGGTTTAGCCCGAGGATATAAGCGACTGGCGTAAGCCATTCGTGTGTAGTGTGGTGTTTGCTGTTGTTGGATGTATTGTTTAATCATCTTAATTGGCGCACCGCCACATGATGCAGTAAAGTAGCTAGGCGACCACAGAGCATTTCCCCATAGCTTGTTTTAATTTCAGGGTGTTTGATTCTTAGAATGCGACTGGAAGCACCCTTTAAACTATTCACTAAGCTAGAAATTACTATTTACTGTTAGCCATAGACCCAATATATTTTAAGTATGAAGACACTTAAATTACGCATAAAAGATAAACATTGTAAGATGCTAGACCAACTAGCATTAGAGGTGAACTTTGTCTGGAATTATGTCAATGATTTGTGCTTCAAGCATCTACAGCGAAAACAACAATTCTTTTCGGCATACGATATAGCAAAATATACCAAAGGTGCATCCAAAGAATGCAACTTGCACAGCCAAACCATACAGGCAGTTACAGAAGAATTAGTGACAAGGCGCAAGCAATTCAAGAAAGCAAAATTAAAATGGCGTGTCAGCAATAAAAAATCAGCTAGACGCTCTTTAGGATGGATACCCTTCAAGAAAGTCGCAATTAAATATGCTGATGGCTATGTTCAATATGCTAAGCATCAATTCAAACTATGGGACAGCTACGGATTAAGCAAATACAATGTTAAAACAGGATCATTTGTAGAGGACAGCCGCGGACGTTGGTACGTTTGCCTTGTGGTTGATTCCATTAAAACTGAGAAAACCACCGCTAAAACCGCAATTGGCATAGATTTAGGTTTAAAAGATTTAGCGACTTGTTCAGATGGCGTAAAGCTGAAAGCCCCTAAAATCTATCGGCAATATGAACACAAACTTGGCATTGCTCAACGAGCAAGAAATAAGAAACGTCTTAGAGCGCTTCACGCCAAGATTAAAAATATCCGTCAAAACATGCTGCATCAATTTAGCCGTAAATTGGTTAATGAACATGCAGCGATCTTTGTTGGCAATGTGAATGCCAAAGCATTAGCACAGACTAGATTAGCGAAGTCTGTGCTGGATGCAAGTTGGTCAACATTAAGAACTATGCTCAAGTATAAATGCGAGAACGCAGGAGTATGGTATGAAGAAGTCAATGAAGCCTATACCACCCAAACTTGCTCGTGCTGTGGTTCACGCTGCAGTAGTCCGAAAGGTAGAGCAGGACTTGGAATAAGAGAATGGCAGTGTCGTGAGTGTGGTAGCTCATGGGATCGGGATGTAAATTCCGCACTGAATATTCTTGCGCTCGGGCATGAGCGTCTCGCAGGAGGAATCACCGTCCTTTAAGGTCGGAGAGGATGTCAATGATGTATTGATAATATAAATCTGTTGATTCCCAACTCATGCCACCAAGCAAGCCGATGCTTTTCATTCTACAGATCCCCATATTTGCAATGGTTTAAAATAGCATAGATCGTGCGCAATATTCTCATTGACTGGTATAAACACGCGGCTCCTAAACAAGCAACCAGTATAGAATGAACCCTATGATGCTGTTTGCTAATAAAGTGTAATGCCTATATAAACAAAAACCCCTCAGTTGCGATCACGCCACTGAGGGGGATAAGACTTAATTTTAAACGCAAGTCTTATTTTTTATCATCTTTAACTTCGGTGAATTCAGCATCAACCACGCCATCATCCGCTTTTTGACCAGCAGCATCACCACCTTGGAATGCATTTGGATCAAAACCTTCAGCACCACCCGCTTGTTGTGCTTGTTCATAAGCACGTTGGGTGATTGGCATCAAGATGTTTTGTAATGCTTCAGTTTTTGCTTTGATTTCATCAGCATCGTTGTTTTTCGCAGCAGCTTCTAGTTCAGAAACCGCGCTATCAACCGCCGCTTTTTCATCATCAGTGACTTTGTCACCAAGATCTTTAACGGCTTTTTGTGCACTTGAAATTAATGCATCTGCTTCATTACGCGCTTTGGCAAGTTCTTCAAACTTACGGTCTTCTTCTGCATTCGCTTCAGCATCTTTGATCATTGCATCGATTTCAGCATCTGAAAGACCTGAGTTTGCTTTGATCTGGATAGATTGTTCTTTGCCTGTGCTCTTGTCTTTTGCAGAAACTTTCAAGATACCATCAGCGTTGATGTCAAATGATACTTCAATTTGTGGCATGCCACGTGGTGCTGGTGGAATGTCGCCTAATTGGAAGTTACCCAACAATTTGTTTTGTTGAGCCATTTTACGTTCGCCTTGGTAAACAGAAATGTCTACAGCAGGTTGGTTGTCTGCAGCAGTTGAGAACACTTGAGATTTCTTCGCAGGAATCGTGGTGTTTTTCTCAATGATTGGAGTTAATACACCGCCCATTGTTTCAATACCAAGTGTTAATGGTGTAACGTCTAATAATAGAACGTCATTTTTGTCACCAGAAAGTACCGCACCTTGGATCGCAGCACCAATCGCTACAGCTTCATCAGGGTTTACATCTTTACGTGGTTCCTTACCGAAGAATTCTTGTACTTTTTGTTGTACAAGCGGCATACGAGATTGACCACCTACCAAGATTACATCAGAAATATCAGAAGTGCTTAAGCCAGCATCTTTTAATGCGATACGGCATGGTTCAATGGTACGAGCCACAAGATCAGCAACTAAACCTTCTAATTTTGCACGTGTTACGTTGATCACTAAGTGTTTAGGACCAGACGCATCAGCAGTGATGTATGGCAAGTTAATTTCTGTTGAATTCGAAGAAGACAACTCAATTTTAGCTTTTTCTGCAGCTTCTTTTAAACGTTGCAATGCAAGTGGATCATTTTTAAGGTCGAAGTTTTGTTCTTTCTTGAACTCATCTACCAAGTATTCGATCAGCGCATTGTCAAAGTCTTCACCACCGAGGAAGGTATCACCATTGGTAGACAATACTTCAATTTGTTGATCGCCATCTAAGTCAGCAATTTCAATGATTGATACGTCAAAAGTACCACCACCTAAGTCATAGACTGCAACTTTACGATCGCCTTCTTTTTTATCCATACCAAATGCAAGTGCAGCAGCAGTTGGCTCGTTGATAATACGTTTTACATCTAGACCCGCAATTTTACCAGCATCTTTCGTTGCTTGGCGTTGCGCATCGTTAAAGTATGCAGGTACGGTAACCACAGCTTCGGTAACAGTTTCACCTAAATAGTCTTCAGCAGTTTTTTTCATCTTTTTCAAGATATCTGCAGAAACTTGTTGTGGTGCAAGTTTTTTGTCGTTTACTTCTACCCAAGCATCACCGTTGTCAGCTTTGATAATTTTATAAGGTACAAGACCGATGTCTTTTTGTACCGCGCCATCTTCGTAACGACGACCAATCAAACGTTTGATTGCAAATAATGTATTTTTAGGGTTGGTTACTGCTTGACGTTTTGCAGATTGACCCACCAAAGTTTCACCATCTTTATACGCCACGATTGATGGTGTTGTGCGAGCACCTTCAGCGTTTTCAATTACTTTTACTTTATCGCCTTCAAGTACAGCAACGCATGAGTTTGTTGTACCTAAATCTATACCAATGATTTTAGCCATTAAGTTATTTCCTCAAATTTTTTTGCAGTGATTTATGCTTGTTATCCGATATGAGAGCCATCCAAAATTTTTCAAGAGTATCTATAAAAATTTTTTCAGAATTTCTCACCAAAGACAGACTATTGACCTACCATAACCATTGCAGGACGAAGTAGACGACCTGATAAAGTGTAGCCTTTTTGCAAAACTTGACTGATTTCACCAGCTTTTGCAGATGGGTCTATACCCACTGCTTGGTGCCATTCAGCATTAAAACCATTTTCGGTATCGACCACGACAACCTCAAATTTTTCTAAGGTTGAAAGGAGTGATTTGTGTGTCAATTTCACCCCTTCAAGCACAGGGTTTTCTTCATCACCAGCTGCTTGAATTGCTCGCTCTAAATTGTCGACTGTTTCTAAAAGTTGTTTGGCAAACTTTTCTAGAGCAAATTTTTTCGCACTATCTGCTTCACGTTCTAAACGCTCTTTGCTCTTTTCTGCCTCGTATTTGGCATTGGCAGCAACTGCTTTTTCATATTTTAGGCTTTCTTCAAGTTTAGCGATGTGTGCTTGTAACTCTTCAATAGAAACTTCACTCGGTGCTTCTGCATCTGCAAGATTCTGATCGTTCTCAATCTCAGCCTGTTGCTGCAGATCTTGAGCTGGTTCGTTATGCTCATTCGCCATGGATGATCTCCGCTTAAATGGGTTCTTAAACATGTACAGTCCTTTTCAAGGCTTCAGTTTTACTGGGAATTGCTGAACTGCCATGACTTGTAATTTATGAATATTTATGAAGTGTGGGCATACCCTTTAAAATTCAAGTTATTTGCTGAATTATTTAAGAAATAATGTGAATTTCCAGCAAAATAATCATCCTTAAACAATTTTCTGCCTTCCAACAATTCTCTATAAGCTATATTGCAAAACTCTTGCGATATAGCTCTGATTTGTAATCAAGTATATTTGAATTGTTGTTTTCTAAGCGTTAAATATTAAAAATAACCCGTTGAACAGGGGGCTATGGGTCGCTCAATATTGGGCTAAAGTAGATAAACAATTAAAAAACAATAAGATGAAGTTATGTGACTAATCACTTTTTTTACAAAATAACCTGTTGAATTTAAACAAACATGGTATATGGCAACTTGTGGCTGTAAAAATCGCTACTGAGTAGGGATGATAAATCTTGCGACTCGGGAAAAGATAGATAGTTCTGAGAGATCAGTGTTTCTTTTAATATGAAGGATAGATGAATGAAGAAAGTTATTTCCCTCGCGCTCTTGTCTACAGGGCTTTTTCTAATTATTGGCTGTAGTTCACATCCCACCACAGATTCTGTTGACTCAACATCTGTGCCGACCGTACAGCGTTCTCTCGAAGAACCGACTCCACAAGCAGATAGTGGTTTACCAGCCTCAATACAATCAGAAGCGCCAGTTGTTACACCAGTACCCGCAACTGAAGAACAACCCGCGGTTATTCTAGAACAACCTGCAACTGAAGATACCGTACAATAATGAATTGAATAAAGATGATCCCATGTGAGTGAGCTAAACCTATCATGATAGGTTTAGCTCATGATATTCATAAAATCACATATTTACCTTTTAAAAGATTGATAAAGTCAATGACAATCCTAGCAAAAGCCCATAGCGTATATTCATTGCAGAATGATTTATGTTAAATATGCAAGGTCAAGGGTTCATCGTCTCTGTCATTCATGCGTATATAGAGGGCTATATCTGTGATTTTATTAAAATCTTTACAACAGTATATCGATAAAGGTCGCGGTCCCAGTGCACGAGCTCTAGACCGCATGCCAAAGGTTGCACAAGAAGCCATTGCAAAATTATTAGCTTATCCTTATCACTATCCACAGCTTGATAGTTTCACCAAAGCCTTAATGGCTGCACAACTCAAACAAGGTTATCAGAACCTTATTGATCCGCATCATATCGAATCTTCTAGGCAGCAATTCGATGCCAACATGCAATCTATCGTACATAAGCCGACACCGATCAGTCATATAGAAGACATTCCGGTGGCATTGCGTAGTGGCAATATCTATGCACGACATTATCATCCAGCACCCAATAAGAAATTGCCGATGTTAGTTTTTTATCATGGTGGTGGATTTATTGTGGGCAGCATCGAAAGTCATGATGAGGTTTGTCGTATGATCGCAGCATACGCCAAAGTTCAAGTGTTGAGTATTGAATATCCATTGGCACCAGAAGTAGGTCCACATGAGTTGATTCAATGTTGTGAGGATGCATTAGCTTGGGTATATCAGCATAGAAATCAGTTTAAAATTTTAAAAAATCGTATTGCTGTTGGTGGTGATAGTGCAGGTGGGAATATTAGTACCATCGTTGCACAGCGCGCTGCGCAAACAAATTATGCAGCACATGCTCAACTATTAATTTATCCTGTGGTTGATTTTAAAAGTCGACATCCTTCATATTATGGTTATCAGCAAGGCTTAATTTTAACAGGGCAAGATATTGATACCGTCACGCATTATTATGCCAAGCAGTATCATATTGATTTAGAAGATCCAATAATCTCACCGCATTATGGTCGATTAAAAAAACTAGCTCCAGCGTTTGTGGTAACCGCTGGACATGATGTATTGCATGATGAGGGTAAAATATATGCTTATAAACTTCGCCAAAATGGCGTTAAAGTAGAATATGTTGATTATGAAGACCAAACGCATGGCTTTGTTAATTTAACCAGTGTCTCTAAAAAAGCCAGGAAAAATTTAATAGAAATTAGTAAAGCATTCCGCGCGTTTTGGGATAAAAATAGTTGAGTAATTAAGGCTGAGCAATAAAAAGCTATTTTGAAGCGGTTTGCGATAGCGATAGAAGTTATTTTGCATCAGTATTTCAATTGTAAAAATCCAGATCATTGATCTGGATTTGTTGTTTATGGAATGGGAGGATAGTATCTGATCATCGTTTAGAGTGTAGATTGAATATGATGTTTAAAAAAATTCTTGTTGCTGTAGCTTTAGCCAGCAGTAGTATGATGCTACAAGCCAATAGCTTAATGCAGATTAAAACCACACAAGGCAATATTGATATAGAGCTATATGATGATAAAGCCCCTATCTCGGTTCAGAACTTTAAAAACTATGCCAAAGCAAATTTTTATGCAGGAACAATTTTCCACCGTGTTATTCCTAATTTTATGATTCAGGGGGGCGGATTTAGTGGGCAAATGGTTCAGAAGACCACACAAGCCGCCATTAAGAATGAAGCAAATAATGGTTTAAAGAATGTGCGTGGTAGTTTGGCAATGGCGCGTACCAGTAATCCTGATTCAGCCACAAGCCAGTTTTTCATTAATTTAAATGATAATGTTGCATTAGATCGTTCGCCTTTTGATGCAGGCTATGCTGTATTTGGACAAGTTGTGAAAGGTATGGACGTTGTAGATCGTATTAGTGGTGTGCCAACAAGTAATTATGGCATGCACCAAAATGTCCCTAAACAGCCTGTAATCATACAGTCCATCCAAATAATCAGTGATAGCAAATAAAAAAACGAAAGTATTTGCAGAAATATATTTGTCATATTTCTGCTTTATTATTATAAACTTATACTTATTATGCTTATAAAGTGTTCTATTTTGGTGCGTAAATTTAAAGCACTCGTTCATTCGTCTTTGCAAAAGTACTTGCTTGTTCGATAAATTGCCCTATAATGAGCTCATCCCAACGCGATACAGCTTAAACAACTTAGCTCTTGGGCTTAAGTTGAAGGGTTTTTTATTGCGTTGATCTTACTCCTGACGAAGTAGTAAGAAGATCATTAAGAGATTATGAAGAACAACTTGTGTGGATTTTTACTGGTTGATTGATCGAAAATATTATCATTGATTGATTGGTAGGAATTACTCGAAGTTTATTTGAGCAAATTTTTTGTCAGTAATTGATGAGCCAGAATTGTGACCTTAAGTCACTAATGATTTTAACTGAAGAGTTTGATCATGGCTCAGATTGAACGCTGGCGGCAGGCTTAACACATGCAAGTCGAGCGGGGGAAGGTGCTTCGGTACTGGACCTAGCGGCGGACGGGTGAGTAAAGCTTAGGAATCTGCCCATTAATGGGGGATAACGTTTCGAAAGGAGCGCTAATACCGCATACGCCCTACGGGGGAAAGCAGGGGATCGTAAGACCTTGCGTTAATGGATGAGCCTAAGTCGGATTAGCTAGTTGGTGGGGTAAAGGCCTACCAAGGCGACGATCTGTAGCGGGTCTGAGAGGATGATCCGCCACACTGGGACTGAGACACGGCCCAGACTCCTACGGGAGGCAGCAGTGGGGAATATTGGACAATGGGGGGAACCCTGATCCAGCCATGCCGCGTGTGTGAAGAAGGCCTTATGGTTGTAAAGCACTTTAAGCGAGGAGGAGAGTACCTTAGATAATACCTAAGTGTATTGGACGTTACTCGCAGAATAAGCACCGGCTAACTCTGTGCCAGCAGCCGCGGTAATACAGAGGGTGCGAGCGTTAATCGGATTTACTGGGCGTAAAGCGTGCGTAGGCGGCCATTTAAGTCAAATGTGAAATCCCCGAGCTTAACTTGGGAATTGCATTCGATACTGGGTGGCTAGAGTATGGGAGAGGAAGGTAGAATTCCAGGTGTAGCGGTGAAATGCGTAGAGATCTGGAGGAATACCGATGGCGAAGGCAGCCTTCTGGCCTAATACTGACGCTGAGGTACGAAAGCATGGGGAGCAAACAGGATTAGATACCCTGGTAGTCCATGCTGTAAACGATGTCTACTAGCCGTTGGGGCCTTTGAGGCTTTAGTGGCGCAGCTAACGCGATAAGTAGACCGCCTGGGGAGTACGGTCGCAAGACTAAAACTCAAATGAATTGACGGGGGCCCGCACAAGCGGTGGAGCATGTGGTTTAATTCGATGCAACGCGAAGAACCTTACCTGGCCTTGACATAGTGAGAACGATCTAGAGATAGATTGGTGCCTTCGGGAATTCACATACAGGTGCTGCATGGCTGTCGTCAGCTCGTGTCGTGAGATGTTGGGTTAAGTCCCGCAACGAGCGCAACCCTTTTCCTTACTTGCCAGCATTTCGGATGGGAACTTTAAGGATACTGCCAGTGACAAACTGGAGGAAGGCGGGGACGACGTCAAGTCATCATGGCCCTTACGGCCAGGGCTACACACGTGCTACAATGGTCGGTACAAAGGGTTGCTACCTAGCGATAGGATGCTAATCTCAAAAAGCCGATCGTAGTCCGGATTGGAGTCTGCAACTCGACTCCATGAAGTCGGAATCGCTAGTAATCGCGGATCAGAATGCCGCGGTGAATACGTTCCCGGGCCTTGTACACACCGCCCGTCACACCATGGGAGTTTGTTGCACCAGAAGTAGGTAGGATAACCGTAAGGAGTCCGCTTACCACGGTGTGGCCAATGACTGGGGTGAAGTCGTAACAAGGTAGCCGTAGGGGAACCTGCGGCTGGATCACCTCCTTAACGAAAGATTAGTGATTGGTAAGAATCCACAACAAGTTGTTCTTCAGTGTCTACGATGGGTCTGTAGCTCAGTTGGTTAGAGCACACGCTTGATAAGCGTGGGGTCACAAGTTCAAGTCTTGTCAGACCCACCACTAACTATGCTTGCAAGGTATCTTGTGAGAGGGTGACGGAAAAGTAGATACGAAATAATCTCGTAGATTTAAGCTGGGGACTTAGCTTAGTTGGTAGAGCGCCTGCTTTGCACGCAGGAGGTCAGGAGTTCGACTCTCCTAGTCTCCACCACTCATTATGATGAGTAAGGCTAAGAAAGAAGCTTAAAGCTAAAATGAAAGATCGATTATAGAGTTTAAATAAGAATTGGCATGAGCTGATTATATTTAACCTCTGTGATTTATCACAGTATCTTGACCTGACGAAGGCAAGATAAATCATTAACAGATTAGAAATTGAGTCTGAAATAAATTGTTCAACTTGATTTGTTTGAAAAGACAAATTGAGAACTAGTAAATGAACACTGAATCAAGCGTTTTGGTATGTGAATTTAGATTGAAGCTGTACAGTGTTTAAGTACACGAAACTTCGAACTGCGATGTTGTTAGTGCTCCTTGTAGGTGCTTGCGACTGTTTGGGGTTGTATAGTCAAGTAATTAAGTGCATGTGGTGGATGCCTTGGCAGTCAGAGGCGAAGAAAGACGTGATAGCCTGCGAAAAGCGTCGGGGAGGCGGCAAATATCCTGTGATCCGGCGATGTCTGAATGGGGAAACCCACCTACTTTAAGGTAGGTATCAATAACTGAATACATAGGTTATTGAGGCGAACGAGGGGAAGTGAAACATCTCAGTACCCTTAGGAAAAGAAATCAATTGAGATTCCCTGAGTAGCGGCGAGCGAACGGGGAACAGCCCATTAAGTCATATTTGTTTTAGTGGAATGCACTGGGAAGTGCAAACGTAGAGGGTGATATTCCCGTACACGAAAGAGCAAATATGATGATGTCGAGTAGGGCGAGGCACGTGAAACCTTGTCTGAATATGGGGGGACCATCCTCCAAGGCTAAATACTCCTGACTGACCGATAGTGAACCAGTACCGTGAGGGAAAGGCGAAAAGAACCCCTGTGAGGGGAGTGAAATAGATCCTGAAACCGCATGCATACAAGCAGTGGGAGCTCCATTTTGGAGTGACTGCGTACCTTTTGTATAATGGGTCAGCGACTTATATTCAGTAGCGAGGTTAACCGTATAGGGGAGCCGTAGAGAAATCGAGTCTTAATAGGGCGTCTAGTTGCTGGGTATAGACCCGAAACCGGGTGATCTATCCATGAGCAGGTTGAAGGTTGGGTAACACTAACTGGAGGACCGAACCCACCGTCGTTGAAAAGCCGGGGGATGACTTGTGGATAGGGGTGAAAGGCTAATCAAACTCGGTGATAGCTGGTTCTCCCCGAAAGCTATTTAGGTAGCGCCTCGGACGAATACCATTGGGGGTAGAGCACTGTTTCGGCTAGGGGGTCATCCCGACTTACCAAACCGATGCAAACTCCGAATACCAATGAGTACTATCCGGGAGACAGACTGCGGGTGCTAACGTCCGTAGTCAAGAGGAAAACAATCCAGACCGCCAGCTAAGGCCCCAAAATCATAGTTAAGTGGGAAACGATGTGGGAAGGCATAGACAGCTAGGAGGTTGGCTTAGAAGCAGCCACCCTTTAAAGAAAGCGTAATAGCTCACTAGTCGAGTCGGCCTGCGCGGAAGATGTAACGGGGCTAAAACTATGTGCCGAAGCTGCGGATGTATACTTATGTATACGTGGTAGGGGAGCGTTCTGTAAGCCGAAGAAGGTGGATTGAGAAGTCTGCTGGAGGTATCAGAAGTGCGAATGCTGACGTGAGTAACGATAAAACGGGTGAAAAACCCGTTCGCTGAAAGACCAAGGGTTCCAGTCCAACGTTAATCGGGGCTGGGTGAGTCGACCCCTAAGGCGAGGCCGAGAGGCGTAGTCGATGGGAAATTGGTTAATATTCCAATACTTCTGTGTAATGCGATGAGAGGACGGAGAAGGTTAAGTCAGCCTGGCGTTGGTTGTCCAGGTGGAAGACAGTAGGCATGCATCTTAGGCAAATCCGGGGTGCTCTATGCTGAGAGTCGATAGCAAGCTAGTTTACTAGCGAAGTGGCTGATACCCTGCTTCCAGGAAAAGTCTCTAAGCTACAGTTACACAGGAATCGTACCCGAAACCGACACAGGTGGTCAGGTCGAGTAGACCAAAGCGCTTGAGAGAACTCTGCTGAAGGAACTAGGCAAAATGGTACCGTAACTTCGGGAGAAGGTACGCTGCTGACGGTGATTCCCCTCGCGGGATGAGCGGTTGGCAGCCTCAGAAACCAGGCCGCTGCAACTGTTTATTAAAAACATAGCACTCTGCAAACACGAAAGTGGACGTATAGGGTGTGATGCCTGCCCGGTGCTGGAAGGTTAATTGATGGGGTTAGCGTAAGCGAAGCTCTTGATCGAAGCCCCAGTAAACGGCGGCCGTAACTATAACGGTCCTAAGGTAGCGAAATTCCTTGTCGGGTAAGTTCCGACCTGCACGAATGGCATAATGATGGCGGCGCTGTCTCCAGCAGAGGCTCAGTGAAATCGAAATCGCTGTGAAGATGCAGTGTACCCGCGGCTAGACGGAAAGACCCCGTGAACCTTTACTGCAGCTTGACATTGAACTTTGACCTTACTTGTGTAGGATAGGTGGGAGGCTTAGAAGTGGTGACGCTAGTTACCATGGAGCCATCCTTGAAATACCACCCTGGTAATGTTGAGGTTCTAACTCTGGTCCCTAATCGGGATCGAGGACCATGTCTGGTGGGTAGTTTGACTGGGGCGGTCTCCTCCTAAAGAGTAACGGAGGAGTACGAAGGTGCGCTCAGCGTGGTCGGAAATCACGCGTAGAGTATAAAGGCAAAAGCGCGCTTAACTGCGAGACCAACAAGTCGAGCAGGTACGAAAGTAGGTCTTAGTGATCCGGTGGTTCTGTATGGAAGGGCCATCGCTCAACGGATAAAAGGTACTCTGGGGATAACAGGCTGATACCGCCCAAGAGTTCATATCGACGGCGGTGTTTGGCACCTCGATGTCGGCTCATCTCATCCTGGGGCTGAAGCAGGTCCCAAGGGTATGGCTGTTCGCCATTTAAAGAGGTACGCGAGCTGGGTTTAGAACGTCGTGAGACAGTTCGGTCCCTATCTACCGTGGGCGTTGGAAATTTGAGAGGATCTGCTCCTAGTACGAGAGGACCAGAGTGGACGAACCTCTGGTGTACCGGTTGTGACGCCAGTCGCATCGCCGGGTAGCTATGTTCGGAAGGGATAACCGCTGAAAGCATCTAAGCGGGAAGCCTACCTCAAGATTAGATTTCCCTTGGAGTTTATCTCCACTAAAGAGCCGTTGAAGACTACGACGTTGATAGGTTGGATGTGGAAGCATGGCGACATGTGAAGCTGACCAATACTAATTGCTCGTGAGGCTTGACTATACAACACCCAAACAGTTGTTGTATAAAGCTCATTCGATTCATTTAAAATCAAATCTACTTGATTCATGTGAAATTCTAGTTACAATACAGACCCAGTTCTAATCCGTTAATAACTCATTTGGTTAAGAAAGTATGGCACTGAATAAAAATGTTCAGATCAGACCAGAAATCACCATAAACAGTTGTGCTGGCGACAATAGCAAGAGTGAACCACCTGATCCCTTCCCGAACTCAGAAGTGAAACCTCTTCGCGCTGATGGTAGTGTGGGGTTACCCATGTGAGAGTAAGTCATCGCCAGCTCATTAATTCTAAAATCCCCCAAGTTAAACTTGGGGGATTTTTTTTGGCTTGAATTTTGCTTTTCTATATTTTCTAATAACAATAAATAAAGGAAAGCAGATGTCCTATATCAAACCAGAAGACTTCTCCAAAAAAGCAGTTGATATTGGTGCAGCAAAGATTTATATGCACTCACGGGATGTATTCATTCGTGCATTTATGGCTGGCGCTATTCTTGCTTTGGCAGCAGTTTTCGCAGTTACTATCGCTATTCAAACAACTTATCCATTAATTGGTGCACTACTTTTTCCTGTAGGATTTTGTATGCTGTATCTACTTGGCTATGATTTATTGACAGGCGTATTTGTGCTCACACCTTTGGCTTGGATTGATCGTCGTCCCGGCGTAACGCTTTTACGTATATTAAAACATTGGGGGCAGGTATTTATTGGTAATTTTGCAGGAGCATTGACTGTCGCACTGCTTATGGCAGTCGTGTATACCTATGGATTTTCAACTCAGCCTGATAAAGTCGGGCAAAGCATCGCCCACATTGGTGAAAATAGAACAATAGGTTATAAAAATTATGGCATTGCGGGTTGGATAACGATCTTTATTCGGGGAGTATTATGTAATTGGATGGTTTCACTTGGCGTCATTGGTGCCATGATTTCAACAACGGTGAGTGGGAAGTTTATTGCAATGTGGATGCCAGTTATGTTGTTTTTCTCTATGGGATTTGAGCATTCTATTGTGAATATGTTTTTGTTTCCATTTGCCATGATGATGGGCGGGCAGTTTTCTATACTTGATTATTTATTATGGAATGAAATTCCTGTGGTTTTGGGCAATCTAATCGGTGGATTGATATTGACAGGTCTTACACTGTATACGACTCACGTTAAGACAGCTGCTCAAAAAAACTTTATAAGCTAATATAATTTTCAATTTTTAAGAAAGAGAATAGATATGATTACAACACGTAAAGAAGTAACAGATTTAATGATTGCGGCGAAGATTAAAAAAAATATGAAGTGGTCTGATGTTGCACAACGATTAGGTCTATCAAAAGAATGGCTAACAGCCGCTTGTTTAGGTCAAATGGCATTAAATAAAGATGAAGCAGAGCAGATTGGTGCATTATTTGATTTAAGTGATGAAGCTATAGCATGGTTGCAGATCGTGCCGTATAAGGGAAGTTTAGATGCTGCAGTACCGACAGATCCTCTAATCTATCGATTTTATGAATTAGTTAATGTATATGGATCAACATTTAAAGCTTTAATTCATGAGGAGTTTGGTGATGGTATTATGAGTGCAATAGATTTTAATATGAATTTACAGCGTGAATCTGATCCTAATGGTGATCGTGTTAAAATAACTATGTCTGGTAAATTTTTACCTTATAAACGCTATTGAAATATTTAATGATATATTTTAAAGCTGTATAGAAATATTTAAATTTATCTAGATGTTATATTGGTTTATCTAAAATATATCATTTAAAATGAGTTTTCTATATAGCTTTAAATGCTTTGATCGTTAAATTAAATATTATTTGCGGTTTTTTTATTGTGACTTCAAGAGCCATCCAAGAACAAAAGAAATAATGTTATTAAAAATAAAGAAACTTGCATGGCGAATATTAAAAACTGTATTTTGAGCAATTTTATACAATTGCTCAAACGTATATCCCAATTACGGTTTGTTTTGGTTGTTGGCATTAGCTTAAAGGCCATTAGACTATCATCGAGTTGTGCCGTAAGATTTTCAATGTTTTTTGAGTTTGATTTTTGAGCAAAATAATCTAATAATTTTGCATCGAAATTAACTCGAATTGAAATATAGTGATGTGTTAAACCACAGAACGTTAGCAATATACAAAAGATAAAGCTGGAAAATGAGCGTGTATATTGTTCAATGACAATAAATAAGCTAAAAAATAAAAAACAGTATCCTGCCAATAATAACGACTGATTTAAGCGGAGTAATTTTGCTAGAACGATAAACTTGATTGTCATATTATTGCTCAGGCTAAATGCAGTGAATAGAGCTTGAGTTGTTGTATTTGTTGCTCTTTTAATACGACCCAAGGACGTTGCGCTTTGATTAAGCACATCGCGTCTTCGACAGTATTCACCACACCATTCTTCAGTAACCAAGCTGCCAATATGGCAGTGCTTCTAGAGTATCCTAATGCGCAAAAGATTAATAGCTTAGCACCAGATTGATTTTGATCTTGAAGTTGTTGCCATAACAAATCGAATTTTACAACTGCTTGTTGAAGCTGTTGTTGTTCTAAAGGTATTAGATCTAGACTGGTATAAGCTTGATACTGTGATTGAAGTGAATGACACGCTAGTTCGGCACAGCAATCAAATAATGCCTGATAATTTTGTCTATTTTTTTGACTGGGTAGACGACCTAAATATATCTCTTGGTCTTGATAATGTATAACAAAGCAATCTTCTTGATGTTTTAACGTCCATAGTCGGCTATTTAACCAAGCAATAACAATATAGGGTGCAAATAAAATAAGGGCTGCGTTGGTCATTTTTCCATTGGCTTGTTTTTGGAAAAAATTCGGTTTAACCAATAGATATGCGAATGAAACTAGCAATAAGCTGAATGCTGGGTAGAGCAACCATAATGCCGTGTTCTTAAAATATAAGGCGATTATGCACAGCATAGCTGCTGTGAATAGATAATAAGCTGCCAATTTAACATGTTTTGAATTGCGCTTTTGAATAGAATTTTTAAATGGAGAAACAGTTGCTACTGGAAATAACCATAGGCAAAAAGCACCAACAATAATTCCTGTTGGAATATCAATAAAATGGTGTTGCCATGTGGTTAATACAGAGATAGCTATCAGTATAGACCAGAAGTCTACGAGATATTTCCATGCACCTTTACTATGACGACGGTAAAAATCCCATAAAATCACCAATAGCACAATATGTAAAGATGGTGCTTGATTAAATGGCTTATCAAAGCCCATCAATAGATCAAACCAGAAGCCGAAGAAACCTGATAATTCAGGTCTTTCAAATGAAAATTTTAAGGGGAATAATAAGAAACAGCTAATACTAATCACTTGAGCACAAAGTAATCTTAAAGTTTGCTGTTTTAGTTCAAACGTATTCCAACACAATAATAAAGATAAAGCATAAAACAGATCGATTGACCAGTAAGGCACAATGCTCCATGCCCATAACGGAATATGCTGTTCCCAAGCAAATACGATACTCGGTACGAAACTCAGATAGCTTGCATAAGCGTTAGCAAAGCCATAACTCATAAAAAACAATGGTACAAGAAAAAATAAGACAACAATACCTCGTTTCCACGTGCCATGTTCTTTATCTGGTTGTTGTAATGCATTTATGCTCATGCAATGCTTCCATTATATTGGTATTAGATTTAAGCTTTCTTCATTTTAAATATTGGCTTATCGTTCAGTAGAACTGCAAACATATCCATTACATAGGTCAGCAGTTTTTAACTCGATGAATTAGATTAGAGCTATAGCGAAGCGTCATTCAAGTTTTTGCGCGACGGATACTGTAAATATCCCAAATTCATCAATACACTGATCTACTTTTTTAAAACCTACATGCTCTACCAAGGCATCCATTTCTGCTTGTGCACGTAAGCGCATAACCCATGCCGAGCCTGCGCGGTGTGAGGTCAGTGCACGTGCAATAAACTCTTGCTGTGGATGCCAAATTTGACCGGTATATATTAAATATCCACCGTGTTGCATGGCCTGATATATACCCTCAAGAGATTTTAAAATTTGTGCATTCTCATTAAATAACTCATATAAACCAGAAACAACGACGATTGTCGGTTGTGGTGTTGTCGCTGCTAAAGAGGCTTGATCAAAAGCATCTGCCTGAATAAATTGGGCAATATCTTCGAGCTCTAAGTTATGGATTAACTTTTGACCAGCAGTTACATTGAGTGCACTATAATCGCGTAATAAAATTGAACTCGGGCGTTCAGGGAGCTGACTGATGGTATTTAAAATATAACGCCCATGACCTGCTGCAATATCCATGATATGAATAGCGTGTTGTTGTTGACGGAGTTTCTCAATATATTTTATGAGCAGCTGTTCAATATGCTGTTTACGAATACGGATACCGCGCCAGCCGATCGCATTTAAATATTGTTGATCGATTATTTTACCCAACAGTTGAGTGCTTTCCGGTTGATTGCGGTATACAAAGTCTAGCGTACTACCAGAATCGTAACCTGTATCTTCTCCAATTTTGATACCTGTTGAAAAGCGACTGGCAAATTTAAGGTTTGCTTTAATTTGTTGCCAGATTTTATTTTTGATGGAATGTGCTGGGAATGGGGTACTTAATGTTTCTGCTACAGCGCAGCTCAAGCCAATTTTATCGGCATTTAATAATTGTGGTGCTTGATAAGGTTCATCAAAACATTGCTGGATAAAACGATGAATCTTTTGTAGTGCAATATCGCGATCTAATTCTCCTAAGGTATCATGATAGAAACCTTCTAAGACATGAAATTCTTTTTTGGGGTGGGGTAGTCTTTCATAGAATTGTTTTTGAGGTTTTTGGAAAACCACAAAATCACGACCTGAACTTAAGACTTGGGTCGGCACATAGAGATGATAAGCATCTTGTACAATACGTTTTGAGGCATCGTATAAACCCAATAAAACACGTGCTGAAATAGCACGTGCAATTAAGGGATCTTGATCATAGCTGCTAGAACGAGCGTGATCATGGGTTAACATTTTGGCTTTGACATAACTTTGAATAAAAAAGTTAGTCTTAATCTTACTGAATGCGCGTAATCCTATTTCTGCAAATGGCACATATAACTTAATATCAAAAGCTGGAGCTGCGAGGCATAATGCACGCAATTTTGGTGCATAATCATGCACCCATGTTGCCGCCAAAACAGCCCCAACACTTTGGGCAATAATGGCGATATTTTCACTGCTAATCGCATAGTGTTGTTCAATATGCTGCATAAAATATTGAATATCTTTGACACACGCAGAAAAACTTGGCGCATCACCACGTGCTCCAGGTGAATGCCCATGACCACGTGCATCCCAAGCAAAAAAATCAAACTCTGGAAAATTAAGTTCATCGACCAGATGGGCTACACGTCCTGAGTGTTCATGTCCGCGATGAAATAACACAATCGCTTTTTTCGGTTGACTATTTTGGCTGCTCGCCCAATGTTGATAATATAATGTGCTGCCATCAAAGCTTGTAAAATGAGATGAAGAGTTGTTATGCATGATTATTCGCCTGTGAAATACTATTTTTTATACGGTTATAAATTGTCAGAATTAACAGTAAACAGATGATCGTTAAAATAGCATTGATGACATAGCTAGAATAGTTCTCTGCAAAGTTAAAATAATTTTGTAATATCAAAATAATGATCAATACACTGCTCCAAAATGCTCGGTCACTTTTGCCCATAGGACCATCATAGCGGCGTTCTTGACCAATCAGTGGTGCCATAACACCTGTGTATTCGCTGAGAATAGAAAGAAAGATCATCAACAATAAAATTTTTGCTTCAACTAGATTAAAAACAATTAAACAGCTGAATAAAGCGGTGTCGGCAATAACATCGCAGAGTTCATTATAATATGCCCCAAGTTTTGACTGTTGATGGAACTCACGTGCCAACATGCCATCGATGGCATTAAAAGCCATGCGTAATAGCATCCACAATGGATAAATAAGTAAAATATAATTGGCACTATGTACGGCAAAATATTGATAGATAAATAGGCTAATGGCTAGAGAAATAAACATTGCCAATAAGGTTATTTGATTGGCGCTAATGCCTTTATTGAAAAGCCATGAAACAAAAGGTCGCAATAAGTTTTGAAAAGCTGGTTTTAATTGGTAAATAGAGGGCATCTTTTTTCGATTATTTTTAATACAAGTTTTATTAAAACAAAAGAGAAAAGGATATACAAACTTGAAATTGATAATATTTGTGTAATTGTATGGGTATATCGATCAGTATGATCTGATTAATTTGAGCTAATTGTATTATTTTCTATTTCAGTGAGAGGAGAGGGCTTGCAAATACCACTGACTTTCAAGAAAGCGGGTAGTATTTGCATGGAGATTCTTGATATAAACAGATTGTAGTGTATATCAAAGATACTATTTTAATTGAATACCTTGCTGTCCAGCAGGGGTTACTTTAAAGATTTCTACTTCAAAGCTAATATTACGCCCAGCTAAAGGGTGATTAAAATCGATCTCGGTAACATCATCTGTGACTGATTTGACTACACCAAATAAGCTGGATTTGGCTTTGTCTTCAAACTCGATCATATGACCAACGATTGGACGTTGCTCAAATTTAACGGTATCAAATGTTTGTATATTTTCTGGATTCCACGGACCAAAAGCTTCTTCAGGAGGAAGACTGACGGTACGACGGTCGCCAGCACGTAAACCAATTAAAGATTTTTCAAATCCTGGCAGTAAATTACCATCACCAATCACTAAGCTCACAGGTGCTTCACGACTACGACTATTATCTATTTCAGCACCATTTTCGATGGCAACCGAAAAATGTAATTCGACTTGAGAACCTTCACTAATCCGTATTTCTTCATTGGGTTGAATAATTTCAGTCATGTTGTGCTTCCGCATTTTGAACACGTTTCTTCTCTAAGAAGAAAGTGTCAATGATCAATAAAATAGTCCCTAGTGTAATTGCGCTATCGGCCAAGTTAAATGCTGGAAAGTGGCTATTATTGTAATACACATGGATAAAATCGACGACGTGACCCAAAACAATACGGTCAATTAAGTTACCTACGGCACCGCCGATAATCAAAGCAATTGCCATTGGAAGAATAATCAGCTTCTTCGGCATTCTCATGAGCCAAATAATAAAAATAATAGAAACTAAGCTGGCTAGCCCAGTAAAGAAATAGCGCTGCCAGCCACCTGCATCGGATAAGAAACTAAATGCAGCACCATAGTTATAAAGTAGTGTCCAATTTAAAAAGGGCATTACAGCAATAGGTTCTGCATAGTTCAAATGCGTATTGGCAATCCATTTTGTCCACTGATCTAGCACAATGGCTAGGGCGCTCAGCCCTAACCAAAGTAAGTTCGCCGGATAAAACTGCCAAGCTTTTTTATTCTGTTGAGAATTAGGCATATTTTCTCACTTCGCCACTGCCTGTGACGTTGACAATACAACGTTGACAAAGACCTGGATGCTCAGCGTGGGTATTTACATCGGGTAGTACATGCCAGCAACGAACGCATTTTTCACCTGCTGCTGCCGATACTTTTACACGTAAACCATCAATTTCAGTTACTTCACCTTGTTCTGCATCATCATGCACGATTGCCTCAGAGGTGATTAAGACAAAGCGTAGTTCATCATCAAGTTGATTGAGTACTTGCTTGAGTTCAGGTTTTACCCACAGTTCTAATTTCGCAGAAAGGTTACCACCAATCAGTTTAGCCGCCCGAGCAACCTCAATTTGTTTATTTACTGCAGATTTAATTGCAATAAGGGTTTGCCAATCTTGTTCGGAAATGGCATTGCTTTGACTGATTGTCGGAAGTTCATACCAGTAGCTGGTAAAGACATAGGCTTGTTGTTGTTCTGGAATCAGTGGCCAAGCTTCTTGTGCGGTAAAGCTTAGGATCGGACTAATCCAACGGACAAATGCTTGTACGATGTGATACAAGGCAGTTTGTGCTGAACGACGTGCTTGTGAATCTGCTTTACTGGTGTATTGGCGATCTTTAATAATATCGAGGTAGAAACCACCTAAGTCATTAATACAGAAATTGGTAATCGCGCTGCAAGCAACGTGAAAATTCATATCGGTATAGGCTTGTTGGATGGTTTTTTGTACTTCTGCAGTGCGCTGCAAGATATATTGATCCAGTGCAACCAGTTCATTTACTGGCAATACATCACGACTGGGTTGGAAACCATTGAGGTTGGCCAATAAGAAACGTAAGGTATTACGAATACGACGATAACTATCACTGACGCGGTTAAAGATTTCCTTACTTGCCGCAATTTCATAGCGATAATCGCTAGAGGCAACATAAAGGCGTAAACCATCCGCACCGAGTTGCTTAATGATGTCTTCTAGTGGAATAAAGTTACCGAGCGATTTAGACAGCTTATGACCTTTTTCATCAACGGTGAAACCATGTGTCAATAAAGACTTATAAGGGGCTTTACCATTAATCGCGATAGAGGTCAGCAAAGAAGATTGGAACCAGCCGCGGTGTTGATCAGATCCTTCCAAATACAAATCAGCAGGTGCTGCCAGTTCTGGACGCTGTTGTAATACTGCATAATGGGTGGTGCCAGAGTCAAACCAGACATCTAAAGTGTCGCGTACACAGTTGTATTGTGCTGCTTCTTCACCCAAGAAATCTTCTGCACTGCGGTTATACCAGGCATCAATGCCTTCTTGCTCAATGAGCTGAGCAACTTGTTCGAGGAGCTCATTGGTGCGTGGATGTAGCGCATTGGTATCTTTGTGTACAAAGAAGGGGATTGGCACACCCCAAGTCCGTTGTCGAGAAATACACCAGTCTGGGCGACCTTCGATCATGGCTTGAATACGGTTTTTACCCCAATCGGGTACAAATTGAATGTCATTTTCAATGGCATCGAGCGCTTTTTGGCGTAAGCCTTGCGCATCCATGCTAATAAACCATTGCGGTGTGGCACGGAAGATAATGGGGGTTTTATGACGCCAGCAATGTGGGTAGCTATGGCGAATTTTAGCATGTGCCCATAGCTTTTGGCTGTCCGTCAATGCGGCAATAATTTTAGGATTGGCTTTATAGATGTGTTCACCAGCAAAAATAGGTGACGTTTCTAAATAAACACCATTACCGCCCACTGGATTGTCGACCAATAATTGATATTGTAAGCCTACTTTATAGTCATCTACACCATGACCTGGCGCTGTGTGAACCGCACCGGTACCACTGTCAGCCGTGACGTGCTCACCTAAAATAACGGGTACTTGGCGTGTTGCAATTAAAGGATGTTGTAATTGTAAGTGTTCTAATGCCTGACCTTTAAAGTCGGCTAATACCACAGGATTTTCCAACTGATAACGTTCACATGCGCTGGCAACAAGATCCTTGGCCAAAAGCAAATTACGTAAACCCGTATCGGTTTGTACTTGTACAACTTGATAGTCAATTTCAGGATGTACTGAGACCGCTTGGTTGGCTGGTAACGTCCATGGCGTTGTGGTCCAGATGACGATATCAGTTGGGTGGCTAATGTTCGCATCAATACGTTGTGACAAGTCTGCCAAATTGACGATGGCAAAACCAACATCAATTGCATCGGATGTTTTATCTTGGTATTCAACCTCAGCTTCCGCCAATGATGAGCCACAGTCTAAGCACCAGTTCACCGGTTTTAGCCCCGGTTGTACATGACCAGCTTTTTGGATTTCACCTAGACTACGGACAATATCAGCTTCTTGTTTATAGTTCATGGTTAGATAGGGATTGTCCCAATCGCCCAATACACCCATACGGATGAAGTCTTTCTTTTGGATATCAATTTGCGTATAAGCATATTCACGACAAGCTTTACGAAAAGCAGAAGCATCAAGGTTGACACCAACTTTACCAACTTTTTCTTCTACTTTTAGCTCGATTGGTAAGCCATGACAGTCCCAGCCAGGAACATAAGGTGCATCATAGCCATCTAACGTTTTGCTTTTTACAATAATGTCTTTTAGTACTTTATTAACAACGTGACCTAAATGTAGTGTGCCATTGGCATAAGGAGGGCCATCGTGCAAAATATATTTTTTCTTACCAATACGCGAAGCACGAATTTGCTGATAAATGTTGTCGGCATACCACTGTTCTAACCATTTAATTTCACGCACCGCAAGGTTAGCCTTCATGGCAAAGTCGGTACCTGGGAGGTTGAGGGTGGCTTTGTAGTCCACTGCATTGTCAGAATTTTGCTTATCGCTCATGCAAGTTGTCATCCAAATAAATCAGCTCGTGCTGACGCGTTTCATATTAAAGTTTAAATTAAACAGGAGAGTTCGGTGTTGTTTTACGAAACTCAATCAGTTCCACGACATCACCTGCAATTCCAGTCTTGAGTGCCTCTAGTGACGGATAATTCAGTTCACCATGTAGGTAGTTGAGGAAAGTCACCCGCATCAATAAACCATACAGATTAGCAGAAAGTTCAGGAAAATGTACTTCTAATCGCCATTCTGGCTGTTGCTGTTCTATTGATGGTCGTGTTCCAACATTGGCTGCTCCAAATAAACTATTGTTTTGGTAGCCTTTTATTCCTTTTAATGCGGTATTTTGTTGGGTGAGAAGCTGCGGAAAATCCGCACTTTCACAGACCACTTCAACGCCATAAATTCCTTTTAGACATGGTCTATGACGACTCATCGCCACATTGATGGTGGGGAAGTTGAGTTCACGACCAATTTGATCGCCATAGCCGACGCGTCCGATCATGCTATAAGGGCGACCTAGCAGTTGCGCAGCCAGCTGTAAGTCACCTTGTTGCAAAACGTGTCGAATACGGGTTGAACTGACCCGTTCGCCTGCATATTGCACGGTGTTAAGATGAATGACTTCAAAGCCATATTGTTTTAAAAATTCACTATTACCCTGACGATTTTTACCAAAATGAAAATCATCACCGAGTACTAAACATTGCGCATTGAGTCGATATTTTAAAAGATCGGCAAAGTCTTGTGCACTCATACTGCGCAAATGATGATCAAATTTTGCAATGACCACATAATCGACACCGAGTGTTTTGAGATATGTTACTTTCTCACGCAAAGAGCTAATACGTGGTGGTGCATCATAACCCTTAAAAAATTCTAAGGGTTGTGGTTCAAAAATCATCACCACTGATTGTAGCTGCTGTGCGGCAGCAATGGATTTTAGCTGTGAAATCATGGCTTGATGTCCAAGATGGATGCCATCAAAATTACCAATGGTCACTGCAGTTTTTGGCAATTGTTTATTGGGGGATAAAGCATTTAGGCGTAACAGCTTCATGATTTCCATAAAAACTAAATATCGAAGAGTTGATATATTGCCATAATCTAAGCTTTACGTCTTGTTGTTGTGTTTTTAAACGCTAAAAAAGATATGAACTGATTTTTATTTACATGACGCAGAACGATGCAGGATGCAAACCAAGAGTAAAACAAGAGTAAAACAAGGGTTAAGCAAGGACTACGCGGGGATTAAGACAGTTGCAATAGGGGGGCATTAAACTGTGCAACAGATTGACTTTTAGATATTTTTTAGTTGTATGACAGCATGATGATAGTTGCTTAGGTCGGTCTGTATGTAGGATCTGGCGACCATAGTTTTGCTATGGTCGTAAGCCAAATGATATGCGGTATAACCTGAAGATACCCATGGTTTTATCGCGGTAAAATACCGTATAAAAGAAGGTGTACAGTATGTTGTACACTGCGTTGGTAAATGTGGCGGCTGCGTAAAGATTTTCCCATTAAAATTTCAATTTGCGTGGTAAAGTCTGCATAGTTTTGTGTAATACCCCATATATTGATAATTAATAATTCTGGATCAATTTCTTTAGAGATTTTGCCTTGTTCTTGCCAAGTTAAAATAACTTTGGCTTTACGTTTAAATAATTTTTTAAGTGGGCCTTTTAAGATAGATAAAATATGTGGTGCACCTTGAATAATTTCTAAAGCAAAAAGTTTTGAAGCTTTGGGTTCAGTAATGGCAACATCGATTTTCGTTATTAAGTATTGTGCAATTGCTTCTGTTGGTTCGCAGTCAGGTTCTAGGGTTTGTAAGGGGGTTAACCATTTTTGCATTACAGAAGTGAGTACTTCTACATATAATGCTTCTTTGTTGGCGTAATAATAAAAAATATTAGATTTATGCATTTCTGCAAGTCGAGCAATTTCATCGAGGCTCGCCCCATTAAATCCATATTGAGAAAAAACATCCAGAGCTGCGGCAAGGAGTTGGTGTCTTTTTTGAGTACTCTTTTTTTGTTCCATTGCATATCGTGACAGTTAGTAAGGGTGGCTAAATTGTACGGTATATTTTTGCGTTTGTTGACAGCTTAAATGCTTATTTCTGGTGATATTCCTTGCTGTACTGTTTAGTTAAACTTATCGAATGGTAGGCTTTATTATTGATTAAATTTGAACTGAATTGAAAGGTATAGATTCTATAAGGTATTTTTTATTTTTTGAATTGTTTTTGCACAGTTGATTTTAATTTTACTTAAAAGCAAAACCAAGTGAAATGGTTTATTTAATTATGAAGTTATACTGGTGTTAAGTCATTAAAAGTGTAGAAATTATTAAAATAAATATCATGTCAATTGCATAATATTACATCTGGGAGATATTTTGAAGCACGAAATTCTAACGCTTAAAGGTAAATTCTATTGTTAAAATTTGTGCTTAGAATAGCTAGGTATTTAAAAAATAGGAAGATTTGTATTTTTTGATCAAGTAAGGTGAATTGTCAAAATTTGCAGTTGCTTCAACATAATTGTTCTTGAACCTGTATTTGAGAGTCGCTTAAGGCTAAAAAATAACAGATAGCTCCAAAAAACCTAAATGCATGTCTATTAACATGGATATTTTAGCTATTACTATATTGAGTCGAAGATAATGTTTAAATAACCTGTTTATTAAAAGATATGTCCCTGTTTTAATGATTGAGTATGGCATTTAAAACATTTTGTTCGATTTCAACAAAATCATGATTTTTGACACGTGGTCTTGCTAAATTGATATGAAATTGCTGCAATATTTTTCCTTGATCCAGGAATATGATACGGTCTGCTAATAGCACTGCTTCAGTTACATCATGGGTAACCAATAATGCCGTAAAGCCTTTTTCTAACCACAGTTTTTCAATGAGTTTTTGCATTTCTAAACGGGTAAGTGCATCTAAAGCACCTAAGGGTTCATCGAGTAATAGAATTTGGGGACGATGCGCCAAAGCACGCGCGAGTGCAACCCGTTGTTGTTGACCACCAGATAATTGCGCTGGCCAATGCTGGGCTTTTTCGGCGAGACCAATATGCTTTAAAAGCTGTTCAGCTTGAGAAAATTGCGTTGTGGCGAGACCAAGTCTGATATTTTCAATAACACTTTGCCATGGCAATAGCCTTGGGTTTTGAAACATCACCCGTAAGTTGTGACGACTAGCATGTTGCTGGGCAGAAACATCGTCTTGGTGACTATGCTGTGCAAAATCAATATTGCCTTGGCTTTGTTGTTCTAAGCCCGCGATTAGTCGGAGTAAGGTGCTTTTACCACAGCCACTTTTACCAACAATAGCAACAAATTCTCCAGCTTGAATGTTGAGATCAAGTTGATCTAATACCGTGAGTTCGCCATAGTGTTTACTGAGCTGTTTAAGCTGTATGGAGGCGCCTATCGCATCTTCATTTTCAACAATTTGCCGAGGGAGCGCGCGATGCTGATGTAGATAAGGATTGAGCGTGAGATAAGTCATTATTAATCACCCGTTTGATAAGCTGAATGCCAGCGTAATAAGCGCCGTTCTAAATAGGCAGCCAGTACATCTGCGATTTTGCCCAATAATGCATATAACAAGATTCCGACCAGCACCACATCGGTCTGAAGAAATTCTCGTGCATTCATGGTCATATAACCGATACCTGATTGTGCTGAAATGGTTTCTGCCACAATGAGTAATACCCAAACTAAGCCTAAAGCAAAACGTAGCCCAACGAGGATGGAGGGCAGCGCGGCCGGTAAAATGATATTTTTATAAAGTTGCCATGGATTGAGACCGTAGCTTTTTCCCATTTCGATGAGCTGTGGATCAACTGCGCGTATGCCATGATAGGTATTGATATAAATTGGAAAAAACACGCCTACTGCAACCAGAAATAACTTGGCAGTTTCATCGATACCAAACCATAGAATCACTAATGGAATCAATGCTAAAGCCGGTATGTTACGAATCATTTGCAGGGTGGTGTCGAGTAAATTGGAGGCAATTTTAGAGGAGCCGTTTAGTAAGCCAAGTACTAAGCCCAGCCCGCCACCAACGCATAATCCCAATAAGGCTCGACCTAAACTGACTTGCACATGGCGCCATAACTCACCACTTTTAAGGAGATCCCAAAAGGCAATGGCGACGCTGGATGGTGCAGGTAATACGCGACTCTGTAGCAGCCCCAGGCTTGAGCAACTTTGCCAAATGATCAAGAGTAAAAGCGGAACGAGCCAAGGCGTCAAAACAGTTAAACTGTGTTTGACTCCACGTGAAACCACATTGAGATTGGTTGCATGGCGGGCTGTTTTCATGTTGTCTCCGAAACTACCTCTGCTGTCACTGTCGTTTTAGGAGGGGTATAGTTATTGGCAACAATTTCTCCAAACGGACCCGTTAGATGTGGTTGACTCAGTTTTTCCTGTAAGGTCAGGGGAAGTAAAGGGAAAACCAATTCAGCAAAGCGGATGGCTTCTTCCAAATGTGGATAACCGGAGAAAATAAAAGTATCAATGCCGAGGTCTGCATATTCTTGAATCCGTGCTGCGACTGTTGCAGGATCACCAACCAGGGCCGTTCCCGCACCTCCACGCACTAAGCCCACACCTGCCCATAAGTTTGGTGAAACCTCCAATTTACTACGGTCACCATTATGGAGCTCAGCCATACGCCGTTGCCCGACAGAATCCATTTGCTTAAATTTCTGTTGCGCAATGGCAATGGTATCGTCATCTATATATTGAATGAGCTCTTCAGCAGCTTGCCAAGCTTGTTGTGCTGTTTCACGAACAATGACATGAAGTCGAATACCATAGTTGAGACGTCGACCTTTGGCTGCTGCGGCATCTTTGACACGCTGGATTTTTTCTTTGACCGCAGCAGGTGGTTCACCCCAGCTGAGATAGGTATCAACTTGGTCTGCAGCTAAAGCAATCGCATCTTCAGACGATCCACCAAACCAAAGCGGTGGATAGGGTTTTTGTATGGGTGGATATAAGAGTTTGGCATGATCGACACTTAAACTTTCACCATGAAAACTAAAGTCTTCTCCCTCATGTGAGCGACGAAGAATCTCACGCCAAATGGTCAGATATTCTGCTGCTGTTTTATAGCGTGTCGCATGGTCTTCGTAAACGCCATCTCCTTGCAGTTCTTGTTCATCACCACCTGTGACCAAATTCAGCAGTACGCGCCCACCAGATAAACGGTCGAATGTTGCTGCCATACGCGCGGCCAATGCTGGCGTAGTAACACCAGGACGCAGTGCCACTAAAAATTTCAGTCGTGTGGTGGCATCGATGAGGCTGGCAGCACTGATCCAAGGGTCTTCGCATGATCTTCCTGTTGGAATCAATACGCCTTCATAGCCCAGCTGATCCGCAGCGATGGCAATCTGTTTCATATAGCTATGATCTACAGTGCGTGCGCCTTTGCTGGTGCCTAAATAGCGGCTATCACCATGGGTGGGAATGAACCAAAAAATTTTCATCATGACTTCCTTCATTCAATTTTCTTTATGCTTGCGCTTTAATGTTTTTAAGTCTGGGCTTAAGGGCTGAGTGCTGCGGCATCTTTATCGGTTAATACGGCACTATGGATATTGAGTGGTTTAGGAATTAACTTTTGCTGATAGAATGCATCGGCAACAGCCTGTTGCTGCTCAATCACGGTTGGGCTAATGATTTGCACGCCAAAGCCCATTCTTGCTGTTGCGGCTTTTAAAATACTCGGTGCTAAACCGGTAGGCTTTTGCATCAGTTCAGCTGCGGCATCTTGATTGTGTTGTAGCCATTGTGTGGTGGTATCTAAGGACTGAATGACGGTCTTAAATACTTGTGGATGTTGTTGGACAAAATTACGATCAGCCAAATAGAATTGGTGGTTGCTGACGACTTTATCGCCAGTGGCAAGGACTTTTGCACCTAACTGTTGTTCAGCTGCGGCAAAGAATGGGTCCCAGATTGCCCAAGCATCTACTGCACCTTTTTCAAAGGCGGCACGGGCATCTGCTGGCGGCAGATACACCACTTCGATATCATCCAAACTGAGTTGATTGGCTTCCAATACTTTAAGCAGTAAATAATGTACATTGGAGCCTTTATTGAGAACCACACGTTTGCCTTTTAGATCTTTTACCGACTGAATGGTGGAGTTTTTAGGCACGATAATCGCTTCTGCAAAGGGTGCGGCAGGCTGGTTGGCGAGATAAATTAAGTTTGGATTGGCGGCTTGTGCAAAGATTGGAGGGGCTTCTCCTGCTTCACCCAAGACGACACTACCGACATTGAGCCCTTCGAGTAACTGCGGACCTGCGGGAAACTCAATCCATTTGACCTCAACACCTTGGGCTTTGAGTGCTTGATCGAGTTCACCACGGGCTTTGACGATGGGTAAAACACCATATTTTTGATAGCCAATATTTAAAGTAGTGTGTTGTTGTTTTTGTTCACACGCGCTCAGGAACAATGCACCGGACATACTCAAACCAACGAGGATTCGTTTTGCTGAAGAGCTGCTGATCGGTTTTTGGGTTCTCCCGGCAAAGTGAATACGCGTATGCATAATGTCCTCAATGAGATGATCGTGAATGGAATAGACCATTACGCTAATCGTCTTTTTCAGAACAAAAAAATAAGTTTTTAGGCTTTAGTCAGCAGAAAAAAAGATAAAATTAAAAATGCTGTAGATATCACTAAATATGCTGAAATCACATGGCTAGTTCATCTAAAGGTCGTAGGGATTATCTTTAATATATTATTAGAAATGAATGATATAGCTTTTATTTTGTGAGATGTTGAGCAATAACTACAATTTTGTTATTGCTCAAGTATTTATCTCAATATCATCAAAATCTGCATTCATTAGCAAAAAATAAGCTATAGCGGAGATGATGAAATTAACTTTTTAAAGACCATTGAGTTACGTTGGAAGTTATACATGGCTTGGCGCGCAGCAGGTAAATCATCAACACTCGCCGTATGAAAGCCATGTTCAATAAACCAATGCGCAGTACGTGTGGTCAATACAAATAATTGTGCAATGCCTTGTTGGGCGGCTTTTTGTTCGAGGAAGTGTAAGATTTGACTGCCACGATTGGATTTGCGATAGCTTGGATGCACTGCCACACAGGCAATTTCGGCAGATTGTAAGGTTTCGCCGCTGCCCGTTGGAATGGGATATAACGCAGCGCATGCCAAAATAGTGCCATCGCGCTCAATCACGGCAAATTGTTCTATTTCATTTTCTAAGCGTTCTCGAGAGCGATAAACCAAAATACCTTGTTGTTCCAATGGGCGTAGTAAGTTCATGAGTCCGCCGACATCATCGATCTGTGCCATGCGAATATCTTCATAATGGGCATCACTGATCATGGTACCTATACCATCGCGCGTAAACAGTTCTTCGAGTAAGGCACCATCGTAGTGATAAGACAATAGGTGAACACGATGAATACCTTGTAGGCAGGCATGCTTAGCATTGTGTAAATAGAGGGCGATATCTGGATTTGAATCGCGGTATTTATCGATTTGCTGATCTAATTGCTGTGGGGAAAGTTCTCGAATCAGTTTACCGTGTTCATCCATTAGTCCTTGTTGGTTACCCAAGAAAATCAGCTTATCTGCTTGTAAGGCGATCGCAGCTTTGGTGGCGACTTCTTCTGCTAAGACATTAAAAATTTCTCCGGTCGTGGAGTAGCCAATCGGTCCCAGCAATAGAATATTATGATGATTGAGGTGTTGTTGCATCGCTTCGATATCTAGATTGCGAATTTCACCGGTCAGTTGAAAATCAATCCCATCACGAATGCCATACGGTTTTGCGGTGACAAAATTTCCAGAAACGGTATCGATGCGTGCACCATGCATTGGCGAGTTTGCCAAGCCCATAGACAATAATGCCTCAATTTGCAGTCGAATAGCACCAACCGCATGAATGACACAGTCTAGAGATTCTCGTGTGGTAATGCGGTGACTGCCATGAAATGGACTGTTAATGCCTTTTTGTTGCAAGTGCGTATTGATCTGTGGACGTGCACCATATACTAGCACCAGACGAATACCGAGTGAGTGCAGTAAGGCGATATCGTGAATAATATTCTTAAAATTTGCATCCAGAATCGCCTCACCCGCAAACATTAACACCATGGTTTTGTTGCGATGCGCGTTGATATATGGCGCAGAATGACGAAACCAATGGACGTAAGGTTGGGAGCTATGCGATGTTTCCACGTGATTTGACCTCATGCAATATGCGAAATGGAACAAGCGCTCTACTCGCGCTTGTCATTTGATTATTCTAGTCAAAAAATGTGAAATAGCCTACCAAATGCTGCATGCGATCAGGGCTGACACATACGAATTAGCATCGCGTTTAGGATTGGGTATGGCTAGGAAGTCGAGTCTATATTGTATATGACGCATCTAGGGACATTAATATTCCATAATTTGAATAATATTATTGGTTTCCGAATCAACTAAAATATAGTCATTGTTGACTTTATACCATTGTTGATTTCGTGCAGGCTTGGGCAGATTGGTACCACGATAATCTACCTTATAACTGTCGCTTCGATAATGTTGTGGCATCACATAACCAGCTTGCCATTTATGTTGTTGCAAGCGTCTTAAGCCACGTTGTTCTCGTTCACGACGTCTTTGCTGCATGCTATCATCGTCATTATTTTCATTGGCTAGATTTTGAAATCTATAGCCAGTCGCGTCACGTTTATAATCGTTAGGCCCACCATAATGACGAGGGTTTGCATTGGCAACTTGATGCACTAGGCATAGCGAAAACATCAGCGCTAAAATCGCGTAGAGCTTTTGCATAGTTTACCCTCTTGGACTCAATTTATATTTTTTCACGTTACTAATCTACCCGTTAAATGCAGAGAAACAATGAAGATATTTGTGTATCTAAATGAAGAACTTGTAGATGATCTACATGATTTAATTATTAAAAGTCAGTATAAAGTGTCGACCTATTATATAAAAATTGCAGCGCATAGGCAGTAGTACGCTGCAAGTTTATCGTAAAATTATAATTATTTTACGATGCATTTAATCTTGCGCATTGATGCTTTCTCCATTGAGATGAGCACTGTCTTCGCCCATCAGATATAAATATGCGGGCATAATGTGTTCTGGTGTAGGCAGTGTTTTAGGATCTTCTTCTGGAAATGCCGAGGCGCGCATGGCCGTCCGTGTGCCGCCTGGATTAATACAATTGTATCGAATATTCGGGTAGGTATTTTCGAGGGCGAAAATTTTGCTCATCGCTTCCAAAGCAAATTTTGATACAGAATAAGCCCCCCAACGTGCCCGAGCTTCGCGACCAACGCCGGAACTGGTAAAGACCACAGAAGCTTGTTCAGCCTGCTGCAATAAAGGCAATAACTCTTGGGTGAGCACAAAGGGGGCACGTAAGTTAACGGCGATGACGTCATCCCATAGCTCACTGTTATAATGTGCTAGTTCAGTGCGTTCACCCAGAATACCTGCATTATGTAAAATACCATCTAGGCGACCAAATTGTTGCTGTAAGGTATTGCGTAACAGCTCATAGTCGCGTGCTGTCGCGGTTGAAAGTTGTAAGGGTAAAATGGCTGGTTGCGGCGCACCTAAGCCTTCAATCTCATCATAGATCACCTCAAGCTTATTTAAGGTGCGTCCATGTAAGACAACCGTCGCACCATGTAGGGCATAGCTAATTGCCGCTGCACGACCGATCCCATCACCTGCACCAGTAATTAAAATAATCTTGTCTTTAAGTAAATCTGAACGCGGTTGATACTCGGAAAATTTCATAACAAGACCTCCAGATCATCATTGTTATTTGGGGTTATTCGGGTTATTAGGATTTATAAAGAATATGCTCGTGTTGCGTGGTGTGCGAGGCGACTATTTAAAAGTTTTTGTAAATCAGCAACACTATCAATAATTGCATCGGCATGCCACGCTGCCAAGTCATCTCGATAGGCTGCGGGCAAATAACCATAGGCAGCTAAAATGGTATACATGTGAGCATTGCGACCAGCATCGATATCACGTGGATGGTCACCGACATAAATAATATGTTGACTGTCTAATTGCAATTGTTTCGCAGCCAAATACATCGGTTCTGGGTCAGGCTTGGTATGCTGTACGTCTTCGGGGCAGACCAGAACGGCACAGCGTTGCTCGAGTGCCAAGGCTTTGAGTAAAGATTCACTGAGCGCACGGGGTTTATTGGTGACGATTCCCCAGGGAATTTGTGCTGCCTCCAATTGCAGCAGTAATTCATCCATGCCTGCAAACAGACGAGTATCAACAGCGATGTTTTCGGCATAAATATCTAAAAAGCGCTGACGGTGAGCCAGAAAGACTGGATCATCACTTGCCAGCTCTGGATAGACCAATTGCACCATGGCACGGGCACCTTCAGAGACTTGGCTCCGAATGTGTGCGGCATCGACCACGGGACGCTGTGCCTGACGACACATTTCTTGAATGATGCGAATAAAGTCAGCAGCCGTGTCGATCAGGGTACCATCTAAATCAAATAATACTGCTTGCACAGTCATGCCGATGCCTCTTTTTGTGTATATACCATATAGTTGACGTCGACATTTGCGCCCAACCAATAATGTTTGGTTAGTGGGTTATAATGTAGACCAGTCATATCTTTGAGGGTGAGTTGTGCTGCGCGTATATCATGTGCCAGTTCAGCAGGTTTAATAAATTTATGATAATCGTGTGTGCCACGTTTTAATAAGCGCAAGACATATTCAGCACCAATAATGGCAAATAAATAAGCTTTCGGATTACGGTTAATGGTGGAGAAAAAAACATGTCCGCCGGGTTTGGCGAGTTTTTGGCAAGCTAGAATAATCGATGCCGGGTCGGGTACATGCTCCAACATTTCCATGCAAGTGACAACGTCATATTGTCCTGCCTGCTGTTCTGCGAGCTGTTCTACAGGAATCTGACGGTACTCAATATGATGTACATTCTCTTGTTCTGCATGTAAGCGTGCAACGTTAAGTGGTGCTTCACCCATATCGATACCCAGTACTTCTGCACCACGTCGTGCCATGCTCTCTGCTAAGATTCCACCGCCACAGCCGACATCTAAAACTTTTTTGCCTTGGATGCCACCGGATTTGTCATCGATCCAATTGAGACGCAATGGGTTAATCTGGTGTAATGGACGGAATTCAGCATTCTGATCCCACCATAAGCTTGCGAGGGCCTCAAATTTGGCAATTTCTTGTGGATCGACGTTGAGTTGCGACATAAGCGGCCACCTCTAAGCTATTTGGTTGAATGAAAAAATGATATTGATTAATCTAGTGTAGCGCTAATTCTGAAAAAAGCGATCAATCCTGAAAAAAACTTCACATAAGCAAAACGATTTTCCCATATTTGTTTTATAGTTAGCACATAAGCTATAGGCTGTACAATTCGAGGATAAACAGCGTAATGAAAAAATTTATTTTGGCTGGCATCGCTGCTGGCATCATGGCCTTCTCAATGCAAAGCATGGCAGCAGATTTCGTTGCAGGTAAAGACTACACGGTGATTAAGAATCCGGGTAAAGTTGATGTGCCTGGTAAGATCGAAGTACGTGAGTTCTTTTGGTACGGTTGCCCACATTGTTATACCTTAGAACCGCATATGCAAACTTGGTTAAAGAATATGCCTAAAGATGTACGCTTTTTACGTACACCCGCGGCAATGAATAAATTATGGGAACAAGGTGCACGTGCATATTATGTATCTGAGGCATTGGGCATTCGTCAAAAAACGCATTTACCCTTAATGCATGCAATTCATGCTGAAAATAAACAAATTTTTGATCAAGCTTCTTTGGCAAAATTTTATACAGCATATGGTGTCCCAGAAGCGAAATTCAATGGTTTATTTAATTCATTTGCTATTAGTGCCAAAATCGCTGAATCCAATAAACTCGCACAACAATATCAACTGACAGGCGTACCAGCTGTGGTTGTGAATGGTAAATACATCGTGACAGGTGAAGATGGGAAAGTAACCCAAGTTCTGGATTACCTTGTTAAGAAAGAACGTGCAGCCAAATAAAATATAAAAAATTACCATGAACTGTTTTGATGATTAAACCTGCTACGGCAGGTTTTTTTCTGTCGTTTAAACAATGTTGCGGCTTAGAAAGTTGTCACTGCAAAATTGTAGTGATAGACATTATTGATCGAAAGGATGACCTTGTGCGGTTGATTTTGCAGTATGAACCGCGCCACAAAACATTAAGTGCGCTTGTTGAGTGATATGTTGTTTGAGCCGTTCTTTTTCTGCATTTTGTTCACTGGCAGGTGGCTGTTGCAGCAAATCAATCCATGACATTGCCCAAGTAAAAGAAAGATTAATCAAAATGCCTGTGAGTGCATTGAGATGATTTAGATTTTGTAATTGCTGTATGGCATCTATTTTGGCAAATTCTTGGCTTAAATCTTCAACTAAAAAATTAATTTCACGCGAAATCGCCAAACGTAATTGTTCGGAACCTCCCCAGCGCTCAGAAATCATAAAAATCCATGGTGCAGGGTTTTGCTCCACAGCGGTGATAAAAATATCTAAACTAGAATGATTGCGATCAGGCACTAAATAATTACGCCCAATTTGATATAAAACGGTTTTAATATCAACAGAAACCTGATCGACAAGCTCAGTCCCCAGTTGGCTCATATCATTAAAATGCCGATAAAAAGCTGTTGGCACTAGACCTACTTCGCGGGTCAGTTCGCGTAAACTGATACTCGAAAAAGCACGACCTGCACGACTCAATGACAAGGCTGCATTGAGTAAGGCTTGACGGCTTTGTAATTTACGCTCATCGCGAATCGACATATTCTTGTTCTCTATTCATTCCATTCCCTTTGAGTCTATCAAAAAAGTACAGCTGATATCTGCTTGATTGCAAAATACCGTTAGATGGTATGTTGCGATACGATTAAAAAGTAGTGTGATGTTCTATATCAGTTTTTTCAATTCTTTTTGAAGAAAGCAGGATTTTATTGAGCGCAGGGCACAAAAATAAACAGCTTTGGGTCAAGGCTTTTGTTTATAGTTGCCTATATCTTGAAACAGCATAGATCGAATAGCTGTATATCCCTATACAATCATTTAAAATTGCAACGGCTTATTCATCAGATCTGTGTGTCAAAGTATCAGTTAATCTATAAAAAACTAAGCTAAAAATGAAGTTAAAAAACCAATTTAAAAACAATAGCGCTAAAGCAGGTTAGACCCATAACAATTTAGACCCATGCGTATAGAGCTGGAGTATTACAATGAATATGTCACAACAATTTTTTCCAAGTCAGCATGTCTCTGGTTTAAGCACTGTACAAATCGAACAATTTGGACAGCGCATTGATGAGATTCGCCAGCGTATTATTCTTGATCTCGGTGAAAAAGATGCGCGCTATATCCGTAAAATTCGCAATTTTGTGCGTTATAGTGAAGCAGGTGCACGGACTTTACTGACGTTCGCTGCATGGCTTCCCCCAGTTTGGCTCGCTGCTACAGCCCTGTTAGGCGTTTCTAAGATCGTAGAAAATATGGAGCTGGGTCATAATGTGATGCATGGTCAATTTGATTGGCTCAATGACCAGAGTTTAAATGGTAGTCGATATGACTGGGATACCATCGCCACGGGAGATGATTGGCGCTATTGTCATAATTATATCCATCATACTTATACCAATATCGTCGGGCAGGATCATGATGTTGGCTATGGTCTATTACGTGTCAGTCAGGCACAACCCTGGGAGGTGCGTTTTATCTGGAATATTCCTTTAGCCATTCAATTGATGCTATTTTTTGAATGGTATGTCGGCTTACAGAATTTGCATTTAGAAGATGTCATGGTTTATAAGCGCAAAACATGGTCTGCGGTCTGGCAACAGTCTGCAGGGGTACGTCGTAAAGCGTTGCGACAAGTTCTCAAAGACTATGTGTTTTTCCCAGCGATCTCGGGTATCAATGCGCCTGCCGTATTTACTGCCAATTTTACTGCCAATATTATACGTAATATTTGGGCTTCGGCTGTGATTTTTACGGGTCATTTTACTGAGCAAGCACAGACATTTAGTCAGGTGCCTAATGGTGAAGAAAGTCGGGCAGAATGGTATATTCGACAGATACTTGGCTCTAGTAATTTTACTGGAGCGCAGTGGTTGCATATCCTCAGTGGAAATTTGAGCCATCAGATCGAGCATCATTTGTTTCCCGATCTACCTGCCAATCGCTATGCTGAAATTGCACCAGAGATCGAAGCTTTATGTCAGGAATATGGTCTTTACTATAATCAAGCAAATTTTGCTAAGCAATTTTTGGGCGTCTGGCAACGTTTAGCTGAGCATGCTCTCCCTGATGATTTGAGCATCTCAGAGACGGCTGCTTTGTTACTAAAGCGCAGTGGTCAAGGTTTGGTTCGCCGTTTCAAAGCGCGTTGGCGTAATTAAGGTTCGTAATCTTGCGGTATTGCAGTGATTTTAATTGAGTGAATACAAGCGAATATATTTATTGATTGGCAACATCGTCGAATCAATGTTTGAACAGGCATCTGTTATACTGGCATAAATTCAGTTTAAGCTCTTATAAGGATGAGTTATGCGTATAGACCAACGTGCCTTAGATCAATTACGTGACATTAAAATTACCCGTAATTATACCCGTTACGCAGAAGGATCAGTGCTTATCGAGTTTGGTCATACCAAAGTATTGTGCACTGCGAGTATTGATCATAGCGTGCCGCGTTTTCTCAAGGGGCAAGGTCAGGGATGGGTGACTGCTGAGTATGGCATGTTACCGCGTTCTACCCATACACGTAGTGATCGTGAGGCGGCACGTGGTAAACAAAGTGGTCGTACACAAGAAATTCAACGTTTGATTGGGCGTAGTTTACGCGCCATGATTGACCTCAAAAAACTCGGTGAACATACCATTAACATTGACTGTGATGTGATTCAAGCAGATGGTGGTACCCGTACCGCATCCATTACCGGTGCTGCAGTTGCACTGGTTGATGCCGTAAATGTTTTAATTGAACAAAAGAAAATTAAACAAGATCCTCTTAAAGGCTTAATTGCTGCGGTATCTGTTGGTATTTTCCAAGATCAGGCATTGCTGGATCTGTGTTATGAAGAAGATTCTAATTGCCAGACCGACTTAAACGTGGTGATGACCCAAGCGGGTGAGTTTATTGAAATTCAAGGCACCGCTGAAGATAAACCCTTTACGCGCGAACAGTGCAATAGCATGTTGCAACTTGCTGAACAAGGCATTAAGGAGTTGATTCAGAAACAAAAAACAGCATTAGATTGGTAAATAACAGCGCAAATTTTAGCACTTTAGCTAGGCGATGATATTTATATAAAGTCTTTGTTAAAAAATGCCGATTATGATGTCGGCATTTTTTATTGTCTTTATTTTGTTGAACCCGAGGTCCATGTCACTGGGTGATCTACAGCGTTAGCCTGCTGTTTAAGGGGTCTTTGCAGGTTGTAATAATTGGTAGCTATAGTTTTTACCATATAAAATATCATCATTTAATGCTTGGTAATCGGCAAGGATTTGTTTGGCATCCGGCTGACATTGTTTGGCATGTTTGAGACCAATTTGATGAATGGCGCTATAGCACTGATTGACAGACTGAATATATTGATAATAGGGCGATAAAGGCAAGTGGGCCGCAGTTAAGAGTCTGGGCGCTAAAAAAGGTGTCGCAATATAATCTGCTTTAAATTGCTGACGATCTAAAGCAAAGTTACTCCACACAGCCAATGGCGTGGTAAAAAACTTAGGCTGATCTTTTTGCTGCTTTTGTTGATCTGAAGCAAAGAAATGATATTCATCATAAACTTTTTGCAGGTTTGGCAAATGATCACCAAAGAAGATGATCATGGTTGGACGTTCTAAGGTCTTGGCATAGTCGATCAGAGATTGTAATTTCTCATCGGCACGTTGCATACCACGCATATAGGTATTGATTTGACGACGACTCGCGGCAGTTAAATCAGGGTTATGACTGAGATCCTCACCTTTGCCAAAGCGGTCATCGTGATACATTGGATGATTTTCCACACTAATGGCATAGATAAACTGCGGTTGGTCAGCATGTGTCAATTGTTGTTCAATACTGTGATAAATTAAATCATCAGTTGCCCAGCCACCTTGATTAATAAATTGTTTACGGTTTTCTGTGGTCGTCATATTTTCGATTGAAATAAAACGATGAAAACCAAGGTGTTGATAAACAGCAGCACGATTATAGAAATACTTACCATTGTTGTGCATGGCTGTGCTTTGATAGCCTAAATCATTGAAGTAATTGGCTAAAGAGTAGATTGGACGTTTAATTTTGGCAACGTACATTAGTTCTTGTTGATTCATAAAGACATTGAGGCTGGTCAATACTTCAAATTCAACATTTGCGGTGCCCCCCCCAAAGCTTGGCGACAGGATTTTAGAGACCTGTTGACGATTGATATGCGGGGTTAAATTGCGTGGTAGGCGCTTATCGAGTTGTTCCGCATCCCAATGCGATTCACTCATCACAAAAACGATATTGGGAAGGTGCGCGTTGCTGGTCTTTTCAGCATTGACCAAAATCGGGGTTGCTTGAGAAGGTATAAGTGCAGAGGCTTCGGCTTGTGTGTTGAGCTCATCAGCTGGTGCGGCAGCATCACCTGCCAAAGCCGCCACTTGCTCTGGTTGACCATTGGGCCAAAAGAGCTGTTCAATTTTTTCTTTGCTCACGGGTTGTCCGTGATAAATTTTATTTTTGAGTTGATCGATGGATTTAGAAAAAAAGAACGCGCTAAAACCGAGATTTTTAATATTGAGATGATCGCCAGCCCATTCCCCACGGGTATTGGGTAGATAGGTGGTATAACGGCATAAGGTGGAAGCATCCGTCTTGGTACATACTGCTTGGAAATTATTCTTAAAATTGGCAGCTACAAAAAAGCCTAAAATTAGGCTTGCACTGACTACATTTAAAATCAGATGGCGTGATGGCTCAGCTTTTTCTTTACGGTATAGATAAACAAACAAAGCAATAAACAAAGCAAAGATTGCCAGTACGCCAAATTTTAGCGGCAGGGGGGTGGCGATCCATGTTTCTCGTAATAAAAAGAAATCAGTTGGTACTAAACTGGCAGAAAGATAACGTTCTTTTTGTGTATTAATAAAGGTCAGCAGAATAATTAAAAATTGACTGAGTAAAACAGTGGCTAGCGTTTTACGTAAAATCAAATAGAAACCACAGAGTAATGCGTAATTTAAAATAATGGAGAAGCCATATTTATACAGGCGAAACTGTTGATAGCTGCTGCTAAACTTGAGAAAGCGTTGAATATCTTCTTGGGTAAAAAAGAAAATAACTACAGATAACAAAGCGACAAGTAAAAAGATGAGCTGCTGTTGCCATAATTTCATTGCAGTCTGACTAGTGCTGAAAAATAAAACAGCTATTATACGACTGTGTCATCGTTTTGCAATGTTACCGCATGCGCTATTTTAAAGTGTTTGGTCAACATTCAAAAAGCAGTATCATTGTAAATAATACTGCTATATCAATATCTTATATTGTATATCAAATGCTTTGAAATCGCATGGAAAGATCAATTGCTGTTACATCTTTGGTGAGTACACCCATCGAAATATAGTCGACCCCAGTACTGGCAACGCTGCGTAAATTATGCAGCGTAATATTACCAGAAGCTTCAAGTTTACTTCGACCTGCAACATATTGAACGGCATCAATCATTTGCTGTTGACTAAAATTATCTAACATAATGATATCTGCTTTGGCATCCAATGCTTGCTCTAGTTCATCCCAGTTTTCGACCTCAACTTCTACAGGTTTATCCGCAGCGATTTGCCGTGCTTGCGCAATCGCTTGGGCGATTCCACCTGCTGCCATAATATGATTTTCTTTAATTAAAAAGGCATCAAATAAGCCTAAGCGATGATTTTGTCCGCCACCAATTGCAACAGCATATTTTTGTGCAATACGTAGTCCTGGCAATGTTTTACGGGTATCGAGGAGTTTGGTCGACAAGCCATCGAGTTGCTGTACATACTGTGCTGTTTTGGTGGCAACAGCGGACAGACATTGAATAAAATTCAATGCACTACGTTCAATAGTCAACAAACTTCGGGCTTTGCCAGTCAGGGTAAGAAAGCGTTCATTGGCTTTGACCGGTTGACCATCTTGTTGATGCCATGTCGCAACAATCGTTGGATCAAAATGAGCAATGAGCGCATCTACCCACGGTTGTCCAGCTAAAATCATGTCTTCACGGCTGATAACCGTTGCAGTCGCATGTTGTTGTTCTGGTGTAAGCAGTGCCGTGATATCACCAGTGCCGATATCTTCTTGTAATGCCTGTTGAATATTACTTTGAATTGATTGCTGCAAGAGTGAAGCCGATATGCTCATGAAAAATCCTTTAAATGCACTGATATACACAACAGGCGCTAGTTTAGCATCGTCAAGCTGTGTTTTAATACGTTTTTAAATTTTGCATGATTGATCGTTGGGGTTCAATCGAGAACTTCAGTGTGCTCATCATAATGCCTTCGACACTAGAGGATGCTGGCATGCCCGATGCCCCAAATTTTCAGATTGAAGCCGGTGAAGTTATTGGTGCAACGACTTACCATTCGCCTAATTTTAATGCACGTCCTACAGATACTGAGATTCAGCTGATTGTTATTCATAATATCAGTTTGCCACCCGCTCAATTTGGTGGAGGATACATTCAACAGTTTTTTCAAAATCAGTTAGATTGGTCATTACACCCATATTTTAAAAGTATAGAAGGAATGAAAGTCTCTGCGCATCTGTTGATTTTAAGATCAGGTGAAGTCTTACAATTTGTCAATCTGAATGATCGAGCATGGCATGCAGGGCGTTCACAGTATTTGGGCAAAGAAGAATGTAATGATTATTCGATTGGAATTGAATTAGAAGGCAGTGATGATTGTGATTTTAGTGAAGCACAATACCAATCTTTGAGTGCAGTGGTTGCAGTTATACAACAGGCTTATCCTAAAATTAAATCGCATATTGCAGGGCATTCCGATATCGCACCTGTACGTAAAACCGATCCAGGTCCGCATTTTGATTGGCTATATTTCCGCAGCTTACTTCATGCGCGCAATAACCATGTGCAGAAGATCGGATAAGCATATTGGAGTGCGTAAAGTTTGGCTTTTACTGCGGAAAGCAGGCAATAAAACCGCATTGTGCTGCGGAACCATATGAAAAAATAAGTCAGCTATTACTGATAACTAACGCTATTTTTCAGTAGTTTGATTACAATAAGCTCTTTTACTGAAATTGAGAGTAATACATGGCGCTGTGGCGATCCACCTTTATCGTGAGTGCAATGACCATGCTGTCACGGGTGTTGGGTTTGGTCCGTGATATGGTCTTGCTCAATGTATTTGGTGCAGGGAAAGATTTTGATACCTTCGTAGTGGCTTTTCGGATCCCCAATTTCTTTCGTCGGTTATTTGCTGAGGGGGCATTTTCCCAAGCGTTTATTCCAGTATTGACTGAGTATAAAACACAAAAATTACATGCCGAAGTACAGATTCTGATTAGCCGAGTCTTTGGGTGTTTATTGTTGACCATGTCTTTGTTGACCTTAGTCGCGATGATTGCAGCGCCTGTAATTATTTATGTATATGCACCGGGTTTTCATGATAATGCCGCCAAGTTTGATTTGGCTGTCTCAATGTTTCGTTTAACTATTCCTTATTTGATGTTTATGTCGCTGACTGCATTTGCCAGCAGCATCTTAAATAGTTATGGCTCATTTTCGACACCAGCATTTGCTCCAGTATTGCTCAATATCGCCATGATTGCTGGCGCATGGTGGTTGGCACCGCATATGGCAGAGCCTATTCAGGCTTTGGGGTGGGCTGTTGTGGCAGCGGGAGTACTACAACTGGCGATACAGATTCCTGAATTGTGGCGTAAAAAATTACTTATTCCACCCAAAATTGATTTTAAACATGAAGGGGTAGATCGCATCTTAAAGCTGATGTTACCGGCGCTATTCGGTGTCTCAGTGACGCAGATTAATTTATTGCTCAATACGATTTGGGCTTCGTTTATGCAAGATGGTTCGGTTTCTTGGTTATATAGTGCGGAACGCATGACGGAACTCCCATTGGGCTTGATTGGTGTTGCTATTGGCACAGTAATTTTGCCGTCCTTATCTATGCGTCAGGCAGAACAAGATCAAGCAAAGTTTAAAGCTATGTTGGACTGGGCAGCGAAGGTGATTGTTTTGGTGGGCGTGCCTGCCAGTATTGCGCTATTTATGTTATCGACACCTATTATTCAAGCCCTATTCCAACATGGTGAGTTTACGTTACGAGATACGCAAATGACAGCATTAGCCCTGCAATGTATGAGTGCTGGGGTGTTGGCTTTTATGTTGATTAAAGTATTTGCGCCAGGGTTTTATGCAATGCAAGACACCAAAACACCAGTACGTGTTGGTCTGATGGCTGTTGCTGCCAATGCAATTTTAAACGTGATTTTTATTGGTCTATTTAAGCTGATCGGCTGGGAAGCCGAACACATGGCATTGGGTATTGCTTCATCTGGTTCTGCCTTGGTTAATGCTGGCATGTTGTACTACTATTTGCATCGCCGTAATATTTATCGTTTTGGGCGGCATTGGAAGAAACTGTTCGTACAGTTTGCAATCGCCAATATTACCATGGCATTGGCGTTATATTATGCGTTGACATGGTATGACACCCAAGCGGCACAATGGTTACGTATCATAGAAGTAGTGATCTTTTGTATTGTTGGTGCGGCGGCCTATGGTATTGCTTTATTGGTTACAGGTTTCCGCCCACGCCATTTAAAACCAGAATAAGTGTGTGCTGATGATCTAGAGCGTGTTCATTGATTAAAAATTGCTTGCTATAAAAACCCCAAAAAAATAGACATGCTAACGATGTCTATTTTTTTGGTTTTTACCGTTGCACTAGGACAGCTTGCGGCGTCTTAGAGTCATCCATACAGCATAAGCATGGATTTCGCTTTGCGGTACTTTTGATGGTTATACATCCATTTAAGGTTTAACTTTAACCAGTTCAATATCAAAAATAAGCGTGCTGTTGGGCTCGATCGCATCACCTGAACCGATCTCGCCATAAGCTAATTTAGCTGGAATAAAGAAGCGATATGACGCACCTTCTTGCATCAATTGTAAACCTTCAGTCCATCCTGCAATGACTTGGCTCACTTGAAAATCAACGCTTTGTTCACGTGCAATAGAGCTATCAAAGATTGTTCCATCTAATAAACGACCTTCATATTGAACCGTAACAGTTGAATTGGCTTTAGGTCGAGCGCCTTGTCCAGCTTTTAGAACTTGATATTGCAAGCCTGATTTCGTTGTTTTGACTTCTGGTTTTGCTGCATTGGCTTTTAAGAATGCTTCGCCATTTTGGGCATTTTTAGTCGCCAATGCCTGAAAGGCTGCGATTTGCTGTGCATCACTACGTTTTTTATATTGTGTGAGCACTTTGGCCATTTGTTCTTCTTTTAATGCAGGCTTTTGTTCTGCTGCACCTTGTTGTACCCCTACAATAAATGCATTGAGGTTTACATCTTTGAGTACCTCAGCATTATTTCGCCCCATAATATAGCCATAGCTATAGCTGACTTGGTCTTTGGTCGAGCTTTTATCTGAAATGGGTGCGCTTGCAAAGCTTGCAGTCGCTGTCATAAAGCTTAGGCTTGCAATGATTATTTTTTTCATCATGTGTTCCCGAAAAAAAAGAAGAGTAGTCACTACTCTTCTTAAACTATTTTTATTTCACTTTGATCAGTTCAACATCAAAAATGAGGGTACTATTGGCTGGGATGCCTGGCACACTGCGTTCACCATAAGCAAGTTTGGCAGGTACATATAACGTCGCCTTACCACCCTCTTTTAAAAGTTGTAAGCCTTCAGTCCAACCTGGAATAACTTCATTTAGTTTAAAGTCGATGGGTTGATTCTTTTTATATGAACTATCGAATACTTTGCCACTGATCAGCTGCCCTTTATAGTGCACTGTTACCATAGAGTCAGCTTTGGGTTGCTTGCCAGTACCCGGATTGGTAATTTTATACTGTAGACCCGTTGCAGTCGTTTTAACATCAGGCTTCTTGGCATTTTCTGCGAGGAATTTGGCCCCTTCAGCACCTGAAATTTTAGCTTCTCGCTCCATTTCTTGCAGGAGTTGCGCTTTGTATTCGGTGAAAGCAGCTTGTAGTTCAGCTTCACTATATTTAGGCTCTTTACCATTCGACGCATCTTTGATGCCATTCGATAAGGCAGAACCATCGATATTTGGTGGAACTTGTTGTGAAGCACCCAGTTCATAACCGAGCATATAGCTGACTTTGGCAATCGTGCTATTGGATGTTGTTGAGGCGCTTGCTGCTGTGGCTGGTTTAGATGCATCGCTGACGACTGCCGCAGTCGTCTGAGCTTCAGCAGCTTTTTGACTAGAAAAATAAATCGGAACAAGTGCTACACCGCCAAGAATGACAGCAACAGTAACAGGTAATGCTTTACTCATAAGGGTCTCAATTTCTGATCTTTATTTCATGCGATCAATATCGTCATAAGCAATCAGCATATACCGTTTCCTTGACAAACGGTATATCTTTAAATGGAAATCAACCAAAAATATACATCTTTCAATTGTGTTATAACTAAGTTCAGCCCTTACTGGCTACTCTCTAGCAGATTGGTCGATATCTACTAGAGATCATGTTTGACTATAGATGCTAAGATCCTAAACTTTTTATTGTGCTGATTGTGCTGATATATAAAAGCTCATATATCAAAGAATCCTGCGCATCGCTTAATTCTCCTTATGACTTTGATAACTGTAGATATAATTATATGAGTAACCAAACGCTCCGATATTTTGTACGTCATTGATAATTACACCATTGATTTTAGTTGCTACTTGTTCAAAACGGTTCTGCGTGAGTGCCAGTTCACGTAACTGTGTTTTACCATAACGGACCACGACCAGATTCACACCAACATATTGTGAAATAATTAAGCTGTCAGTTACTGCAAGTACTGGTGGTGTATCCATAATGATGTAGTCGTATTGCTTGGATAATGTAGAGAGTAGCGTTTGAAATGCAGTGGATGTCAGTAACTCTGAGGGAGTATGTAGACTTTTACCGCGTGGCAGAAAATCGAGATTTTTCACATGACTTTGTATAATGGTTTCAGCATAATCCACTTGCCCACTTAAGAACTCAGATAAGCCGGGGCTATGTTGATGATTAAAGTATTGATGCAAGTAACCACGTCGCAGATCGGCATCCATTAATAGAATTTTTTTGTTGTTTTGCGCAAAGATTGTGGCGAGATTAGCTGAGATAAAAGATTTACCCACTTCGGGGGCTGGACCTGAGATCGCAATAATATTATTACGCGCATGGTTCAGTGCGAAATGAATGGTGGTACGAATACTACGTAAGCTTTCAATAGCAATATCTTCACTATTTTTAACCGCAAGGATCGGGATGGGGCGGCGCTTTTTAAATAAATGGCGACTATTTTCTTGTATTTTTGAACGCGGGATTGTTGCATAGACGGGTAAGTTTAGATTTTGCTCAATCTGATGACTGTCTTTAAGACCAACACTAAATAGATTTCTTAATGCAGCAAGGATTAATCCAATAAAAGCGCCAGCACAGATGGCAAATAAGATGACTAAGCTATGCAATGGTTTAATGGGGGCAACAGGTTTGATTGCGGTATCAATAATGCGAACACTACCAATTTCACCTGCTTCTGCAACTTTTAGTTGATGGTAACTATTTAATAAATTGGTATACAGTTCAGTATTGACCATGACATCACGATAGAGCTGTAAATATTGTCGTTGTAATTCGGGTAAGCCTTTTAGGATTACATCTAATTCATTGATTTTAGAGTTTATTGCATTGAGTTGAGCATTAACTTCAGTAATTAATGGATGATCATTGGTATAGCGTGATGCCATTTCGGCGTATTTTTGTTTGAGTTCAATTTTTACTTTTTCCAATTCTATATTTTGTTTCAATAACAGCTCTGATTCTTGGGTTACATCAACAGTATGGTGTTTTTCACGAAATTTATTGAATTTTATTTCTGAATCTGCCAATTGTTGTTTGAGCTCAGGCAATTGTTTGTCTAAGAAGTTGAGGGTTTGTTTGGCTTCGAGTGTTTTACGTTCGATATTTTGTTGATGATAAACTTGCAAAACGTTGTTCAGGACTTGAGTAATATGCTGTTGATCTGTACCGGTATAACTTAAGCCAATCACACCTGTTAGCTTAGCTTTTTCTAATACTTGATAATGTTGATAAAACTCGTTCATCGCCGTGGGTATAGCCAATTTGGTGATTTTAAAGTTCTGTTTAGGCTGCGCATTTTGACTATCGATGTGAATCTGCCAAGTTCCTTGTGCATGATGAAGAGTATTGGCTTGGTTGAGCGGCGCACGTAATAACACTTGATCATTATAGCGTAGGGTAAATTTTTGCGGTTGATCAAAACTGAGTGTCAAGGTTTGATTGAGAAATGCTTCTGGAATATCAAACTTACGAATCTTGAATTGTGCCAGTTGTTGTTGCACAGAGACGGCATGTGGATCGTAATGTACTTGATAAGGTCTTTTTTGGGTCAAACGTTGTAAAGGCGAGTTTTGATCGTCATCAATACGAAGATCTAAATTTAGGTTTTGAATGACTTGTCCCAATACCAGTCTGGAATTTAAAATTTCAATTTCTGCCTCAGCTGGAGATTTTTGTGCAACAGAACTGGATAATTGTCCGAGTTGCCCCAAAAGAGCTGAAGCTGCGGCACTTTTACCATCCTCAACTTGTACCAATGCATCCGTAGAATAAATATTGGGCGTAATTCTAAGATAGAGTAAAGCGGTGATAAGGCTGATGCTTATGCACAGTATAATGAGCTTCCACTGCGCCAATAAAGAGAAAAAAAGTTCTTTCAAGTCAAGACTATCATCATTTTTTTGAGTATTCGGATTCATAACTGAGCAACTATAATGATTATTATAAATGTTCTTGCCAATCAGCAAGATATGCTTTGATTTGCTTACAGGTCTGATCAAAAATAATTTGATCCTGCTGATAAGGATCTTCGACGTTGGCATTTTGCCAATGTCCCAGACGGAAAACGCGTCCTTTAATAAAAGGCCACTTGGTTTCTAATAGCTGTTGTTGACGTTTACTCATGACCAAAATGAGCTCTGCTGTTTTGAGATGTTCAAGCTGTAGCTGTCGGGCACGATGTTGTTGTATATCAATACCAAAATTCTGCATGGCCAAAATGGATTTCTGATCAGCAGCTTGCGCGACGAGGGCAGCAATGCCTGCAGAATAAATATGTCGTTTGGGAAATTGCTGTTTGAGAAAGTATTCAGCCATAGGGCTGCGACAAATATTACCCATACAAACAATTAAAATATTTTGAATTTGCATAATTTATGGTCTTCCAAGCAGTTGGAAAGAATAAATTGCACTGGCAAAAGGAACGATTTGACCGATCACGCGCTGCCATCGGGTAAGACCTGTTGCATCGATATAAACAATATCGTTTCTTTGCATTTCAAATTGATTGGCTAAGCTTAAGTTACCAATACTATTGAGGTTTAAATGATAAATCGTGGATGTTTTATTTTTTAAATCTGTGCGCATCACATAAATGCGAGCAGAGCTTGCTGATTCAGGATTGATTCCTTCACTTTCACCAAGCACATCGCTCAATTTCATGCCTTGATCGCGTAGAGCGAGTGCAATATTTTTGTTTGATTCACCCATGACATAGAGTTTTTGCTCTTGTTTGGTATTGATGTATAACGTGTCATTGGGTTGAATCAGCAGCTGATGTAGCGATAAACCTTCTTTTTCTAGGGCAATAACATTGAGGTCATAGGTTTGTCGGTCACGAATTAATTGAATATTGGTATTATCTCCAGACTCTGTATTGATTCCACCCGCCATACTTAATGCAGTATAGATACTAATGGGTTGATCATTTAATGTGTATTGCCCGCTTTTTACTACCTGACCATTTACAAAATAGCGTTGCCCTTCATAAGATACAACACGTACAACGACATCTGGATGTTTGAGATAAACAGCAAATTTTTGTTGTAAGAATTGATTTGCTTCAGCTAAAGTTTGACCGGCAATATGTATACGCCCCAATAAAGGGAGTTGTAAGAAACCAGAAGGATCTATTTGATAGCCGATAGCAGAAGCATTGTTTGAATTGGGTTGTATGGGCTGAGTGATTTCTGGATATGCCCATAACTGTATAGATAAAACATCACCGGGACTAAGATAATAGGTTTTTTGCTGTTTTTTAAATAATCCACGGATTCTTTCAATATTGGTATCGAGTGCAAAACCTGTTTGAGGAATATTTTGTTGCGTCAGTTGTACGACATCTACTACAGCACCTTGCTTGGTGGTGAATTGTCCTTGACTTGGTAGGTCATAGGTCTTTAGACCTGAAGTTAAGGCGCAGCTCATCAGCATATATGCCGTGAATAGATAAACAAAACACTGAGGATAGCTCATATCTATCATCCTCTAAGCTAAAATATTGTTTGATCCCTTTGATATCAAAATATATCGACTGGTCTTTTGATGACAGTTGAGATATTGAAGGAATTATAAAGACCTTATTATTTCTATGCGGTCGGTTGAAAAGACTCTATTTTTTATAGCAGCAGATTAGCCTTTATCTACTGATGTGCAGAGTGATTTCATGTCTTAGCAAAAGATAAATCTTAGCAAAAGATAAATTGTTGTTTAGCAACTTTAAAAACACATCTTATTTTTTTGCTTTATTCTGATGCAAATACTATTTGCTGTGCTTCAGTAAAATATAATGGAGTTTAGTGAGTACAATGTGATACGAATAATAAGATAGTTTTTCTAAAAACATTGACTATTCTATAAGATAAATGGTTTTTTTATAAAAAAATCTATTTATTCTATTTGTATATAAAATTTATTCTATTATTTATTTAGAGTAAAAAGGAATTGAATACGGCATTGTAGTTTTAAAATAAATATACAAAATGATGCTCTGTTTAGTGAAATAAAATTTATCTGATCGTTGGTTATTCTTGTTGTCTTTCACAGCGGGATCTGAAGAATCTTGCATTCAAGTTATAGAGTCGTTATTGGTCGGAAAATTTAGGTTAAATGACCATTGAGCAGATTTAAAGTCTGTAAAAAGAATTTTTATAACAATAAAGCGCTGTTTGTAAATAAAAAATATTAAATTAAGATTTAATCTGAAAATGATAGACAGGATATAGGGACTGTATTAAGTTTGCTGTATTGCGATTTAAGCTTTTTATATTTGGATTACTTTAAATTAAAAGTAATTTTTCACAATGAATATTATAAATAATAAAATTAAAAACTCATCATGACTGTATTGTTATATCTCATAAAGCTAGGAGCATGGTTATGACTTTTTCTGTTAGAAAATATGTTGCAGCAGATCGGTTGCAATGGAATACTTTTTTATCTGGTTGTAAAAACAATCATTTTATGTTTCATCGGGATTTTATGGAATATCATGCCGATCGGTTTGAGGATTTTTCCTTATTGATTGTTGATGATAAAAATAAAATTGTCAGTATATTGCCCGGTAATATTGAACAGCATATTTTTTATAGCCATCAAGGTCTAACATTTGGTGGCTTTTTGGTCGATAAAAATATCCATGCGAGTGAGTTTATAGAAATTTTTGAGCTGGTAAAAGTATTCTTAAAACAGCAGAACATTGAAAAAATTATCTATAAACCGATTCCGAATATCTATCATCAATATCCAGCCCAAGAGGATCTCTATGCGTTATTTCGGAGTAATGCGCAACTTAACCGACGTGATATTAGCTCATCCATATTAATTCACAATGCTTATAAATATTCACGTGCGAAGCGTTGGGGAATCAATAAGGCACGGCGGGAGGGTGTTTTGTGTCTAGAAATACAAAAACCGAGTGAAGTTTGGGGAGTCATCCGTGAAGTCTTATCTGAATTTCATGATGCCAATCCAGTACATAATGAGCAGGAGATAGATTATTTAAAAGAAAAATTTCCAAAAAATATTAAAGTTTATGCTGCGCAGCATCAGGGAAATAATATTGCAGCATGTGTTACATTTGAGACAGAAGAAGTTGTACATACTCAATATTTAGCGTCGAGTAAACTTGGAAGAGACTTACATGCATTAGATCTACTGATTGATCATGTTATTTTACAGTGCTCAACTTACGCTAAAATTTTAGATTTTGGGATATCATGTGAAAATAATGGTCATTATTTAAATAATGGTTTGATTAATCAAAAAGAAAGTTTTGGTGCTCGATCTATCGTTTATGATTTATATAGTGTTGATTTAACGGTTATAGAGTAATGCTGTCGTAGCGTAATCATAGAAAATGAATATCCCGATCTATGGTATTTTATATATGGTATTTTGAATTTATAAAATATTCGAAAGTTGGTATTTAAAAAACATAGCAGTTTTTAAATAATTTTTTGAATCAAATAAAAGCAATTAATCTTGTGCCATATATCCGTTTTTTAAACACATAAACATATTTTTGCTTAGAATGGTATTTTAAATCTGAGCGAACAAGACTAGCACAATTTTTGCTATGTTTTAGCTGCTAAAAAGTTTAATATATTGCATAACATGCGATAATTTATTGAGTTTTTAATATATGTTTCAACTTGATCAGCTTAAAATTGCAATCATCGGACTAGGCTATGTTGGTCTACCACTAGCTGTAGAGTTTGGTAAACGTATTAAAACCATTGGATTTGATATAAATTCAAAAAGAATTCAAGAGCTTAGACAGGGTGTTGATCATACATTAGAAGTAACCGCGCAAGAATTACAGCAGGCTGAGCAGTTACAATATAGTCATGACTTAGCAGATCTAGCCGATTATAACTTTTATATTGTGACTGTTCCGACGCCGATAGATGATTTTAAACAACCAGATTTACAACCTTTGGTTCGTGCCTCGCAATCGATTGCACATGTGTTAAAAAAGGGTGATATCGTTGTTTATGAGTCTACGGTCTATCCTGGTGCGACGGAAGAAGTTTGTGTACCCGTACTGGAACAAGGTTCAGGCTTAGTGTTCAATCAGGATTTTTATGTGGGGTATAGCCCAGAACGTATTAATCCTGGTGATAAACAACGCCGTGTCACCAATATTTTAAAAATCACCTCTGGATCAACCGCAGATGTTGCTGCGTATATTGATCAAGTGTATGCCTTGATTATTCAAGCAGGCACTTATCTGGCACCAAGTATTAAAGTTGCTGAAGCAGCAAAAGTTATTGAAAATACACAACGCGATGTCAATATCGCACTTATTAATGAATTATCTTTAATTTTTAATAAGATGAATATTGATACAGAGGAGGTCCTAAAGGCAGCAGGAACCAAATGGAACTTTCTACCTTTTCGCCCAGGCTTGGTGGGTGGGCATTGTATTGGGGTCGATCCGTATTATTTGACTCACAAAGCACAGTCTATAGGTTTGCATCCTGAGATTATTCTGGCTGCACGTCGTTTAAACGATCGTATGGGAGAACATGTTGCGACACAATTGATCAAGGAAATGGTCAAAAAGCGCATACAGGTTGTTGGCTCTAAAATTTTAGTGATGGGCTTAAGCTTTAAAGAAAATTGCCCAGATATTCGTAATACTAAAATTGTAGATATGGTTAAGGCGCTACAAGAATATGATTTAGATCTCGATATTTACGACCCATGGGTTGATCCAGATGAAGTGGAACAGGAATATGGGCTAAGACCAATACCTGATATTGAGACCAAAGGTCATTATGATGCCATTATTATTGCATTGGCACATGATCAATTTAAGCAGATGAGCGCAGCAGAATTCTTAGCCTTGGGCAAAGAAAAGCATGTCTTATATGACTTAAAGTATATATTAGATAAAAACTTTACCGATATCAGATTATAATTCTAAAAGCATCTGATCAACATTGTGGTCATAGCAATGTGATGCACAATATCGACTGAGAGATTTTATGAACATTTTGCTTACCGGTGGTGCTGGCTTTATCGGTTCAGCTGTTGTGCGGTATATTATTCAACACACGCAAGATTCTGTTTTAAATATCGATAAATTGACTTATGCAGGCAATTTAGAGTCTTTAAGCAGTGTGGCGGATAATCCACGCTATCAATTTCAACAACTTGATATTTGTGATGCAGAAGCATTGGCTAAGGCTTTTAGCAGTTTTAAGCCAGATGTAGTGATGCATTTGGCGGCCGAATCACATGTTGATCGCTCCATTGATGGTCCTGCCGCGTTCATTCAAACCAATATCGTCGGCACCTATACATTATTAGAGGCGGCGCGGCAGTATTGGGCGCAATGTAGCCACAGTCAACAACAGCGTTTTCGGTTTCATCATATTTCTACAGATGAAGTCTTTGGTGATCTGAGCGATCCGACGGCATTATTTACCGAACAAAGCCATTATGCGCCAAGTTCACCGTATTCGGCGTCGAAAGCTAGTTCAGATCATCTGGTACGTGCTTGGTATCGTACCTATGGTTTACCGACGATCGTCAGCAATTGCTCCAATAACTATGGACCTTACCATTTCCCAGAAAAACTCATTCCACTGGTTATTCTCAATGCCATAGAAGGCAAACCTTTGCCCATTTATGGTCGTGGTGATCAAATTCGGGATTGGCTGTATGTCGAAGATCATGCGCGAGCCTTATATCGGGTTGTCACTCAAGGTTGTGTTGGTGAAACTTATAATATCGGCGGGCATAATGAAAAACAGAACATAGAAGTGGTTGAACATATTTGTGGTATTTTGGATGAATTGAAACCGCGTACCGATCATAAATCGTATCGGGAACAAATTTGTTTTGTGCAAGATCGTCCTGGGCATGACCTGCGTTATGCGATTGATGCCAGCAAAATAGCGGCTACACTGCATTGGACACCCGAAGAAAGTTTTGAAACTGGCATTTATAAAACAGTGCAATGGTATTTGCAGCATCTAGATTGGTGCCAACGCGTGCAAGATGGTCGTTATCAGCGGCAACGTTTAGGGGTAAATCAATTCGAGGGAAAACGATTAGAGGTAAACCAATGAAAACAACAAAAGGGATTATTCTTGCAGGGGGTTCAGGTTCTCGTTTATATCCGATCACAAAAGGAGTCTCTAAACAGCTGTTGCCGATTTATGATAAACCTATGATTTATTATCCATTATCTGTTTTGATGCTGGCAGGTATACCCGAGATATTAATTATTACCACTCCAGAAGATAGCGAAGGCTTTAAACGCTTATTGGGTGATGGCTCTTCTTTGGGGATAAAACTACAATATGCCATTCAACCGAGCCCAGATGGTTTGGCGCAAGCATTTATTATTGGTGAAGAATTTATTGGTGATGGGCACGTCTGTTTAGTCTTAGGCGATAATATATTTTATGGTCAAGGATTTACCCCAATGTTAAGACAAGCTGCTGCGCGTGATCATGGGGCAACTGTTTTTGGTTATCAGGTCAAAGACCCAGAGCGCTTTGGTGTTGTTGAATTTGATGCTGAGAAACGTGCTATTTCTTTAGAAGAGAAACCTGTTCAACCAAAGTCTAATTTTGCAGTGACGGGGCTGTACTTTTATGACCATGATGTCGTCGAGATTGCCAAACAAGTACGACCGTCTGCGCGAGGCGAATTAGAAATTACCTCTATCAATCAAGCTTATTTAGAGCGTGGTGACTTGCATGTTGAACGATTAGGGCGGGGTTTTGCTTGGTTAGATACAGGTACACATGAAAGTTTATTAGAAGCGGCGCAATTTGTAGAAACGCTTGAAAAACGTCAAGGTTATAAAGTTGCTTGTCTGGAAGAGATTGCCTTTAATCAAGGATGGTTAACTGCAGAACAGCTGTTACAGATTGGTCAAAGCATGCAAAAAAATGATTATGGGCAATATTTATTATCTTTGCTAAGAGAGCAAGCATGAGTCTGATTCAATTAATAGATTTGCCCGATTATGCTGATGAACGCGGTGGTTTAGTTGCGATCGAGTCAAATCAGTCCATCCCTTTTGAGGTCAAACGTTTATATTATATTTTTCAGACCACGCAGCAGCCACGCGGTTTTCATGCACATAAAGATTTACAGCAAATCGCGATTTGCCTAAAAGGACAATGTCGTTTTGTGCTCGATAATGGTGAGCAAAAACAAGCGATCGTGTTAGATAATCCTCGACAAGGGCTTTTGCTTGATGGGGTAATTTGGCGAGAAATGCATGATTTTTCAGATGATTGCGTATTGTTAGTACTGGCGAGTGCGCATTATGATGAACAGGACTATATACGAGATTATGATGCATTTTTAAAATTTGCCCATCGCCCATTTATTCATGCTTTGGCTGATGTACATAGCCAACATATTGGGCAAAAAACATCTATTTGGCAGTATAGTGTGGTTTTGGCTGGTGCAAAAATTGGCGATCATTGCAATATATGTGCGCATACTTTTATCGAAAATGATGTCTCTATTGGCAATAATGTCACGATTAAATCAGGTGTTTATGTTTGGGATGGTATTCACTTAGCCGATGATGTGTTTGTTGGCCCTTGTGTTACTTTTACCAATGATAAAAAACCACGATCTAAGCAATATTCCGATGAATATCCTCGCACAGTTGTAGAGAAGGGTGCGAGTATTGGGGCGAATGCAACGATTTTGCCGGGCATACGGATTGGTCAAAAAGCAATGGTAGGTGCTGGTGCTGTTGTGACCAAAGATGTGCCTGATCATGCCATTGTTGTTGGTAATCCTGCTTATATTCAAGGATATGTCGAATTATGATTCCATTTCTAGATCTAAAGTCCATCAATCAACAATATCAACAACAATTATTGGATGCCTGCCAGCGTGTGATTACATCTGGTTGGTATATTGGTGGCACAGCACTGAAAAATTTTGAACAGAATTTTGCCGATTTCTGTCAAAGCCCTTATGCGGTAGGGGTTGCCAATGGCTTAGATGCTCTGATATTGACGCTGAAAGCGTGGAAAACAATGGGCAAGCTGCAAGATGGCGATGAAGTGATTGTTCCAGCCAATACCTATATCGCCAGTATTTTAGCGATTACAGCCAACCAATTAAAACCCGTTTTAGTTGAACCCGATTTAAAGAGTTTTAATCTAGATCCTCAAAAAATTGAGGCTGCTATCAGTTCGCGGACCAAAGCGATTTTGGTGGTACATCTCTACGGACAGATGGCTGCAATGCCAGAGATTATGGCTATTGCCAAACAACATCAACTCTTGGTCCTCGAAGATTGTGCACAAGCACATGGTGCGCAAATCGCTGGTAGAGTTGCAGGGAGTTGGGGCGATGCTGCTGCTTTTAGTTTTTATCCAGGCAAGAATTTAGGTGCTTTGGGTGATGCTGGAGCGGTTATCACACAAGATGCTGAGCTGAGTGCCTTGGTCCGTGCTTTGGGCAATTATGGATCTTACCAAAAATATCAACATGTTTATGAAGGTATAAATAGTCGTTTAGATGATATTCAAGCGGCGATGCTAGATGTCAAACTGTCCTATATTCTCGCTGAAACGACACGACGCCGTGAAATTGCTACGTTTTATTTAACACATATTCAGAATCCATTGATACAGCTTCCAACCATTACCGGTTCAGCAAAAGATTATTTACAACATGTTTGGCATTTATTTGTGATACGTTGCACGCATAGAGATGCACTACACCAGTACTTAGCCGATCATGGCATACAAACCCTGATTCATTACCCAATTCCTCCACATAAACAACAGGCTTACCATCAGTTTGCAGATCTATCATTACCAATTTCGGAGCAAATTCATCAAGAGGTGCTGAGTTTGCCGATTGGACCGACGTTAAGCCTCGCAGATGCTGAGCAGGTGGTTCAGTTCTGTAATGCATTTACAGTCTAATGTGCCATGGGTTTATTTAAAACCAGCATTTTAAATGGAATCGCCGTTCTGATTCGGACGTTGACCATGTTTATTCTCAATAAAATTTTGGCAGTCTATGTTGGTCCAGCCGGTTATGCTGCAATTGGTCAGTTTCAAAATTTTATTCAAATGATTACCGCCTTCGCTGGTGGTGCGATTAACAATGGCATTATTAAATATACTGCAGAATATCATGAGGATGCTGCAGCTCAGCGCCGTATTTGGCAAACTGCAGGTAGCCTTGTTTTAATTTTTAGTTTTGTTTTTTCTATTTTACTGTTGTTATTCCATCAAAGTTTATCTAGCTATTTGTTTAAGCGAGCGGACTATGCTGGTGTGCTACTTTTCTTTGCCATATTTTTAGTCTTTTTTAATTTAAATACGTTTTTGCTGGCCATTTTAAATGGCAAAAAAGAAATTCCTAAACTGGTGCTGGCAAATATTTTAGGAAGTATTTTTTCATTATTGCTGACCAGTGCTCTAGCAATTTTTTATGGTATTTATGGTGCATTAATCGCGCTTTCTATTTATCAATCTTTGGCTTTTCTGGTCACCTTTTTGATTAGCTATCGTGCTCCTTGGTTTCAACTGCAACATTTTTATGGCAAAGTCGATCCCGCAATTGCCAGCAAGTTCTTGGCTTTTGCCGCGATGGCATTGGTGAGTGCAATTTGTGTACCACTCTCACAAATGGTGATTCGGGATTATTTGAGCCATCAGTTTAACAGTACCTATGCGGGTTATTGGGAAGCCATGATCCGCCTTAGCAGTGCCTATTTATTATTGGTGACCACCACGCTCAGCGTATATTATCTACCCCGTTTGTCAGAACTTACACAATTACAAGACATTAAAAAAGAAATCTATATAGGCTATAAATTCATTTTCCCCTTGGCTGTCTTGGCTGGTCTGGTGGCATATGGATTACGTGATTGGGTTATCACCTTACTTTACACGCCGCAGTTCCACCCAATGCGAGATTTGTTTTTCTGGCAAATGTTAGGTGACGCACTCAAAATAGGCAGCTGGATTTTAGCCTATTTAATGTTGAGCAAAGCGATGACACGTTTGTTTATTACCACAGAAATTATTTTTGCACTGACATCGATTGCTTGGACGTATATTTGCACCCAGTTATTTGGTTTTGAGGGCGTATCCATTGCTCATGTACTGAATTATGGCGTGTATTGGTTGGTCATAGGGTTTTGTATATTTTCTAAATTAAACAACACCAAAGAGGCATAGTGTGCTGCAACATCAACAAGCTTTAGTGTCCGTTATTATTCCATGTTATAACCATGAGCAATTTGTGCAAGACAGCATTAACAGTGTGATTGCACAAGATTATGCCAATATAGAACTGATTATTATTGATGATGGCTCGCAAGATCAATCCGCTGTCCGTATTCAAGCTTTATGCAGCCAATGTCAGCAACGATTTAGCCGTTTTGAATATCGTTGTCGCCCCAATAAAGGCTTAAGTGCAACATTAAATGAAGCGCTGGCATGGTGTCAGGGGGAGTATTTTGCGATTTTGGCATCTGATGACAAAATGCTGGCCACAAAAATTTCAAGCCAAACAGGTTATTTAGCACAACATCCACACGTGGCTGTGGTGGTTGGTGGTGTGCGCTTAATTGATGTCGATGATCAGGTCGTTGGACAATGGCATCATGCAGCCACAAGCTATCAATTTCAGCAGATTTTGCGTCATCAACATGAAATTCCTGCACCAACAGCCTTATTACGACGCGCAGATGTGCTGAATTTGGGGGGCTATAAAGACGGTATTCTTTTAGAAGATTGGTATATGTGGTTAAAGCTCACAATACGGGGGCGAGAGATCCACTATTTAGATCAAATCTATTGTGATTATCGCCACCATGCCAATAATATTTCTAAGAATCTACCGAAAATACACGCTGGTCGCCAGCAAATTCTCAATGAGTTTCAAAATCATCCAGATATTCATGCCGCTACTCTTCGTGTGGCATGGATCAATGCGGCAGATTATTTAAGACAACAGCCCGATGCTGCTATGCGCTTATATGGCAAATTATTTATACAGCATCCGATCTTTTTTATCTTACAGCTTTTTGATCGTCTCTCGAATCGCTTCAAACGCAGTAGGCAAGCACAATGAAACAACTCTGTTTTCTGATTGGTAATATTAACCATGCTGGTGGTACGGAACGTGTGACGACACTTATTGCCAATCAACTGGCAGCAGAGGGCTATACGGTACATATTCTGTCTTTGCAACAGGGTGACCAGCCATTTTTTAGTTTAGATTCAAGCATTCAATATCATGCGTTGTATCCACATACGGTCTCTATGAAAACGCATTTTATCGGATGTTGTTTGAAAATACGGCATTTCGTCAAAAAACAACAGATTGATCACCTCATTGTGGTAGATAGTATTAGCTGTGTATTTACAGTCCCCGCTTTATGGGGGCTTACAGTACAGCATATTTGCTGGGAACATTTTAATTTTAAAGTTGATTTAGGAGCTACTTTTCGCCGTATTGGTCGGCAATGGGCCGCAAAATATTGTGATGATATCGTGACCTTAACACAGCGTGATCAAGATTTATGGCGACAAGGCTTAAGGCATATTTCAGCCACAATGACGGCAATAGCTAACCCATCACCTTATCCCACAACAGAGACACGACCACAATTGGCACATAAAACCATGCTAGCAGTCGGTCGTTTTACGGCTCAAAAGGGTTTTGATTTATTGTTACGGGCTTGGGCTGAATTTTGCCAACAACAGACCGATTGGACTTTAAAAATTATTGGTGGAGGGGAAGACCAAGCTTTGCTTGAGCAGTTGTTAAGGGAGTTAAAAATAGCAGACCGCGTACAACTGCTCGCCACGACCAAAGACATTGGTTTATATTATCAAGCTGCAAGCTTCTATTGTATGAGTTCTCGTTTTGAAGGTCTGCCCATGGTGTTATTAGAAGCTCAAGCTTTTGGTTTACCCATTATTTCTTTTGATTGCGATACTGGACCAGCAGAACTGATTCATCATAATCAGCATGGTTATTTGGTTGAAGCTGAAAATATACAACAATTTGCAGATTATTTATTAAAAGCAAGTCGTATAACCCCAGAACACTATAATGAAATGGTTGATCAAGTAAAACATAATGCTGAAAAATATAAGCTTGGATCAATTATTTCCAAATGGAAGGATATATTAGAAAAATGATTATATATTGGGCGATTTGGATGTATATCTGTTTGTGCAATATTTTAACAAGTTATAATAAAGTATTTTCTAAAATTATTTTTATTTTTACTGCATTTTTTTTATTCTTCATCATCGGCTTTCGTTATGAAGTCGGTGGTGACTGGTTTAATTATTTGTTTTTTTATGATTTGGCAAAATATGAACAATTGAGCAGCATTATTTTGGGACCCGACATGGGCTACAATCTGCTGAACTACATGGGAAATCATCTAGGTTTTAAAGATACAATTTTTGTCAATGCTGTATGCGCGGCAATAGTGGTTGGTTGCTTACTCAACTTAGCATTAAAATGGCGCTACTACTGGTTGCTGTTATTGAGTTATTTCCCATACCATATCTTAGCGGTTTCGATGGGCTACACACGGCAATCTGTTGCGATCGCTTTATCATTATTGGCTTTTCATTATTTGTTTCAACAACGCATACAACGTTTTTTGATTTATATTATATTGGCGGCATTATTTCATAAGACTGCTGTAGTATTACTATTGTTCGCTCCTATTGTTCTACAAGCAAAGTTTAAAAGTAATCATATATTATATAGCCTATATATGTTTTTTTCTTTGATCATCATTAGCCTAATGATGTATTATTTTTCTTTGCAAGAACAGAATTTATACTTGCAAGGCAATGAGGAGCTTTCATCCAAAGGTTTCTTTTTGCGCTGGGCTTATCATACTATTCCTTTAGGTTTATATTGGTTTTATCGACAGCAGTTCCAGCATAAGATCCAACAGCATTTGTTGGATTTTTTTGTATTATTGATTGTCTATATGCTGTTTTTAGGGATTGCATTTTCTACGCTTGCTGATCGATTAAATTTATATTTGGTTTTTTTCGATCTATATGTGTTGAATGCAGTGTTTGCATGGTCTAATTTAAAATCACGTTTGATTTTATTATTTATACTGATGGGCAGCTATACTTTGTTTATGTGGTTGTGGTTTTTTCAGGGGGTATGGGCATTACAAGCTTGGGTTCCTTATCAAAACTATATTGCAATTTATCTTAGAAGGCATGCATTTTAATGAAAATTCTCTATGTGATTACTGGCTTAGCAGGTGGTGGTGCCGAAAAAGTCGTGATTGATCTGGCAGATCAAATGCAAGCACATGGGCATCAAGTTAAAATCGCCTATCTCAAGGGGCAGCCCATTCTCCAACCACAAAACCCAGAAATTGGCTTACACTATTTAGGATTGGAAAATCCTTGGCGGCTTTGGTCTGCTTACCGTACTTATCAACAGTTGCTCCAAAGCTATGCCCCAGATGTGGTACATGCACACATGGTACATGCCAATATTTTCAGTCGGCTCGCGCGGATTCTGCACAAAGTACCGAAACTCATTTGTACGGCACATAGTACCAATGAGGGTGGAGCTTTACGTATGTTGGCTTATCGCTTAACCGATCATTGGGCAGATATTAATAGTCATGTGAGTCAACGTGCAACACAGCTATTTATTCAACGAAAAGCCTTTTCAACACAAGCCATTACTGTATATAACGGTATAGACTTATCGGCATTTTATAAGCAGCGATTTCGTCCTGAGCAGCTGACGGAGTTCCTGCCGAGTGCGATTATTGCAGCACGCCAACAAGATCCTGCCTGTAAATTAATCTTAGCCGTTGGTCGATTGAATGTGCAAAAAGACTACCCCAATCTTTTGTATGCCATACAGCAATTAAAATCGCTCCATTCAACATCTTTTCAAGTGATGATTGCCGGTGAGGGGGAACAACGTGCCGCGATCGAACAGCTCATTATGGATTTGCAACTACAGGATGATGTGATTTTATTAGGACGTCGGCAGGATGTGGCTGCTTTAATGTCCATTGCCGATGTATTTGTTTTATCTTCACGGGAAGAAGGCTTTGCTTTGGTTGTGGCTGAAGCAATGGCTTGTGAGTGCTATGTGGTGGCAACAGATTGTGGCGGTGTCAAAGAGGTTATGGGAGATACTGGTACTTTGGTCGCGATAGAAGACAGTACTCGACTTGCTCAGGCGATTGCCGATGTTTTGCGTGAAGATCCAGCGCTGTTATCTGCTTCTCGCGCTGCCGCCAAACAGCGTGTTCATGAGCAGTTTTCTGTACAACTTGCAGTACAACAGTGGTTAAGAATCTATGCATAATACGCAAAAAGTTGTTTTGATTGGCACAACTGCTGCAAGCATTTATGGTTTTCGCCGTGATCTCATTTTGCAGCTCATTGCTGCTGGGCACGAGGTTTATACTTTTATTTCAGAATATCAGCCGGATGACTTGCTAAAGATTGCACAGTTGGGGGCAAAACCATGTTGTTATCCATTAAGTCGAGGCGGTTTAAATCCCTTTGCTGACTTACAATCCTTTTATTATTTAGTCAAGCACATACGCCAGATAAAACCAGATATTGTATTATCGTATTTCGCTAAACCCGTTATTTACGGCACTTTAGCCGCAAAATTTGTCGGTGTAGCAAAAGTAATCGCCATGTTAGAAGGGCTAGGTTATACCTTTACTGAACGCCCTGAGGGTTTTAGTCATAAAGCCAAACTGGTCCGGGCTGTACAGATATTTCTATATCGTCTTGCATTACCACGTGTTGACGATATGATCTTTTTAAATTCCGATGATCAACATGATTTAGTCGAGCGCTATGCCTTGGCAATTCCGCGGTGTCATGTTTTGGGGGGAATTGGTTTAAACCTCAAACATTATCAGTTTTCTAAAGCGCCGATTGATGCAATGAACTTCTTATTTATTGGTCGTTTATTACGAGAAAAAGGTATTTTTGAGTTTATTGAGGCGATTCGCATTGTCAAAGCACGTTATCCCCACGTTAGCTTTACTGTCCTGGGAGGGCTTGATGCGCAAAATATGGGTGCGTTGAGTCAAGCGACTTTAACTCAACTTGTTGCAGAACAGTTATTTACCTATCCAGGACATGTTGCTGACGTTAGACCTTGGATTGAGGCTTGTAGTGTATTTGTATTACCTTCTTATCGGGAAGGTGTGCCGCGCAGTACCCAAGAAGCAATGGCGATGGGACGTGCAATCATTAGTACCGATGTGGCGGGATGTCGTGAAACGGTGATTCATGGACAGAATGGCTTTTTGGTACCCGCTTGGGATGCACAGGCATTGGCTGAGCAAATGTGTTATTTTGTCGAAAATCCAGAAATGGTAGCTGCAATGGGGTTAGAAAGTTATAAAATAGCACAGCAACGTTTTGACGTTGCACAGGTTAATTTAAAGATTTTTCAGATTATGGGTTTGAGTGAGTTTCATGAAAAGATTAGTTGATATTATTATCGCTTCGACGGCTTTTTTACTGCTTTTCCCAATTTTTTTATATGTTTGCTATAAAGTGTACAAGAACTTTGGTGCACCGATTTTTTTCTTACAAGAAAGACCGGGGAAAGACGGGAAATTATTTAAAATGATTAAATTTCGGTCTATGAAGAATGCAGTTGATGCTGATGGTCAACCTTTAGCAGATGAGTTCCGTATTACGCCTTTTGGACAAAAATTGCGTTCTACCAGTCTTGATGAAATGCCACAATTAATCAATGTCATTAAGGGGGATATGAGTGTGGTCGGACCACGTCCAATGCTCAAAGATTTTCTTGCTTTATATTCGCCAGAACAGGCTCGCCGCCTTGAAGTACGTCCGGGTATGACGGGGTTAGCACAGATTAGTGGTCGTAATGAATTAGATTACGAGGAACGTTTTAAGTGTGATGTATGGTATGTGGACCATCATAATCTGTTGATTGATTTTAAAATTATGTTTAAGACGGTCTTTGTCATGCTACAGCGCAAAGGCGTCAATGCACCTGGTCATGTTGGCCCTTCATTATTTAAGGGCAACAATACTCCGCATTCAAAAGATGAAACTTAATGTTTTATCCATTACAGCTACTATCCATTACATCCACTATTCATTGTTAGAAATTCTATGATTAAAAAAGCTATTTTACCGGTTGCTGGCTTAGGAACGCGTTTTTTGCCTGCAAGTAAGTCTATTCCTAAAGAAATGGTTACAGTGGTTGATCGCCCTGCGATTGAATATGTTGTGAAAGAAGCTGTGGCTGCGGGGATAGAGCAAATTATTCTTGTGACACATAGTGCCAAAGGTGCGATTGAAAATTATTTTGATCGTCACTTTGAATTGGAAACAACACTGAGAGAAAAGAAAAAATTTGATCTATTGGCAGAAATTACCCAGATCATTCCAGACAATGTACAGGTTGTTAGTGTGCGTCAGGCACAGCCTTTGGGTTTGGGGCATGCCGTATTGTGTGCTAAACAATTGATTGGTCAAGATGATTTTGCGGTCTTGTTGCCAGATGTTTTGGTACGTCATAAAACTACTCAACATAAAAATGATTTGGCACAAATGATGACTCGCTTTCAGCATACACATGCAGCACAAATTATGGTTGAAGCTGTTGCCGCTGATTTGGTTGATCAATACGGCATTGTTGATGTTGTGGAGCAACCTGCTGAAGGGCAAAGTGTTCTGATGCGAGGAATTGTAGAAAAACCTGCAGTCGGTACAGCGCCATCTAATCTTTCAGTGGTTGGTCGTTATATCTTGCCTGCTAAGATTATGCAGTTATTGGAAAATACCCCGAAGGGTGCTGGGAATGAAATTCAGCTGACCGATGCCATTGCCATGCTACAACAAGATGAAAGCGTGGAAGCTTATCGTATGCAAGGTCAGACCTTTGATTGTGGTAATAAGCTGGGTTATTTAAAAGCAGTTTTACATTATGCTGTTGATCATCCAACTTTGGGTGCTGATTTTAAAGCCATGATTGCTGAGTTGGGTCTCTAAATGAAAATAGCGCTATATGGTAATACCTTACAGGCTCAGGTGATGGCTGGGTTATTGGCAGAGTGTGGTCATATGGTGTATTGGTATAAACAACAAGAATGTGAATTACACCAAGCGTATCAGGTGATTCCAGATTATCAGCTGAATCACCTGATACACACTCAGATCGAAAAAGGGTTCTTAGTTCCGAGTGAATCTGAACAATTCGCGATAGACTTTGATGTTTATCTGCTCTCCTTTCAGTCCTCAGCATATCAAACGGCTGAGCAACTGCTCAAAACCTTAGCTGCACATACAGCAGTTGCGCCAAAGCTGATCATTAATGGCTCGACGTTTGGTTTACAAGCAACACTACAATTAAAAGAAAGTTTTACTCATACCGATTGGGCCTATTTACCCGATATGGTGCAAGAAGGGCGGGCAATAGACAGTTTCATTCAGATGCAACAAGTCGTGATTGGGGTGGATTCTACACAAGCACAAACCTTGATTCAGGAAATCTTTAGACCGATTTTTCCGCATACTCAGCAGTACCTATTTATGCCTATCTTAGATGCTGAATTTACGAAGTTTAGTCTATCGGGTATGTTGGCAACCCGTATTAGCTATATGAATGATCTGGCTTTGGTTGCGGAAAAATTAGGGATTGATATTTTAAATGTACGTCAGGGCTTAGCTGCGGATACCCGTATTGGTGCAAGTTATTTATCTCCAGGTTGTGGCTTTGGTGGAGAAAATTTTTCACATGATATTTTAACCTTGTCGAAGACTGTGTCCAAAACAGGTACGCAAAGCCGTTTATTAGAACAAGTGTATCAAATCAATCAGCAACAAAAAGAGATTTTATTTCGTAAACTATGGATCTATTACAACGGGGATTTACGCGATAAAACAGTTGCTATCTGGGGCGCTGCATTTAAAGAAAATACCTCAAGTATTCAAAATTCACCGATTCATGTCATGTTAGCGGCACTATGGGCACAAGGTGTTCGGGTACAACTACATGACCCAGAAGCCTTACATGAAATATATGCCTATTATGGTCAACGCGATGATTTAATTTTATGTGAACAGCAGTATCAAGCAACCGAAAATGCCGATGCCTTATGTTTGATGACAGCATGGAAACAATATTTTAGCCCTGATTTTAAGCGGCTAAAACATGCGATGGCACACCCTTATCTATTAGATGGGCGAAATATTTATGATCCGGTATATGTCCGATCACAGGGCTTTATCTATACAGGGATAGGACGACTATGAAAAAAGACAAAGTACCCGTTCGCCCTATGCCAGATCTAGAGGTGGCGCAGCCTGTGATCGATTCTCCCGCCCAGCAACAGTTAATACAACTGGCACAATACTTTAAATCTCAGCATCTTACAGATTTATTTGCAGCAGATCAGCATCGTTTTCAACAGTTTTCAGTCGATTTAGATGCTTTATTTTTTGATTATAGTAAGCAGCTTGTACATGCTGAAGTGATTGATGCCCTGATTGCATTGGCACAAGAGCATGATTTAAGTTCTTGGATCGACAGCTTATTTTCTGAAAATTTGATGAATTGCACAGAACAACGCGCAGCGATGCATTGGGCGCTGAGAGTACCACAAGCACAAGCGCCAGCCGTAGCGTTTAGTCCTGTCATTCAACAAGTCCATCAACAGCTGCAGCGCATGTATGATTTTGTTGGAAAGATTCATGCAGGACAATTGCGTGGCAGTACCGGTGAAGTGATTCAAGATGTGGTCAATATTGGTGTTGGTGGATCAGATCTAGGTCCTCTGATGGTGAGTTATGCACTATCAGATTTTAAGGTCCAGACCGCTCAGGCATTACAGGTCCATTTTGTTTCAACTATTGATGGTAGTCAGTTATCCGATCTACTGCATAAGTTAAGACCTGAAACGACACTATTTATTATTTCATCAAAGTCTTTTGGAACGATTGATACTTTATCCAATGCACAAACGGCTCGGCTATGGTTGGAAAAATCTCTTGGGAGCACTGCTTCAGTATTGAAGTGTCATTTTGTCGGGGTATCGACACGTATAGATAAAATGACCGATTGGGGGATTACTGCTGAGCACCAGTTTCAAATGTGGGATTGGGTGGGTGGTCGTTATTCATTGTGGTCCTGTATTGGATTACCGATTGCGTTAACCATAGGTGTTGCGGGATTTCAGCAACTTTTAGCTGGTGCATACCATATAGATCAACATTTTCAGCATGCACCTTTTACCCAGAATATTCCTGTATTAATGGCATTGATTGGTGTTTGGAATAACAATTATCTCAATATGCAGACCCAAGCCATACTGCCTTATGACGGTCGGCTGAAGTACTTTGCGGCTTATTTGCAACAGTTAGAAATGGAGTCGAATGGTAAATCTGTACAGCGCAATGGTGAAAAAACGCAGACTGCAACTTGCCCAATTATTTGGGGAGAAGTCGGTCCCAATGCGCAACATGCATTTTATCAATTATTACATCAGGGGACTCACTCGGTGAGTTGTGATTTTATCGCCCCGATACATCGTTATAATGCACAGCAATTTACGTATGTAGAGAATGCTAGTGCACTGATTGAACAACATCATTTGGCACTGTCAAACTGTTTAGCCCAATCAAGGCTATTGGCTTTTGGTAATCAGGCGCTAGATTCGCAAGATTTATTGGAAATTCCTACATATAAACAATATGATGGTAATCAACCGAGTAGTACATTACTGCTAACAGAGTTAAATCCTTATAGTTTAGGCATGCTCATTGCCTTATATGAGCATAAGGTTTTTGTACAGTCTGTATTGTGGAATATTAATCCTTTCGATCAATGGGGAGTAGAAAAAGGTAAACATATTGCCAATCAACTACTGCCTATTTTAGAAGGTCAACAACAAGATTTATCGCACTTAGACGCTTCAACACAAGGTTTATTACAAGTATTGCTGAAGCGTGATCAATACTAGAGGATAATAATAATATGGCTAATATTTTAGTAACGGGTGGCGCAGGATATATCGGATCACATACCTGCATTGAGTTATTAAATCACGGTCATGAGGTTGTGGTTTTTGATAATTTAAGCAACAGTCGTTATGAGTCATTACGTCGTGTCCAAAAAATTACTCAAAAGCATTTAGTTTTTATTGAAGGTGATATTCGCGATGCCGATCATTTAGATCAGGTCTTTCAGAGTTATTCAATCGATGCTGTAATTCATTTTGCAGGATTAAAGGCTGTCGGTGAAAGTCAAGCGATGCCTTTACATTATTTTGATCATAATATCGCAGGCAGTATTTGTTTATTCCAAGCCATGAAACGTGCCAATGTCTTTCATTTGGTCTTTAGTTCATCGGCTACAGTATATGATGCCAGTAACATCTCGCCATTACATGAAGAGATGCCGACAGGTATGCCGAATAATAATTATGGTTATACCAAGTTGATTATTGAGCAAATGTTGCAGAAGTTATCTGCCGCAGATGCACGCTGGTCTATTGCTTTATTGCGTTATTTTAATCCTGTTGGGGCACATACCAGTGGCCTTATTGGCGAGGATCCGCAGGGTATTCCAAATAATCTAATGCCTTATTTGACGCAGGTTGCTGTGGGGCGCTTAGAGCAATTGGCAGTTTATGGTGATGATTACGATACCATCGATGGTACGGGGGTACGTGATTATATTCATGTGGTAGATTTAGCAAATGCGCATTTATGTGCATTAGAAAATCGCTTGTCTACACAAGGATGCCGTGTTTGGAATATTGGTACAGGGCAGGGGTCTTCAGTTCTACAAATTATTCATGCTTTTGAAAAAGTAACTGGGATAAAAATACCATATCAGGTTGCGCCACGACGTTCTGGTGATGTCGCGACCTCTTTCTCTGATAACCAACGTGCAGTACAAGAATTGGCTTGGCAGCCACAATATGGTTTAGCAGAAATGTTGGCAGACAGTTGGAAGTGGCAACAACAAAATCCATCAGGTTATAGTTCTACACAACATAAATATAAATAAGTCAATATAAACAAATCAGTAGTAGAAAGTAAGAGCTCAAGAAAAATCTGACAGTCAGCTAAAGAATATACATCTGTCTACACACTGCGTCAGTCGGTATTTTATAACGACGAGCGCAGTGTTGTATTGGATGGTTAAGCTTGTGTGATGAGCTGACTTAATTCATCGACATAAGATTGCATGGGGCGTGTTTGAGGGCTATTGCGACTCTCAATATTAAGCCGTAATAACGGCTCGGTATTTGATGCACGGACATTCAAACGCCAATGTCCAAAGTCGAGACTTATACCGTCAGTATCATCGATCTGTGGTTCTTGGGAACGATAATGCTGCAATATGCGCTGAATCGTTGCTTGACTATCTTGTACAGTAAAATTAATTTCACCACTACATGGAAACTGTGCAATCATTTGTGCCACTAAAACAGAAAGCGGTTGCTGCGTTTGGGTGAGTACGGTGAGAACCAGTAACCATGGGATCATGCCGCTGTCACAATAAGCAAAATCACGGAAATAGTGATGCGCACTCATCTCGCCACCATAGACTGCATTGTGCTCACGCATGACTTCTTTAATAAAAGCATGACCTGATTTGGACTGTACGGCTATGCCTTGGTACTTATCTATAATATCGGTGGTATTCCAAATCAGGCGCGGATCATGCACAATTTTTTCACCCGCTTGCTTGGCTAAAAAGGCTTGAGCCAATAAACCAACGATATAATAGCCCTCGATAAACTGACCTTTCTCATCAAATAAGAAGCAACGGTCAAAATCCCCATCCCAAGCAATGCCCATATCGGCTTGATGAATCAGCACTGCCTGACGTGTACTTTCCCGATTTTCAACCAGTAGTGGGTTAGGAATACCGTGTGGAAAATGCCCATTGGGTTCATTGTGGATCTTAATAAACTCTACTGGTAGCTTGAGCTGCTTAAATTTTTGTTCTAATGCATCAATGACATGTCCTGCTGCACCATTACCTGCATTCATGACCAACTTGAGTGGGCGTATGGTTTGGTCTTTGATATAGCCCATGAGGTGTTCAATAAATTCTGGCAAGATATTATAGTTTTGGCAGCTGCCAGTAGATGTACTTGGCACAAATTGTTGCGACTCTACCAGTGCTTGAATCTCTTTTAAGCCGGTATCTGCACTAATGGGGCGGGCATTTTCTCGGACCAACTTCATCCCATTGTAGTCCATGGGATTGTGGCTAGCGGTGACTTCAATCCCTCCCTGCACATCGAGATGGAATGCAGCAAAATAAACTTCTTCAGTACCTGTGAGACCGAGATCTAGTACATCGACACCCGCCTCATTTAACCCGCGGATGAGTGCTTGTTTTAGGGCAGGGCTACTTAGGCGGACATCGCAGCCTACCGCAATCGTTTTGGGCTGATAAATTTGCCCATAGGCACGCCCGATACGATAAGCAATATCTTCATTCAATTCGGTATCTAATTGCCCACGGATATCATAGGCTTTAAAGCATTTTAGCGACATGGTCTTTGGTTCAATTCAAATGAGTGGGAAAATAGTAAATACCAGATATAAATCATGTTCGAATGGTATAGCTTTATCATAATCATATAAAGCATCCCCCCCTTCAAACGCGTATCGTAAATAACGGATCAGCACGCTGATCCGTTATCGGGTATTTTAGTTTTAAAATGGCACACGTTTATAGTGACGATATGCAGGTTTCCAGAAATTTTTCTCAATACTGTGTTGCAGCAATTGGTCGCTAATTTGCGCGGCGACACCATCTGCCATGGCTGCTTTAGCCACTTTAAATGCAATGATTTTAGAGACCTGTTGTAAGTCATCTAAGCTGGGTAATAAGGCTGCATTAGGATCTGTTAATTGTGGTGAGCAATCGGCTAGCGCTGAGCTTGCTGCACTGAGCATGGCATCGGTAATACGATGTGCTTTACATGCTACGACACCAAGTCCAATACCAGGGAAAATATAAGCGTTATTGCACTGTGCAATAGGATAGGTTTTTGCTTGATAATGTACTGGTGCAAAAGGGCTGCCTGTTGCAATAATCGCTTGTCCATCTGTCCAACGCACGATATCTGCAGGTAATGCTTCGGCATGTGAAGTGGGGTTGCTCAGTGGGAAAACAATGGGTTTCGCACAATTGGCATGCATGGTTTTGATGACTGCTTCGCTGAACAGTCCTGCTTGTCCTGATACACCAATTAGAATATTCGGTTTAGCATGGCGAATGACCTCTATTAGCGCAATATTTTCTGGATTATCTCCCCAAGTATGGACCGTTTTATGTGGATGAGCTAAAGCTTGTTGGAAATCGCGTAAATTTACTTGAGTATCGGTAATGAGCCCAAAGCGATCGACCATATAGACTTGGCTACGCGCTTGTTGGTCAGAGATACCTTCTGCAACCATACGTGCAATGATTTGTTCTGCAATACCACAACCCGCGGAACCAGCACCTAAGAAGGCAATCTTTTGGTCTTTTAATTGTATGCCTGAAGCACGACAGGCAGCGATTAATGTTCCAACGACTACCGCAGCGGTTCCCTGAATATCATCATTAAAACAACAGTAGGCATCACGATACTTGTTCAGCAACGGCATGGCATTGTTTTGTGCGAAATCTTCAAACTGAATCAGTGTATTAGGCCAACGTCTTTTGATGGCACTGAAGATTTCATCAATGAATTGATAATATTCTTCTCCGCTAATACGCGGTTGGCGCCAACCCATATATAAAGGGTCATTGAGCAGTTTGGGGTTATTGGTACCGACATCGATCGTAATCGGTAAGGTATAGGCTGGGCTAATGCCACCACAAGCAGTATAAAGTGATAATTTACCAATAGGAATTCCCATGCCGCCAATCCCTTGGTCACCCAGCCCCAGAATGCGCTCACCGTCGGTAATAACAATGACTTTGACATTGCGGCGATTGACGTTTTGCAGAATATCTTCGATGTGCTCACGGTCTGGATAGGAAATAAAAATACCACGATGACGGCGATAGATATCTGAGAAACGTTGGCAGGCTTCACCTACTGTCGGGGTGTAGATGATCGGCATCATTTCTGATAGATGGTTTTCAATCAAATGATAAAAAAGGGTTTCATTGGTATCTTGAATATTTCTGAGATAAATGTGTTTATTGATATCTTCATTAAACGAGGTAAATTGCTGATAAGAGCGTTGATGTTGTTCTTCAATACTTTCGATCTGGTGCGGCAGCAAACCATGTAGATTAAAATTGGTCCGTTCTTGTTCTGTAAATGCAGAGCCTTTATTGAGTAATGGTAATTCAAGTAAAGTAAATCCAGCATACGGAATATACAATGGGTGTTTGATTGTTGAATTATCAGCGGTCATTTCCAATCTCTATATTTGTTAATCTGGCATAGCCATCAATGGTTCTAAGCTTAGCGTACTACAATTGTGGCACTATTAGGTTAAGCTTATTTGCCATAAATAGATATTTATAAAATTGATAGACAATTTTATTTAATTTAAAAATGTTATATGTGATAGACAGTGCTGTCTAAAATAACACCAGCCTGCGGTGCAACTGCATGATGACATGTTGCTTATGGTAGTCTGTTTCTGGGTTGAGATGGGTAATGATCTGTGTCAACTGACGTTATTCTACAAAAAGCGCTCAACTAAATGGGTGATATTTGCTATATTTACCTTTTCTGCAGCATTTACTTTTCTGAAAATGATGAACATGGCAATCCAAGCAGCACTGCAACATGCAGTTCAAGCTCTTCAAGTTGAAGGTATTCTTCCAAATGACTGGCAAAATAACAGTAGCCTGACCCGAACCAAAGACCGAAGTCATGGAGATTTTGCTTCTAATATTGCCATGATTGCAGCGAAGGCTGCTGCAATGAAGCCTCGTGATCTCGCTGAAAAAATTGTTGCGCTGCTGCCTGCAGTTGCCGAAATTGAAAAAGCAGAAATTGCAGGTCCTGGTTTTATTAATTTCTTTTTAAAGGCCGATTTACGCTATGCCGTATTAGCGACCATTCAACAGCAAAAAGACCAATACGGCTGTTCAGAGCACAACCGTGATCAAAAAATCCAAATTGAATTTGTTTCGGCCAACCCTACTTCGAGTTTACATGTGGGGCATGGTCGTGGTGCAGCCTATGGTATGACGGTTGCCAATTTACTAGAAGCAACTGGTGCGGTGGTTGATCGTGAATACTACGTCAATGATGCAGGTCGTCAAATGGATATTTTGGCAACTTCTACCTATTTACGTTATTTACAGTTACAAGGGCAAACACTAACTTTCCCTAAAAATGCCTATCAAGGCGATTATGTCAAAGACATTGCACAAGGAATTATCAACCAAGATGGTGATGCTTATATACGCCCTGTGAGCGATGTATTTGCAGCTGTGCCTGAAGATGTACAGTATGCAGAAGCATTAGATGCTGATGGCAATAAAGTCGTATTATCTGGCGATAAAGAAAAACATATCGATGGTCTAATTCACAATGCTCAGCAATTATTAGGTGCGGGTTATCGAGTATTCCATCAAGCAGCACTGGATGCGATTTTATTTGATATTCAAGATGACTTATCTGAATTTGGGGTACGTTTTGATCGCTGGTTTAGCGAAGCCACTTTAAATGACAAAATTGATGAGGCTTTACAGACCTTAGAGCAGCGTGGTTATTTATACGAGCAAGATGGTAACATCTGGTTTAAATCGACTGCATTTGGCGATGAAAAAGATCGTGTGGTCAAACGCCGTAATGGTCAGACCACCTATTTTGCATCGGATATTGCCTATCATCTCAATAAATTACAACGTGGTTATACCCACCTAATTGATGTGTGGGGATCGGATCATCATGGTTATATTGCGCGTGTTAAAGCAGCAATTGATGCAATGGGCTATGATTCAAGTAAGTTAACGGTACTTTTAGTACAGTTTGTTAGCTTATGGCGTGGTGGTGAAATGATTCAAATGTCATCGCGTTCGGGGCAATTCGTCACCTTGAGAGACTTACGTAAAGAAGTGAGTAATGATGCGGCACGTTTTTATTATGTGATGCGTAAGTCGGAACAACATATTGATTTTGATCTTGACTTGGCCGTATCGCAAAGTAAAGATAATGCTGTGTATTATGTACAGTATGCGCATGCACGTATTCAAAGTATTTTACAAAAAGCACCGCAAGCAGAGATTGATTTTGATTTGGCACGTGCCAGCCAACATGTTGCACAATTACAACTTGAAAGTGAAATAGAAATTTTAGCGAAACTGGCTGCATATCCAGAAATTGTGGTGCGTGCTGCCAATGCATATGAACCACATCAAGTGGGTAATTATCTCAAAGAATTAGCCGCATTGTTCCATGGTTGGTATGCACAAGATGGTGTGAAATTCCTTGATAGCACACAGCCTGAGCTCTCTGAAGCCCGTTTATTATTGGCAGTGAATGTGCAACAAGTACTGCGTAATGGATTGAATTTATTAGGTGTATCTGCACCTTATGAAATGTAAAAACAACAAGGCAGCATTATTTATAGAAGAGAGGATTGCTCGTGTTTGGAAAAACGCAACGCGGTGTGTCTGAACGATCACAGCCAACCAAGAAAGCATTTGTGCCGAAATGGTTGGTGTTGTTATTGGTTATTTTAATACTGATGACTGCGGCAGTCGCTTTAATGCTGTGGAAACCTTGGGTTCCTGTGGAAACACGGAATGAGGTGACATCACAACATTATCAAGAGGAAACCAATAAGGATTATCGCTTCTATGAGTTATTGCCACAGCAACAGGTGACACCAATCCCAGAGCAGGCTGTACCAGAAGCACCGGTACAGAGTCAGCCAGTCATCGTTGCAGCACCAGATTTGAGCCAGCAAACGGCATCCGCTGTGGCTGAGGAAGGATCTGATCTAAACAAAGCAGCCTATATTTTACAGGTTAAAAGTTTTACCGATCCAGATAGTGCAGATGCACGCCGTGCGGAGATTATTCTGAATGGCTTATCCGCAGATGTGGTTAAAAGTACTGAAAATGGCAAAACATGGTATCGCGTAATAGCTGGTCCCTATGAAACCCAAAGTGCTGCCGTGATGGCACAACAAACGTTACAACATAGCGGTATCGATTCTATCGTGGTGAAACGTTAGTATTATTCCAGTCGATGAGAGATTCCGTCGCCTAGAGATCTAGAGATAAGGTCTTTCTGCCGGCAAGCAATATAAATAGCAAAAACCGCACATGGGCTGTGCGGTTTTTTTCGATGTTTATTTTATTGGGCTTGTGTTGTCTGGTAATAATCCATGAATTGCTGATAGGCACTTGAACGCTGTCCATCTTTTAACAGGTAGCGTTTGATATGACCTTGGTCGGTGTTCACTTGTAGACTAATATGATCGCTGGCTTTTAATTGAGCAAGAACATCAACAGGCGTAATAACGCTATTTTTAGAGCGATATACACCTGCTAAATATTTACTCTCACCTGCCGCACTGACTTTAAAATGTAAATTTTGCTGACCATTACTAAAGTCAATACTTTCAATTTTATAGGCACGATAAGCATCATCTAAGCTGATATCCACTTTTAAGTAAGCTTTATCTTGTTCATTCCAATTGACTTTAATGATTGGGCAGATTTCAGTTGGTGCGCACAGGACCAATCCGCGTGTGGCGGATAGTTCTTGTGCAGAAGGGATATTACTACAGGCCGATAGCACTGCAGCGCTCATCATTATTAGGACAAGTCTTGACATTGTTTTTTCCAAATCAAAATATATAAATCTATATAGATTTAACGTTATGCATCAATATATATGCATCAATATATGGGATATAAGCGCAAACAATGCTTGTTATAGCGTGCCCAAGAACGCAAAAGGCTTACTTTCTACAAAGGACGCATTGGCTTTGCCTGAGAATATATTGGCTTGATCCGGTCCTAAATCCAATTTACGGGTTTTACCATCATTAAAATTAATATCTTTTAAATCGACCCAGAAAATATTAGGCGAAACGGCAGATTCAAAATAATAGACCTTGCGCGTATGGTCAATCACAGTACGCCAACGCGTAGAAGAGATATTGGGTTCTTGCGCAGTATTAATTCCAAAAGGTACCGAGACATTACGGATCACGCCGAAGACACTGGCAAGGGTGTGTTTAGGGCTGGCATTTTTAGGAATTGCATTGATATAGAAAGAGGCGCGAGCAAAACGATCGGCTGCACGGTTGGTGCCTGGTAACATGGTTGTGCCACCAATACTTTGCCAATAGCTATTTAATGCCAGCTGTTGGTCAAAAGTTGGGGAGTTGGTCATCACCTGATATTTTTTACTGTGATGAATCACTTGCTTACCATCGATGTATTCAATGATTGCGCTATCTCCCGTGGCATCTGATATAGAGAGGTGCAAGGTCGCCAAGCGATTTTCATCAGGTACTTGATCTGTTACCACAACAAAAGGTTCTTTTTCTAATGCGCTAACCGCTTCATTGACTGTGGCAAAATTATCCAATACGTATTGAGCCCATAGAGAAATCGCTAATTTGGGTTTTTTACTTTTTTCAGCCATAGGATATTGCGACTCTACTAACCACAACAAATTCGCCGCTAGTCCTTTTTCATTGATTCCATCTGTGGTTGCAATATCATAGCCTGTGGTAATCACGCTGCCATAACGTGATGTCCATTGCAGTGATTGTGGACCAGCTTGACCATTGCGCGCGACTTTATTGGGCAGGATCCAGATATTACTGCCCACATCGACTTTCCAATCCATCGAACGTGCGGTCATCACATCTTGCTCACCAATATAAACGGCACGTGTACAAGCATCGGCAAGTGTGCTGATCAAGAGACTACTGGCTAATAAGGTTTGACACCATATTTTTTTCATAAAATACCTCTGGGAATATTCAACAGTATGGAAATGTGCGTAATGACTGTAGCAAACGTGTCTAATTGTAGTATTGCTTATATTTAATTGAAATTATATGAAATATTTGATTGCGTAAGTTATTTTTGTGTTAAATATCAAGCGATACAAAATACTGTCGATGCTGTGCTGTGTTGATCAAAATTTTTCAGATGAGGTATATTGCTAGCACTTGGCTATAAGCCAGAGAAAAATAAATATAATCCAGAATAGAAACCAGATATAACGCAACCACCCACAGTCTATTGCTGTTGGTGGTTTAAGATGCTCTTCAAGGCTGTTTTCAGCGTGTATTGGGGGCGAAGTCAAACATGAGGTGCGACAGCTCTGCAATCATATAAATCAAAAAATAGAATGATCTAAAACTATCGCTCCCTTAATGCTTCTTTGGCCTTATTAAAGGGTTTGAGTAAATAATCCATGACAGTTTTCTCACCAGTACGGATATCAACGGTTGCCATCATGCCTGGTGTAATATTAAACGCCTTGCCTTCTTTGTTGTAGAGTTTATCGGAGTCAGTACGAATATATACTCGATAATAAAACTGATCTTGTTTAACTTCATCCCGCAATGTATCGGGTGAAATGACGCTCACTTTACCCTTTAATCCGCCATAAATTGAATAGTCATATGCTGTAATTTTTACTAAGGCTTCTTGGGCAGGTCGGATGAAAGCAATATCGCGTGGTGAAATACGTGCCTCGATTAACAACTGCTCATCTATTGGTACAATCGTCATGAGTTTGCCATTTTGAGGAATAACTCCACCAATTGTGGTTACCGCAATTTCTTTGACGACACCGCGTACAGGTGCACGAAAAACAGCACGACTTAGCACATCATTACGCCCTTTAACCACTTGTTGTTGTGTCTCAATATCGGTATTGGCTTTGGATAACTCTTCACGCGCTTTGACATAATACTCATTGCGGATATCAGTCATTTTATTTTGTAATTCATTTGCTTGGCGCTTAAGCCGTAAGACTTCAACTTCACTGGCTGCACCTTTGGCGACCAAGGGTTCAGTCATACTCAGTTCTTGTTGTACCAGTCGTAATGCCTGAGATAACCCTGCTAAGGACTCTTGTAAGTTAGCACGCCGAGAATTATATAATGCTGTTTGTTGGCGTACCAGCTCTGGGTCTTTATGCACCGATTCTGGGAAAGTTAATGGACTACCACTCACTTCGGCTACAAGACGTGCTGCGGTAGCTTGGGAAGAGACCAGTAAGGATTGTGACTCTCCAACATTAGAGGCAAAACGCGTTGGATCAAGCTGTGCTAAAATTTGCCCCTTTTGTACGATATCACCTTCTTTAACATTCAATTGTGTGACAATACCGCCTTCTAATGATTGAATGACTTGCTCTTTTGATGATGGAATCACTTTACCACTGCCGGTCGATACTTCTTCCAATTTAAATAGCCAAGCCCAGAGTATTAAAACACACAAACCAATTCCAATAATCCAGACCATAAAGCTAGCACGTGGCAAAGGTGGTGAGAGAGGGTTCACTGTTTTTGAAGATTCAGCGAGTGAATTTTGTTCAGTCATGCCTGTGCTCCTTGTTGAGTGGGCTGCGGTGCTGCCGATTGATTTAAAATCTCATCACGTGAACCATCCATAACCACTTTGCCTTCATTGATGACAATAATACGATCTACCAACTCCAATACCGCGCGGCGGTGTGTGGCAACCACTAAAGTACGGTGTCCTAGCCACTGTTTAAGGTGTTCAATCAATTGCCTTTCAGAGATTTCATCTAATGCTGCTGTGGGCTCATCAAGTAGTAATATATTTGGCTGACGTAGTAATAAACGCGTTAGCAGTAAGGCTTGACGCTGACCGCCAGAGAAGCCCACACCCCCTTCTAAAATCACATGACTTAAGCCATCTTGTTTGGCATGTACGATGTCTAATGCTCCGGTCATATGTAAGGCATTGAGAATATCTTCATCTGTGGCTAAGGGGGCTCCAAGGGTAAGGTTATCGCGGATACTGCCAAAAAACAGATGCGCATTTTGATTGAGTAGTGCCATATCTCGACGAATATCCGCAGGATCAATTCGTGATAGATCTAATCCTTCTAAATAGACTTTGCCTTTATCAGCAAACTGCATACCTGCTAAGAGTTGCAATAAAGTCGACTTACCAGCACCATTGCGACCTAAAATTGCAATTTTTTCACCAGCTTGAATTTTTAATTTGCTAATATTCAGATTGAGATGTGGATCTTCGTCTATATATTTAAATTGCACATTATGGAGATAGTAGTCGCCATGTAGCACGGGTTTATGTACCAGTTGACTGTGTTCAGGTTGATCAACATTACGTTGCATCAATTGATCCAAACCTGTTTTAGCGACTTTGGCCTGCTGTAATCGTGTCAAAATTGCAGTGACTTGAGAAATCGGTGCGAGCATCCGTGAAGATAATATAGAACATGCTACCAATGCGCCTGTGGTCATATCACCACGCATCACCATAAAGCTACCAGCCAAGACCACAAAAACGAAAGCAAGGCTTTGGACTTTTTGAGTCCATGCGGTTAAGACACCTGCAATTTTGCGTTGCCGCATGCTGATCTCTGCAGAGACCTCATTCATGTGGTTCCACTGATTTTGAAAACGTTGCTCAGCCCGGAGTAACTTAATATCTTCAATGCCTTGTACCGCTTCTACCAGCATGGCATTGCGAATTGCAGATTCACGCATGCCTTCTTGCGCCAATTGTGCTAAAGGCTTTTGTACTAAAATGGCAGGAATAATCATGAGCGGTACAATCAAGACCATTACCCAAAATAGGTTGCCGCCGATAAACCAGAAAATGGCTAGAAACATAAAGAAAAAGGGTAGGTCCGCAATAGCACTGACGGTTGTAGAGGTTACCAGTTCACGGACACCTTCCAACTCTCTGATTTGTGAAATAAAAGTACCTGTTGATTTAGAACGCTCTTTATTTTTAATTCTGAGTGCATGTCCAAAGACCCGATCTGAGATTTTTAAATCTGCGCGTTTACCAATAATGTCTGAGATATAAATTCGAGCAATCCTGAGTATAAATTCAAAGATCGCTGCGATCATCACGCCTCCGACTAAAACCCAGAGCGTGGGAATAGACTGGGATGGCACAACGCGATCGTATACTTGCATAGAAAATATAATCGTCGCAAGCGCTAAGATATTGGCCAGTAAGGAGGCAAACATAATATCGATATAACGTCGCCAATCTTTGAGTACGATTGACCAAAACCAACTGGCTTCATAGGGCTTGATATAGTCATCAACGCGAGCATCGGCAATAGAGCTCTCAGGTCTCAGAATAAAGACACTGCGTATTGCAGTTTTTAATTGATCTAGATCATAAATCTGCTCAAGTCCTTGATCACCACTTAGCAAAATACTCACTTTTCCTTGTTGGTCAGCTTTATCGATTACACCCACTTGACCATCGTAAAAATCAACAATAACAGGAAGTTGCCATGGATTTAATAAGTCTTCATGAAATGAATTTTGTTTATAACGAAGTCCTACTTGTCGGCAAATTAATGCGACAACTTGGTTGAGATCTTGCGGTTGAGTCCAGTCGAGTTGCAAACGGACTTGTTCAACAGAGGCTTCAATCCGATAATGTTTCGCGATGCATAATATAGCCTGCAACCAAGCTTGATAAGAAAATGTTTTGCTCATGGTTGCACCTCAAATCCTTGTATAGAAATATTATTTAATGAGTAGGCTTGTCGTGATTTTCCTGTTGCCGCTATGTATTGCACGATATTGTTATAAATATCAAAACGTGCATTTTCATATTCTTTATCTGCTGCATGTATTGCTAGTTCAGCATTGAGTAGGTCCAGTACGCTACGCGTACCCAGTTTGTATTGTTCTTGATAGAGCTCACGTGTTTGCACAGTAGAGTTTTGTCTTGCGAGTAGTACTTGCATTTGTTGCTGTTTGTTTTCAATACTTTCTCTAGTCATAACAATCTGGTCCTGTACTTCAAGATAGACAGCATTGACATTTGCTTTTGCAGCTTGCTCAGCAAAACTAGCAGAACGTGTACGTGCTGAGGTCGCTCCACCTTGAAAGAAATTACTGGATGCTTCTAACATGATTGAGTGATCTACATCATTGTCACTATTGGTTAAATTACCGTGCAAAGACTTACTAATACTTCCTTTCAAAGATAAAGTTGGATATCTACTCAATGTCGTTTGTTTTTTTTCATATTTTGCGATATCGACCTGAGCATTGGCTAAAATCAGTTTAGGGATTTGATTAAATAGCGGTTCATTATAAAGCTCAGAGGCTGCTACCAGTTGTTCGGGAATATTCCAATCCATCCCATCGCTTTTAAAGCCCAGTAAAGTATTCAAACGTTGTTGGTACTGATCGAGTAAATCTTGTTCTGTCAAAAGTGAAGACTGTGCAGATTGCAAATATGATTGGGCTTGTACAGGATCTGCTTGGCTACTGATTCCTGCATTGGCACGTAAATTTGCAATGGCTAGAATGCGTTGAATACCATCAATTTGTTGTTTGGCGATGGTAATGTTTTTGCGGTAACGCAAGATATTAATAATGGCAGAACTGGTTTGCTGTGCGATGTCATCAATATTAACCAAGACATTGGCTTGCTCAGCAATTAACTTCGCCTTTTGTGTGTCAACGCTTGATTTTATTTTGCCAAAATCAAATACCATCTGTGTTGCAGTGAGAGATAAGACTTGTTCATCTTTTTGGCTAGAGGTCAAATCACCCGTACTGATGCCACCAGAAATTTGTGGGTAATATTGTGATTTTGCTAAATCGATGTTTGCATTTTGTGCAGCTAAAGTCGCAATCTTTTGGCTAAGCGTTGGGTGGCGTAATAATGCTGTTTTAATCGCATCATAAAAGTTTAAGTGGGTAATAGGAACATATTGAGGGCTTGTAGGGCTGATGGATGATAACTTGTCAGTTGTATTGGGCGGCATAACTTTTAAGGGCTGCGAATTTATAATAGATTGATCTACTTGGAAATTACTTAAGTCCTGCAGTTGCACAGTTTTAAAATTTGCATCAGATTTGGGGCTAAATAAATCAATAGTGCCTTGTTTAACTTTAGTGTAAAAGTTGGTTTTTTGCTCAGCATTACTCGCATGAGCATCTAATATACTGAATATAATGATCAAACTTAAACACGTTTTTCTATAGTTTAAGCAATAAGTAAATATATGTTGACTAGATTTATTCAATTTTATTACTCATCAAATCGTTGAAAATACTTTGGTGCCGCTCTAACTTTTAAATATTAAATGGGGTGGTTTATTGGTGAGGATAATTCTTTTTAAATTCTCAATAAATTAATCATAAGAATTTGCTCTAATGCATTTAAACGTATCATCTAAATCCAATTTTTGATTTACATAATGCAACTTTGCTAAAACTAAACTAATAAACAATTACAAAAGGTACAAGAGATCAATGCTGTTTTAACTTTGTGTATGCGTAATCTTGTTTTTTTTGTTACGTAGGTTGTTGAAAATATTGAAAGTTAAATTTTTGTGATGTTTTAAATATAAGATTTTTTCCAATCAAGATAAGTACAGATATAATGAGTATAATGTTTATTTTGTATTTTTTTATTTTAATCATAAAATAACTTTCTATAATTTCACCTGCTTATGCTAATTTATGTTTTATAGTATAAAATCTTTGTGCATATTAATTAACATATTTTTAATTTATCTATAAGAAAAAATTATAAATTGTTTTTAGCTATTTTTGTTCTGAGTTTTATTTTGAGTATATTGGTTTTATTGTGATACTCTTCTCATTTGTATGGTGTGATTTAAATTAAAATATTTAGCACTACATATATTATACTCTTTAAAAATTAAACGTTTTTATTATCATATTTTTTATTAGCATGCTTTAGAGATAACAATGGATACTTGGAAGTGCAATAATTGTATAGGATATATTCCGATTGATTACTCAAAAATTAAAACTGGTGACCTTGTTTTTTTTATTTTAAAAAAAACATATGGTAACCGCGGTGATAAAATTTTAAAGACAGGAAATATTATGGAGGTGCTAGAGAATAAAGTATTAATTAATAGCCATGGCAAGATCATTGAAAATAACTTAGAGGATATTTATCCTTTCAGTGCACCAGCTAAAATTATTTATAAAATTTTTGGCATATGTTGTTGTTGTTCAAGAACATAAAAACCTATTTCTGGTTATGCATTGAGAGGTGTTTAATAAATAAATTTTATACTCCTATGTTTATTATGTAAATGTTTTCACAAAATGAATGTTATTACGCTACAGTCATTTTATTTGTGTGCTTTTATTGGTATCATTGTGTATTAAATTTATTAGACTTAATGATAGTATTATTTAACTTTAAAGAGGGTTTAATTTCTATGCGTACATATGCTTATGTTAGAAAAGATCCTGGAATAGATGGCGATGAAGTCAATTATATTTCATATTTTTATAAGAATGGGTATCAGATTCCAAAGCAAAGACTGATTTTTGAGGAAGTAACTGTCGATACATCGATTATTTATCGAGATAAGTTTATTAATTTAATTAATTATGGGCTTGAAAGTGGCGATGTCCTATTAATTAAAAGCATAGACTGTTTAGGTCGTAATTTCGATGAGATCTATAATATGGTCAATAAAATTGATCAGAAGAAAATACGTCTAGTTTGCTTTGATTACTCAAAAAAGGAAATTGCAGGGGATCTGAAAATTTTCTTTCTACACTTCTTAAAAATTTGTTTAGATTTTGAAGGTAAGTTTAAAAAAATTAATAAAAATTATCCACCAAATAATTTTGTTAAGAAAGTTGGACGACCTGAAATTTTAAACTATGAGCAGAAGAAAGAAGTCATTAGTAAATTTAAAAAGGGGCATAGTGTCTATTCTTTAGCAAAAGAATATTCGGTAACCCGTACTGTAATTAATAGATTACTTGAAAAAGCATCTCAAGAATTTAATTAGTAAATTAATATAATTTATGATATTAGAATTTTATGTTTTTATTTTTCAAGTAGGCTTTTATATCTTTTAAATTTGCTGGTTTGATTAGGTATGTTTTTTTTCAAATTTTATTATGCACTAATAGAGTTTTTAAAAACGATTAATATCGGAATTATATGTAATAAGAATATTAGCCTTTGAAATTTAAAGCTAATATCTTATTACATTTTTTCGTTATTTGTTAATGAATGAGTAGTTTTATCCGCTCGCGGTATGGATGCTCTGTTGGAAGTAACTCATATAAGCGTTGTGCAGCGTCAATGCGTTCAGGGGCACGGCTTAAAACCTTAAAAAGAATATCAATGTCTTGCATTTGATAAATAAAATGGCTTAACCGTGCATCAAAGCATTCTCGCCAAGTATTAATGATTGGACTTTCTGACTTATTCATAAAACCGCCTTGATATAAATCAAAGGTACTGGTAATAAGCCCCGCATTTAAAGACATTTCTGCTGCTAAAAAGTCACTTTGTACTTCACAAACTAATCTATAAGGTCTGGAGTCAATACTTTCTGGTAATAATAGCCGGAGTTGAGAAAGCTCAGATTTCAAGGTTTTGCTACTGACTGGGCGTTCGCCATAGAGTGCCTGATGTAAGTCTTCTAAATGCAAGCCATCAGGATGTAATGCAAGAATACAGAGGATTTCTAACTGTCGATGAGTTAGGGTGAGTAATTGTCCATTAAATAAAGCATAAGGTGTACCCAACCCTTTAAGGTAGAGCAAATTATTTTGCTCTGTGCGGATCGCTTGTTGAACGATATTGGCACAATGCTCTACCGCTAATAGTCCAAGGCTGTTGTGATGTTGACTTTTCGTTGAGAGATTGAGGATACCATGGCACTTTCCTGTCAGAGGGTCAACGATAGGTGCCGCATAACAGACCCAATCACGCACACTATGCATATGATTTTCATGTGAATTGACACAACTTGCACGATGCTGATTGAGTGCTAAACCAATTGCATTTCGACCTACCGCTTGAGTTGACCAATGACCTCCTGCAATAAAATTGACATGTTCTGCTGCGTTACGCATGAGTTGACTACTCCAAGTCCAACGCAGTGTTCCTTGATGATCTGTGATACCTATAGCCATATTGGCATGTTGTGCCACTTGTTTTAGTTCAGACTGACATTTATAAATAGAACGCTCAAAATATTGGCTGGATTCCTGTTGGGATAACGCTATGAGAGGCGCAGCCTCCAGTGGGGAGTGATTCATCAGATGCTGCTTTTGAAGATTAAGCAGCGGATATTTCGACAGATTCATAACATATTCCTTTATGTTGTGGCTGTAGAGTGTAAATCCGGCATGATGTCGTAGTCGTCATGCATCAAGTGTATGACATACGCTCGTGCGCGATAGGACATTGCCGCGATTGAGGTGAAACCAAGAACTTGACACTGTCTATTAAACATACAATTAAATTTAACCAAATTTCGATAACTTTCATAGTATAAAATAAATGATTTTTTCAATATTTTCATCATCAATAATAAGATCATATTCGCTATTTTTGTTGAAGTAAAATAATCGATAATAAAGTGTGATGTTATTATCATTTGCCGCTTTACTATATTATTGGCTGAATATGACAGAATAATAAATTTTTGCATGGGATTTATTCGGTTTTATGCTATTATTTAAAACCAAGTAAAATACTAAGGCTTTATTTGTTTTTAAAAATGCTATGTGCTAATCAATAAATTCTAATTAAATTCGAATAAAAGTCTGTTTAGTCGAAAACAAAAAACAAATAGTATATTTATTGAGGGTTGGTTAAAGGTTTGTTTTTTATCTTATTGAAAAATAATAAAAATTTACAATTTCATTTTTCTTAATTAACGCATTGTTTTTGTTAATTTTTAGTTTTAATGCGCTGCTTATATCTTTTTAGTCTAATAGTTATTTTTAAAATAATCCTTTTATATAAATGAGCGGTACGTCAGTTTCGTTTAAGAACTTTAAATGCATAGTTTAGAGGCTCTGGAAGCAATTTTAATAGATTAAATAGCTAGCCCTGTAGATTTTAATTCACTCTAAGCTAAGCAGTTAAGGTTGAATGTTAATAATAAGGATCAAAGTTATGCAATTAACGGAAGAACAATTGCTGGCAGCTTATCAACGGATGCGCGATATACGTGAGTTCGAAGATCGGTTGCATGATGAAAATAATACAGGTGATATTCCTGGATTTATCCATCTCTATAGCGGTGAAGAAGCTGTTGCAGTTGGTGTTTGTGAAAATTTAAATGACCAAGACTATATTACTTCTACACACCGTGGGCATGGGCATTGCATTGCGAAAGGCTGTGATATTCACAAAATGATGTTGGAAATCTTTGGTAAAGATGCAGGCTTATGTCGTGGTAAAGGCGGATCCATGCATATCGCAGACTTAGACAAAGGAATGTTAGGTGCCAATGGGATTGTGGGAGGGGGTCCACCTTTGGCAGTTGGTGCAGCCTTAACGGCTAAAACCCTAAAAACGGGGGGTGTAGGACTGTCTTTTACTGGGGATGGTGGTTCCAACCAAGGTCTTACCTTTGAAGCAATGAATATGGCAGTAGTGCTTAAATTACCTGTTGTTTTTATTTTTGAAAATAATGGTTTTGGTGAAGGCACTGCGCATGATTATGCGGTAGGGAGTAAAGATATTGCAGGTCGAGCGGCGGCTTTTGGTATGCCCGCTGTAAAAGTGGATGGGACTGATTTCTTTGCAGTTTATGATGCAGCACAGCTTGCTATTGAGCGCGCTCGACGTGGTGAAGGTCCAAGTGTCATTGAAACCATAACCAATCGTTTCTATGGGCACTTTGAGGGGGATCCTGGTTTGATTCGATCCAAAGAAGAATTGGACGAGGTCAAAGAAAACCGTGATCCATTGAAAATATTTAGAGAAAAAGTGAAAGGGCAACTGGATTTAGCCAAGTTGGATGCAATTGATGCTGCATCTAAAGCAAAAGTTGATGACGCTGTAGCCAAAGCGCGTGCTGCTGAATATCCAGCGGTTTCGCAATTGCTTAGCGATGTTTATGTGTCTTACTAAAAGGAAGCCAGAAGAATGCCAATAAAAAGCTATCGTAACGCAATCAAGGAAGCGATTGCAGAGGAAATGCGCCGTGATCCAACTGTTATTGTAGTAGGGGAAGATGTTCGTGGTGGACATGGTGGTAAAAACACAGATGACAATAAGTTAGAAGGCTTTGGTGGTGTTTTAGGCGTGACCAAAGGGTTGTGGAGCGAGTTTGGTTCAGAACGTGTTATTGATACACCCATTACTGAGTCAGCCATTATTGGTATGGCAGCAGGTGCAGCAGCAACTGGTTTACGCCCTGTAGCAGATTTAATGTTCATGGATTTTTATGGTGTGTGTCATGACATGCTTTATAACCAAGCTGCGAAATTTCGCTATATGTTTGGTGGTAAAGCCAAAGCACCGATGGTGGTGCGCGGCATGATTGGTGCGGGTTTCTCTGCAGCAGCACAACACTCTCAATCACCATATAACGTATTTGCTGCAGTCCCTGGCTTGAAAGTGGTTGTACCGTCGAGTCCATATGATGTGAAAGGGCTACTGACGCAAGCGATTCGTGATGATGATCCTGTCGTTTTCTGCGAGCATAAACTACTTTATGACATCAAAGGCGAAGTGCCTGATGAAACGTATAGCATTCCATTCGGTGTGGCAAACTATACCCGTGAGGGGACGGATGTCACTATTATCGCGTTGAGTTTGATGGTACATCGTGCCAATGAAGTTGCCGATAAACTGGCGAAAGAAGGAATTTCCGTCGAAGTGGTCGATCCAAGAACAATTTCGCCATTAGACGAAGAAGGTATCTTAGAGTCTGTTGCTGCAACAGGGCGTGTGGTTATTGTTGATGAATCTGCAGCGCGCTGTGGTTTTGGACATGATGTTGCCGCGTTGATTGCACAAAAAGCATTTTATGCATTGAAAGCACCGATTGAATTGGTTACACCACCGCATACGCCTGTACCTTTCTCACCTGTGTTAGAAGTTGAATGGTTACCAAGCGTTGCACGTATTGAACAGGCTGTACGTAAAACACTGGAGGCCTAATATGAGCGATATTAAAACATTGGAGATCCCAAAATGGGGATTGTCCATGGAAGAAGGGACAATTGCTCAATGGTTGCTAGAAGAAGGTCAGTCTTTTGAGAAAGGTGATGATATTTGTGAAATTGAAACCACAAAAATTGTCAATGTACTCGAAGCCCCCTTTGCCAGCACTTTACGCAAAATTGTGGCGCAACCTGGCGCGACGTTACTGGTGGGCGGTATTATTGCGGTCTGTGCTGATGCCAGTGTGTCAGATGCAGAGATCGCAGCATATTTGGCAACGCTAGGAGCAACCAGCGATGCCACCGAAAAGAGCAATAATGATGCTTTCGCTACAGGATCATCCGTACAAAATGATTCAGCACTGCCTACAGCAGATTCGCCTGTAGCGGCGGCGACTAGCGCACCTGTTCATATGAATGCTTCGCCATCAACAGCAACACCCGCTATTGCAAAGCAAACAGTTGCGGGACAAGACGTTGTGATTCCGGCAGCATTGCAAGGTTATCAAGCGGCGCATGGTTTATTTATAACACCGCATGCTGATCAGCTTGCGGCAAAACATAATATTAATTTGACACAAGTTGTAGGTACGGGGCGAGCAAACCGTATTAGCGTAAAAGACCTGCAAAGCACAGTACAGGCCGCAGGTGGGCAATGGCCCGAACCACGTCAACAGTTGAATCAATCTGCTAGAGCTTCTCATGCTGATGACAGTGATTTAGACGCAACACCAGTCGCACGACGTTTGGCCAAGACTTGGGGTATTAACTTGCATGATTGTCGTCGTACGGGTAGCCGTGGGCGCATTTGTAAGGCAGATGTCGAGGCGGTATATGATCGACAACGTGCTGCAAGTGCTGCACAGCAGGGTACAGTAACGGATTCCGTTGTACCTGCCGCGACAGCAACATTTAGCACTACCGCAATGTCTTCTATGCGTAAAGCGATTGCTTCACGCCTACAAGCAGCAAAGCGTAATGCACCACATTTCCGTTTGACAGTTGACTTGAACGTAGAGGCTTTACAAAGTCTACGCGCACAAATTAATGCGACTGTTCCTCAAGTCAAATTGTCGATTAACGATATGCTCATCAAGGCCACTGCAGCAGCATTAATGAAAGTACCGCAAGTGAACGTGCAATTTGATGAAGAAAATCAACAAATTTTACAGTTCGAACAAGCGGATATTGCCATTGCTGTGGCCATCGATGCGGGTTTAATTACCCCAATTATTAAAGCCGCCAATCGTAAATCCATGGCAGAAATCTCAGCAGATATGCTGGATCTAGCAACACGGGCGAAGACGGGTAAATTAGCTGCCGATGAATTTCAAGGCGGAAGTTTTAGTATTTCCAATTTGGGCATGCTTGGTGTTAAACAATTCGATGCCATTATTAATCCACCACAGGGGGCAATTTTAGCCTTGGGTACATCTGAAGCGCGCGCTGTTGTGGTGGATGGTGTGGTGCATGTTCAACAGATGATGACCGCAACGCTCTCTTGTGACCATCGGGTAATTGATGGTGCGTTGGGTGCAAAATTCTTGGCGAGCTTAAAGCAGTTTGTTGAAAACCCAGCTTTAATTTTGGTGTAGGAGGCGCGCATGTCAGATACTCAATTTGATGTTATCGTGATTGGCGCAGGACCTGGCGGCTATGTGGCCGCCATTCGCGCCGCACAATTGGGTTTAAAAACGGCTGTGGTTGAGTCTACACATTTGGGTGGGATTTGTTTGAATTGGGGATGTATTCCGACCAAAGCACTGCTAAGAGGTGCTGAATTGGCACAACAACTCAAACATAGTCAACGCTTCGGTTTTAACATTGAACATATCGATTTTGATATGAAAACCTTGGTGCAACATAGTCGTCAGGTCTCCGCACAATTGGTACAAGGTGTGGCGCATTTGCTGAAAAAAAACCAAGTGACAGTGCTGACAGCCAAAGCCAAGTTTCTGGGTAAATCACAGCTACAGTTAACAGATGCTGTGGGTAAAACGACGCAAGTCAGTGCGCCACATATTATTGTGGCAACGGGTGCGAAAGCCGTAGAGTTAGCACAATTGCCGGTCGATGGTGAATATGTCTGGAACTATCATCATGCCTTACAACCGACACGGCTGCCTAAGTCTTTATTGGTGGTTGGCTCGGGTGCTATTGGCAGTGAATTCGCCAGTTTATATCAAGATCTAGGTTGCCAAGTGACTTTGGTCGATATTGCCAAGCATATATTGCCCAGTGAAGACCTTGAAGTTGCACAATATATGCAAAAGCAATTTGAGCAAAAAGGTATGCAGCTTTTGACCGAAACAGCGGTGTCAGATATTGCAATCGAAAACGGTCAAGTTCGTTGTACCCTAGAAAATAGTCAGGGTACACAGCAGATTGTGGTCGACCACGTGTTATCTGCGGTGGGGGTAAAAGCTAATTTTACCGACTTGGGGTTGGATGCTTTGGGTCTAGAAACTAAGGCTGGTTTTATTCAGGTAGATGAATGGTGTAAGACCAATATTGCTGGTGTCTATGCCATTGGTGATGTTGCTGGTGCACCGTGTCTGGCGCATAAAGCCAGCCATGAAGCCATCCTCTGTGTAGAAAAAATTGCTGGGGTCGCAAATGTTCATCCATTGAATCGTGACAATATTCCTGCATGTATTTTTACCCATCCGCAAGTGGCTAGCATTGGTTTAACTGAGCAAAAAGCTAAAGCAGCAGGCTATGCCGTACGTGTTGGTAAATTCCCTTTTCAAGCCAATGGCAAGGCTTTGGCCTTGGCTGCGGCAGCGGGTTTTGTGAAAACAGTGGTTGATGCCAAGAGTGGTGAACTGCTGGGTGCGCATATGGTTGGTCATGAAGTGACAGAACATATTCAAGGTTTTGCCATCGCCAAGTCTCTGGAAGCAACAGACGAAAGTCTTGCAGAGGTTATTTTTCCACATCCAACTTTATCTGAAGCCATGCATGAGTCGATTTTGGCAGCCATGCAACGTGCCATTCATATCTAAGCTGGATATTGACCGAACTCCGCATATGCGATGTGATCAAACTTAATTTGATAGATATTGCCTGTGCTGGGTTCTTTATTCTCAGGAGCATCATATGCCTAGAGGTCTACAACAGAAAGTTGCGCTAGTGACTGGCGCGGCACAAGGTATTGGTCGTGGTATTGCTTTACGTTTGGCACAAGAAGGCGTCAATATCGCATTGGTCGATTTAAATGCAGATAAATTGGCAGCTGTCGAAGCTGAGATTCAAGCATTGGGTGTCCAAGCAACGACGTATGTCGCCAATATTGCAGAGCGTGATGAGGTGGGACAAGCAATTGATCATGCCGAAAAGCAGTTGGGTGGCTTTGATATCATGATCAATAATGCTGGTATTGCACAGGTGGAAGCATTGAGCGATGCTCAGCCCGAAGCATTCCGCCGGATTATGGATATCAATGTCGGTGGTGTGCTGTGGGGGATTCAAGCTGCGGCAGCCAAGTTTATGGCGCTGAAACAAAAAGGTAAAATTATCAATGCCTGTTCTATTGCAGGGCAAGATGGTTTTGCATTATTGGGTTTATATTCTGCCAGTAAATTTGCCGTGCGTGCCCTAACACAAGCTGCAGCCAAAGAATATGCCAGTCATGGTATTACCGTAAATGGCTACTGTCCGGGTATTGTCGGTACCGATATGTGGGTTGAGATTGATCAGCGTTTTGCAGAGATTACGGGTGCTGCCATCGGTGAAACCTACAAAAAATATGTAGACGGTATTGCATTGGGTCGAGCACAAACACCGGATGACGTCGCTGCGCTGGTTGCTTTTCTGGCCAGTGAAGATTCGGATTATATTACTGGACAATCTATTTTAACGGATGGCGGTATTGTATATCGCTAGTCCGTTAAGTCCCTGTGACAAGGCAAGAGCCGTTGTTACCTTTATAGCGTAATCTTATTTATCTTTACGAGGGATGCGCATGATTACGCTATATTGATCTGATACAACTAAAATTTGATGCCATTGGGTAAAATAATCTCACTCACTTGCCAACTCAACCCATGACGTTTTAGGACAATATCGATTTGTGTGGTTGCTTGTGCTGTATTTGCAACTGAAACCCTAAAGCGACTAAAAGATTGATACGCCGTATGATAGGCTAAATCAGAAGCTGTTGAGTTTGGGGCAGTAGGTGTCTCAGTAGACGCAGTGGGCTGTGTTGTTGATTGCTGTGTATTGGGGTGTTGTAGTGCTTTTGCTTGTGCTTTTGTTTGTAATAGCAGAGCAAGCGTTTCTGGGCGGATCATTTGATCCAGCATCTTTTCTGTAAATACACTAGCGAACTTCATGCCTAATTCAGCATATACACCTTGATCAGGTTGTTGCAATTGTGCTGCAATTTGGCTTTGTAACTGCTGCTTAAGGTTCTGACGTACACTTGGATAGTCAATATATTGCGATAGTTTGTGTTGGTCATTTTGATCAACAGCATTTTTAATTTGATAAAGCACCCAATAAGGTGAAGCATATAGATATGCTGCGCCTAGTATAATGAGCGCAAGTAAACTGCGTATGGCGGTTTTAGACTTCATGAGCAATCATTTCAGCGGAATGTAGTGCAACAGATTTTGACTGAATTGAGAAAGAAATTATAGCCAACATCGCTTAATTATAATCCACATTAATATTGGCAACGGCTTTTACCTGACCAGGACGAATGGGCAAGGTGGTTGCTTGATAGCCTATTTTAAGTGGGAAAATCACTTGTTTACTACTGTTTAAAGCGCCAAATGAAAAGACTTTTTGATTTTCTCCCGTACTGATGGGTAGTGCAGTATTGTTATTGTTGAGCAGAACAATACTGACATTTGCACCGCCCTGATCTGTGGGAATCTGGTTTTTCAGTAGCCCAAAGTCATTGGCTTCGGCTTGAGGATGATTATCTGTCAGCGTGGCATTAAAACCAATGCCTTGACTTTCATCTGGGCATTTCAAGATGATATTCTGATTTTGTACTTTGGTTGCTTGATGAATGCCTTTAAACTCGCCAACGAGTACAGGATCTAATTTAACCATGTAATTTTTTTGATCTAAAGCACAGGTTGAATTTTTAATTTGAAAAGTGAGTGCTGGGGAAATATTGACTGGAACTTTTTTTGATTCTGAGCTATGAATAACGTTACCAAGAATATCATAGCTTCGAGTAAAAAAATGACCAATACGTATATTACTAATTTTATATTCACCAGGAATCGAGTTTTGGTCTGGAATAATATATAAATAGACTTTATCTAGGACTAAACCAATGGTTTTCGTTCTTACGCCATCTCCTTTAAGAATCGGATATTCTCGGTTCAGTTCTGTAATGACTGCTGTTGGTCCGGCATTTTCTGGTCTAGGATCATACACAGCAAAAGAAATATAAACTTTGGGAGCCGTAGCACCAGCGGGTATACTAATCTCATTGGCGTTAATGGCTAAAAATTTTCGTGGACCACTTAAGGTACTAAATGTTGCACTGTCATTTGGATTAAGACTTGAGTCAGCTTCCATAATAAAAAAAGAGTTTGTCTTTTGCCCTATTATGTTCGCACAACTATTAAAAACAGTATCATAACGATCAGGGTAGGGCTGGGCATCTTTGGGGATTTGTCGATGACTACTATTGAGCATTTTATTAATAATGAGGTTATTACCACCTAAACTAAAGGTGACGGGATTCAAGTTGGGGGTGCACTTCGCATAAGTCTGTACACTGATCAGTAGCATACTCACAGCACATAACGACGGTATTATTTTCATACTATTGACATTCCACAGGCACAATTTGTAAGGCTTGGTCTTTATTACTTTTGAGGCGTGGCAGCTGAATCTGACAGTGATTTTGCTGCATATCACCCCAAACCACGGTGAGTTGGTGATCTTGTTGTGGATCAAATTGATCGAGTAAAACTTGGTTAGACTGTGCAAGTCGTCCAATCACTTTTTGCGCTGCCGTACGAACTTCGGCACCCATGGGTAAGTTACCCAAAGGGCTTTGAATGCGTAATACATAGAGTGAGCTAATTTCGGCATTAAATTTAACCAAAGTTGAGCTATATTGTCTTGGAATAACCGTTGCTTGGTTTGATTTTATATTCATATTGGCAGGCATAAGCTCAGGGTCAATTTGAATGAGATTATAAGCATAAGGTGAACTCGTACTATAGATGGCATTACCAAAGCGATCTAGACGAATCCCCCAAGCATTATTGACACCCGCAGCACGACCTTTGTCGACATGAACAATGGTATAGGTGTCGTTGAGATGATTGGTTGCAGTGATACCATAACGATGCGCAACTACTCCCCCATTGGCAGACAGTGAATACTGACTGTCATGCTCATCATGATAAAGTGTTGCACCTAGATTTACATAAGGGTGTAAATAATTCATATTGCCGCTATAAGCTATATTTTGCCCATTGCCATAATCATTGCGGTTGATGCCTATACCAAAGTTTATATTATTATCCTGACCTGCTGTACCACTCAGATTTACATTGGCACTGTCAGAACGCATTGCATCTGATTCAGCACGTTGTATATTGCTACTTAAATATAAATTACTTTTACGCCATTCAAGCGGTATTGAGATACTGGCATAGTATGTATTGTTTTTTTGGTTGTCGAAACGATCTTGGCTATGGTTTACCCCTAAATTGTAGTTGAGTTTATGCCAGCGATTACCATAACTAAAGGTATATTGGTTGTAATGCTGCTGATCAGTCCAATACGTGTTTTGATAGAAAGCAACTTGGAATGAGCCCCAACGTCGATCTTGAAAGGACTTACTCAGGGATAAACTATACTGAGTTTTAAGGTTGTTGTTATTCCATAAGTTGCGGTATTCGTCGTCATTGAGTTGATCATAGTTAGCAATCGATAAAGTATTATTTGCGGTTTGATAATCACGAGACTGTCTAGATAGATTGGCATTAATATTTAAATTTTGTGCTTCCCAGAAGTAGCTATATTTAAACTGGTAGCGTTGACCATCTCGATCTTGCCCATATAAATTGGCACGGCTGTAGTCAACAGTCGTATTGATACCACCGATTAGACTATTTAAGCTGGCAGAGACTAAAATGCTTTTATAGGGTTCAGCGAAGGTCATCGCACTACCGATCGTGAGATGGTTGGTTAAACCATAATTGAGATTGGCTTGAAAAACTTGTTCTTGGGTAAGTTTATTGGCAATTTTATAACGACCATAGGCGACATTATATTGCAGTAAACCTTTTTTTAATAAATTGATATTAAGCTGCATCGGAAAATACAGCACACGTTTCTCACCACCATTTTCGATGATTTCAACAGTTAATTCACCATTTGCTGAGGTATTTAAATCGGTGAGTTCAAAAGCACCAGCAGGAACTGATTTTTCATAAATCTTCTGACCATTTTGAAACACTTTCACCAAGGCATTGGTATTGGCAACAGCCTGTATAATAGGTGCATAAGTACGCATACTCCAAGGCAACATATTGTCATCTGATGCCAACTGCACACCGACTAAGGAAAGGTTTTCGCTGAGCAGATTATTACTATAAAACTCGCCTAAACTTAAGCGTGAACGTAAACGATCTATATCTCGATATAATGTATTTTGACTGGAGCGATAGCGACCAAGATCACCCTCATCTGTGGATTCAAAATAACCGTTATGTCTAAAATACCAGCCAGCAAAATTTACCCCAGCATTTAAATTGAGGTAGTTTTGGGTTTGCTGATCATTCTTATGCATATTGGCGTTGTAGGCAATAAAAGCTGAACTCACACCTTGATCAAATCTTTTGGGATTAATGTATCCCTCTGGACGTTGTTGTATCGCGACCAGTGGGATATAAAGATCTAATTTTAATTGTGATAAACTGAAATCATAATATGCATCAGGGTTTATATCTTTAATATTCAGACATTCATTTTCTTGTTGTAATAAGTCTTTTAATAATTTCTCTTTTAAATCCAGTAGATTTAGTAATTTCGGGTCCAAGCATAATACAGCGGAGCTCGATGCATCCGCATGATCAAATTTTACAGTAGTATCAATCGATTCTTTATTATTGATAGTTAGACTGACATTATAGAGTCCCGGCGCAACATAATGAGAAATATTAAAAATACTTAGGTCAATATCACGATTAACCCCATACAGTGAAGTTGTATCAAAGACAAAATTTTGTTGATTACGCGCAGTTAAATTTTTATGATTTATATTTTCCTCAGATTCTTGTGCATAACTCTGCTGTATGAGTATTGCATAGATCATACAACAGAGTAAAAAGCAGATTTGAGATGAGCCTAACATAAATACCCTTTTACGGTGTTACTTGAGGCAAGGCAGTGCTATAGTTATTTTCGCCACCTAGGTCATTGATTAAATAATATTTAATCTGATTGGGGTGAATATGTGATTGAATATTTTTAAATGAAGCTTTGGCAAATGGTTCTACCATGAGTGCTTGCTCAAAACTTTGATTTTCTTTATCTGCACTTAAAATAATTTTAGAAAAGTTGATAAAATATGGTGTTGGGTTATTTACCTCAATGGTTTGCTGTTGCACATCATATTGAAACTTTAAAGCTTGGAATGCTTTATCTTGTGACATTTGTAGAGATGCTGGGCGATAAAATAATTTTATGCGCGTTCTTACATTAAAACTTAGTTTATTTTGTTCTGCTGTATCAACATTTTCGGGTGGGATATCTAGCATATTAAAAATAAATAAGCTTTCTCGGTCTTGTGGCAGTTGTGGCGTACCTAGCGGTAAGATCCGAATCACTTGACCACTATTGGCTTCAACCCGTGTCAATGCTGGCGTTAATAAAAATGGGATTTGGCTGGCATCCGGAATGATATTCATATCACCAGTATCGAGCCAAACTTGTACTAATGCCGGTGTTTCAAACTGATTTTGTAATTGAACACTGACGCTTTTGGCATTAGAAGGAACGACAATACGTGTGCCTTGTACGGTTACACCTGCAAAGCTGCTACAGGATGCCATTAACACGGCACTGCTAAATAAATTTTTAAATATTTGGCGCATATTTTCGCTCCTCCTTCGGGCTGTCAAAATTTAAACTAAAACTTAGTTATAGATTAAAGTGTAATCGACAACAGCTTGAACATTTTGAGCTGCGATAGACCCTTCTGTTGCTTGATAATATTGACTTGCAAGTTTAATAACACCTTCTGCATCAGGTTTTATTGCAGTTGGGTTTTTAAAGTTAATGGCTTGAGTCTGATCTAATATCTGTACATGGACAGGTTTCTTATCTTTATTTTCAGCAGGTGTAGTATCAATGACTTTGGTATTGAGCAAAGCAGTTGGGTCAGTTGATAAATATTTATTTGTTGCGGCACTAATTAATACACCCTTAATACCAGAGAGTGAATCACATGCTTTACCTGAGCTATCAACAATTTTTAATTGGAAGTCAGTTCTACCCGCAACTGAACCCACTGCAGTGAAGGCAGACGTTTTAACAGCAGGTAAAGTTACTGTAATATTATCCTTGTTCTGAGTAGAACCACCATCAGAGGTTAAGGTACAAGTACTATCAAGTACGCGACCATTAATGGTAATCGTACCATCCGCAGCAAATACACTGGCACTACTTGTTGCGAATACAATAAGTAAAGCATTAGAAAGCTTAGACATTTATAAATACCCTATTGAAAAATAATGATAAATTGCGTTAGTAGTATAAAGTACATAGAAATAAGTTAATTTACGTCTATAGGCTTTATATATGTTGGGACAAAGACTATTGGCACATAGCCTTTGGTGGTTAATTAATGGCGCGCATTCTACAAGCAAAAAAAAAATTGCAAAAGTACTTTAAAATAAATTTTTCTATTAATTTGTAATTATTTAGATTTACTTAATAATGTGCATTTTGTCGGGTTTTATTATTAAGTAATATTAATTCCTTAATTTGTTTATTGATTTTAAATTATTTATTTTCTAGATTTTAAATGAGAGTTATTCCCATAATATTCTGCTTGAATGTTCTTATTTATGTTTGTAATGATAGTATTTTATGTTTATTTTGCTATTGATATTTTTTAAAATTATTTTTATTTAAAAAAGACCTCGGTATATTTTACCGAGGTCTTTGATTTATTTAGAATACTACTCTTAAGGTTGCTCTTAAGATTGTTCAGAAGACTGTTGGGAAGATTTTTGTATTGCCCATAATGAACCTGCACTTGCTGTTTTGGCACGGGTATAGGCTTGTTGGTAAAAACGTAAAAAAGCCAGTGCAAAAATGACAGCAAATACGTCCACCCAAATGCGTTGCCCAGTGCTATACCATAGACCATTGATTTGTAGGATATAAGCCAATAGTGAGCTAACTGGTAATAGTACTAAGACGATAGCAATGCTGACTAAAAGTTGTGGTAATACACGGGCAGCACCGAAAATAAAGCTATAGGCTAGCGCAGCACAAAAAACCACATAATAAGCATACATAAAGAGTAGATTGTGATTGGATAATTGTGGGCTAAAGACATAAGCCCAACGCCCTACAAGCATACTTGTAAATACTGCCAGTACACAGCCTAAGCAAGCACCTACGGTTAAATTGGCAATAAACTTAACATCTCTGCGTTGTGCTGGTGCCGGGAGATTCATATTTTTATGTTTTTTAATACGAGACTCTACCCATAAAATATTGCCAGAATAAAATAAGAAAGCACCACCTATTCCTAATAGCACATAGAGCCAGCGTGTAATATCACCGCCATAATTACCGAAATGTAAGCTAAACATACTGTTTATTAACTTATCCCAAGCACCATTATGTGCATTGAGCGTTTGATTATTATAGGCGTCACTTTGGTAAGGATTGAAAGACATATAATCAAAATAATCACCGCGCAGCATATGGTTGTCACTATATAATGCTGCAAATGCTGAGGCTTTTTCTGGCTGATCAAGTCGGTTAAAAGTAATGGCTCTGATTTCATATTCAGGAGCTTGTTGCTGAATACGCGTCAAAATCGTATCGAGATCAAAAGCTGGTTTAGGGTCTGCGATTTGTACTATCGCTGGTTTAAATAAAGCTTCACCACGATAAACAATTTTGCCCAGAGCGACAAAAAATAAATCATGAAAAGCAAACACAATAACGGTAATACTGATCAAGATATGAAAAGGTAGGCTGGTAATGCCGATGACATTATGGGTATCTAACCAAAATCTTTTCTTATTTTTGCCTTTACGAATCGCAAAAAAATCTTTGACCAACGTTGGTAATAAAATAATCAGCCCAGACATAATTGCGAGGAAATACAGTACAGCTACAATTCCCATTACATAAACACCCAAAGTATGGTGTCCAACGGTTCCAGGGATTCCACCTGTTTCATGGAGTTGTTCTATTAGCCAGCCGAGTTTAGAGACATTTTCTTCTTCAACCCGAATACTGCCATCTGGGTTGAGTGTTGCCAGCATGGTACGTTGCTGACTATCAAAACTTCGCCCAGCATTGCCCGTTGTCCATTGCATTGGCGCATTAAAATGTTCTTTGGATGAGAAATTAATTCCAAAACTTTGCTGGGTCTCAGGATAGGCTGCTTGAACTTTTTGAATTAAGATCGGGTATTGCTCTGCTTGAATGGGCGCAAGCTGTTGTGCGGGAGGAGAAGCCCAACGGCTGAGATCATGCTGAAACATGGTCAGCCCACCCGCAAAGAAACAGATAAACAGTAAAATTCCTGCACTAATACCAACCCAAGTATGCAAATCTTTTGCAGTTTTTATAATATCGGTACGAACTTTCATGTTTAGCCTCTAAACCAAAAAAAGCAGCCATAGGCCAATAGGTTCAGCACACTGTAGACTACGAGCACATGCCAACCGCGATGGAAGAAAAAGGCGAGAAAAAATAATGGGCACCAAATCCAAGGAACTGCCCACATTCCCAATTGTGCTGCTAAACCACGATCAATCGTAGAGAAACCGAGAAGTGCAATGCAGCACCCAACGGCGACGGAAAAACTGAGGCCGAGCAATGCCCCAGCAAAGGTTTTACTCCACCAATCAGGATGAATTTTTTTGAGTTGCTTGGCTTTCATGAGGAAAATACTTTTTGAATATTGAAATAAAAGGGGCAAAGGTCCATACCATCATCATACTGAGTACGACCATAAAACAGGCGACTAAGGCGGGCAGCAGATAAAATAACCAAACTGCGCTGAGCAATAACAGGATGCAGACAGGAATGCGCCAACGTTTACTGAGCGCTTGAGTCAATACAGTTTGGTTCGGATGGGTCAAATATAAAATGAAGCATGTGGCTATACATAACATCATCGCAACAAGTTTCATGGGTGATTTCCCTATGTCACAAGCAGCCTAGCGGCTGTCTGTTGTTGAATTGCTGCAGGCATGCAGTAAAGAAATTCAATGTTTGCGATAGATTTGAAAATGCTTACTCAAGACAATATTGTGAAATAATGCCAGCTCAAGCTTTAAAAAATCTTCAAACAAATGAGAATGATAATTATATGTATAATCTTTGGCAGCCTTCATGATTAATTTGAATTATTTGATTCATTTCAATAGTTTTTTTTAATGGGTATAAATAAACGGAAAGGGTAATGATTAATAACGCGAATTATCACACATTTAAATAAATTAATGATATTAAAAACGGCAGACTAATTATTTTTACGCGCTAAATTACACTTGTTCCTATTAAAGGAAAGCGCTGTGTTATTTTTATATCTTTATGAAAAGTAATATAAATTTATTTTTTAAGGCGGCTTATTTTCAAGTTGGCGACAAGCGATTACAATGATATAGCATAATAAGATAATTGATAAGAATAATTATTCTCAACCTGAGACTGATTTGATATCATGACCTTATTGTAATTCTTTTGGTGGATGGCAAGGGTGATTGTTATTGACCCGCTAAAATGTAGATCGACAGAGCTACTTTTTTTAATGTCCAAAAGAATGTTATCAATTTTCTCATCAAGACCGTTCATAGCAGCAAAGATGATGCGATCGCTAAGCAAGATTTAGCTGAAACATCAAGGTGCTTCCAACTTTCCCTAAGCTTTTCTAAAGCAAAATTTAAGACACAATGTCTGTGTCGCAATTGCAGAAATGTTATGGGGGAGCAAGGATTGATGAAAAAATGCAGGCAACATCGGTGTACTGTTTACACGGTTTATATGACCTAAGTATATAAAAGGTGTAAAGCAAAGCACAAGGAGCGCTGTTGTCATCGATAATATTGCACGCTAAAACAATTGCAATCAACACATTGCAGTACAGTAAAATTCTTGCAAGGGTATTTGTTACTGGTCTTTAAATCTCCCAATATTAGGATGTAGATATTCTTATTACATCATAATAGCCGATCAGAAATATTCTTTGGATTGGTACTGTGAATGGAATGAAGCCCAGTTCGTCTATGACTTGGTGAAGATATGCGCATGAAGCTGTCATATTTTTCATTGTCGCTGGGTAATACAGTAAAGTTATGTCAATTAGAGACCTACTATGTCACACCTCGAAACTTTAGAAAGCTTGGCACTACGCTTGAAACAGGAAACGGCTACTGATCATGAGCGTATGCACCAACTGATGGGTCAAGCAGACGTTTTTGCCAATCGTGATAAATATGCTTTATTTACTTTATCACAATATTATTTCCAAAAAGATGTGGAATATCTATTTGATAACCAACAAGTTGCAGAGTTAATTACCGATCTTGATATTCGAGGTCGTTCTAAAGAAGCTGCAGCAGATTTACAAGATTTAGGTGTAACTATTGCAGAGCGTGAACTTGCTTCGATTGGGGTAGGTTTTCCCGAAGCATTGGGCTGGATCTATGTTTCAGAAGGTTCAACCTTAGGTGCAGCATTCTTATTTAAGCAAGCACAAAAAGACTTGGACTTAACGGCTGAGTTTGGTGCGCGTAATTTAGCAGCTTATCCTGAAGGTCGTGCCAAAGTGTGGAAACATTTTACGGCTGAGCTAGACCAAGCCAACTTTAGCCAAGCATTACAAGATCGTGTTATTGCTGGGGCTAAACAAGGTTTTGATCGTTTTGGTGAGCTATTGCAAGAAATTATTGATGCAAAATAATTGAAGCGACTGAATTGAAATACGCATGATGAAAGACATCTCTTCGAAGCAAGTGGAAACATCAACCACCGTAGCTGCATCACCGGTGATCGAAAGCAAAGTACATTCCTCTGTTTGGGTACGTGTACTCTGCATCTTTTTATCCGTGTTATGTATTGTGTTGGCCGTAATCGGTATTATCCTTCCTGGAATTCCAACGATTGACTTTTTATTGTTAGCCGCTTTTTTTGCTTCGAAGGGCTCTACACGTTTGCATCGTTGGTTGCACCAGCATCGTATTTTTGGACCGATGCTAAGAGAGTGGGGGAATGTTAGAACCATTCCGCGTAAGCGTAAGGTTTTGATTACGATCAGCATGAGTATTGCTGCTGTGATTATTTATTTTTCAAGTTTACATCTACACCTTCGCATCTGTTTAATGGTGGTCTTAGCATTGGTGTTAATTTGGATTTGGCGTCGCCCAGAGCAAGCATCATAGGCAATAAGCTGTCATGCTATTGCGATGTGATGCATTGCTTTGAGGCGATGACGTTTTGCATGAATTCGTTTTTGCAGATGAGCTTATAGCGTAAAAAGCATCAATGTTATCAAGACATTGATGCTTTTTTAATGGGTTGTTTAAGGGGAATGTGCTTAGAGATTTAAGAGATAGAATAACCCTGCGAATAAGACAATATTACTCAGTACAATTGCCCAGCCACCGTATAACATATATTTTAACTGTGTTGAGCGTGCCAGCCCCATTTGTCCAAACATATCAGAAGATGGGAAAGGACCAAACCAGTCAACTTGCGAACTGGATAATAAAACTGCGGTAATAGCGACAGGAGGCACACCTTGCGCAGCTAAGATCGGTCCAAAAATTTTATGCGTAAAAGTCATTTGGGCAACCGCTGCACCAGGAATATGTCCAACGATATTGAACAAGAAAATCGCCATACAGAGCCATGCCGGATTGAGCCCCGTTAAATAAGGTGTAACGTTGTCGAGTAAAGTGTGATAAGCATTTAGTTTTTCGACCAAGACTAAAATTGGGTTGTAGAGCCAATAGAGAATAAACATCCAGACCAGTTTGCCACAACCATCGTATAGTGCATTGAGAATTTGTTTGGGTGTGAAACCTGCGACTAAGCCTGTTAACATGGCAACCGTAAGCATCACAATAATGGCGTAACTAAATCCAGCTTTGAGACTTATGCCAATCAGCGCCATCACAATAATCGTAGCAATAAAGACCATCGCGGCACGTTTACTGCGTTTTTCCATTGCAGGCGTAGGTTGTTCTGTTTGTTCAAGGAAATTTTCATTATATGAAAATTTACCAACGGTCCATTTTTGGATATAGCCTGACATTATCCAACCTGTAGCCAGCGTGACGACACTCATGGGTAGGGCAGATGAGATCAGAAATTGTGGATAGCTTAAACCACCAAGCTCCAAAATGGTTACGGTACTGGGTGTAAAGGGACCGATAAATAAACCAATAGATCCTGCAGTCATGAGTAAGATGGCAACGGTTGGTGGTGTGAGACCTACAGCAGCAGCAATGGGAATAATCACTGCCACAATAATGGCATTGCCACCCGCCATGGTGCCAAGAGAACCACAGATCACCATCGACGAAATTACGATGCCAAGCTTAACGCGGCTTTGACTAGATAAACCGACACGATTGACAATAAATTTAACCAATTCTTTGGCAGCACCAGTACGATTGGCAACTTCACCAACACCTGCACCAAGCATAATGATTAAGCCAACTGTGGCAATAAATGAGCCCGTAGATTGTGCCAATATCGTACCGAGTTCGAGTACAGAGGTGGAGGTCATTACCACACTGAGTAGAATGGCGATGATCACGGAAAGTACGATATCAAGTCCGATGACCGTAAGTAAGGCTAAGGCAACAATCGGTAGAAACCCGATCAGCCCGATTTGTTCTTGTGACAAGCCTCGTGCATAAATTGCGAGTCCAAAACCCAAAATAATAATGATCATTAATGAAAGATTTTTTTTCGTCCATATACGATCTAATGATGAAACAGAAGATTCAACCATTTGCTAATCGCTCCTTGATGCAGGTATGCATATTTTTTGCAATGTACAGCAGATAATTGACTTTCTATAATGAATTCTATTAGATTGATTATAACTATTGGTTATGATGTGCTTTAAGATGAATCTGAGACATATTGAAATATTCTATTTAGTTATGGTGTATGGATCATTAACTGAAGCAGCATCTGTATTGTGTATTTCTCAACCTGCAGCCAGTAAATTACTGAAACATGCTGAACAACGTTTGGGTTTTTCATTATTTGAACGGGTGAAGGGAAAACTACAACCAACCAATGAAGCCTTTATTTTGTATGAGCAGATTAAGCCAATTTATGACCAGCTTAATAAGCTGAATAAACTTACCCATAATTTAAGTAAAAATCCGAAAGGACGCATTACAGTAGGATGTTTACCAAGTTTGGGTTTAAGCTTATTACCCAAGTTAGCAGCCAGTTATTTGAAAAAATATCCTGGGGTGTTTTTAAATATTGGGACTGATCATACACAGGCTTTAGAGCAAAAATTATTACAACGTGAAATTGATATTGCTGTTACTTTTGAACCGGATACGTTAAATGGCGTGATTGCTACTCCTATTTTAGATATTCCACTGGTTTATATTGACTCGGAACAGCATGGTACAGTTATTGATATTCAGGATATAGATGAGCAGCGTTGGATTCAACCTGATGCAGACTCATTATTAAGAGTAGTTAAGAAATATCGTAGTTTTGAACGCAGCATTTTAAATGCACAGACTTATTATATGGCAGCTGAGTTGGTTCGACAGGGAGTAGGGTGCAGTATTACTGATGTTTATACTGCGGTTTATAGTTTACCTGAACAGATGATTTATCCGATACAACCACCTTTACACACCACTATTTATTTATTGAGAAATGCCAACGTCCCGACCACACATGCGACCGATAACTTTATTACTTTAATTAAAAATCAGATTGAAGCAATTACCCCGGTTCTTAACAAAAGGTTATGACCACCCGCTAAATTCTCATTTGTTTGCCATCTAGACATCTTCTTTAATGTGCTGAGTTAGGGAAGAAAGCGTGGTGGAAAATGAAAAAACATGTAGTTGTCATCGGTGGCGGTGTCATTGGTTTAAGTACATGTTATGCGCTGATCCAAGCTGGTCATAGCGTGACTTTAGTCGAAGCACAGGATGCCGTGGCGCAGCAAACCAGCTTTGCCAATGGTGGGCAACTTAGTTATCGCTATGTGGCACCTTTGGCGGATGCGGGTGTACCGCAACAAGCCTTACAGTGGTTCTATAAAGTGGATTCACCCCTTAATTTTAGATTGAAATGCTCTCCTCAGCAGTGGGCATGGCTATTCAAGTTTTTATGGGCGTGTAATCGCAAAGATAATATCGTCAATGGCGAACATATTTTACGTTTATCTTTATATAGCCAAAGCATTATGAATCAATGGCGTGAAGACCTAGGTGATTTTTGTTGGGCGAAATCAGGGAAAATGGTTATCCATCGTCAAGATAAAATTTTTCAAAAAGCCCAGACGGGGGTAGATGCTCAAGTTCAACAAATTTTATCACGGGATGAAACTGTTGCTGTAGAACCGGCATTGACAGGCATTACTGCGCAAATTTGCGGTTCTATTTATACACCAGCAGATGAAACGGCAGATTGCTATCAGTTTTGTTTACGCTTGCTTGAAAAATTAAAACAATATCAGGGCTTTAATTGTTTGTATCAGCATCAAGTGATGGCTTTTGAGCGCCACAATGATCAGATTCGTGCTATTCAAAGTACACAAGCTCGTATAGAGGCTGATGAATTTGTAATTGCAGCGGGTAATGGCAGTACTGCCTTATTTGAGTTATTAGGTATTCACGTGCCGCTTTACGGTTTAAAAGGTTATAGTTTGACTTTAGACTTTCCCGCCCAGCAAGGTATTGTACCGAATATCAGTGTGACGGATTATGCGCATAAAATTGTCTATGCCAAATTGAAGGATAAATTACGTATTGCTGCCATGGTCGATATTGGCTATGACGATCTAGGCATTCGCCCTGAACGTATTCAAGCTTTGAAACAAATCGTACAAGCGACTTTTCCAGCCTTACAAGGTCTTGATGATGCGGTGCAATGGTGCGGTGCAAGACCATCTACACCCAAAGGACCGCCTATTATTGGTCGTACCCGTTATAAAAATCTCTGGTCTAATATTGGACAAGGAAGCTTAGGTTTTACCTTAGCCGCTGGGAGTGCTGAGGTATTGTCACAATTAATCAGTCAAGCACAGCCCCCAATCGCATTAGATGGTTTATCGATGGAGTTATAATATGAGTAATCAAATACAGCGTCACCAGCTTTCAGCACGTCTAGCTGGTTGCGTGGTTCATAATGGATTGGTGTATTTATCTGGACAAGTTCCAACAACACTAGATGCAGATGTCAAAGTACAGACTGAAGAGGTCTTGGCAAAAATTGACGCTTTGTTGGCGCAGGTCAATACCGATAACCGTCGTATTCTCAGTGCGCAAATCTGGTTAAAAGATATTGCGCGTGATTTTGCCGTATTTAATCAATGCTGGGAAGCGTGGTTACCTGCTGATGCAGCACCAGCACGCGCTGCTTTACAAGCTGATCTCGCCCGTCCAGAAGTGCTGGTTGAGATTATGCTCACAGCTGCTTTGTAGAAAATAGAAAAATCTGCGCTGTAAAGATAAGGATATCTATTTACATAACCTCGTATGCTCGTGGCTGCGAGGTGTTTTTGTAAGGTGGTTTGCATTATGGCAGTTGTTTTATTGTTTAAATGAATGGTAACCGAGGTTTTAAAAATAATAACTTATAACATGATGCAGATTTGCCGTCCAATTCTTAGATCATAGGCGCATAATATTGATTTAATTGTTATTTGTGAGACGGGTCATGATGCATACCATAAAAAAATATCTATTCAGTAGTACGATTTTAACGGTAAGCTTGATAACACATGCGAATGAAACGGTACATTGGGGCTATGATGCTGAGCGTGGACCAGCGCAATGGGGTAAGTTGAGCGCAGATTATAAAGCCTGTAGTGATGGTAAAAATCAGACACCGATCAATATTACCAATGTTTATGAAAGTGAACATAAACATCCGATAGATGTGGAATATCAAGTTCATCCCAATCATGTCGTGTTTAATGGTCATACTGTACAGATCAATAGCCAAGATCAATCAGATTATTTAGTGCTTGACCAAGAAAAATATTATTTACAGCAATTTCACTTGCATACCCCAAGTGAAAATCAGATTGATGGGAAAAGTTTTCCGCTGGAGCTGCACTTTGTAAATGCCAATGCACAGGGTGAACTGACGGTCATGGCGGTGATGTTTGAGCTCGGGCAGAAAAATAGTGAATGGGATAAAATCTGGGCAGATTTATCTTATAAAGAAAATGATGTAAAAAGCTTAGCGCAAGAAGTCGATTTAGAAAAATTATTGCCTAAAAATCGGGAGTATTATCGTTTTTCTGGTTCTTTAACCACACCACCTTGTAGTGAAGGGGTGAACTGGATCGTCTATAAACAACCGATGACGATTTCAAAACAACAACTTGCTGAATTTCAAAAAATATTAAAAGGGCATTCGAATAATCGTCCGATTCAACCCACTCACGGGCGTATTGTCATTGCAGACTAGTGAAGCGACTTATTCTGGTTCAGCCCATAGATACATCTTAGGTTTAACGATGGGTCGAGTAAGTGCCAGATAAAATTCGCATGACTTAAAAAATCATTTGTCCAACGTCATTTTGGGGAAAAACAGCGTTTGGTTTTGTTGGGAAATTCTTTGAAATAATGCATTGTGCCATTGTGACTTAGTCGATATAATCGCTAATAATTATCATTTAGATTTGGCGCAATGCAGACTCCCACTGTTGAACATCTCTATCGAGACCATCATTCGTGGTTATATGGATGGCTGAAGCATCGTCTTCAACAAGACAGTCTTGCAGCTGATTTAGCACATGATACTTTTGTCAAAATTTTACAGCATCAAGAGCGTTATAGCTTAGAACAACCACGAGCACTGTTGACCACGATTGCCAAAAATCTGAGTTATCGCTGGTGGCATAGAAAACAAATCGAAGAAGCTTATCTACAACAATTACAATTCATTGCGCCGCAGTATTACCCGTCACCAGAACAAGAATTACAAGCCATTCAGTTACTGGTTGAACTTTATATGTTAATGGATCAATTACAACAACGTGAACAACAAGTCTTTATAAAATGGCAGATCGATGGCTTGTGTTATGCTGAGATTGCAGAACAATTGGGTGTCTCTTTGATTACAGTCAAACGTGATATGAAAAAAGTCATGCTCTGTTGTTTAAAGCTATTTGAGCTGGATGACTGAGACGCACTGCGAATCAAGAAGATTGAAGGGATTGTCGTGACAGCACAGCATAACGATTGCGAAGCCGAGATTTTAGAGCAAGCCGCTGAGTGGCTGGTGCGTTTAGAAGAGGGTCCATTAAATAGCAGCGAGGAATTGCTTTTTCAGCATTGGTTGGCTCAAAGTCCTTTACATCAAAAACTATGGCAGCGTGCCGAGAAATTACAACGTAAGCTGCATCATCGTGCCGATTATTTGCCTGATCATATGGCGAAGCGTTTCTTGCAAGCACAAAAGCCTGCTCATCCGATGCTGTTTAAAAATCTGGTGTTGCTGTTGGGGATTACGGGGATTATTGGCAGTGGATACTTTGTAGTACGTACGCAGGCTTGGGATGCGGATTATCGTACCGCCTATGGCGAGCAACGACAAATCACTTTAGCCGATGGCTCTGTACTCACACTCAACAGTAAAACTGCAATTGATATCGATTATGCGCAAAATGAGCGTGCCATACATCTACGCTATGGCGAAGTGTATATTGAAACAGGCAAAGATCGGCAGCAACGTCCTTTTCATGTATATGGTCAACATGGTCGTTTATTGGCCTTGGGAACAGCTTTTGCCGTACAGCAGCATGAGAAAAAGAGCACTTTATGGGTGACTGAACATGCGGTACGCATTGATACCCAATATAGTCATCAACAGCAAACCTTAGCAGCAGGTTATCAAGTTGAGTATGACAATCACAAAATTTTTAATGCTCAGCCTTTACAGACTGAACAGTTGTTATGGCGTAAAGGGTTATTACTGGCGAATCGTTATAGCATGGCGCAGTTTAGTGCCATGCTGACAGAAAATTATGGTGTACGTGTTCAGCTAGATCCACAGCAACAACAGCAATTGGCAAAGATTGAAATTTCAGGCACGTTCCCAAGTAACGACCTCAATCGCACATTGCAATTGCTGGTGACGACCTATCCTGTAGCAATTGAACGTTCACGTTTTACCGGTACGGTTTATATCTCAACTAAAAAATAAATAATTTTTTTTAGTTTTAAATGATACTTTTGATGATCTCAAGTCTTAACCCTATAGACAGCATGTTTTTGATGTTGCGATTACATCAGTTTCAGCATAGGGTTTTTTAACCATGACACGATTTTTGGTAACACCGCTCTCCCTTGCCATACAACGTTCAATCGTATGTGGTATTTCAGGTGCTTTGTTTTATAGTGCGGCCGCACTGGTTCAGGCTGCACCAGCACAAACACTGCATTATCGTATTCCAGCCAGTAGTTTGGATCATGCATTGATTTTATTTAGTGCACAGTCTGAAATAGAGTTTGTATTTGATCCCAAAGGTATTAAGCATTTACAAAGTCAGGGTCTACAAGGTAGTTATAGTGTAGACGCTGGGCTTACTGCGTTATTGGCACCACATGGTTTAGAGGCGCAGCAAACCAGTCGTGGCTATATCTTGCGGACCACAGCGCCACAGCCGACCTCGACCACAGCATCAGCAACGCAACAACAGCAGGTTACTGCGCCACTTGGTGTCAATTTGCCAGTAGGGCAGACGGCTGTGGTGGCACAAATGAGTCCAATTATTTTAAATGCGCAAGCCACGGCTGCTGATGCTGTTTATAAAGCCAATGCCTCCAGTACCTATCTTTCTGCCGAAGCACTGAATCGTTTTAACCGTAGTTCTCCATCAGATATTTTAAAGGGTATTGCTGGGGTACAAACCGGTGATAGCCGTAATGGTGGTGCTCTGGATGTCAATATTCGTGGTATTCAAGGCATGGGGCGTGTGGCTGTAACGGTCGATGGTGCACAACAAGCCATTGAAAGTTATCGTGGTTATGCAGGAACTTCAAATCGGAGTTATATTCCAACCGAATTGATTAGTCATGTGACGATTGAAAAAGGTCCAAATACCCGTGCTGGCTCAGCAGGTGGGATTGCCGGAACTGTTGCCATGCAGACAATAGGGGTGAAAGATATTCTGCTGGAGGGGCAACAACAGGGGGCACGTCTTACGGGGAATCTATGGAGCAATAGTGTCGACCCACAAACAGCAGAGGGTGCGCATGATTATTCACCTCGGCATAGCAGTTCAGGCTTATCACAGTTAAAAGGACGCTCAGGTAGTATTGCCGTCGCAACGCAAAGTGAAAAATTTGATGTTGTAGCAGCCTATGCGACACAGCATCAGGGCAATTACTATGCTGGTAAACATGGCAGTAGTCGCTATGATGGTACGCCACAAATGCGTACCGTAGCAGATGTGTATAAAGCCGGTGAAGAAGTGCTGAATACTTCCAACCAGAGCGAGTCATTCTTGCTCAAAACCACCATTCGACCGACTGATACACAAAGTTTGGAATTGGGCTATCGTTATTTTGATGGCGAGTTTGGCGAGATTATGGGGTCGGCGTTATTCCGTGGCAATGGCAGCAGTATTCCACAGTGGCCAACTGGTAATATGCGCATCAATAGCTATACCGCCAAATATCAATACAACCCTGAAAATCCGCTGATCAATTTTAAACTCAATACTTGGTTTAGCGATGCGAAGAATCATCAGCTCAATGCCGGACCAACTGCACCCGCATCTCAAGCCTCTACGGTGAGTCCAGACTATAACTGGTCTAGACTGCGTAACTGGCGCTGGGGAACAGACTTTAGCAATGAGTTATTGTTCAAGCCCAAATGGGGCGATCTCATGTGGACTGTTGGAGGTTCGTTCTTGGTGGAGGATATTCGCCCGAATCATGTGGAGGTGACAGAAGAAGATCGTCTCAATAATCGGGTGCTCAGAGATGCCAAACGTTACGAAGCGAGTTTTTTATCGCAATTAAACTTTAAACCGACCGATAAAATCGAACTTTATGCAGGGGGGCGTTATACTTATTTCCGCAATGAAGACCGTAACCGCATGGCGCATCGTGAAACGATTTATAGTAATAAACCGCATAAACGCGTGCATTTAAGTTTACGGACAGCAACGGGTTGGACGCGTTATGGTTATGTCGAGTGGTATCCAACACAAAATGGTGAATATGTTGCTGCACAAAATCCAGGTGAATTGCTCCTCAGTGGCAATAGCAAGGATATTATGATCAATGCCTATGGGGGTCCGTATACGCTGGAAGAATTTGAAAAATTCTTGGGTGGGAAAGTCATCGGCTATGATGTTGATAAAAATGAACAGCCGGGTGTAATTGACCGCTATGAATATCACTATGATGATAAGTTAAAACAAAGTGGTGAAAGTTTTGCTCCATTCTTTGGTGCGAGTTATCAACTGACCGATTATGCACATGTCTATGCCAGCTATAAAGAAGCGATTCGGGTACCTGGTTTATTTGAAACCACAATGGGAACCATGGCTGGTTTAATTCCAACCGATCAAGCCCTTAAACCAGAACGTTCTCGAAATATTGAAGTGGGTATCAGTGCCTATAAAGATCAGCTCTTTAGCACAAATGATATGGCACGGCTCAAGGTCAATTATTTTAATACGGACATTAAAAACTATATTGCCCGCTACTTTAATGGTGAATACCTCAACATGTATAACAGTGATAGTTATCGTGTTTCTGGGATGGAACTACAGGCGATGTATGATGTGGGGCAGTATTTTGCCGATCTGGCGGTGACCAAGTACTTTAAAGCCAGAACCTGTGATGCAAAAATTGCCCAACGGATCCGTGAGCAGGGCTTGCCGGATACACCAGACTGTACCGAAGGTGGTTTTGATGGTTCTTATGTGAATACACAAAATCCACCTGATCACACGATTGCACTGACTTTAGGAAGTCGTTGGTTGGATAATAAATTGACTTTAGGTACTCGAATGACACAAACCAGTGGTCCAATTGCCAACCTTAACAAACGCTGGCAAGCACAAACCACAACCTTCCAAATTTACTATGAGCCTGTGCGTATCTTTGATGTATTTGCCAATTATCAGCTTAAAGAGAGTTTAGCAGTGAATTTCTCCATAGATAACCTGACAGATCGTTATTATTTAGATCCATTGGCGCAGAGTTATATGCCGGCACCTGGTCGAAGTTATCGTCTTGGCGCAAGCTTTAAGTTCTAAGTTCTAAGTTCTAAGTTCTAAGTTCTAAGTTCTAAGTTCTAAGTTTAGGTTTGCTTGCTCATTGCATGGGTTGCACATTGGGTTAAGTCGATTTGATCAGAACGAGGACTCGGTTGAGGGACACGGTTGAGCAGAGGCGCAGCCGTGTTTCATGTGAAACGGTGAGTCAAAAAATAAGCAACTGCACTGTAGAATGTCTTAAAGATATGCATAAACATAAAACAATATCTATACAAATAATGTTCAAATTGTAATAATAAGGATTCTCATTATCCTCTTAATTCATTAAATCATGCATAAAGTTACGTCCCTTACTGTATTGCTCGCCTCTTTTTTAACTTTAAGTGGTTTGTCTCACGCTGAAAATGTGAAAACTCCTGTAACAACGCAAAATCAAGTTATTGCTGTGACGAATACCTTGTCTCAAGCAGAGGCACATGCAGCTATTTTAAAAATGGCTGGTAAGTTTAATGTCACTTTTGAATTTGAGGAATTGTATAGTCCCGATGCTGACTATACCGTGAAAGATAAAACCCTAACCAAAGCTCAGGATATTGTATTTCCAATAGAAATTTCTGAAAACAAAATCTCTTTACAACATGTGTTGTTGATTCCAAATGGTACTGTCGTCAAGCATTGGCGTCAGGACTGGGAATATCAGCCCACACAAGCATGGCGTTATATTGGGCATTATCAATGGGAAAAAGTGCAGTATGATGCACAACAAGTCAAAGGTAAGTGGTTACAAACAGTATGGAATTCAGATGATTCCCCTCGTTATGCCGCACTGGGTGAATGGAGTAATACAACGGGAATGCTGGCTTGGGCATCAGATTTGACCGATAAGCCTTTGCCACGTCGTGAATATAGCAAACGTGATGACTATGATTTAATGAAATCGATTAATCGCCATGTCATTACCCCTCAAGGTTGGGTACAAGAAGAAGAAAACTGGAAATATCAGACCGCGCAACAGCAGAGTGTGGTACGTGAAGTGGGTATAAACCGCTATACCCAAGATGCTGCCATTGATGATCATGCTGTCACGCAATATTGGCAAGCCAATCAAGCCTATTGGGCACAAGTACGCAAATTATGGAATCAGGCTTTAAGCAATAATTTCACCATTGCACTACGTTCACCTGAAGTCAAAGATGTAGAACCGCGTAAGCCGCACTATATTGCCTTCTTAGATCAAGCAGAAGCGCTACAAGGCAAAAAACTCAGTGACCAACAACGTTATCAGCAAGCCAAACAACTGCTGAACAGCGAATTAATTCGCGGTGAAGTACGTTAATTCTTTAATTTTTATGTCGTTAATTTTTATGTCGTTATTTTAAGAACTTAGATTTAGCAACGCTTAGCTCAGTCAGTTTTAAACCTGACTCCAGCGTAGCTGGCTGAGTAGAACGCCGTGTCGTAAATCCGGTTTTAGCGTTTTAAATTTTATTTTATATCTTCCATTTGAGTGTAAGCATCGGCGCTTTGAGCCGATGCCATCTACACACACGTCTAGGTTATTTCATTATGCAAAAAGCAAGCCCACTTTCTGGCTTATTGCTTTGTGTCGCCAGCACCTCAGCTGCGGTGCACGCAGCAGAGCAACTCAGCAATGCTCAAGCTGAACAGCAAGAAGAAGTCACTCAAACTCAATCTACGCAGAACAATACAGATCCGGTTAAACCGGTCAAATTGTCGACCATTCATTTGAAAGCCAAAGATGCATTTGATCAAGCTGGTGCTGCGAGTCAGCGTGGAGCAGATGAGTTTGGTCGTGATCTCAATAGCGTATTACGTGATATGCCGGGTAGTTTTACTCAGCATGATATTGGTCAAGGCGGCATCGCGGTCAATCTTCGTGGTCTAGAAGGATTGGGACGCGTCAATACCACCATCGATGGGGTAAGCCAAACGTTTTATCAATCGACACCGCATGGCTGGAATGGGAATACCACGTATATTGATGAAAATTTTGTGGCGGGTGTAGATATTGAAAAAGGCAGTGTATCCGGTGCAGCAGGTGCCAATGCGTTGGCGGGGAGTGTCAATTTTAGAACCATTAATGCGGATGATTTGATCAAGGAGGGTCAGCATTATGGTGCACGGATTGTGTTGCGTAGTGGTGATAATGGCTATGGTGAAAATGGTATGCTCGCCACAGCAATGCGTCATCGTTTTGCCAATGACGCCAATGTCGCCGCCACGCTTGCTTTTAGCGCTAAAAATAAATATGGCTATAAAAATGGCGCTGGTGAGAAAGTGGCGGGTGATAAGTTTTCTGAAGGGCTGGCACAAGATGCAGGGTCGCAAGCGCGCTCATTGCTCAGTAAAGTTGAGTTTAGCCCCAATGCCTATCATCACTTTTTATTGAGTTATATCACCAACGATAGTGAGATCTCAAATAACCATACCCCATTGCAAATCGATACCCAAATGGGGTTATTTGAATATAAATATAATCCTTTGTCTGATTGGGTTAATTTTAAATTTAGTAGTTCTTATAATGTGGCTGAACAAGAATATATCGATGATGGCAGCCATAGTAGTCAAAATGCCGGACGTAAAACCAAGAACCCGGCGTTGACTTTTAATGTGGAAAATACCTCAAGTTTCGAGTTTGGTCCCAGCAATTTAGACCTACATTATGGTGCCAAGTTGCTACGTAACCGTTATCAGAGTAGTAAACCACAAGAATATAACGATACCGAGTATAGTGGTATTGTTGAGGGGCAGCAAAATATTCAAAGTTATTTTATAGATGCAGCCTTAGACCTCGGACGCTTCAGTGTACAGACAGGTTTAAGAAAAGAAAACTATGAAATTAAAGGTTATCTGCCACCTGTTGATGTCGAAACTGAAGTGATTTTCCCCAAAGGTGGCGATGTCGATTTTAGCCGTAAAGAATCGCATTTTAATCCACACATTCGTTTGGCTTATCGTTTTAGCGATTGGTTGCAATTGTATGGCAGCTATGCCTTGACCAGTCGTAGCCCCAATGTCAATGAAGTGATGTATGCCAGTAACCCAGGCGCGCCGTTTTCGATTAACCCTTTCTTAAAAGGTGAAGAATCTGAAAACCGCGATGTGGGGATTAATATTATCCAATCAGGTATTTTTCGCGAGGATGATATTTTTAAAGCCAAGTTGAATTATTTTAATAACCGCGTCAAAAATTATATTGTTGAGGACAACTTCTATCTTTGTATGGAGGATACGGTTTTTCAATGTGATTTCAACGAAATGATGCAAAATGATAGCTACTATGAATCTGTGCGGATATATCACAATGTCGCAGATACCACCAAAATGGATGGTTATGAACTGGAAATGTCCTATCAAACGGGTCTAGGCTATGCGCGTTTGAGTTATAGTAAAACCAAAACTGATTTTCCAATCAACTATTTAGCCGATATGGGCTTCTCACATTTAAACAATTTGCCATCATCTTATTGGGGCTTAGAGTTGGGAAGCTATTGGTTTGATCATCGTCTCTTGGCGGGATTAAAGCTCAGCTATACCGGACAAGATACCGTGGCGGATGGGGTAGATACTGACTTAGATGCTCAGCTCACCACCCAGATTAAGGCATCACCGATCTTGGCCAATGTATTTTTGAAATATCAATTTAATCCACATACCCAGTTATTCTTTGATGTCGAGAATGTGACCAACCGCGTGTACAACTATCCAGCCAGCGGTGGCACCATTGGAACTGGGAATACCAGTAATACTTGGGCCAACCAAGGTACTGGACGTGGACGGACCCTGTCTGCTGGGATCACTGTTAATTTCTAAACTATCATCATATTTTTGCCGAGGGTCGAGATGCAACACGGGTTAAAAAGAAGTGCTTATAGGGTCTGTGCCATCGTTGCTTTATGTCTGCACAGTGTACAAAGTTTTTCCGCGCATATTTATGATCGGGAACAGCAAAAAAATATTAGTCAGGTTGAATTGGTGGCTGCCCTCAGCCAAGCCGATATTGTTTTAATCGGTGAAAAACATGATGATTCTGCACATCATCAGGCTGAGTATCGGTTGCTGGCAGACAGTGCCACCGCACGTCAACACGGCTCAGTCTTGTTGGAGATGTTGACACCATCGCAACAGAAACAAGTCGATACAGTGCAAAGGTGGTTGGCCAAAGGCGGCAAATCTGGGCAACGTAATCTCGCCCAAAAACTAGGTTGGAATGAGGCTTGGCCTTGGGCGCGTTATCAGCAGGTGATGAATTTAATCATGTACCAAAAACCAGCTGTACTGGCTGCCAACCCGAATCGTGAAGATGTACAGGCCGCAGGAGCATTTATGCCTAGTGCAGCGTTGGCACAATCAATAGAAGTGCGTCAGGCTTTGGGACAAATCATGGGCGTTGGTCCGCAGCATGCTTTGGTGGGTAAGCAACAGTTTAAAGATGACTTTATGGCGAAAACTCTGCTTGCCGCACCCAAACCGGCATGGTTGATTGCAGGTTCGATTCACACGTCAAAACTGTTGGGTGTGCCGTTATATTTGGCTGACCAGCCGCAAGCGGGTCAAGTGAAAGTAGTGGTTTTGACTGAAGAAGGTACCGAGATTGACGCGGCACATGCCGACTATATTTGGTTCTTGGACGCACTTACACCAGCCGAATGATGCACTCATATCTGCTAAATAAGATAAGGCTGGCGTGTAAAGCATGTGTTGACGTTGTGTTGAGCTGGTGCGGACTGGCTCAGCAGCTTATGAGGAGATAGAGATAAGTTTATCGATTTTAGATCGATACATAGTCTCTTCTGACACTGAAAGTGGCTGTTGATTTTGCGAGGATAGCTCAAAATAACATTGAGCAGCAGAACGATGAGCATTTCAGCACCGCAACGCCCGAATATTTTATTGATTGTCGCCGATGACTTAGGTTTTTCAGATCTGGGTGCCTTTGGTGGAGAAATTGCAACTCCTCACCTAGATCAACTGGCAACGCAGGGTCTACGCCTAACCGATTTCCATACCGCATCGGCTTGTTCACCGACACGTTCGATGTTGCTGTCTGGAACAGATCATCACTTGGTGGGGCTGGGCACCATGGCTGAAAAAGTTGCCCCGGAACATGTGGGACAGCCTGGCTATGAAGGCTATTTAAATCATAAAGTTGCGGCATTGCCGGCACTGTTACAAGATGCTGGTTATTATACCGTGATGTCGGGTAAATGGCATTTGGGACTCACCCCAGAGCATTTCCCGAGTCAGAAAGGTTTTCAGCGTTCTTTTGCACTATTGCCCGGTGCTGCCAATCATTATTTATTTGAAGCAGATATTCCCGCAGAGAAAATCCCGCGTATTTTAAAATCGACGCGAGGCTTATACAGTGAAGATGATCATTTTGCAGAAGAATTGCCAGCAGGCTTTTATTCTTCAGATTATTTCACCGACCGATTACTCGAATTTTTGGCAGATAATCAGGCGCGAGGAGATCGTCCATTTTTTGCCTATTTACCTTTTTCTGCGCCGCATTGGCCATTGCAAGCCCCCAAAGAAGATGTCGACAAATACCGTGGTCGCTATGATGCTGGACCCAATGCTTTACGTTTAGAGCGTTTAGAGCGTTTAAAAGCCTTGGGCTTGGTTGAAGCAGATGCCACGGTACACCCAGTCTTGGCACGCACGCCTTTTTGGCAACAGCTCTCTGAGGAAGAACGACAACGTTCGGCACGGACCATGGAAGTCTATGCCGCCATGGTCGATCGCATGGATCAAAATGTCGGGCGGGTCATCGACTATTTGCGTGAACAACAACAGTTAGAGCATACCCTAATTATTTTCCTTTCGGATAATGGCGCAGAAGGCGCACAGTTAGAGGCATTGCCTGCTTTTGGTCCCAATTTAAGTCAGGTCATTGCGGATTATTATGATAATTCACTGGATAATATTGGTCGTGCGAATTCTTATGTTTGGTATGGTGAACATTGGGCACAAGCTGCCACTGCACCGTCGCGTTTATATAAAGCGCATACCAGTGAAGGAGGGATTCGCACCGTCTCTTTTATACATTATCCAGCCTTGGCGCGGCAGCAGCAGATTAGTCATGAATTTTTGACTGTTATGGATTTATTACCCACGATTTTAGATTTAATCGGTGTTGAACATCCGGGTACAAGTTACCAAGGACGTGAGCTGGCACCGTTACGCGGGCGTTCTATTTTGCCTTATTTGCAGCAACAACAAGATTATATTCACAGTGCTGAGCATATTACCGGATGGGAGTTATTTGGCCAAAAAGCATTGCGCCAAGGAGATTGGAAGGCTCTCTTTATTCCGGCACCGAATGGTCCAAACCGTTGGCAACTCTTTCATTTAGCCAGTGATCAAGGCGAAGTCGAAGATTTGGCAGAACGATATCCTGAAAAACTACAAGAGCTGTTGGCGCATTGGGCGGTCTATGTGCAGGAAAATGGCGTGGTGGAAAGTGCTGAAGCGCGTAATCCCCTGATTAATAACCAATACCAACCCTTAGTGGCGAATGCCGAGACTTAAGCTACTGCGCTGACTACATTGCCAGCGCGATATGGCTATTTAAACTTCTTTCCATGCCCCATGCCCTGTGAGTTGATATGACAACATTGCATCGCAAGGCACTTGAAAACAGTGCCCAGCCCAAACCGTTATTGCGACAGATAAAGCATTACAACGCGCTTTTGAGTCGACTTGTCACGCCACTGCTGTTGCCTCTGGTGATCTTTATTTTATGGTGGTGTGCCGCCAATTTACATTGGATGCCGAGTCAAATTTTACCCAGCCCGCAACAGACTTTTCACAGTGCGTGGCAGTTATTACAAGCAGATTTACTCTGGCATGTGGGCTTGAGCTTGGAGCGTTTATTACTCGGAATGATCTCGGGTGTATTGGCTGGGCTAGTGATTGGGATGGCTTTAGGGCGAATACACTGGTTAGATAAATTGGTTTCACCCATTTTTTATGCACTGGCCTTGATTCCAACCTTGGCTTGGCTGCCTATTTTGATGATGTGGTTGGGGATTGAAAATAGCCTTAAAGTTTTTTTGATCTTTAAAGCAAGCTTGATTCCAATTGTGATCCATTGTCATAGTGCGGTAAGGGATATTCCGCCATCGTTGCAGGAAATGGCACAGGTCTTACAACTTTCCCCCTATCAACGCTTTCGTAAATTACTTTTACCCGCCATATTGCCTGCTTTTATGACTGGGCTGCGCTTAGCGGTTGCTGCATCGTGGACGACCTTGATTGCAGTTGAATTGCTTGCTTCCTCGGATGGTATTGGCTATTTGATGGTCAATAGTCGGCAACTGTTTCAGCTCGATGTGGTATTTGTCTGTATTGCAGCGATTGCTCTCATCGGTGTGTTATTGGATGCGTTATTTTATCGCTTAGAACAAAAAGTTGTGTATTGGCCTCCCGCAGCCTTAAGTATCTGGCACAACAAATCTGCAAGGACTGTCTGGTCCGATTATGCACTGAAGCTGATCGTGCCATTGCTCTTGCTGGTGCTGTGGCGTGTCGGCAGTCATCTATACTGGTTTGATGCACAGCTATTACCAGCACCTGAACAGGTACTGCATTGTTTATGGCAAGAGCTGACAGAGGGCTCACTTTTACATGCCTTACACCATAGTCTTTACCGTGCTGTGGTTGGTTTCTTGGTGGGTGGGGTTTTGGGTATTGCAGCGGGCTTATGGTTAGGACTCAATCAGCAGTTGGAGCCGTTTGTTGCCCCGAGCCTCAATGTACTGCGTTTGATTGCCATTTTTGCTTGGATTCCCTTAATTACAGCTTGGTTCGGTCTGGGGGATCAAGCCAAGTTGGTCTTTGTATCCTTGGCAACTTTTTTCCCTTTTTATATTGCGACATGGCGTGGGGTACAAGGGCTGTCGCAACAGCTATTTGATGTGACAGCTATTTTGCAGCTAAATTATTGGCAACGATTAATATATTTGGTTTTACCTTCAATTAGCCCGGCTGTTTTTGCTGGTTTGAGGATTGCATTGCTATATGCATGGATGGCATCTTTTGGGGTTGAATATCTGATGGGATCAGGGATCGGCGTGGGTACCTATATGATGTCTGCACAACAACATTTTGAAATGGACAAAGTCATTGCGGCAACGGTATTGGTGGCGATTTTAGGTGCATTCTTGGCGTGGACTGGGACTAAGCTTGAGATATATGCATCATCGTGGCGTAATCATCAAAGTTAAGCCCCGATCTGGTCATGCTTGTCATACTGTAGCTCTTTACAAGCTCAGGTTTTTCCACCGCAGGGAAAAATGCTCTGCTTGAAAGATCATAACACTGGGTTTGCACGTCATTTCAGGTTAAATAAACTCTGTTGTGGCAACAGGGTTGGCATGTTCACTTAATTGTTTTAAGCCAGCATAGTCTAGTATTCGGATGCGGTTATATTTTACCTCGACCAAGCCTTGTTGCACCAAGTAGGCAAATTCTTTATTTATTTTCTGTCGTGTACTTTGTAAAAGCTCAGCAAAATTGGCCTGGTTTAATTTAATATCATCACGATAAAAATGATAATGAATCAAAAATAAGATCTCTTTGACTAAGCGAGTACGCAAAGATAGGGTTGAGGCAAAGACAGCATTGGCACGTTGTAGCTGTGTGCGGACACAGATGATATTGAATAGCGCATATTGCGCGCGGGCATTGTGCTGTAAAATCTCTCTCATCATATCCCCCGCGAGGTTGGCAACGATGGTGCTGCCTTGGGCGATATATTCATGCATCAGGGGTTGCTGGGTAATCACCGGCACGATATTAATCATGGTACCCGAAGGAATAAAGCTATCGGTATGATATTGAGCATTTGGCACATGCCAACCGAGTTTGAGTGTGCCATCAATAATAATCATTACTTCATTACTGGGCTGATTTTGATGGTAAATCACCTGATGATGTACATAGCGTTTAATTTTTAAATGATTTAACAATAAAGCATGTTCACTGGCGCTTAAGTGCTGTAGAAAATTATAATTTTGTAGGATCTTGAGTGCGCGTTGAATGTAGTCCGCTGTTGAGCAATTATTTTTGGGCAGACGCAGAATTTCAGCCTGATAAAGAGAAATTGGGTTCGCTGAATTTAACATAGAGAAAGACCCATAAAAGTGAAGAACTTTGCAATATATCGTGCTGTGGCAGCATGCTCAAACAGTTAATCTCGCTATGATTAGTTAAAAAAATGATATGCATTATGCGCATAAAAGAATCATATAAAACGCTATCCTTAGTCTGATTTACACTAGATCAGCGATGCTGGCGCATAGACAATCTTTCTAGACCGAGCTTTGTAGATCAAGCTTTTCGGATCAAGCAATTGATATTTATGTTTTCGATGCCCTAATGGAATGATTATGCTCAGCACAAAAAAGCCAACCCATTATTGGACCTTTGCAGTATTTAGCCTGTTACTGCTTTTATTTTTGATTTTTAAACCACAAGCACAACAGGGCACCGAGACGCATCAGCGCGCTACAAGCGCATCGCCCAACAGTACAAAAATTGTGATTGCGGTTCCCGATTTGAGTGCGGGTAAAAATAGCAGTAGTGCCAATATTGTCGTGGACTATTTATATACCCATAAAATACTAGAACAAGAATTTGCCAAAGATCATATTCAGGTTGAATGGAAATTTTTTAAGGGGGCTGGACCTGCGATTAATGAGGCTTTGGCTAATAAACAGTTAGACTTTGCTTTTTTGGGTGATTTAGCTGCCATTATTGGCAAGGCCAATGGTTTAGATACCAGACTCATTGCGGCGATGGGGCGTGGTACTGATGTGTATTTGGGGGTTTTGAAGGGGCATAATTATCAGAGCTTAGAACAATTAAAAGGCAAACGCATTGCTGTATGGCAAGGCACTGCTTTTCAGCTGTCTTTTGCACAGTTTATCGAAAGTCAGGGCTATAAGCGTTCAGATTTCCGCATTGTCAATCTAGATATTCCAGCCACGAATGCCGCCTTGGCATCCAAGCAAATCGATGCGGGTTGGGGCATTATTCCGATGCTGGCGCTACAAAAACAAGGTTTGATCGATATTCCTTTTAGCACACGCGATACGCAGGATGGTCGTGGTGCTATTTTGTCGGGCTTGGTCGCTCGGAACGATTTTCTACAGCAAAATCCGGCACTGAGTCAACGTCTGGTCAATGCGGTGCTCAAAGCCTATGCTTGGACTGCTGATGAAAAAAATCGTCAGGTTGCCATCCAGCTAGTGACAAAAAATGCTAATTATCCCAATGATTTATATCAACGCTATTTGGAAGGCATTGCATTGGGGCAGATTTATCAACCGCGTTTGGATGCCGCATATCTGCAACAGTTGCAACGCAGTGTCGATGCTGCGGCGGCAGCGCAGCTGATCCATCAACCTTTTCAGGTCAGCCAGTGGGCAGATACGAGCTGGGTGGAGCGCGCTTGGACTGAGTTAAGTGCGGAGCAGCAAATTGCCGCAGTTAAAACCGGCGTACAGCAGTAACTATTGATGTAGGTTTTTGCTTACAAGGATTCAAGAAAATTGCCAATAGGCAGACTTGAACGAAAGACTTAATATGGCTACATACAGCGCAGGATGCACTGGATAATAAAAACAATAGATCAAATAACATGGATGCAAAGGTACGACAAGGAGTCTTGCCAGAGTAACAAATACCAGAAAGCCCCGACAGGATGTCGGGGCTTTTTTAATATGCCATTCAAAAGCATAATTTTTTCATCAATAGCTAGTGCATTATTCTGATATTCAAAGATGAATTCCTCATGACAACAGTCATGTCGTGAACAGTATTGGCCATTTGAGTTGATTAGCATAAATCCCTAACAAATGGGGGATGCTGATATGATTGATCGACAGCGCTTTACACCTTATCGAATGGATGTGAAGCAATCTTTTAAACAATTCAATTTTAAACAATTCAATTTTAAACAACTCAACTTTAAAAAGCCGAATTTTAAAAAACCGAAGTTAAAAAAACCGAGCCTCAAGCCATTGAATCTCAGACGACTCAATCCTTTATCTCGTAGCATTGGATTGATTTGCTTGGGGATCTCCGTCGCCAGCACTGGTTATGCTGAGCAAGCTGCGTCGCAGACAAGCGCTACAAGTCCAGTTTTAGAACAAGATGTTATTGAATTACCCACCATTGTGGCGACTGCGCAAAAGAAAGCTGTTGTTGCTGCAGGGACTTTGGGTGCCCGGAGTGCGCGCGAAACACCTTTTTCAATTCAACAAATTGATAGCAAGCAAATTGAAGAACAGCAAGCGAAATCATTAGGACAGTTATTTGCCAATGAAGCGGGTGTTGCTGCGCAAGGAAACAGTTATGCCATCAATTCACATGCATTATCGGTGCGTGGTTTAAGCCTAGATTTTGTCAATGGCTATAAAATTGATGGTCATCCTTTTCAGATGGCCAGTGTTGAGTTGCCATTAGAATTATTTCAAGAAGTACAATTATTGAAGGGGGCGACAGGGTTTTTATATGGGATTGGCTCACCTGGGGGGACGCTCAATTACATCACGAAAAAACCCACAGATGACACGCAAAGCGCGCTGTCTATTGGCTATCGCTCGGACAGTATAGTGACTGTCCATGCCGATACTGGCGGCCGTCTAGGTTCGGATGAACGTTATGGCTATCGTTTTAATGTGGTCAATGAAAAGGGTCAAACTTTTAATGGTACAGATCTAGAGCGACAAGCCATATCTGCCGCATTTGATGCACAAATCACACCAAACCTAGTCTGGCGTGCCAATGGTTTATATCAACAGCGTGATTTAAAAGGCGGAATTAGTAGCTATAGTGTCGCGGGAGCGGGTGCCTATGCTTATCAAGGCGATGCGCTACCGAAGGCGATCAGTGGTGCTAAGAATCTCACAGCATATGATCAATCCTATTATGACTCTGACTTATGGGCATTATCGACGGGTTTAAACTGGCAAATTAATGATCTTTGGCGGCTTGATGCGAGTTATGCGCATACTTTTAAGCGTATAGAATCACGTGATGAGACGCTACATCTAGTGAATGAACAGGGTGATTATCATCTGGCATTACGGCAGTTTTATCGACCAACTTTGCAATATGATTCTTGGCAATTACGTTTAGAAGGTGAATGGCAAACAGGCTGGCTAAAACACAAGATTGTCACGGGGCTAGAACGGCAAACGCAAAGCCGTGATTTAAATATTGGTGATCCCAATATTGATCCAGACCTCAATACGGGCGGTCAAAATCATGTCTATCCAGCTGGAGGGGTTTTGCCCAGTGGCAATATTTATGCGGGGAGCTTAGCACTGCATTATGACGGTGATTCACCACGAGAGTATTTTAGAATTTCTGACTGGGAAACGCGCTCTGTTTATTTTAGTGATACTTTGAGTATTCATGAGCAGTGGTCTTTATTGCTGGGCTTACGTAAGTTTGATTATGAAAATAAAAATTATTTTGTTTCAGGCAAACTGCGTAATCATTATCGTGAAAAGCCATTATCACCCACTGCAGCATTATTATTTTATCCCAATAAAAATACCACCTTATATGCCAGTTATGTTGAGGCATTGGATGATGGTGGTTATGTGGGCAGTACCTATGCCAATGCTTATGCACAGTTAAGCCCGCTAGAAAGTAAACAATATGAGTTAGGACTAAAAGCGGAATATCAAAATTGGGCTTTAACGTCTGCACTTTTCCGGATTGAAAAGGGCATGGGCTATGCCAATGCTGAGAATTATTATATTGCCGATGGTCAAGTAACATATGACGGTTTTGAGCTGGCTGGGCATTATCAGCCGACACCGAGTTTACGACTCAATGCCAGTGCAACCTTTTTAGATGCAGAATATAAAGAAGCAGAAGCACAACTCATTGGGAATAGACCTGCGGCAGTGGCACGTATTCAAGCCAATTTGGGTGCTGAACAAAAGATTGAAGCGATTCCGGGTTTAAAACTGCATGGCAATGTGCAGTATATCGGCAGTCAATATATTGATGCTGCCAATCGTCTTAAAGTGCCGACCTTCGAGGTGGTGAATATCGGACTGAGTTACCGAGTACCCTTAGGAGAGCAGCAACTGACTTACCGTGCTGAGATTAATAATTTATTCGACAAAAAATACTGGTTGGCATCGAGTAATGCACTCAGTGTTGCTGCACCACGTACCTTGAGTCTCAATATTAAATACGATTTTTAAAGAATTTTGCAGGATATTAGATTGATGAAAAAGTATATTTTTGCCTTGGGGCTGGGATTATGGTTGAGCAATGCCGTACACAGTGCACCATCGGTATATCCTACAGGGGTAACGATTTATCAGCCAGAAAAAGCTTGGAAGCATTATACGGTCTTTAGTGCAGCCGACCAGAAAAGTTATTTAATTGATATGAATGGTCAAGTGGTAAAACAGTGGCCGTATAAAGGATTCCCGACAGAGGTGATTAATCCCGCCGTGAATAAGGGCGCTTTAGGGCATATCTTTGTACAGCTCAAAGAACGCCCAGATAAAGACCCACATGCCTATGGTAATGGGGTCAATAACCACAGCGTGGCTGAACTAGATTGGCAGGGCAAGGTGCTATGGCAATGGTCCGGTCCAGATGCGGCAAGCCACGCCCACCAACATCATGAGATTGAGCGTTTAAATAATGGCAATACCTTATTGTTGGCTAATAAAATCCATGCCATTGCAGGTTTTAAATTGCCGCAATTGGTTGATGATGTGATTTATGAGGTGGATGCAACGGGTCAAGTGCTGTGGCAATGGCTGGCGTCAGAACATTTAGCTGAGTTGGGTTTTAGTCCAGAACAACTAAAATTGGTTCAACAAACCGATTTAGCCGATTATTTACATTTGAATAATGCGCGAAGCTTGGGCGAAAATCCGTGGTATGACGCTGGTGATCAGCGCTTCCATCCCGATAATATTATTATCGATTCACGCCAGGCCAATTTTATCGCCATTATTGATAAAAAAACCAAGCAAATCGTTTGGCGTATCGGACCGAATTATCCCTCTGCTGAATTAAAAAATCCTTTTGCTGATAAATCTCAGTTGCCACGCGCAGTAGATCAGCTCAGTGGTTTGCATGATGCAAAAATGATTGGCAAAGGTTTACCGGGGGCTGGCAATATCTTGGTCTTTGATAATCAAGGTGGTTCAGGTTATCCCGCGGTGTCCTATCAAGTAGCCACGGGGGCTTCTCGTGTGGTGGAGATTAATCCACAGAGCAAACAAATTGTGTGGGAATATCGCCCTGGCACTTCATTCTTTAGTGCCTTTACCAGTTTGGCTCGTCGTTTGCCGAATGGAAATACCAGCATTACCGAGGGGCAAACAGGACGGATATTCCAAATCACGCCACAGGGTGAAATCGTTTGGGAATATGTCAGCCCATTTTTTGCTGAGGCGAAAGCAGGGCGACCCGCCAGTAATGGTCTATATCGTGCGACCCCTGTAGCTTATCAGTGGGTTCCCGTCGCACCCCCACAAACAGACCAAGCCGTTCGACCGCCTCAACTTGCTGATTTTAAAGTTGCCATCGCAACGGAACCCTAAGGCCTGACAGTCATGCGGGCGATTGAGAGTGATTACTGATAACTGCCAGATTGAATTTGTAGTGACTGTCAGATTGAACTTACAGTACTGTCGCGATTTTGAGAAAATAAGGGCGTGCTCTAATTTTCTCAATCCAAGCTTTTAAATGGGGCTGCGGATGTTGACGTGGGATATCAAAATTAAACCAGTGATGCACCGCCAGTCCCAATGGAATGTCGGCGATACCAAATTGCTGACCAGAGAGATACGTTTGTTTGCTCAAGATGCCATCCAGAATATCAAACAATTTTTCCAGTTCTACGCTCGCCTGTGCGATGGCCGCTAGATCACGTTGTTCGGCGGGTAAACGTACCAAGTGCCGAAAAAGAATAGAAAAGACAGGGAAGATGGTGGTGAGATACCAGTCTAGCCATTTTTCAGCCTGAAAACGCTGCTGTGGGTTGGCAATCCACACGCTATCTTGACCATAGACCTCGGTAAGATAACGTAAAATTGTATGCGATTCCCAGAGAACTGTCTCGTGGTCTTGTAGTACGGGAATGAGCCCATTGGGATTGCGGGCTAGAAATTCGGGTTGATCGATTAAACCATAGTGCTGACCAGCATAAATATGTTCAAAGTCGAGTTCTAACTCCGCAGCAAGCCATAAAATTTTGTGTACATTGAGTGAATTGGGACGCCCCCAAAGGACAATAGCCATAGATAATCCTGTTCGATAAATTTAAAAGTTGCTGTACAGCATAAGCATTTATGCTGTTGAAAGCTTAAGTTTAAATAGAAGATATCTTGATTAACTTATCTGCATATTTTTTATAAACTTTTATTTAATAGGCATAGTTTAATTGATTAATTTTTTTAGGATCTTGATCTGTGTCTTGTAGATTAATTTATTTTAGTTTTGATTATGGCGTACTGTTTAAAGGAGTAGTGCAATATTTAAATTTAAAATATAAATTTTTGCATAAAATGTCGAGTAGCCCTATGCTCGACATGTCTTAAATTAAAATTCATAACGTAAACGAAATAAATTCATATCGGGGGTGTTGAAAGAATCCTTGGTTTTAAAATGCTCAATATCAAAGCCAAAACCATATTTAAAACGAATCGCGAGCCCTAAACCATAATCTTGTCGATAAAACTGACGACCAGTACGATAAGCAAAACGATCTCCCATGATGTAGGGACGAATAAATTGTATACCTGCTTGCTGGATCGGTATTTTGTATCCTAGATAATATTCCAGACCATAAGACTGAGTGTTTAAAAATTCAGCCGGATCAAAATGCTGTTGTTGATCTAAGCGATTACTGGGGTGAACATTATGATACCAGCCCACGCCAAGCCCAAGCATCCACGGATCTTTTAAATAAAAAATTGAGCTGCCAATAATATTTTGATGATATTGCACATGTTGTGCTGTTGGGTGTGCATAGAGCTCAGCTTTATTATGTTGCCATGCCACTGCCCATGATAAGGTCGGGGTGATCTTAAGGTCTGTGGCCAAGGCTAAGCCATAATCTCTTTTGTATTCAATTTCTTGATTTGTATTTGTTTGATCTTTAAAGAGATAGGCTGCGTATACGGTCAAGGGTGCAATTTCTTTTTCATAGCGTAAAGTTTTGCGTGATACAGCTGACCCATCATAATAACTGTGACTACTCCATGTGGCGGGTTGAGCCAAGGGGGCGTAATCCCAAAGATCGGTTTTGCTGCCGACAACATCATAATAAATACTAGAGAGCTTTCCATATTTGAGTGTGCCATAGTCTTTATGTGCCACGCCAAAATAAGCCTGCACTGTATCTAGAGAATGATCTTGCGTGCTGTAATGTCCTTGCCAGTCGAGAATCTTGGCAGGGTTGATATAGGTTTCATATTCTGCCAATACACCGATATTCGGTGTGGCTTGATAATGTGCATCGAGGTAGATCCGACTCGCAGCGCTATAACCATTGCGTTGATATTTTTGCGTTGCATTGGCAGCATTATAATGCTCAAAATTGAGTGCCTGTAATCTTAAACTGCCTGATGTGGTCAGTTGAAAATGGTCTCCTGTTTTTAAAATATCATCTTGTTGCATTAAACTGATCTCAGCTTGACTGGGTAAGGCATGAATAAATAAATATAATGATAATATCTGTAATATAAATCGCATTTTAGTTTTGTTGATCCTATTTTGAGGTTATTGGATCATAATGGGGTGATTTTAAATTTATAAATAAGTTAAATAACAATATAAATCCAGATTGGCTATATCTTTAAATTGACTTTAAACATATTTAAATAGAATATTTTTTGTGTTTTTTTAGATAACTTAGCCATTATTTAATATTTATAAAATTAAAAATAAAGCGGTACAACTGAGTGCAAGATTATAACCGAGTCTGGTCATGACGTTAAAATTAAGTTTTTTAGATAAATGCCCAATTGAAAAAGGATTAACAGCAGAACAAGCACTGCACAATGCAGCAGAGATTGCACAGAAAGTAGAAAGTCTGGGGTTTTACCGTTATTGGGTTGCAGAACATCATCATAGTTCACAATACGCTAGCCCATCACCAGAATTAATGATTGCTTGGCTGATCCAACAGACCGAGCAGATTCGATTAGGCTCTGGTGGTGTCATGTTGCAGCATTATAGCCCCTATAAAGTGGCTGAAAATTTTAATGTATTGTCAGCATTGGCGGCTGGGCGTATCGACCTCGGCATTGGTAAAGCACCAGGTGGATTACCACAATCGACCCAAGCCCTACAACAGGGTCTGGATCAAGTCAAAAAAGGCGATTTTAAACAACAGTTGCTCCAAGTTCAGCAGTACATCCAAGCGCCAGCGGTTCAAGAGCCAACCGTTCAAAAACAAGTCGTTCAAGAGCAGGTCGTTCAGAAGCAAGTCGTTCAAGAGCCAACCATTCAAAAACCAGCTATTCAAGCGCAACAGTTAGCAGCTGAATCCGCACTTGCGGCGACACCTTTAGCACAACAGCCAGCCGAGCTTTTTTTACTGGGTGCGAGTGTTGAAAGCGCTGTTTTGGCAGCAGAATTGGGGTGGAATTTCGTCTTCGCAGCGCACTTAAATGCCAATCAACAGCAGCTACATGATGCATTACAAGCCTTTCGCCAACGCCGTGCGCAACATCGTCACCCACAACACAATAAAGCCATTATCGCAGTACAAATGATTGTGGCTGAAAATCAGCAGTTGGCCGAGCATTGGGCGGAAAAGTTAGCAGTCTGGAGCTTACATCTGGCCAATGGGCAGCGGGTAAAGCTACTCAGTGAGCAGATGGGCTATGCATTTGCACAGCAAGCACAATCAGAGATTATTTCTTTACAACCAGAAGCTCTCAACATTGTGAAAGGCTCAGCTTTGGCCGTGCAACAACAATTAGTCGCTTTGGCAGAACAATATGCAGTCGATGAATTGATGGTGGAAATTCCTTTAACCCAACATGCACAGCGCTTACAGATGCTTGAAGACTTGGTCGCTGTCACACGCTTGGCGGCATAAATTGACCTGACAAATTTGTAGTATCAGACGGATATATTTAAGGATAAAAAATGACAAGTCATAGGACCAACATCGATTTACAGCAACAGCTTTTAGTATGGCGTCGTGAATTACACCAATTCCCAGAATTATCAGGGCAAGAACATCAGACCACTGCACGTTTACAAGATTGGTTAGCACAATTTGGCATAAGCAGCCAGCAGTATGGTCTCACAACCGGCTTGGTGGTCGATATTGGTCAAGGTCAGCCAGTAGTGGCATTGCGTGCTGACCTTGATGCTTTACCGATTCAAGAACAGAGTTCGCATGACCATACGTCGACGGTTGCAGGCGTGATGCATGCCTGTGGGCATGATCTGCATACCGCTGTGATCTTGGGTGCGGCTATTTTATTGAAGCAGCAAGAACACAATTTGTCAGGGCGGGTCAGAATTATTTTTCAACCTGCAGAAGAGAATTATAGCGGTGCTTATGCGGTGTTAGCCCAAGGTATTTTGACCGATGTCGATGTAATTTTTGGCATGCACAATGAGCCCAATTTAGCATTGGGACATTTTGCAACACGGCAAGGCGCTTTTTATGCCAATGTCGATAAATTTAATGTGTTGGTGAAAGGCAAGGGGGCTCATGCTGGGCGTCCGCATGAAGGACAAGATGCAATTTATATTGCCAGCCAATTGGTAGTGGCCTTACAAGCGATTAGCAGTCGTCGTATCGATACCTTAGAAACTTGTGTTGTCAGCGTGACCCAGATTCATGCGGGCAATACTTGGAATGTATTACCGGCAACAGTCAGTTTGGAGGGGACTGCCAGAACCCACAGTAAAGCAACGCGGCAGTTGGTAGAACAGCACTTTAAACAAATCGCAGCAGGCATCGCCAGTGCCTATGGCGTAGAGATCGAAATTGATTGGCAGCATGGTCCTGCGGCAGTTATCAATCATCCGCATTGGGCTGATTTTGCCACAACGCTGGCGGAACAACAGGGCTATCAGGTACAGCAAGCCGATTTACATTTGGGCGGTGAAGATTTTGCAGCCTATTTAGAGCAGATCCCCGGTGCCTTTGTCAGTATTGGCAGTGCCAGCAGCTATGGTTTACATCATCCCGAATTTCATGGCAATGAGGCATTGATTTATCCCGCAGCACAATATTTTGCCGCCTTAGCACAGGCAGCCTTATGGGAACTACACAGCAACAGCGGTGCGCCAGAACAACATCTATCCAAACATCATCTAAGCCCAAACATTATATAAACGGTCAGCACAAAACGTAGAGCAAGCCGGTATAGCAAAAATATAACGCAAGCGTTCAGAGCAGAGGTTGAGCCGAAGCATGTAAAAGAACGCAATATAGGAGTTACGCATTATGTCAGCACAAAAGACGATACACCTCGGGACCATTTTACAGGGCGCCGGTGGAAATATGGCCTCATGGCGCCATCCAGATGCGGTTGCAGATGCCAGTATTAATCTTGATTTTGTTAAGAAACTGGCGATTCAAGCCGAACAGGCCAAATTTGATTTTGTCTTTATTGCCGATGGTTTATATATCAATGATAAGTCTATTCCACATTTTTTAAATCGCTTTGAGCCCTTGACCTTGTTGTCAGCGTTGGCGAGTGTGACTCAGCATATTGGTTTGGTTGGTACGGTATCGACCTCTTATAGTGAGCCCTTTACCGTGGCACGGCAATTTGCCAGTTTAGACCATCTGAGTGCTGGTCGTGCTGGTTGGAATGTGGTGACAACGCCCTTAGAGGGAACGGCAAAAAATTTTTCCAAAGCACAACATCCAGAACATGCTTTACGTTATCAGATTGCCGATGAGTATTTAGATGTGGTCAAAGGGCTTTGGGATTCATGGGAACAAGGCGCATTTGTACGTAACAAAGCGACAGGACAGTTTTTTGATGCCAGCAAATTACATACTCTAAATTTTCACGGTAAGTTTTTTGATGTTGCAGGACCGCTCAATATAGAAAGAACACCGCAACATCGTCCCATTGTGTTTCAAGCCGGTGCATCGGATAGTGGCAAGACGCTGGCGGCAAAACATGCCGATGCAATTTTTACCCATCAAAACTCCTTGGCTGAAGCGCAGGCTTTCTATGCGGATGTCAAACAACGCTTGGCACAGTATGGGCGTAAAGCCGATGAACTATTGGTCTTTCAAGGTATTCCTGTTTTGATTGGCGAGGACGATGCCGATATTGCTGCACAATACCAGCAAACCGCAGCTTTGGTCTCGATAGACGATGCTCTAAATTATCTGGGGCGTTATTTTGAACATTATGATTTTAGTCAACATGCATTGGATGAACCTTTTCCCGACTTAGGGGATTTGGGTGAAAATAGTTTTCGAAGTACCACGCAGGAGATTAAAAAATTAGCCAAAGAAAATGCTTATAGCTTAAGAGAAGTGGCGCTCAGGGTTGCAACACCTTTACCGCAATTTAAGGGAACAGCAGAACAGGTCGCGACACAATTGATTGATTGGGTTGATCAGAGTGCAGCAGATGGTTTTATTATTCAGGCATTGACCCCCCATACACTGAGCACTTTTATCGCGCAAGTGCTACCGATTTTGCAACAACGTGGTCGTTTTCGTAGCGACTATGAGGGCAGTACGCTACGGGAAAGTTTCCATTTGGCAGCACCGGAAAATCGTTTTGTATCTGCGGCGCAACAGGAGCTAGAGCATGCAGTTTAATCATTCTTTATACGCGGCGCTATTGAGCAGTCTGGTTTTGAGTGCATGCAGTTCATCATCCGATCCGCAGGTGCAACAGCGCGAGCAAGTGACACAGCAAAGCGCCAGCACAGCTTCTAGCACGACAGCACCGGTCTCCGTGACTGAACAAATATTATTGCAAAATAGCACGCCAATTCATGTGGCAACCAATGCGGCGGCGATTGCAAAAATTCCGAAGGACTACCAATTTGTGCATGCTGGTTATTTTACGGTTGCTGTGCAAACCTTAAATGTTCCGCCTTTGTCTGCCGTGGCTGCAGATCATCAAACCTATATTGGGACAGAAGTGGACACAGCACGCTTGATTGCAGACAGTTTGGGACTAAAGTTAAAAGTCATTCCAAGCTCTTGGGAAGATTGGCCATTGGGCGTGAGTTCTGGCAAATATGATGCTGCTTTAATCAATATAACCGTCACCAAAGAACGCAAGCAGAAGTTTGATTTTGCGACTTATCGTAAAGATATGATTGGTTTTTTCTCGGCAAGCACAAGCTCAATCACAAAGATTGAGACCTCAGATGATGTCGCAGGGCTCAACGTTATCGTCGGTGCAGGCACCAATCAAGAAAAGATTTTATTGGCGTGGATTGAAGAAAATAAACAAAAAGGTCTAAAACCTGCAACACCGATTTATTTGCAAGATATTGCCGCAGCAACCTTGGCTTTGCAGTCAGGTCGGGCAGACAGCTTTTTATTACCCAATTCAACTGGTTCTTGGATTGTAAAAGGTCATCCTCAGGACTTTAAACGGGTTGGGTATATCGAAGGCGGGTGGCCAAAGACCGCAGATATTGCGGTGACACTCAAAAAAGATACGGGCTTGGTTTATGCCGTACAGGAAGCTTTAAATGGTGTGATTGCCAGTGGTGCATTTAATCAGGTCTTGACGCGTTGGGGTGTTGCTGAAGAAGCGGTAAAACAGTCTGAAATCAATCCGCTGGGTTTTGGAGATTAAGTCATGCAGAGCCTATGTGAAAACTTTCAGGATATTCCCGTCAACGCGCAGCGGGTAAAACCATACCTCGATGGTTTATTTGATGAATATTTTGCGATATATGGAGATTTTTTCCAACAACGTGGTTGTGCCGAGCAATATGCCGAAAAGTCAGCACTTGATAAAGCAGAACCTGCAAGCTGGTATACCCCTCCGGATGGTTTATTTATTACCTTGCAGCGTAATCAGGAGATTATCGCGATGGGGGCTTATAAGCGTTTTGACCATGCAACAGCGGAGTTAAAACGGATTTGGACACGGCATGATTTAAGACAACAAGGACTGGCACAAAAAATAGTCTTGGAATTAGAACGCCGTGCCAAATTGGCGGGTTATCAGCAGGTTTATCTGACGACAGGCTTTAAACAAACGGCAGCGGTTAAATTATATCTCAGCTTGGGTTATAGCCCACAGTTTGAGTTGAATACGCAGTTTGATTTTGAGGCATTGGTTGATTCTCCCTTACAAGGCTCGCTGCCTTTTAGAAAAAAACTATAGGGGAGCATGACGATGTCTTTAACAAAGCGTACAGAAGCAAAGTCCACAGAAGCAACGCCTACTGAAGCAAAACCTACAGAAGAAGCAAAGTCTACAGAAAAAAATTATCAGATTATTGCGACTAAAAACCCACTGCGTTATATCGGCATAGTGGTTTGTATTTTTGTGATCGTACTATTGATTGAATCGGTTTTCTTTAATGCCAAATGGGGTTGGCCGGTTTTTAGACAATGGTTTTTTGACCCAGCTATTTTAAATGGTTTGTACCTCACGCTTAAACTCACGGTATTTGCCATGCTGTTGAGCTTTGTGATTGGCGGTATTTTGGCGGTGATGCGTTTATCTTCTTCATGGCTCATTCGCTCAGTGGCGTGGTCTTATATCTGGTTATTCCGTTCTTTGCCGTTGATCGTGGTGTTGATTATTTTATATAACTTTTCTTATTTATATGAATATATTGCTTTGGGCATACCGTTTACCGATATTCATGCTGGTCAGCTAAAAACCATTAATGCACTAGATCAATTCACCACGGCTTTGGTGGGGCTGGCAATGATCCAAAGTGCTTATACCGCAGAAGTTATTCGAGGTGGTATTTTGGCGGTAGATCATGGTCAGGTCGAAGCCTCGTCCGCATTGGGACTGTCATGGTGGCGACGCACTACACGGATTATTTTACCCCAAGCGATTCGCGGTATTTTACCAGCCATCGTCAATGAATGTATTAGTTTATCCAAAGGAACGGCCATTGTGTATGTATTGGCTATGCCTGAATTATTTTATACCGTGCAGATGATTTACAACCGTAATCAAGAGGTCATTCCATTATTAATGGTTGCAGCAGTATGGTACATCATCATCACCAGTATATTCGCCGTGATGCAATATTATTTGGAAGCTATTTTGGCGCGCGGTGAGCGTAAATCTACAAGCCATTGGGCACATTCTTGGAAAGTCAGAATCCCAGCGGCACTTCGTCCAGTGAGGGAAAATCATGAATCTTAACCATGCGAGTCATGTGAGTACGGCAGCACGTGGCAATATTATTATTAACCAAGTCTATAAAAAATATGGTGCTCATTTGGCACTGCAGGATATTTCTTTAAATATACCGGGTGGCTCAGTGACGGTTATTATTGGTCCATCTGGCTCAGGTAAAACGACACTATTACGTACCATTAATCATCTAGAAAAAGTTGATAATGGTTTTATTCAAATTGATGGTGAGTTTATTGGCTATAAAAATAAGGGCAATAAACTCTATGAGCTGGCAGAAAAAGATTTATTGAAACAGCGTGAGTCGGTAGGTTATGTTTTTCAAAACTTTAATTTATTTCCACATTTAACCGTGTTGCAAAATATTATTGAAGCCCCTATTGCGCGTAAACTATTGTCTAAGGCAGATGCCATTCATAAGGCGAAGCAATTACTAGAGATTGTTGGTTTAAGTGACAAGATAAATGCATGGCCAAAACAGTTATCTGGAGGTCAGCAACAGCGAGTCGCGATTGCACGTGCATTGGCATTAGACCCCAAAGTTATTTTATTTGATGAGCCGACTTCTGCTTTAGATCCAGAGCTGGTGGGTGATGTACTTAACGTGATTCGTGATTTAGCGCGGTTAGGCAAAACCTTAGTGATCGTAACACATGAAATTGCTTTTGCACGTGAAGTTGCTGATTATATTGTTTTTATGGATCAAGGGCGAGTCATTGAACAAGGCTATACTCGGCAGATCTTAGAACAAGCCGAGCAGCAACGCACGCGTGATTTTTTATCGCGGGTATTATAATAAGCATGCGCGCAAGCACTATTATCTGGCGTTTTGGGGTGTATATTGCTTTACCATGTGTCATGAAATTTTGATCACATGGTATTTATTTTTGCTTATTGTATTATTATAAATTCTGATTTTATTTGATTATATCGTGCAAAGATTAGCATGTAATCGAATGACCTTGTAATGAAATGCTATAAGCCAAAAGCGTAAGCTGCACTGATTTATATCTATAATAAATGACAATAACAAATCAGGTGAAGATAATGAACCAACCTATTTATCTCGATTATGCAGCAACAACGCCAATATTAACGGAAGTCTCTACAGAAATGATTCGATGTTTACACATCGATGGAGATTTTGCCAATCCAGCTTCGCGTTCACACCAATATGGTTTAGTTGCAGAACAACGCGTAGAACAGGCCAGAGCCGATGTCGCCGCTTTAGTACATGCTCAGCCCGCAGAAATTATTTGGACTTCAGGTGCTACAGAAGCTACGAATTTAGCTTTAAAAGGCATTTTAGATGCATATAAAAATCAACATAAACATATTATTACCAGTCAGATAGAGCATAAGTCGGTACTCGATACCTGCGCATTACTCGAAAGACAAGGCTTTGCCGTAACCTATTTAGCCCCAGCAGCCAATACCGGTCTAATTGATGTGCAGCAAGTGGCTGCGGCAATACAGCCGAATACCGTGTTGATTTCTTTAATGATGGTCAATAATGAGCTTGGTACCGTGACCGATATCCAAGCCATTGGTGCCTTGGCCAAGCAACACGATATTCTCTTGCATGTCGATGCTGCACAGGCAGTAGGTAAACGTTGGGTCGACGTAGAAGCGATGCAGATTGATTTAATGAGCTTATCGGCACATAAAATCTATGGGCCCAAAGGCATTGGTGCTTTGTATGTGCGACAGGCTGTGCAAGCACGCTTACAGGCTCAAGTCCATGGCGGTGGGCATGAGCGTGGTTTGCGCTCAGGTACATTGGCGACCCATCAAATTGTGGGGATGGGAAGTGCCTATCGTCTTGCTGCTGGACGTATTGAAGCAGAGCAACAACGTCTCGCTCAGATTCGCCGTTATCTTATACAAGAATTACAAGCATTAACACCAGTATTGCTGAATGGTGCTGCTGAGCCATATCAGGTTGCCAATTATCTCAATATGAGTTTTTATGGACCGCATGCGGCATGGTGGGTTGAGCAAATTAAGAATTTAGCAGCAGTTTCAAGCAGTTCAGCTTGCAATTCAAAGCAAATGACGCCTTCTTATGTGCTATTGGCCTTAGGGCGTTCTACGGAGTTGGCAAAGCAATCGATTCGTTTTAGTTTTGGGCATTATAGCCGTCTAGAAGATATCCAAGCCTTGCTCCAGCACTTAAAACAGCAATGGCACGCTTATCGCCCCCTTTCATTTTCAGCGTAGCGCGTTGGCTGAGTTTTTAGCCTAAAGCAAATTCTGAAGCCAAACCCAGTGTAAACAGTACCCCATCATGAATACAATGCGACCGCACAGACAAAAAAATACCCTATGCTTCAGATAGGGTATTTTGACCGAATAGGTGCCGATATGACAGCGCGGTACGGTAGAGAATATTGAGGTGTGTCAGCATTCCATTAGAGAGGAATGATGTTCACAGCATTTGGACCTTTAGGGCCTTGACTTACGCTGAATTCAACAGCTTGGCCTTCAGCCAAAGTTTTGAAACCAGAACCTTTGATTTCGCTGAAGTGAGCGAATACATCTGGACCAGATTCTTGTTGAATAAAACCAAAACCTTTGGTTTCGTTAAACCATTTTACGGTGCCTTTAACTGTATCAGACATAATATATCCTAACGTTGATCTTGAAAAAAAATGATGAAAAGTTAACTTGGAAAATAAAGAATGTAACTTAAAATCTGATAAAACGAAGGATTATGACTAAAACTACGAAATGTGGTGATCTTGAAGGGTACAAAAACTTTTTTTCTCGTTGCCCATAAGCATACAGCAAAAATCTATAGAAAAACAATCATTGCTTTGAATTTTCGCAACATTTAATTGAGATAGGTATTTTAGCATTATGCTTTATGCGTAAGGCGCAGTTGAAATCATTGAAACAAGAGCATTTATTGAGTTTCTAATTCTAACTCTAATGCCAAATACCAACTACCAAGCTGTACTGTTTAAAGCGTTAAAGCGTTAAAGCGATTGCTTTATTAGCGTTCAAATTCAAAAAATGTCGTCTTTGAGCTTTGAGGATATACGTTATAGTTCCTTTCATGCTCTTGCAGTAATTTAATATATTGCTGTTTATATTCCTTTTGTGAGATTGCACCTCTCTCTCGTTGTTGTATTAGCGCATCGAAATTCTGTTTGATCATTTCAGCACGATAAGCATTATTTTTATTATGGGTTAGATAATACTGTTGGCGTTCATAATCACTCATATTGACTGTATTTTGATAATCATGGTCGATATTGGCATTGAGGTTGGGTTGCTGTTGATACTGTTTAGATAGCTCAAAAAAATCTACTTTTTCTGGGGTTTTAGGTTTGTGATTCGCTGCTTCAAAAGCATCTGCTTTTTCTGCATTTTTGGGTTTTGCGGACTGTTTAAAAGGATCTAAACGATCGAATTGTTGCGTGGGATGGGTATTAAAAACATTTTTATTTTCTAGAGATTTAGTCAATGCTGCCATGCTGGCAGGATCAATTTGAGCAAAGGCGGGAGAGAAATAAGGAGTTGCGGTTATGAGAAGAACAATTGATTTGAATTTATTCATAAATACTCTTCAATAGAATGAGATTGTCAATTAAGTCTAAATGATTGCGCTATTATAGACAGCAAAAGCGAATTTATAAATATTTTATTTGTCGATTATGTTTTATCTATAAAGCGTGATCAAACTTTCAATTATAGCCAACAAAGCATTGAGCAAAGCATATCGCATCATCAGCACAAAATGCCACGATATCTGGCGCGCTGTCTTGGGCTTTTAAAGAAACGTTTGCCATCCTCCCCCGACCTCAAGGACAGTTTTACGCTCGAGCTGAGAAACTAAAACAAGGTATAAAGCAAGTTAAAACGCAGGGATTTTATCTGTATGAGCAGCCGCAATATATGTTGCGGTTTTTGTTTTTTTACGCGTATCTGTGCGCAAAAAATAAGCAAAATTCACTTTTTGGGGAAACGTGATATTTAAAATAATTGGCATAAATGCTCATTACTATACTTTTGTATAGTAATTGGCATATTGTTTAATGCATCTCTATTTAATCGCGATATTAATGTGATTTACTTCGCGTATTTATATTTACTATTTATTGTTTATTTATAATCAATTGCATTATGTGACATTTAAAATAATCCTTTGTTTGACTAAATATATTAATTTATCAAATGGTAAAAAATTAATTTACCTATTGGTATATTATTTTTTCAAAATTATTTTAGATTGATTTGCTGTGATAATTTTAAATATAAGTCATTGTAATATATAGGTATTATTATTTAATATTATTAGGTATAATTAAAAAAATAAATCTATTTGTAAAAATAATTATTGTTCTGCGGTTATTTTTTGTTTAAATTGCGAAAGTTCTTTAACCACTAAAACAGGTAATATTTAAAAAATGAACATTGTAAATTCTCTTTCAGCTGCAGTTTTACTTGCACTAAGTATCAACTCGGCTTTTGCGACCAATGTGACGGGTCAGGTCGAGGTTAAGCTGGAAGTTTCAGCTGGCTGTAGTGTTGATGGATCATCTGTCAATGGCAGTATTAATAAATTTGGCGACTTGGATTTCGGTAAAGCTTCAGCGAGTCTCCCCAACGTTTTAACGGCTGAAGTTTCGGCTGCGGCACAGGCGAGTAAACTTGCAGTGAAATGTGATGGAACAGATGATGTGGCATTTACTGTGGCGATTGATGGGGGATTAAGAGGTGATCGCCAACTGAAGAATGCTGCAGATGACAATACCATTCACTATAACGTGTACCGCAATGCTGCACGTAGTGATGAATATCGACTCAATGATGCGCAGCAATTTAATGCAAAAAGCGGTGCAGCAACTGAAATTCCCATTTATGGTTCGATTGCACCAACTGAGCTAGCAGGTAAAAGTCAGGGGACTTATACCGATACGCTTTTGGTGAGTGTCTCATTCTAAAACACCGTATTTTTTAAATCACGATCTGTGGAATATGACGATTGATGCGTCATATTCCATCAATAAGCTGAGGTTTTATTATGCGGTTCGGACGATATTTTCTATTGGCTGCGGTGGTTATGGCGATGGGGCATAATCACGCCGCAGAGTTAAAGGCGAATCTAACAAGCCAAATTGAATTATTACCATCATGCAAAATTAATGATCAGCACTATGCACAAGATCATAGTGGAATACATTGGGGTGAGATTAACTTTGGCGATATGGCGTTAAACCATCGTGGTGCTCTTCAAGCAACTTTAAAAAATGACTATTTAAATCGCATCAAAATTGAGTGTAGTGATCAGACCTTGCTGAGCGTGACATTTGGTGCGGGTCAAAATGATCAGCATATTCCGGCACAAATGAAAAATAATTATTTTCATGCCATGTCAAATGGTCAACATTTTATTGCTTATAACCTATTACATGGTTCGGATAAACAGGTGATTAAGCCACAACAAGCCATTCATTTACCGAATGATCAGAAAATATTTTATTTGCAATTGTATGGGCAAGTTGAGTTAGCACCCAATCAGATGGTTTCTCGGGGTAATTATACAGACCTTATTCCAATGACGATTAAATTTTAGGAAATCGTGATGCTACAGCAGTGGGGTTTTATCAGTATTTTAGTTTTGATATCAAGCACAAGTATGGCTGAAACACAGGCTAATTTTAAAGTCAGTGCCAAGATCGCACGCGGCTGCTCAATCGGAAGCACTTCACAACAACTCAATTTTGGACGTTATGCGGCATTGTCAAATGATCTGGTTGATGCCCAATTGAGCAATGCGCTCGATACATGGAATATTCAGTGTACTGAAAAAATACCCGTCAAAATTAGTTTAGATGCAGGTGAGTATGCTTCAGCTGGTTGGCGTCGAATGAAGCATAGCGTAGCACAGGCTTATATTCCATATGCGTTATATCAAGATAGCGCACATCAGCAAGCATATGTTGCCAACCAAAATATTCGTTTAGAACGAAGTAGCTCAAATGGCAACTTGCTGCAATTCTCTATTTTTGCCGTGGTGGATTTGGCCAATAGTACGCGATCAAATATCGCTGGACTTTATCAAGACAATGTCGCAATAACGATAGCGTGGTGACAATATGTTGAATCAATTTTTAAATCTAAATCTAAACCTTAAGCAAAATTTTCATCGATTATTTATTTTAGCTGCCATCTCGCTGTTATGTACTTTGTTGAGCAGCCAGTTGTTATATGCACAGGCGACATTTTTAATTTGGCCAATTTATCCAAAAATTGAAAATGATGAAAAGGCGACAGCAGTTTGGTTGGAAAATACTGGCGATCGCGATGCCTTGGTGCAAATTCGTGTTTTTGCCTGGCAACAACAAGATTATGACGATAGTTATCAACAACAATCAGACATTATCAGCAGCCCACCAGTCGCTAAAATCAAAGCGGGTGAGCGCAGTATGTTGCGTATTACGCGAACCAAGCCAGTGCAAGATCAAACTGAAAATGCATATCGCATTATTGTAGATGAACTGCCGATTAAACTTGATCAGGACAATGCGCAGCAAAATTCTCAACTGAGTTTTCAAATGCGTTATTCCATTCCATTGTTTAGTTATGGTGCGGGTTTGGGCAGCGGTTTAACCGAAAAAAGCAGCAAAGAAAATAGTCAGCATGCATTCGCCAAACCGATTTTAAGCTACCGTTTACTGGATGACCGAGATGGGCAAAGTGAACTGTTGATTGAAAATAATGGGGCTAAATTTGCACGCATTACCGCATTGAAGTTTGAGCGAGATCAAGCTGCTACAGCATTGGAGGGCTTGTCTTTGGGTTATATTCTGCCGCATAGCAGCATGAAATTTACCATTCCCTCGAAATACTTACAACAAATCAGACAAGCAAAGCAGTTATATGCTGTAGATACCTCAGGTGCATCCGCAGTCACCATTGATTTGACCCCCGCCGGAAAATAAAAATGTTACGCTCTTATTTTATGTGGCAGCAGCTGCGATGCTGTTGCCTCGGCTTACTCTGCGCTGTTACTGGGCTGACAGCAGTGGTTTATGCGGGTGAATTACCGCCACCACCGCGCAGCGAAGCCGATTTAAATCAAATTTTTAAACTATATTTAAGCTTGGTTGTAAATGACACAGCAACGCAAAAAATTATTCCTGTCATCGTTAAAGGTGATGATTTTTATATTGAGAAAAAAGCCTTACAGCAGTTGGGTATACAGTTTGATGCTACGGCATTGCTCCCTAGCACAGGGTCTAACTCCACAGTAGAGTCAGTCAATGAGGTTGACGGTTTAAGTTATCAGGATATCTTACTTTTGGGGTTGAGCAATCAGGTTGAAGATTGGTTGAATCTGAAAAAGATGCCTGAGCTGAAAATGGATTATGCTGCGAGCCAACAAAGTTTGTTGCTTGAACTTCCCGCCGCATGGCTGCCAACACAAATGTTAGGACGTGATTCCTGGTACCAAGCTGAGCAAGCACAGTCTAGTTTTGGTCTGCTCAATAACTATGATTTTTATATGACCCGTGATGAGAATGATCGCTATAACAGCAATGTGTTATTGGAACAACGGCTGTTTTCTAAATTTGGTATTGTGAAAAATACGGGTTTATACACGCATAACCAGCAGCAATATAGTATAGATGGACAGAAACTGCAGCAAGACAATGGTTATCGCCGCTATGACACCTATTGGCAATATGATCATCAACCTTCCGCGACCTCATGGTTGATCGGCGATGTGATCTCTGCCAGTAAAAATAGCTGGGGATCGGCTATTCGTTTGGGGGGAATACAGATCCGTCGTGATTATGGTACGCGCCCAGATTTAATCACTTATCCTTTGCCGCAGTTTACAGGACAAGCCAGTTTACCCAGTAGTGTAGACCTGATTATTAATGGTCAAACGGCTCAGCAAAGCCATGTTCAGTCTGGTCCTTTTGTGATTAATAGTCTGCCCTTTGTGTCGGGGCGTGGCGATGCCGTGATTGTGACGACAGACCAATTAGGTCGCCAAGTCTCTACGACAGTACCTTTTTATGTATCCAATAACTTATTGAAAAAGGGTTTATTGGATTATGCATTTAGTGCTGGGAAGCTCAGAGAAAATTATGCACGACGTGATTTTGATTATGGACAATTTGTAAGTTCATTTGATGCACGTTATGGCTTAAATAACTTTTGGACCCTAGAAGGGCGAGCAGAATATTCTCGTGATATTCAAGTGGCTGGTTTGGGGTCAATGTTGCGTTTATGGAATTATGGGATATTGAGCGCAGCATATAGTCTGAGTCATGTTGATGACAAGGTGCGGCATGACGAGGTTGCAGCACAAGGTCACCAATATACTGTGGCCTATCAATACAATCGCAATCGTTTTGGTTTTAGTTTTGCGCATCGCCATCGCAATGAAAATTTTAGTGATTTATCTGGCTTAGGATATAACGATCTCATCTCCGTCAACAGTCAGGATACCTATACTGCACAGAGCTATGTCTCGACGAATCGTTCTGGGACCTTTGGGCTGGGGTATATTCAAACAGCTGTCAGTGATTATAAAAATAAATTACTCAATATGTCTTGGGCGCCGCTTCTCCCTAGCGCATTGCAAGGGTTGATGGTTTCTGTGAGTGCTGGTCATGATTTGATGACCCATCAGTGGAGTGCCGCCATTCAACTTTCGATCCCGCTCTTTAAACAGAATAGTAATTTAAGTTCTGGTTATTATAAAGATTATTCTACGCGTTCTGGCTATATCAACTATAACCGTAACGTACCCTCTGGTGGTGGCTTTGGTTTTGAAATCAGTCGACGCTTCAACCATGAGCAAGATGATTTAAACCAAGCACGTATACGCTATCGTAACGCATATTTTAACAGTGACTTTGGTCTCTCAGGCATTGATCAGGATTATCGTTATTGGTTGGGCTTGTCTGGTGGTCTCTTGTTGAGTAAACAGGGCTTATTTGCCGCAAATCAATTGGGTGAATCATTTAGTTTGGTCGATACCCATGGCGTTGCCGATGTCCCCGTTTATTATGAGAATAGTTATATTGGTCGTAGTAATCGCCGTGGTTATGTTTTTGTACCCTCTGTAACCCCCTACTATAGTGCCAAGTATCGTATCGACCCCTTAGATCTCAATTCTAATTTTAATGCCGCACGTACCGAGCAACGCGTGGTCGCACAACGTGGTTCAGGCATTGTGGTGGATTTTCCTATTCATCATTCTCTATCTGCCAATGTTTATTTACAGGATCAAGCTGGGCAACCGATCGCCATAGGTGCATTGGTGCATCGTGCTGCACAGGAATCACGGTATGTCGGTATGGATGGCATCGTTTATTTAGAAGATTTACAACATCATAACGCCATTAGCGTACAACAGCCTCAGGGTGAAATTTGTCACGCAAGTTTTGATATCGATGTGCAGCAAGCTGCGCAAGAGATTGTTGTGGTGAAAGGTGTCTTGTGCCGTAAGGAGCAGCCATGAAGAATATATATTGCATAATTGGGCTATGCGGTACTGCAGTATTGCCGCTGAGTGCTTGGGCTGAATGTAAGCAAAGTCAAAGTGATACTGTAGTTCTGGAAGCTACACCATCGATTAAGCTCCATGATGAAGGGCTGGCAGATGCGCCATTTAACTCCGGTTTGTCCTGTACGGGATTGGGTGCTTTAAATGATATCCATATAAAATATGAAGTGCATGATATGCCTTTGCGTTTGTGGGATGAGAGCATCGCGGCATCTATGAAGATCGATATTCTGGATATCAAAAAAAATCCGGTCCAGTTTTTTAGTGGTGTTGTGCTCAGTGAATATGGTTGGATTAACCTGTTTACTGGACCGAATAACTCCGTGAAATTCTTTGTCAATGTGCCAGCAGGGCAGTCGATTCGCCCGGGCAACTATGTCGCGTCATCTCCTTTTCGTGTGCAGTGGTATTATTCGGTACCAGCATTCGCCGCGGCTGGGCTGGGGTTTTTTCATGAAAGTCCGGGTTTTAAACGTGGTGCATTCAATATTGTGAAGGATTGGGGCTCGGGTGTGGAGTCAACGGTGAATATCAAGATCACAGTGACGAAAGATTGTCGCATTGTGAGCAATGACGTGAATTTTGGTACAGCACCTTTTGCCCATATGCTACAACCGGTGAAAAGCTCTGTGGGCGTGCGTTGTTCTAGCAGTACGCCCTATAGTGTGGGCTTGAGCGATGGTCAAAATTACAAGAATAATCGCCGTAATATGCGTAGTGGTTCGAATTATATGGGCTATGAACTTTATAAGGGCAACACTACAGCACGTTGGGGCAGTGCTGGTCAGGAAAGATGGCTTAGTCAAGATGCCAGTGCCAATGCTGCGATTTATGATGGTTTGGCACAACAGCGTTATGACTTTGTGGCTAAGATTTTGGAAGGGGATAACAGTCAACTCCCTGCCGGTGACTATAACGATAATATTAGCATTGAAGTAAAATTTTAACGTGCAATGTTAAATAGAAGTGCCGTGCAGTCTTGCAGTATAAGTGATTTGAAGCCGTCATTTATACTGCTTTTTTCTATACTGTTTTTTGCCAAGTCCTTTTGCTGCAAGAATTTAATTTTGTTCGGAAGAATGGTCCATGTGCGCTTGTCTTGATGCTGGATCTTCGTTGTTCTCGCCTGTAGCGGAATGCGCTGCGGTAAAGCTGGAGTTAGCAGAGAAATCTTGAAATTGCTTTTCTATCTGTGCGGCATATTGCTGCAAAGTTTGAACTAGTTTTTCAATATTTAAATACTCAAAACGGTTCTTACTGGCGACCACAGTTAAGGCCAAAGGCGCATCTTTGTTGGAAAAATGAATGGGGACAGCAAGTCCGTACACATTGGGGTCAATCTCACCACGTGATAATACATAAGCTTGTTTTTTAATTTTTTTCAATTGCTGCACAAAGTGCTGCTCATCTTCGGCAAAGCCTAATTCTTGTAATTGTTGGGCATAACGTTGGTAATAGTCCACAATTTTGCTTTTATGCAAATGCGCCATAATCATTTTTGGTGAAGCCCCCATATAGACGGGGCGTGGGCAGCCGCGACCATAGGAAAATAAACGCACGTTATTTAAAACTTCATGATGTATGTCGAGGCAATAATCCCGATTGAGAAAAGTCAGTAAACAACATAATTCAGTGCGCTCGGCAATCTCTTTCATAAAAGGCGCACTGATTTCTACCATCGGGTCGGTGGTACGTGAAATATAATCTAATACAGCGATTTTAGGTCCGAGTACATAATCACCCGATGTACCACCAATACGCTGTAATAAATCGGCAGCGACCAGTTCTTTGAGATAGCGATAACTGGTTGGCCGAGAGAGACCTAACTCTTCAGCGATAATATCCACATGAATGACCGGTCTTGAGGTGGAATATAAATTAAGAACGGTAAGGATTTTACCAAAACTAGAAAGCGCCATAGATGATCAATCTCTAAATATGCGGTATAGAATGATAAGAGAAGCTTCTTTCGCTGATCTAAATGTATGTGCATTGCATGCACAGATGCAAAGCGACTTCAGCAATCTTATCTTAAAATAAAGTGCTGAGATATGGCAGTATTGGCTAAAAGAGAAAATATCTCAAAATAATAGACGTATTATCAAAATAAGATATTAACTATTGACTATATGCTTTTATTTTGAAAAAATCATCAAGCAAATATCTATATATGACTTTAGTGTTTGTTGGTTGTGCAAAATATTTAGGCTGATACTTATATTTTGACATCGAACAATCATCACGACTGCATAGCATTTCATCAAGCCAGATTATGACCATGCCTCATTGTTATTGAGGAGGTGGTGTAATAGCGATCATGAAATCTATGACAAACTTTTGAATTTTATATCTTTTTAATGGTTGCTATTGATTCTGTTATCAGTAGGGCTTTGTTGTTGCCGTTTTTGCAAAATGCGCACAATCAATCATGTGTGGCTTGGCACATCGCTTTGTGGCTCGGCATAAAGATTGCCAGATCGACCAACCATTCAAGATAAGTCGATATCTGCTGACATGTAGTCAGTTGGTGCTGAGGTATCCAGCAAGTGAATCGCGCTGTTTCCAAAGCGGGATGAAGAGGTGAGAGAAGGTGACGCAGGATTTGAGCTGTCGCAATGTAAGAGGTGCATTTATAAGGTATCGTGGCTGGAGCAATGACATTGTTTAAGCATCTGCTCAATTTTAGACCGTCAACGATGGCTTTAATCTTTGCTGCTAAAACTTTTTTGGCTGGCATGTTGGCATTATTCGCCTCTTTTGAATTGGATTTAATCAATCCAATGTGGTCCATTGGTACGGTATTAATTATTGCCAGCCCTTATTCGGGGATGGTGTCCTCAAAATGTGTTTATCGTTTAATCGGGACCTTGGCGGGTGCGATTGTGGCGATTGTATTAACCCCACATTTTATTAATACCCCTTGGCTTTTTAATATTATTTTGTCCTTGTGGGTTGGCTTTGCGTTATACGTGTCTTTATTAGATCGTACACCACGTAGTTATGTGTTTATGTTGGCTGGTTATTCTACGGCTATGATTGTCTATAACGCAGTAACTTTTATCGATCAATATAGTATTTTTGATTTGGCTTTGGCTCGGGTGCTTGAGATTTCGATTGGTGTGATTGCTTCAGCCGTGGTCTCGGCCACTATTTTTCCTGTACATATCGGGAGTGCCATTCGCCTGCGTGTGACCAAAGCATTGGGTGATATCGAGCGTTTATTTGCCAATGTGTTGCAAGACAGTGCCGCGTTAGCGCAACATGCGAAGGAAAAACCCGCGCAGATTCTGGCACAAATTACCCGCGATACCACCGAGATTCATGCTTTGGCGGTGCATTTGAGTTATGAGAAAGGCGATCTCAAAGGCATGACCAAACCCTTGCAAGAGATGTTGCATCAGATTTCCATGGTGGTGGCCAATTTGGTTGCGATGTTCGAAAGGGTACAGCAATTGCAACAGGGCGATAGCCAACCCTATGCCACCGCTTTAACACAGATTTGTCAGCAGGTTCTAAGCTTTTTAAAAGCACCAGCACTTTTGCACAATGATGATATCTTGGCGTTACCAGAAAATTATAATGAACAATTTCAACAATTAATTGCTACAGCACCGGCTGAAGATCAGGTGTTATTGGCTGCCATCCAAATGGATGTGCGGCATTTTATGAGTAATGTGTTGGCGGTTAAAGTGATCTGGCAGCATATTCAGGCTGGGGATAAAAACATTCCTACGCAAATTACCCCGCTGACAACGCACTATCCGAGTTTACACCGCGATCATGGGGTGGCGATTCGTGGGGGAATTAGTGCGGTGATGACGACTTTTATTGTGACTGCGATCTGGATTTTATCGGGTTGGAAAACCGGTTATATGATGGCGCAAATGGGGGCAATCACCGCGTGTATTTTAACTGCTTTAGATAATCCAGTCCCCGTCCTAAAGATCTTTTTATGGGGCAGTATTGTGTCTGGTATTTTGGTCTTTATTTATGCCTTTGGGGTATTTCCACACATTACGGCATTTTGGCAGCTGGCTTTGGTGTTATTGCCATTGGTTTTGATTTCGGTGTCGATGATGACCGATCAAATGCTTATGCCGATAGGCATGGTATTGGGTATTAATACCATGATGGGGCTAAATTTACATAATAGTTATCGCATGGATGCCGTGACTTATTTAGATACCACCATGGCTATGTTGGTTGGGGTGATGGTGTCTTTGATTGTTATTGACTTGGTCCGTGCGATGTCACCCGATCAGAGTGCAAGGCGAATCTTGGCATTGCATTATCGTGCTTTACGTCAGGCTTTGGGACTGAGTTATGGTGCAGATTTTAAAGTGCATTTGCGTAGCATGTTAGATCGTGTTGGGGTCTTAAACAGCAAAATGGTGCAACAACCAGCAGTACAGCAGGCTATTCGACATGCACTGTATGAATGTAGTGCTTTGGTGGATTTTACCCGATTAGATGAGTTGACCCATGCGCGTCAGAGTAGTGCGCGCATGCGTGAATTGATGCGGCAACTGAAACAACAATTGCAGCAGTTATTTACCCAGCAAGCGCAACAACTGCATGCCAGTGACCATATGCAGCAACAGTTACAACAGCAGTTAACGGCTTTGGCGCTTGAAGTCGCAGGTATTGAAGATCTTAGCGTGCAGCAACGCTGGCAAATCTCTTTAAATAATATTGCCTACAGTCTCTGCCATTTTGATCAAGATTTTATGGCAATGACACGCGAGGCGATGCAGTCGGCGATGCTGACCCGAACTGAGGTCTTGGAGAAAGCAACTGCATTGCCGCAGGCAACAGAGAATAAGGATCAGGCCAATGGGTGAGTTTAATTTTTACGATATTTATATTCCCACCTTGTTATTGCAGGCGATTTTAGCCTATGTGTTGTATCGCGTGTTGGGTCCTGTGTGGCAGTTTTTGATTGCCTCGGGCTGGGTCATATTGCCGAGTTTATTTAATTTATGCGTCTATATCATGCTGGTCATGTTGGTACACGGCATATTTTTATTCTTTGGAATTTAGATTTTAGATTTTAGATTTTAGGATTTAGGGTTTAGGGCAGTTGGAGTTTAGCATGGCTCAGCAGAGCGCTTTGAGAGGGTAGTAGACATGAGACAGCTTGATGTAAAAAGAATGATTCGACCGCTTATCTTGGCAGTGGTCGCACTCATTGCCATTTATAGTGTTGTGCACTTATGGAATTATTATAATGCTGCGCCGTGGACACGGGATGGTCGTGTGCGTGGTGATGTCATGCAAGTATCTTCCGATGTGTCGGGTTTGGTGACGGAGGTTTTGGTACAGGATAACCAGCAAGTCAAGAAAGGTCAGGTGCTCTTTAAAATAGATGTAGCCCGTCAGGCACTTGATGTTGAGCAAGCCCGTGCCGATGTGTTGCAAGCCAAATCAGCTTTGGCTCAAGCACAAGCTGCACTCAGTCAAGCCAAAGCCAATGTATTGAAATCTGAAACCAATATTGCTTTGGCAGATCGTAATGCAGCGCGCTATACCTCATTGATAGATGGTGCTATTTCCAAACAGGAACGCGATCAAGTCTTGGCTGCGCGTGATCAAAGCCATGCCGAACATCTACAACTCAAAGCAGCGATTCAGCAAGCTGAAGCCAATATTGAACAGCAGCAAGCGGCAATTGCCGTGGCACAAAGTCGCTTGGATTTGGCACAGCTGAATTTACAACGTTCTGCCGTGCTTGCCCCAGCAGATGGTACGTTATCCAATTTTGACTTACGGGTAGGTAACTATGTCAAAGTGGGGCAAGGTGTAGCCGCCTTGATTGATCGTAAACAGCTCTATGTGGTGGGGTATTTTGAAGAAACTAAACTTAATCGCATCCATTTAGGTGACCCCGCAACCGTACAGCTCATGGGCGATTCACAAAAAATCAAAGGGCATGTGCAAGGTATTGCCTCGGGGATTGAAGATCGTGAAAGAAGCGTTGCATCAGGCTTATTGGCCAATGTAAACCCAACATTTAACTGGGTACGTCTGGCACAACGTGTTCCTGTTAAAATTACTTTAGATGAAATGCCACACAATACTTTGGCTTTTGTTGCAGGGCGTACCGCAACGGTACATATTGTTGAAGCCCAAAAGACGACTCGTTAAGCTGTCATAATCTGCTGTGGATCGCGATACCAGCTCTCGATCAACAGTGCCGCAGCCATGCTATCTGCGCTTAATTTTTTGGCTCGTCCTTGAGTTTGATAATGTTCTAATTGGTCACGCGCTTCACGGGTACTGAGGCGCTCATCAACCATATAGGCTGGAATTTTACTGTGGTGTGCTACACGCCGTGCAAATTTACGGGCCCGTTGTGAAAGCTCAGATTCACTATCATCCATATTGAGCGGCAGCCCAACCAAAAGCAGGTCGGGTTGATGTGCTGCAATCAGTTTCAGCAACTGTTCCCAGTTTGGAATACCATCTTTCATGCTCAGCAGTGCCAAAGGTGTAGCACTTTCAATCAAGCAAGCCCCCACGGCAACACCCATTTTTTGGGTGCCAAAATCAAAAGCCATGAGTTTGTCGATGGCAGGGCGAAGAGGTGGTGTAGAATCTGACATAGCGTGGGTCTATCTATCAAAGCGTTTAAAAGATAAGCGTTTAACGGTGCAGGTAAAGCGAAAGCATTTCGCCATTCACCATACAGCGCTCAGAGATATCCATGAGCGCTGGCTGATGGCTGGCAGGGGCAATGCTTTAGGCATGCCCGATATCGGGAGATAACCAGATGGGATCAATACCGATTTTACGGTAGGCTGCATCCCAGCGTGCATCATAGGGCAGATCAAAAATAAGGTCCATATCGGACTCGCAAATCAGCCAGTCTCCCCGTGCAATTTCTGCCTCAAGTTGTTTTTTGCCCCAACTGGCATAGCCGAGCGCAATTTGATAACGACCGACGCCTTGGTTTTGCGCAATGGCATCTAAAATATCCTTGCTGGTGGTAATACAAAGGTTTTCACCAATCGCAATAGAAGAGTGCCAAGTCGGTTGACCTGTATGTAACACAAAGCCCGCTTCTGGATTGAGCGGCCCACCCTGTAAAACTTCGTGTGGGTTGACGTGGTCTGCATTGATATCAAGATCATGCAATAATTCCTTGACCTGAATGCCAGAAGGTCGATTGATGATAATGCCCTGAGCGCCATCTTCATCATGTCTTGCCAAATACACGACAGTGTTGGAAAAAAAATCATCGACTAAATTAGGTGGGGCAATCAGGCAACGATGGGTTAAATAGTGTTTAGTCACCTAAGCTGAGCTCCTAGAAATAATTTGCGGCACTGTGTTGATGCTGTGGTTGCCAAACACAGGCGTATGATTGTGTTCGCTGCCCCAGACATACAATACGGAATATTCTGTTTTTCGCACATTTTTTAGCACAGTGTGAGGTGATTACCATAACTGAAATCATATGTTTATTGAATAGCTCCGATTATTTTAGTCAAAACCAGTCTTGGGTATAGCGGTCGTGCCGGGTCATTTATGCGCTTATGGATGATCACTATCTCATGCCTTGCTAAAATCTGCAATGCAACAACAATGTGGTGATCTGCTTGGCGCTTAGGGAAATTGAGTTATTGCTTTGGGCTAAATTGTGTCAGCAATGTGCTGTTATTGAGGGGGAATAGACGCGCTATCGCTTAGTATTGCGTCGGTTGGGTCTAGCATCCGATGCCAAAGTACTGTCATTCGGGCGATAGATCAAAGTCGGTCATGGCGATACAGTGAGGATTGACACAAAAAAGAGCATGTCCAAAAGTAGATGAAGTATATTGTGTTCGAGACTAAATAATTGCTTTTGGAATTAAAAATTGCTGCATTGCTCGGCTGCGTTAAAATATGCATTATTTTATAGGGACTTTTAATTCAGAATGTCGTGCACCGCAAATTGTGTATAGCTTTTCCCATTTAATTATTTGTGTCTTTTCGAGATAATCGTAAAAATTACATATTCATACAGTGCAAAACTGTATTTAATATCCTCACAACATCAACGTGGACTTTGATTTTGGATTGGCAATATATCTCTAGTGTGTTACCGCAGTTTTTTTCTGCAACGGTGATGACATTAAAAATTTCAGCAATCAGTATTATCTTGGCAATGCTGGTGGGCTTATGCTGCAGTATCGTAGTGACCTATCGTGTCAAAGTACTCGATAAAATCGTGCAGTGCTATATTGAGCTGTCACGTAATACCCCCTTACTGATTCAGCTCTTCTTTTTATATTACGGTTTACCTAAATTAGGCATCAAACTTGATGGCTTTAGTTGCGGGATTATTGGTTTAACTTTCTTAGGTGGCAGTTATATGGCAGAAGCCTTTCGCGCGGGCTTACAATCAGTTCGTGCTGGGCAGATTGATGCCGCTAAAAGTATAGGTTTAAGCCCCATACAAATTTTTCATCGGGTAATTTTCCCTCAAGCTTTGGCTGTTTCCATTCCAGCACTCGGGGCAAACTGTTTATTTCTGATTAAAGAAAGCTCAGTCCTCAGTGCAATTGCGATTGTAGAATTATTATTCTTGACCAAAGATTTGATTGGTATGGATTATAAAACCAATGAAGCTTTATTTTTACTGGTGATGTCTTATCTGGTTATTCTATTGCCCATTTCTATTTTAATCAGTTATTTCGAATATCGTAGTCGTAAGGTGAGTCATGGCGTTTGAATATCTATTCCAAGCGAGTCATATTGAACGCCTCTTGACAGGGCTTTGGGTGACTGCGCGTATTGCTGCAATTTCGGTGGTCTTGTCGGCGTTATTGGGTAGCCTCTTTGGGGTATTAATGTGCGCGAAATCTTTATGGATTCGTAGCGTGTGCCGACTTTATTTAGAAGCTGTGCGGATTATTCCGATTTTGGTGTGGCTATTTATTTTTTATTTTGGTTTTGCCACATGGTTTAACTGGCAATTACCTGCCGAAATGGTTTGTATTGTGGTTTTTGTATTGTGGGGGACGGCAGAAATGGGTGATTTAGTTCGTGCAGCCATTCGTTCTATAGACCGCCACCAATATGAATCAGCCTATGCCTTGGGTTTAACCCCACCGCAAACCATGCTACGGATTATTTTCCCACAGAGCTTTAAACGCGTGATGCCCAGCGCTATAAATCTATTTACTCGGATGGTGAAAACCAGTGCATTGGCAATGCTTATAGGCGTGGTCGAGGTCATTAAAGTGGGGCAACAGATTATTGAAAATGCCTTACTGACAGTGCCTGATGCTGCGCTTTGGATTTATGGCTTTATTTTTATACTGTATTTCTTGCTGTGTTATCCCTTATCACGTTTGGCGCAGTATCTAGAACAGAAATGGGAGAACTAAGGTGTTATTGTCTATACAAGAATTACAGAAATCTTTTGCAGAAACCCGTATTTTACAAGGCATCAATTTAGACATACAACAGGGCGAGGTGGTGGTTATTCTGGGTCCATCTGGCTGTGGTAAAAGCACCTTATTGCGTTGTATTAATGGTTTAGAGCCGATTCAAGGTGGAAAAATCATCTTAAATGGTCAGGGTGAGCTGGGGCGTAATTTAGCCTGGGTCAAAGCGCGTCAGCTGATTGGTATGGTCTTTCAAAATTATGAGTTATTTGGTCACATGAATGTGATCGATAATATTTTGCTCGGTCCTGTACATGTGCAAAAAAAATCTCGTGCTGAAGCAGAGCGTTATGCCGATATCCTATTAAAACGTGTTGGTTTGTATGAACGTAAACAAGCCTATCCACGTCAGTTATCGGGTGGGCAAAAACAGCGTATTGCTATTGTCCGTGCCTTGGTGATGCAACCACAGGTGTTATTATTGGATGAAATTACCGCGGCTTTAGATCCAGAAATGGTGCGCGAAGTGTTGGACGTGGTCTTACAATTGGCCAAAGAGGGGATGACCATGTTGATTGTTACACATGAAATGTCTTTTGCCCGTAAAGTGGCTGACCGCATTATTTTTATGGACCAAGGTAAGATTATAGAAGAATCATCGCCTGAACAGTTTTTTACGCAGCCTAAAACCGAACGGGCACGTAGTTTCTTAAATATGCTGGATTATTAACTGAACGATTGCAACAGTTTATTTATGCGTTCTTCATTGAATATCGATAACGCTGAAATAGGTTTGAGTCGGTTCATCAGCAGTTGGCTTTCAACATTTTAGATAAGCAAAGGATAAAATATGGGTATTAAGCATCAATTTATATCTGGGTGTGCTGCAGCAGTTGTTGCCTTGGGATTAACGGCTTGCCAACCAAGTGCAGATAAAGACAAAGCTGACACACAAGCCAGCTCAAGCATCGAACAGATTAAAAAGAATGGTGTGGTGCGTATAGGGGTATTTAGTGATAAACCACCATTTGGTTATTTGGATGAACAAGGTAAAAACCAAGGCTTTGATGTAGAAATTGCCAAACAGGTTGCCAAAGATTTATTGGGCGATGAAAATAAAGTCGAGTTTGTTTTAACAGAGGCGGCCAACCGTGTTGAATACCTCAAGTCAAATAAAGTAGATATTATTTTTGCCAATTTCACCATTACCCCAGAGCGTCAACAGGCGGTAGATTTTGCCAAACCTTATCTTAAAGTCTCTTTGGGTGTGGTTTCTCCGAAAGACCAGCCGATTACTGATGTATCACAGTTAAAAGACAAGGTTTTATTGGTCAATAAAGGCACCACCGCCGATACTTATTTTACCAAGAATTATCCAGATATCCGCCTACAAAAATATGAGCAAAATACAGAAACTTTTGCTGCGTTAAAAGATGGTCGTGGGGCTGCTTTGGCGCATGACAATCTCTTGGTTTTGGCATGGGCTAATCAAAATCCAAACTATACCGTGAGTATTCCACAATTGGGCGAACATGACTTGATTGCACCAGCGGTGAAAAAAGGTGATAAAGAATTACTCGATTGGTTAAATCAAGATTTAGAACGTTTGGCTCAATCCGGTGAAATTGAAAAAGCCTATGAAAAAACGTTAAAACCAGTATATGGCAGCAGTATTGCACCGAAAGATTTATTGGTTGAATAAGCTGTTAGCCAGCATTTAACATTCTCTCCGACCTAAACCAAAGGTCATCGGTATCTATGCAGCTGCGCGTGGATACCTCAATATTGTTGTAGTTAATTCTCTCAAGTTACTTCTTCTGTATTTCGATAAGAGTCGAGCGTATTGAGTAATCTCGATCATTCAGCCAATATTGCTCTTCAAGCAAATAACAAATAATAAGCTTTTAATATTGTATAAGAGGGGGGCTTATTGATTTTAAAAAACTTAAGGACTTACTTTATTAATATTCGGTTTAATTGCCTAAATGTTTGTGACCAAAGCTATCATATTGTATTTAAATACAAATGATTTAATTGTGAAAGAATCCTATTTTATATTAGATGATTTGACACTGAAATGGAGTCAATGCATTGGGAAAAATTTTCTAAAGTTGCTACACATATAGTCCATGCCGCTCAGAAATTTAGTGAATATGTATCATGGTAAAAAAACTTTTTTATGCGTCTATGTTGCTTTGCTTTTTCCCAATAATGGGTTGTACCTATCAGTGGGATTCTGAACGTGAGTTTACAAATAATATTGATGGGCTCGATGGTGGTTTACTCAATGTTTATGATGATCGGGTTTATTTTTTAGTAAATCGACAAGAAAAAATTACATTTAAAGATATTCGTGATCAAGATGGAAACTATCTCGATAGCGTTTATGCCGAAGATTGGATGAGAGATGTCAGTGAGTTGTCTAATCGTGTTTATACAGAGCTCTATCGTGGATTTAATAATCAGCCAGTCGAAAAAATTTTTTCCAAGCAATCTCAAAATAGTTCTTTATCTATTTCTGATGATAAAAAAACGATATATATTTCCACGGAGTTCTTAGATTATAAAATAGCGACTGTTGTTCCAACAAATGATCCCAATTATGACAGAAAAATATATTTTTATAATTTATATAAATCCATTGATGGCGGAAGCAATTTTAAAGCCATGCCATGGAATTCGACCAATTCAATAAAGCAGATATTATTTGATTCGACGGGTGTATATGGTTATGGTTTAGGGAGTGATCGAACGCTATGGCGTACAGACGATGGCGCTGAAACTTGGAAAAAGATAAAAATACCCAAAGAATTTCAGTTAATTCAAACCAAAGATCGAGCAGATAGACCGCATGTGTCTTATGATTGGGATGCATTTTATTTTGATCAAAAAACAAAAACTTTGTATTTATCGTGTTTTGTCCATGACAAAGCGGTGAAGGGTAAAGGAAAAAGTATTATTTATGCTGTTCCTTGGGATGCAAACTTAGTTGATTTAAATAGCTTACAGCCCGTTGCAACTGTAGAAAACCAATTCGTGACTGATATTAAGCTGGCAGGAGAGAATAAATTCTATTTATTAACAGAAGTTTATGGTTTTGAGAGATATCATACCAGTATGGAGTTTAAGAACTCACATTTTATTGTATTAGATCAAAATAGAATTACTCTGGATCATGATTTTGGTAAAAAATATTTATTAGGGGCATTCTTCCAAGGTAAAGATAATCTACTCTATATCATTGGCATGAAAGAAGTCGGTATAGGTTCTTATGATGATATCGCCTTTATCAGTCATGATGGCGGGAAAAACTGGCGTGAAGAAAAGGAAGGTCGTTGGCTGCAAGGCAATTATTTTGATCCTGAAAGCAATAAGGCTTGGGCTTATAAACGAGGGAAATTGTATTCCAGAACGATAGATTAGCGTGAATGCAATACTCCGTTTTAAACGGGGAATACAGCAACATAAAGCGCCATGATCTTTCATGAATTGGGAAAACTTTCTAAAGTTGTTGCCCATTGCATGCTTGTATTGAACATATATTTGAGGCTAAGCCCTAGCGCCTCGATCATCTGGTTATAATCGATGGCGCTCTTTAATTCAGCTTGAAGCAATTATGTTTTCTGAAACTTAATCTGCCGCAGTTGTTTGGCGTGTTGTAGGGTGGTTTCATTAATTTCCAAACCACCGCTCATGCGCGCCAATTCAAGTATTTGCTCTGCTTCTGCTAAACATAGAATAGTGCTGCTCGCTGGGTCAGTTTGTTGTTTTTTCACCAATAAATGCTGGTCAGCTTGTGCGGCAACTTGTGCTTGATGGGTAATACAAAGAATTTGCACATGCTGCGCTAAGTCTGCTAATAATCGCCCGACGGTTTCGGCCGTACCACCACTGATCCCAACATCGATTTCGTCAAAAACCAACACTTCCGCTTCGGTTTTTTCAGCATTCATGACTTGCATAACCAGAGCAATCCTGGATAGCTCACCACCAGAGGCAACTTTTGCCAAAGGTTGTGCTGGAATGCCTTTATTGGCACTAAACAGCAGCTGAATGGTACTCAGCCCTTCAGCATTGGGTTCATCTAGCGGTTCAAAACGAAACTCAAAATGTGCTTCGGGTAGAGCCAAGAGTTTGACTTGTTCGGTCAATTGTTTGGCTAGCGGTATGGCGTGTTCACGGCGGATATTATCAAGCTGTGTTGCTTCGGTTAGGAAGTTTTGCTCGGTCTGAGCGACCAGTTCAGCCAGTGTTTCTGGGTCTTCTAAGGCTTGTAATTGCTCAAGTTCTTGTTGCCATTGTTGAGATTGTCCAAGCAGATCCTCTGGTTGCACACGGTACTTACGTGCGAGACGGTGAAATACTTCTAGCTCAGAGTTTAGTTCTTCCATACGCTCTGGGTCAAAGCTTTGTCGATCGATATATTGTCTGAGCTGTGCGGTGGCATCGTCGAGTTCACTTTGCGCATTGAGTAATGCCGCATGAATGTCTGCTAGTTGTTGGCTACGACCAGCATGGCTTTCGAGACGACGAATAATAGACGATATTTCTTGGCTGATATTCGGTTCAGCTTCTTCTAGCGCATTCAGGCTATAACTACAATCTTGCATAATGCTTTCATGATGACTGAGTTGATCGAATTCTTGCTCAATCTCACTGTAGTTGATTGCTATAACATCTTCTAATTCTTCAAGTTGTAGTTGTAGGGTTTCGATACGCTGTAAGCGGCTGGCTTGTGCGGCAATGGCTGCTTGATGTTGGCGAATGGTTTTTTGCCAAAGACTATAGGCTTCACGCACACGTTTGGCTGGTTCAGCAAAGCCACAATACAGGTCCAGCCAACGTCTTGGATAAGGGGGGTCTAATAACTGTTGTTGGCTATGTTGGCTATAGAGTTGAACCAAGAGTCGACCAATTTCTTTGAGTTCAGCCAAACTGCTTGGTCGACCATTAATCCATGCTTTACTACGACCGGTCGCAAAAATTACACGGCGTAAATGGATTTCACCCGTATCATCATTGAGTTCATGTAGATTCAGCCACTGGGCTTCAGGACTGGTCGCTTGATAGCTAAATACGGCGGTAATGTCAGCCTTGTCTGCACCATAACGTACATAATTACTGTCAGTCCGTTCTCCAAGACAAGCTGAAAGGGCATCGAGTAATAAGGATTTACCCGCACCTGTTTCGCCAGTCAGGACATTGAAGCCTGACTCAATGTCTAAAGCCAAATGATCTGCTAATGCAAAATTGATTAGATTTAAATGTGTCAGCATAAAAGCATCCGCACGAAAGCCACAAACTTCAAGGTGATTAGGTGGATCTAGGGCTTAATACCTAGCATCACTTTTGTAGGGCGCTTGATCTTACTGTGATCAACAAACCCTATTTTTATCGTGTTAAAATAACACGAACAGCGGGTAGATTCCCACTATTGCCGACCTAAGTTTCCAATTAAATATCACATAAAAAGGCTCTTTTGTGTGAACAAACAAAATACTGACGATCTCTCAAGTCGTCAAAAAATGTCATTATATGTGCCTGTTACATCGGATAATATGTTGTGTTTGAGTTTTAATTGGCAATGTTTACAAAATGGGTGAGCAAACATTGCTATTTGCTGAATAATGCCTGTTAATTGCGAAAGTTGGTGAATTGATTGATTCATTTAGTGACCAACATGTAAACTAGCAGCATCATAATTTAAATAAGTGCGCATTATCTGGAGAATACGCATGTCATCACAGTTTGATCACGTTTCTGTAATTAAAAAGTCTAATGTCTATTTTGGTGGATTGTGTGTTAGTCATACCGTTCAATTTGAAGATGGCACGAAAAAAACCTTGGGAGTGATTTTACCGACCAATCAACCACTGCGTTTTGAGACCCATGTACCTGAGCGCATGGAAATTATTTCTGGTGAATGCCGTGTCAAAATCGCCGACAGTGCAGAAGATGAACTATTCCGTGCTGGGCAATCCTTTTATGTACCCGGCAATAGTACCTTTACCATCGAGAGTGATGACGTGCTAGATTACGTTTGCCATCTGGAAGGCTAAGGTCACGATTGATCTGATCAGCTATGACCAATTCACCAACATTTCAGCTGTAGTTTCAGGTAAAATGGCTACAGATAAAATCCTGTAAAGCTGGCTTTGCAGGATTTTTCATTTTCTTTATTGCTGTATTTCTGATTGATAAACCGAGGTCATGCATGGCAAAAGCTGAATATTATTATGGCGTACACGCTGTAGAATCATTATTAGAACTTGAGCCAGAACGCGTTTTGACCTTGTTTACCTTGAAAGGTCGTGACGATCAACGTTTGCAACACATCTTGCAGTTGGCTGAACCCTTTGGGATTAGTGTGCAAAAAGCCAGTCGTGACAGTTTAGAAAAATTGGCTGGGTTGCCTTTTCACCAAGGGGTCGTGGCTGCCGTGCGTCCACATCCAACTTTAAATGAAAAAGACTTGGACCAACTGCTGGATGCCAATTCACAGGTTTTACTACTGGCTTTGGACCAAATAACAGATCCGCATAATTTAGGTGCCTGCATCCGTACTGCGGCAGCGATGGGGGTGCAGGCAGTGATTGTGCCGCGAGATCGTTCTGCCAGTTTGACACCCACTGCACGCAAAGTCGCAGCAGGTGGTGCAGAGAAAGTGAAGTTTATTCAAGTCACTAACTTGGCGCGGACTTTGGCGCATGTGCGTGAGCAATACCTATTGCGTGTGGTCGGCACCATGCTGGATGAGCACGCTTTGCCCATTCATCAGTGTGATTTAACGGGTGGCCTCGTGGTCGTGATGGGGGCTGAAGATACTGGCATTCGCCCTATTACTCAATCACAGTGTGACCAAACGGTTTATATTCCGATGGCAGGTCAGCTCCAAAGTCTCAATGTGAGTGTGGCAACGGGGATGGCGTTGTATGAGGCACAGCGTCAGCGCCAGCTCTCATAAGCTTGTACCTTTTTATTGATTGATTCATGCATTATTTTTAGCCAATACGAGAAAGAACATGTTAAGCACCCGGAACCAGGGCTATCTCTTCGTGACCATCACGATGTTGATTTGGGGCGGTTTCACCATCACTTCGCGCTTAAATGCGATGTGGCATATTAGTGCTTGGGACATTACCGCGCTGCGCTTTGGTTTAGCATTTTGTATTTTATTGCCGATTTTATGCATTAAAAAAGATATTGCTTTTTTATGGCAAAACAAACAGCCCTTTGTGTTGGCAATGGTAGGGGGCGTGGCATATTGTTTGACTTGTTATAGTGCTTTTCAATATGTTCCTGCTGCTCATGCAGCAATCTTTCTCAATGGTTGTGTGCCACTGTGTACCGCAGTGGCCGGATATGTGCTGTTTAAATATCCTTTTGGTCGAGATACTTGGTTAAGTTTGTTGATCATGCTCAGTGCCATCGCTGTGATGAGTTATTTAATGTACCAGATGACGGGTGTTGCCTTTAGTTTGGGGGATGGTTTGTTTTTTATTAGCGCTATCCTCTGGGGTATTTTTACTGTCCTTTTACGACAATGGCAAATCACTGCATGGCATGCCATGACGGGAGTGGCAATTTGGTCTGCGATCATCTATATCCCCTTATATCTCCTTTTTATTCCTAAACATTTAAGCGATGCCGAGTCTATTCATCTTGTTGTGCAAACGCTATTTCACGGCATCATGGTGGTGATGATTGCGACCTTAAGTTATGTGGAGGCGATTAAGCGTCTAGGGGCTTTTAAGGCGGGTAGTATTGTAACCTTGGCACCATTTATTGCGGCTTTGGTGGCTGTTCCGCTGCTGAATGAACCGCTCAATATGGCTATTGTGTCCGGTTTGATTGGTATGGCAATAGGAGCGCTACAGCCTTGGCGTTGGATTGGGCGCCAGGATAGTCTAAGCCGATCATTGGCGAAGCAACGACAACGAGAACAACACCAGCACCAGCCGCAACAGTCAGCAAAGCAGCAAGAAAAACCGCAAGAACACCAAGAATAAACTGCTCTCTAAGTGAGTCCTAAGATGGTTTTATTGCGGCGGCTGTGTTGCTTGCTGGGCATATTGCAAATATTGCTGATGCAATGTAGCAAGCTGTTGATATAAATGACTGAGATCACCATCATTGAGCACAATGTCATCGGCATGTTGTTGCTTATGCTGGCGCGGCATTTGAGTGGCAATAATTTTTTCAATCTGTGCGTGGCTTTGTTGATCTCGTTGACTGGCGCGTTGTCGCTGTAGCTCAGTTGTGGCATCAATCAGTACATTACGTTGCGTCAGTTGGTGCTGTCCTGTTTCAAACAATAAGGGTGAAACTAAAATCACATAGGGGCTTTGTGCAGCCTGTAATTGTTTTAAAATTTCCGCGCGAATAGCAGGATGCGTTATGGCTTCAAGTTGTTGTTTTGCGCTGGGATCATTGAAAATATGTTCACGTAAGGCGCGGCGGTCTAGCTCACCTGCTTGATTGATGACCCAAGCACCAAAGTGTTGTTGAATCTGCGCCAGTAGCGGTTGACCCGCAGCGACGACTTGATGGGCCACCACATCGGCATCGACAATGACAATACCTTGCTGCGCAAACCAATCGCTGGCAACTGTTTTGCCACTTCCGATACCACCGGTTAAACCGACAATAAACTGCATAAAACTTTCCTAAACTTTTGCTGTTGATGTATTTGCTCTGTATTTAGAGTTGCCAATACCAATGCATCAAGTCTTTGCCATACAGTAAAGTAATCCAGCCAGCAATGGCGAGGTAGGGACCAAATGCAAAAGCACGATTATCTTGACGCACTTTTAATAAAATCATTCCAATGATTGCACCGAGCATGGATGAAAGCAAGATTAGCAAAGGCAGCTGTTCTACACCGAGCCAGGCACCCAATGCGGCCAGAAGTTTAAAGTCGCCATAGCCCATGCCTTCTTTGCCTGTAAACAACTTAAATAAAAAATATACCATCCATAAGCTTAGAAAACCAAAGACATAGCCCCAAATGGCTGACTGTGCTGTACTCAATAAACCGAAGCTATTACACATTAGACCCAAACCGGCTAGGGGGAGGGTGATGCGATCGGGTAAGAGCTGCCAATCAAGATCTATAAAGCTGAGTGCAATCAGTGCCCAAGTCAACAATAAGGCAGCCAACATGGTGCTACTGACAGCAAAAACATGAACCACCCATAAGGAGCACAACAGTGTCAGTGCTTCAACCAGCGGATAGCGCCAAGGAATGGGTTGCTGACAATCGGCACAACGACCTTTGAGTAGCAACCAACTCAGCAGTGGAATATTATGATAAAAGCGAATCTTATGCTGACATTGTGGGCAATGTGATGCCGGTAAGCTAAGACTCATTGTCGCAGGTGAGGGCTGTGAATTGGTATCAATGTCAGCTTCGGCTGCTGGTGTGTGTTGTGTATGTTGCGCCTGTTGTTCGGCTAGATATTCTTGTTGCCATTGTGATTGCATGATCAAGGGTATGCGGTAAATCACTACATTTAAAAAGCTGCCCACACAAAGACTCAGTAGACCTATGCTGCTATAGCATGCAAGCTCGGAGCTGGCTAAAAAAATGAGTAGTTCTTGCATTAAAAAATCTCTTGCATTAAATGGCTAATCCCATCTGAAAAATCGGTAAATACATGGCAATGATCAGTGTTGCTACGATGGCTGCCAATAGTAATAGCAATAACGGTTCTAAGAGCACCATGAGGCTTGCCATTTGTTGTGCCAGTTCTTGTTCAAGCTGTTGTGCAATTTGTTGTAGCATACAATCGAGTTGTCCTGATGTTTCACCTATTGCGATCATTTGTACCAGCAATGCTGGAAAGCGTTGGCTTCGACGCATGGCAAAATGCAGTTGCTGTCCAGCGGAAACATCGGCTTGAATCTGCTGAATTGCTTGTTCATAAAGCTGATTTTGACTGGCATTTGCGGCTAATTGCAGCGCTTCGGGTAACGCCAATCCAGCAGCAAAAGTCGTTGCTAAAATTCGACTAAAACGCGCAATAATGCTTTGTTGAATCAGATTGCCAAAAATAGGCAATCTTAAACTGAACGCATGACCATAATATTGCAATTTTTGATTCTGTCGATAGGCATGACGTAGTAATCGATATATGAGATAAGTACATCCGAGTATAATTAGCCCATGCTGTTGTAATTGTTCCGATAGTTTGAGCACGAATAAGGTGAGCCAAGGTAAGTCAGCAGCAAGGCTTTGGAACATGGTTTGAAAAATTGGGATGACGTAAATCAATAGAACACAGCTCACCCCCGCAGCGGTGAGTAGCACCAGGATTGGGTAACGCAGTGCTTGTCGTAGCTGTGTTTGCAATTTTAGCGTGCGATCTTGATATTGCGCCGCATATTGAAGCATGGCATCGAGTTCACCCGCTTGTTCACCAGATGCAATGAAGGCGCAAAATAAAGCATCAAAATATTGAGGATGTGCTTGCAGGGTATGAGAGAAACTATGACCTGCTTGTAGATCGACTTGTAAGTGATGCAATAAGGCTTGCATGCTGAGTTTTGCACTTGCGCTTTGTAGAAGTTGTAAGCTTTGTAATAAGGGAATGCCTGCTTGTAGCAGGGTTGCGAGCTGTTTACTGAATGCGCAAAGATCTCGCATGTCTATGCGCTGCGAACGCCAGACGAAGCGACTAATTTTTTTCTCAACCAGATAATGAATATGAATGCCTTGCTGACGTAATTGTTGTTTGGCTCGACTAAGATTTTCGGCATGTAAGTTGCCGCGTACTTTTTGCCCTTGGGTATGTTGTCCCCGATATACATAGTATTTGAGAGGCTTGCTTGTCGCGGCAGATTGAGCCGTTTGCGTCACAATAGTCGGTTTGAGCATGGCGAAAGTCTATACAATGCTGGATGTTACTGGGTTGAGCGCATGGCTGAGTACGCGATTTACTTCTTGTAAAGAGGTCTGCCCTTGCAGTACCTGAGTCAAAGCTGCTTGATGTAAGTTGTTAAAACCTTGTTGCTCCGCCTGTTGGGCAATGGCAGTCGCACTGGCATCCCTTAAAATCAGCTGGTGAATTTCAGGCGTGATCGGCAGCATTTCATAAATGGCAAAACGCCCTTTATAGCCATCATGGCATTTGTTGCATTGCGCTGCTTGATAGAGGGTTGGATGGTGCTGTAATTGCGAGGCATGGAAACCCATCGCGTATAGGCTGTCTAAAGGAACATCTAAGGCATATTTACAATGCGGACATAAACGCCGTAATAAACGTTGGGCAATCACTAAGTTGACTGCACTGGCGATATTAAATGCCGCGATGCCCATATGTCTGAGCCGGGTCAGTGTTTCTGCTGCACTATTGGTATGTAACGTCGATAACACCAAATGCCCCGTTTGTGCTGCTTTAATGGCAAGTTCTGCGGTATCGATATCTCGAATTTCACCCAGCATCATAATGTCTGGATCTTGGCGTAAAAATGCTTTCAGTGCGGTAGCAAAATCTAGACCCGCTTTGGGATTGACATTGACTTGATTAATACCTTCTAGCTGAATCTCTACAGGGTCTTCAACGGTACTGATATTGAGATGTTGCTGATTGAGTAAGCGCAGACCACTATAGAGCGATGCGGTTTTACCAGAGCCGGTTGGTCCTGTAATCAGTAACATGCCTTGTGGCTTATATAAGTTGTCTAAAAATAATTGGCTTTGTTGTGGGTTTAGCCCCAGTTGCTCAAAGCTGAAATGGCTATTGCGAGTATCTAAAATCCTCAACACAATTTTTTCACCAAATAAAGTCGGTAAGGTGCTGATACGTAGGTCAATTACATGTTGTCCTAAACCATGAAAGCGAATGCGACCATCTTGTGGGATACGTTTCTCGGCAATGTCCAGTTGTGCCATGACTTTGAGCCGCGCCGCAATCCGCAGAGCCAGTTGTGGTGGCGGCGAGCTCATGCTGTGAAGTAAACCATCAATGCGGTAACGTACACGATAACTGTTGGCATAGGGCTCAAAGTGCAGATCCGATGCACCCAAATGCAGTGCATCCGCGACCAATTTGTTGAGATAGCGCACCACGATGGGGGTATCTTCATTATGTGACACTAAACTTGCTGGAATAAGCTCTTCTGTTGTCGTGCCTTGATGAGCTTCTTGTGCCAGATCTTGTTCCTGAAAATTATGATCATGATGGTCTGGGAAATATTGATCTAAGCAATGGCACAGTTGATCATGTGTGACCAATACCGGTTCTATGTTGAGATTACTATGAAAGCCGATGGCTTGAATGGCATCGAGACGACTCGGGTCACTCATGGCTAAACGCAAACGATCCTGTGTAATGCCAAGTGGTAATACCTGATAATAGTGTAATAAGCTCGGATTGATTAGATTTTTAGGCAATAGATCAGGGTCATAATGAGAGAGATCCAGTACCGTTTCATTGAATTCTAAACCGATTTGCTGGGCGAGTTGGGCGGCATTTAAGTGAAGTTCATCGACCAGATAAGCAATGATGTGCTTTTGCTGTGCCTCAGCCTGTTGCATGGCGAGTAGCATGGCATCTTGACTGAGTAATTGCTGTTCCACGAAGCGTCTGAGTAAGCCAGACAGCACAATCTGCTGATTGAGCGCTGGAAGTATGGGGTGTTCTGCGCGATCAAAGCGAGCCATAGGCGATTACTCCCGTTACTTCAGTCATTATTTTTGTTTGTAATGAAAAATCTTTCGTGCTGAATGTGAACATTGATCGGTGTTCTAGTTCAGGGTGTTCTGGTTCAAATTAGAATATATGGTTCTGATTGTAAGCCGTAGAGGGAAAGTAGCGTGATTGATGATGCCTTGACCATATTTTCAGTGGTATTTCGATAGCCCGTGACAAAATCTGCTGGGTGAAGTTGACAAACCAAGGTGAATATTTAATCTACTTGGATGGCGGGATTAAATTATGTAAATCACTGTGAAAAAATTCTATAACTTTAAAATTCCGTGTAGAATGAGCGCATTTTTTGGTAAAAGGCTAGATGTATGTCGAGTTCGGCTATTACTCCTTGGGTTGTCGGCAATTGGAAAATGAACCCAATGCAGGCGGATGCTCAGCAACTCATTCAATCCTTTAAACAACAATTGCAACAAGCACCGTTGAGTGCAGCACAATGTCATATTGCCGTGGCACCCATTGCATTACACTTATTAACTGTGCAACAGCAGCTTGCAGATGCCGCAGTACCCGTCGCCGTAGTTGCACAAGATGTATCGCGTCAAGCGGGCACAGGGGCATATACGGGTGAAATCAGTGCTGAACTACTCAAAGACAGTGGCATAGACACCGTGTTGATCGGGCATTCTGAACGCCGTGAACTGTTTGCAGATACATCTGTTGTGGTGGCAGAAAAAGTTAAAAATGCTTTAAACGCAGGGCTACGCGTGATTTACTGTGTGGGTGAAAGCTTGGCACAACGTGAAGAAGGTTTGGCAAATCAAGTGGTATTACAACAAATTTGTGATATTGCACGGGTTGTGCAAGCTGAACAATGGGCGCAAATCGTGATCGCCTATGAACCCATCTGGGCGATTGGCACTGGCAAGACGGCATCTCCCGAAGATGCACAAGCCATGCATGCCGCGATTCGTGAGGGGCTTGCGCAAATCACAGCCTATGCAGCAAAGATGCCGATTCTCTATGGCGGTAGTGTAAAAGCAGACAATGCGCTGCAATTGGCAGCGTGTAAAGATATTAATGGTGCGTTGGTCGGCGGAGCATCTTTAGACGCTCAAAGCTTCTATCAGATCGCAACAGCCTTTGCTCAAACAAAATAATAAGGAGTTGCGCATGCAAACTTTTGTGTTGGTCATACATATTTTATTAGCCGTTTCTATGATCGGCTTGATTTTGGTACAGCATGGTAAAGGTGCTGATGCTGGCGCATCTTTTGGCGGCGGCGGTGCGGCAACGGTATTTGGTGCGTCAGGTTCAGGTAACTTCTTGACCAAAGTCACGGCTATTTTGACAGCATTGTTCTTTATTACCAGTATTAGTTTAGCCGTGTTTGCCAAGAAGCAAACGGCGAGCGCGTATAGTCTAGGACCGGTTCAAAGTACAACAACTGTACCATCAAGCACAAAAACGCCTGAAACTTCACCAACTGCACCAGAAACTTCGCAATAATTGCAAATTTTGCTTTCATTTTTAGAATGAAGCTACTAGAATGCGTGCAGCTGCGGTGGTGGTGGAATTGGTAGACACGCTACCTTGAGGTGGTAGTGCCTTCGGGCGTGGGGGTTCAAGTCCCCCCTTCCGCACCAACGATAAACCAGATCGTTGAGTGAGCAGCTAATATATTGATGCGGGATGGAGCAGTCTGGTAGCTCGTCGGGCTCATAACCCGAAGGTCGTTGGTTCAAATCCAGCTCCCGCTACCAATTCAATTTAAGGTGCAACTTAAATTGACAATAAATAAATCGATGATTGAGTTTTTTTATTTATTGTATATACTATTTGCACGTTGATGCGGGATGGAGCAGTCTGGTAGCTCGTCGGGCTCATAACCCGAAGGTCGTTGGTTCAAATCCAGCTCCCGCTACCAAGTTTCTAAGAAGGCTCACAGATAGGTGGGCCTTTTTGCACAGTAGATTTTGATTTTCTGTGCAATAATAGGGGCGATTGACGCCCTTTTTTATTGGCTATCGTGTAGTGTCGACATCAATCGGTCAACAAATCATGCTTCACTATAGCGAGTGGTATCGGCCCCACAGACCGATTGTATTGCATGCAAAATGACGAGAGTAAATGAAGCTATCAAATAAAACTCAAGCACTGCAAGACTTAATTGCACCAGCAGTGCAAGCTTGTGATGTTGAGCTTTGGGGGATTGAATTCCTTCCCCAAGGTAAGCGATCTTTATTGCGCATTTATATCGATAAAGATGTTGATGAAAATGCTGTTGCAGTGACCAATGAAGATGGTGAAGAAGAATTAGGGCGCGGTATTGGTGTCCAAGACTGTGTGCGCGTAACCCAGCAAGTGGGTGCAATTTTAGATGTTCATGATCCAATTTCAGGTGAGTATGCTTTAGAAGTATCATCACCAGGCTGGGATCGTCCATTTTTCCAACTCGCACAGCTACAAGACTACATTGGTGAGCAAATCGCTTTACGTTTGATTGTTGCGGTTGAAAACCGTCGTAAGTTTCAAGCGAAACTTGTTGCTGTAGATCTTGAACAAGAACGCATTCAAGTCGAAGTGGAAAAGCAACAGATACTGGATATTGATAGTCACAATATTGACAAAGCAAATTTGATCTATCAAGACTAATTTATCAAAAAGAATTTGAAGAGTAGGTGACTTATGGGCCGCGAAATTCTTACCGTCGCTGAAACGGTTAGTAACGAAAAAGGTGTTAGTCGAGAAGCGATCTTCGAGGCGTTAGAACAGGCTTTAGTAGCCGCAACGAAGAAAAAGTTCTACGAAGGAACAAATTCCGAAGAAGCGCAATTGCGTGTTGAAATTGACCGTAAAACAGGCGAATATCGCACATTCCGTCAATGGACAGTGGTCGCAGATGAAGACCATGAAATGCCTGCTTGCCAAGATGCGATCTCTGATGTTGATCCAGCAAAATGGTCAATTGGCGATATACGCGAGTTAGAAGTTGAATCGATTGAGTTCGGTCGTATCGCTGCACAAATCGCTAAACAAGTGATTGTACAAAAGATTCGTGAAGCAGAACGTGCCTTAGTTGCCGATGCCTATGCGTCTAAAGTCGGCGAATTAGTCTATGGTGAAGTTAAAAAACAAACCAAAGATGGCTTTATTATAGATTTAGGTGATAATGCTGAAGCGTATTTAGCGCGTGAAGAAATGATCCCGAAAGAAATCCTCCGTCCTAAACAACGGATGATTGCAATTTTACATAGTGTGAACCGTGAAGGGCGTGGTGCACAATTATTATTGTCCCGTGCTCATCCAGATATGCTGATTGCATTGATGAAAAAAGAAATTCCTGAAATTTCTGAAGAAATCATCGAAATTAAAGCAGCAGCACGTCAAGCCGGAGTACGCGCTAAAATTGCGGTCAAAACCAACGACCATCGTATTGATCCAGTTGGTGCATGTATCGGGATGCGTGGTACACGTATTCAAGCGGTACAGCAAGAGTTAAATGGCGAGCGTATCGATGTTGTGGTGTGGTCTGATGATCCTGCACAATATATCGCAAGTGCCCTTGAGCCTGCAGATGTCTCCGGTATTGTGATCGATGAAGATGCACAGACTGCTGATATCATCTTTGCAACCAGTGATCAGTTGGCACGTGCCATTGGTTCGCAAGGGCAAAATGTACGTTTGGCTTCAGAATTGACGGGTTATAAACTCGATATGATGCTTGAAGACGAATACCGTGCACGCCAACAAAATGAAGCACAGCAATATCTAGATATGTTTGTAACGCGTCTAGATATTGAAGAAAACTTAGCCATGGCTTTGGTTGAAATGGGCTTTACTTCTTTAGAAGAAATCGCCTATGTTCCACCTGAAACATTTGATGAAATCGAGTTAGATGAAGATTCGGTGATCATGTTACAAGGCCGTGCCAAAGAAGCTGCTTTAGCAGATGCTTTGAAGCAGCAACAAGACATTAAAGATCCAAGTGAAGAACTTCTGGCAATGGAAGGAATGACACTCGAGATCGCCAAAGCATTAGCGCAACGTGACATCGTGACTGTAGATGATTTAGCAGATCAAGCAACCGATGATATCGAAGATATCGAAGGTTTGGATGCTGAGAAAGCGGGTCAACTCATTATGAAAGCACGTGAATCATGGTTTAACTAGGAGGTAATACATGACGGATAAGTCAATTCAAGAGTTAGCGGTCAAGGTAGGGCTTCCGGTTGAAAAGCTATTAGATCAAGTGCGCGAAGCGGGTCTACCACAAACAAATGCGGCAGATCAAATTAGTAATGAGCAGCAAGATCGTCTGATGACCCACCTGAAACAAGGTCAAGGTAATCAAGGCAATGCAGGAAAGATCACGTTGAAACGTAAAACAACCAGTACAGCCAAATTGGCGAGTACCTCGGGTAAAGCCAAAACAATTAATGTAGAAGTACGTAAAAAACATACTTTTACCAAACCAGATCCTGAGCAAATTAAAGCAGAAGCATTGGCGAAAGCAGAAGCAGAAGCCAAAGTTGCTGAAGAACGTAAAGCGAAGCAAGCAGCTGAGCAACAAGAACGCAATAAGGCTGAGCAAAAAGCCAAAGCGACACTTGATGCTATGCGTGCAGCGCAAAAGAAACAAACTGAAAAAGTAACGCAAAAAGCAGAAGTCGTGGTTAAGCGTCGTTCGACCAATAAACCGATTACCAAAGTTACCCCAAAAGTGACTGAAACTGCTGAGCAGAAAAAAGCCCGTGAAGCGCAAGCTGCACAGCTGAAAGCCACAGAAGAAGCAGTACGTCGTAAAGCCGCTGAAGAAGCGCAACAACGTACGCTAGAGCAGATGCGTAAAATGGCATCTAAATATTCTGGTGATGAAGCAACCACAACCATTCGTGTGATTGATGATTCTCCGTTGGCAGCTGGCTTGGTGGGTCAGGCATATGAAGACTCTTTCAACCAAGAAGACCGCGAAATTAAACGTGGTGGTGGTGCGAAAGAAACGCGTGGCCAAAAGAAAGGTGGTCGTCGTGGTCAGGAAGAGCAAAACTTCAGCCACAACCAACACAAACGTGGTTTGAAAACCAGCCAATCCAATAAACACGGTTTTGAAAAACCTGTTAAAAAACAAATTTATGACGTTGAAATTGGTGAGACCATTGTTGTTGCTGACTTAGCACAAAAAATGGCGATCAAAGTCCGTGAAGTCATCAAAACACTGATGAAAATGGGTGAGTTGGTAACGCAGAATCAAAGCATTGATCAAGATACTGCCGCACTTGTGGTCGAAGAAATGGGTCATAAGCCTATTTTAGTCTCGGATACCCAAGCCGAAGATAACTTGTTAGAAGCGGCTGAAGAAGCACGTGGTGAACTCAGTACACGTCCGCCTGTGGTGACGATCATGGGGCACGTTGACCATGGTAAAACCTCGTTGCTGGACTGTATTCGCCGCTCTAAAGTTGCTGCTGGTGAAGCGGGTGGTATTACCCAACACATTGGTGCATATCACGTTAAAACAGAAAAAGGCATTATTACTTTCCTTGATACCCCAGGACATGCTGCATTTACAGCAATGCGTTCTCGTGGTGCCAAAGCGACGGATATTGTTGTTCTGGTTGTTGCAGCAGACGATGGCGTTATGCCACAAACCGCTGAAGCGATTGATCATGCGCGTGCTGCCGGCACCCCGATCATTGTTGCAATCAACAAAATGGACAAAGAATCAGCCGATCCAGATCGCGTGTTGAACGAATTGACTGCCAAAGAAATTGTGCCAGAACAATGGGGCGGTGATGTACCTGTTGCCAAGGTTTCTGCACACAGTGGGCAAGGTATCGATGAATTACTCGACCTGATTTCGATTCAAGCCGAATTAATGGAATTGAAAGCATCGAATGAAGGTGCTGCACAAGGTGTGGTGATTGAATCACGTGTAGACAAAGGTCGCGGTGCGGTTACCTCTATCTTGGTACAAAACGGTACCTTGCATGTGGGCGATCTGGTACTTGCAGGTTCTGCACATGGTCGTGTTCGTGCCATGTCTGATGAAAATGGCAAGCGCATCAAATCTGCTGGTCCATCAATTCCTGTGGAAATTCTGGGTTTACCCGAAGCGCCAATGGCAGGTGATGAAGTACTTGTTGTGAATGACGAGAAAAAAGCGCGTGAAGTTGCCGATGCACGTGCAGATCGTGAGCGTCAAAAACGTCTTGAACGTCAAAGTAGCATGCGTTTGGAAAATATCATGGCCTCTATGGGCAAAAAAGATATTCCAACCGTCAACATCGTGCTCAAAACTGATGTCCGTGGTACGTTAGAAGCCTTGACTGTTGCCTTGAATGAGCTGTCTACCGATGAAGTAAAAGTTCGCATTATTGGTTCAGGCGTAGGTGCGATTACTGAGTCTGATGTGACCTTGGCTGAGTCTTCTGATGGCGTGTTACTTGGCTTTAACGTACGTGCCGATGCAACAGCAAGACAGAAATCAGACCAAGATGGTATCGATATCCGTTATTACAGCATCATTTATGAATTAATTGATGACGTAAAAGATGCGATGAGTGGTAAGCTTGCACCAGAGCATCGTGAAACGATTCTCGGTGTGGCGCAAGTACGTGAAGTATTCCGCTCAAGTAAGTTCGGCGCTGCGGCAGGTTGTATGGTGATGGAAGGTGTGATTCATCGTAACAAACCAATCCGTGTCTTGCGTGACGATGTTGTGGTATTCCAAGGTGAACTTGAATCATTACGTCGCTACAAAGATGTTGTCGACGAAGTTCGTGCGGGTATGGAATGTGGCCTTGCTGTGAAAGGTTATAACGACATTAAAGAACTCGACAAGATCGAAGTCTATAGTGTGCAAATGGTTAAACGGAGTCTTTAATGGCTGGAAGTCAGCGTCTGAAGCGGATGGGTGATTCAGTACAGCGTGAGTTGTCTGAGCTGATCCGCCAAGAACTTAAAGATCCACGCTTGGGTGGTCTTGTGACCATCTCGAGTGTGAAGGTGAGCCCAGACCTTGGCTATGCCGATGTTTATGTGACGGTTATGGGGCGTGAGCTCAGTGATGATCAGAACGAAACAGCGCACCAAGAAACCTTAGATATTTTAAATAAAGCATCAGGTTTTTTGCGCCAAGAGTTGAGTCGTCGTATTAAAACTCGGATTACGCCACGTTTGCGTTTCCATTACGACAAAACCAACGCCTATGGTAATTATATGTTTGGTTTGATTGCTGAAGCAGTCAAAGACTTACCAGAGCGTGAAGATCAAGATTGATCCAAAATCTCAAACAAGAGCCACCTTCGGGTGGCTTTTTGCAATATGATTACTATTAGCTTTTTATTTTTTTCCAAAAAATTTAACAACTTAGTTGCAATAGCATAATCGCAACACAATATTAAGTATTTCAGTTTAAAATATTTTTAACTTAACAAATACAATGAAATACCGAGAGGAAGATGGAATGAAGCAACTCAAAAAACTTCTTGTTGCCACGACTTTAGCCAGCAGCTTATTGTTTTCGGGCTGTGGTTATAATGCGCTACAAGCCAAAGATGAAGCAGTGGTCGCATCATGGTCAGAGGTGGAAAACCAATATCAACGACGTACAGATTTGGTGCCGAATCTTGTCAATGTCGTTAAAGGTTATGCCAAACATGAGCAGCAAGTTTTAACCGAAGTCACGGAAGCACGCGCCAATGTTGCCGGATTAAAAGTAGATCGTGCTGTGCTTGAAGACCCAGAACTCTTTGCCAAGTACCAACAAGCACAATCGCAAATGACCAGTGCTTTATCACGGTTATTGGCTGTATCTGAAAATTATCCAGATTTGAAAGCCAATGAACAATTTCGTGACTTACAGGTGCAATTGGAAGGCACCGAAAACCGGATTTCAACCGCACGTAAAAACTACATCGTGACGGTGCAAGATTACAACACCTATGTCCGTCAGTTCCCACAAGTGGTCACAGCAAAAGTCATCGGTATGAAAGTAAAACCGAATTTCCAAGCTGAGCAAGGTGCCGAAAAAGCACCCAAAGTCGAGTTTTAAGTATTGAATCAGTGGTTATGGTGATGGAGCTAAGTGGATGCAGATGATCAAACATCAGAGAATATCACCTTATTTATTATGGGTATGCAGTTGTATACTCTGCATAATCTTAGCTTTGAGCACTGCATCTGTCGCGGCTGAGTCTGCGCCAGTGGGTCAGGAATCAACTGTTGTACCTACGCAAGTTGAGAATGAGCAAGCACGTCTGCAAGCAGTACAGCAAAGTGCCCATGATCAAGCAGATGTGAGTATTCCTGAGCTCAATACACCCGTCATCGATGTTGCCAATGTCCTGACAGCGGAGCAAAAACAAAGTTTAAGTCTGCAAATCGATGCGCTTTATCAACAAGCTAAGGCGCAGATGGCGATTATTATTGTGCCGACAACAGGTCAAGAAAGTATTTTTGATTTTACCATGCGTATTGCCAAGCAATGGCAGCTCGGTTCCAAGAAGCGAGACAATGGTCTGCTCATGGCAATTGCCATCAATGATCGTAAGGTTCATATTGCCACAGGTTATGGTCTAGAAGGTGTATTGCCAGATATTGTTTTGGGTCGCATCATTCGTGACAAAATCACGCCTGAGTTTAGCGAGCAACGTTATGGGCAAGGTATTCAAGCGGCTGTGACAGAAATAGAGCGTGTGCTCAATATGGACCCTGAGCTGGCACAACAAGCTGCAGAAGACTTAAAACAGCAACAACAACAGGCTTTACAACAACAACGTGCCACAGAACGTATTTATAATACCGCAATCGTTATTTTTATTATTGCAGCCTTTGCATCCATGTTCATTGGTCGTCGGATTAGTGCTGCAACAGCTGGCGTGACAGGCATTGCTGCTGGCTTGATTTATGGCGCAGGTATTGTTCATAGTTTGATGATTGGCATCATCTTATTTATCTTATTGGTAACACCACTTGCCCAGTTAATTTTACAAGCTTTTCTTTCTGGTGGTGGTCGTGGTGGCGGCGGCGGTCGAGGCGGTGGTGGAGGTTACCGTGGCGGCGGCGGTGGTTTTGGTGGCGGAGGAGCATCAGGTTCATGGTAACAACAACAGATACAACCCAAATCGTCACGACGGCAAAACTGCAATTACAAGCAGCGCCAAGTTTTAAGCGTTGGTTCAAGCATTTGTGCTATCTCCCAATGACTAAGCGCTGGTTCAAAAAAGCAGATCAGCAGGTTATTGCGAGCGCAGTTGATCTGGCTGAACAAGGACATGCTGGAGAAATTCAAGTCGTCATTGAAGGGCATATTCCTTGTGCGTTGGCTTATCGTCATAATACACGGCAGCGTGCCGAGCAATTATTTGCCGAGCTTGGTGTGTGGGATACCGAATATAACAGTGGTGTGTTGCTCTATCTCAATCTTTGTGAGCAACGCATTGAAATTGTGATTGATCGTGGTATACACAGCAAAACGCTACAAGAAAATTGGCAGCAAATTTGCCAGCACATGGGGCAACAACTACAGCAAAAACAATACTGTCAGGCTGTGGTTGATGGGGTGATGCAAATTGGAGCACATCTCAGTGCTTATTATGCGCACTATCCTCAGCAGGATATCGGGAATGAATTGGCAAATGCTCCGATCCTGTTAGACTAAAACAGTCCAATAAAATCACGATGTTTTAAAACGCTCAAAGTCTTAAAAACGTCCAAAGTATTAGAAACGTTCAAAGTCTTAAAAATAAGTGTTAAGACTTTGATCATAAAAGCAAATGCTTTGATCATAAAAGTAAATGCTTTGGTCGTAAAAGTGAATACTTTGAGAATAAACGTCAAGATTTTGAAAAGTGACATAGGCTGTCACTTTTTTATTGTCTATTTTACTCATTGTTTGACGTATTCATTTCTAAATTATTTTTTTAAAACTGTTATTTTTAAATTGCTATTTTAAAGTTGCTATAGCGATAAACAACAATAAAAAAAGGAAGGTGAAGGATGAAAAATCACCAAATTGGTTTTAGTTTATTAGAGCTGGTGATTGTATTGCTCATTATTGGTATTTTGGCGGTTGTTGCTGTACCTGCCTATCAGAACTATGTCGCAAGAGCGCAATTGGTGGAGGCTTTCAATTTAGCCAGTAGTTTAAAAGCCTCGGTGGTAGAGGCTTTTATTCAAGATGGTCAATGTTTGGATAATACACAAGCTCAAGTCGAGCAAACAGGCGTTGCTGCGGCACAAGATATTACCGGACGCTATGTCGAATCAATTAGCTTGGCTGCGGGTACAGGTGGTGATGCCAGCTGTACGATTACCGCCAAAATGAAAAGCCAGGGTGTGGCAAGTGATATTCAAGCCAAATCATTGGTGTTGACCATGTCCAATAGCACTGCTGTCAACAATTGGCGTTGTAGTAGTAGTGATATTGCGCCGCAATTTTTACCCAAAGCGTGTCAGGTCGATGCCAATGCAGCTGGAGGCTGAGGCTAGTAATGTGTTTAGATGTACAGCGATGAAAAGTTTACAACGATGAAAAGAATGAAGCGCTCAGAAAATGAAGCGCTTAGAATGAGTTCAAAGCTAGAAAGTTGCTATTTTCATGATGCACTGGGTTTGCAAATTTACAATTAGACATCATTTTTTTGCTATGATGGGCGCAATTTTTTGCTCCCGCATGAGATTGATGGAGCAAGAGATTTTATCTTTTGCACCTTAGGCGACCCCGAGATACTTGTATATGAAAGCCCTTCTGCTGGTGTTATCTGCAATTCTATTTGCTTGGGCATGGATGGTGCCTGTACATCGAACACCTTGGACTACTTTCCATAGCGAAATTTTAAGTTTTTCAGCAGTTTTAAGCATATGCTTGATTTTTGTGCTGCGACCATTAACGATTCGTAAACCACAATTGATCGGTGCTATTTTTTTACTTTTGCCAATGGGGCAATGGTTATTTGGGCAGCAGCTTTATTTGAGCAATGCGCTATTATGCACAGCATATATCGTGATGTTTTGGTTGATGATCGCAATGGGTGATCAGCTGAGTCAGACAACAGCAGCACGGGAAAATTTGTTTAAATGGGGCTGTTTACTGTTGTTCGTAGTTGCCTTAGCTTCTTGTTTTATTGCCATGGTGCAGTGGTTACATCTGTCACCACTATATGGTCCGTATATGAGTGCGCTTAAAGGTAATCGCCCTTATGCAAATTTTGCACAACCGAATAACTTTGCAACATTTTTAACTATGGGCTTGTTGGCAACATTGTATTGTTTTGAGAAACGCCATTTGCCAGCAGTATGGGTTAGCTTGTTTGCCGCACTATTCATTTTTAGTATTGCATTGACTCAGTCTCGAACGTCATGGGTGGTTGCCCTATTTTTGTTGCTATATTGCTGGGGGTTTCGGAAACGTGCGAGCTTACGCATCAAACCATGGCAGTTGCTGTTGGGACTAACCTGGTTTGTGCTTTGCGTTGTTTATTTACCCGTTATTACGACCACTATAACCACATGGACTGGGCAACCCATCACTCATACAGTCTCAGCAGTTGAACGTGCATCATCGGGTTATCTACGTCTAGATATGTGGAAGCAGTCATTAATAGCGATCTTTCAGCAGCCATGGTTCGGTTATGGTTGGAACCAGACCGGTATGGCACAGATTGCGGCATTTGATCATTATCCGTCCAATGAATGGTATAAGAGCGCGCACAATATTGTATTAGATTTAGTAATTTGGAACGGTATTCCGATCGCTATTGTATTACTGAGCTATCTATCATTATGGATGGTCTGGTTGCAAAAAGGTGTGCGTGATGTGGTATCTGTTTTTGCATCCTTAATGGTTGCCGCGATTCTCATCCATGCCTTGTTGGAGTATCCGATTCATTATGCTTATTTCTTGTTGCCGATGGGTTTTTTACTCGGTGTGATTCAGGCGCAATATCCCAAATTGCCGGCATGGACTTTGCCTCGCCCGGTGATGGCACTATGGATTGTCATTGTGGTGGTGTGTATGACGGTTTTTAGTTTAGATTATACCCGATATAAGACATTGAATATTGCTGCTAGCAATGGTCAGTTGAGTAGCAAAGATCAGCACAGTATTGTTTTACTAGATCAGTTTAAGCAGCGTTTATGGTGGTTAAATACTGATCCCTATCAAAAGCGTTCTATAGAAGAAATTCAATATATTCAGCGCATGGTAGCCCAGTCAGCATCGTATTATGATCTGCTAAAGTATGCAAAAGTCTTGTTTGCCAATGGTCAGGTTCAAGAAGCGCGCCATCAAATTTGGATCATCAATACCTTACATAACAAAAATATAAGCTTGCAAGATTTGGAGCAGAAGACTACATCCTAGACAAGGATGTTTAAATTTCTCAACAACAAAAAAGCTGAATATTTAAGATTCAGCTTTTTTTTGCTGGCATACAATGCCAGATCATGATGCTTTAACCTAGAGAATTACATTTGACTCTGAATGTAATTTTCAATGCTGACATTGCCAATTAAATCAACTTGTGTGGTGAGCCAATCCCAGAATTCCTCTTCTTTTTCAAGGATTTCTTGTAATAAGTCACGGCTAACATAGTCTAGATTTTGTTCACACACATTGATCGCTGTTCTAAGTGCTTCAACATTTTCAACGACTTTACGAATGTCACATTGGATTACTTCAGCAGTATGTTGCCCGATATATAGCTTGCCAAGATGTTGTAGATTCGGTAAACCCTCTAAAAATAGAATGCGCTCAATGACTTTATCGGCATGTTTCATTTGGCGTATAGATTCTTTGTAGTCTGCGGAGCCTAATTTTTCGATTCCCCAGTCATTGAACATACGAGAATGTAAGAAATATTGGTTAATGGCAGTCAGATGATGAAAAAGAACCTGATTGAGCTGAGTGATAACGTCGCGATGGCCTTTCATTATAATTTAACTCCAGAAAGCATTTTGCCTCAGGCTTAAGTTTGCCGAGACGATTTGTCAGTATATTAACCAACTGGGACCTAAGCTGCGAGTAATTTATTGAACAGCAAATGAAAATCGAAATCGACTAGAATCTTTGTCTCGCTGCGACTGGCATGAATAAAATTAATTTTAGGCAAAAATAATCCCGCTTTTTAGGGCGGGGGAGGAACTGTAAGATCTCGCGATCATCATATATTTTTTGTTTTATCTTTACTATTTTGGCTTTTTAGTTATCGCAATAATGGTTTTATTGAGGTGTGTTTGATCCGTCATCAATGCTTATGCAGCAACTGAAATTTTTGCCGCAATAGCTGCTAACTCTTCACTAATAATACTACGTGCTTCTGGCGCACAACGCCCACAGCATGTGCCCAAATCTAATAAATCTCGAACTTCACGAAAACTTTCACAGCCATTATTCACGGCATCTTGTATATCTTGATCAGTAATTCCACGACATAAACAAACGTACATCTAACACAACCCATGATTAAATTGCGATATCCACTATTATTGATAATTATTATCGTTTGTCAATGAATTTTATTTAGAATCTTGATTATAATGATCGGGTTTTTGGATTATTCTCAGAATATTATTTAAATATCAGATAAATAGCATAAGTTCATCAAATTTCCCCTGTATCATAATGGGCATAATATATTTTAAATCCATGTTATACCGACAATCTCTCAGCTAAGCGTTTGGCTGGATCATTTGTAGTGAGCTGAGACGGTGCTTTGAGCGCTGTGCATTTTGCGCTGAAGTGGCAAGGTTATAAATGGTGATATATCAAGCGCTAGTTAAAAGTTAGAGTAAAAACAATGCGTCAAAGCAAAACATCAAAGTAGTCTATAAAAGTCATTCATAAAAACCATGGACAAAAAAAATACATCTGCCGCTAGAAGCAAGATGTATTAAAAAGAGATTACAGCGCACGATTTTCAAAATAAATTGTATGTGCTGCACATGATATAAATTGAGCTGGGCTGGAGAAAGTCTATTTTTAGAACACAGAGTTGCGAAATTGTGTGTTTAGCAAAAATGTTCTGTATATGTTTAGCGAAGGATGCGTTGGAAAAATGAGCTTGTAATAAAAAGGAAGGGCTTCTGTCCCACAAAACAGAAGCCCGCACGCTGTGTTCTACTTTTACTTTGGTTTTTGTGATCAAGTTGTCATTTTTGTGCTGTCATAGTAAGTTAAGAGTGGTAGGCTGTAAACCAAATAAGCGATATATGAACATTATTTGGTCTAAATGTTGTGATACTACAACGTATTATTATTAAACGATCTACAGATAATAACTATAAGTTAACAAACGTACTTATTTTTAACATTTATTGGCGATTTTATCGCTGAAGCAGCCGCTTGATGGCTCGCTTCAGTTGTTGATTTTTGGCTTTTATCTATTTGAGGGTAAAACTGGAAGTTTTTAATAAGAAGTTTTGTTGTCGCTTGCCGCATAATAAAACGCATCATATAAGCATGGAATATAACTGTGAATATAGCTGTGATTGGTAGTGGAATGGCAGGGCTCGCTGCGGCAAGAATACTAAAAGATGCAGGGCACCAAGTCACTATATTTGAAGCACTCTCTGGACGAGGGATGGATAGTCATAGTATCCAATTTGAGGATGGTTTAATTGATGCGCCTTTACGGGTGATGAATGCTCATCTTTGGAAAAACACTTTAAGTCTAGCGGCATACTTAGAGATTCCGACTTTTCCAGTGCGTACCTATATGGCTTGTAGTTGGCTTTTTGAAGACAAAGTCGAAACATGGTTGACCACAACGCGCAGTCGTATCGGTAACTTCCCTATTATTAATAACCGCAAGGGCATTAAGCAGTATGGCTGGCGTTTGGTCAAAGGCATGTTGCAGCTTAAAACGGCGATTCATAAATTTTTTAAGACTAAAGATCAAGAAATGACCTTGGCTGAATTTATTAATCAGCATGAAATTGAAGAAGTTTTTTGGCATGGCGCAGTCATGCCGGTGCTCTACACCATTTGTACTTGTAATCCAAAGACAATTGGTGAATGGCCGGCCAAACCGTTACTCAAATTTTTAAAGCATTTGACCGATGGTGATGCTCTACTGCGTTTGCAAGGGGGGACACCGGCATTGGTCGATAAACTGGTTGCTGGTATTGAGATTCGAAGTGGATCAGCAATCCGCCATGTGGCACAACATGCCGATGGGCTCTGGGTTGAAGATGAAAATGGTGAACGTTTTCAGTTTGATCGTGCGGTGGTGGCAACCCCCACGCATAAGATTGAGCAGTTCCTTGATGCCAAACAATTTGCTGAAGATCTAGAGTTGCTCAAACAGTTCCGTTTTGAACAGGGTGATTTGGTGATTCACACCGATAGTTCAGTAATGCCGCCTAAACGCAAAGACTGGACCGTGTTGAGTTATATGATGGATCGTAAGTTTACCCGTCAGCAATTTACGGTATGGTTAAACTCTGTCGAACCCAGTTTGGTGGGTAAAAATGCAGTATTCCAAACTTGGCGTCCTGTGACTGAGATTGACCCTAAAAAAGTAATTTCTACGGTGTCATTAACGCGAGCTGTGGTAGACAAGCAAACTGTTGAGCTTAATAAACAATTGCAGCAACGTCATTTAGATGTCAACCGTAAAGTATTTTATTGTGGCTCTTGGTCATGTGATGGTTTACCCATTTTAGAGTCTGCTGTTACTTCGGCAATGCACATTGCCGAGATCTTTGGTGCGCCATTAGAGTTTGTCGGTATGAAACCGAAAATTGAAGTTGCTCCGCAGTTGGGTTATTAAGTTGTGACTGCGCGCAATATGATGGTCATGCGCCTCCTGCAACAGGCTGCACAGCATAAGTTTGCAATCGATACGGCTTATTTGGGGGATGATGCTGTACTGGCTTGGAGTAATCTCGGCTATTGGCATGGTTCTGATCTAAGCTATGTGCAGGCCTGTCAACAATTGGCAGATCGTTTAGCGCAAGCGCTACAGCTGGGTCCCAATGATCATGTCTTAGATTTGGGCTGTGGTTTTGGCGCCAGTTTACAACATTGGCAACAGCATTATGCGGTGCAACAGATTTCTGCGGTAGAGCTGCAAGCGGCATGTACGCAACGCATTAAACAAGTCTTGCAGCATAAAGTCTCTGTGTATCAACACTCTTTTTTGGAGCTCGCACATTTACCGATAAAAGCCGATGTAGTTCTATCGATAGATGCCGCCTACCATTATGATTTAAATGATTTTATCAGTGCAGTAAAGACGGTGCTGGCGCCGCAGGGTCGTATCGGCTTTCATTATTTGCTACGCACCGCAGCATGGCAAAATTGCTCTGCTTGGCAGCGGCAACAGTATCGCTATTTGCTTAAGGCTGCTGCAGTTGATTTGGCTCATCTTCCCGATGCAGCACAATTACGGCAATGCCTTCAGCAACATCAATTACAGCACATTGAGATGCAGTCTTGTGGGCGTGAAGTGTTGGCAGGCTTTGCAAACTATGCCAAACAACAGGCGCAGATGCAAAAGCAGTCAGCATCGAGTATCTGGGCACAATTAAAAATTAACATGACGGCAAAACTCTGTCATAAGCTGTATACCGATGGCTTGATTGACTATGTGCAGGTGACCGCAAGAGCAGGGTAGCGCTAGCGTTTAGCTATTTTGTGGTGTCATTTGCCATGGCGCTGGTCATGGTGGGCTTGAAAGCGTTTCATTAAATTTTCTGAGTAATGTCAGCATTTTAAAACTTTAAAATACCGCATCAAGCCCCGCAGAGGGTTGCAGAGATCGTATCACGCTACAAAACGACTTATGTTGTCGTTTAGGCTAAGAAAGCTATTTCAAATCACATATTTCACGCTAAACTATAGGAAATTTCATGCTTTTTTAGGTTTGCTGTAATATGAGCCAAACTCACTGCCATCATCAGCTTTAAAACGAATCTGCTGGCTAAGTTCTCACTTTTTATGAAGGTAAAACAAAGGTCCTTAATTTACTTGTGTTGTAGTAAAATAGGTGCAATTTATTCTATATCAATAATTTACAGGGCGTTATATGGCACGTGCTCCAAAGAAAGAAACCAAGCAGGAATCTCTAGAGGTTGTACTGTGGAAAGCAGCAGATAAATTGCGTAAAAATATTGATGCTGCTGAATATAAGCATGTGGTACTCGGTCTAATTTTTCTCAAATATATTTCTGATTCTTTTGATGTACATTATCAGCAATTGGTCAAAGGTGAAGGTGAATTTGTAGGCGCTGATCCTGAAGATCGTGATGAGTATATTGCCTATAATGTTTTCTTTGTACCTGAGCAAGCACGTTGGAACTATCTGCTTAGCCAAGCCAAGCAAACTACGATTGGTCAATTGGTTGATGCAGCAATGGAAGCCATTGAGGGGGAAAACCCACAGCTCAAAGGTGTACTACCTAAAGTCTATGCGCGGCAAAATCTAGATGCCACCATACTGGGTGAGTTGATCGATATGATCGGCAATATCGCACTCGGTGATGCCAAAGAGCGCTCTGCTGATGTGTTAGGTCATGTATTCGAATACTTTCTTGGTGAGTTTGCGCTTGCAGAAGGAAAACAAGGTGGTCAGTTCTATACGCCTAAGTCCATCGTAAGCCTCTTGGTGAATATGCTTGAGCCCTATAAAGGCCGTGTCTTTGATCCATGTTGTGGTTCGGGTGGTATGTTTGTGCAGTCGGAGCAATTTGTCGAAGCACACCAAGGCCGTATTGATGACATCTCAATCTATGGTCAGGAAAGTAACCAGACAACTTGGCGCTTAGCCAAGATGAACTTGGCGATTCGTGGCATTAATGCAGAACATGTCAAGTGGAACTCGGAAGGTTCATTTCTCAATGATGCGCATAAAGACCTGAAAGCCGATTATATTATTGCCAATCCACCCTTTAACGTCTCTGATTGGAGTGGTGAGCAATTGGCAGGTGATGCACGCTGGCAATATGGAACACCACCAACGGGCAATGCCAACTTTGCTTGGATGCAGCATTTCTTGTTTCATCTATCACCCAAAGGCCAAGCAGGTGTGGTACTGGCCAAAGGTGCACTGACCTCTAAAACCAGTGGTGAAGGTGAGATCCGTAAGGCTTTGGTGGCTGAGGCCAATGTGATTGATTGTATTGTCAATTTGCCTGCAAAGCTTTTTTTGAACACGCAAATCCCTGCTGCACTATGGTTTATGCGGCGTGATCGTGCCAACTCCAGCAGCTACCGTGATCGTAGCGGTGAAATCCTATTTATCGATGCACGTAACTTAGGCCATCTAATCAACCGTCGTAGCAAGGTGCTCTCTGAAGAAGATATTCAATTGATCACCGATACTTACCATAATTGGCGTAATCCAGAAGGTGCTTATGAGGATGTGGCTGGTTTTTGTGCCTCAGTGTCACGTGATAAAGTCGCAGAACTCGACTATGTACTCACCCCAGGGCGTTATGTTGGACTAGCGGATGATGAAGATGAATTTGACTTTAAAGAACGCTTTACAGCACTAAAAGCAGAGTTTGAGGCGCAGTTGGTAGAGGAAGCTCAGCTGAATCAAGCTATTGTGGAGAACTTGGCAAAGGTGATGGTATGAGGGAGCAAGGCTTATTGGATTTAGTTAATCTTACGACCGGTAAGTTAAACTCTAATATGGCTGTGGAAAATGGAAAGTATCCATTCTTTACATGTTCACCTGAAACATTGTTAATTGAGCAATTTTCATTTGATACTAAGGCTTTGCTTTTGGCAGGGAACAATGCTGAAGGTAACTTTTGTCTCAAGTACTATGAAGGTAAGTTTGATGCTTATCAAAGAACATATGTACTAACACTTGATGATGAGTCTGCAACGACTTACAAGTACTTGTTCTATTATCTGAAAACCAAATTGCTTGAGTTGAAGAATAATTCAGCAGGATCAGCAACTAGATTCCTTACATTATCTATTCTGCGTGGTATTAGAGTACCTTTACCTCCTCTCCCTGAACAAAAAGCCATTGCCGCAGTGCTTTCATCACTGGATGATAAAATCGATCTACTTCATCGCCAAAATAAAACCCTAGAAGCGATGGCTGAAACGCTATTTAGGCAATGGTTTATTGAAGAGACAAAGGCAGATTGGGAGGAGGGAGTGTTGGGTCAACTTATAGACCTTAAATATGGTAAAGCTTTGAAGCAAGAAGATCGTTCTGGTACAGGATATCCTGTTATGGCATCTAGTGGTATTGTTGGTTTTCATAAAGAATATTTAGTAGAAGGGCCAGGTATTGTTATAGGCCGTAAAGGTACATTAGGTAAAGTCTATTTTATAGTGGATAACTTCTATCCAATTGATACAAGCTATTTTATTCAATCCAAAGTCTCTCAAAGTAATCTGATTTTTGAGTATTTCCTGCTCAAGTCATTAGACTTTGTTAACATGAACAGTGATTCTGCTGTGCCAGGTTTGAATAGGGATATCGCGCTAGGTACACAGATTCAAATACCTCCGCACAAGAGTATTTTAGAATTTAATCAGATTACATGTCCTTGGTTTAGTAAGTTTCATGCAAATACTAATCAAATCCAAACCCTTGAAAAACTCAGAGATACCTTACTACCAAAGCTTATGAGTGGTGAAGTACGGGTACAGTTTGAGGAACAAACCCAATAGTCATTGATCAGGACAGCTCCGCAGTGCTGCTGTCCTACAGAAGCAAAATAGAAAGATAAGCCAGCCTATGGGCAGCACTTGAGTAAAGTTGGAAAGCGTATGAAAGAGTCCGATATTGAGCATATGGCGATCGCGCTATTGCAAGCACAAGGTTATACCGCGGTTTATGGCCCCGATATTGAAGCGTCTGGGCTTTATCCGATGCGTAGCTATAAGCAAGTTGTGCTGGAAAAGCAACTGTTGCAGAACATACAGCGTCTCAATCCACAACTGACTGAAGACAAATGCCAAGAAGCATTGAAACAGGTGCTTGCTATCCAATCACCTGATTTGCTTAGTAATAACCAAGCATTTCATCGTATGCTCACCGAAGGCATTAGCCTTGAAGTGCAAAAAAATGGTCATACTCAAGGTGAACTGGTCTGGCTCATCGACTTCGCACAGCCAAGCAATAACCAATTTCAAGTGATCAGCCAAATCACCATTAAAGAGGCGCGCCGTACGCGTCGTCCAGATTTGATACTCTATGTCAACGGCTTGCCATTGGTGGTTATTGAGTTGAAAAGTGCCGTGAGTGAGAGTGCCAGCGTGGAGACGGCCTACAATCAGATTCAAACCTATCAAGATCAAATTTCGACGCTATTTACCTATAATGCATTCAATGTGATTTCGGATGGACTGGAAGCCAAAGCAGGCACCATTTCCGCAGATTTCAGCCGTTATATGGCATGGAAGACTGGTAATGGCGTAGACAAGGCAACTAAGACCCAGCCACAACTTGAAGTACTGATCCAAGGGTTGCTCAACCCAATCACGCTACTGGATATGATCCGACATTTTACCGTGTTTGAGGCGACCAAGCATCAAGATGCACAAGGTCTGATTACGATAAAAACCATTAAAAAAATAGCAGCTTATCATCAGTATTATGCGGTCAATAAGGCGGTACTTTCGACCATTCGGGCGACAGCGGTCAATAGCAGTTCTCAATCTGCCGAAAGCGCCATGCAGATCCAAGGAGGCAATAAAAATAACCTCGTTTCAGAGCAAATATTAGGTGACCGTAAAGCTGGGGTGGTGTGGCATACCCAAGGTTCAGGGAAATCTTTGTCGATGGTGTTCTATACAGGTAAAATTGTACTGGCATTGGACAATCCTACTGTGCTGGTGCTGACTGACCGTAATGATCTTGATGATCAGTTATTTGGAACTTTTGCTGCATCAGCGCAGTTGCTTCGACAAACACCACAGCAAGCGGATTCGCGTCAAGAACTTAAAGAATTGTTGAAGGTCGGTTCGGGTGGGGTGATTTTTACCACGATACAAAAGTTCCAACCTGAAGATGGTTCAAGCATCTATGAGCAACTGTCTGATCGGACCAATATCATTGTGGTGGCAGACGAAGCACACCGTTCACAATATGGTTTTAGTGCGCGAGAGGTCAATGTCAAAGACCAAGATGGTCAGGTGACAGGGAAGAAAACCGTTTATGGTTTTGCCAAATATATGCGTGATGCACTGCCAAATGCCACCTATCTTGGTTTTACAGGTACACCGATTGAGAGCAATGATGTTAATACACCTGCAGTATTCGGTAACTATGTCGATATCTATGATATTTCTCAAGCGGTTGAAGATGGTGCTACGGTCAGAATTTTCTATGAAAGTCGTTTGGCGAAAATTAGTATCAGCGACGAAGGCAAGGAGCTGATCAAAGCTTTTGATGATCAGTTTAGTGAAGATCAGCTCAACGAAACTCAAAAAGCGCGTGGTAAATGGGCACGTGTTGAAGGGCTGATTGGAAGTCGTGAGCGTATCAAAGCCATTGCCCAAGATATTGTGCAGCATTTCGAACAACGCTTGGTCGCCAATGCCAATCAAGGTAAAGGCATGGTTGTCAGTATGTCTCGGCGTATCGCAGTTGCACTTTACAATGAGATTGTTGCGCTTAGACCTGAATGGCATAGCGATGATCTCTATGATGGCGTGATTAAGGTGGTGATGACTGCCAGCGCAGATGACGGTGCGGATATTGCTAAACACCATACCACTAAACGTGAGCGACAAACTTTAGCCAATCGCATGAAAGACAATGACGATAAATTGAAGTTAGTTATTGTCAGGGATATGTGGTTAACAGGCTTCGATGCGCCAAGTATGCATACCTTGTATATCGACAAGCCGATGAAAGGTCATAACTTGATGCAAGCCATTGCGCGGGTTAACCGTGTCTATAAAGACAAAGTCGGTGGCTTAGTGGTGGATTACCTCGGCATTGCATCTGATCTCAAAGAAGCCCTATCGTTCTATTCCGATGCAGGGGGGAAAGGTGATCCTGCTTTGGTGCAAGAAGAAGCCGTTACGCTGTTGCAAGAGAAGCTCGAAGTGTTGGATGCCATGATGCATGGTTATGATTATCGTGCTTATTTTTCAGCAGATACTGCCAGAAAACTTTCGATTATTTTAGAGGCTGAAGAGCATATCCTCGGACTTGATCAAGGTAAGGCGAAAACACGTTTTTTGAGTGCAGTATCTACGATGTCACAAGCTTTTGCCTTAGCGACCCCCCATCCAACCGCGATGGAACTTGCAGCCGTAGTTTCTTTTTTCCAATCACTAAAAGCACGATTAATAAAGTTCAATTCTGGCACTGGCCAAGGTATAACGGGCAATGACGCTGAACTAGAAGCTAAGGTTAAACAAACAATCGACCAAGCTTTGGTGACAGAGCAAGTGATCGATATTTTTGATGCTGCAGGTATTCAAAAACCTGATATTTCCATTCTATCTGATGAGTTTATGGATGAAATGCGTGGCTATGAGCATAAGAATATTGCCCTTGAGACACTCAAGAAATTACTAGCAGATGAAATCAAAGTACGAGAGAACCGTAGTGTTACACAAGGTAAAAAATTGATGGATATGCTGAGTTCTGCGATCAAAGGCTATCAAAGCAAAGTTCTCACGGCTGCGGAAGTGATTGAAGAGTTGATTAAGCTTGCAAAAACCATTCAAGAGTCAGATAACTTGGCTGCTGAACTCAATCTGACCGAATATGAATATGCGTTCTATTCCGCTGTAGCCGAAAATGAAAGTGCGCGTGATCTCATGGAGAAAGACGTGCTTAGGGAGTTAGCCATCGTACTGACTGCTTCAATCCGTCAGAATGTTAGTATTGATTGGTCAATCAAAGAATCTGCTCGGGCAAAAATCCGTGTGATTGTGAAGCGGCTACTGAAAAAATACGGTTATCCACCAGATATGGCGTTGTTGGCGACAGAAACAGTATTGCAACAAGCAGAGCAATTGGCGGATGAGCTAGCAGTATAAAGTAGTTGAGTTCTCGTGCTAATTCTTAATGATCAGCACGAGTACGAATACACAGCATCAATCATCTTCTAGCAGAATCCATTATCATATACAGATCCAAGAGGAGAAACCCCAGCACATGTCGGTGCAGGGACTGGGGTATATGCGTTCGGTGCTGCTGTTATAGCTGGTGGTGCATGTTATATAAATAATTGCGGTGAAGTTATTCCTGTAGCAATGGAGGCTGGTGGAAAGGCTTGGGATTCTGTCACGACGTTAATGGCGGCTCCAGGAAACCAAGCAGACTCAGCGATAGTTGATGCGTTTGGGCGAGAAGCTAGTAGATCTGATGATAGATGTGAATGGCTTAGAAGAAATGCTCATAGATTTCCGAAAGCAGCGGTTAAAGCAACTGAAAAGGCTTGGGGCTGTCGTCATAGTAGAGCAAGTAGGGATAAAAAATGATTAAAGATAATGAAACTAGTTTAGCGATTTTTGCAAGTCGATATTTAGATACATTACCGACAGCAGAATTATTTGAATGGATTGATGATAAGAGTGCAGAAGTTAGAACTTTGGTTGCAAGGAACTTGCAGTGTCGAGGTACAAAAGAAGTTTATAAATTTGCAAAGAAAAGAACAAAATCATCTAAAGTCTACCAAAGAGAGATCGCTGCATTTATTTTAGGACAATTAGGTTGTCTATTTACTGGATCTGAAAAATATCCTTTTAAATTACAGTCAAAATCTCTGTTAATGAGTTTAGTGGATGATAGATCAAAATCTGTAAGGGCAGCAGCAATAGCAGGCCTCGGACATCTGTATATCGATGGATTGGATAAAGACATTGAAAATCTAGTCATTAGGCATTCAAAAGATAAATCTAAAGTGGTTAGGATAGCATTGTCTATAACGTTGGGAGCTTCTTCTGGTAATAAAAAAATACGTAAAATTTATACAGATTACTTAAAACAAGGTGGTGAGGTTGCCGAGTGGGCAGAAGTAGGCTTGGAAATACTTAATGATAGATTACAAACCTAAAAATCCTGTAGCAAACAAACAACTCACATACGTCTCCGCATCTCTAGCGTAGCCCGACTGGAAAGTGGGGTGCTTGAAAATGCCTATGCGTGAGAGAAAGTAGGGAAGGGTGAGAAGATATGGTGAGACCTAGACCATCAGACTATTGAAGCGATGGACCAAGAAACAGCACGGCTCCAAAAACACTAGACCATAAAAAACCCCATAAATCTTAGACTTACGAGGTTTAATACTGGTGCCGACACTCGGATTCGAACTGAGGACCTACTGATTACAAGTAAAGGTAAATTAACATAAAATATATAAAAAACAATAAGTTATAATATTTATTTTGTATCAAGATCAATAAAATCAAGAGGGCTATAGTATAAAATGTAAGGCGTTGTTTTGTAAGGAAAAGCATATATGAGGTCGCTCGATATTCAAATTTCCAAAATAGCTAAGTATCAGAATAATAAGTAATTATTTTTGGAGATAGACCACGTTTTGGACCTTGTTTCGCAGTCGTTATCCTGATGAACCCTAAACGTAACTCGAAGAAAATAAAGAATCTTTTCAAAGACCGTCGTAGACCCTATTGTTTTCTGGGATGAGTCATTGCAAATTCCCAGTACCCATAGATGGCGAGTGATACCCAAATAGTCCAATTTCGCAAAGTGTTTTGTTCGGCAGAACAAATTACAGGGGGTGTCAGATTGCCAAAAAATATACCGCAATCAACACAATTGGCTAGGTCTTGTGCCCAGTGTGAGAGCAGTCCAAATTCAAGGCAATCCTTGCAAAATGCTCATCGCCAAAATGGCAGCACAGTCAAATAAAAAAATAAGCGAAACTCCCCCTAGCAAATGACAAAGGCAGAAGGAAAGCCAACAGCAAGTCAAAAAAATGACAGCGATCAAATTTTCCCCCTGAATACTCCACCTCAGTTTTTACCTCGCCAAAGCACATTGCGAGTCCGCAATACACCTGTCGAGCATGGGCTTGGATGAAGTGAAAATAATGCTGGTCTGTGATTCTCATAGCCTAAAAATACAAAGACAAACTGCCCAGAAATACTAGGCAGATAGAAAAATGAAGTTTAACTAATCAACATTGTGGAACTTTGATCAAAAAAAAATACGTGGAACATGAAAATTCATAAAAAAACCCGATCCGTAAGGATGGGGCTTTTTTTGTGTTTTAAGAGACTGATTTAAAAAGAGAAAGTTAGGCCATTTCGCATAAGGTGTACCATGTTAATTTTAGATATTTTTAAGAATCAAATACACTAATGGAAGAAATAAGGCATCTTAATTATCCACTCATATTGATTAAATTATAGTCAGAACTTTAGAGAGGGGTTTTCTTGGTTTCTGAGGCCAATTATTACTCGTTGCATAACCTACAGCAACAATCAAAACAGGTATCTCAGTTGAGTTAAGTCCAAACTCATAAGCGACCTGTGTCCCATCAAAACCTCCTATTGCACAGGTTCCTAAACCTATATCTTGAGCTGAAAGCATTAAAGACATCGCTGCTAAAGATGCTGATCGAATAGCTTCATCTCGCTGTAATATAAAGTTTCCCTCATGGGAAGCGATTTGGGTAACCCATGCATCGACAACCTTTTGCTCCATGATATTTGCTTCTAAGCTGGGCTGTAACGCTGAGCGTAATTGTTTATGTGCTTCCAAAGTACCACATATGATGAAATTTACTGAACAATTCAGAATCTTGTCCTGCCCAAATGCTGCAGCTTGCAAACGTATTTTTGCACTTTCTGACCTTACAGCAATAAACCGCCAATTTTGCAAATTGTAGGCTGATGGTGACTTGGTCGCTAAATCAACCAATGATGTAATGACTTCATCTTTTAGTGGACGATTCGGCTGGAAGCTATTTACCGAAATTCGAGTATTAATAATATTTTTTAGAGAAGTATTCATAATAAGTACCAAATAAAATTTAAATAGCTCGTGAACTTGTCCATTGGACAGCGAACACACTAATTAGCACAATGATTAACCCCCAAAGTGCAGTTCCAGAAATTGATTGTGAAAGTAGCCACCAACCTAATACTACAGCTGTCAGTGGACTGAGTAGACCAAGTGATGCAACAGCTACTGTGGGTAACCGTACGACTCCTCTAAACCAGAGTGCATATGCAAGTAAAGCACCTGCCATGCTAAGGTAAATGTAGGCAAAGTATTGCAATGGTTTTAATAGAGGAAGAGGCGCATCAAAGAAATACATCATAGGCATAAGCATCAAACCACCAATGACAAGTTGCCAGCCTGTCATTGCTAATAATGGTAAGTCCAGTTTCCATCGACTTGTAAGCCATACTCCACAAGCCATACAAGCCGCTCCCAGTAATGCTGCTACAATACCAATAGGATCAAATACTGTGCGAGGTGATAATAATAAAATCGCCATTCCACATATGCCTGCCATAGCTGAACATAGAGTGGATAATAAAGGAGACCGTCCATCTATTAGCCAAGCTATTAGCATCACTAATAATGGTTGAATTGCACCGAGTACTGCTGCTAATCCTCCGGGTAAACGGTAAGCAGCGATAAATAGAAGAGCTTGAAAAATACCGATATTTAATGCCCCAAGAATTAATAAACGCCACCAGTCTTTTTTTGCAGGCATATGTCGGGTAAATAAAAGTAATAAAAATCCCGCTGGCAATACACGTATCAGAGCAGCTGTGAAAGGTCGATCTGCTGGAAGTAGCTCAGATGTTACGATGTAAGTAGACCCCCAAATAATGGGTGCAAAAGCGGTCAGCATGGCATCTTTCCATGGGAAAGAAGTTTTTATTGGCATATTTTTACCATTTATCTTGAATTTAAGATAAAATAATTGTGCAGACCAATTACCTTGAAGTCAAGATAAATGAATAAACAATCTAATCGTAATAATTTTGATATGGTGGATGTCATTCTTGAGCAATGGCAGAAAGAACGCCCAGATCTTGATATCTCACCTATGGGACCTATTGGGCGTATTAAGCGATGTGCAATTCTTTTAGAACGCCAACTTGAATCAAAATTTGCAATGTTTGATCTTAATCTTTGGGAGTTTGATATGTTGGCTACATTGCGGCGTTCAGGTGCCCCATACTGCCTAAGTCCAACAGAACTTTTCTCAATGCTGATGGTCACTTCTGGAACGATGACTCATCGACTAAAGCGACTGGAAAGTAGAAATCTGATAAAGCGCGTCTCAAACGTAGAAGATGCTCGTAGTACACTTGTACAACTTACAGAGAAGGGGCTTGAGCTGATTGATGTTGCTGTAGAGGAACATGTTAAGAATGAACATATAATACTTGAAAAATTGCCCGCAGATGTTCTTAAAAATCTTGATGAACACTTAGCTATGTTACTAAAAACTCTAGAGGCACCCATCTAAGGATGTCGATACAATTGAGAAAATTTAAAATGTATCTGAAGTTAGAAAAACATGTTAGAAATCCAAATAACAAACTTAAATTCTGTTTCTATTTAACATAATGGGCATTATACGAAACACCATTGTTAGAACCCATTTAAAGTGTCTATATCCTCACCAATAAAAATGTCTGATTTATGATGTTCATCGTCACAGACCATGCTTACGGCGAGATTGCTCCAAAATGCCCCTAAGTAAACAGCATTGCTGGGGTCCTGTATTGAGGGTGAGAGCAACCGAATCTGTGTCGATCCTCGTAATTATGGCTGTGCCCAAAGCGTAGCGCAGCCAAAAAATAATCATAAGCGAAACTCCCCCTAGCAAATGACACAGGCAGAAGGAAAGCCAACAGCAAACCAAAAAAATGACAGCGATCAAATTTTCCCCCTACTATATCCACCAAGTTTTTTGCTACGCCAAAGACCTAGACCATCAGACTATCGAAGCTATGGACCAAGAAACAGCACGGCTCCAAAAACACTAGACCATAAAAAACCCCATAAATCTTAGACTTATGAGGTTTAATACTGGTGCCGACACTCGGATTCGAACTGAGGACCTACTGATTACAAGTCAGTTGCTCTACCAACTGAGCTATGTCGGCAATATGGCGTGAATTTTAGCGGCTTTTCAGATGAATGCAAGCTCTGATTTAATTTGCTGTGTTTTTTTGTATAAAAATAAAGCGATATTGCAGGGGGATGATAGGCTCCCATGTAGCGCTACATGGGAGTGATTGGGTATTTAAAAATCTAAATATTGTGTTATCCGTAAATATTTGGATTTAAATCATGTGATTGTTATGGAGTGGTTATCTTCCTCTAAGCGCACTATCTAAAGCTTGGGCACATTCTTCTAGTGTGAGTGCCATATCGATTTGCATTTGCGGTTTGAGTTCATTGGCGAGCCTTCTCCATTCTTCAATTAATTTGGTTGCCTTTTGCACTTTATGTTTGTTGATGTCTTTAGCAATAGTTGGGGTGTAACCGCCACGTTTAGCATTTTTGATCTGTTTTACATAATTGATGCTGTTATTCATAGTCACTCCGGAATAGCAGTTTTCGATTAGTACAACTTGCAGTTTAAAGTCGATTGTTGTGCTGCATTGCTAGCTTATCGAGCTTAGGTTGCGCCTTGATGATAATCTGTTTATTTCTTAATCAATTAATCAGCTTTGAAGATGCAATATTTCGATGGTCTATGGGGTTGAAAAAAGTATTTGATGGGTGCTCAAATACGGTGGATTTCCAACAAAACTGTTGGATACTCATGTATATAGCATATCGCCAATGCCTTGCAAAGTACTCTAGGTCAGCGCATGTGTGCTTTGTGCTGAGGCATGTAACATTGCGTTGGGAGATATTGGCTTGCTCTGTATTTTAAAATAGGTTTTATCATTAATACTGTGCTGCGGCATAAATAGCAATGCGCTCACCTCGGAGCGCATTGTAAATCAGCTAGATTGGGCAGATGAGGTCGATGAAATTAATCTGCGTCGATGACATCTTCTAAGAGTTGTTGGCTTGGAACAAAGAAATACGCACCATCAACAGGCGTGGTAAAGCGCATTAAGTGGTCATTGATACCATCTGCGGTATGACCAAACATATTGCCCAACATACGGTCAATAATGTTTAAATCACGGGTATAGGCCACAAAAAATAAACCTTGTTCGCCATGACCCTCACCATAAGGCAAGGAGTGACGTAGAATTTCCAACTCTTCACCGGCATCATCTTCAATCACCACACGGGCAATATGCGCATCATCCGGTTTGACGTCATCAGCCATTTCGATACTTTCTAGTTTAGACCGACCAATGACTTTTTCTTGATGATCTACAGAAAGCTTTTGCCAGCGGTCCAAATGGTGAACATAGCGCTGGACAAAGACAAAAGAACTGTCTTGGAATACACCATGTTGTGCATCGAGTAAGGTGGTTTCAGCGCGCTCATCCAGTTGCTGTGGATTTTCAGTACCATCAATAAACCCAGTCAAATCACGGCTGTCGAGATAACGAAAACCGACACGTTCGTTTAATACTTCAATCTGCTCACGAATCCCTTCAAAAAAACACTGACTTAAGATAAAGCAAAAGTCTTCCCGATCAGCTGCAATATGAATAAATAAATCCGCTGCACGTGCCGGCATTGGTAGCGGACCGTCTATGGCAGCTAAATCGTGAAAGCCTGCTGGACGTTCAGGATAGAGCTGCGACCATAACTGCGTACCAAAAGCGATGACTGTTTTTAAGTTGGCCTTTGGATCTTGAGTGATGAGTCGATCTCTGGTGCTCAGCAATTGCGTGAGTTTTTTCTTTAGCTCTTCAAGAGAGAGCGTTGTTAAATTTAAGACCAAATAACGTGCATGCGGTGAGGGTAAAGGCAAAATTAAGGATTGTGCTGTCATGAATCGATGGCTCCTAAGGGCGCTTGCCCATGTGAATAAGCGAACTCATTCATCTAAGTTAAATGCATATGGCAATTTCAACGGCTAATTTCAAAATTCAACGGCTGACGTCAATGTATAGTGAACTTTAAAATAAAGAAAAACAGTCAATACAACGATTGCTCACTATCATAACAAGTTGGGCATTATTCGAGAAGCTTCTGTGACTCTCCTGGAAATTATCCTATAAATAGTTGAGCTGCTTGGCATTTATTTTACGCTTTGTTTGAAGCAATATGCGCCGATTTGCGCATGGTTTTAGCTGGTTTTGCTAAATTTCTGTAGCACAAAAATCAGTGCAAAAATAAAAGCCATACATAAAACAATGCTTAAACCGGTGGCAATATTGACCCAAGCACTGGACCATAAGCCAATGGCGATGCCCAGCTGTGCCAAGATAAAAGTGATGATCACCATTTGACGCGGTGAGTGTGCCAACAGTCTAGCGCTGAGTGCGGGGATCACCAGTAGCGCCCCCATCAGCAGTGAACCGACCGCACGCAAGGCCAATACCGTAAATAATGCCAGTAATAACATAAAGATGAGACGTTGCCATTTGGCATTGACGCCTTCACTGACGGCAATATCTGGGTCTATGGCGACTTGTAATTGTGCGCGCCAATTTTTCCATAGGATCACCAGAGACAGCGCAATAATGACTGCAAAAATCGGCAGGTCTTCCCAGCTGATGGTGAGTAAGTCACCAAATAAGTAGCTCAGTAGCTCAGGTCTAAGGCTTGGAATGTTTTGGATAAAGACTAAGCCTGCACAGAGTAAAGTTGCCGAGCATAATGCCAAGAGTGCGTCATTGGGGAGGCGCGGGTCATAGAGTATCCATAAAATTCCGACCAACAATAAAGCCAACAAACCGACACCAAACCAGAGCGGTAAACTGAGGGCTGCGGCAATGGCAACCCCTAAGAGCGTGCCATGTGCCATGGTATCTGCAAAAAAAGACATGCGGCGCCACAGCATCAAACAGCCCAGAGGTGCTGTTAGAAAGACCAATAAGCTCCCCATAATCCAGGAGGGCAGTAATAAATTAAGCCATTCGATCATTACTTAGGCTTCCGGTTCGGGGTGAATATGAGGAGGACGATGTTGTTGGCAAGGTGTTGCGGTATCACCATGTAAGCAATGGTCATGATGATGCTGATACAGCACGCGAGACTGACCAAACAAAGCAACATAAGCTGGATCTTGTTGAATATGTTCTGGTGTGCCGCTACAACAGATATGTTTATTGAGGCAAATCACGCGCTGAGTGCCTTGCATCACCCATTGTAAATCGTGTGACACGATTAAAATCGCGCAGCCATAACGTTCAGGTAGGCTACGGACATAATCATATAGTTCGGCTTCAGACTGAATATCTAAGCCTTGCATCGGCTCATCCAATACCAGAATATCGGGTTGTCTGAGTAAGGCGCGGGCGAGTAAGACCCGTTGTCGTTCTCCGCCTGACAATTGCTGTACTTTGGCATATTGTAGTTTCTCTATGCCGACATCTCGCATGATTTCTTGGCGGATCTGGGCATTACACTGCTCTTGTTGTAATAGGTCATGCACACGTAAGGGCAAACTATGCGAAGGATTAAATTTTTGTGGCACATAAGCCATTTTTAATGCATCAGCACAGATGATTTGACCTGTGCTTGGACGAATAATGCCAAGCAATACTTTTATGAGTGTCGATTTGCCTGCGCCATTGGGACCAATTAAGGTAACGATCTCTTGAGGATATAAAGCAAAATCTATATTTTTTAAAATATTACGCTGATCAATTTCAACATTAATCTGTTGGAGCTGAATCAGCGCATCGGTTTTTAGGCGTGATTGCACTGCTGACAGGTTCCAGAAATTTCAATAATACTGTGTTGTGCATTGAATTGACCCGCACTGGCAATTTGATTAATTTCTTCAATTAGCGCTTGTGCAGATGCTTCTTTGACGGTACGGCATTGGGTACAAATTAAAAAAGCTGCTTGATGTCCTTCACGAGGATGGCAGCAGGGGATATACGCATTGATCGAGGTCAGTCGATGAATAAGCCCTTGTTCAAGTAAAAAATCTAGCGTGCGGTATACCGTCGGCGGTGCGGCAGGGCGTTCCGAGGCGCTTTTGAGTTTGGCTAAAAGGTCATAGGCGCCAATCGGGGCATTGGCATTTAAGATGAGCTCAAGCACCTCTTTACGCAAAGGGGTTAAGCGTGTGCCGGCATTTGCACACATCGTTTCAGCATCTCTTAGGCGTTGTACTGTGCTGACATGATCGTGCACGCCATGTAAAGCGTCATGATGCCCATGTGAACAAACACTCATAATCAACCTCTTTGCAGCGGGTAAACACAAATAATGAAAAAGAGTATTTAAAAATAATCTTTAAATTGGAATGATATCATGACACTAAAGTGTCATCTAAGAATAGTGGATTGATAACTTTTGTTATAATATAACAAAAAATAGCTAAAGGTATGCGGTGCCATGTTGCGATATTTAATTTTTTTTCTTAGTGTATGCAGTGTATGCATGTTCAGTGCAGGGTGGGCTGCACAGTCACCTTTGCTGATTTCCACCTATCCAATTTATTTGATTGCCAAGGAAGTCACGCAAGGGGTTGAGCAGCCCGTTTTATTGTTAAAAAATCAGACGGGTCATGATGTACAGTTAACACCAGCTGATCGTAAAGCCATTCAAGATGCGGGTTTGGTGATTTGGGTGGGCAAAGCACATGAAGCCCCCTTAGAAAAACTGTTGAGTTCAAATAAAAAGGCCATTTCAATTTTGGACTCGGGCATTATTGAGGCACTGCCACTACGGAATACGCGTGGTGTTGCATTAAAAAATACAGTAGATACGCATGTTTGGTTAGATCCCAATAATGCGATACGGATTGGATTCTTTATCGCAGCATTACGTTCACAGCAATATCCAGAACATAAACAGCAATATTGGAACAACGCACGTAAGTTTGGTAAAGAGTTATTCCAAGCATCTCAGCAGTTCAACACACAGCGTGCTGCGCGTCCATACTGGGCATTTCATGATGCATATCAATATCTTGAGCGCCCATTAAATATTAAATTTGCTGGTGCTTTGACTGATGACCCGCATGTACCGATGAATATTAATCAGATTAAGTATCTCAATGACAACCGTCCATTCAAGAAAATGTGTTTATTAGCAGAAGCCAATACCAGCCCTAGCCAATACCAAAAATTAGGTGATGTTTGGTTTCAAAAAGTCGATGAAAATCTATCTGAGCAACAGAATTTTATTCAAGCGTGGCAGGCTTTGGCAAAGAATGTACAACAATGTGTGATGAATGCGCGGCAATAGTCGGAAAAATAAGCTAAAAATAGTTTGCAAAAATTAAAAATAGCTTGCAAAAAAACTCGACTAAGGTCGGGAAATGATTGCATGTTTAGGGGGGTAACTCTATAATGCCTGCGATTAAAATCGATTGTTAACCTAAAGTACCACTTGTCAAGCAGATACACTGTAGGTAGGAAAAAGAAATGAGCCGACCTCAGCGCTTGGTCGATCGAAGATTAGCCAAAGCGATCGTTCTATTACAAACTGTGATGGTTCCTGTGGTCGCATTATTGGCATGGGCAATACAAGATCTCAAAGCAGCACAGAGTGCTGCTTTAGGCGCGTTTGTCTGTTGGCTCGCCAGTAGTTATTTTTGTTGGCAATCTTTTCGTGTCGCAGGTGCTAGAGCTTCACAACAAATCCTCTCCAATATGTATCGTGGAATGATTGGGAAGTTTGCGATCGTGGTTGTCGGTTTTATCATTATTTTAAGCAGTGTAAAAACATTGTCGCCTTTGGCATTGATTTGTGGTTTTATGCTTGTACAGAGCATGTCGTGGATTGCACCAATTTGGCTAGCACGACTACAGAAACAAGTATAAACGTGCTTTAAAGTTTTTTTTAGGGAGTGTACGAGATACTGTGCAGATTGCAGGTATTCGGAAACTCACTTTTGTATTTGACATTGACCAGGTGTGATTTTATGGCTGCTGAAGAACATGCCCTGACATCGACTGAGTATATTAAGCATCACTTGACCAATATGACCTATGGCAAAATGCCAGATGGTACATGGAAGTTGGCTGAGAGTGCTCAAGAAGCTCAAGATATGGGATTCACTGCAATTCACTTGGATTCAATGGGTTGGTCTATCGGCCTTGGTGTGATTTTTTGTTTATTGTTTTGGTTGGTTGCCCGTGCCGCAAATGCTGGTGTGCCAAGTAAATTTCAATCTGCAATTGAAATGATCATTGAGTTCGTAGATTCAAGCGTACGTGATACCTTTCATGGCAAGTCACGTTTGATTGCACCACTTGCATTAACCATTTTTGTGTGGATTTTCCTCATGAACTTAATGGACTTGATGCCGATTGATTTCATCCCTCATCTTGCTGCTGTGATTGGTAGTAACGTATTTGGTATGGACCCACACAGTGTGTTTTTCAAAATTGTCCCAACAACAGATCCGAACGTGACGCTAGGCATGTCTCTATCTGTATTTGCGCTGATTCTTTTTTACAGTATTCGTGAAAAAGGCATTAGTGGCTTTGTTGGTGAGTTGGCGCTGAACCCATTTAATCCAAAAAATCCAGTTCTTAAAGCGTTGTTGATTCCATTCAACTTACTCTTAGAGTTGGTAACCTTTTTGGCGCGACCAATTTCATTGGCGCTTCGACTATTCGGTAACATGTATGCGGGTGAGTTGATCTTCATCCTTATTGCATTATTACCCTTGTGGATTCAATGGGCACTTTCTGTGCCTTGGGCGATATTCCATATTTTGATTATCACCTTACAAGCCTTTATTTTTATGATGCTTACTATTGTTTATCTAAGCATGGCAAGCGAAAAACATTAATAGAATTGCCTAATTATCTCATGGTGATTGGGCGCTGATTTTTAATTTAATTTGGTGAAAACCTAACCTCTGAGGAATTATCATGGAACTAGGTCTTGGTCTTGTTGCGATCGCAGCTGCTATCTTAATCGCGTTTGGTGCTCTCGGTACTGCGATCGGTTTTGGTCTTTTGGGTGGTCGCTTCCTTGAAGCTGTTGCTCGTCAACCAGAATTGGCGCCACAACTTCAAACGCGTATGTTCTTAATCGCAGGTCTTTTAGATGCTGTACCTATGATCGGTGTTGGTATTGGCTTGTTCTTCATCTTCGCTAATCCGTTTGCAGGTTAATCAGCTTAATTCCGAAATCCACTATTTGAGGAATTTGCAATGAATATCAACCTCACATTGATTGGCCAAGCGATTGCGTTTGCGATATTCGTCGCATTCTGCATGAAGTTTGTATGGCCACCACTAATCAATGCGATTAGTGAGCGTCAGCGTCGTATCGCTGATGGCTTGAATGCTGCTGAGAAAGCCAAATCTGACCTTGCCGATGCGCAAGCACAAGTGAAGCAAGAAATCGATGCAGCGAAAGCACAAGCGGCTCAATTGATTGAACAAGCGAACCGCCGTGCAGCACAATTGGTAGAAGAAGCGCGTACCCAAGCAGCAGCTGAAGGTGAGCGTATTCGTCAACAAGCGAAAGAAGCTGTTGATCAAGAAATCAATACTGCTCGCGAAGAATTACGTCAACAAGTCGCTGCGCTTGCCGTAGCCGGTGCAGAGAAAATTCTGGATCAACAAGTTGACGCAGAAGCTCACAATGCCATGCTAAATCAGCTGGCTGCTAAACTTTAAGCGAGGCGAGATATGGCTGAACTCTTGACGTTAGCACGCCCATATGCCAAAGCAGCATTTGCTTATGCTTCTGAGCAAGGTGCAACAGACAACTGGTCAAATGCGTTACAAGTGCTTGGTGCTACGGTACAAGACGATGCATTTTCAGATTATTTGAATCGCCCTGAGTTAACGCCTGCTGAGCAAGTTAGCTTATTTGCTAAGATTTTGGGTGACCAACAATCTGCTGCTGTGTCTAACTTTTTGACACTGCTTGCAGAGAATGGTCGTTTAGCTTTATTACCCGAAATTTCAACCGAATACGAGCAGCTCAAAGCACAAAATAACAATGTTGTTGATGTTGTGATTGAATCAGCATTTCCACTTAATGCCGAACAAGAACAGAAAATTGCTCAAGCGCTTGAAAAGCGTTTTAACAGTGCTGTTCGAGTCACCGTTGAGGTGAATAAAGCATTAATCGCTGGTGTTGTTATTCGTGCAGGCGACCAAGTGATAGATGATTCTGCGCTTAGCAAGCTTGAGAAAATGCGGACACGTCTTCTTGCTTAATTGCTTGAAGAAGACTGAACTTATAAAAGATTGAGGTATAGCGCAATGCAACAACTGAATCCATCCGAGATCAGTGCGCTCATTAAACAGCGAATCGGCGATCTGGACACCAGCGCGACCGCTAAAAACGAAGGGACCATTGTAATGGTTTCCGACGGTATTGTGCGCATTCACGGTCTTGCAGATGCAATGTACGGTGAGATGATCGAATTCGACGGCGGCTTATATGGTATGGCACTGAACCTAGAACAGGATTCAGTGGGTGCCGTCGTTTTAGGTAACTACTTAAGCCTTCAAGAAGGCCAAAAAGCGCGTTGCACAGGTCGTGTATTAGAAGTTCCGGTTGGTCCAGAACTTTTAGGCCGTGTGGTCGATGCTCTTGGTAATCCAATTGATGGTAAAGGTCCAATCGATGCAAAATTGACAGATGCTGTTGAAAAAGTAGCACCTGGCGTAATTTGGCGTCAATCTGTAGACCAACCTGTACAAACTGGTTATAAATCAGTAGATACAATGATTCCTATCGGTCGTGGTCAACGTGAGCTTATCATTGGTGACCGCCAAACTGGTAAAACTGCAATGGCCATCGATGCCATCATTGCACAGAAAAATTCTGGTATTAAGTGTGTCTATGTTGCGATCGGTCAAAAACAATCGACCATTGCCAACGTGGTACGTAAACTAGAAGAAACTGGCGCATTGGCATATACCACTGTTGTCGCAGCGGCGGCTGCAGATCCTGCAGCGATGCAGTATCTTGCACCATACTCTGGTTGTACAATGGGTGAGTATTTCCGTGACCGCGGTGAAGATGCATTAATCATTTATGATGATTTGTCTAAGCAAGCTGTTGCTTATCGTCAAATTTCATTGCTCCTTCGTCGTCCACCAGGTCGTGAAGCGTACCCAGGTGACGTATTCTATCTTCACTCTCGTCTACTTGAACGTGCTTCGCGCGTATCTGCAGACTATGTAGAGAAATTCACCAAGGGTGAAGTGACTGGCAAAACAGGTTCTTTAACTGCTTTACCGATCATTGAAACTCAAGCGGGTGACGTCTCTGCATTCGTACCAACCAACGTAATTTCGATTACTGACGGTCAGATCTTCTTAGAAACTTCTTTATTCAACGCGGGTATTCGTCCTGCGGTGAACGCGGGTATTTCGGTATCGCGTGTTGGTGGTTCTGCACAAACGAAGATCATCAAAAAATTGTCAGGTGGTATCCGTACCGCGCTTGCACAATACCGTGAATTGGCAGCATTTGCTCAGTTTGCTTCTGATCTTGATGAAGCAACACGTAAGCAACTTGAGCATGGTCAACGCGTTACTGAGTTAATGAAGCAAAAACAATATGCGCCTTACTCAATTGCTGACCAAGCTGTTTCAGTTTATGCATCGAACGAAGGTTATATGACTGACGTTGACGTGAAGAAAATTGTAGATTTTGATGCTGCACTCATTTCTTACTTCCGTTCAGAGCATGCTGAATTGATGCAAAAAATCGATGAAACTGGTAACTATGACAAAGACATCGAAGCTGCAATCAAAGCAGGTATTGAGAGCTTTAAAGCGACTCAAACTTACTAAGTTTAGCCGTGTCTAAATCACAGTTAAGTTTGAATCACGGATCAACCTTCGGAGGCTTGCAAGGGCCTTCGAATACTAGGTTAAGCGTATGGCAAATTTAAAAGAAATTCGCGCCAAAGTAGCTAGTATCAAAAGCACGCAGAAAATTACGCGTGCGATGCAGATGGTAGCTGCTTCGAAGATGCGTCGTGCGCAAGAGCGCATGGCTCAAGGCCGTCCGTATGCCGAAAATATGCACCGTGTTATTGCTCACTTAGTCCAAGCAAATCCAGAATATAAACATCGTTATATGGTGGAACGTCCGGTAAAACGTGTGGGTTATATCATCGTTTCTTCGGATCGTGGATTGGCTGGTGGCTTAAACATTAACTTGTTTAAAAAAGTTGCCAAGCATGTGCAACAGCAACAAGAGCAATCAATTGAAGTTCAATTTGCTTTAATTGGGCAAAAAGCGGTTTCGTTTTTTAAAAACTACGGCGGTAAAGTGCTCGGTGTAACGACGCATATAGGCGATACACCAAGTTTGGAACAGTTATCTGGTTCAGTACAAATCATGTTAGATGCATTCGATAAAGGCGAGATTGATCGCATTTATTTGGTATCTAATGGTTTTGTCAATGCCATGACTCAAAACCAAAAAGTAGAACAACTCGTTCCTTTGGCAGCTGCTGCTGAAGAAATGGACCTCAACCGTACCTATGGTTGGGATTACCTCTATGAACCTGAAGCTGAGACACTGCTGAATGGTCTATTGGTACGCTACATTGAGTCTATGGTATACCAAGGTGTAATTGAAAATATTGCTTGTGAACAGTCTGCACGTATGGTGGCGATGAAAGCTGCTACAGACAACGCAGGTGAATTGATCAAGAGCCTACAACTCATTTATAACAAGCTGCGTCAAGCCGCGATTACTCAGGAAATCTCTGAGATCGTTGGTGGTGCCGCTGCCGTTTAACACTATTTTGAATTGAGGAGACAGCAATGAGTAGCGGTCGTATCATTCAGATCATCGGCGCGGTTATCGACGTCGAGTTTGAACGCACTAGCGTTCCTAAGATCTATGACGCTCTCCAAGTTGACGGAACTGAAACCACTTTAGAAGTTCAGCAACAACTTGGTGATGGCGTAGTTCGTACCATCGCGATGGGTTCTACAGAAGGCCTTAAACGTGGTTTGAACGTGACCAACACAGGTGCACCAATTTCTGTACCTGTCGGTACGGCAACACTAGGTCGTATCATGGACGTTCTTGGACGCCCAATCGATGAAGCGGGTCCAGTTGCAACTGAAGAGCGTTTGCCAATTCACCGTCAAGCACCTTCTTATGCAGACCAAGCAGCTTCGACTGACCTACTCGAAACTGGTATTAAAGTCATCGACTTACTTTGCCCGTTTGCGAAAGGTGGTAAAGTTGGTTTGTTCGGTGGTGCCGGTGTTGGTAAAACCGTAAACATGATGGAACTCATCAACAACATCGCAAAAGCACACTCAGGTTTGTCTGTGTTTGCTGGTGTGGGTGAGCGTACCCGTGAAGGGAACGACTTCTATCACGAAATGAAAGATTCTAACGTTCTAGACAAAGTAGCAATGGTCTACGGTCAGATGAACGAGCCACCAGGTAACCGTCTACGTGTAGCCTTGACTGGTTTGACCATGGCTGAATATTTCCGTGATGAAAAAGATGAAAATGGTAAAGGTCGTGACGTACTCTTGTTCGTTGACAACATCTACCGTTATACCTTGGCCGGTACTGAAGTATCAGCACTTCTTGGTCGTATGCCATCTGCAGTAGGTTATCAACCAACACTTGCAGAAGAAATGGGTGTACTTCAAGAACGTATTACCTCTACCAAAACAGGTTCAATCACTTCAATCCAAGCGGTATACGTACCTGCGGATGACTTGACTGACCCTTCACCTGCGACTACTTTTGCGCATTTAGATGCAACAGTGGTATTGAGCCGTGACATCGCATCTTCTGGTATTTATCCAGCGATCGATCCACTGGACTCAACTTCACGTCAGCTTGATCCGCTTGTGGTGGGTACAGAGCATTACGAAATTGCGCGTGCTGTACAAAACGTCCTACAACGCTATAAAGAGTTGAAAGACATCATCGCAATCTTGGGTATGGATGAATTGGCAGAAGAAGATAAATTGGTGGTTTACCGTGCGCGTAAAATCCAACGTTTCTTCTCTCAACCCTTCCACGTTGCTGAAGTATTTACCGGTGCGCCTGGTAAATTGGTACCGCTTAAAGAAACTATTCGTGGCTTTAAAGGTATTTTAGCTGGTGAATACGATCACCTTCCTGAACAAGCGTTCTATATGGTTGGTGGTATTGACGAAGTGATTGCTAAGGCTGAGAAACTTTAATTAGCACTCTTTTAGGAGATTCTCATGTCAACTTTGCAATGTGATATCGTAAGTGCTCAAGAGTCTTTGTACTCTGGCACGATTTCGATGCTGATTGCCAAAGGTGCAGGCGGTGAGCTTGGTATCATGCCAGGACATGCTCCGCTCGTCACTTTGCTAAAACCAGGTGCAATTCGTGTGCTATTAGAAAATGGCTCAGAAGAATTAATTTATGTATCTGGTGGCGTGTTAGAAGTTCAACCGCATGTGGTGACAGTGCTTGCAGATACTGCAGTACGTGCTGAAAACCTGGATGAAGCAGCAATTTTAGAAGCGCGTAAAAACGCAGAACATTTGCTTGCCAATCAAAAAAGCGATATGGACTCAGCCGCTGCACTTGCAGCTTTGGCAGAAACCGCAGCTCAGCTCGAGACGATTCGTAAAATTAAAAATCGCGCAATGTAATATTGCCGATTGCCAAAGAGCCACCTTCGGGTGGCTTTTTTGTGGGTGGTGGATACGCTACAATTTTATGGAGTCGCTTCGTGATTTATTTATAAACTTTGCGGTTTAAGTAGGCAATTGAATAGTTTGATGCTTGCAGAGGGATATTTAAAAATGAAAATATTCAGTATAGGATTAACTTTGGTATTTTCTTTATTGGCTTGTGTCAATTCTAAAATTAAACCCAAAGAAAATTTTTTAAGACAGGTATATTTTAATACACCAGCACCCTATAAAGCGTGTATGGTTGATTATATAGAAACACATTGGAATAAAGTGTGGCAAATCCATAATGATGCGCAGGATAGGGGGGGAAATCAGAGCATCCAGAGGTCAAGCTGATATTGTTGGTTTTATGATAAAAAGATTTCTAAGTGAATGTAAAACTGAAGTGGATAACATCAAAGAATAGATCAACGGGTATAAGTTTTAAATCAAATTTGACTGACAATTTTTACGAAAAAGATGCTTAAATGCTGGGCGAGCTAAAACTTGAAGTACTACATAAATCTCCCATTTATATAGGTCTATGATCTAAAGATAAAACGCTAATTCTTATATATTCAAAGAACTATCACATAAAATAAAGGATTTGGCGTGGATGAATAGTGCTATAAGAATTTTTAAAATAGATTCAGTACTAGCGGAATGGTCACTAGGGCAAGTGGCAGCGAGACGATGATGGAGAGCGAAATGATATCTTGAAGGTAGTTGTACTTTTTGGCGAAGACATATACCCCTGCACCGATGGGTTGTGCTGCCATTACTACCGCCACTGCTAGCCAAACGCCTTGACTCATGCCAAAGACATAGGTTGCTACTGCAAAGGTTATTGCGGGCTGTGCGAATAACTTCAATGCGATCATAGGGATGACTATTCTGCCAGCCGTTACATTCAAATGTTTCCTGACGTTGAGACGGGACAGTCCTAAGCCCAGTGCGAAGAGTGCCGTTGGACCTGCTGCGTTACCAAGGAAACTTGCAAAGGACTCAATGAAAATCGGTACACGGATGTCGAATAGCACAAAGGCGAGCCCCGCTAGAACAGAGATTGTTAGGGGATTTTTTACCGTAGTCAATGCAGCAGTTATCACACTACGAAATAGTGATATTTGGTTTTTAGTCGTTCGATTTGAAAACACACCCCAACTGATGATGACGGCCATGATGGCGGGTATGTTGTGCAAAATCGTTGCCAAGGCAGCCGGTAATGTTGCTTGCTCACCATAAATTGAAATCAAAATTGGTACCCCCATATAGCCTGTCGTTCCGTAGCATGCCCCCATGCTGAATATAGAGGATTGTGGTAGCCCGATCTTCATGCTTTTAGCAAACATTGTGGCAATGACATATGACGCCACGATTCCGATGAGGGTAGACATGACGAATCCCCACTGTTTGAGGTCTGCTATGTCAGCACGAGCAACAGCAATGAATAGCAAGGCTGGTAGCGCGATATAGAGAACATAGTCGTTGATCAGCTTGTCCGCTTCACCGCTGTCAGGTTTCAGTCTTCCATAGACATAGCCAACGAGGATGACGAGAAATATTGGCATTACGATCAAGAACATGAGTTATCTCTCTTGGGTTTCTTTGAGTGACTAGAGAACCTCAGATCCGTATGTGTTCTGAAGCTTGTTTGTGATTATTCTATGATGCTCCGTCCCTTGAGTACTGAGTGGCGATCAAGTCTCTTACATAATGGCCAACAGTGGATGCATAGATGACATTGGATGTATAGAACTGGATCAAATCTTCTCTTATCTTATTGAATTATATATACTTATTTGAATAGGTATCCATAAGGATCGTGTCGAGCTTTTGTTTAACCAATTGTATTATGTCGTCATCGGCTTCCGATTCGAGCCCCTCTTCTTGAAGAATGCGTTGTATCGTAGCATCATGCAATCCAGTGCTGTTGAGGAAGTATGGAATGTCACGCGTAGCTCCTAAGAAAGCCGGAATATTGGCGACTCCCATGTTCTCTTTGATCCTTGATCCTTGATCCTAGTCATATTATTAGACAATATTTCCCTCTAAGTTTTTCAAATATTCTTGTTCAAAAGCTTCTGGACTAATCCAGCCATTTGCAGAATGTCGTCGAATCCGATTGTAGTAAACCTCAATATATTCGAACAAGTCCTTATAGACCTCTTTTCGCGTTTTAAATACACTACCATGTACGATATGTCCTTTTAATGTGTGAAAGAAGCTTTCAGTGACTGCATTATCTCAACAGTTGCCTCGTCGTGACATGCTCTGAATAGCTCCATTGGCGACCAATAAGTCCCTGTAGTCATGACTGCCATACTGGCTACCTTGATCGGAATGAACCATTACTTCCTGAGGATAGCCTTGCCGTACCATCGCATAATTAAATGCATCACAAACCAGATGACGATCAATATATTTACTGGTCTGCCAACCGACAATACGACGGCTAAATAAATCCAACATCACACATAAATATACCCAACCTTGTTGAGTCCAAATATAAGTAATATCCGTGGTCCATACCTTATAGGGTTTCGATACTTTAAACTGGCGTTCCAATAAATTTGGTGCTGCGGGTGATCGATCTGCTGGATCAATTTTATACTTGAATTTACGAGCTATTTTACTACGGTAATACCCAGTTTACCTAACATTCTACCCACAGTTCTTTCACTCAAGCAATAACCTTTAGCACGCATTTCATAGACCAATGATGGGGCACCTAAACGAGCATGATGCTCCCAGTAAAGTAACTGTAAATCATTGAGTTGTTTCTGACACCTAGGAGCTCGTTTAAGCCACGCATAATAGCCTGATCGACTCACACCAATGTAATCACAGGCGGAGGTAACAGAAACAATCTTTGGTGCTATTCCTTTGATTAACGTGTATTTCTCTTGGCATCCTCGGTGAGAAAGTATACATGCGCTTTTTTTAATATGTCATTCGCCTCGCGGAGACGTTTATTCTCTTTTTCTAAATCCAGAATACGCTGCTGCTCAGGTGTAAACTGACGTTTGCTAGAGCCAGCCTCGCTAGATTGACGAACCCATTTATCAAGTGTTGAGTAACCAATACCAAGCTTATTGGCGATTGCTGCTATAGATTCACTTGAGTTCGCTAAGGCGCGGTAAATGTCAAGGTAGTTGTCACCCTTTGTTGATTTTAAGCCGCTATTTTTAATCGCTCAGGATTAAGCATAACAACATCTTTTCTGTGCCAGTTTCTAATCTGCTTTGACCAGCGTTCTGGTTTTGCTTCTCGCGCTATACGATATACTTCAGACCGTTGCGCTAATAACCCAATATCCTCACCTTTATGCCGTTGTGATGGCGTAACATAACTAATACCACTATGACGATGTTCTTCGTTATACCAGTGAATAAAACCGTCAACCCAAACTCGGGCTTGATCTAAACTTTCAAAGCCTGATGATGGCCGGTAAATGTCAAGGTAGTTGTCACCCTTTGTTGATTTTAAGCCGCTATTTTTAATCGCTCAGGATTAAGCATAACAACATCTTTTCTGTGCCAGTTTCTAATCTGCTTTGACCAGCGTTCTGGTTTTGCTTCTCGCGCTATACGATATACTTCAGACCGTTGCGCTAATAACCCAATATCCTCACCTTTATGCCGTTGTGATGGCGTAACATAACTAATACCACTATGACGATGTTCTTCGTTATACCAGTGAATAAAACCGTCAACCCAAACTCGGGCTTGATCTAAACTTTCAAAGCCTGACGATGGCCAATAAGGTACGTATTTCAAGGTCTTAAATAATGACTCAACATAGGCATTGTCATTACTCACCCGCGGTCTACTGTGTGAAGGCGAGATATTTAAATCCGTTAACTTCACCTGTAAAGTTTGAGATTTCATTGCAGCCCCATTATCTGCATGCAGTATTAATGGTTGGCGATAGCATTGCTCACGCAGTACCGTACGATGAACGAGTTCAGCCGCAAGCTCACCACTCTCAACTTCATGTACTTCAGCTCCAGTAATCTTGCGACTAAATATATCTTCAATCAGATACAAGTAATACCAACGACCACGGACCTTTGAGGGGAGCCAAGTAATATCCCAACTCCACACCTGACATGAGGTGTGGGCTTTGAAAGTTGTCGGTGGTTTTATGTTCCTTGGTTTGTGCTGTCGTCCTCGGTGATGAATCTCCCCATGGCGTCGAAGCACTCTATAAAATGTAGACTCACTGGCGATGTAAATGCCTTGATCTGCAAGCCTTGGAACAATTTGAGAAGGTGGAAGCTCAGCATATCGAGGCTGATGACAGATCTCTAATATCTGTTGTTCTTCTTCAATACTCAATCGGTTGACTGGTGTTGGGCGGATAACAGTCGTTCTACGATCTTCACTCGATTTCTGCCATCTACGCCAAGTCCGTAAACTTAAATTAACCTCTTTAAGGGCTATTTTTAAGCGCGCACCTGCTGTTACTGCTTCACCAATCCATAAAATAATTAGCTGGCGATGATCAATACTCGTTAATTGTCCTCGTCGACTTCCCCGTAATAATCGTTGAGCTTTTTTCGAAGAACCAGAATCGCTGCCGCCTCAGCTAGTGCTTTTTCTTTACGAATCAGTTCTCTTTTTAATTTTGCATTTTCACTTTTCACTTTTTTAAGCTCATTTTTACTGACTTTTTCAGGTATGTCTAAGAAATTACTTTTCCATTCGATGAGTTGAGAAGGATAAAGTCCTTTTTTACGACAGTATTCAGCAATTTCAGCTTCACTCATGGTTGCAGTTTCAACGATCACAGCAAATCGAGCCTCGACAGGCCATTGTTCAGTTGTAATATTCGTACCTGGCACAGGAATTCCTTTGGCTTTAGCTTGTTGTCGCCAATTATAAAGGGTTGATTCAGAAATACCTTCCATTTGAGCAACAGCTGCTACAGTCATATTGTAAGGTGGTAATAATTTAGCTAAGACACTCGTTTTTCGTTCAGATGAAATATGTTTCATTTGTCACTCCTTTACCCTCATAAATTTAGTTTCAGAGGGGGTGACAACTATCCTGACAGTGAGAGGGGCTTCCAAAGGGATATTGGGGGTATAAAATATGGGGGTAAATCGCTATACCCCCAACTTCATCTGGTTTGCAATAGATAAAGTGGATACCATGAGACATAAAAAAAGACCTAAACTCTTTAGATTTAAGTCTTTAATACATCATAAGAACTCATGATATTCGAATCTGGCGAGAGAGGGAGTCATATATACATGATAAGCATCTGAAAAACAAATAGAATAAGTTTAATTATTTTATTCAATCCCCCAATTGTCCCCCAAGCACTAAGCTTTATCAACTTAGTTTGACTAAATGCTTCATAAAAGAAGAGGTCATTTCGAAAATAAATTCAATCTCTTGCTCAATGACAGCATCATTATGCTTTACAAATGTATTTTGATATTTTGAGTAATAATCAACCAGCTTTTGAAACATATTTGAGAAATGTGGTGAACCGCCACTTGTATTGATATATGTACCTATACTACTTAGTTGATTTTCTAAAGATTTATCATTATTAAAAATGGACTTAAGTAGTAATTCTAGTGCCAACCTTAAATCATCAAGAAGATTTCGTTCAAAAATATTATTCTCAAATTTTAAAAGAGCTGACTCGTATTGCTTCAGGCTTAAAGGATAGGCACCTAACCAATGCTTAGTCTCTTCAACCAAAGCTTGATTTAGGGTCTCTGAAGATATAGTGCCAAACAGGCTACTATATCTAGCAATTAGCTGAATTTTTAAATTATCAATACTAGTATCTATAGGTTGGGGTAAATATGGACTATCGCATAATTCAAGAATAATTTTATATTGTTGCTCTGGTTGAAAGCACTTTAAATTTTCAAGTAAGGCAGTTCTCTTATTTGGTGCATTTAATGGGAGTGATGCATAAGGGACATCAACATTGAAATCGACAGCATAGGCTGAAAATAGTTTAGTGATTTTACTACCTGGAAGTCCTGTATCTGTATTTGCAAGTACTTCTGAAGAATGAGTGAGAAATGTTAAAGGAATACTATTCATTGCTTTGCCTTTTTTTAAAAACTTGCATAGGCTTTCAGAACACTTTGTCCGAGAACTCTAGCAGTTGCTAAATAGAGAAATTGTTTTGGCTGAGTATTTAAAAACTCACTCATTAGCCATTGTTCTTTATCAGAAAATATTTCATCAAACATATAAGGGTGATAACGAGTTATAGAACCTAGATAAAACATCGTCATATAGATAATAGATTCTTGGCTATAACGATCTGTAGCAGAATTTGAGATATACATGGTATATCCATCATTTCCTATCAAGTACCAAATCCCTTTATTTCTAAGTAAATTACTTAAGGCAGCATAATCTTTCCTTGAAGGGGTATATGTGGACATTATGATATGCTCAGACCAAATAATGTTACCATCTTCATTTTCTGATAAGTTGTACTGTTGTGCATTTAAAAGATGCATTTCACTCAAATCGCACTTAATTTCAGCATTAAATATTAGTTGCTTGCCATGTTTATATAGTCTGTATTTTTCAATTTTAAAAAATATTTCTTTTTGCTTGTAAATTTCAGCATAAGGTCTATGTATACCAATACAGTGACTTAATAATGATTTCACATTAATAGAAATGTCGACATTAGGAATATTTGGTTCAAAAAGAGAAATTAGTTCATGAGCCACTTGAACAAGCTGGATTTTTTGTTTTTGTTTCATAATTTCCGAGTGTATAAATCGATTGTTATGTTTTTCACTCGCTCCATGCATATATGTTTTATTGAAACCAAAACCTCCATTTATATTTATAAGAATTTTAGCAAAATTTAAGAAGGAATAATAATAAAGAAGAGGTTGACTTTTAACAGGACTTGATTCAGCTGTAATGTAAAAATGTTTTGCTTGTTCTAACAGTGATTGCAAAAAAATCCTTTCTTTTCTATCGGAAGTTCTTTTTTTGATAACATAGTCCCAAAATGCCCAAATATCAGAAATAATTAATTTTTGATTATTCCCTAAATTTACTAAAGAGGCTTCTTTAGAGAAAAGAGGAAATCCAAACTTAATTTCAACTTCTATCATATGGATCCTAATATGTTCATATAAAAATATTTTGCTTAATTATGTATTATCTAAATATAAGAATGTTGTTTTTATTTCTATTTTTATAAATGGACTACATACAGCATTTCGTTTATTTTCTAAGACTTCGCTCATCTGCTTACATGAATAAGTTCTAGTTAATTAATTGTTAAGCCGAACTATCTATATAACCTATATGGGTATATAAGTTATTAGGCAGATCAATCTAAGGGTAAGACCCGTAAGCCTTATAAATTAAAGCTTACGGTAGAATCTTCATGGTTAGGCACTGATAGCAAAGTTGCGAAGTAAATTATGAACGGCACTGGAAATAAGCCGATTTAATTCAGCATATTTTTCTATATGTTCTCGTAGTGTCCGCTTATGCCGAGACTTGCCATAATAGATTTCTTGCTCCATGCCAAAAGGTTGATTCGAATCCCTATAAGTGTCTTTCATAGATTGAGGAGCATGGCTCATTAATTGGGTAAAGCTCAGTCCTTTAAATCCTTCGAGTAATACTCTCTTTAAGTTGGTGAGTTGATTATCCATTTTATTTAGAACATTATGCTTAATGTTTTTTTCGGCACGGATTCGCCATTTGTCTTTGGATAAAGGTTGTTTGTTTTGATCTGTTGTTTTGACATAAAGATGCCAGTATTCGTCAGCATTTTTATAGTTGATTCCAATGTTATATCCGCTTTCAAGCCGTTTCATCATGGTGAGTGGTGTTGTCGGTACTGGTGTAAATACACCTGATTGGCTTTTAAAGACACGAAAATTTTTTGCCGTATTAGGTAGGTAAATGGATTTAAATAGGGCTGTAACAAGCGCTCTGTGCTTAAAATGATAGAAGTCAATTGCTAGCTCAATTTCCATGATTCTCAAGCTTTCTTTATTGCATTTAAAGTGATTTAAATGTTGAACACGGCGCTGTAATTCATTCCAAGAATTCATATCATGTAAACGAATGATAAATCCTTTTTTGTGTTCTGAGATGTAGTGAGTAATTCCAGTCTTTTCGGTTAAGTATTTTTTAATGTCATGCCGCGTAGAAGGTTTTTCAATCTCAAAATATAAATCTAAAAAATCAACTTGAGCCTTAACCTTAATATTCATTGCTTTGAAATCATAGTTGCTAATATTGGAATAAATGACTGTTTCTAAATCATCTGCAGCTTTAGCATTTTCAGAGTAGGTATCTGCTAATGATTTCAATAAGGATGCCATCTCCTCATCCGATGTATGAGTCGAGAGAGTTAATACTTTAGGCTCAGGATCGATTGGAAAATCTTCTCTCTCAGATTTAGCCTTGAGATAGGCAAAGTCAAAATGAATGTGCTGCATTTCGATATAATAATCATCGTGAAATGGATCAATTAAATCTAAATGATCGAATCGATTTATCAGTTTTTTGTATTCGGGGCTGAGTTGAATATCATTCATGGCTTCTAAATTCCTATAGATTTAAGTGCAATAAAAAACGGCTCTTAGAGCCGTTCTTCAATCTTTATGTATTAACAAGGGATGTTTTGAATCATTTGATTGAATTCCTCCGATTGTCGACTCATTTCATCATTAAAGACTTTGTTGCCATATTGAATGATTTGCTTGTATTCAGGACATTGGAGTAATCGCTGAATTTTTGAAGTAAGTTCCTTGTTATTTACTTCAGCTTGGAAAGCTGTCCAATCTGTGTATTCCATGAATGAATCCCAGTCTTTGTGATTCATTAAATCCGCAACGACTTGTGAAACTACCGTGCTGAGAATTTTAGTTTTAACGTCCATGTTGAACTCCTTTGTTCATTTGGTTGTAGGGGGTGGTTGACGATTTAATGAAGGCAAGCAAACTGTTTTCTGAATAACAGATTTGTCTTCCAACTTCTTGAAACGTCAATTTGTAAACGTGCTTTGATTGCCGAATGTTTCTAACAAGCCAGTGATGCCATTGAGCTGCATTCTTATGCTGTAAATGACTTGCTAGAAATTCAGATGCTTGTTTACGGTTGTAAATTCTAGATTCTGTCATTTCTAGCCTTGTGCCTTCATCCATGCCTGAATTTCAGACATTCTGAATATAGAAATGTTAGAACCGATTTTTGTGGGAGCAGGGAATTTTTTTTGTTGAATCCACCGCCAAAGTGTTTGGGAGGAAACGCCAATCAGCCCTTTGCTATCGGGACGATTGGCTAAGTCTTTCATTCGAACAAACTGTTCGTATTGAAGGTTTCTGGAAATCATATTGCACCTATGTAATCAAGGTATTGCGCCGTTGATGTGCAGTATGTGTTTAGAGATGATTCGATAATTCTATATAGAATTGGAAAGAAAAATTATTCAAGCTCTTGTATTCTTTTTAACCATTTCCCTATTGCATCTTTCCCGACGGTTTCTCCACTTAGTTCAATTTGTGTCTTAATCTTTTGGTTGGTTTCACCATATGGACTGTCGATAGTTACTTTAGAAATTTCAATTAATGATTTCATGATAAGAGCTACTTTTTTTCTTTCATTGGCTCTTAGATCTTCTGGAGAAGAAGGGGCTGGAGTCAAAGTTATAGCTTTGCTTAATTCCATAATCTTGAAAATGTCGGAATCTTTGAAATATAGATCTCGTAAAGTTATTTCATGTGTATAAAGATCTTCTTCTTTACCAATTATTAGCATTTCATAAGAGACGGGTAGATAAGGTAAATAATTATTTTGGTCAATTTGGTTTTTAAATAAGTAAATTTTTTGGTTTGTTAAAGATATAGGATCATCTCCTAAATAGCCTTCTATTTCTGTAATATTTATTGAATTTCTTTCATTCTTTAATAGCTCTAGAAAAGAGTCATAAGGATATAATTTTGCAAATCCATTGAATGCTTCTAGTGATTCAGCATATTGGTCATGTGTTGAAACTCTACAAATAGTACAGTCAATAACAGTATAAATAGCCAATGCTCCACTTTTTATGTATTTCATGAAAAAATTCAAAACATCATCTTCATCATGAATATTAAAATTTAGAATTTCTAAGGTTTCATATAAAGTGGAGAGCTTGCTCATACAATAGTTCAGGCTAATTTTGCTTTAGGAAAAGGAATCACATTATTCCGCATACTATCAATAAAATCTGACCACTCTTGCATCATCTTGATTCGATAGTCCATATGTTGAGCATGGTTATAGGCTTGAGACACTGCGTTACCAACTTTATGCGCTAATTGGACTTCAATAGCATCGTGCATGTAGCCTTGTTCATGTAGTGTGGTTGAGGCTAGCCCCCGAAAGCCATGACCAGTCATTCTGCCGTTATATCCCATTGTGCGGATTGCACATAATAATGCATTACTACTAATCGGTTTCGCCGTGCTGTAATTATAAAAAACATATTGTTTGATACCCGTAATTGGGCGAATCAGCTCTAATATATCTATTGCTTGCTTTGATAGTGGAACGATGTGCGGTAGAGCCATTTTCATTTTCTCAGCAGGAATACGCCATAGTCGATTTTCAAAATCAACCTCACTCCATTCCATTAGCCTAAGCTCAGCGGTTCTGACAAAGGTAATCGTCATGAGTTGTAATGCAGATTTGATAATTAAATTGCCATGATAGCGATCCATTCTTTCAAGAAAAGCAGGAAATTCAGAAATATCTAAACGTGCCATATGTTTCACTTTACGGGGCTTTAGCGCCTCTTGTAAGTGAGGTGTAGGATCATGTTCAATTATGCCTTTACGGATTGCAAAACGAAAAATACGCCCAGCCAAAGGGATAGAGCGTTTAGCCATTTCTTGTGCGCCACGTTGTTCAATTTTCTTGGCACACGCAAGAACATCTTTCCCATTGATTTGATCAATAGGCAAGTTCCCAAGAGCAGGGAATAAGTCTTTCTCAAATACTGATAGATCACGTAAGTAGGTAGTTTCTTTGATAACGGCTTTACGATCTTCCATCCACTCCATAGCAAGTGATTTAAAAAGAATATTTTCATCAATTTGTTGTAAGCGTTGGTTCTTGACCGCATTAGGATCAATATTGCTGTAAAGCTGAATACGAGCCTCATCACGGGCACGGCGAGCTTGTGCTAATGTAATTTCAGGATAGCTGCCAATGGTTAATGTGCTTTCACGCCCGTCAAATCGGTACTTCAAACGCCAAAATTTACCACCAGCTGGAGTGACTTCTAGATACAAGCCTTTCTCATCAGAATAGCGTTTCTTCTTTTCAAGTGGCTTGATCTTTCTAATTTGAGCATCTGTGAGCATTTTGATGTGTTTCCATACAATTTGGGGGACGAAAATCCGCTAAGATAACCTGTCCCCCAATTATCCCCCTCAGAATGGGGGATTGCAATGGATGTCATGAGAGTGTGTGAACCAACAAAAAAGGCTTAAACCCTTTAGATTTAAGCCTTTAATACTTCATGAGAACTCATGATATTCGAATCTGGCGGTGAGAGAGGGATTCGAACCCTCGATACGCGCAAACGTATACACACTTTCCAGGCGTGCTCCTTCAGCCACTCGGACACCTCACCATGGCGAGGGATAATACCCAAAAAAAAGCCATCTGCCAAGCTGAAACAATTGATTTGAGGAAAAACTTTGAACTGAATGTTATGATTTGCAAAAATATTGACGTATCGATTATTTAGTATGCAAAGTTCTGCTAAAAAAGCTGCAATGCCAGCGATCACCCTCGCAGCTTTAGGTGTTGTATTTGGAGATATCGGCACTAGCCCGCTTTATGCTTTGCGGCAATGCTTTTCGGCTGCGCATATTGCGATATCAGAGGCGACGGTGATGGGGATTTTATCACTGATCTTCTGGTGTATGATGCTGACCATCAGCTTTAAATACGTCACAGTCATCATGCGCGCCGACAATAATGGCGAAGGTGGCATTATGTCTCTGTTGGCACTCAATCTACGTTCTACACGGATTGCCGAAGATAAAAAAATCTATCTAATTGCCTTGGGCTTTATCGGTGCCTCTTTGTTTTTTGGTGATGGCATTATTACCCCAGCGATTTCAGTATTATCCGCGATTGAAGGGCTTAGTATTGCCACACCGATGTTTAATCATTGGTTAATGCCATTAGCGATTGGTATTTTGACGGGATTATTTTTGCTACAACGTCATGGTACGGCAACCATGGGTAAATTCTTTGGTCCAATCACTTTATTGTGGTTCTTGTCGATTGGTTTGCTCGGATTATTGAGTATTGCGCAAACGCCTTTTGTTTTGGCGATGATGAGTCCACATTGGGCGATTAGTTTTGTCGTACAACAGCCTTATGTTGCATTTTTGACGATGGGGGCGGTTATTCTAACCATGACAGGTGGCGAGGCGCTCTATGCAGATATGGGGCATTTTGGGCGGATGCCGATTAAACTGGCTTGGTTTATGATTGTATTGCCGTGTTTGTTGTTGAATTATGCAGGACAAGGGGCGCTGTTATTACGTGATCCGAATGCGATTGCCAATCCATTTTATATGTTGGTACCCAATTGGGCACTTTATCCAATGATTGGTTTGGCGACCGCTGCTGCTGTAATTGCATCACAAGCTGTGATTACGGGTGTATTTTCGATGGCGAATCAAGCCATCCAATTACGTTATTTGCCACGCCTGACTGTGCGCCATACCTCAGATGTAGAGCAGGGGCAGATTTATGTGCCTTTTATTAACTGGGTGTTATTTATTTCCGTCTTAATCCTGATTTTGTTATTTCATAATAGTAATAATCTGGCCAGTGCCTATGGTGTAGCGGTGACGATGACCATGCTCTGTGGCACAATTTTAATTTCCATTTTGGCTTATGGTTTCTGGCGTTGGCCGATTTGGAAAGTTGCATTATTTGCTATTCCATTTTTAGTGATTGATTTAGTTTTCGTAGCATCGACATCATTAAAAATCGTTGCAGGGGGCTGGGTACCAATTTTAATAGGTGCCGTGATGTTTACGATTTTAATGACATGGAAAGATGGTCGCGCCATAGTCTTACAGCGTTTAGAGAAAGACGCTTTGCCCATGGATGTCTTTATTAAAAGTATTAACTTAAGTCCAGATTTTATTTTTGTACCTGGGCATGCAGTTTATTTGACTGGAACGCCGAATATTGTGCCACATGCGATGTTACATAATATTAAGCATAATAAAGTATTGCATGAAAAAAATATCTTAGTGACTGTCGTAACACGTGATGTACCCTATGTTCCGCCTATAGAGCGGATACGTGTTGAGCAGCTTGAACAGCGTTTCTATCGTATTTTTGTGTACTATGGTTTTAAAGATCAGCCCAATATTCCTAAAGCATTAACACAAGCTTATGAGCAAATGGGCATTGAGTTAGATATGATGCAAATGAGTTTCTTTATTTCCAGAGACCGTTTGATTCATACCGTAGGGGATGGTATGGCACCGTGGCGAGAAAAATTATTTATTTCTATGCAACGTAATACCAGTCCAGTGAGTGATTTTTATCAGATCCCACCCAATCGGGTAGTAGAAATGGGTAGCCAAATCGAAATTTAATACAACAGGGTATGCCTTAATATAAAGTGAATCAGATAGCACAAAGCCAAGGAGAACCTTGGCTTTGTGCTATCTGGACGACATCGACACCGATAAAATGCCGATGTGATGTCAAGTTTGGCGTATTGATGGTTTATTGTTGTGGTTGTTGAGGTTGCGGTGCTGGTTGTGGTGCTTCAGCTTGAGAAGCAGGCGCAGCATTGGGGGCGGTTTCAGGCGCTGGTTGTGGTGCAGCAGCTTGATTTGGATCAACCAATTTGATTTGCCCACTTTGAACCAGTTCAACCAAAGAGGCGGGTTGACCGTTTACGGTTGTTGCCACTTTAACTTGAGATAAACTTTCTAAAGTTTCCCCTGCTTGTACAGCTGGCTCAGCAAAAGCAGATGACATTGCAACCAATGATAAGGCAGAAACTAAACCGATGAAGTGTAAACGCATATCATACTCCTGAATTGATGCGATGAAATGAATTGTGAGCTCTATCTGTCTGGGCTTGATGTGGTATCTAGAAAGCTATTGTTCCGCTCAATGTGGTCTGAAACAGAATGGCTGCTAGATATCAGTTTGCTGAAATTAGCCTCAGATGTTTTGCTGTGAATGGTGTTTGTAGACAACAACAGCCACGCAATCAAAACCGATAATGCTCACATTTGCATGCACAGCAATGGCAATAAATAGACAATAAATAATTTAAGGCAATGCTTTAAACTTGCATGCAGCGTCTAACAAGTCGTAAAAGAATGTAGCATGTCTTTTATAGCTTGCTACTATGCTGCCACGCAGACAAGCTAAGTACATATTTAATTTAAAGTTTTATATAAAAAGCCATAAAATAAACAACAAATCTTCCTTAAAAGAGCTTGACTTCCATTCCGTAGAAATGTTTGAGCCCGTAGGGATCGGCTGTTTTCGTGTTAAGCTTAAACACCGTCGCATGATGATTAAATTGATTATTTTGAATAAGATACAAATCTATATCATGATATTGGTGAAGCTTTGTACAGCTACATCTGTTTTACATATACTTCTGCCTGAGAGCTTGCTAAGCTGCCAAGCCATTGAGGTTGTATCGTTTTGCGGGCATTAGCAGTTTAAAATGGCAAGAAAAAAGAAAGTCATGGGAGTCAATGCAACAGCATTACAAGTGTTGATTGGCTTGGTGTTGGCAGGTGCATCGGCCCTGTTTTTTGGAAAAGAGCAAGTCACCCAATATATACCGTCACTTGCGCAAAATAATAACCGTTGTTTATCGCAATTTTATGCAGATCAGCCGCCCTATTTAAGTCGTGCCAGCTTAGAGCAAAATAGTTTTCCTTTATGTTTTAATGGCTTCAATGTCATGTACTCCGGGATATCTAAAACACCTTTATGGACGGCCGAGCATTTGACTGTAAGTCGCCTAAGTCAAAAAATTCCGCGCGAAGATCAGTTTCATGAAGAAAGCCGTGTACCGCAACAGTACCGTGCATTATTAAGTGATTATCGGGGTTCTGGCTATGATCGAGGGCACATGGCACCAAATGGTGATATGGGTGATCGTGCCTCACAAAAAGACAGTTTCTCTTTGGCCAATATGGTGCCACAAGCGCCTAAAAATAATCAGGAAGTTTGGCGTAAGTTAGAAGAAGCTACGCGCAGTTTGGTGCTGAAAAATAAGCAAGAAATTTATGTGGTGACGGGGCCAGTGTATCGCTCGAAGAAATTGAAAACGATTGGTAAAGGTGTGATCGTCCCAGATGCGACCTATAAAGTCTTGTATATCCCGAAAACGGGTGTGCTTAGTGCCTATTATGCTCCGAACAATAATTCATTACAGGTGCAAGTAATCAGTGTATGCCAGCTGGAAGAATATACTGGGATTAACTTTTTCCCCAGCTTAAGCACGGATCAAAAGCGTAATGTTTATCGTCTGCCTTTGTCTGCTGCACAGGTTAAAGCCAATAAGCCAATTGCGTATGATCGTTGGGATGGTAGCAGTCGTTGTGCGGAGGCGGTCAGTTCAGAGCGGGTGCAGAAATTACAAAAACGGTTTCAGTCGAGTACATCTGATGGCAATATTGAAAATCAGAGTACACTGAATAGCCAAGCCAATGCTTCAGAAAGCGAGTTGCAGCAACTTATTAAAAATGTACTACGGCAATTGCTGGCTCAACTGTAACGCGCAATTGCAAGCTAAAATTTATTTGATCCAATAAAAATTGAGTTCAAGTGATCGGATCATCATTCCAGTGAGGTATTGATATGTTTAAGCCTTTTAGTAATGCGACAGATTCACATGCAGTACAAGATTTAACTTTTGAAAATCAGGGTGATAGTGTCAATATTTATGGCAACATCCAAATTACTAAAGACCAGCAAGGGCTGCGAGCAGCCAAAGTTTTACAGAAAATCTGCAACGATATGGTGGCGCAGTTAGAACAAGTGCCCGAATTACCGGCAAAGATTGTTTTGCAAGAAGCGCAAGAAATAGATAATCCATTCCTCTAAATGGTATGTGCTTTGAGGTTTCTGATGGTTTTGAAGTGATGAAGCTCTCGTAAGCCTTGTAAGCGCTAAAGTAATTTAAAATTGAATGAAAAATAATGAAAAAAGTTGTTTATTGTTTTTGTAAATATTATATAATGTTTTGTAAGTTTTAAAATAAAGAGGCACTACCCACTGGGGTAGCACCTGTTTATTGTTATTGAAGTTTTATCAAGAAAACTGCGCTGTGTTTTCCTTTTATGTTTTAGGAGTCTTTCAAGACTCCTTTTTTTTACGCTATTTTTATTGTATTGGCTCATGTGCATATCGCTTTATATGCCATGAGCGATTTATTTTTTGAAATGCTAACAAGCCAATATTACAATCGCATGACAATGCCTTGATCGGCCATATAGCGTTTCGCTTCAGGAATAGTATGTTGACCAAAGTGGAAAATACTGGCGGCTAAGACCGCATCGGCACCACCTTTTAACACGCCATCTGCCAGATGTTGTAAATTTCCGACGCCACCAGAGGCAATGGTGGGAACCGAGACACGATCATTAATGTGACGCATCAGTTCTAAGTCATAACCGGCTTTGGTGCCATCGGCATCCATTGAGGTGATGAGTAATTCACCTGCGCCGTATTCTGCCATTTTGACCGCCCATTGAATTGCATCGATCCCAGTGGCTTTACGTCCGCCATGGGTAAAAATTTCCCATTGTTGTGGAGCGACTTTTTTGGCATCAATCGCCACCACAATACATTGGGCACCAAAGCGTTGCGAGGCTTCTAAAACAAACTCTGGTTGAAAGACCGCCGCAGAGTTAATACTGACTTTGTCTGCACCAGCATTGAGTAAAAGACGAATATCTTCGACCTTGCGTACACCACCGCCTACCGTCAGCGGTACAAAGACGGACTCTGCCATGCGTTCCACTGTGCGATAGGTGGTATCACGACCACTGGATGTCGCTGTAATATCTAAAAAGGTAATTTCATCTGCGCCTTGTTCGTTATAACGTCGTGCAACCTCGACAGGGTCACCAGCATCACGTATATCAAGGAACTGCACACCCTTCACAACGCGACCGTTATCGACATCTAGACAGGGGATAATCCGTTTGGCAAGCATAATTATTTTCCAAAAATAACAATCGGATAGTAAACTAATCCACTTAGGCGCTACACCTTAATTGTGGGAACGAGTATTCTATCAAACTTAATTCAGTTTATTGCAGGTTTTGTATGTCGGTATATACCTCTTTGAGTTTAAAACAAGTTCAAGATTTTGCTTCAGCTTTTTCTTTAGATGTGCTTGAGCTTATCCCTATTCAAGGCGGGATTCAAAATACCAATTATTTTTTACGTTGTGCCGATGCAGACTATGTACTAACTTTATTTGAAGACATGAGCGCAGAGCAAGCGGCTGAAATCATTCCAGCTTTAGACCAATTGGTGGCACAGGGTGTGGCAGTACCGGCACCTTTAAAGATCAATGGTCAGGCTTTGCATGTGCTGGCAGATAAACCTGCACAAATTACACCGCGTGTCTTGGGCGAACATCCAGAAACAACCACTGTGGCACAAGTGCGTGCCATCGCTCAAGCACAAGCTCGGATGCATTTGGCATTAAAAGATTTCCCATTGACACGTCAGTTTAACCGCAACCATGACTATTGGTATGCTGTGGCAAAGCAATTACAGCCACAAATGTCTACCGAAGACGCTGCTTTGTTGCAACAACTGATAGAACGCTTTGCTGAAATACGCCAACAATACCCAGATCGTCCACGTGGTCTCATTCATTCTGATTTGTTCCGAGATAATACTTTATTTATCGGCGATGATTTGCAAGGAATCTTAGACTTTTATGAGATGAACCATGATGAGCTGCTCTTTGATGTGGCAATTAGCATCAATGATTTTTGTAGTGATTATCCGGATGTGAGCTTAAATGATGAGAAGGCTGCTGCATTTCTTGAGGCTTATCAACAATTACGTCCATTTACTGCAGATGAGCAAGCTTGCCTAGATAGCTATTTGGCAGCCATGGCGGGTCGTTTCTGGCTATTACGTTTAAGCGTGGTTTTGAAAAATCAGCAACAGGGTCGTGATGGTGAGCAAATCTTGGTCAAAGATCCAGAAGTTATGCGACACATGGTATTAAACCGTTTAGCACGACTGTGAGTTGCAATCATGCGTGATCAAGGGCGTTTAATCGAATGGTTTGATGAGCAGGGATACGGTTTTATTCAACCGAATGATGCCAAGAAAGCAAAAGTTTTTCTACATATTAAAGATTTTAGTAAAGCTGGACCGCGTCCGATTATCGGTTGTGCCTTAGATTATCGCGTTACAGTAGATGGTCAAGGACGTTATCGCGCGACGGATGTGGTGTATTTAAAGGCGCGACAAGTTCGTGCTCAGGCAGCAGAGCAGGTGGTACAGCACGGTACTGCTACGAAAACGGCATTACAACCGATGCAATATCTGATCGCGGGCTACTTGATTGTTTTAGCTATTTTATCTGTGTTGGGGTATTTGCCGAGCTTAACTTGGATTTGGCTGATGTTGGTGAATGTCTTGTGTTATTGGTGCTATGCCCTTGATAAAGAAGCGGCTAAAACACAGAAGCGTCGGATTCCAGAACAAAATTTGCATATTTTAGCGGTATTGGGCGGATGGCCTGCTGCATGGCTGGCACAGCAACGGCTCAGGCATAAAACACAAAAACAGCCGTTTCAAAAAATTTATCGTTTCAGCATTCTGTTTAATGTGTTATTGCTACTTTGGTTGTTGTCACCGCTCAATGTTTTTTAAGGGGCTGTGCTGCAGCAAGATCGTAAATACTATTAAAAATAGCGCCATATCAAGGCGCTATTTTTTATGCGAATGAAAAGCGGGTTCTGGCTAAAGCTTAATCTAGCTAAAGCTTAACGCCTTTTTTCGATCAAATATTTGAATATTTGGGGGCTTATTGGTCTAGCAGTTGCTGTGCTTCGCTGAGTTTTAAGGTGCCTTCATAGATAGCGCGACCTGTGATAGCACCTAAGATACCCGGTTGCCCTTTGAGCTTGCGGACATCATCTAAATTGGTGACACCACCAGACGCAATCACGGGTAGACCGGAATATTCTGCTAATTGTACCGTTTGTTCAATATTAACCCCTTGCATCATACCGTCACGGGCAATATCGGTATATACCACACTCGACACACCTGCATCGGCAAAACGTTTGGCTAAATCTGTTGCTTTAACGTCAGTTACATTGGCCCAACCATCGGTTGCCACCATACCATTCATCGCATCGATGCCAACAATAATATGTCCTGCAAATTGACGGCATGCCTCACTGACAAAGTCTGGGTCTTGTACCGCTTTGGTGCCAATGATCACATAAGACACACCTGCATCTAGATAATGTTCGATGGTTTCTAAAGAACGAATACCGCCCCCAATTTGAATAGGGAGTTCTGGCAGTGCTTGGCTAATTGCTTCCACCACGGGTTTGTGGATTGGCGTACCAGCGAATGCACCATTGAGATCAACAAGGTGTAAGCGACGAGCACCTTCTGCGACCCAATGTTGTGCAGTGGCAACTGGGTTATCAGAAAATACCGTATCATCTTCCATACGGCCTTGTTTTAAACGGACACATTGACCATCTTTGAGGTCGATCGCTGGAATGATCAGCATGCTTGGGCTCCTTGACTCAGTATTGGATTGCATTATATGCCGCCATCTTAGCAAAGTATTGCGCAGACTCTAAGTCACTGATGCGATTATTTTGCGCCAGCATGCACGCTATCTGCATGACATTTTTTCAGTTATGATGCTAAATCATAACCAAAATGAAAGAAGCCCCTGTAAAACTGTTGACTTGTGATGGTGTGATGGGGGATTGAAGATGTATTGCGGTGTGATTAAACGGCACTGGGTTGTGGCAGCGTATTGTCTGAATGTTGGAGCGTAGCGATGGATAAGCAAGATGAAGATTTGATTGTAGATGGTATCAAACGGATCAAGCAGTTAATTCAAGATAAAAATTTAAAGCAGTTGGATTTGAGTGGTGCTTTGGATGTGTCGAAAAAAACAGTTGCACAATGGTTGCAAGAATCCAACTCGCAAAGTGCACAACACTTAGTGGAATTGGCACGTTTGATTGGGCGCAGTGAACAAGTTGGTACGACAACGAAAAAGAATGATGCAGCAACGCCGCATAGTGCTGTACAGGCATCAGATTTAGACCATACCGCGGTTACTGACTTAAAGACAAACGTAGATTTAACTGTGGTACCAGTAGAGCAGTTATTGGCAGAGATTAAACAGCGCTATCATGCTTTGAATTTAAAAGCAGATATACAGATTCATGTTAGCCCCTTAGAGGGTGGTTTTGTCAGTCAGGATTAAGCCTTCAGCTTCATGACTTTGTGTACTTGAGCGAACTTGAGCGAAATAGTCTTGTATTCGCCTTGAAGATAATCGCGTTCCAATGCTTAAAAGTAACCCGATCGATCGGGTTACTTGATGGTTTAGGGAATGCTAGGTTGATTGATTAGGGCTATGATGCTGAGCACAATGCCGATTGCCAGTACAATTACATAGACGAGGCTGACGATGCTTTCCCACATTTTTGCTGGTCGAGGTTGACCATATGGATTGTCCTCTGGCTGGCCTGCGACACAAAGTAGATAAAGTGCAAAGATTACATTGATTATAGGCAATAAATAGCACAGGCTGAGCCAGCCTGAACGATTTAAATCGTGTAAACGACGTATGCTAAAAATAAAAAAGAAATAACAGACCGTGGCAGAGATCAGTACACTAATACTGGCAAAGACCCAGAGTGATGATTCCGGCAGTTGCGCGATGCTGCTATTGTTTGGACTTAATCTGAGCGGGATGATACTCACGATCATTGCTAGTATGCCGAGTAGCGTTACCACGACATTCCATGCTAGATAACTTCTACGACCAAAGCGCCCTTGGGCACTGAGGAATGCATCATCGGCTAAAGGAGCAGCATTTGGAGGAGCGATAAATGTATTCATTATTTTCACCTTTTTTATCATTATGGTGTTGTATAAATATTAAGCTAAATTAAAATTTAAAAACATCGATAATTATAAAATTTTGTCAATACAATGAACTATCACAGCGTAACCCAAGGCGTAGCTCTATTCGCCTAATTTAATTGATTGAGTGTTGCCCAGATCATACTCATGGCAATTGTTGCAGTAATAACCGCAATGACATACAGATAAGCCGCAATTTTTTCCCAAGGTTTGGATGGGCGAGGTTCACCAAAATGATTGCTATTAGCTGATCCCTTCGCAAAGATTAAATAAAGTTCAAAAAGCACATTGCCGTAGGGAATAAAGCTACACAATGACAGCCAACCAGAGGCGTTGAGGTCGTGTAAGCGTTTAATTTGACATATAAATCTATAGCCAATCAATAGGAAGAATCCAACTTCGATGATGATTAAGCTATCTGATTGCGCCCAACTGGGTTGGTACATTGCTAAAAAGTGAATATTTGAAATCGAAACCGATTGAATAAATAAAGCAGCAAGAACGAAGAGTACGATCAGACTAAGAAAGTTCCAGGCCAAATAAGATGTTCGATTTAAGCGACCTTGTGCGCGGAAGAAGCTGTTTTTGCTTGCTGTAGGCATTTCTGTATTATGTACAATCATGATGGTTGATGAGGGCTAATTATCATTTTATTTAAGTTATTGTTGATGCTAACTGAAAATTGTTTTCGAATAAAGCACAGTGTAAGAATAAAACAGCAGCTCAATGAGCTAGGCACATGGTGGCTTCGCTCATCCTGCTTAAAACAGTGCAATGCTGAGATGGTTTTAGATGTTCCAGTCCACGAAGTTTTTTAACAGCTGTAAGCCCGCGGTATGACTTTTCTCTGGGTGGAATTGGGTTGCAAAGACATTGTCTTTTTGTAGGGCAGCACAAAAATCTAAACCATATTCGCTACGCGCTGCAACCAAAGTGCTATCTTGCGGTTGCACATAAAAGCTATGCACAAAATAGAAACGGCTATCTTGTGCAATATCACGCCACATTGGATGGCTCGGATCGACTTGATGTACTTCATTCCAGCCCATATGCGGTACTTTTAAACCGGCTTGGTCTGGAAATTTTTTGACCACGCCGTCAAAGATATTGAGGGCATCTGCGCCACCATTTTCTTCCGAGTGATGCATCAATGCTTGCATACCAACACAAATCGCCAAAATCGGTTTTTGAAAGACCGCATCGCGAATGACTTGATCGATGCCCGCATCTTGCATGCCTTTAATGCAATCACGCATTGCGCCTACACCAGGGAAGACGATTTTATCGGCTTTGGCAATGAGTTGTGGGTCGTTGGTTACATCAACGTGTGCACCGACATATTCCAATGCTTTGGCTGCAGAGTGCAAGTTACCCATGCCGTAGTCTAGTAAAGCAATACGCGTCATTACAAAGTCCCTTTGGTTGAAGCAACCGTGTTGGCAGCGCGAGGATCTGTTTCACAGGCCATTCGCAGAGCACGTGCCAATGCTTTAAACACGCATTCAATTTGGTGATGGCTGTTTTTACCTTTTAAATTGTCGATATGAAGTGTAATCAAGGCATGGTTCACAAAACCTTGGAAGAATTCGGAAAATAAATCGACGTCAAAGGTGCCAATTCGTGCACGGGTAAAGGGGATGTCCATAAATAGACCAGGTCGCCCAGAAAGATCTACCACCACGCGGCTGAGTGCCTCATCCAAAGGGGCATAGAAGTGACCATAGCGGCGTAACCCTTTTTTATCACCCAACGCTTTGGCAAAGGCTTGACCTAGCGTAATGCCACAGTCTTCTACTGTATGGTGATCATCTATTTCTAAATCTCCATCACAATGGATGTCAATATCAAATAAACCATGGCGTTTGATTTGGTCGATCATATGATCAAGAAAAGGGATACCGGTATTGAGTACACCTTGACCTGTACCATCTAAATTTAGCCGAACGCTAATTTTAGTTTCATTGGTATTTCTTACGACTTCACTGATACGCTGCGTCATGGACACATTCCTCAAAAAAAACGCTAAAATTGCTTGATTTAAAAATATTGGCTGTGACAAAGTCATGGCATATTAGATTGCTCTGGAGGGTTAATCAATGCCTATTACCGTACAAGTTTACACCGCATTGGAAAATGATGATATTCGAGATCAACTACAGCGTCTCTATGATACTAGTCCAGAGTTTAGCGATGGGGAAGATGCAATTGCCCAATTGCAGCAGAATTTGACCAAGTATACTCAGCTTTATGTTGCAGAATTTAATAGTAAAATTATTGGTGCAATCTGGTGTACTGGGCAGGGGCAAAGTAAAGTCTTGGAAAATATCGTTGTCCATCCTGCCAATCGCGGGCGTGGTGTTGCCGAACGTCTGGTTTCCGAAGCTTGCCGTCTTGAAGAACAAAATGGTGTGGAGCGTTTTGAGCCGGGGTGTGGGGCAATCCATCGCTGTCTGCTACATCTTGGTAAGCTATCCAATCATGAGTCATGATTGGACCGCTTCTTTTTAAGGCATACTGCGGCATAACGTGTTTGATATGCCGTGTGGCAAGCGTATAACTTGCCTTAAAAATAAGCTGTCAGATAAATTATTGTTGAGAGTACTTGACGCTGCGGGCATTAAATTGTTTAATACGCCCCATTGGCGTGATAGCTCAGTCGGTAGAGCAACGGATTGAAAATCCGTGTGTCCCCAGTTCGATCCTGGGTCTCGCCACCATATTTTTTGTATTTGTGTTTTCAGTCCCTGATCCCATCAGGGATTTTTTTTGGGTAAAAAATACTCGAACAAATGAAAAGCGCATGAATTGTATTGACTAATCAACACAGATACGGCTTAATACACCGCAACGGCGTGATAGCTCAGTCGGTAGAGCAACGGATTGAAAATCCGTGTGTCCCCAGTTCGATCCTGGGTCTCGCCACCATATTCAAAAACCTCAGTACATCAACATGATACTGAGGTTTTTTTTTGTCGCTGATTTTATGAATGGGTTTGTTAATGGTTTTATGAATGATTCTTTAATGGTGGCATGGATGATTTCATAGCAGCTCATGCTCATCGTGCTCATCGTGCTCATCTAGTAGCGAGTAGCTGATTTGTCGATTATTTAATGGCTAAATTGGGGAGTGCTTTTGAGCTAAGTTTTACCAGTATCTACTTTAGGGCTTTACGGCTGATCATGATTTTGCTGGAATGAATGATAGCTATAAGTGAATAAGCTTAAGATAATTTCTTCGATGACTTGTGATCGGCTTTCTTTTATAGTGACTGCACCAATAACAATAAGAACTTTAAAATAATGCGTATACCACCGTTACGATTCCCGTTTGTTCATTATCGATACCTCTACTATGGTTTATTGTGCTGTAGCAGCCTGACACATGCGACCAATGGTTATTTCATGCATGGCTATGGGGTAAAGACACAAGCCAATGCGGGTGTGTCTACGGCGCTTTTTCAGGATTCGATGACCATTGCCAATAACCCCGCCGGCCTAAGCTGGTTGGCTACGCGCTTAGATCTGGGTGCCACATTATTTGTTCCCACACGAGATGCAGAAATTCAGGGCAATGCAGCAGGTGCGGATGGGCATTATGATGGCAATGCTAGACAGTATTTTCTGTTACCGGAGCTGGCCTATAACCACCATCTATCAGATCAAGTCGCATTGGGTGTCGCAGTCTATGGCAATGGCGGCATGAATAGCAGCTATTCAAATAATCCCTACGCTGCTTTTGGCAATCAAGGCAGTGCCGGGGTAAACCTAAGTCAAGTCTTTGTTTCGCCTGCTGTTGCATGGCGGTATCAGCCACAGCAGTCAATCGGTATTGCCGCCAATGTGCTGTATCAGCGTTTTGAAGCCAAAGGGCTTGAGGGCTTTGCTGGATTTTCAACTGATCCACAACATCTGTCTAACCAAGGTGCGGATCATGCAACAGGCATTGGCTTGCGTGTAGGCTGGGCTGCACATGTGCTAGATGAGCGTTTAACTTTGGGAGCGAGCTATGCTTCAAAAATAAAAGCGACCCGTTTTAAGCGTTATCAGGGATTATTTGCTGAACAAGGGCGTTTTGATGTTCCTGAAAACTTTTCTCTAGGCGTGGCTTATCAAGTAACGCCACGTTTAAACCTCGCAGCAGATTTTCAATACATTGCTTATAGTGATATTGCGGCCATTGCAAATCGTTTTGATGTGGCAGATTTACAACAAGGGCAGTTGTTTGGGCATGGGCAAGGACCAGGTTTTGCTTGGCAAGATAGCAAGATTTATAAAATTGCGCTCAATTATCAGCTTAGTCCTAAATTACGTGTTGCGGCGGGATATAGCCACAGTAATCAAGTGATTCCAAGTGGACAAACATTTCTCAATATTTTAGCACCCGCAGTGGTGCAGGATCATTTGAGCGTTGGTGCGACGTGGCAATTTGACCCACATCAACAGTTCAGTGTGGCTTATACACATGCTTTCTCACAACGGCTCAAAGGGCAGCAGTCTATTGCTACGCCATTTGCTGGCGGTGAAGCCGATTTGAAAATGCAGCAGCATATTCTGGGAGTGGCTTATGCATACCAGTTCTAAGGATGCTGTTTGAGCAAAGACCATGATCGAGTCAAGACCATGATCGAGTCAAGACCATGATCAAGTCAAGACAGTGATTGAGCAAAGACCATGATTGAGTCAGGAAAGACAATTTAAAAAAGCCGGGTCATAATTGCTAACCCGGCTTTTTTATACTTTCATGCTGCGTACTCTGTTGTGCAACTCAGCATTTAAGCAATGTGTTTTATGCTGTTTTTGCCATTTTAGCCGTACCGAGCATATGACCGGTTTCTTCAAAGTTAGCATGCCAAGCAAGGGCTTCACGTAGAATATGTGGTGTGTGACCACCTTTTTCACATGAGCGCTCAAAGTAATCATATAGTGCATCACGATACAATGGATGTGCGCAGTTATCGATAATCGCTTTTGCGCGTTCACGTGGTGCCAGACCGCGTAAATCTGCTAGACCTTGTTCAGTCACTAAGATATCGACATCATGTTCGCTATGGTCAACATGGGACGCCATTGGCACGATCGAGGAGATGTCACCCCCTTTGGCAATAGATTTGGTCACAAAAATAGCCAAGTGTGCATTACGTGCAAAGTCACCCGACCCTCCGATACCGTTCATCATTTTGGTACCACATACGTGGGTAGAGTTGACGTTACCATAGATGTCAAATTCTAAGGCGGTATTGATGCCGATAATACCCAGACGACGAACGATTTCTGGATGGTTAGAAATCTCTTGCGGGCGTAACACCAGCTTATCTTTATAGGCTTCGATATTACCAAAGACTTTGTCTCCACATGCAGCAGACAAGGTAATAGATGAACCCGATGCAAACTTCATTTTACCGGCATCGATCAGTTCAAAAGTACAGTCTTGCAATACTTCTGAATACATCACCAAGTCGCTAAAGTTGGAGTCTTTTAAGCCTGTGAGCACCGCATTGGCAATAGAGCCAATACCAGCTTGTAGCGGACCAAGGTTGGCAGGTAGGCGATCATTTGCAACTTCATTTTCAAAGAAGTGAATAAGATGCTGTGCAATGGCTTGGGTTTCATCATCTGGCAAAGTGACCGTAGACGGTGAATCCGAGCTATCGTTAAATACAATGCCGACAATTTTACTTGGGTCGATTTGAATGGCAGTGGTACCAATGCGTTGATCCACTTTGGTTAGCGGAATTGGTTGCCGTGTTGGACGATATGACGGAATGTAGATATCGTGTAAACCTTCAAATGCTGGGCTCAGTGAGGTATTAATTTCAACAATCACTTGTTCAGCAAAAATTGCAAAGCTTGCAGAGTTCCCTACAGATGTGGTTGGAATAATCCCACCATCTTCAGTAATTGCTACTGCTTCAATGACAGCTACATCAGGGCGTTTTAATTGCATATTACGCATTTGTTCAACGGTTTCAGACAGATGCTGATCGATGAACATGACTTCACCCTGATTGATGGCACGACGTAAAGTATTGTCGACTTGGAATGGAAGACGACGAGCAAGTACACCTGCTTCAGTAAGTTGCTTGTCTAGATCATTACCGAGACTGGCACCTGTGATGAGGGTAATTTTGAGCGGATTACTTTGTGCTTGCTTGACCAGAGCTTGTGGAACAGCCTTTGCTTCACCTGCACGGGTAAAGCCACTCATACCAACAGTCATACCATCTTGTATAAATTGAGCTGCCTGCTCTGCACTCATCACTTTATTATGTAGTGATGTTAAACGAATGCGGTCTAAATCCATGTTTGACTCTCAAAAAAAATCTAACGTATGTTAGGGGAGATTGTACCTAGCTACGCCATGAAAGTGCATAGCTGTTAGGCTAAGGTCTAATTTCTCAAATAAATGTCAACATTTATTTAAATGATGATTTGTAAGCCTTTGAAAAGCAATGTTAATTTTAAAAAATATTTTAAATAAAACAATCGTTTGTGTTTAAGAACTGAGCAATATTAGAATCGTTCGCTTAAACTTTGTTTGATTTTCCCTAAAGTGCTACTGGGTGTGTTGTCTTTGTCATTTTCATGGGGTGCAATTGGTAAAGTAATCACCACCTCTAGACCGCCTGCAGCATGATTGTGTATATCAATTTCACCTTGATGAATATCGACAATACGTTTCACGATGGCCAAACCTAAACCACTCCCTTGAATGGTGCGTGCAGTATTGCCACGTACAAAAGGCTGCATCAACTCCTCAACTTGGTCGCTGGGAATGCCTTCTCCATGATCGGCAACACGAATTAAGATGTTTTGCTCATTGACTTCTGCGCTGAGCTCAATCGGCTCTGCACCATAGCGTTTAGCATTATTGATCAGGTTGCCAATGAGGCGTTTTAAAGAGAGCGAACGGGCTAAAATAGTGGGCAAAGGGTGGGCTTGGAAGCGGATATCTAGTGGTTTAAATTGGATGACTAATTCTTGCAATAAGGTGTTGAGATTGGTGCTTTGTGGTTCTTCATCGGAACCATCACGCATATAGGAGATAAACTGATCGAGAATAGCATCCATATCCTCGACATCATAAATCAAGCCTTCTTTTAAGAAATCCTCATCTGGCATCATTTCCGCGCTTAGGCGAATACGCGTTAGCGGCGTACGGAGGTCATGTGAAATCCCAGCCAACATGATTAGGCGTTCACGTTCAGTTTGATCGAGCGTGTAAATCATATGGTTAAAGGCTTGGTTAACCTCGCGAATTTCTTGTGGTCCGTGGTTTGTCTCCAGATAAGGGGACTTTCCTGATTTACTATAAGCATTGGCGGCGTGTTGCAAACGTCGTAGCGGACGGTTGAGCTGGCGTACTAAGGTTAAAATAATAATAAAGGACAGAATTGGTACGCCGAGCAACCAACCAAACACCAGCTCAGAACTATAGTTTGCATAGGTTTTGAGGGGTTCTCTGATCCAATGCCCATGCATTTGTGGTGTTTGAATCCAAATACGTGGGCTGGGTTTAAATTGGAAATATACAATCACATCTTCGACATTGAGCTCTTGTGCCAATTTTTCTTCAATATGCCCAGTAATATAGTCGGCAAGGGGTTTATCTTTGATATTGGGATATTGCTGCGGATCGGTAATATACTCAAGCCCCATGCGCTGTTGTAACCATTGGTCGATATCGATTTCAGTATCATGGTGGTAAAAGCGATAAGCAGGGTTTTGGATAATTTCTAGTTCAAGCGCTAAATAGCGGGCATGTTGTTGTAATTCTGGTAAATATAAAGTACGCCAAAAGAACCAAAGCGTGGTAAACCAACTAATGAATACCACAAAAATAACCAACACCGTGGTGCGCATTGCAGCTGAACGCGGTTTGATCTTGTCGAGAAAACGTTCCCAGCGGGTCCGCTTTCTTTCCGAATAGGCTTGAAAATCTTTAAATGCCTGTTGATCAATCGGTTCAAGCTTCACAACACATCCTCATGGTCTTTGAGAAGAAAGTCTTATTATTCGGCACCATCCGGTACAAATACATAGCCCACGCCCCAAACTGTTTGGATATAACGTGCACGCGCAGGGTTTTCTTCGATCAAACGACGTAAGCGAGAAACTTGCACATCGATAGAACGCTCCATTGCGCCCCATTCACGACCACGTGCTAGGTTCATTAACTTATCGCGGGTTAGGGGTTCACGTGGATGCTGTACCAGTGCTTTCAATACGGCAAATTCACCTGTCGTTAATGTGACAACTTGTCCTTCACGGGTCAAGGTACGGGTCGAGAGATCAAGTGACCAAGGACCAAAAGACACCACCTCAACGTTTTGGCTCGGTGCACCAGGCACTTCACGGACTTGGCGACGCAGTACGGCGCGAATACGTGCTAAGAGTTCATTGGGATTAAATGGCTTAGGTAAATAGTCATCCGCACCAGCCTCTAGCCCCGCAATACGGTCTGAATCACTGCCGCGCGCTGTCAACATGATGATCGGGGTATCGATATTTGATTGGCGTAAACGGCGACAAATGCTCAAGCCATCTTCGACGGGAAGCATAAAATCGAGTACGATCAGTGAAAATAACTCGCGTTGTAATAGGCGATCCATCTGTGTGGCATCATGCGCTGTTTTAACGACAAATCCTTTATCTTCTAAGAAACGTTGTAATAAAGTACGTAAACGAACGTCATCATCAACCACTAAAATACGTTCAACACGATCGCTATCGTTGTGCACGATATCGGTGTTATCAGCAGGTACAACCAAATTCATGATGCACTCCGTAAATATTATCAATTCTGGCTATCAGTATAGCGCAGTATAGTACTTAAGTTATTGTTAAGACTATGTATCAATTTGCTCAAAATTACAATTTACCACCGTACCAATATACTAAAAAACAACAGCATCGTGCGGGTTGAGAACGACATTTAATGCATAGTGCAACAAATTAGGGCGAAAATTAGCAATTTTGCAAATGAAAGAGACAACACTTGTCTTTTAGAATAGTGGCTTTGATTTGATCTGTATCTATTGTAAAACAATGGATATTCGCCATGATTTAAAGGAGCAAGATCGTGAGATAAAAATGTGCCACATGGCTGTTATTTAACATATTGTTGCTACAAAATGATGTCATTTTAGCGAATCACAATCGCATTTCTGTGCTAAAAAACATGTGAAATTAATACTTTAGAAATTTTTAGTAGAATAATATGAAAAACAGTTGTGGATTTTATAGTCTTGGTCTTTATAATCAGTAACTTTTAGTACTTATCCTTGTGGAATTAAACACGATGACTGACTTAGTTCAGCAGTTGGCAAGTGAGCTTGCCGTACGTCCAAACCAAGTAGAAGCTGCCATCAAATTAATTGATGAGGGTGCCAGTGTTCCATTTATCGCACGTTACCGTAAAGAAGTAACGCAAGGCTTAGACGACACGCAGTTACGCCAGCTCGATACACGCCTCGTGTATTTACGTGATTTATTTGAACGTCGCGAGAAGGTTATTCTGTCGCTCAAAGAGCAAGATAAATTGACAGATGATTTATTATCCCGCGTCAATGCAGCACAAACCAAAAATGCCTTAGAAGAAATTTACGCGCCATATCGTCCTAAACGCACCAGTAAGTCTTTTAAAGCCAAAGAAGCGGGTCTAGGACCTTATGCCGAAAAAATCCTGCATGAAGAGGTTGAGCCAGCTGCAGTTCTAGCTGATTTTAAGCATGAAGATTATCCCGATACCGAGACACAATTAGATGCCATTCAACATATCATCATTGATGAGTGGGCACAAAATATTGCACTCACCACTGCATTAAAAGCCAAGTTTGCACAAACCGCTGTGCTTAAAAGCTTGGTTGCCAGTGATGAGAAAAAAGAAGTCGGTAAGAAATTCCGTGATTACTTCGATTTTTCTGAGAACCTCAACAAAGTACCATCCCATCGCTTATTGGCCATGTTACGTGGTCGTCAAGAGAATGTGTTGGGGCTCAAAGTCGAAGGTGAAGATGAACAGCCATTAGCGCTGATCAGCACTGAATATGCCTTAGAACAAGTTCAGCCTGCTGCCCGCCAAGAATTTTTAAATCAAACCGCAAAACTATTTTGGTTAGGCAAAGTACGTCCAAGTATTGAGCACTCTTTACTGACCGAAAAACGTTTGGCTGCCGAAACAGAAGCCATGCAAGTTTTTGCTGAAAACTTACGTCATTTATTGCTCTCTGCGCCTGCTGGTGCACGTTGTACTTTAGGGGTTGACCCTGGTATCCGTACAGGGGTTAAACTTGCCGTGATCAATGCCTCTGGTGATGTGTTGGCACATAGTACGGTTTATCCTTTTGCACCGAAAGAAGACAAAGCGGGTGCTAAAGCTGAATTGGCGCGTTTATGTCAAGAGTATCCAGTTGATCTGGTTGCAATTGGCAATGGCACTGCAAGCCGTGAAACCGAAGCCGTTATCGCTGAAATGATGGCTGAACATCCTGAATTGAAATTAACCCGTGTCACTGTGAGTGAGGCAGGCGCATCGGTATATTCTGCATCTGAATTGGCAGCGTCTGAATTACCTGACTTAGATGTTTCTATTCGCGGCGCAGTATCGATTGCACGTCGTTTGCAAGATCCATTGGCAGAATTGGTAAAAATTGATCCAAAATCAATTGGTGTGGGTCAGTATCAACACGATGTCAACCAAACAGGTCTAGCCAAAACATTGGACGCTGTAGTGGAAGACTGTGTAAACGCTGTTGGTGTTGATGTAAATACCGCATCTGCTGCGATCTTGGGCTATATTGCTGGTCTAAATAAGGCAATTGCACAGCAAATTGTTGAATACCGCAAAGAAAATGGTGCTTTCGATAACCGTAAAGCATTGCTGAATGTACCACGTTTAGGTGAACGTACCTTTGAGCAAGCGGCTGGTTTCTTGCGTATTCAAGCGGGTTCAGAGCCTTTGGATGGTTCAGCAGTACATCCAGAAAGTTATGGTTTGGTTGAGAAAATTGCTCAAGCTAAATCTACCACGATCAAAGACATGATTGGTAACAGCGAAATCATCCGTAATATTAAAGCGGAAGACTTTGTGGATGAACAATTTGGTTTACCGACTGTGCAAGATGTTCTCAGTGAATTGGAAAAACCAGGTCGTGACCCACGCCCTGAGTTCCGTACAGCCAAGTTCCGTGAAGACATTACCGAAGTTGCTCAATTGACAGAAGGCATGCAACTAGAAGGCGTGATTACCAATGTGACTAATTTTGGTGCCTTTGTTGATGTTGGCGTCCATCAAGATGGTTTGGTGCATATTTCTGAATTGGCGAATGAGTTTGTTGCAGATCCACACAAAGTTGTTAAGCCCGGTCAAATTGTCCAAGTTCGCGTTATTCAGGTTGATGTTGAGCGTAATCGAGTCAATCTTTCCATGCGTCCAGAAGGTTCAGCGGCTGCTGCAAAAGCATCGCGCCAACAAGAACCACGTAGTGAACGTAAGCCACAACAAGCTAAGCGCCCAGCAGCACGTCAGCAGCAAAATGAACGTCCTGCCCGTGCCAAAACTGCTGCGAAGAGTCATCCAAACAAAGCTGCAGAAAATAAAATTGGTGGTTTTGGTGAGTTGTTGCTACAAGCAGGGATTAAAGGATCTAAATAATATTGCTGATGATCTAAAGCTATCATTCTGATATAAAACAAAAAAACCTCCATTTTGGGAGGTTTTTTTGTGTTTTTGCATTGAGCATCTGGTCATACGGTAGACAAACTTGCTGCAAAGTGTGGCTAAAATTTAGACCACTGTGGATAACTTGTGTGATATCCACATCATGTCTAATCGCTCTTTTAGCCTTACCAATGCTCACCTGGGAATAAGCGTGCATAGGCACGTTGTACGATATTGAGCTTCTCTTGCTTACCCACAGAAGCGGATGAGCTTGGAAAGAGATTAAAGCCAATCGACATGAGCTTGTTGTTGATATTCGGCGCAATCGCATAGGTAATCGAGGCTAAATGACCCAGATGGGTCGCGACTTTTTTGGGACGCTTCACCACAGCATAAGCGACAAGATCAGCAGCCTGTTCTGGTGACAGCGTAGGAACATACTTATAAATCTTCGTCGGTGCGATCATCGGCGTGCGTACCAAAGGCATATAGACCGAGGTAATGGCAATTTTATGCGAATGCACTTCTGCGGATAGACAACGGCTAAATGCGTCGAGTGCGGCTTTGGACGCGACATAGGCTGCAAAACGTGTTGCGTTAGCTAAGACGCCAATGGAACTGATATTGATAATGTGCCCATCACGGCGATTCATCATATGTGGCAATACATTGAGGACTAGGCGTACAGCACCGAAGTAATTGAGTTGCATCGTGCGTTCGAAGTCGTGAAAGCGGTCGATAGACTCATGAACTGCGCGGCGTATAGAGCGACCAGCGTTATTGATGAGAATGTCGATATGGTCGACTGTGGCGAGAATACGCTGTGATACCTGATCAATGGAATCCATATCATTGAGATCACAGGGGAAAATACTAGCTTTACCACCATTACTTTCGATTTCAGATTGCACTTCCAAGAGCTTTTCTTCGGTACGTGCCAATAATAAGACATGGGCTCCACTGGCTGCCATTTTCAGTGCCACGGTCATACCAATACCGCTCGAAGCACCTGTGATGAGGACAACTTTATTGCGGACTTTCAATTGAAAGAGCTGTTCTAATTTCTGCTTCATAAATTTTCCCTAATGAATGACAAGCAATATTTTAAAATTTATTTTTCTACAAGTTAAAACCGTAATATCGATGATCAGACCGAGAATTAGGCTGATGAGATGATCATAACGCAAACATGAGAAAAGACCACTAAAATATTGATAAAAAACATACGAATGAGTGATGTATAGCATTTATTCAAGAAAAAATTATTTAAATTAAGGTGCTTAAATATTTTGTGGTAACATACACTTTGTTGTTTTTTTGAGCGCACCATCAAAAACGAGGGCTTGTGCCCTCGTTGGTTATTGATGGTTATCTGTGCCGATGATCTGTATCGAGACGAGTTATTTTGTCTGCTATGTCGGTATACAGGCTTAGACTTGTGCCAATGCCTGTTCTAGATCGGCAATCAGATCATCGATGTGTTCAATACCAATCGACAGTCGTACCATATCAATGCTTACCCCAGCTGCTTTGAGTTCTTCTTCATTGAGCTGACGGTGTGTCGTCGTGGCTGGATGACAAGCTAAGCTTTTTGCATCACCAATATTGACCAAACGGGTAAATAGCTGCAAGGCATCAATAAAGCGCGTACCACCTTCACGACCATCTTGTACTCCAAAGGATAAGATGGCAGAGGGTTTACCTTTTAGGTATTTTTGCGCAAGAGCATGTTGTGAATGGTCTTTAAGACCTGCATAGTTGACCCATTTTACTTTGGGGTGAGCTTGTAAATACTCTGCAACTTTCTGCGCATTTTCAGTATGACGCTCCATACGTAAGTTCAGCGTTTCTAGACCTTGTAGAATAAGGAAGACGCTCAATGGGCTGATTGCTGCGCCAGTATTACGTAAGGGAACGACACGTGCGCGTGCGATGTAAGCGGCTTCACCCAATGCTTCAACATAATTGACGCCGTGATAGCTAGGGTCGGGGGTATTGAGCACTTTAAAACGTTCTGGATATTTACCCCAAGGGAATTTACCGCTGTCAACAATCGCACCGCCAATACTGTTGCCGTGACCGCCAATATATTTGGTCAGAGAGTGCACGACAATATCGGCCCCATGTTCAAAAGGTTTGAGTAGGGCAGGTGTGGCAACGGTATTGTCTACAACAACAGGAACACCATATTCATGCGCAATTTTAGCAATGGCTTCTAAGTCGATAATATTACCCAGCGGATTACCAATGGATTCAACAAAGACCAATTTGGTTTTGTCATCGATGAGATCGCGTAATGCCTCAGGGTTTTGATAGTCAAAGAAACGAACTTCAATGCCTTGTTTGGGTAGAGTATGTGCGAAAAGGTTATAGCTGCCGCCATAGAGTGTGGATACCGATGCAATATTATCACCAGCTTCGGCGATGGTTTGAATGGCATAGGTAATTGCCGACATGCCTGAGGCCAAAGCCAGTGCGCCAATTCCACCTTCTAAGGCGGCAAGACGTTGTTCTAATACTGCCGTGGTTGGATTCATGATGCGTGTATAGATATTACCCGCAACTTTGAGGTCAAATAAGTCCGCACCATGTTGCGTATTATCAAAGGCATAAGATGTTGTTTGATAAATAGGTACGGCTACAGCTTTGGTGGTCTCTTCTGGACTATAGCCTGCGTGTATGGCAAGAGTTTCGTCTTTGTAAGTCATAATTCCATGATCTATGTGAATGTACTATGTTTTGAGTTTAGCATTTTTGCATATGAAATAAAGATATAACGCTTTGTTATCAATATATTTAATTATAATAAGTATGAAATTTTTTTAGGATACATGGCAAAGCATGCTGGCTCTTGGCTTTGCGCGATTTTGCGTGCAACTGACCAGCGTAAAAGGGAGCTATCCGCGCATCTGTGCTTTAGAAATCAAGCATAAAATAAGCAGATAGAGACTCTGAGTGACACTGAAAGAACAGCGATGTGGCTGATCATTTGCAATACCAAGCAAGATCAAAAAGCATGCCTTATTTTTTGGCGATATTCATCGTATAATAGCAAAGTTATTGTTCGCATTTGCGATGTTTCGCTTTTTCTATTGAGGAGTCCTGCGTGGCCCAATATATTTATACGATGAACCGTGTGTCGAAAATGGTTCCGCCTAAGCGCGAAATCTTAAAAGACATCTCTTTATCATTTTTTCCCGGTGCAAAAATCGGTGTGCTTGGTCTAAACGGTGCCGGTAAATCGACTTTGCTCCGTATCATGGCGGGCGTAGATAAAGATTTCTCCGGTGAAGCACGTGCTCAACCTGGTATTAAAATTGGTTATCTCGAGCAAGAACCACCATTAGACCCAAGTAAAGATGTGCGTGGCAATATTGAAGATGGCTTACGTGAGCCACTCGATGCTTTGGCACGCTTGGATGAAGTTTTCGCTGAATATGCAGCTGAAGATGCTGACTTCGATGCTTTGGCAAAAGAACAAGAAAAGCTCGAATCGATCATTCATGCTTGGGATGCTCATAACCTCAACAACCAATTAGAACAAGCGGCTGATGCCTTAAATCTACCTGCTTGGGATGCTGATGTTAGCAAATTGTCTGGTGGTGAGCGTCGTCGTGTTGCACTATGTCGTTTACTGTTGTCTAAACCCGACATGCTATTGCTCGATGAACCGACTAACCATTTAGATGCCGAGTCTGTGTCTTGGTTAGAACGGTTCTTAAAAGACTTCCCTGGGACCATTGTGGCGATTACCCATGACCGTTATTTCTTGGATAACGTGGCTGAGTGGATTCTTGAGCTTGACCGTGGGCATGGTATTCCATACCAAGGGAACTATACCTCTTGGTTAGAGCAGAAAAATGCGCGTTTAGAGCAAGAGCAAAAACAAGAAGAATCTTTTGCCAAAGCTTTGAAAAAAGAATTGGAATGGGTACGTTCCAATGCCAAAGGTCAGCAAAAGAAAAACAAAGCGCGTATGGAGCGTTTTGAAGAGTTGAACTCTAAAGAGTTCCAACAACGGAATGAAACGTCTGAAATTTATATTCCACCTGGTCCACGTTTAGGCAATAAAGTCGTGGAAGTGGAAAATATCAGTAAGTCTTTTGGTGATCGTCTACTATACGAAAACTTAAGCTTTACCGTGCCACCTGCTGCGATTGTGGGAATTGTTGGTCCCAATGGTGCGGGTAAAACCACACTCTTTAGAATGATGACCGGTGAACAACAACCAGACAGCGGTGTGGTGTCTTTGGGTGAGTCGGTGAAAGTGGCTTATGTGGGTCAGATTCGCGATACCCTAGACAACAATAAAACAGTTTGGGAAGAAGTATCGGGTGGTCTAGATATTCTTAAAGTTGGTGATTACGAAATTGCATCACGTGCTTATATCGGTCGTTTTAACTTTAAAGGTTCTGATCAGCAAAAACGTGTGGGGGAATTGTCTGGTGGTGAACGTAACCGTCTACAACTGGCAAAAATTTTGCAACAAGGCGCCAACGTGATCCTACTGGATGAACCGTCAAACGACCTTGATGTTGAAACCTTACGTGCGCTTGAAGACGCTATTCTGGTCTTCCCGGGTACGGTCATGGTGGTTTCGCATGACCGTTGGTTCTTAGACCGTATCGCAACGCATATTTTATCTTTTGAAAATGAACAGCCTGAGTTCTTTACGGGGAACTATAACGAATACGAAAGCTATCGCCGCGCTAAATTGGGTGACGATATTAGTACTAAGCGTAAGAAATACAAGAAAATTGGTGGTTAATGTCCTGCGTGAAGATCTCATGATCTAAGCAGGCTATCACGCCAAAATCCCACTGTGTATCGACATGGTGGGATTTTTTTTGGCTATGAAGCTGTGAAATCGTGCGCTATGGGCGGGGATCAATACAAAAAGTTGTAGTTGGCGACTTCGCTACTGAATTGGTATGGAGTATGGGAGAGGCATCACGGGGCGATGATGTTGATGATGTTGATGATGTTGATCTGTATTTTGCTGCCAGCCATCGAAAGCTTGCTGCAATGATGGCATAAAACTTTATGATGATGGCTATGGCAACTCAGCAGAGTGTTATCGAAGACCTTGCCTGTTTAATTTAACCAACGTCATTTTGTAGCATAAAGAGTACCCAGATGCGTCGACATATGATTGGCATAGCCATGATCGAAATTGTACTGAGTTTGCTGCTCCTGACTTTGGCGATGCTCGGCATGGTGAGTTTACAGCTTCAGGCTGTCGCTCGGAGTCAGTTTGCATTACAACAGCTGCAAGCCAGTAATGTCTTACAGGATTTGTCTGAGCGTTTAAGGGTTAACGCTTTAGCACGACAAGATTATGTAAAGCACTTAGATGGCGATGCGCCAAGCGCCGTGCAGTCATGTTTATATCGAGATCGACCACAAGGCTGTAGTGCGGCAGAAATGGCTGCTTATGATGCGTATAGTTTATATCAACGTGCACAGCAAGCTGCGATGCAGTTGGCTTTGAGACCTTGTGCTAACACGACGCAACGGCTTTGTGCTTATGCAGCTTGGGGCGAAACCAAAGCCTTAGATGATCTACAAGATCCACTGGCATGTAGTCGACAAGGTATTTATCTGCCTAAGGCGCAATGTTTGATGATGACACTCTATTAGTGTGCTATGAGTTAGACCTATAAAAAACGCTGCTGTTAAGAATCATGCTAAAACGACCATCATTCAGATCAGGGAGTAAATAATGATCTGGACACAATATGGGCTCAGTGTGTTGGAAGTGGTGATTTCACTGACATTGGGATTATTACTTGTCGGGGCTGCCTTTAAGTTATTAGAAAGTGGCGAGCGTGCCTATAGCACCCAACAAGCTGTGGCGGATATCCAAGATCGTGCGATTTTATCTTTAGCTTATGTTGCTACAGAAATACGCCGTAGTCATCGCGCACTGGCAGTTTCTATTCAAGATCAACCAATTTATGCAGGCTTGTTGTTGAATGCTCATGCTGAACAGCATACAGCGCAAGCTGCACAGCCTAAAGTCGTGCAAACAAGGTCATTCATGACAGCTGTTGCAATGGAGCAAACATCAACGTTTGCGCTAAAAAGTATGCAACCATCTGCGCGTGAACAAGGCGTCGCAGCAGCAATATCCGTGGCAAGCAATGCACAAGCTCATTATCCAGCACAATTACAAGGCATATTGCCTATTACAGTGACTGCCGGTGGTCCAAGCCATTTAAGGGATACTCAGACCGGTAAGGCGCTGGCGAGTGATCAATTGGTGATTCAATTTTATGCCGAAGAAGCAGGAATTGACTGTGAAGGGCATCAATATCAAGCAGGGCAGTTTGTGGTGGAAAGATTTTTTTTACGTCCTGATGCGTTGAATCAACAGGCGAAGCAACAAACGGTGTTGGCACTTGCCTGTGAAGCAGGTGGATATGACCAACAAGCCACGCGTATTCTCAAGAATCCGATGCAGGCAGGGCAAGCCTTCGGGCAGGGTTTAGGTGCTGTGATGATTCCACAGGTTGAGCATTTTAAGTTAATGTTTGCTATTGCCGATGAGCAACGTCGTCAAGGTCTGGCTTATATTTCCAGTCAGGAGTATCAGGCGTTGCCACAACGTCCACGTCCAGCGATTTATGCAGTGCAACTGGGAATTTTATTAGGTTCAAATCATCCTATCACAGCATCTCATAATGATTCACCACAATTTCAAATTTTACAGCAAGCCGTGCAATTGCTTGCACCCAGCAATGCTCAGCAAGGACAACAGTATTTATATCATGTGTTAGAACATAGTGTTGCCTTAGAGCCGGGTTTGGTGGTGATTGAGGAAAAATCATGAAGCTGCAGCAGTCTGGTGCGACATTGCTGTTGATGCTCTGTCTGTTATTGCCCATGAGTATGTTAGGTATTTTAGCTGCGCAGCAAAGTCTCCTTAATATACAGCTGGTTACACATATCCAAGCACGACAGTTGTTACAACAAGCAACTTTAGCGATTGGGTCACAATTGCAGCACTATTATCAACAAGATGATCAGCAAGATACTCAATTGGGTCAGCAGTTGATTGCACAACAGTTGGCACACACTGGTCGGGAAATGATTTTTTGCTTTCGACCGAATCGTTCCAATGCTGAAAATTTTTCTCTGGCACAAGCAAGTTATCTTTCCAATACAGCCTCCAATATAAATAGCAATAGTCGTGCACAAAGGGAGGTGCATTTAACCGATAAAGGTTTCTGCCAGTTTGATCAAGCACAAGATTATGCCAGTGCGAGTAAGGCTCAGCTGGTACAGATTAACTTGGTACAGCTACCCAGTGCAGCCAGTCACGGCATTTTGCAGACTCAGTCTCTGAGCAATGGACAAGCACGATCTGATGCATCACATTTTCGTATTTATATTACAGCGATATTGCCGCAGTTATCTGCGAGTGATTTTTCTACAGTTGCCCAGTGTTTTCATTATCCGCAATATGCGAGGGCTGGAAGTATGAGTCAACAACAATGTTTAACCCAGCAAGGTGCTGTGTTTCAAAGTCAGTTTTTTGACCTATTGTGGTTGCCTAAAGCCAGTGGCGCACCGCGTGAAGCGACAGCGAATGATGATGTTATATAAAAAAAATCGACCTAGTCCTGCGGCGGCGGTCATGCAAGGGGGTGTGACTTTATTGGAGTTGGTCTTAGTTCTGATGTTAGTGGCGGTTTTATATTTTGCTGCAAGTTTTTCCTATGCTGTTGTGGTGCAACGTATTCAGCAAAATGCTGTACAACAACAAATGTCTAGGATTGCGGAATATTTGACAGTCTACAAAATGCAGTACTACAGCTATTTTGGTTTTGATTTAAGACGTTATATACAGCATGCCGCCGTGGATGAGTTAAGTTTTCCTGTCGGTGCAGCACCCTATTATCGTTTACGCATTGTAGAACTCACACCACGATCAGCTTATTCTCTGCAAGATGCACGTGCCATAGGCGCTGGCTGGTTGATCGTAGCAATTCCTCTACGAGCCCAACTGCCTTTGCTTTGGCGTAATAGTCTGGGTTTGCAATGTCAGCAGCCATGGGATTTGGAAAATAGCGATCTTCAAGCTGTGGACTTTCAGCATTGTATGCAAGATGTTGCTGCTAAAAGGGCTGAGTCTTGATGATGGGACCTTGATGATGATGAGGTCTTGATGAATATAAAAACTAGATGAATATAAAAATAAGCATGAAGAATGGGCGTGGACAGGAGGGCAGCATGAGAATGCGGTATATCGCAGGTTGGTCTTGGTTTGAGTTGTTGCTGGTCATGCTGATTTTCTCAACCTTATGGTTGATCGCTCTGCCAACACTACAGATACAGCGTTTAAAGAGTCATCGTGCAGATATGCAAGCTGAGTTGTTAAAACAGGCTGTTCAGATTCAGCAGCAGTTGATTTTACAGCAATCTAGGTTTCAGGCATCAATGGGTGCTAGAGCTGAGCAGGAGGGATTAAGTCTTGAATTTCTGGGAATGGGTGCGGTGTATCCAAATACTGGCGAGGTCTGGTATGACTTGTTATTGCAAGGAACGCCTGCAGCGTGGCAACTCATTGCACGCCCGCGTGTTGAAACCCAGCAGGTGCCCGAAGATATCTTAATCGTTGACCAGCAGGGGCAGCTTTGTATTGCAGTGCTTCAGCAAGTAGATTGCGATGTTGCTGATTAAGCTTGGGACTCGGTTAAATTTTCCTTGTCTATTGAGATCTACTTATAGGGAGGATTTGCACAAGACAAATATGCTTCATCGTTGTTGTGGATAAAATAACAATATTGCTGCAAAGACTGGATGCATAAGCGATAAAACATGTTAAATTGGACACAATTTTGAATTTTAAATTTAAAATTGCGGATAACTCAAATTTTGAGCTTTCCCTTCTTGGCAATATATCGTAAAATATTCGCCTTTTTAGGTTCATCCGAATCTAATAAAGTTTTTCATTCATGTGAGAGTATTAACATGGTCGTAATTCGTCTAGCACGCGGTGGTGCTAAAAAACGTCCGTTCTATCAAGTTGTTGTAACTGATAGCCGCAATGCGCGTGACGGTCGTTTCATCGAACGTATTGGTTTCTTTAACCCAACAGCTCAAGGTAAAGCAGAAAAACTTCGTTTAGATGCTGACCGTTTTGCACACTGGGTTGCTCAAGGTGCACAACCTTCTGAGCGTGTAGCATCTTTAGCTGCTCAAGCCAAAAAAGCTGCTGCAGCTGTATAAGCCCGTAGTAGTAGGTATTTGCCCATGACATCAACACAGAATGTTCCAGAAGATCGTATTCAGATTGGACAGTTACGTTCAGCATATGGATTAAATGGGTGGCTCTGGGTCTATTCCAATACAGAACCGATGAGCAATATATTTGACTACCTTCCTTGGTACATAGAGACCAAAGCTGGTTGGCAAATGATAGATGTAAAACGTTGGAAACCACACGGCAAAGGCTTAGTTGTTTCGCTTAAAAATGTGAGTGATCGCACTGCAGCGGAAAGCTTAGTTGGCGCTAATATCTGGATAGCCAAATCGCAACTGCCTCAACCAGGCGTAGACGAGTATTACTGGTCAGATTTGAAAGGCTTAACGGTGTTAGGTCTAGATGATGAAGAGCAGGAAGTCAATCTCGGTAAAATCTACGAATTGTTTGAAACAGGAGCCAACGATGTCATGGTGGTTCGCGCCACACCAGACAGTATCGATGGCGAAGAGCGTATGATTCCTTGGCATCGGGATGTGGTACAACGCGTTGATCTCGAAGCTGGTCGTATCTACGTAAATTGGGGCGTAGATTTCTAATCCGAATAGGATGAACGCAGCAGGAAAATTGAGGAGTCTGCGATGTTCTTTGCAGTCATAACGCTTTTTCCTGAAATGTTTGAAGCGATCACAGCTTACGGCATTAGTGGGCGTGCGGCAAAACGAGAATTGATACAGCTTCATTGTATTAATCCGCGTGATTTTGCTGAGGGCAACTACAGAAGAGTGGATGAACGTCCATTTGGTGGGGGTCCGGGTATGGTGATGATGGCAGAGCCTCTGGCTCAAGCGATTCAACATGCCAAACAGCTTGCAAAGCAAGCAGGTTGCACCGATGTACCTGTGGTCTATATGTCGCCACAAGGGCAAACCCTGCATGAGACAGCAGTACAAAATTTTGTCAGTTATGATGGACTCATTGTATTGTGTGGTCGTTATGAAGGGGTCGATGAACGTTTAATCCAACGTTATGTCGATCAGGAATGGTCGATAGGGGATTATGTTTTATCGGGCGGTGAGTTGCCTGCGATGGTATTACTCGACAGTATCATTCGTAAATTACCGAATGCGATGTCGGATGAACAGTCAGCTGTGCAAGATTCTTTTGTGGATGGTCTACTCGATTGCCCACAATATACCAAGCCTGACCTTTTTGAGGGATTGGCTGTGCCTGAAGTATTGAAATCTGGGCACCATGCCAATATCGAAAAATGGCGCTTTTTGCAGCGTTATCAGCGCACCATGCAACGCCGACCGGAGTTGGTTGAGCAGGTTGAGCTGAGTCAACAGCAAAAGAAATGGCTGAAAGATTGAAAGACCTAAACCAATCGGTTGGTCAATTTGAACAGGCTCTTTATTGCTTGAAAGGTCAACAATAAAGGGAAAGATAACCGGGTTGATATGCGTTATAAGCCTCTATCCCCAGCGGTATTCAGACCTCTTCTGACCCGCATTTGTTGGAGATTCCCACAATGAGTGGTAAACATCCTCTAGTACAAGCTGTTGAAAATGCACAGTTAAAAACAGATCTTCCAGAATTTGCTCCGGGTGATACCGTAGTTGTTCAAGTTAAAGTAAAAGAAGGTGATCGTGAACGTCTTCAGGCTTTTGAAGGTGTTGTGATTGCTAAGAAAAATCGTGGTTTGAACTCTGCGTTCACAGTACGTAAGATCTCAAGCGGTGTTGGTGTTGAGCGTGTATTCCAAACACATTCACCAATCGTTGCGAAAATCGAAGTGAAACGTCGTGGTGACGTTCGTCGTGCTAAACTTTACTACCTACGTGAATTGTCTGGTAAAGCTGCACGTATTCGTGAAAAATTACCTGCTCGTAAACCTGCTTAATTTCTGGTTTTACGATCGAAAAAATGCGCCAATACGGCGCATTTTTTATACTGTTCAAATTGTAATATTACAATGTTTATCAATAGATTAGCTCTAAACACCATCCTGTTTAAGTCGATTTAGATGCTGGCGATAAATAGCCACGGGATCTGCTGAAAGAATAATATTACGCAGCCCTAACAATTGGTTCACTTCATCCATATGATTCCAATAATAATTATCCCGAATGACCTTACCAAATCGGGCACTACAACGGGCGACGAGACCATCATTATCTCGTCCAGCATCGATGAGTTGGCTATTTAATAGCAAAAAGCCATCGATGGGGTCGAGTAAATTGGTGATCGCGCGATTCCCAGTAAAAGAATAAAAACGTATGCCATTTTGTTGCGTCGGCGCATTTCCACAGTAGCGGCTCGGTAGCCCCATGGGGAAACGTTGGTTAAAGTCTTGCGAACCACGCGTCGATAGGCTATGACCTGCTGCTAAAACATCATGTGGAAATAATTGCGGATCCAGTTGCTGTGAGAGCAAAATGGCACTGCCAAGAAATTCTAAGCCTTTAATCAACGGTTTTTCTAATAACGTATGTTCAGCTTTCAGAATGACATCTGCGACAGGAGAGCCTTGATGTGGTGAACCAACCGTGGTCAGTGAGGCTACGCGCTCAGGCATCATGGCTGCCGCATAACGAATGGTGGGACCACCGTGGGAATGCCCAATTAAATTGACTTTCTCAGCTTGTGTTAGTGCCAGAATCGTTTCAATTTGCGCAATGAGTTGCTCACCACGAACTTCAGAGGAGTTAAAGGGTGATACTGTCGTTGCCCATACATTGGCACCATTTCGGCTGAGATCAGGTAGTATTTGATACCAATAATCGAGCCCAAAAGCACTGGACCCTAAACGATCAAATCCGAGCATGCCATGGGTGAAGACAACTGGATATCGGGTTTTAGCATAATTGGAACTGACATAAGTTGCAGTCTGTTGGTTAGGAAATTGGCTTATTGCATATGTATATTGTTGAAAAATAAATAATAATACATATAAGGATGCACCCAGCAGTGCGATATAAAGTACACGAGACGATCTGATGATCATGTGAAATAGCATAGTTATTACCTCATTATTGTTTTCCGCAAAATTTTTTGCTAAATAGTCTAAAATTTTGAGCAGTAGTCAAAATTGCTATTCATATTTCAATTAAAACCACCTTGTCTTAATCGATAAAGGGGAGTTGCCCTCCTTGTTGGTGAATATCTTCAAAAGTTTTTAAACGAGATTGCTGTTTGGCGTCAGCAAAGGACTGATCTCTCAGGCTTTGTATTGCTTGTTTTTTTGAAGCATCATTTAGATTGCTTTGTAAAATTTTATCTTTTTCATTGAGAAAGCCTAAAACCTGTTGTTTCCATTGTTGACGTTGTTGGTCTAGTTGCTCAAGACGCACGGTGGCTTCAGTGCCGACCAAGGCATTGCGCATGGCACGTAATTGTTGTGCTGAGCCGGATTGTGATTTGATTTGTTGCGTTAAGCGATTGAGATCATCTAGTTGGGTCAGTTGTTTTAAGTTTTCTTGCCATTCTTGGGGTAAGGCTTCAAAGCGTTTTTTGAGTTGTTGTGCCTTTTGTGCTGCACTGAGTGTGCTATCTTCTAAAATAGCCATACGTTGTAGCGTGTAGTTGTTATATAAGTCTTCTTCGCCAAATAAACCTTGAATTTCTGTAGCATTAAAATAATTTTTACGTAGAGCATGGACTTTTTCAAAATATGCAGTGATCGCTGCAGTCTCTTCCAAAGCCGTTGTATTGGAAGACTGTAAATCGACTGACTCTTGGCGATATTTTAGATAACGTTGCCATAGATCAATGATTTGTGCTGCTGCAGGTGCTTGATAATGCTGTTCAATATAGCGGATAAAGGCTTTTTGAATATGAGCCAGCTCTTTTTCGCCATATTGACTGATAAAGTATTCAAAGCAATTGCGTGTATGTTCATTGACACGTAAATGCCCTTGGGCAGTCAGTTGCAATTGGCAGTCAATCTGTGTGTCTTGCTGACTTAAGCTTTTTAGGTTTTCAGGATCAAGCGTCGCAGTGCTTAAGCTTTCACTGGCAGCATGCTGTTGTAATTGTTGAGCTTGTGTTGCACTTTCGCCAGGTAAACTTTTAGAGGTAGATGGGATAACATAGAACAAGATCGCTACCAGTAAAATCGCGCATAGAATAGCAAAGTAGATATTACTTTTTGACATTTTTATTCCTTTAAAAAATAAACCCTAAGTACCGCTATAACCACTTTCAAATCACGGTGATGAGCACGTGACATACGATTCCTTGTGATGCTTTTATTATTTCCTCTTACTATACTTGTTGTTGTGTATTACGCAATAACTTTGAATAATTTGATACCTTTCTGGTTTTAATAAAAGAAATCAAGTTGGTTAAAGTTTAATTTAAATAATTGATTTATATAAATTAAAATATGTTATTTTTAAATAATTAAAACCATTAACATTTTTATAAGAATTATGTGATTTATCTAAATAAAAATTACCAGCATATTGCGTTATAATATGAACCTGTTGAAAAAAATGCGTCACGAGGACGCATTTTTTTATTTTGAGGGGGGATGTTAAGTCATTTAAATTATTGTGCAGCAGTGTCGATTTGCTGTACTTGAGCTACTTGTTGGATTTCTGCACCGTGTACTTTTGGTGGCTTATTCATGCACCAGCAGCAGAAAATGAAGAAGAAACAAAATGTGTAGCGCGATAATTGAGATGACAACATAGGAATTTCCTTTAAACGAAGATTTAAAAATGAATTAAAAACAGTGAGCAATAATTAAAATTTTGTATTAACCCTCTAGCCAATATTGTTTTATGCCAAAAGGGTTAATTGCTTAACACTTTGATTATTGTTCGTGATGAATTATGAATTTTTAGCAAAAATATGTAATGAGTGTTTTATATGGATTTTTTTTAACTTATTGTTAATTTCATCTTATTATTTGTTATTGGAACTATTAATTGAAACATAAAGCATGCAGAGGCTGAGCTTTTTATGAATCTTGCAGAACGAGCGCCAGTAAAATAACAAGACCACATGCGATTGCATGAAAAGAAATGGGATAAGACTATTTTTATTGATCTTAGATTGCTAACATTGCCGCATTTACAAGCTTGATGATGTAGCATGCGAAGCAGTTCAACCAAGATCCAACGCCGCCCAGTTCATGGTGTATTTCTCTTAAATAAGCCGCTTGGTCTCAGTTCTAATGCGGCATTACAAAAAGTACGTTGGTTGTTTCGTGCACAGAAAGCCGGTCATACCGGCGCACTTGATCCGTTAGCGAGTGGTTTATTGCCGATTTGTTTGGGTGAGGCAACGAAGTTTTCTCATTATTTATTGGATTCAGACAAACGCTATCGTACTGTGGTGCAGCTTGGGCAGAGCACCACTACGGGGGATGTTGAAGGTGAAGTCTTAGAACAGCAGGCTATTCCTCATTTAACTCCTCGTGATATAGAAGCAGTATTGGCACAGTTTCTCGGGCAGATTCAACAAGTACCGCCGATGTATTCAGCATTGAAAAAACATGGTCGCCCCTTGTATGAATTGGCGCGTCAAGGCATTGAGATCGAAAGAGAAGCACGCCCAATTCAGATTCATAGCATTACCTTATTGGCGTATCAGAATGGCGCTTTATCTTTAGAGGTACTGTGTTCTAAGGGGACTTATGTACGTGTTTTGGGTGAAGATATTGCCAAAGCATTAGGTACGGTAGGGCATTTAAGTTATTTACAGCGGATTCAAACGGGTCATTTTCAATTGATTCCTGAATATAGCATTGAGTATCTAGAGTCTTTAACGGAAGCTGAACGAGAGCAGTTGTTATTGCCTGTGTATAGTTCGATCGATCACTTTCCTAAAGTACAAGTTCCTGAAGGTCGCCGTGAATATTTCTCTCGTGGCATGGAAAGTAATATCGATCATGCGGCAGCGGCACAAGTATTGGTCTTTGATGCTGAGCACTGTTTGGGCTTGGCTGAAATTACCGATAAAAAGCGCTTGGTTCCGAAACGCGTGCTGAATTTATAGCGTTCAAGTCTATGTGCTTAGCATGTTATTTTAGACGAGTCGTGCTTTATCTGGCATTATTTTAATCCGCTGGTAGATTTGAATCGGTACCAAAATTTAATCCGATATTAAAAGTTAATCTTAGTAATAAGGACAATTCGCGTGGAATTTGATCTGATTTTAGGCTTGGTGTTTTTCGCTTTTTGTGCTGGCGCAATTGATGCAGCAGTCGGAGGTGGTGGTCTAATCCAGATTCCAGCGTTGATGAATGCATTTCCCAATATATCGCCAGCAACCATGTTGGGGACCAATAAACTTGCTGCGATCAGTGGTACGACCTCAGCCGCATTCTCTTTTGTGCGCCGCGTTAAACTGTCATGGAAGTTATTGTTGGTGATTGCGGTCTGTGCACTGATAAGCTCCTATGGCGGGGCGGCCTGCGTGGCGCTGATTCCGACCAGTATTTTAAAGCCCTTGGTATTGGTGCTGTTGATTGTGATCGCTGTCTATACCTTTACCAAGAAACAGTTTGGTCAAGATCATCAAGCTCAACCAATCACCAGCAAAGTTCTGGTTTTGGCGGGAGTCGGTAGTGTCTTGGTGGGTTTTTATGATGGGATTTTTGGACCAGGTACCGGAAGTTTCTTTATTTTTTATTTTATTCGCTTCTTAAAAGTGGATTTTTTACATGCTTCAGCACTGGCCAAAGTGGCAAATTTTATGACCAACTTTGCCGCACTGAGTTTCTTTATTCCTGCAGGGCACGTGCTATTAGGTTATGGTTTGGTTATGGCAGTTGCCAATGTGGCCGGAGCGATCTGTGGGGTGAAGATGGCGCTGAAATATGGTAGTGGCTTTATTCGCATTCTATTTTTAATTTTGGTGAGTGTGTTGATCTGTCGTTTGAGTTATCAGATTTTCTTTGCTGCAGCTTAATGCTCCCCTCTAACTCGAATTCCATTTAATTCTAATCTATTGAAAAAGATAGAAAGCTCTTATAGGTGCTGTGAATGCAAAGGATTTGAATACATTCGGCAAGCATGTAAATCCCCCAATGATCAAAGCATATTATCATTGGGGGGATTCTTCGGGATATATTTTACTGACTCATCCCCAGCATAAATTGAGAGCAGTTGGAGTGTTCAGAGGCATTTTCAATCATCTTATCGCTGATTTTAAAAGCTGCCGCGGTGGTGTTATCTCCCAACTTTTGTTTGGTTAGTTTGCCGAGTTCTTTGATTTGCGCTGCTTGTAACATATTTTGCTCTACCGCAACATTGAGGGTTGAGCACGTTGCATCGATCACTTTGTAACGTGTAACGGTTTTATCTGTAATCACATAACCCAATAAACCGCCAATCACTAAACTTGCAAGGACACTTAAAACTAATTTTTTATTCATGAAAATAAAGGATCTGATTTGTCGAGCACATATTTTTTCACAATAGCTTATCTTTGTGATAAATATATCGTAATAATCATGTTATTTATATTTGAACTACTCTTGATTGAATGATTTAAGTGCAATCGTATGACGTCCAATGCTTGCAATAATGATGGCACCGGTCAGTGTAAGTAAAGCCAAGGGCAGGAGTGACATGGCAAAACTGCCACTGCTGTCTTTAATCATACCAACGCTCGCATTGATTAAGCCTGTGCCAATATGTGCCAAGGTGTTGATGCCAGCAATGGTCACGGCCAAAACACTGGGTGGCATGCTACTTGCGACAAAAGACCAGAAAGGACCTTTTAGCGCATAATTACCCATTAAAGTGAGTGAAAATAATAATACGCTGAGCGTAACAGACTCAAAAAAGATACCCAAAAATAAACTGATACTGGTTAAGAGTAAGGGCAAAATAATTGTAGCGCGTTTATTGGCAACTTGGTTGGCGCGTAAGCCCCAAAACACCATAAATAAAGCAGATAGACCAAAAGGTATCATGGTTAGCCAAGCGGTTTGCATGGTATCTAAATGGTGTTGTTTGAGAATTTGCGGCATCCATAAGGACAGAATATTACTGGTCGCCGAACTGCCAGCATAGACGATAGCAAATAGCCAAAAATAAGGATGGCGTATGGCATATTGGAGTTGTTGTTTGGCACTATGGGGGAGGGCGTGGTGATGCGTTGTGGTCTGTGCCTGTACTAGACGCTCTTGTGCCAGAGTCTGACTTAACCATTGCTGTTCGTTTGCGGTTAGCCATTTGGCATCTTGTGGACGATTGGGTAAGATCCATAAACACAGTAAGCCCAGCACTACTGCGGGTAAGGCTTCAAGCATGAGCAGAATTTGCCAGCCTTTAAAGCCCAACCAGCCATGTAGATTGAGCAATAGTGCGGATAATGGCGCACCAAAGAAATTGGACAGCGGAATGGCAACCATAAACATTGCTACGATGCCTGCCATATAACGCTTTGGAAACCATAATGTTAAATATAAGAGCACGCCTGGGAAAAACCCAGCCTCGGCTGCACCCAATAAAAAGCGACTGAGACTAAAAGAAATGGGTCCAGTCACAAAGGCACTGCAAAATCCTATGATGCCCCATGTGATCATAATGCGAGAGATCCAACGCCGTGCACCAAACTTTTCCATCGCGATATTGCTGGGAATTTCAAAGGCAACATAGGCGACAAAAAATAAGGTTGCAGCAAAGCCAAAAATGCTGGCGGAGAGAGCAATATCTTGGTTCATGGTCAGGGCAGCAAAACCGACATTGACGCGATCAATGTAGGCAATGAAATAACACAGCATTAAGAAAGGGAGTAGGCGTAGATAAAGCTTGCGGATTACGTGTTTTTCTAATGTGGCTGTGGCAAATGACAAATTGTTGTTAGAGTTGTTAGAGGAGCTGGGCTGCATATTTTTTCCTTATTTTAAATTATTGTTTTTATGTTATGACTGCATTGCATGAAGTTGTTTTTGCGTGCTTGATGATTTAAAGCGAAGCATGTTGCTAGTAAAGCTGAAATGTTCCAGCTTGGTCTAGCTTTATTGTGCATGGCTTTATGGTAAATTTCATTGTAATAATATTTTTTAATCGTTTGATTTTAAATAATAATGTGTGGTGGTTGGTCTGATGTAGACCATATTTTGAGGGGCTGGTCTTTTGGGTATGAAAATGTAGTCTAGACGGAACTTGGCAGGACAAAGCTGAGTTCATCCCGCACTCGACTGGGTTTTCGTTGCAGCTTAAGACGTTTCTGGCGCAGGCTTGCGAGCCGCTCTAAAAGTGACGCCTACTGATGCCGTCATGATGCACAGCAAAGCCAAGCTTTGCCAGAAAGTGATATGTTCTTTGAGCAACAACATACCCGCGATTGCGGCAATGGCGGGTGACAAGCTCGACAAAGTTCCATAACTGAGTTTGCTGAGTTGTCTGAGAGCGAGTAAATCGAGGGCATAGGGAATCGCTGTTGCCAGTAAGGCAATGAGCAAGGCAGGTTTCCAATATTGGGTATTGAGCACGGCATCTGGGTTATGCCATAGACTGATGGGCAATAGAACAGCAGCAGATAGACTAATAGCAATACTGAGACCATGCATACCGATATTTTGCCGTGCAACTTTTTGACCAAAATAAATATAACTGGCCCAGCAACAGCCAGCGCCCAAAGCAAAGGCGGCGCCTAAGAAAGAAAAATTGTGCTCTGTCGCTTGTTGCCAAGGGACCATCAACGCAATACCTGCAATCGCCAATAAGACCCAGACTAAGTCTGAACGACGTTGTACCGAGAGCAGTGCCAAAGCCAAAGGACCTAAAAATTCTAGACCCACGGCAATGCCTTGTGGCAAGCGTCCCAGCGAGGCATAGAACAAGACGTTCATCAGACAAACAGACGCACTATAAAGCAATAAATGACGCCATTGTAGATAAGGCAAACGTTTGAGAATTTTCCATGAGCGAAACATGACAATGATCATGATTGCAGCGAAACATAGCCGTAGCGTGACGACACTAAAGGGATCGAGTACAGTCATGAGTTGTTTGGCGAAGGAGGCACTAATCTGATAGGACACCATCGACATGATCATATACAGTACAGCGATGAATTGGGTATTCGGCATCATGAAGTCTTATTGAAGTGGTCTAGGTTGTGCTTGGCAAGTAAATTGCTTTACAGCATTTGGTATGCAGTTTAGTTTAATATCATAATTTGGCGAAACAGCATAGTGAAGTCGCATATGACTAAAATCCATTATTATCAAATTGCTTTACGCTGGGATGGCAATCTAGGGCAGGGGACGCAGCATTATCGTGCGTATAGTCGGGATTATATTGTGGCAGCGATTAATAAGCCTACATTATTGGGTTCTTCAGATACCAGTTTTCGTGGTGATGCTCAACGCTGGAATCCCGAAGAAATGCTTTTGAGTGCTTTGTCTGCTTGCCATCAGTTATGGTATTTACACTTTTGTAGTGTTAATCATATCAATGTATTGCAGTATGAAGACCAAGCATCGGCTGAAATGTTAGAGCATGCATCTGGTGCTGGAGAATTTCGTGTAGTACGACTCAAACCCAATGTATTGATTGATCAACATTCAGATCCGCAATTGGCGTATCAGTTACATGAAAAAGCGCACGAATTTTGTTTTATTGCGCGTTCAGTGAATTTTAACGTGACTTTGCAGCCTCACATTCGTCAGCACACTGACATCGATTGAGCTTAACTGTGGTCGCTAGTAAGAACCATCTAAGCTGGTGCGGCACGCTGGGTAGCATACCAGCAGAGTAGCGAACCCAACGTGACCATTGCAGTTCCTGACCAGAATGAAAGGCCTAAGGTGACATTGAGTAGCAGCATGGCAAAGAGTGATGAAATCACTGGGGTAAAATAAGATAAAATCACCAAGATATTGAGATTGCCATGTAATATGCCGATATTCCATGCCGCATAGCCCAAGGCAAATGCCGTTGCAGCCAAGCCCAAATACCCTATATCACTTGCGCCTAGAGTCGCGATTTGAAACTGACCGCTTATCAGTAGATTGAGCCATAAGGTGATAGCCGTGGCACAGAAAAATAGCACGATGGCATTTTGCCCATTGCCTTGTTTTTTGGTCAGTACGCAATATGCAGCCCAGATGATTGCCCCACAAAATGCCAGTACATAACTCACAGGGTTTTGCTGTAAATGTATTAAAAAATGTTTACTGTGATGGAAACTGTCGCCCATTTGCACGCTGACAACCCCACATAAACTCAGGAATAGACCTGGAATGAACAGCCAATGCAAGCGTTGCTCTTTGCAAAGCAGCAATAAGAATACGGTGAGGCTAGGCCATAAATAATTGATAATGCTGATTTCAATTGCCTGTTGATTACTTTGAGCAAGGCTAATCGAGAAAGACAAACACAGTTCATAGGCAACAAATAATAGCGTTGCTGTATAGAGATATGTTTTGGAGAAATTCTTTAGCTTTGGCCATTTAAATAGTGCCAACAGCAATAGTGCGGCCAAACTATAGATGATGCAAATGGCCACTGCAGGTTGCAGCTGGCTGCTGGCAAGACGGAGTAAAGCCAGCAATGTGGCCCAGAGTACAATGGCACTACAACCGATCAGCGTAGCAAAACGTTTAGACATAGCGCGTATGGAGATGAAATTTGGCTGTTGATGACGTTCGCTAACATAGCATGCGCGCGCGATGACAGGAAATATACTGAGCGTATTTTATACTCAGCTTGTTTTAAGCCGCTGGATTTGAGTTGGGGGGATCTGACTTTTTTTTACGTTGTGCTACACGACTAGAGGTAATGGTACAGCCAATCGATGCACTGACAATGGTCAGTAGCGCGAGGTATTGATTCCACTGTAAATGTTCACCCAAGAAAATTAAACCAGATAAGGCGGCAATAGCAGGCTCTAAACTGGTGAGGGTCCCAAAGCTGAGTGAACTCATATTCCGTAGAGCGATCATTTCAAAACTAAAGGGCAAGGCACTGGCCAGTACTGCAAGTGCAAAGAAGCTCAATAAAAAATTTGCATCAGTCAGCATCGCTAAGGCTGGTGAAAAAATCAGAAAGGGCAATAGAATGATTGCGCCAACGAGCATGCCCAAACAGACAGTATGTGGGCCGGACACCCCAGAGGGTTTTTTACCTGCCACAATATACAGTGCCCAACATGCACCTGCGGTCAGTGCATAGGCGACACCCAATAGATCAAGGTCTGCTGCGCCTTTTTGCATGGGAAATAATAAGACTATGCCTAAAATAGCCAGACAAACCCAGATGAGGTCAAACTTCTGTCGGGCATAATATAGGGCAACGCCCAAGGGACCGACAAATTCAAAAGATACCGCAATACCCAAGGGTAATCTAGAAATCGCGGAATAAAATAAGATATTCATACCTGCCAAGGCGCAGCCATAGCTCAGTACGGCAGACCAGCGAACTTGGTGAAAATGAATCCGCCAAGCACGAAAAACCACAATGAGTATCAGCGCGCCCAATAAAATCCGCATGGCAGCGACGGTCAGCACAGGAAAATGTTGAAACAGCATTTTGGCCAAAGAACCACTACTTTGTATAGAGATCATGGCTGCAATGAGAAAAAGCAGCGATTGGAAATAACCAGAAGATTTAGCTGTAGACATGGTCGCATCCAAATGAAAAGCTGAACAAAATTCTCAAGCCGATAACACCGAAAGCAACGGAATTTAGGGGCAAAAGGTTCTATTTGACAAGCTTAAACCATAAGCTTTGAGCACGGCAATGATTGAGACAAAATAAAAAACAAACACCCCGATGACTATCTCAGCATCGGGGTGTTTGTACGATGTGTTCTATTAAAAAGAGTAGTAACATCGATTGCATAACTTAAACACTGAGCATGCAATGTTTCAATGCAAAGTTGCTAAAACTTTTAGAATAAAACACGTACGCGGATAGTGCCTTCAACTTCATGCAAGGTATCGAGTGCTTCTTGTGATGCAGTTGCATCAACATCCATGACCAAATAGCCGACATCACCTTTGGTCATTAAAGACTGACCAGAGATGTTGATGCCATGTTCGGCAAAGAGTTGGTTAATTTTAGACAAGACGCCAGGCACGTTTCTATGGATGTGCAATAGACGATGTTTGCCTTCAGTTAATGGCAAGGCGATTTCTGGGAAGTTTACAGCAGATAAGGTCATGCCTTTGTCTGAATAAGCGACAAATTTTTCAGCGACTTCTAAACCGATGTTGGCTTGTGCTTCCATGGTTGAGCCACCGACATGTGGTGTCAAAATCACATTGTCCAAACCGCGTAACGGTGAAACGAACTCTTCGCCATTGGCTTTGGGTTCTTTCGGGAATACGTCGACTGCTGCACCGGCAAGGTGGCCAGATTGAATGGCTGCGGCTAAATCTTCAATCACCACACAGGTACCGCGTGCTGCATTAAGGAAGATTGCACCCGGTTTCATTTTGGCAAATTGTTCTTTGGTAAAGAAATTACGAGTAGATGGCACGTCAGGAACATGGAGTGTGACCACATCTGCGGTACCGAGTAATTCATCTAAAGAACCCACTTGGCGGGCATTCCCCATCGGTAGTTTGGTGACGGCATCATAATAAATAACGTGCATGCCCAAGCTTTCTGCCAAAACAGAGAGTTGCGAACCAATTGAGCCGTAGCCAACAATCCCTAGCGTCTTACCGCGGGTTTCAAATGAACCATTGGCAGATTTGTTCCACCCCCCGCGATGACAAGTGATCGATTTCTCAGGAACACCGCGAAGTAATAAAATCGTTTCAGCAAGCACTAATTCTGCCACTGAGCGGGTATTGGAATAGGGTGCATTAAAGACTGGAATACCACGTTCCATCGCCGCATGGAGGTCGACTTGGTTGGTCCCGATACAAAAACAGCCAACAGCGATCAGCTTGTTGGCTGCGGCAAAAACGTCTTCAGTCAATTGGGTGCGAGAACGAATCCCAATGAAGTGTGCGTCTTTGATGGCTTCTTTTAACGCATCACCTTCTAAAGCAGTTTTGTGGTAATCGATGTTGGTATATCCAGCTGCGTTGAGAGTGTCAATTGCGTTTTGATGCACTCCTTCCAACAAGAGGAAACGAATTTTATCTTTTGGTAGAGATAGATGTTGGCTCATTACGGCTCCGCTACAAAGGCCAAATTTGATCGCAGTATCATAACATATCAATAAAGCTATAGAAATTTGCTTTATGGTTTTGCTTGCTGATATTTTTTAAACTTATAACTTATTGATGTGCGTTTGATGGGAGTTTCGCGGCAAGATGCTGCAAGATAAATCTACGCCTATTTTTATACTAAGCCTTTAAAATCAATATATTAGTAAATATTTAGCGGCATTTCGGGGCTAAAAAACGGCAGTTTTAGTCTGTTGGGCTGCGATCAATATACCGTATACTACGGCACATGATGCACGGTGAATGTGCAGTTTACGGGTGATGTACGCTGATTTTACCGTTGACATCGTTTAAGATGGTTTTATCTAAGATGGCTTTAGGCCATCAGCCTGTGCATGAAATTTGCTAAACTGATTGCGCTCGCGCTCGTATAGTCGGCTTTCACAGCGGTTATACGCTTTCTTTCTTCTGTGTCTTCTTTATCATCAGGTCCGCCATTCATGAATGCTCCAGTCGCCTTAGCCCCTGAATTACTTACCCAACTGACCGCTATTGTGGGTGAAAATCGTATTAAAACCGATGCCGATAGTCTGCAAAACTGGGGGCGCGACCACACCAAACATTTTGATCCCAATCCATCGGTAATTGTTTTCCCATCGAGCACTGAACAAGTACAAGCCATTGTAAAACTTGCCAATCAATTTCATGTTGCGATTACACCAAGCGGTGGTCGTACTGGTTTGTCTGCCGGCGCTGTTGCCAGCAATGGTGAGATTGTGTTGAGCTTAGACAAAATGAACCAAGTGCTGGACTTCTTACCCGCAGACCGTATGGTGCGTATCCAAGCTGGTATGGTGACGGAGCAATTGCAAGATTATGCCGAAGCACAAGGCATGTACTATCCCGTGGATTTTGCTTCAGCAGGTTCATCGCAACTGGGCGGTAATATTGGCACCAATGCAGGGGGCATCAAAGTCATCAAATATGGCATGACCCGTAACTGGATCTTGGGGCTAACCGTGGTGACTGGTAAAGGGGATATTTTACGCCTCAATAAAGGCATGATTAAAAATGCCACAGGCTATGCGATGCAACATCTATTTATTGGTGCGGAAGGGACTTTGGGTATTGTGACCGAAGCAGACATTAAACTTGAGCGTCAGCCACACGACTTACAAGTACTGGTGCTCGGGGTACCTGATTTTGCCGCCGTGATGCCAGTACTGCATGCTTTCCAGTCTAAAATTGATTTAACTGCTTTTGAGTTCTTTGGCGAATTGGCAATGCAAAAAGTGTTGGACAATGGTCATGTGCAACGTCCATTTGCCAGTGAGTGTCCATTTTATGTCTTGCTTGAATTTGAAGCCCCTTATGAACCCATCTTAGATGCCGCAATGGAAATCTTTGAGCATTGCATGGAACAAGGCTGGGTGCTAGATGGTGTGATGAGCCAAAGCTTAGAACAAGCACAAAGCTTATGGCGCTTACGTGAAGATATTTCAGAATCAATCGCGCCGTTTATTCCTTATAAAAATGATATTTCTGTATTGATTAGCCATGTACCAGCATTTATTGCCGATATCGAAGCCATTGTGGAACAGAACTATCCAGACTTTGAAATCTGCTGGTTTGGTCATATTGGTGATGGTAATTTGCATTTGAATATCTTAAAACCAGCCAACTTAAGTAAAGATGAGTTCTTTGAAAAATGCCAGCAAGTAAATACATATGTATTTGACATTGTGAAGAAATATGATGGTTCAATCTCTGCCGAACATGGTGTGGGCATGACCAAAAAACCATATTTAGGCTATAGCCGTTCTGCTGAAGAAATTGAGTATATGCGTGCTTTAAAACAAGTGTTTGATCCAAATGGCATTATGAACCCAGGAAAACTGTTTGATTTAAAAGCCTGATCTTGATTACAAGCCTAAGTTCGGTTTACAAACTTGGGCTGGTCTTGAACATGAGCGCTAAACTGCTCGTCAGCTGGGACTGATGGGCAGTTTTTTATTACGCAATTACTGCACAGAAATTTTGTGAACTGGTTAAAATAAATCAGCAATGAATGGAGAGAAATATCATGCGTATGATGCTTTTGGGCACGATGATTTGTACCGTCGCTTTATCGGCTTGCTCATCTTTACCGAATTTACCGACATTAAAGAAAAAAACAGAAGTGACAACAGTACAACCGGCTCACAATGCACAAGCTGTTGCCAACCAAACTACAGCCCTTGATCCGTTGCAACAGGTGATGCAACAACAACAGGGGTTGAGTGATGATGTATTGGGCGTCTCTCTAGCCTTGGTTTATAACCGTGCAGAAGCACCAACAGCTGCACAAGTCACTGTCACGCAAACAGGTTTATTGGATGACTCAGTCAGTGCGATCCGTACGGTATATCAGTTCAAGAAACAAGATGATGCCTGGCAGCAATTGAGTAAAAAAGAAAGTTATCAATGTGCCCGTGGTGCCAAGAGTAAAGGCTTCCAAAACGAATTATGCAGCTAAGCTCAGAGGGCGAGCTTGAGAAGCGGATTAGATGAAGCGCTTGATTAGACTAGGCGCTTGATTAGAGCAATATCAGATCAAGTGATCAGATCAAGTTATTCGGTCTAGCGATCTGATCAGGTGCGCTAAGACATTTAAATTGAAACAAGCCGTAAATTGAAACAAGCAGCCGCTGCTGCTTGTTTTTTGCTTTTTGAGCAGGGCATTCGATGCAGTGCCGTACTTTAAGCCGAGATGGTTTTTAAGGACTTAATATAAGATTGTGCTTCAATCTCAATAATTTCCGTACAGATTTGCAATTCAACGCTGCTGTCGGCATGGTATTGTGCCGCAGTTAAGACCTGATCAAGACAGGCTGCAAGCTGTTGTTGTTGCGCCAAATCACGACCTTTTAAGATATAAAATTGCGCATGAATATAGGCCTGATCTTGTTCATTTAAACCAATCACGGCCTGTGCATCAGTTTTGATACGCGATTTAATTTCTTGGCTGGTCTTGAATAAACCAGTTTGGTATAGCGCCTGATTGGCTTGCAATAATAAAGCTTCGGGCTGCTCAACACGAACATTGCCTGAATGGCTGATCATTAAATGAGGCATATAAGTTTGATCACACTAAACTAAAGTGCTCAGCTTAATCGAGTTGAATGCAAAAGAACAGTATGTCAGGCAGACATACTGTTCGTGCTTGCTCTTTTTTATAGCAACGCGGTGTTTTTTATAGCAACGCAGTGTGGTGATTGTATCGCGATCTGGTTTTACACCGTTAGTTGTTCTTGTTCTTGCTGATACTGCAAGTGCCAGAGGCGGGCATATTTGCCTGCTTGTGCCAAGAGTTGTTGATGATTGCCTTGTTCGATAATTTTCCCTTGTTCTAAGACGATGATTTGATTGGCTGCCACCAAGGTCGATAAACGATGGGCAATCACAATCACGGTTTTATGTTGCACCAATTGATTAATCGCGCGTTGTACCGCGAGTTCACTAAAGGTATCGAGTGCCGCCGTAGGTTCATCTAAAATGACAATAGGTGCTTCTTTGAGTAAGGCGCGTGCAATGGAGATGCGCTGTTTTTCCCCACCCGATAAACTGCCTCCAATATCCCCGATACGGGTTTGATAACCCTCAGGAAGACGCATAATAAAGTCATGGCATTGGGCCCGTTTTGCCACGGCAATAATCTGTTCATCGCTGGCATCTTCTTTGGCCATACGAATATTGTTGAGAATAGTGTCATCAAATAAATAAACGTCTTGGAATACCACGGAGATATACGACATCAGTTGGTTCGGGTCCATGTCACGGACATCAATGCCACCGATTTTAACCTGACCTTTTTGACAGTCCGCATAGCGCATGATCAATCGGGTCAGGGTGGTTTTGCCACAGCCAGAATGCCCGACCAGTCCTGTCAAAGCATGTGCTGGAATGTGCAATGAAATATCTTCCACCGCCCAAGCATCATCTGCTGCATATTGGAAGCTGACCCGATCAAACTCAATATCAAATGCATTCGGACTGAGCGGCTGGGCAATGGTTGTCAATGCCTTAATGTTGAGCATTTGGTTGATACGGGCATAGCCTGCTTCAACCAGACTAAAGAACAGCGTCATCGACGTAAATGCTGCAATTGGTTCTGCAAAACGGATAATAATCACCAACATCGCGATAAAGTACATGTCAGCACTATATCCTGCCATCACCAGCCAGAGCCCTATTGCCACGGCAAGCAGTAGTCCTATTTCAATGGCAGAGGTCACAATAAGATTGGGTTTACCACCTTTTTGATGACCAATACGCTGAGCATGATGAACTTTTTCAATCATGGGAAAGAGGCGCTGTGATTGTTGGTCTACACAATTGGCGGCTTTGAGTACGGCGAGTCCTTGGGTATATTCGACCAATTCGGCATTGAGTTCAGCATTGAGCTGACTCATTGCAGTCATGCCACGGTCATAAGCAGGTTTACGCCAACGATATAAAGGCAAAATAGCTGGGAAAATCAGCAGAATAATCAGGCCAATTTTCCAGTCAAAAAATAGCGTCACCACCCCCACGGTAATTGGCACCACCAGCGCATACAGCATAATACTGACGATGGTGAGGGTATAATTGATGACTTCATCGGTGCTCCCGGCAATGGTTGCACTCCATTCACCAGCGCGTTTTTTAGATAAAAGCTGTAGTGGAATTTGTCTTAATTTTTCGCCGAGTTGTGTACGCAATATATGTTGTGCCTGTGCCGCATGACCATTGTAGTCATAATCCTGTGCCAGCCAGCGCAGCAATGAGCTTAAAATAACAAATAAAATCAGCGCATACAGCCACCAAATCAGGGGCTGAGCCTGCTGTTGTTGTAGCGCGCGAAATATAGGATACAAACAGCTAAAGGCGAGCCCTTGGCTAAAGGCAGAGGCGGTCATGAGCCAAAGTGCTTTACGTAAATTGGGCTGTTCTTCTCCCGCAGCACGTAGGATTTGCTGATAAATTTCTCGAATAGAATGGCGTTGCGGGTTATGAGACATGATTTTGCGCTCCCTGTAGAGCTGCGCTCGTCGTTGGCGACGCGGGCTGTGGGTCACTGCTGATATCGATATGCCAATCGCGCGCTTGTTGAAAGGCTTGCCACAGTTTGGCATAGGCGCCATTTTGCTGGATTAGCAGATGATGCGGTCCTTGTTCAATCAATTGCCCTTGATCGAACATTAAAATTTGATCGGCATGTTGAATGGTACTGAGGCGATGGGCAATCATAATCACGGTCTTGCCTTGCATCAGATTTTTTAAGCCCGCCATGAGTAAGGCTTCATTTTCAGAGTCTGCAAAAGCTGTGGCTTCATCTAAAATTAGGATTGGGCGATTTTGTAAAATGGCTCGGGCAATGGTGATGCGTTGGCGCTGCCCCCCAGACAAGCTGGTTCCACGTTCGCCGACTGCTGTGTCATAGCCATCGGGCAATGCCATGATAAAATCATGGGCTTGTGCCAGCCGTGCTGCCGCCTCAACATCTTGATCACTGGCATGGGCTAAGCCCAGTCGAATATTGTTGCGAATGCTGTCAAAAAATAGAAAATTATCTTGAAAGACAAAAGCCACATTGGACATGAGCACTTGACTACTCATCGCCCGTAGGTCGACATTGCCAATTTTAATTTGACCACTGTCGACATCCCAAAAACGTGCGAGTAATTTGGCTATGGTAGATTTTCCGGCACCAGAGGCACCCACCAAGGCGGTAAAACTCAAAGCAGGCACATGAAAGTTAATGTCTTTGAGTACAAGGTCTTGTTGTGGGTTATAGCGAAAATTGACCTGTTCAAAGCAAATATCATACTGCTCTGGACGCTGGGTCAATTCTGGCTGAGGCAGTGCCGGCACAGCAAGTAAGTCTAAAATACGGGTCGCACTGACTTTTGATTTTTCAATCAAATGATACAAACTCATATAGGGCATTAATGCTTCGACCATACCCGTTCCCAGCAATAGACTAGCAACCAGTGCCTGCGTACTGATTTGCTCGTGTAGCCATAGATAACTCCCCGCAGCCAATAAGATCACAAAGGTGGGCAGTGGGTTGAGAATCAGCATGGACAGGCGTGCTGCTGGACCACTTTCCCGATACCACCGGGTCAAAATCTCTTTATAGGACAGCAATGCATGTTCATAACGTTTAAAGGATTTTTGCCCGCCGTCAAAGGTGCGTACCACAGGCATCGCTTGGACATATTCAATGACAGCGGTGTTGACGTTTTCACGTGCAGTATTGTAGAGCTGGTTCATTTCTTGATGATTGCGCATCACCAAAGACATCATGATCATGCCACACACTAAAATAACCAGTGATAGCAAGGCCATACGCCAGTCGAACCATAACAACGCGGCAAAGGTGAGCACAGGTACAACATAGGCACGGGCATAGAGAGGTGTGCTGTCGGCAACAAAGGAATGCAAAGCACGGACATCATCTTGCATGACTTTGCTAATCGCACCGGCACCTTGCGTGGTGACATAGCCCAAGGGGAGTTGACCTAGATGTAGACTCATCTGTTTACGTAAAATTTCTTCGAGTCGATAACCGGCATAGTGTGATTGGCTAAATGCTTGTAGACGCAGTACATAGGCAACAATGGTGAGCACAATGAGGCTGATCAAGGTCCAGCTTAGGGTTGACCATTGTTGTTGTAATAGCGCTTGTACCAGATAGGCGATAGCAACCAGTAACGCGACGGTTGCTATCGCAGAGAGTGTGGACAGTAGAATGGCAAAGTAGATTTGCTGCTTGACAGGCGCGATGATGCGCCAGTTGGGGTCTTTAGACATGAGGATTCATTTTTATAAATGATAATCATTATCATATTGCTAGTTTGTTTAAAAAATCAATAGTAAATCAGCAGCTTCAATTAACTTTGCTATTGGCATAGGGATTTTAAATGCCGCTACCAGTTGGGGCAGCACACAGCAAAACAGCCCTCATCAGGGCTGTTTACGGGTGGGGAATTATCTATAGCGTGTGTAGCACTGATGCGTTTTAATCAAGCCAAACGCCATAACGCGAGGAGTCCGCTGAGCACCAAGAGCACCACACTGACATACCACGGTGCAATGATGGCAATGGCGAGTAAAATGGCCATGATGCTAGCAAAAATCCAGCTACGGCGTTGCTGTTGTTGCATCTGTAAACGTAGATTTTGCATCTCACGCAGTTGACGTTCTTGCCATGCTGATTGGTTTTTTAATCCATTTAAGCTGTCGATCATGAGGCTGGGTAAGTCCTGCGCCCCTAAGAGTAGATCCGGAATTTGCTGACCAATTTCTTTGATATTTTTGATAGGGTTCATATTGGCTTTGACCCATTCGGTCAAAATCGGTTTGGCCAATTTCCAGATATCTAACTGCGGATACAAATCTGTGCCCAAGCCTTCGACATGGACCAAGGTTTTTAGCAGTAGCATCAGTTGTGGTGGTATTTCTAAGCGGAAACGTCGTGCAATATCCATGACTTGCAGCAAGATGCCAGCAAAGTCGAGTTGGTCCATTGGTTTCGAGACCATGGGACCGACGGTACGACGCATTTCACGTGCTAAGGCATCTTGATCGGTACCCGGTGGAATCCAGCCAGCTTGGTGCACAATTTGAATTAACTGCATGAAATTGCTATTCATAACCGCCAATAACATGCGTGCTACCGTCATCTGGTCTTGCTTGGACAACTCGCCCATGATGGCACAGTCCAAGGCGATATAGCGTGGATTGCTTGGATTGAGGGTTTCCACAAAGACATTGCCAGGGTGCATGTCGGCATGGAAAAAGTTATCGCGGAATACCTGCGTAAAGAAAATGGTTAAGCCTTTTTCTGCCAAGTCGGCACGGTCCATGCCTAAACGATCAAAAGTCGCTGTATCGGAAATCGGCACACCGGTAATTCGCTCTGCCACCATGACGTCTTTACTGTCCATGTAGACTTCGGGCACATACATCATGCTGGAGCCAGTAAAGTTATGGCGCATCAAGCGGGTGTTTTCTGCTTCTAAAGTGAGATCGAGCTCATTGAGAATGGTTTGGCGATAATCCTGAATGATTTCACTCAAATGTAATGCACGTGCTGCTTCTAAACGGCTTTCGAGCTTGTCACCTAACCATTGTAAAATTTCAAAATCTTGTAAAATCTGCTGACGGATATCGGGGCGGGTCACTTTGACCACGACTTCCCGACCATCATGTAATGCCGCCGTATGGACTTGTGCTACCGATGCTGCCGCCAAGGGTTGTTCATCGAAGCGGGCAAATAAAGTATTGAGATCGGCTTTTAAGGAATCTTGAATACGTTGCTTGAGCACATCGACAGCATAGGGCTTGACACGGTCTTGCAATAACACCAATTGAGATAACACTTCAGGCGGGATTAAATCACGTCGGGTTGAGAGCAACTGACCGAGTTTAATCGCCAGCGGTCCCATTTCTTCTAGTGCAAGCTTGAGTTTAAGCGGGTTGTGACGCTCTTTGCTCGACCATGCCGCAGGATGGAGGCGAATAATCGCCATAATCCGCTGTGCTTTTTCCGGTAAGTCTTCAGCAGGAAACAACGTGTCGAGTCTATAGTGCGCGGCGATGCGCCAAAGTTCGAGTAAACGTGAAACATGCGGAATCATAAATGCACTTACCTAGTTTTGCTGTGAGGAAAAACGCGCTTGCAACTGTTGAATTTTAGCAGCAAGACGATCGATATTTTGATTGAGTTGGCGGGTAGCTTGTTGTAAGTCATCCATTTGCCAACGTGGTGCCAACACACCAAGATCTTCTTTGACGAAGTCTTGGGCATAAAACAATTTGCTGTGTAGATTGCGTTTGAGCACATCGGGCAGTCTCTGCACTTTGGCGAGATGATGTGCAGCATTGGGACCAATCCAAGGGCTTAAATGCGCAGCCAGATCTGGTTCAGCCTGTTGCATGATCTGTTGTAGCGTTTGGAGCAGGTGATAGTCACCTTGTACTGGTAAAGTGCCGACGTTATCGCTCAGCAATAAGCGCGCTAAAGCCACCACATCTGGCACTTTTAAGCTTGCCGTTGCAGTATTGAGATGCTGTGCTTGATCAAATGGGCGTTGTTCAAAAATACTGCTGCTGTTGTGCTGACCAGTGGCAGTCGGCTCAAGGCGCACACGCCCTAAGTCAAAGTACACATCGACCGACAAGACCGGGTGATCGATGATGACCCGTAGCATCTTGCCGTGTAATTGATTGAGCTGGGCACGCGTAATACTGTCTAAGTCGATGACACGATTTATAAATGTTTCAGCAGCACCCAGTGCAAGTATCGACCACATGGTAAATCCTGTCTTCGCCTCGGTATTAAAGTTTAAAGCCGCGATGTACTGCAACAATGCCGCCGGTTAAATTGTGATAATCACAGTTTTGGAAACCAGCACTTTCCATCATGCCTTTTAAGGTATTTTGATCAGGGTGCATACGGATTGATTCTGCTAAATATTTATAGCTTTCAGCATCATTGGCTACAATTTTGCCCATCAATGGTAATGCGGTGAAGGAGTATAGATCATATAGCTTGGCAAAGGGTTCAAAGATGGGTTTGGAGAATTCTAAAATGAGTAAACGACCGCCTGGTTTGAGTACGCGATACATTGCCTCAAGTGCTGCGTCTTTATCGGTGACGTTACGTAAACCAAAGCTAATGGTCAATAAATCAAAACTATTGTCGGCAAAAGGTTCTAAGGTTTCAGCATTGGCCAAGACAAAGTCGACGTTGCTGCAACCAGCATTGAGTAAGCGGTCACGACCAACATTGAGCATCGATTCATTGATATCGGACAGAACCACTCTCCCTTGTGGTCCGACTTCACGGCTAAAGACTTTGGCTAAATCTCCTGTCCCGCCAGCGATATCTAAGACCTGTTGACCACGTCGAACGCCGGACATATTGATGGCAAAACGTTTCCAGAGGCGATGAATACCGAAAGACATGAGATCATTCATGACATCGTATTTTGCCGCAACAGAGTGAAAGACCTCAGCGACTTTTTGTGCTTTTTCTTCGCTATTTACGGTTTTGTAGCCAAAGTGCGTGGTTTCTCCGACATTGTTGGTTTGTGCACCGCGCGGTAGATTATATTTAGCAATATTTTGAGCGTGTTGTGTGTTTTGAGCAGTACTTTGCTGTGCAGTCTGTGCCTGTAGGCTTTGTTGTTGGCCTTGGGCAGTGCCTTGCGGTAAGGGTTCAGTCAAGAAAGGGCTCGCATTGTCTTGTGGGTTTGCCGGTGCGGTTGGACTGGGCTTTTGATTTTCTTGAGACATGGGAGTCACTCCTCAACACAAATAATAGTAAAGCTAGCAAGAGTTGCATGTTGCATAATGACAGATTCTGCAACTTTTTACAGCGCTCAACTGCAAATGTTATGAATAATATACAGAAAAATGAATATACAGAAAAAAACCACAGCAATGAAGCATTGCTGTTGCAGATTTATCCGCTCACACGGTTGTGAGTCTAGCGTTAGCCCTAGACTGCGCTCAGTCTACAGCACTTCAAGCAGCAGACTTGGGCACACCCGAGCAAAGGGATTGGCATGACCCTGATGTACTGCCGCGACAATTGCCCGTTCTTGTGCAGTAAAGTCATTGATAAATACCGTGGTCGATTTCATGGCTTTGACGGCAGCCAAGCCTTCACCAATAAAGTCGTACATGAGCTGGAAATTATGCTTATAGGCCACCGCTTTACACATTTTAAAGGCAGTTTGGATCATAAATGAGCGCAGGTATTTATCCAGTTGAATGCCCAAACGATCGAGCAAGGCCAATTGTTCTAGCCGGGCTTGTTCTTGGTTTAACTTGAGCAACGTTTGCAACATCATGGCATCCGTGATGACGCTGTCTGCCGGATAATCTAGCAGCAGTTGCTGGGCAATCTGTTCATCGAGTTGCATAGCCAAGACAGCGAGGCGAATGGTGAGAATACCAGTATCAATGGCTTGATCGGGGAGTACTTTTTCAACTTTGTGTGCATGTTTCAACAGGCGTTTAATCTGCTGCGCTAGGGCATCAAAATCCGGCCCCCCATATAGGCGGTTGATAAAAAACTGCGCCATCAATTGGTGATTGGGTGCCGCAAATAAATCCTGATGGGTATATTCGATGCGCTGTTTGAGCCACAATTGTGCATCGGTCAAACGTTGTTTGAGCTGCGGATTATTGTGATAGAGAAATTGTTGGTATTGGGCGAATAGGTGATCTAGTTCAGCCAGTTTAGACATCGTATCAACTCAAACTTAAATAACGCGCACAGCATAAACGGAGATTGCACAATAGGCTATGACGATGTGTATATGATTGCGCTAAATTTGGTCAGCATGTTGCTGTTCTCGGTGTGTCTGGTGCATAGAACGGGTCTGGCAAATTAAGCCATCATGTTATTTCTATTAAATATTTCTGACAATTAACATAAAATCATTATTCAATTGAAATAAATAACATTAGTCTGAGTGAATTGTGTGAAGGATCGGTAAATGATCTGCAAAACACAGGTCATTCATTATTTTTAGAACAATAGAGCCTTATGATTGAACAACATAAATTTGAACTCATGGATGCTGAGCAGCTCACCTTAAAGCTGATCGAGGCGCAATATACCCTTAAAAACTCGCGCGGGACCGATCATGCCAAAAGCCTCGTGGTCATTGTCAGTGGGATTGAGCTTGCCGGTAAAGGCGAGGCAGTGAAACAATTACGAGAATGGCTCGATCCACGTTATTTACAAGTCAAAGCCGATATTCCCAATTTATTTACCCAGAAACAAAGTTTTTGGCAGCCTTATGCGCCGTTTATTCCAGCAGAGGGTGAAATTCAAATCATGTTCGGCAATTGGTATAGCGATCTACTCGCCACCGCCAATCATGTCTCAGAACCTTTTGATGTGTATTTATTTGATGATTATGTGGAGCGGATGCGGGCTTTTGAACAGGACCTTAAAAACAACCACTGTGATGTCATCAAGATCTGGTTTGACCTGTCATGGAAGTCGCTGCAAAAACGTTTAGATCATTTGGCACCCGCCGAACAACGCTGGCATAAATTGCACGGTCTCAATTGGCGGAACAAAAAACAGTATGATAACTTGCAACGCTTGCGTCAGCGTTTTACCCGTGATTGGATTATTATCGATTGCGAAGATGCTGCAGTCCGCGACCAAAAATTTGCCCAATATGTGTTGCAGGCCCTGCGCCATTTGCCCAAGCATTATGAAAACGGTGCCGATTTATGGCAACAAGCACAGATTCCCGAGGCCTTGTTGCATCCTCGTCATGCGCCTACAGATCAGGCTGACTATAAAAAACGTCTCAAAAAACTCACCAACAAAGTCGCTGCTGCTTTGCGCAATGACCAGCGCCGTATCATTATTTGTTTTGAAGGCATGGATGCAGCCGGTAAAGGCGGCGCGATTAAACGGATTGTCAAAAAACTCGACCCCCGTGAATACAGCATTTTTACCATTTCTGCACCAGAAAAATTTCAGTTACGCCATCCCTATTTATGGCGGTTTTGGAATAACCTACAAGACAAAAGTAATATTCTCATTTTTGATCGCACTTGGTATGGGCGCGTGCTGGTTGAACGGGTTGAAGGTTTTGCTACTGCCAAACAATGGCAACGCGCTTATGCGGAAATCAACCGTTTTGAAAAAGACCTCAGTGATAATCAGACCTTATTGATTAAATTTTGGTTGGCTATCAGCAAAGACGAACAAGCATTACGGTTTCAGTCTCGCGAGCAAACAGCGCATAAACGCTTTAAAATTACCGATGAAGATCGACGCAATCGCAGTAAATGGCCAGAATATCTGGATGCCGCCGCCGATATGCTGGCGCTCACCGATACCGACTATGCACCGTGGCATGTGATTGCCACAGATGATAAGTACACCGCACGCTTGGAAATTTTAACTGCTATTCTGGCACAACTGCTTGCGGCAGATGGTTAATGGCACTGATAAGTTTGCAGGGATCTGGTGGCAGGTAAGCCCCTATAGCACGAAATAATTGGCTAAGGGGGCTCAACAGCTTTAGGATGGCTTTTGTAGCGTCGCTTTTTTAGGATTGCTTTTGTGTAGGATCTTGATGTGCAACAGCTGGATGTGCAACAGTTTGCTTAAACTGTTTGTTTTGAATGTCTTTGGCAAGTTTATAGCAATCTTCTACATGGGCAGATGCGATTTTTTTCATCACGGCATAGCCCATACCTGCTGCAACCGCTTGACCGCCTAAGGGGACAAATTTGGTCACTTGTTTGGCGAGCATTTTGGTGACAAAGTTATTGATCGATTTTTTAATCGCAGTACGTGCCAAGATAAAACCTGAGAATTCGATCCCTCGTTTACGTAGTTCATTCCAATGTACTTTTTTGGTTTCAGGATCATAAACACTGACTTGTTCTGGTGCTAAACCAAAACGACTGTTAATTTCTGGGATTAACTGCGATAACATACTGACATCAATCAAGACATCAAAAAATGGAATCGGCACAACAGCGACACCTGCAGAGATATAAGAACGCTTTTGAACCATATCGAGACAATCTTGACGTACTTGCTCTAAGTTTAAGCTAGGGTCAATACTTTTAGAAATATTATCAATTTTCATAAGTTTACTCATCTAAAGCGGTTTTGTACTATCGAGTTGAGTGGCGAGCGAGGTATTTGAGCGGTTGACCACAGGCGCGCTGAAGTCGTCTCAATGGGCATGAGATGCATCATGTTGTTTAGACGGTCAGGTCTAAAGTTATAATTGTATACCATTTGCCCAGCAGTATTGCTGGGGGAAATTTAGCATGCTCTATAGATTCTATTAGGGTTTTTCTGTAAATGCCAATCAAGAATTGGACTGATGAGTTGGATGGGTAAGAGCGTATATGGGCATTCATGTAATCCAAAGCCAGCGTTTAGACATTTTACTGCAAGGTGTTTTACACACTACACAGCAGCAAAGTACCGATCCCTTTGCTATATTAGCCAGCCAACATATTGTTGCCCCCAGTACAGCCATACAAGAGTGGCTCACCCTGAGACTCTCTGAGGCGCAAGGGATTAGTGCCAATAGTATTTTTCATCAACGGATCAGAGGCTTGCAGTGGTATCTCTACCAACAAGTGCTCACAGATAAAGAACGGGTACGTAAAGCCAATATTCCCAGTTTGGTGTTGAAATGGCGGATTTATCAGGTTTTATTAGAACAATTTCAACAGTATGCAAAACAAAATGCAAAGCAAACTGAAAAACAAACTAGCTCGTCCGCACAGGCGAGCAACCCACATCCTTTGTCGAGTTTATTGCAACGTGTGATTGACAATGGCAAAGCTTTGCCCAGTGCAAAACAACAACGTCAGCGTCAACATGCCATGCTGTATTGGATTGCAGAACAGCTGGCGCAGTTATTTACGCATTATATGGTTTATCGTGGGGAGTGTCAGGCAGACTGTCCGACGGGGCAGTGTCGTTGTCGCGGCAATTGGTTGGCGGCATGGTCCCGTGATCAAGCCTTAAATGTTGAACAACTGTTGAATGTGTCTGAGCATGCTGATGCCGCCTATCAGTTAGAGCAGGCACAGCAGCTTGAGGCATGGCAACGTTGGTTATGGCAACAAGGTTTTGCCCAAGATTTTGCCGAAATCTTAGCAGTAGATCAGGCTTTTTGGGCAACGCTAGATGACCCACAACAGCGTAACGATGCCTTGGCACAACTTCCCGCACAGGTTGTGGTGTTTACCTTATTGGAATTGCCGCCCAATCAGTTAAAGTTCTTGCGTCGCTTGGGGCAGTATATCGATGTATATATTTTGCACTATAACCCTTCACAAGAATATTGGGCTGACAGTGTCGATCCCTTGTGGAAAAAACAATATGATCTGGGGGTTAAACAGCGTTATTTACAGCAACATCCACAGGCGAGTGCTGCCGAGTTGGCGGCATTTTTTCAAGATTTTACTTTAAACTTTAATGCCTTGGTGCGTGAGTCACGCCATCCACTGCTGACCCGTTTTGGCAAACAGGCACGCGATCACTTTTCCTTATTAGCGCAGTTGTCTGCTGGGGTCGAGGGGCAGTGGGTCGATGCCTTTGTACAGTTTCCGATCACCAATTTATTGTCCAAAATTCAGTCCGATATTTTGAATCTTACCGAGCCAGAAGCAGGGGCTTATCTCTTGGCCACGGATGATCAATCGATTCAAATCCATGTTTGTCACTCGACCTTGCGGCAATTGGAAGTACTCAAAGAACAGTTATTACATTGGTTGGCGCAAGGCACGGCAGAACAGCCACGGCGCCCCAGTGATATTGTGGTGATGGTGCCGCAGTTAGCAAGCTTAGAAGCTTTGATTCGCAGCGTTTTCCCACAGCAAGTACAAAAGGATGGTATCTATTTACCCGTCAAGATTGCAGGCATTAGCAGCTTAGATGCACAGCATGCTTGGCGTGCTGTTTTGGGGCGTTTCTGTTGGGTAGAACAACGGTTTAATATTGAAGAATTTACCGATTGGTTACAGCTGGCTGCCACGCAGCAATACTATGCTCTCGACAGTGATGCCACGGCACGTATTTTAGTGTTATTACAGCAAGCGGGTTTCCGCCGTGGGCTAGATGCCGAACATTTACAGCTCAGCTTAGATGCGTCAGATCAAGACTATCGCTATAGTTTCCAATTTGCTTTAAACCGGTTGGTCATGGGCATCGCTATTCCAGAGCGGGTCGTGTGCAATGAGATCTTAAGTTTTGAGCAGGTTTATCAGGATGACTTTGCCCTGATTGATATTTTGATTCGGATCTATCAGGATTTTTCTACACGACGCAATGCATTGCATGCACACTTGCAAGCAGAGCACATGCCAGACGTAGAATATTGGCTGCGTTATTTGCTAGAAGAAGTCGAAGCCTTTGAACAAGCCGGTGTTACTGCCTTGGCACCCATTAAAGAAATTTTGCATAAACAACAGCGTATGCTGACTTTGGCACAATTTTATGCCCAAGACCAACAAGGCTTGACGCGGACATTCCAGCTGCCCTTAAGCGATGTGCTGATGGAAGTGGAAAAGGCATTATTGCATCAAGCCGATCAGGTCTTGCCGACAGGACAGATTACCTTTTGTGAGATTGGACAGATTCGTCCTATACCCTATCAACTGGTGGTTTTGCTCGATTTAGATGCCGGGGTATTCCCCAATCGTCAGCAACATACTGCTTTTGATTTGATGGATTTACTCAAAGCACAATTGGGTGATCGTTCGCGACTTGAAGATGATCAAGGCGCATTTTTAGATGCATTGCTCTTGGCAGAACAGGGTTTGTGGCTCTTTTATAATGGCTTTGATGTGAATGATGCAGAAGCACGTGATCCTTCTAGTGTGTTACAAGAGTTGATTCAACACTTTAGTTTGATCTGTGCCATGCCAGAAGCTACACCAGCAGATGTTATACCAACAGATGCGATGATCGAAAAAGATGGCATTGTGATTGCTGCCAATATTCAACAGCTCTATCAAGTCCATCCCTTACAACCCTTCGATCCTAATGGCTTTATACAACAGCAACCCGTACGTTTCCAAGATCATTGGTATCAGGTTGCAGCACAGTTACAAAAGTTGCGTGGTGTGCAGCGACAAATTTATTGGAACGACGTTGCGGCACCGATTGTGCTGAATGAGACAGCCAGTTATATCGATGCACGGCAGTGGATTCAAGCGATGTGTTTTCCTGTGCAGTGGTATCTACAACAACTCGGCGTACAAAACCCAAGTGCCATGACGGTGTTGCCTGAGCAAGAACCGTTGTTACTGGATGGCTTGGGACGTTATGCCTTACGTGATTTTATGGTGCAACACCAGCAGCCAGAAGCCTTGGCTCTGCCGTTATTACAAGACCAGCTGCCTGTTGGCAAGATTCAGCATAGTGCTTGGCAAATGAGTCAGGCGGAGCACAGCTTATTGATGCAGCGTTTACAACGTTATGGGGCTGCGCCTACGCAAACCACCCCGCGTTATTGGCAGGCTAGTCCGACCTATCGTTTTCAAATTGAGTTGCCCGCGGCTGGGCAAAGTACATGGTTGAGCCTCGATGCTGCCAGTGCACGTGGCAAACGTCGTGCCAAAGTTTGGTTAGAGTATTTATTTTGGTTGGCGGCTAGTGATCTGGCTGCAGACCAAGGCACAGACTGGCAACGCATCGCGGTATTTAGTGATGTTACATTGCAATGCTGTGGTCTAAGTCAACAGCAAGCACAGGCTTATTTACAACAATGGTTGGCAGCCAGCACGCAAGCGGCACAGCAGGTCTTGGTATTGCCTGCGGCATTGTTGTTATCGGCTGCGGAAAAAAACAAGGCATTACATTGGCAACAAGATGCCCAAGGGCACTGGCAATTAGCTGAATGGGATGACCTGCGCAAGCAATGGCAGGGCGATCAGGCACATTTTGGCGCAGGTCCGGCAGCTGAAGACAATGAGGCCTGTCGCTTACATCGTGATTGGCAGTTTGTATTACAAGAACAAGACAGTACCGCTTTATTGGATGCAGCTTGTCAGCAATACAGTTATGCACTGTATGCCCCGATCTATCAGCATCAACGTGTCATTGAGGAATAACGCATGCAGCAGGTTTCAACACAACCGATTTTAGACATGCAATTTCAAGGTTTGCATTGGATTGAAGCATCGGCAGGTACAGGAAAAACCTTTACTTTATCAAGCCTGATGGTGCGGATTTTGCTGGAGAAATATTTACCCAAGCAAGTGATTGCCACCACCTTTACCCGTAAAGCCGCGGCAGAGCTAAAAAGCCGTATTCGCAGTCGTCTACAGCAAAGTTTGCAATTGTTTAATCAATGCCGTGAGCTACCCGAAACAGAGATTCAGCAACTGGCAACACAACAGTCTGATCCATTATTGTGTTTTATTTTAAAAGCTTATGCCACCCAGATCGGCTATGCATGTGAACGTTTAAAGTTGGTGATTGATCAGCTCGATGAGCTATTTGTGGGAACGCTAGATAGCTTTAGTCAAAAGCTATTACGTGAGTTTCGCTTTGAAAGTGGCAAGATCGAACAGGCACAGATCACCGATGATAGCCCACGTTATATTGAACAGTTGATACATGATACTTTGCGGCAGTGGATGCAGCAGCAGCCACAAGCCTTGCTCGATGCAATGCTCAATGCCGGTTATCTCAAAGCCAGTCATTATTATCATGATCTGGTCGAGCAACGTCTTAATTTCGGTTCGGCAACCTTACAAGCTCCTCAACTCAATGATGTCGATTTGCAGCGCATGCAGCAGTTGTGTGATCAGCTGTTGACACATTCTTATGAAACACTGTTGCTTGCGTTACAGCCCTTTTATGCGGAACAGGGTGCCTATGTTAAACAGGTCAATGGGACAAAATTTCGGAATGGGCGTTTTCAACGAATTTTCACTCAAAGCATTCCCGCGATCTATACTGGGCTTGCGCAATTCGGCGCCGCCTATTGGGGCAACTATGCTTTGGCACAAGCCCGTGACGACGTACAGGTCTTGGTCAATGCTTGTGCGCAGCAACAAGTTTTTAAAAAAGCCACGGATGCCACAGTACAACAGCAATTTTATGAGAATGAACAGCTACAACAGTTTTTGCAGGCGATGGATGCCTTATTCAATTTTATGGTGCAGTTGCAGCAGCAAGAACAATACCTGAAATATCATATTGCCCAGCAGGTCAAAGCGGCATTGCCACAGCTATTACAACAAAAAGGTGAGACCACTTTTTCTCAGCAGATTCGCCAGCTCAGTGAGGCGTTAAGCGGTGAGCAGGGCGCGGTCTTTGCACGCAGTATTCATGCCCGTTATCCCTTGATTTTAGTCGACGAATTTCAAGATACCAACCAAGATCAAGACAATATGCTGGCACAGATTTGGCGCCATAGCGAACGCTTGCAACAAGGCTGTATGATTATGGTGGGAGACCGTAAACAAGCTATTTATGGTTTTCGGGGCGGAGATATGCTGACTTTTCTCAAAGCACAGCAAGATGTTACGCAAAAGGCAGGGCGACATTATCATTTGGTGCACAACCATCGTTCGGTTGCGCCTTTGGTCACGGTGGTCGATGCACTATTCCAGTGTCAGCCCGATTTTGGTGAACAAGTGCAATATACCCCAGTACAAGCAGGTCCACGACCGCATCCAGATTTGCTGGATCAACAGCAAGTTAACCCGACCCCCTTACGCTGGCTGCAGCTGGAAAATAAGCAACACGAAGCCGAACAAGTGGCATGGAAAATACAAGACTTGCTTAATCAAGCCATAGCAGGACATTTATATTTTGCAGAAAACCCTGCCAAGGCATTGGATGTCAATGATATTGCGGTACTGTCCAAAAATCATAGTGCGTTGGATCAGGTGCAATATGCCTTAGACAAAATGGGCATTGCCTATCATCGCCCCTCTAAGCGCAGTGTGTTTGCCAGTGATGTGGCGCAGGATGTGGCGGCGGTGCTTACCGCAATCTTAGAGCCGTACCATGAAGCCAAAGTACGTCGTGCTTTATTGAGCCGGTTGATTGGGTTGGATTTAACCGCTTTATTTGAATTACAACAGCAATCTGACGGTTTGGTGCAGTATATTGCCGCCTTTGATCAATTGCGGGAGCAATGGTTGAAGCAAGGTTTTTTTGCGGCATGGCAAAGTTTTTTAAATCAGTTTCAGGTCTGGCAGCAGCTGGTGGCGCGTTCGGGACGGCAACATGAACGCCGTGTGGTCAATTTACGCCATCTTTCTGAATTGTTAAGCCAACATAGTGCGCAGTATAGTGGCGCGCAAAGTCTGTATCAGTGGTATATGAAACAGTTACAACAGGCTGGGCAACGTGAGTGGGAATTAGAACGTAAACTTTCCAGTGAGGCTGGGGTACAGTTATTGACGATTCACCAGTCTAAAGGCTTAGAGTTTAAAATCGTTTTTCTATTGGGCGCCGATAGTAGCTTTAGAGAACCCAATAAACAGCTAACTTTTTCCAGCCAACAACGGTCTGATCCGCAAAGCGGCAAAGTGGTGTTCGAGCGTATCCTCAACATTCATGATAAAGCCCAAGATGCAGATCTCGCCGAACAAGATCAGGCACGTGCCCAAGCCGAACAGCATCGTTTATGGTATGTGGCTCTAACCCGTGCCAGTTATCGTGTCTATGCCATGATGGCCGATGCAAAGTCGACATCGGGTTTGGCATTCTGGCGCGGGCAAGGCGAGCACTGTTTTCAGCATCCTTTGTCGGTGGTCGAGGCGTTATTGCGTGAGCGACCGATTCCATTGAAAGCTGAACAACAAGTTTCCAATACCGTGTTATACGCTCAGCCCTTACCGCTGCAACGTTTTTATCCACGTTCTAAAACCAGTTTTAGTTATTTGGCACAACATCTGCCACGACCGCATTTACAGGATCAACATGCCTTGGCATTGCGCCCACAGGGACAAGCCGATGATGAGCAAAGCAATGTCGTCTTTGCACAGACTTGGGTGGACGCTACGCCCGCAGTCGAACAGACAGCATTGCATTGGATACAAGCCAATTTCCCCAAAGGCACAGTGGCTGGAAACTTTCTACACGAAATCATGGAGCAGATTGATTTTCAAGACCAACGCCTATGGCAACAAGACTTAGAACGACGTTTTAAAAACCATTATCCGCAGCTTTGGCAAACTTTAGTGAGCCATTATCTGCGTGATTTTTCTAATCAGCAGCAGCCTAATCAACAGCTCAATCAAGAGCATCTCGATCAGGAACGGCCCGATCAGGAGCAGAAAAGCAAAGCGGAATTATTGGCAGCAATGCAGCAGTGGTTGCATCGGGTGGTGCATACCCCCTTGTTACAGGGCTTCTGCTTAAAGGACTTGCCCGCAGCGCATTATCGCAGCGAATTTCCATTTCATTTAGCCCTGTCGGATCGGGTGTTCCCATTGCAACGTATTCAGCAGCTTTTTGCCGAGTATGGCTTAGAGATGCCTACATTTCAGGACGCGCAAACAGCACGTTATTTGAATGGCTCAATCGATTTATTGTTTTATGATGGTCAGCGCTATCATATTGCCGATTATAAAAGTAATTTTTTGGGGCAAACTTGGCAGGATTATCATGCAACGGCGGTACAGGCCAATATGACGCATGCCAGTTATTGGTTGCAGGCAGCGTTATATTTGGTGGCATTGCACCGTTATCTCAAAGTGCATTTGCAAGGCTATCAGATGCAACGTGATTTAGGTGGGGCGAGTTATTTATATTTGCGCGGCATGAATGGCGAAGCTGCACAAGGTTATTATAATTGGGCTGCGCCGCATGAACTCATTCTGCGTTTAGATGCTATTTTGGGCTATTTTAATCAACAGCAATTATCCACCTAGGTGGGATAAACTTAAGACATTACTTTATAAATAAGAAAGTTACTCTGTGGATAACTTTGTTTATAACTCTGAGGATAACCGTGTGGAAAATAAAGCAGATTTGCCGGAATCTTGTCCAGCATGGATCGAATCTTGGTCAAACTATCTGCTGCAATGTACAGCGGATCAGGCATCGTGGTCTGAACAGACCCGGCAAATTATCCAACAATTGCTGTTGGCAAGCACCCAAGGTGACAGTTGTATTGCCTTAGCGCTTGGCGGGGGCGAGAGTCTAAAACATTTATTGGTGTCGGCGCAACAGGCAGAGCAACAGGTTGCTCCTTTTGTATACGATCACCAGTATTTATATTTATATCGCTATTGGCGTTTGCAGCAGCGCTTAGCCGCACAAATCACAGCGATTTTACAGCAGGCAGTTGACGCAGTGCCTTTGCAGGGTTTTGAGGATATCCTGACCGACCCATACCAGTTACAAGCGTTACAGCAAGTTTGTCAACACCCCTTAACGCTGATTACTGGGGGTCCAGGTACCGGAAAAACCTATACCTTGGCGCGTATTATTGCTGTATTGCATCACCGGATTGATCATTTGCGTGTGGCGATGGCAGCACCTACGGGTAAGGCCGCGCAGCGTATGAAAGAAGCTTTACAAGCTTCTTTGGCTGATCAAGCCTTGGCGAAATTGGGCTTAGATGTCAGTGCATTACAACAACAAGAAACCCTAACCATTCACCGTTTATTGGGTATGGGGAAAAATACCCCACCGCGTTATCATCGGCAAAGACCCTTACCCTATGATGTTGTGGTCATCGATGAAGCATCAATGCTCGACCTACAGTTAGCGACCTTACTCTTTGAAGCGATTCCAGCACATTGCCGGTTGATCTTACTGGGAGATGCACAGCAATTGGCATCGGTTGATGTGGGGGCTGTACTGGCAGATTTACAACAGGCACAGTGTTTAGCGGCTTATCGGGTTAACTTACAGACCAGTCGGCGTTTTAAGGGCGATGCCTTGATTGGCAAAATGGCCGCTTTTATTCAAGCGCAACAAGACGATCTGAACACGCAACAGCGTTTGGCCGCATTTACCCAAAGCATTGTTTCTGAGAGCACGTTGCAAGCTGTGGCATTGTCTGCCACGATGCAAGATGTTATCCAGCTACAGTATGTACAGAACAATCCCAGCGCAGAACAGCTCAGTGCTTATTATGATCAGTTAGCCATGGGGTATCAGCAATATTTTCAAGCACTTAAAGTCTATTTGCAGCAACCGCAGCAAGCACAGGCGCAGCAAGCCGTACTGGATGCTTTTGCTGACTATCGTATGTTATGTGCGGTAAGGCATGGGCGTTTTGGTTTGGCTGAGCTTAATCGGCAAATACAAAATCGTTTATTTCAGTACTTAGCACCGACATTGAGTCCGGCAGAATGGTACGTTGGTCGTCCGGTCATGGTGACACGTAATGATGCCCAGCTCGGGCTTTCCAATGGGGATATTGGTATTTGTTTACAGCATCCGCAGGATGCAACCCAGCTTGCAGTGTATTTTCCACATTTAGACAGTTGGATCAGTGCGGCGCGTTTACCTCAGTCGATAGAAACGGCTTTTGTGATGACGATTCATAAATCTCAAGGTTCTGAATTTCGCCATGTGGCGGTGACATTTGATGCTGCTGCACAGCGCTTACTCAGTCGTGAACTGCTTTATACCGCCATTACACGGGCAAAATCTGTGGTCAGTCTATTGGTCGATGCGGAAACGTTTGCGCAAAGTTTAGCGATTGCCAGTTGTCGTCAAAGCGGCTTAGTCGATTTATTGGACAGTATGATGTTGGACTCATCAGCGCCATAAACAGATACCGCCGCTGTGATGCTGGTCATGCTGTACGGGTCACTTATAGATCAGGTTGTTTATGGTCTGAATGAAGCAAAAAATCCCTTTGAAATCTGTTGATTATCATTGAATTTTCTTAAAATGAGAATTTCAGCACATTTTAACGGCTTAATCCTTATAAAATGTAGGAAATATCTTACATTGATTCGAGATAATAGCTGTAGAGCGACAAGCGTGTTTTTGAGATCATGCTTATCAATAAATAGCTTAATACGGATCATTAAGTAAAATCGCAAAATAAAAAATACTTAAAGTCGTGAGACTGCGAGCTTACAAGTAGGTAAGTGACAAGGGAATTACAGCCGCTAAGCCTTGTAGTTTTGGGAGAGACTACAAGGCTTTTTTATAACCAATTTTTTACTGCCAACATTCTAGTATTGGGGCTGCTTGCAAGTCGTGTCTGTGCATCATTTGAGGCGTGGTTACTGTAGCTTATCTGCTATTTTTAAATGAATTTTCCTTAATGCTGTGCTAGCAGCTATCAATTTTTACGGCCTTAGCGCGCGCCGTAGCAGTGCTTTGCGCGTATTTGATCGATCTTGTTGTGGTATTAGGCATTTGTTGTTTTGCAATCTAGGCACAGTTCCTTTAAAATAGCGCGCATGCTGTAGTGATGCACGGCAGTCAACGTGGTTTTTGACCAAATTGATTTTATCAATCTTTTTATTTTAAGCATCTCGGAGAAATCGAATGGCTTTAACTAATGCAGATCGCGCAGAGATCATTGCTAAATTTGCTCGCGCAGAAAATGACACAGGTTCTCCTGAAGTTCAAGTTGCGCTTTTAACAGCTCAAATCAATAGCTTACAAGGTCACTTTAAAGATCACAAACATGACCACCACAGCCGTCGTGGTTTGATCCGTATGGTGAACCAACGTCGTAAACTGCTTGACTACCTTAAAGGTAAAGACGTTTCACGTTATGCTGCATTGATTGCTGCTTTAGGTCTACGTCGTTAATTCGATTGAAGCTTTTATTTTCGGAAAAGTGCATATTTATGTTGCAGCAACTGAAAACAAAGTTTTATCTAGCTCTAGCTAGATGAGTGAGAAGGGGCGCTTGTTCGCTCCTTCTTTGCATTTTTTAGACTTACTTTGTGCAAGTAAGTTGGTGGTTCAAATATCTAGTGAGGTCGGCTTCTAAGCTTTATCATTTACAGCGCCATCATGATGAAACAACAAGATGCTAAAGCTTAGGGGTCTCCACTAGAATAACTAGGAAATATAATTACATGTCAATGTTCAATATCGTTCGTAAAGAATTCCAATATGGTCAACATCAAGTTGTGCTCGAAACAGGTCGTGTCGCACGTCAAGCCAATACTGTGTTGGTCACCATGGGTGGTGTGACGGTGTTGGTTGCTGTTGTGGCACAACCGACTGCCAAAGCAGGGCAAGACTTCTTCCCACTTACTGTTAACTATCAAGAAAAACAATATGCTGCGGGTCGTATCCCTGGTGGTTATGGGAAACGTGAAGGGCGTGCTTCTGAAGCAGAAACCTTAATCTCTCGTTTGATTGACCGTCCAATTCGTCCATTATTCCCAGAAGGTTATTACAACGAAATCCAAGTCACTGCGACGGTGGTGTCTTCTGACAAAACCATGGATGCTGATATTGCCGCAATGTTGGGTACATCCGCAGCATTATCTATCGCTGGTACACCTTTCCGTGGTCCAATCGCTGGTGCACGTGTAGGCTTGATCAATGGCGAATATGTACTGAACCCAAGCATTGAGCAACTGCAACAATCAGATCTCGACTTGGTGGTTGCTGGAACAGAATCTGCCGTGTTGATGGTTGAGTCAGAAGCGAAAGAGCTTTCTGAAGATCAAATGCTGGGTGCCGTATTATATGGTCATGATGAAATGCAAATTGCTATCCAAGCTATTAAAGAATTTGCTGAAGCTGCTGGTGCAACAGCTTCAACTTGGGAAGCGCCAGCACATGACCAAAGCTTGGCAGAAAAACTAAAAGCTGCATTTGAAGCAAAAATTTCTGAAGCTTATACCATTGCGGTTAAACAAGAGCGTTATGCTGCACTTGATGCCTTACATCAGCAAGCGATTGCAGAATTTGTGCCAGAAACCGATGAAGATGGCAGCATTGCTGAAGAAGTAAACTATTTATTTGAAGACCTTAAATACCGCACCGTACGTGACAATATTTTATCAGGTAAACCACGTATTGATGGTCGTGATACCAAGACAGTACGTGCTCTCGATGTACAAGTTGGTGTTTTAGACCGCGCACATGGTTCAGCACTCTTTACCCGTGGTGAAACGCAGGCCTTGGTCACTGCCACATTGGGCAATACCCGTGATGCATTGATGGTTGATACCCTTGCTGGAACCAAAACAGACAGCTTTATGTTGCACTACAACTTCCCTGCATATTCTGTCGGTGAAACAGGTCGTGAATCTGGTCCAAAACGTCGTGAAATCGGTCATGGTCGCCTAGCACGTCGTGGCGTACAAGCCGTATTACCTGCCGTTGACCGTTTCCCTTATGTCTTACGTGTTGTATCTGATATTACTGAATCAAATGGTTCTTCTTCAATGGCGTCTGTATGCGGTGCATCATTAGCCTTGATGGATGCAGGTGTGCCTTTAAAAGCACCAGTAGCGGGCATCGCGATGGGTCTAGTCAAAGAAGGCGAGCGTTTTGCTGTATTGTCTGACATCTTAGGTGATGAAGATCATCTCGGTGATATGGACTTTAAAGTAGCGGGTTCTGCCAACGGTATCACTGCATTGCAAATGGATATCAAGATTGAAGGGATTACCGAAGAAATCATGGAAGTCGCATTGAACCAAGCCTATGCTGGTCGTATGCACATCCTCAATGCCATGAATCAAGTGATTTCTCGTGCACGCCCAGAAATTTCGATGCATGCGCCTACTTTTGAAGTGATCAGCATCAACCCAGACAAAATCCGTGATGTGATTGGTAAAGGTGGTGCAACAATTCGTCAAATTACTGAAGAAACCAAAGCGTCGATTGATATCGAAGACAATGGTACAGTACGTGTATTTGGTGAAACCAAAGCAGCGGCCAAAGCAGCGATTGCCAAAATCCAAGCTTTAACGGCTGAGATTGAACCAGGTACAATTTACGTCGGTAAAGTAAACCGTATCGTAGAATTTGGTGCATTTGTCAATATCATGCCAGGTACCGATGGTTTATTGCATATCTCACAAATTTCAAATGAACGTGTTGCTAATGTTTCTGACGTATTGACTGAAGGTCAAGAAATTAAAGTACAAGTTCAAGATGTCGATAACCGTGGTCGTATTAAATTGACCATGAAAGACATCGAACAAGCTTAAGTGGTTTATTGCAGATCATTGCATTGTAGACGGCTATATCAGCGATAACAGTTGTCTGACACAAAGCAAAGAGCATCTTTAGGGATGCTCTTTTTTTATGGCGCTGTCTTAAGGTTATGGCTGGATTGATTCTAAAATAAGAATGGCTTGCTTTTAAATTTTAAGCAGGTGCTATTGGTTTATGTCTGGTTTTTTATGGCATGATGCTGACTCGCTTGGCAATAGCTTCAGGGTGATCATGCAAATTTATTATTTTTATCAACATCGTAGTGCACAGTATTATTTTATTCAAAATACAGCATTGACCGACCAAAGCGCAGAATTTGTCTGGATGGATTGTGTGCGTGAGGATGTGGTCAACCAGCCGATGTTATGGCAACAACAGGTTTTTGCGCAGACAGGCTTACATGTAAATGAACTACATGTACAAGATATTTTAAATCTAGAACATCCTTGTACCTTTGATACGCTTGCAGATTATGACTTACTCATCTTTAGAAAGCTCATTACACAAAATGACCATATCTTGCAGGTCAATAATCCCAGCGAACAGCATGCCAGCATTTTGGCTTTAGAAACTTCGCCAGTGAGTTTTATTATTACGCCACAGCTACTATTAACAGTACGTGAACAAGGGAATCAATCCTTAGAAAGTTATGTTAGTCGGGTCAATACTTTATTACAGCGTCCCATTGAACAACAAAATGTACCGCGTAAATTGGCGAGTTCACCTTTAGATTTGGCACTACGTTTGCTCAATAGTATGGTTGATGATTATTTGCAGATTCGTGTACCTTTAACCAAACGTGTTGATTATTGGCAGCAGGCTTTATTACAAGACCATCGCCGTTTCCATAAATGGAATCAATTACTACAAGAGAATATGGCTTTTCAGCAAATTGAAAATTTATGCGAAGAACAAATCGAGTCATTACAAGAATTAAAAGATGAAGTGGTGGATAATTTCCAACACCTGAAATCACAAAAGGGCAATGAACGGCAAGATATATTATTGGTGCGTATTAATGATCTAAGTAATCATATTGAGCGTATTCAAACCCATACCACACGTTTTCGGAATGCCATTCAGTCGGCAATCGATTTACACTTTTCGGCGATTGCCAATCAGACCAATGAAAATATGCGTATCTTAGCTATTATTACGGCGATTTTTGCACCTTTAACGTTGTTGACGGGATTATATGGGATGAACTTTGAGTTTATTCCGGGTATTCGTTCGCCGCACGGTTTTTGGGTGATGATTGTCTTAATGCTACTGACCACGTTCTTATTAATCAGCTATTTTTATCGCCAACACTTGGTTGGGCGAGGCGAGCGCAGTGTATTGGAATTGATGGCACAGCAAAATCAAAACCAACGTATGAACTTTTTATGGTTTATGCACTTAGAGCCGTTAAAACCCAATAAGAAAAATAAAACTAAATCCTAGCTCTGTGTATTGATCTGCCTGAGCTCATAGCGATCACCCTACGCTGTAGGGGCTATCGGGGTATTGGCAATATAAACGATAAAGCGTTTGCATGAGATCCAGTCCGGTGATAATACCGCCCTATATTAGATTCTAATTTTAGGCTGATTATAATGGCTTGATTTCCTTAAGCCATTACAATGCAAATTTAAGAAAAAAACATTGAATAAATACGACTATGTCGTAGAATATCAACTACGACATAGTCGTACTAGATATGGAAGATCGATGTATACGATATGTGAAACTACTCTTTTTAGTAAGTTTTATTCGGACTATTGGACAGAACAAGCGTATAACGAGTTTAAGATTTTTCTCGCCTCTAATCCTGAATCTGGTGATGTAGAACCTCATTCTGGGGGAATACGTAAAATTCGCTGGGGATCTGGTCAAAGTGGTAAAAGTGGAGGTGTTAGAGTAATTTATCCTTTGGAGCGTAAAACCTCGGGGTGCTCAAGGATATAAGCGACTGGCGTAAGCCATTCGTGTGTAGTGTGGTGTTTGCTGTTGTTGGATGTATTGTTTAATCATCTTAATTGGCGCACCGTCACATGATGCAGTAAAGTAGCTAGGCGACCACAGAGCATTTCCCCATAGCTTGTTTTAATTTCAGGGTGTTTGCTGCATTCTTAGAATGCGACAGGAAGCACCCTTTAAACTATTCACTAAGCTAGTAATTGCTATTTACTGTTAGCCATAGACCCAATATATTTTTAAGTATGAAGACACTTAAATTACGCATAAAAGATAAACATTGTAAGATGCTAGACCAACTAGCGTCAGAGGTTAATTTTGTCTGGAATTATGTCAATGACTTATGCTTCAAGCATCTACAGCGAAAACAACAATTCTTTTCAGCATACGATATAGCAAAATATACAAAAGGTGCATCTAAAGAATGCAACTTGCACAGCCAAACCATACAGGCAGTTACAGAAGAATTAGTGACAAGACGCAAGCAATTCAAGAAAGCAAAATTAAAATGGCGTGTCAGCAATAAAAAATCAGCTAGACGCTCTTTAGGATGGATACCCTTCAAGAAAGTAGCGATTAAATATGCTGATGGCTATGTTCAATATGCTAAGCACCAATTCAAAGTATGGGATAGTTACGGACTAAGCAAATACAATGTTAAAACAGGCTCGTTTGTCGAGGACAGCCGCGGACGTTGGTACGTTTGTCTTGTGGTTGAAGTGATTAAGACAGAGAAAACTCATTCTAAAACCGCAATTGGCATAGATTTAGGTTTAAAAGATTTAGCGACTTGTTCAGATGGCGTAAAGCTGAAAGCCCCTAAAATCTATCGGCAATATGAACAAAAACTTGGTATTGCTCAAAGAGCAAGAAATAAGAAACGTCTTAGAGCGCTTCACGCCAAGATCAAAAATATCCGTCAAAACATACTGCATCAATTCAGCCATAAACTAGTGAGTGAACATGCAGCCATCTTCGTTGGTAATGTGAATGCCAAAGCATTAGCACAAACTAGATTAGCTAAATCGGTGCTAGATGCCAGTTGGACAACACTAAGAACAATGCTCAAGTATAAATGCGAGAACGCAGGAGTATGGTATGAAGAAGTTAATGAAGCCTATACCACCCAAACTTGCTCGTGCTGTGGTTCACGCTGCAGTAGTCCGAAAGGTAGAGCAGGACTTGGAATAAGAGAATGGCAATGTCGTGAGTGTGGTAGCTCGTGGGATCGGGATGTAAATTCCGCATTGAATATTCTTGCGCTCGGACATGAGCGTCTCGCAGGAGGAGTCCCCGTCCTTTAGGTCGGAGAGGATGTCAATATAACCGTTTAGCGAATGGTCAAATATGGTTACTCACCATTTACGGCAAATCTGCTATTGATCAACTTGATAAAAAGGTGCTACGTACCTTAGTAGAGAAACTAAATGAATCACTTAAATGATATTGAAAGTCGTGATGCGAAACGGGACATTGCTGCTGAATTACTCATGGCAGTAGATGAAATGCTTGCAAATACACCCACAAAAACTCACACCATTACGCAGACAGATGTGGCTTTAGCTCGACAAAAATCAAAATTAAGTCAGCGGCAATTTGCTGATATCTTAGGCGTTTCTGTCCGAACCTTAGAAAGTTGGGAACAAGGTGTGCGTAAACCATCTAAAGCTGCTCAATCCTTGATTAAGCTTTTTATTAAAAATCCATCTTTTGTTAGAGAAGCACTCGCGTAACTAAAAAGGTGATAGTGCTAAAGCGTTTGGATATAAAGGCGTTTTAACTCATCTCCACACTGTGTCTATCTGTGGAATATACTTAACATAAGCTAATTTTTGAGCTTTAGGGGCTATCGGGGTATTGGCAATATAAACGATAAAGCGTTTGCATGAGATCCAGTACTTTCTGATCGCTCACTTGATAATAAATCTGTTTACCCTCACGGCGAGTGCTGACCATCTCAGCTTGACGTAATATGCCGAGTTGTTGCGATAACGTCGGCTGATGAATGTCAGTATAGCTTTCGATCTCCTGCACATGCAGCTCTTGTGCCATCAAGGCACATAAAATTTTTAATCGATCAGGATTGGCCAAAACTTTTAAACAGGCTGTAACCGTAGGAACTTGCTCAAAATTGATATTCATACTGGCGGTTGCTTTTTCCATGCTGAACCTAATCTGTCAAACAGTGCTTGATTAATATATTTAATTATATAATATAAAAAAGTATATTAAAGGCAAAATGGTAGAGCCGTTATGATACCTGATTTGTGGCAAGCTTTGCTGGGTGGCATGTTATTGGGGGTGGCTGTAGTGGGCTATTTATATCTAAATGGTCGCATTGCTGGGGTAAGTGGCATGATCGCGCAAATTCTACAGCTACAAAGCTTTTTTAAAACACCTGCTTGGGCTTTTATGGCTGGGCTGATAGTCATGCCATTTATCTATAGCATCTGGTTGCAACCGGAGGTGTTGGTGAATGCTCGTCCGTGGCTATTACTGTTGGCTGGTCTATTGGTAGGCTTTGGCACCCAACTGGGCTCAGGATGTACCAGTGGTCATGGGATCTGCGGGGTCAGTCGGGGCGCGAAGCGTTCATTGCTAGCAACCAGTATGTTTATGCTGACGGGTGCTGTAACGGTTTTTGTGATGCGGCATATTATATAAGGAGTCATCGCAATGAAAAATCTTTGGGCCTTTCTCTGTGGTGGTCTATTTGCTTTGGGCTTGATGCTGTCGGGGATGTCCAATCCAGCCAAAGTACTGGGCTTTCTCGATGTGTTTGGTGACTGGGACCCAACACTGGCTGTGGTGATGTTGGGGGCGATTGCGGTGACGATTATTCCCATGCAAAAAGCGCTACGGCAAAAATCACCCAAAACTTTGTATGGCGAGGCAATACAATTGCCGACACAACAACACGTCGATGCCAAGCTACTGGTGGGAAGTGCTATTTTTGGCGTGGGCTGGGGCTTGGCAGGCATATGCCCGGCACCAAGTTTTAGCTTGCTGGCACTAGGACATCTTGAGGGGCTGTATTTTATTGTGGCAATGATCGCAGGTGTTTATCTTTATCGTTATTGGGATCGTTGTTGGGCAGCATGGCATGGAGCGAATAGATGCAGCAAATAGCCGACATCCAAGCTTTTTTTGATCCTCAAACCCATAGCTTCAGCTATGTGGTCGCAGACCCAGTACGTAAGCAATGTGCAGTCATTGACAGCGTCTTAAATTTTGATCCTGTATCGGCAACCACCACCACTGTATTGGCAGATCAAATCATTGCCTATATTGAGCAACAACAACTACAGTTACAATGGATTTTAGAAACCCATGTACATGCAGATCACTTGACCGCTGCACAGTATTTAAAGCAAAAACTCGGTGGTTGTATTGCCATGAGTCAACAGATTGCACGGGTACAACAACGCTTCGCGCAGATTTATCAGCTTGAGGCAAAGCCTACAGATTTTGATTATCTTTTTGCCGATCAGGAACGTTTTTATATTGGCGAATTGGCAGCTTATACCTTGGCAACACCCGGTCATACACCAGCATGTTTGAGTTATGTGGTTGCCGATGCCATCTTTGTTGGTGATACTTTATTTATGCCAGATTATGGCACAGCGCGCTGCGATTTTCCCGATGGTGATGCAGCTGAACTTTATGCATCAATCCAAAAAATTTACCAGTTTCCAGCGCAAACCCGTTTGTTCTTGTGTCATGATTATTTGCCGCTAGGGCGTGAGCAGTATGGCTATCAAACTGATGTTGGTCGTCAGAAACAGCATAATATTCATATTCATCAGGGCATTGCATTAGAGGATTTTGTTGCCATGCGTCAACAGCGTGATGCCCAACTGTCGATGCCGCGATTGATGCTGATGGCATTACCCATCAATATGCAGGCAGGACGTTTGCCACCATGTGAAGACAATGGGATTGCTTATTTAAAAATTCCGTTGAACTATTTTTGATCGCTCACCCGCAAGCTATGGATGGATTGGGGTGAGCTTGATTTTAGCGCGCACTCAGCGTCATGACCGAGAGATCAATTGTGTTTAGTGCTGTTCTTCGGCAGCAGCTTGTTTGAGCAGCGTGTATAACTTGTCTTTGTATTGCAGTTTTTTTCGTTTGAGGCTTTCGATATCGGTATTGACCGCATGCACTGGATTGAGCTCAAGATGAGTAATCTCTTTGTCCAGTACATCATGTTGCTCTAAGATTTTGGCAAAGTGTGGGTTGCTTTGCCTGAGCTCAATCATCAGCTCACTATACTCAGGGAACATATGCTTCATTTTTTTGTTTAAAACCTTGCTATTCATGTGATTTTTATATCCTTTGCATGGTGTATGCATTCAAAAAAAACATCAACTCTAGTTCTAATCCCAATACCGCACTCAAGAAAAAATTAAGTTTTACACGGTATGGTACTCACTAAAGCGTACTTGATGACGCAGTTGTTGGACTTCGTCGATCAGGTCCATCATCATGGCAACTGCAGCGAGACTGGCTTCAAAGTCACGTTGTAGTCGATATGCACGACGTGCGCGTGCAATATCTTCACCAAAAAATTGATGGATACGATGATCAGGACGCGCGGCTAAAATTTCATATTCCAAGAGCTGTAAGACCCAGTCTGGGCTTTGACCACAGACCGATGCAAAGTTGTGTAGATCTAAGCTTCGGCTTTCATCGATAACATCGACATCAAAACAACCCTCACAGACAACTTCACGATAATGTAATGTGCTCATAATCATGCTCCTTTAGGCGTTACGCGGATTAAAGTTGTTAAACGTTTTTGCCAGCTGTTGATAGGCTTCACGTTCAGCCTCTGTATAGGCAGTTGGAATGACAATATTTAAAATAAGATAGAGTTGCCCGGCAGTTTTACTTGGAATTCCTTTACCTTTCAAACGCAGCTGTTGACCATTTTGTGCTTTGGCAGGAATACTGACCTGTACCTTACCTGCTGGTGTTTGTACGGTGATGTTCTCGGCAAGCGCAACCTCCCAAGGGGTCACATTGACCTTGAGATAGACATCATTGCCTTCGACCCAACTATGTGCTGTTTTGGCATATTGAACTTCAATATAGAGATCGCCTGCTTCACCGCCATTAATCCCGGCTTGCCCTTGTTTTGCAAGGCGAATTTGCTGACCTTGTTTGAGCCCAGCTGGGATTTTGACTTGAATGGTTTTACGCTGTACTTCGGCTTGCCCAGTTGCGGTATAGCTAGGGACTTGTAAGCTCAAGGTCTGTGTGGTGCCATGGTAGGCGACATCTATGGGAACTTCGATGCTGGCATGCTGGTCTTCACCGCGATAAGCGGTTTGGGATTGACGACCGCGGTAGAACTCTTGTTGTCCACCGCCAAAACCTTGACCAAAGCGACCAAATAAATCTTCAAAACCACTGAAATCTTGCTGCCCATTGCCTGAACTTTGTTGATAATAATGCCCTTGCCCGGCATGTCCACCTTGACCTTGGAAACCTGCAAAGCCATTGGGATGGTCTAAAGAAAAATCATATTCTTTTTTCTTTTCAGGATTGCTAAGCGTGTCATAGGCAACGTTAATCGTTTGCATTTTGGCTTCTGCATCGGTCTCTTTGCTGACATCGGGATGGTATTTGCGGGCCAGTTTTCGATAGGCTTTTTTAATTTCTTCTTGACTGGCTTGACGGCTTAGGCCGAGATCTTCGTAATAATTGCTCATAAACTAGGACTGACTGCCTCTATTTTGTCTGATTACTTATTATGTAAGGTTATTTAAGGCGTGCTGGATAGCGCACGCGATCTCACCCTTCTAAAAGGATGATGATGGAATAGATGAAGATGCAATAAATGACAGGGGCTGCAAATTTTCGCAATATGTCATATTGCATTCATATTGCTACAACAGGGTAGCTAGACTCAAGCACTATGTTGTAGCAAAGTATGAATGAAATTTAAGATAATTAACTTAAATGTTTACCAAATAAGCCCAAGGCTTCTTCTGCGGTGAACTGATAGGTTGCAGCACAGAATTGGCAATTCATAACGATTGGATTCTGATGCTCTAAGGTTTCATTGACGGCATCGACACCGATCTGTATCAGTGCATTGGCACAGCGTTCTTTGGAACAAGTACAAGCAAATTTTAGTGCTTCAACGGCAGGTAAACGGACTTGTTCTTCATTATAGAGTCTGAATAAAATCTCTTCCGCTGGGAGGTCTGTCAGTTCCTCAGCTTTTAGGGTTTCTGTCAGCAAGGTCAGTCGTGGCCAAATATCTTCATCGACTAACTGTTGTTCATCTTCATCATTGCGTGGTAATAACTGGATGAGTAGACCACCAGCACGTTGCGCTGTTGCGGCTAATACGATGCGGGTTGGGATTTGCGCAGATAAATCATAATACTGCACCAAACACTCTGCCAAAGTTGCTTTGTCCAGTGGCACAATGCCTTGATAACGTTCGCCATGTTCTGGTTCAATGTTTATAAATAACACTGGGTTGAGCAAAGTTTCTAGGACGGTACTGCTGTTGCTCGCGCTGGCAAAACGTAAGTCTGGTTCATATTCTGCCAAAGCCCGGACTTCACCGAGATGACTGCATTCTGCCATGGCCCATTTGAAACTACCTTCAGCTTGTATTTGTAAGCTGATGCGTCCCCGAATTTTGAGTGTGCTGGCCAATAACGCCGTCGCACTCAACATTTCACCTAATAGCACTTGTATCGCAGGCGCATAATCACGCTGCGCCAAAATAGTTTGTAAAGTGTGTTCTAAGTGAACCACCTCACCACGGATGGGACAGTTTTCAATGTAAAAGCGTTGACGTATATCAGTCATAAAAATCTCCAAATCTCAATCTATATGGTGACAATCTTCCAAATCGCAAGCCGTTAAAGCAGATCATTCTGGGCTTTTTGCGCTGTTGGATCTGAAGCGTCATGGTTCTGTTGTGATGGCTGTTGAGCCTGCATATGCTGCTCTGCGTGTCTATGTGGCATGTCAGAATGAATTTGATCTGTTGCTGGCGTTGTTATCGTTGGCGGAGCATGCTGTTCAGTCTGATCTGTAGCACGGGTAAATAAGGACTTAGACTGCGCATCACTGGCAAATAAATGCTGTAGCTCGACGATGAAATTGTCATAGCTACTATAGATTTTTTCTTCATCCGTATAGTACTGTTGCTGCGCATACAGTAGGGTGGTGTCATGTACACGAAAACGTTCAATGTGCTCCGCCGCTTGCGTGGCGTTTAGCCCCAATAACTGTAAAGTACCCTGTGCCATGTCTAAGGCCGATAGATAACTTTCACGCCAGATCAATTCAATGCCTAAATCTCTTAATAAGTGCATGTGATAGCGATCGCGCGCGCGCGCCAAAATATGTAGTTGTGGGTAATTTAATCTCAGAAAACGTGCAATTGACATCGAAGCTTCCACATCATCAATGGCAAGTACAAAAACCTGACTCTGGTTGAGGTCAAGTTGTTGCAGTTGTGCAGGATCCGTCGCATCGGCATAGAGATATTGTCCATGATAATGTTGCACAAAATCTAGTTGCGCGACGTTATTGTCAATCACACTAAAGCCATAACCTTGCAGATGCGCCACACGGGCAATAATTTGCCCGAAACGACCAAAACCCGCAATGACCAAGGGTGTTGCGAGCAAGTTCTGCGTTGCCGCTGTGGGGGGCTGGCGATGTTGCATGTATCGCGCCAGAAGCAGGTAGCCTAGAGGGCTGATACATAGGCTGAGGCTCATCACCCAGAGCGCTATTTGTTGCCATGTTGGGTCTAGCGCTAAACCATTTAAGTGCGCACTTTGTAAGAGTAAAATCAGCCCCAGCTCACCGCCAGCACACAGTGCCAGACTTCTGAACAGGCGGCTGCTCCATGGCATAGGTGTTTTTTGCGTGTTGAATAGGTCTAAGCTTAGTCCGAATACAAATTTTGTGAGTAGCAGTAACAGCAAAAGCAACAGTATTTGGCTCGGCTTTTGCAGCAAAATATCTATTGCTAGGCTCAATCCGATGCTGACAAAGAATAAGCCGATGAGTAACGTTTGTATTTTATCAATAGCCGTTAAAATATCACTGCGCAGCTCACTGTGGGCAAGCAACATCCCCGCACAGAAGGCGGCAAAGTAGGCAGGCAAATGCAGCAGCTTAAACACTAAAAACACCAGTAAAAACTGTAATAGATAGATCGCAAGATACAGTTCTTTGCCGTGCACGCGACTTGCCCAGCGCAATAAAGGATGGATCAGATAGCGTTGACCTAGCAATAAACCACTAAAGGCAGTGATCATCGCCATGCTATAGCCAATGGCTTGTTGGGCGATAGCATCTCCCATCGTGCTCAGGGGTAAGCAGGCTAAAATCAGCAGCAGAAAGACGTTGTGTAAGTGTAGGCTATTGCGGTTGTCATAACTGATCTGCGCCTGTTGTAGATGGAGAGCAGCGTGATTCTGTTGTGTTGTTGCATGTGCGGTTGAATGTGCTGTTGAGGAATGCGCTAAGGTGGTTTGTTGTTGTACATTCTGTTGTAAATACTGCAATAGACTGGTCGATGCGCTCGAGAATGCTGCGGCAATCAATAGACTTTGCAACAGCGGTAGCGCAAAGACCCAATATAAAACAGCGCTCATACAGCCACTGCAGAGTAGGAAGATGAAAGTTTGTTGTAACCACAGCCGACGTTCGAGTGCCCATAAGGCGAGCGGTTTAAAATTGAGTCCTAGCAAGAACAACATTGCCCAAACTGCATAAGGCTGTAGGTCGAGCTTGGGGGTATCTGGATCAAACCATGTGCCGAGTTGCACCCACACGGGGGCTATCAGCAGACCTGCGAGCATGCAGGCTACTACGGCAAAAATTGCATAACGTTTACTGTAAATCAGTAAAATTAAGCACAGGCTGAGTAGTACAATGGCTTGAAGTAGCGCGAGCATGAACCGACCCTAAGAAAAAATGATCCTAAATAAAGCACGACCTGAAGTAAAACAGTCTTGTTCGAGCAAATTGCATTCAAAAACTACTATAGCGCCATGTACAGCAATTTCATAGTTTCAGCTTAATTCTTGTGGATCGACATCAATACTGATGCGGAGATCCGCAGTTTTGGCTTTGAGTAATTGTGGCCACCACTGTCGTACATAAAAATGCAAGCGTGGTCGATCATGACTGAGCAAGACCATATGTGCCTGAAAACGCCCAGCTTTGCGCTCCATTGCCGCAGGAATTGGCCCCCAAACCGTGATTAGATTTTCTTCCGCTTGTTGTAAGAGCAGGTCACGCATTTGACTGAGAAATTGCTGGTTATAGTCTTGGTGACGCGATTCGGCACGCAGTAAAATGGCATAACGAAAGGGGGGCAGTTGTGCCAGTTGCCGCTGCGCCAAAGTCTCTTGCGCAAAGCAGCGATAGTCATGTTTTAGCAATGTTTGAAATAAGGGGTGATCAGGCCGATAAGTCTGTAGATACACCTCGCCTTTTTTCTCACCACGTCCTGAACGTCCTGCCACTTGAATAATCAGTTGTGCGGTCCGTTCAGGTGCACGAAAGTCTACGCTGAGTAGTCCGGCATCGATGTCTAAAATGGCCACTAAAGTCACATAAGGAAAATGATGCCCTTTGGCGAGCATTTGTGTGCCCAGCAAAATACTGGCTTCACTCTTATGAATTTGTTCATGAATTTTATGCCAACTGCCCACTTTGCTGGTGGAGTCGCGATCAACCCGAATGATTGGGACATCACTAAATAGTGTTTGTAAGACATTTTCAATTTTGGCAGTCCCAAGTCCAATCGGTTTTAGCGGCTGATGTTGGCATTTGGGGCAATGCTGCGGCATGCTTTGGATGGTCCCGCAGTGGTGACAATGTAAATGCTGATAAGGCTGTACATGTAGGGTTAGATTGGCATCGCAATGTGGGCATTGCGCTTGCCATGCACAATTTTCACAGAGTAAGACGGGGGCATAACCACGACGATTTAAAAATAATAAAACCTGTTCATTCTCTGCCAAACGCTTGCGCATTTCTGTCAGCAGTTGTTCACTGAGCCCATGCTGTTTTCTGGCAACCGTCAAATCGATGACATGCATTTTCGGCATGCTGGCAATGCCAGCACGTTGATTGAGCTGTAAACAGCTCAGTTTAGCTTGTGCAACCAAATGATAGCTTTCAATACTGGGCGTAGCGGAACCTAAAATAATAGGGCAACGCAATAATGCTGCACGATAAAGCGCTACATCACGGGCATGATAACGAAAGCCTTCTTGTTGTTTATAAGAGAGATCATGTTCTTCATCAAGAATAATCAACCCCAAATTGGCCATGGGCGCCAAGATGGCAGAACGGGTACCCAAAATAATCGATGCCTTACCTGTTTGTGCGGCTTGCCATGCTTGCAGACGTTTATTTTCCGTTAAACCCGAATGCAATAACGCAATATGCCCATGAAAGCGCGATTGAAAACGGCTGATGGTCTGAGGGGTTAAACCAATTTCAGGAACCAAAACCAAGACTTGTTTACCTTGTTTGAGGACCTGGTGCATGACTTGCAGATAGACTTCGGTTTTACCACTCCCAGTTAAGCCATCTAATAAAAAACCTTGATAACGCTGTAAGGCTTTCAGAATCTGTTGGATGGCATGTTTTTGATCGGCATTGGCGGTCAAAGGCATTTGTGCCAGTTGTACCGGTTCTGGGCGAAAGTCTTGTGTTTCTAGGTCACAACGTGCAATGCCTTTTTTTGCCAAGGCTTTGAGTACATTGTTGTCTATGCCACTTAAGTTGAGAATAGTTTCTGCCGTACCTTGCGGATGGAGTTTGAGAATTTTATAGGCTTGTTGCTGTTTTTCAGAGCGTTTCAGTTGTGCTTCGGCATCTAGGTCGAGCAAACGCCAGACACGTGCCAATAAATCATAGGGCTTGCCTTGGCGCAGCAGGCTGGGGAGGGCGCTGTGCATGACCTCACCGATTGGGAATTGGTAATATTGTGCCGCCCATGTCAATAAACTTAAAACTATCGGCTCTAGAATCGGTTGCTGATCTAATAATGCATGGATAAATTTAATTTGAAAATTTGGGTTAAGTGCACTATCAGGTGCCAGTTTTTCGACAATAATGCCGACCAGTTTTTGTCGACCAAAAGGGACTGCTACACGCGCACCAATCTGTGCAATGGCATACTGTTCAGCTGTGAGTGCATAATCAAAACTGTCGTATAAAGGAACCGGCACAGCAACGCGAATGCGATAAGGCAAGCTTGTTGTTTGGGAAGCGTCTAGCGTCATATAGGTGTAACTCATGGGTATGACATGCAGCGTTATCTCAGAGACAGATTGATATTGCATGCTGGGTGATATTGCATATGGGGCATCGAGTTGTTTTGCTTCAATCAGATATATATACCGTGAATTGAAAAATATTTCAGTAAGCAATGAGGCATATGCTACATTAAATTTGAGTGGTCAACCGACTGATACAGAGATGATCGCGCTTTTAAAGCACAGCATAAGACAGTACCACAGTACAAAAATAGGATGATTTAAAATAATACCATGCCAGCATATCAATTTACCGCCATGGATGCTTCTGGGAAGCAACAAAAAGGCGTGCTCGAAGGTGATTCAGCACGGCAAATCCGTCAGCAATTACGTGATAAACATTGGTTGCCATTGACGGTAGAGCCGGTTGAGAACAAACAAAAGCATCAATCTGGTCATTGGCTACAAAAGAAATTTTCTGCATATGATCTGGCTTTGATCACGCGGCAATTGTCGGTATTGGTGGCAGCTGCCATTCCATTAGAAGAAGCCTTGGGTGCAGTTGCGAAGCAAAGTGAAAAAAACCATGTTAAAAATTTGTTGTTGGCGGTGCGCAGTAAAGTGGTCGAAGGGCATTCTTTGGCACAAGCGATGCAACAAGCAGGGCGTTTTCCTGAGCTATACGTTGCCACCATTGCTGCTGGGGAGCGTTCTGGGCATCTGGATTTGATCTTGGAACAATTGGCCGAATACACCGAAAACCGCTTTGCGATGCAAAAGAAAATACAGGGTGCCATGATCTATCCTGTCATTTTGCTACTGATGTCTTTTGCCATCGTGATGGGGCTCATGACCTATGTGGTGCCGGATATTGTAAAAACCTTTCAACAAAGTAAACAAGCGCTGCCATGGATTACCGTCACTTTAATGCAATGTAGCGATTTTATTCGTGCTGCATGGCCGTTGATGTTATTGCTTAGCGCTATGCTGATATTGGGAGGGGCTAAATTTTTAAAAACTTCAGCTGGACATTATGCTTTTGATCGTTTAGTACTCAAGTTGCCATTATTTGGTAAATTATCACGTGGTATAAATGCCGCGCGATTCGCAAGTACTTTATCGATTTTAACGCAATCTGGTGTACCCTTAGTAGATGCATTGCGCATTGGTGCGGCAGTCAGTAATAATTGGATGATGCGTGATGCAATTCATGCAGCAACTGAAAAAGTTATTGAGGGTGGAAATTTGGCAACGCAGTTAGAGCGTTGTGGTTATTTCCCCGCGATGATGGTGCAAATGATTAGGAGTGGAGAAGCATCCGGCGAATTGGACCGCATGCTAGCTCGGGCATCGACAATGCAAGATCGTGAAGTCACGACTTTTATTGCGACCTTGCTGGCATTATTGGAACCCTTGATGCTGGTGCTTATGGCAGGGATTGTATTGGTGATCGTGATTGCGGTAATGCTACCAATCGTTAATATGAATAATGTAATTTGATGGGATATCGACTGAATGTATTTTTAGCTATAAAAAATACCAATTAGAGAGCACCAATCAAATAAACCAGAGAGAATTTTAATGCAGGCGAAGCGTTTAATAAACAGAAAACAATCGGGTTTTACTTTAATTGAAGTGATGGTTGTTATTGTTATTTTAGGTATTTTGGCAGTATTGGTTGTACCGAACGTACTAGGTCGCGCCGATAAAGCCAAAGTTGATAGTACCAAACTGGCATTGAGTAATGTGGCAGGTGCATTAGACCAATATAAAGTAGACAATGGTCATTATCCCACACCGGCAGAGGGTGGTTTGGAAGCACTGGTGAAACAACCTGAAAGTGTGAAAAACTGGGTACCCGGTGGTTATTTAAAAGGTGGTTATCCTAAAGATAGTTGGGAAAATAACCTGCAGTATAATCAACCCGGGAGTGAAGGGCGCAGTTATGATTTATATTCTTTTGGTGCAGATGGTAAACCGGGTGGCGAAGGTTTAGATGCTGATATTTATTATAGCGAACAGTAAATTTATTTAGGGTCTGTTGACATTTGTTGCCTAAAAAAATAGCGAGGTAGTAAAATCAAATCGCCAAACGTAATTTTACACTCGCTATGCCTCGTACAATGTTAAATGATCAACACTGGTCTAAGTTAAAATCTATTTTCAGACATTTTAATATTTATCTCAAATTAAATTTACGAAATTTTATTGAAGCCATCTTATTTCGTATTAGAACGGGATGTCCTTGGAGAGATTTACCTAAAGAATTTGGTAATCATAATTCAATCTTTAAAAAATATAATCGTTGGTCTAAAAATGATAAGCTTATGAATATATTTAAGTTATTTAGTAAACATGCTGACAAAGAATGGGTTTTTATTGATGGCAGTCACGTCAGAGCACATCAACATTCAGCAGGAATTAAGAATCAAGATATTTCTAAAAGTATCGGTGGTAATAGCTCTAAAATACATTTAGCAACTGATTCTAATGGTAATCCAATAGACTTTATTATTTCTGACGGGACATCTCATGACATAAAAATTGCCCCAGCCCTAGTATCAAAACTGGATTTGACTGAATCAGAAATACTATGTGCTGATAAAGGTTATGACTCTGAAAGTCTGAGAAATCAAATTGAAGCGACTAAAACAAAAGCGAACATTCCTAAAAAATCCAACACAAAATCTAGTAATGATTATATGGACTGGTATATGTATAAAATCAGGCACTTAGTTGAGAATACATTCTGCAGATTGAAACAGTTCAGAGGAGTTGCTACACGATATGACAAGCTAAAGCGTAATTATCAAAGTGCTGTTGCCTTAGCTTGTATCTATATTTGGTTGCCTCTTTAGATCAATTTATCGACTGTAAATGTCAACACACCCTAATTAAAAATAAACTATTATTTCCCCGCCTTATTTAAAGCCTATTATTTTAAATAAGGTGGGGAATTAAAATAATATAGCAAAGGCGTTTTTTTTATTTTTAATCTTTGGGCTATTTATCGCCTTAAACCAATTGGGATCCATAATAAGAACAATTTTCATCTGTGATAGTTACAATTAAATTGTGATTGTGAATATAAATAGGCTTTTATATTTAGAAAAACAAAGCATAATAAAGCCATCAATCATCACTTCTCCTATGTTGGTTATTTCGTGAGATTCCAATATAAACACAGGTCGAAGTGAGTATTGTCCAATTTAGATAAACCAATTGGCTTAAGGGGGAGTATATGAAGGCTATATGTTTATCCGTCAATGTACATGACATTCATAGCTCAATGCTCAAATCCGCAATTTGGGTCTTAAGCTTATTGCCTGCAAGTCATCTATTTACTGAGGTCTGGCAAAATACAGAAGGAAGTAGTCAGATTGTCTTGGGGTTTATAACGTTTAGTATTTTTATAGCATTGAGTATTATTGGTTTTATTTATGCCTTATGGGCTTCTATGTTGCAGTTGAAAACTGAGGCAGATGATGAGGCAAGCCCATTAGAAAAACAATTGGTTAAGTTTTATCGCTATATGCCAATGTTGAGCTTAATGAGTATCGCTTCTTATTTAGCAACTCAATTTTAATGAATAGCTTGAAGCTAAAATAAAATACCGAGCAGATGCTCGGTATTTTATTTTAAGCGCGTATATTTTAAATACTGTGTACTGCAAGACTTGCCATTTGAACGGCTTCAGTTTAGACAGTGGGAGACGATTTATTATTTACTGTATCGCGCCACATCAGCATGCGCCAAAAAGTTGAGTCGTTTCAGAGCATGCTGACATGGATTAGCGTCTCGATTTAAATGAGATGTCATATTGGCGAGGGCGATATATCCAGCCCAATAGCAATAATAGTCCAGAGAGAATTAAAATCGGCCAATCGCCTAAAAGATTGTACCAAGTTCGTCCTTGCATCGCGGGCAGTTCACCACGTAGTACTAAGCTTTGGTCTTGTGGTGCTTGTTGTACAATATGACCTTGTGCATCAATAAATGCAGTAATGCCTGTATTGGTGGCACGTATAAACCAACGACCATTCTCTTTGGCACGCATTTGTACCATTTGTAAATGTTGCCAAGGTCCGTGAGTCCCGGTAAACCAAGCATCATTAGAAATTGTTACCAAGAAGTCACTGTTTATGGCATTGCGGCGGGTCAAGTTTGGGTAGGCAACTTCATAGCAAATTGCAGCGGCCAAAGCATATTGCTTCACCTGAAATGCGGCTTGATTGCTAGGTCCCGGACTTAAGTCGGTAAAGCCCATATTGCTGATATTGGGTAAAACCCAAGCCAATAAACCATGTAATGGAATATATTCGCCAAAGGGCACCAAACGCTGTTTTTTATACAGCCCATCTGCTTGGGCACCGCTTGCCATAATACTATTATAAAGTTTGTATTCACCGCTCTGCTGACTGGCGGGAATATCAAAGTAGGTAATCCCCGTTAACCAGCTACTCCCAGTGGCTTTACCCTGTTGATCCATTGCGAGTAAGAATGGTTGGATATCACTTTGTAGCATAGGAATGGAAGATTCTGGCCAAACAATCAGATCACGCCCCCATTCTGTACGGGTGAGGCGATTATAAATATCGAGCGTTTCCTGCTGACGTTCAACTAGCCACTTGATATCTTGTGGGATATTGCCTTGTACCAAAGAAACGTTTAAGGGTGCTGTGTTCTTTGGACTAACCCATTGCACTAGACTCAAACCCCATGCGCCCAGTAAAACAAGTAGGCTCGGAATGATCCAGATTAAACGACGTCGTAATATTTCTACCAAAGCACAGCCGAGGAGTACAGCAACAAAAGAGACGGCAAATACACCAAATGCTGGAGCATAAGCATCTAAGCCATATTCAGTAAAGGCATAACCGACAAATAACCAAGGGAAACCGGTGAATAGCCAAGTTTTACACCATTCAAAGAGCACCCAAAGCGGTGCAAAGGTCAGTGGCGTCTCGGGGAAGAAACGGCGATAGATAAAAGTTTGTACCGCACTAAACAAGCCCATGACCAAAGCCATGAGGGCAATGAGTAATGTTGCCCAGACTGCTGCAATGTTGCCATAGACATGGATTGAGGTATATAACCAAAATGCACCAACAAACCATAAACCAAAGCCATAAGCCCAACCAATAACAAAAGCTTGTTTGGCACTACGTTGTCTAAGACAGGCATAGAGTAGGGCGGGGGATAGAATGGCGAGCCACCACCAGTAGAATGGTGCCAAAGCAAGACTCAATACACCACCTGCCAATAATGCCGTGATGAGTGGGTAGATGAAAGCTATGGGACTAGATTGATTTTTAAGTTTGTCGAAATAGCTTCTCATCCCCGTGTGGCTCTCACCAAGTGAATACTACGAGAATCAGCTTGTAAGATGGTAAAGGTCCAATCGTCAAGCTCAATGACTTGTCCTTGTAAATCACTTACTAAGCCAATTTCTTGTAACAATAAGCCCGCTACTGTTTCCACGCCATCGTCTGAGAAGTTGGCATTGAGCAGTTCATTGAATTCTTCAATTGGGGTGAGTGCTTGTACAATCCAGCTGTTATGAGGGTGTTCTGGATCAGGGGTGATATAGAGCCCAGCCTCGACTTTGTCATGTTCGTCTTCGATCTCACCGACAATCTCTTCTAAGATATCTTCTAAGGTGACGAGACCAGAAGTACTGCCATATTCATCAATCACCACAGCGATGTGCGTTTGTGAATTTTTCAGTTGCCGTAGGACCTGATCCGAACGTGCGCTTTCAGGAACAAAGACGGGTTGACGCATCAACGCACGAATATCGACTTTGGCTTGTCGATCCATCAAGAAGGGCAGTAAATCTTTGGCCAACAAAATACCCACCACATTCTCGGGTTGATCCGCAGAAAATACGGGAAAACGAGAGTGTGCTGATTCGATGAGTACATGTAAAATATCTAATAATTCATCATCTTCTTGTAAACTGACCACCGCAGTACGCGGGGTCATGACTTCGCGAATTTTTGTAGCGGGTAAATCTAAAACCCCTTCAAGCATGGCGACGGTGTCTGGTTCTAAGAAACGCTCAGACTCTTGAACAAGCTTCAGCATTTCATCACGGTTTTCTGGCGTTGCGCCTAACCATTTTCTTAAACCGCGCATACCCCACGAAGGGCCTGATTCCTCGTGCATGATCTTTCCTAAAGATACGATAATTAATAAAGCAGATTTAATCATACCGTAGAAAATACAGATGTCTATCTCTATTGCTTAACGCTTTGTGTTATAGCAAGGCGGTGGAGGCTGAAGATATTTGTATGATATAACACTATGATCTGGCTATTAGAGCCAAGAAAGATGTAAAACTTATTCGCCAAATCATGTTGCGCGCACTAAAATAGCCGTCGTCTGCATATCGCGCCAAGCAAGTATAGAGAGTAGCAATGGCTTTAACGGATCAACTTCCCAATTTACAGTTAAATACCCGTGGTTTACGTTGCCCAGAACCGGTGATGATGTTGCATCAAGCCATTCGTAAAGCAAAGTCTGGCGATATTATTGAAATCTTTGCCACCGATAATTCAACCTCTTGGGATATTCCCAAATTTTGCTTACATCTGGGGCATGAACTGTTATTACAAGAAGAACGTTTAGATGATGCTGGGCAAAAAGAATTTCATTATCTGGTTAAAAAAGCCTGAGTGACTTATAGCAAAGAGGCTTAAAAAGTCCAAGTCAAGTATTGAAAACAATGGCTTTTTAGACTGTTTAGTACAGTCTAAACTCAGCGAATACAAGCTCAACTCAGCAGAGACGAGTCCACACATCAGCAACAGGCGAGTGATCGAACTCGCCTGTTACTGTTTATTGATTTCTATTTTAGCGATCTCTATTCTTATCGATCTATGGCTCTTACATCTTTACATATTGTCGCGTTTACATATTGTCGAGCGTATCCCAACGTTCAAGTTTCTCTAACAGTAAATCGTCAATTTCTGCCAAACGTTGTGATGCCAAAGTCGCAGCATCGCTATCCCGTACAAACCAGCTGCCATCTGCCAATTGTTCGGTCAGCGTTGTTTGCTCACGTTCTAAGGCTTCGATTTCACCCGGTAAGGCATCTAGTTCACGTTGCTCTTTATAGCTGAGCTTGGCTTTTTTGGCAGTATTGTCGGCTTTAGCAGGGGGCGTGCTTTTGGCGGGTTCCGCAACGGCCTTACGTGGATTATTGGCAGTTGCGTCTGTGCTTGGGCGTTGCTGTAAATAGTCTTGATAACCGCCAATATATTCTTGAATGCCACCTTGACCATCAAAGACCCATGTAGAACTGACTACATTGTCCATGAAAGCTCGGTCATGGCTGATCAATAACAGCGTGCCTTTATATTCGCTGAGCATTTCTTCGAGGAGTTCTAAGGTGACCATGTCCAAGTCGTTGGTCGGCTCATCCATCACAATCAGGTTGGACGGTTTTAGCAGTAATTTGGCCAATAAGACACGGTTTCGTTCCCCACCCGAAAGGGCTTTGACAGGAGTTCGTGCGCGTTCTGGTGAGAATAAAAAGTCTTGTAAATAGCTATAGATATGTCGACGTTGTCCATTGACATCAACAAAGTCAGAACCTTCTGAGACGTTATTGGCGACTGATTTTTCCAAGTCGAGTAAATCTCGTAATTGATCAAAATAAGCAATTTCTAATTGCGTACCAATTTTGACCTGCCCACCATGGGCAATTTCACCCAAAATGGCTTTGATTAAGGTGGTTTTTCCTACACCATTGTCACCGACTAAACCAATACGATCGCCACGTAGCACAATGCTCGAGAAGTCTTTTACCAAGACATGATCGCCATATTGCACCGACAAGTTTTCAATATCAAACACCAGCTTGCCTGAACGCGAGGCTTCTTGGGTATTCATATTGACTTTGCCTTGTTGGAAACGGCGTGCTTTAGATTCTTCACGCAAGGCTTTCAGCGCACGTACACGACCTTCATTACGGGTACGGCGTGCTTTGATGCCTTGACGAATCCACGCTTCTTCTTCGGCGAGTTTCTTGTCAAATAAAGCATTCTGTTTTTCTTCAGCTTCAAGCTGTTGATTTTTGAGTTCGAGATAACGTGAATAGTTGCCTTCATAGCTGCGTAATGTGCCGCGATCTAGCTCCACGATACGTGTTGCCAAGCGATCAACAAAAGCACGGTCATGCGAGATAAATAACAGGGTAAGGTTATTTTGATCGAGTAAGAATTTTTCTAACCATTCGATGCTTTCTACGTCTAGATGGTTGGTTGGTTCGTCCAGCAATAACACATCTGGTTGGGTCAGTAGCGCACGTGCCAATAAGACCCGGCGTTTACGTCCCCCAGATAGTTCAGCCAAATCGGCTTCTGGGTCTAGTCCCATTTTACTGAGCAATGCATTCACTTTATTTTCCAGCGCCCAACCGTCGAGTTGATCGAGTTGATGCTGTAGATCACCCATTTTTTCACAGGCTTGCATATCCCCTAACACACAGGCATCATTGGCGGCATGGTAGGCTTTCAGCACTTTGGCCGCTTCACCTGCACCATCGGCAACGATATCGGCAACCTTGCCGTGATCAAGCGGTACGTCTTGTGCCAACATCGCAACAGTTAGTCCGTTTTGAATGGAAATTTCGCCATGATCGGCTACGATACTACCTTCAATCAATTTGAGTAGGGTCGATTTTCCTTCGCCATTTCGCCCAATTAAACATACACGTTCGCCGCGTTCTAAGCTAAAGTGTGCGCCATCCAAGAGGGCTGGACCACCAAAAGCAAGTTGAACATCCCTTAACGTAATATAGGCCATAGCGTGTTTTCCGAGATTAAAAGTGAGGACTAAAAAATGACTGAACAAAACAATATACAGAACCAGGCGTCATTTTCCGCAACCCTAGAAGATTTGCAAGTCCGAATTACATTTTTGGATGATTTAGTTGAACAATTAAATGAGCAAGTCGCGCGGCAAAATGCTGAAATATTCGATTTACATAAGAAAATGCAGTTGTTGTATCAACGTATCGAGTCTGCCGATCTCTCTGAGGGAATTGCTGCCTTTGATCCGAATAGCAATATTCCACCGCACTATTAAAGTCAAATGCTGCGATGAAGTCAAACCGCATAGCATTCATGGACCGAGCATTGACCTCGTCCTATATGCGCTGCTTTGCACTAAAATGCCTGCGGATCAGTTACAAATCCCTAAAATGTCCAGTACCGGTATTTTAGGGATTTGTGTTGTTGCTTTTGGACTTGTTTTGTTACTTGGTGAGCGGATTAACTCCCAAATTTGCCATAACGCTGACGGTCGGAAAAAACCAGCACGATGCGTTTACCTTGATGCTCGTAGGGATAATACAAGGTATAGTTGCCATCTTTGGATTCAAAGTATAGCTTTTGCTGCTGTTGCTGGAAGACTGCATTGAGGTAGTCTTTTTCGGCAAGGCTTAAACGTTGTACATAGTGTTTTTTGTCCAATAAGACCCGTTGTAATGGTTTTTCATTGGACGGCTGTGTCTCTATTGCTGTTGCTACTTCGACGACCTGTTCTGCAGCCTGTTCTACTTCATCTGCATCTGCAGCACGAACAGTTTGCATCGGATAGTTTTTGGAAAAACTGAGATAGACTGGACTATGATCGATTTGATCAGGCACGACCACGCTGAGATCAGCAAAAGAGTTGTCTAATAGACTCAAGAACTCCAGATGTTCTGCGCTATTTACAATATATGGCGCATTAAATTGATAATTGCTAAGCTGTTGGAAACGTTGTGGCTGGGTTTGCAGCATTTGTTCTGCTGTCGCAATAAAAATCTGTTTTTTCTTTTGTGCACTGAGGTAGTCTCCAGCAAACAATAAGGCTGCAAGCAGTGGAAATAACAGTAGCAGCGCAATGAGCAATTTACGTGGTGGAGGTTGTTGTCGTGCTGTTTGATCACGTTCGGCAATGCGGGTTAAATTAAACATAATATTCAGCATAAGTGCGCCGGCCATGAGAGACAAAATCCCAAAAATGCTCATGAGAAAAGTATTACTGAGTTGTTCTCTGAATATTTTTAAACCAAAGATGGAAACAAGACTAAAACTAAATACCCAATAAATTAAAAGTAGTATCGCCACTAAGCCAATAATGTTGCTAATTTTTACGAGAAATTTTGAATTCATTGTTATGCTTTATTCGATCAAGGCAATATTTACATCTTGCCTTTTCTACTATGCTTGTGCAACTCTAATAATAGAACAAAGGTGACTTATGGAAAATATTGGGCTTTGGGTAACCATTTTAATTGTGGTTTTTGTATTGGGTTCCATTGTTGGGTTAAGAGTTAGCCCACGCGAAAAAGCTTTGGGGATATTGCGTGACAAAGCTCGGAAAATTGGTCTACATCCACGTCTAATCGCGGCGCCAGAGTGGACTAAAATTCCTAAGGCCAGTGAAAATCGTGCCAGCATGGTGGCATATTATAGCGTTCTCATACCGCAAGCTCAGTTGCCATTGATGCGTGCGCGCGTTGAGCAGCAACAGCTAGAAGTTGTGCAGGGTGATGATAAATTTAATCATTTACCGATTACTTTAGCCGGAATTTATGCTATTGATATGCAGGCAAATTGTGTGGGCATATACTGGGACGAGCAAAGCGACCTAAAAGCGACGCAATTAGAGCAAATGAAGGCATTTTTACTTTCATTGGCAGAACTTTAAGTTTTAAATTAAATTTTAAATTTATTATAGATAGGGTTAACAGTTTATTATGGCGAAAGCTCCTCAATCCACTCCTGACAATAACACAGTAAAAGCCAATACTGGGGCAAAACGTGCCTTGGTGATTGTGGAGTCGCCTGCAAAAGCAAAGACCATTAACAAATATTTGGGTTCACAATATATCGTTAAATCTTCTGTCGGTCATGTACGTGATTTACCAACAGGCGCATCAAAAAGCACCGAAAAAAAACCAGCAACACGCGCGCGATTGACGGAAGAAGAAAAGAAAGTCAAAGCGTGGAATAGCTTGGTGAATCGTATGGGAATTGATCCCGAACACGATTGGCGTGCCAAATATGAAGTACTTCCGGGTAAAGAAAACGTTGTTGCGGAATTAAAAAAACTGGCATCGCAAGTCGATGAAGTCTATCTGGCAACGGATTTGGACCGCGAAGGGGAAGCGATTGCTTGGCATTTAAAAGAAGTGATTGGTGGCGATGATACCCGTTATCAACGTGTGGTTTTTAACGAAATTACCAAAAACGCCATTCAAGATGCCTTTAAACACCCAGAACGTCTCGATACCAATAAAGTCAATGCACAGCAAGCACGTCGTTTCTTGGACCGTGTTGTTGGCTTTATGATTTCACCGCTGTTGTGGGAAAAAATTGCACGAGGTTTGTCCGCAGGACGTGTGCAATCGGTTGCGGTCAAATTGGTGGTCGAGCGTGAACGTGAAATTCGGGCATTTATTCCTGAAGAATATTGGCAAGTCTTTGCAGACACTGAAAGTGAAGCGGCGCAAATTCGACTCGAAGCGGTGAAGCAAGCGGGCAAAACGCTCAAGCTAAAAAACAAAGCACAGACCGATGCGTTATTGGCAATTTTAAAAGATGCCAATTACGTGGTGAGTCAACGTGAAGACAAACCCACGAAAGTCAATCCCAGTGCGCCTTATATCACCTCAACCTTACAACAAGCTGCCAGTACGCGTTTAGGCTTCTCGGTCAAGAAAACCATGATGTTGGCACAGCGTCTGTATGAGGCTGGTTTTATTACTTATATGCGTACCGACTCCACCTTCTTAAGCGACGATGCGGTCAATATGGTGCGCAGTCATATTGAAAAAGAGTACGGCGAGCGTTACTTACCGACCAAGCCAAATCGTTATGGCAATAAAGCCAATGCACAAGAAGCGCATGAGGCAATTCGTCCATCCAATGTGGCACTCAAGGGTGATCAACTTACGGGTACAGAGCGTGATGCACAGCGGTTATATGACTTAATTTGGCGTCAGTTTGTGGCATGTCAAATGACCCCTGCGGAGTACTTATCGTCTACTCTTTTGGTGACAGCTGCAGATGTGGAACTCAAAGCCAAAGGACGTACGCTAGTTTTTGATGGCTTTACCAAAGTGCGCGGTGCCAATAAATCAGATGATGATGTATTGCTGCCAGCAGTTAAAGTCGGTGAGCCGTTAAAGCTCAATAAACTTGATCCTTCTCAGCACTTTACTAAGCCACCAGCACGTTTTACCGAAGCATCCTTGGTCAAAGAACTGGAAAAACGCGGCATTGGTCGACCATCGACTTATGCGGCGATTATTTCGACCATTCAAGATCGTGGCTATGTTAAATTAGAAAACCGTCGTTTATTTGCCGAAAAAATGGGCGAGATCGTCACAGATCGCCTCGATGAGAGTTTTAATAATTTAATGAATTATGCTTTCACCGCAGATTTGGAAGGGCAACTGGATAAAGTCGCTGCGGGCGATCGGAACTGGAAAGAATTGCTAGATAGCTTCTATGGTGATTTTAAAAATCGCCTCAGTACCGCGCAAAGTGAACAAGGTATGCGTCGCAATGTGCCAGTAGAAGTTGAAGCAGTACATTGTCCTGAGTGTGACCGTGCCATGCAAATCCGTACTGGCACAACAGGTGTGTTTCTCGGTTGTTCCGGTTATAACTTGCCTCCGAAAGAACGTTGTAAGGGCACGCTCAACCTAACACCAGTAGAGTCTTTGGCGGTGTTGTCTGATGACGATAGTGCTGAAACAGCGGACCTGATGTCGAAAAAACGTTGTCCATGTTGTAGTACGGCAATGGATAGCTATGTTATTGATGGTGGTCGAAAGCTGCATATCTGCGGTAATAACCCAGACTGCGATGGCTATGAGCTGGAGCAAGGTGAGTTTAAAATTAAAGGCTATGATGGTCCGACCATTCCATGTGATAAATGCGATGGCGAAATGCAGCTCAAAACTGGACGTTTCGGACCATATTTTGCATGCATGCAATGTGAAAATACACGTAAAGTCTTGAAGAATGGTCAGCCTGCGCCACCACGTGTTGATCCGATCAAAATGGAACATTTGCGTTCAAGTAAGCATGATGACTATTTTGTATTGCGGGATGGCGCTGCGGGGCTGTTTTTAGCAGCCAGTAAGTTCCCGAAAATTCGTGAAACACGCGCACCTAAAGTTGCGGAGCTGCGTACAGTAGCCGCACAGCTTGATCCCAAATACCAATTTTTACTCGAAGCCCCTGATTGCGATCCAGAAGGTAATCCAACGATCGTGAAGTTTAGCCGTAAGCAACAAGTACAATATGTTGCTTCAGAAAAAGACGGTAAAGCGACCAAGTGGAGTATCTTTTATCAAAATGGTCAATGGGTTGATGCCTAAACTTTAATACTTAAGTTAATGCTGCATAGTGGGTTGGTTTTTTAACGAAGTACTTTCTTCCGCTGTCTTTTCTCACTCAAAAAGCTCACATGGTTGAGCTTTTTGAGTTTTATGTTCTGATCTGAATAGCTGTATCTGCTACAAGCTTTGCAGTTAATGTGTTAAGTTGAATAAAAATAAAATATAAAAACTTGATATTCATGGTTATATTTTATGGCTGTGCTTTTTTTGTGATGTGCTCTGTTCATTTTTAATTACTTTTAATCGTTAAATTTTCAAGGTAGTTTCAAGTGAATAAGATTTCTTTCACAACCCAAAGGAGCATCGTTATTGCTATGAAAGAATTAAACCCAGCACAAATCGAATGGGTATCTGGTTCAGGTATTTTCTCAGATGCAATCAGCAATATTGCTGGTGAAATTGGCGGTCAAATTGGTGGTCAGTTGGCAGGTGCATCTGGTAATAAAGAGCTGGCAACGTCTGTAGGAAAATACATTGGTAGTGGCATTGCCAATCTCGGTTTACAGATTGGTAAAACCATTAGTTCAGCTATCTTTTCATCACTTAAACCTTCCATTTCAAATATTTCCTCTGGAGCGAGCTAAGTCATCTTCTCCGTAGGATATTGCGTATTTTGTTTAACATTGTTTTATGGTTTCATCCGTCATATAGCTTAAGACTGAGCACTGCTCTTGGTCTGACTCAAACTGCTAGACAGTTGCTGCGGCATGCTGTTGCTATCAGTATTTTGATCATTTGAATAGAGTATGCTTGGGCATGCTCTATTTTTGTTTATGTTGTTTTTTCAGCAGCTGCGGCATCATCTCATCTCATCTCATCTCATCTCATCTCATCTCATCTGGTCGAGTATTGCCTGCCATGTATCGTTTTACCTTTTAATACTCTATGAGCAATAACAAGCTTTGCAGATGGTCTGCATTTGTACCGAAAAAGCATTACAGTGTGCTGCAAATATTTTGGTTAGGTTTAAAACATAATAAGCAACCCATACGCTGAAGACTGATGTCTGACCAAGATCCCGCCAATTCGATCTTTCGTAAAGAAGCTCTACAAGCCAATCGTAGCCGTTGGCATGCTAAGGCATTACTGGTCTCGGATTTACCGAGTACGGCCTTTGCGGTATTTGCAGTGTTGGTGTTATGTGTGCTGATTCTCTTTGTAGTCTTTGGGCAGTTTTCCCGACGTGTCAATGTACAAGGTGAGGTGGTGAGTTTCCCGCAACCCGTGAATGTGACTGCACCACAAGCAGGGCATATCATCAAGCTTGCACATAATACCGGGCAGTCTGTCGCGGCGGGTGATGTATTGATGCATTTAGATGTGAGTCGCAATAGTACAGCAGGAAATATTAGTCATGCTTCGGTCGACAGCATTCGGCAACAGATCTCAGATCATCAGGCGATGATGGGTTTACTCGAACACAATAAACAGCGCTCTTTGGTCGCGATGCAACAACAATTGGCGCAATACCGTCAAGTTCATCAGCGTGGCATACAACGTTTTTATGCTGCGCAAGTGGGGTTGAAAGAAATGCAGGACATCGCGAAAGATTATGCGCAATATCTTAAACAAGGACTGGTGAATCGGGAACAAGTCAATAATTTACGGCATTTATCTTATGAACGACAGACAGCAGTGGAGAATATCAGTGCCCAGCTTCTGCAATATGTTCTAGAAATCAATGAGCTAGAAAAGAAAATACAAACTGTTGTCAGCGATTTTGATCGACAAATTTTAGAACAGCAAGTGCAAGCCAAAGCATTGCAGAGACAACTCGCAGAAATTGCTGCAACAGATATTCTGGTGGTTAAGGCACCTCGAGCAGGTTATATCGAAAACATCATTGCTAGCGTGGGGCAGGTGGTACAGGCTGGTGATGCATTATTGCAATTATCAGCCGGATCTAAAGCACCGCATCGGACTTTCAGTGTGGTGCTCTGGTTACCCAATAGCGTACTGCCATATATTCGGGTGGGTGATCCAGTCAACTTGCGCTATGACGCTTTTCCTTATGAAAAATTTGGACAATTTCAGGCGGTTATTCAGCAAGTGTCGAAGGTGCCTGCCTCAAGCAATGAGTTAGCCAAATATGCTAGTGCGCCGAAAGATCAACAGGTCGCATTGTATAAAATTCAAATTCAACCCAGACATAAACATATCGAATGGCAAGGTCAAACCTTGCAATTGCACGCAGGTATGCAAGTGCAAGCGATATTATTTTTAGAAAAACGTCCGCTATATCAATGGGTTTTTAGTCCTTTTTACAGTCTTTCACAACGGATTGCTGGAGCAGACACATGACTAAAAAAACTGCGACAGATTTAAAGAATAGACTGTATTTAAGCTTTCGTGCACGCGTTCCCCAGCTTTTACAAACAGAACTCGCGGAGTGTGGTTTGGTCTGCCTGCTGATGATTTGCCGTTATTACCGCAAAGATATCGATTTACTGAGCTTAAGGCAGCATTATGATATTTCTGTACAGGGAATGAACTTGGCTCGCTTGATAGAAATAGCCAGTCAACTTAAGTTCAGTTCGCGAGCACTTTCGCTAGATTTACATGAATTAAATCAACTAAGAACTCCCTGTATTTTGCATTGGGATCTCAATCATTTTGTGGTGTTGGTTGCGGTAAAACACAATAAGGTCATTGTGCATGATCCAGCATTTGGGCGAAAAGTCTTGCGTCTGACAGAGCTTTCACAACATTTTACTGGGGTTGCTTTGGAGCTCTGGCCCACACCGGATTTTGATGTCAAAGCGCAACGGCAAAAAATCAGCTTTCGCGATTTACTCAAAAACATTGATGGCTTAGGGGGGAGCTTAAGTAAAATTTTCATTTTTTCACTGTTATTTGAAGCGATTAATCTGTTGTTACCTGTGGGGACACAATTGGTGATGGATCATGTAATTTTGGCCAAAGATGATGATCTGCTGACACTGATTTGTTTGGGGTTATTTATTTTTATTCTGATTCGTACCGTGATCGCGATGTTCCGTGCATGGATCACTGTATTGATGGATAGCCTGATCAATATTCAATGGCAGCAGAGCTTCTTTGAGCATCTGCTCAAATTACCTTTACAGTATTTTGAAAAGCGTAATCTTGGTGATATCCAATCACGTTTTATGTCATTACAACAGGTAGGGCAGACGCTGACGACAGGACTGATGGGGAGTTTGATTGACGCGTTGATGCTGACGGCTTTAGTGGTCATGATGTATCTTTATGGTGGCTGGCTTTTAGGGGTCGTGTTGGCTTTTACTGCGCTCTATGTGCTGCTGAGAATGCTGACTTTTCGTTTATATAAACAAGCTGCTGAAGAACAAATTATTAAACAGGCACGTGCCAATTCCAACTTCATGGAAAGTCTATATGCCATTTCTACAGTTAAAGCGCTGGGTTTAACCGATATGCGTACGCGCTTCTGGATGAATCTCAATATCGACAGTATCAATGCCGGTATTCGGGTCACCCGTCTAGATATGCTGTATGGTGGGATGAATAGCCTGATCGCAGCACTGGATCAAATTTTAATTTTATGGCTAGGCGCAGTGCTGGTTATGCAGCAGCAATTGACTTTGGGAATGTTTGTTGCTTTCAATTTATATCGTGCGCAGTTTTCAGATCGAGCAGCAAACCTGATCGATCTATTACTACAATTCAAAATGTTAGCTTTGCACAATGAACGTCTATCCGATATTGCACTTTCGCCAGTTGAGCCTCAACAGCAACAAACCTTGCATATCGCTTCTGGTACCCAAGGGGCTGCCAGTTTGGTGCTACAAAACTTGGGTTATGGCTATGACCGTTTATCGAGCCCTATTTTTGAACAATTAAACTTTAGCATTAACGCTGGTGAAAGTGTGGCAATTACGGGTGTTTCTGGGGTTGGAAAATCAACCTTACTCAAACTCATGACTGGACTGTTAGTGCCGAGCCAAGGTCGGATACTCTTCAATAACTGTGATATTTATCAGATGGGGTTGCAGCAGTATCGACAGCGTATTGCTTGTGTACTGCAAGATGACAAATTATTTGCCGGCTCTATTGCCGATAATATTTGTGCCTTTGATTTACACCCAGATATGGAGCACATCATTGCTTGTGCCAAAGCCTGTAATATTTTTGATGAAATCATGCAGATGCCAATGGGACTACAAACTTTGATCAGCGCATTGGGATCAAGTTTATCGGGTGGGCAAATGCAACGCTTGTTTATCGCACGCGCGTTATACCGTAGACCGAGTATTTTATTTATGGATGAGGCAACCAGTCATCTAGATGTAGACAATGAGCTGTGGATTAATCGGCAAATTCGGGCCTTAGCTATGACGCGCATTTTTATTGCCCATCGTCAATCAACCATTGCCAGTGCAGATCGCGTGTTGATGCTGCCCATGACATCGGTCAAATAAAACTTTAAGCTGGGGAGGCAAAGCAAGCATGTCGATTAAACTCTCACAGTTGGCGATGTTCTGTGCTGTAGTCGAAGAAGGTAGTATTTATGCTGCGGCAGAGAAAATGCATTGTGTGCCTTCGAATATCAGTGCACGTATCAAAGCATTAGAACTTCGTTTGGGCGTAGCGTTATTTCATCGTGAGCAACGCCGACTTTTTATCAGTGCTGAAGGGCGAGTGTTCTATCAACATGCTCAGCAGTTGTTACAACACAGTCAAAATTGTCTCAATCTTTTTCGCCAGCAACATATTGTAGGTCATTTAAAAATAGCAGTATTACCGAGTCTGGTGAGTCATTACCTCCGTCAGCCCTTATTGGCTTTTGTTGAGAAATATCCCAAAGTACAGTTGAGCATAACGCTGGGATCTAATCGCTCGTTATATCGAGATTTGATCACCGATCAGGTTGATGTGATCATGTTTGCTGGTCGGGTAGATCCACCAGAGCATCAGCTCTTGTATAAAATCTTGGCAACAGAACAACTCTATTGCATTAGCCCATATCGTCAGCTTAGCGTATTAAAGCGCCATGTTTCTCAATTAAGCTGTATTAGTCTAGGCGATGATTATGCTTGCCATACTTTTTTTTATGAATGGCTAACACAACAGCAGATGCAGTGTTTGGCACACTGGCAGATCGCTTCTGAGCAAATGAGTATTGCACTGCTACAACAATACCCTGCAATGACAGTATTGGCAGAGCACCAACTGTATTTGCTTAGCCCCACGGCGTTGGCGGTTATCGCTTTGCAACAAGCTCAACCTTATCAAATTGCTCTATGCTGGAAGAAAAATAATCTTTCGCCAGTGTTGCAGCATTTTCAGCAAATGTTTTAAGTACGCAGAGCAGATAGCATGCGAGCTATGCTGTTTTCGCCGCTGCTTATATATTCTTAAAAGTTTTGTTTGGTTTGAAAATTACAAACAATATTTGTTAGAGATCATAAAAAAATCATAAAAAAGATCATAAATACACGCTCTAAAACGCATAAAAGCCAGTCTCAGCTAGCTTTTATGCGATTGGGATTAGATGTAATTTATTGTTTTAACTTGGAATGATGTTATTCGATACATCAGCAGATTTTTTTCGTTTTAAGCGGCGATCCCAAACCTTTTCATGAAAGAAAAAGGCAAATGCTTGTACGGTTGGCTCTAATAAACTGAGTGTCATTGCCATCCAAAGTTGACCTGTCACCATATAAGCAACCAACATGGCTACCGTAATGTGCAAAATGTAATAACTAAAGGTCTTCTTTAAGGTCGTTTTGTTGTAGCGCAAAAATCTCTGAAAAAAAGACATAGAGTTTACCTCGCTGTCTAAAAAATATTACGTTAAATGATAATCATTATTAACTGCTATGTATAGCGATATTTGTAAAAATAATCTTTTTCTCGCAATTATTTTGTAAAAAGGCTTAATTCATTCCTAAAAGTTTATGAATCTATAAAAATGATAAATTAGATTTATGATAATTTGTCGCTATAATGATTGTATTAAAAGTACCCAGTCCTATGGAGTAACACGACATGGCAGGCAAAAAACCAACAGGCAAGACCTTATATGACAAATTGTGGGATGATCATTTAGTAAAACAACGCGATGATGGTTCGAGCTTGTTATACATCGATCGCCATCTTTTACATGAAGTGACTTCACCACAAGCTTTTGAAGGCTTGCAATTGGCAGGACGTCAACCGTGGCGTTTAAGTGCCAACATTGCCACCCCTGATCATAATGTCCCGACTTCTCATCAGGAGCGGGTACAGGGGATTGCCGGTATTGAAGATGATACCTCGCGCATACAAGTACAAACTTTAGATGATAACTGTAAGAAATTTTCGATTGCACAATTCGATATTCATGATATCCGTCAGGGGATTGCACATGTGGTTGGACCTGAACAAGGTTTAACATTGCCAGGTATGACCGTGGTTTGTGGTGACTCACATACCGCAACGCATGGTGCTTTTGCTTGCTTGGCACATGGTATCGGTACATCTGAGGTTGAACATGTTTTGGCTACCCAATGCCTTGTGCAAAAGAAAATGAAAAACATGTTGGTCCGTGTGGATGGTCAATTGGGTAGCGGCGTGACGTCTAAGGATGTGGTTTTGGCCATCATTGCTAAAATCGGTACGGCTGGTGGTACTGGTTATGCCATTGAGTTTGGTGGTCAGGTCTTTAGAGATATGTCGATGGAAGGTCGCATGACTGTTTGTAATATGGCAATTGAGGCTGGTGCGCGAGTCGGTATGGTTGCTGTTGATGACAAGACCATTGAATATGTCAAAGATCGTCCTTATTCGCCGAAAGGCGCACAATGGGATGCAGCCGTTGCTTATTGGAATAGCTTGCATTCAGATGAGGATGCTGTATTTGACCATGTGGTTGAAATTCGTGGTGAAGACATTGAGCCACAAGTCTCTTGGGGAACATCGCCTGAGATGGTGATCGCCATTTCAGCAGCAGTACCGACCTTGGAACAAGCGCGAGATGAGGTGCAGCGTAATGATTGGCAGCGTGCCTATCAATATATGGGCTTAAATGCAGGTCAAGCCTTAGCAGATATTCCATTGGATCGTGTATTTATCGGCTCTTGTACCAACTCACGTATTGAAGATATGCGTGCTGCTGCTGAAGTGATTCGTGGGCGTAAGGTTGCAAAAAGTATTAAACAAGCGATGATTGTGCCTGGTTCTGGTTTGGTGAAACAACAAGCTGAGCAAGAAGGTTTAGATAAAATCTTTATTGAAGCAGGTTTTGAATGGCGTGAACCGGGGTGTTCGATGTGTTTGGCAATGAATGCCGATAAATTACAGCCCGGAGAACATTGTGCTTCGACTTCAAACCGTAATTTTGAAGGGCGTCAGGGCAATGGTGGACGCACCCATTTGGTGAGCCCTGCGATGGCAGCGGCTGCAGCAATTGCGGGTCACTTTGTTGATGTACGTGGATTCTAAGGGGAAAATAACATGAAAGCATATACCGTAGAACAAGGTATCGCCGCACCTTTAGATCGTGCCAATGTCGATACAGATTTGATTATCCCAAAGCAATTTTTAAAGTCGATTAAGCGTACTGGTTTTGGTGTCAATTTATTTGATGAATTACGTTATTTGGATGAAGGTTACTTAGGGCAAGATAATAGCAAACGTCCGTTAAACCCTGACTTTGTTTTAAATCAAGCACGCTATCAGTCTGCCAATATCTTATTGGCACGCCAAAACTTTGGCTGTGGCTCTAGTCGTGAACATGCACCTTGGGCTTTGAGTGAATATGGTTTTAGAACCGTAATTGCACCAAGTTTTGCCGATATTTTCTATAATAACTGCTTTAAAAATGGCATGTTACCTGTTGTATTGGCTGAAGATATTGTAGATGAGCTATTTCAGCAATGTAAGGCTGAAGAAGGCTATCAATTAACAATTGATTTGGCGCAGCAACTTGTTATTCGCTCAGATGGTCAGCAATTTGCATTTGAAGTAGATCCATTCCGTAAACATTGCCTATTAAATGGTTTAGATGATATCGGTTTGACCCTACAAGCGGCTGAAGATATCCGCTCTTATGAGGATAAGGTGAAACAGCAGCGCCCTTGGGTGTTCCAAAATATTGAAGTTTAAAGCAGTTTTTAAAAATATGGCATGCACCTAAAAGTCTTGCTAACATGCAGAGCATCTTGTTGTTATGTTGTGACGTCATGATCGTTGGGTGGATGTATGATTAAGGGCTATGCGTGCCATGTTCTGCTTATTATTTTGGCTGTCTTGCTCAGTGCATGTCAGAGTACACAATTTGCGTATGAGAAAGCACGGATTAAGCACAGTGAGCAACCAGCTAAAACTAAAAATAGGGTAGAAGTGTACTGTAGTGGTGCGGTGAATTGTGAGTTTGCGCGCTTGGACAAGCTCAGTATTGTTGATGAAAAAAATAAACGCATTAATCCTGTCGCGATCAAGCAAGGCTATATTGGCTTGACGGGAGCAGCGCAGGACCGTAATGCCTTGTTCTTAAAAATATCGGCAGAACAGCATGAATTGGCAATTCGTTTTTATCCTATTTCACCACAGTATGCCGAAACCTTTTATATCATCCACCGTTTTACCCCGAAGCACCGATATACCTTTAAGCTATATCGACAACGTATTGCTGGGACAGGTAGCTTGCTTAATGTCTCAGCACCGACACCTTTGTGCATAGATTTGCTACAAGATCAAAAGACGATTCGCCGTTTTTGTCGACCTTACAATAGCTTAACTGGGGTAAGTGAGTTTGTAGAGCTCAAAATATAAATGACTGGGCTGCGAACGCTGTTGCATACATGTTAACGACTAAATGGAATACATATGAAAAAGCAAATATTAATCTTAGCTGGTGATGGTATTGGTCCAGAAATTATGGCTGCTGCAGAAAAAGTACTGCATAAAATCAATGCCAAATTACAGCTAGGCTTGAGTTGGGAACATGGTGTGTTGGGGGGTGCCGCAATTGATGCCCATGGCGTGCCTTATCCTGCAGCAACGGCGGCACAAGCAGAACAAGCTGATGCGATCTTATTGGGGGCTGTGGGTGGACCAAAATGGGAACAGATTGAGCGCTCTATACGTCCTGAACGCGGTTTATTGCAGATTCGCAGTGAATTAAATTTATTTGCCAATTTGCGCCCTGCCATTTTATATCCACAATTGGCTGATGCTTCTAGTCTTAAAGCAGAAATCGTGGCTGGTTTAGATATCTTGATTGTACGTGAATTGACCGGTGGAATTTACTTTGGTCAACCTCGTGGTATACGCGAGTTAGAAAACGGTGAAAAGCAAGGCTTTAATACCGATGTTTATGCTGAGTCAGAAATTAAGCGTATTGCCAAAGTTGCCTTTGAACTGGCGAGTTTACGGGGTTCAAAGGTCTGTTCTGTTGATAAAGCCAATGTCTTAGAAGTTACAGAACTTTGGCGTCAAACCGTAACTGAGTTGCAGCAAGCGGAATACCCAGACATTCAATTGTCTCATATGTATGTCGATAACGCAGCCATGCAACTGGTACGTGCGCCGAAACAATTCGATGTGGTGGTGACGGGTAATTTATTTGGTGACATTCTCTCTGATGAAGCAGCTATGTTAACCGGTTCGATTGGAATGTTACCTTCTGCATCTCTAGATGAAAAAGGCAAGGGAATGTATGAGCCATGTCATGGTTCTGCACCAGACATTGCTGGACAAAATATCGCGAATCCATTGGCAACGATTTTATCGGTGGCGATGATGCTGCGTTATACATTCCGTGAGGAAGAAGCAGCGAAAGCGATTGAGAGCGCAGTGGGTGCTGTATTGGATCAGGGTTTGCGCACAGCGGATATTATGTCTACAGGTATGCAGAAAGTGGGTACCATTGCAATGGGTGATGCTGTCGTTGCAGCATTAGATGCATTTTAAGGTCAGTATTTTTCTATGCCTAAAAACGTAGCCTAGGTGCTACGTTTTTTTATGGCAATTTTGAAAGAACGGCTGCGATCTATACGTCGCAAGTCTGGCATGAGGTACGCATAGTAAAATGTTGAGCGATGTAAATTTTGTCAATAAGCAGTTTCGGTTTAGGATGAATCTGTATCTTATCTCAGTGCGATGCGACTAGTGATTATTGGTATTAAACGGAGGTGATTATATGCCTGAGCGTCAGCAAAAATAGCTTTGCTAAGCCAAAACGCAGATACACAAAAAACACCCATGCAAGATTTGCTGAGTGTTTTATCGCGAATAGTGGATCGTTTACAGCACTGGTTTTAACTTTACAGCGCGACCAAAAATTGCTTATTGGCTATTCGCGGCATGTAAAACTTAACGGGCACGGTAAGTGATACGACCTTTGGTTAAATCATAAGGCGTCATTTCAACTTTAACACTGTCACCGGTTAAGATACGGATGTAGTGTTTACGCATTTTCCCAGAGATATGGGCAATAACTTCATGTCCATTTTCTAAACGTACGCGGAACATGGTATTGGGTAGCGTTTCGGTGACAACGCCTTCGAACTCGATTAGTTCCTCTTTATTGGCCATAACCTACCTAAAAATAAAAAATGATACGGTTGTAAAGGCGCAAATTATAGATATTTTTAAGACAAAGCACAAGTATTATTGTTGCTGGTACGCAGATCAGTCAGTTCAATAGGTGAACATAACACGAACGTCTTCCTACAAAAATTTGCGAATAATGATTGTCAGTATGGTCAATCGCGGCTAAGCTCTAAAAAATCTTTCAAGTAAAAATGAATAACATACAAGGATGGGAATAGCGTGAGTCAGCTAACTGATGCTTCTGTCGTACTACGATTAGGTTATCAAGCAATACGTCGAGCAGACCTACCCACAGAGGAAATTTTGACCAGGGCTGGTGTGGCGTTAAACATGCTTGAGCAAAATGCGCGTACCCCGCTCAGCGCACAATATGCCTTTTGGGTGGCTGCTGAAGAAGTCAGCAAAGACCCTGATATTGGTCTGCATTTAGGTGAGTATCTGCCTTTATATCGTGGGCAAGTCATTGAACATTTATTTATGAGTAGTGGTACTTTTGGTGAGGGCTTAACCCGAGCTTTGGCCTATCAACGTCTGATTAGTGATGCCTTCCATGCCAAGTTGGTGGTGGAAGAAGATGGGCGATGCTATCTCAGTAACGGTGTACAACCGTGGAGTAAAAGCATCGTCAATCGACATTTTTCTGAATGTGCAATTTCAGGCATTTTACGGTTTTTTAAATTTATTACCGAAGGACGCTTTCAACCGATTTACATCGACTTTGATTTTGCAGATGGCGCAGCAGAAGAGGAATATTTACGCGTCTATGAATGTCCCGTCAGTTTGGGGCAAAGAGAAACCCGTTTATATTTTGATGCGGCAGTCTTAACCCATCCCTTGTGGCAGGCTGAACCTGAATTGCTACAGTTACATGAACAGCTCGCGATTGAAAAGTTGCAAGAATTGGCGCGTTATGATCTGGTGGGGGAAGTACGCCGTGCCATTGGCGCCAGTCTGGAAAGTGGTGAAACCACATTGGAGACGGTGGCCGCGCAATTGCATATTACCTCTCGTCGTTTACGTACCCAGTTAAGTGAAGCAGACACGAGCTTTCAACAAATTTTGTCTGACTACCGTTGTCGCTTAGCCAAGAAATTACTCGCCAATACCAGTGAAAGTGTTGAGCGTATTGTGTATTTAACCGGGTTTTCGGAGCCAAGTACTTTTTATCGAGCATTTAAACGCTGGACCAATGAAACACCGGTTGAATATCGCAAACGCAAACAACGCTCTGCTTAGCGCTGATTAGATCGATATTGACGCTTAGCTCATTCAAATACATCATAACCAACAAGCGCCTCCATACAGGGGGCGCTTGTTGGTTAACGCTACATGCGAAGTCTGAGTGAGCGGGTTAATCCGGCATATTGAGCCACTGCGGTCCGAGTGGAATGTGCGGCAAATTAAACTGTGCAGGGTAGTCTGCATGGATAAAATACAGACCATCCGGTGGTGCGGTAATGCCAGCAGCTTTACGGTCTTGTGCCGCAAAAATCTCATCGATATGGGCAATGTCATAACATTCTTGCCCGATCTCTAATAAACAGCCCATGATGTTACGGACCATGTGATGTAAGAAGCCATCGGCTTGAATATCTAAAATGAGAAAAGGTCCATGCTGAATCAGACGGCAATGCTTTACATGGCGCACAGGCTGATTGGACTGACAGGCTGCAGCACGAAAGCTTTCAAAATTATGGGTGCCTTCAAATTTTTTTGCAGCAGCAATCATCTTTTCTACGTTGAGCGGGTAGTACGCATGGGTCACTTGCTTGTACAGTAGTGCCGGGCGACGCGGTGAGTGATAGACCACATAGCGATAACGGCGTGCTTGTGCTTTAAAACGCGCATGGAAATCTTGGTCCATGGCCTGAATCCATTGAATGGCAATATCTTTGGGAAGTTGACTATTTGCCCCCATGATCCAACCGCGTTCTGGGCGTATGGCTTGAGTATCAAAATGCGCCACCATATTGGTGGCATGTACGCCGGCATCGGTACGTCCTGCGCCATGTAGGCTAATCGGTTCGTCTGCGATCTTTGAGAGTACGGTTTCTATGGTTTGCTGAATGCTACGCACACCCGCTTGTTGCGTTTGCCAGCCACGATAGCGAGTTCCGCAAAACTCTATTCCAATTGCAAAACGTTGCATAGTGACCTCTAATGTGTTTGATGGGACCAATGTTGATAACGTGCGGTACAGTCGGGGTATTGTAAATAAAAGCGTAGGCTTTTGGCATATAGCTCGGCTGGTGCCTGACAATCATCAATGACAATGGCACTTTGCTGTACCCAATCACTAATGGCATAACTTTGCTGCATTTTTCCGAAAGGCACTTGACTGCTGAGGATATTGAGGCAGCCAGCTATTTTGAGCTGCTGTAACTGCGCGATGGCAGCATGATCTACCGCTAAATTTCCTGTGCCATAGGCTTGTAGGATTAAACAATCGGGGCTGTTGTTTTTTAGTCCTGCCAGTTGCTGTGCTAAATAATCTAGGCGATTGGGCATGATCATCCAATTCATTATCTGAAATTGCTGCGCTTTTTTGATGTGATCAGCATTAATTTGCCATGCAGCAGTGCTGGGCAGGTGATCTATCGTGTTCTGCTGGATCAGGGTGCCGGTAAACGCATCGTTGGCATTGCGGTGTTGTTTACGTGTGCTGTGACCGGCAAAGAGTTGCTGATCAAAAGCAACATAGACACCTGCTGGAACATTGCAGATCGTCTCTAGACTGTATTGTAAATTATGCTTTGCATCGCTGTCTGGGGCTAAGCCATGACCATTGGGGTTTAATAGCGGATATTGACTACCCGTAAAAATAACATGGCAGCTGCGATGTAAAAATTGACTCAGGGTGGCAGCAGCATAGCTGAGTGTATCTGTGCCATGAATAACCACAAAGTGCTGGATGCCTTGTTGTTGTAAGTGTTGAATTTGTACGATCAATTCAAGCCAGTCTGCGGCATCACAGGCACTGCTGTCTTTGATATTTGCTGCGGCAAAGCACTGAATTGGCCATGCGGCTTGCGCATAATGCTGTAGTTGCGGTAGGAAGTCTTGTGGTGGCATCGGTGCCAATGGTGTACCGACACAACCAAAGGTTCCGCCCATATAAATGAGTGCAATGGTATTCATTTGCTGACGCGCCGAGATGGTCAAAGAAGCGCTATGTTAAAACGAAATATGCAAATTTGCGAATGCTTCAGTGTGTGAATGAGTGAGTTGTCATCAGCAATCACCACCCCTCCTTTTATTTTGCTTGCAGTCAGCTTTGTCTAGGTCAGCGCTTATATTGACAGGACGTAGCATAATATGTCACAGAATAAAGCGTTGAATGCTATGTGAAGTTTCAACCTAAGATCAATTCTGAGACAATATAAATTCCAAGGCGACATAAGCTTTGAGGCAACATAAACTCCAAGGCAACATACGCTTTGAGGCGACATAAGTTCTGAAACATAAGCGCTGAGGTGATAAAGCACAAAAAAGCCGATCAGAAGATCGGCTGGCGTATTGGTTTTGTGTGGGAGCAAAATCTTAAGATTGCTTATAATCCAACAAGATGCGTAGCATGCGACGGAGTGGTTCTGCCGCACCCCAAAGCAGTTGGTCACCTACTGTGAAAGCACCTAAGTACTCTTTGCCCATATTGAGCTTACGTAGACGACCGACCGGAACAGACAAGGTACCTGTTACGGCAACGGGTGTGAGGTCTTGCATAGATGCTTCACGGGTATTGGGAATTACTTTTGCCCAAGGATTGGACTGTGCAATCATGTCTTCAATTTCATTGAGTGGCACATCTTTTTTCAACTTAATGGTCAATGCTTGTGAATGACAACGCATCGCACCAATACGGACACAGTGACCATCGATAGGAATGGTTTGATGGATATTGCCTAAGATCTTATTGGTTTCAACCTGACCTTTCCATTCTTCTTTGGATTGACCACTTTCCAGTTGTTTGTCGATGTATGGAATCAATGAACCTGCCAATGGCACACCAAACTGCGCATCTGGGAAGCCTTCACCACGCTGTAATTCTGCGATTTTACTGTCAATGTCTAAGATGGCAGATTTAGGATCATCCAATAGCGTCTTGGTGTTGTTGTAGAGATAACCCATACCTGTGATCAACTCGCGCATATTTTGTGCGCCAGCACCAGAAGCTGCTTGGTAAGTCATGGCAGAAAGCCATTCGACCAAGTTATTTTGGAACAGCGCACCAACGCCCATTAACATCAGTGAAACTGTGCAGTTACCACCCACGAAGGTTTTGATGCCTTTGCTTAGACCATCTTTGATGACTTTGGCATTGACGGGATCTAACACAATAATGGCGTCATCTTCCATACGCAAGGTGGATGCTGCATCAATCCAGTAACCTGCCCAGCCTTCAGCTTTGAGTTTAGGGAAGATGTCTGAAGTATAGTCACCACCTTGACAGGTAATAATGACATCCATTTGCTTCAGACGACTAATGTCCGTTGCATCCATAAGTGCTGGTGCGGTCTTGCCGCCAAAGCGAGGTGCTTCACCACCTGCGTTACTGGTAGAGAAATAGAATGGTTCAATGTGTTCGAAATCATTCTCTTCAACCATACGTTGCATAAGGACGGAACCAACCATCCCGCGCCAACCGACCAGACCTACTTTCATGTCACTTTGCCTCGGTGCGTTAAAAAATAAAAGGGGGTTTTGAGTGTATCAAAAGCATTGCTAACTGCAAGCTTTATGCTGGTAAAAGCTTAAAAATATTATGCAAAAAATTATGATTGATTTTTATACCAATCTTTTGATTTCATTTTTGCTCATCAGTGATCGATACGATTGTAAATCTAATGTGAGAAATGGCGTACAGGGTTTTAAATCTATTGCCAATGGTTTAAATAAGCTTTTGACATTAATCTATAAACATCAGCACATGGACCGGGAATGGAATATCCCACTAAGGAAGACTCAGCTGAAGGACAAGCGATCAAGGAAATGATCATATCAAGGAAAGATGTTGTAAAGGTTTTTGAAAACACGACCGAACTTAACCCGAATACTGCAGGATGCAATGTTCGGGTTAAATTTATCTAAACATTTTAAATACTTAGGTCTTATTCAATGTTTTAGTCTTATTCAATGCTTAGGGCTTAACCAGTGCCTGATAAAGCGACAGTGTTTCATGGCACATACTGGCTAAACTAAATTGATCAACCGGATGCATCACGGCAGGTTGTTCAATGTGTTGCTCTAAACAGGTTTGCAAGGCAGCAAGATCATCAATGGCTACCAATCCAGCAGGGTAGCACTGACTTAAAATTTCTGCTACACCACCGCGCTGCCAGCCGATCACAGGTGTCCCCACACTCAATGCCTCTAAGGCTGTACGTCCAAAGGTTTCTGCTTGAGTGGAAAGTGATAACACCACATCACTCAAAGCCAGCCATTCACGAATATCACTGCGATGACCGACAAAGGTGATTTTGTCATGCAGTCCTTGCTGTGCAACACGTTGTTTTAACTCATCTAAATAGGCTTGTTTCTTGGCGACAGCGCCGCCGACAATAACGGCATGTAGTTGTGGGTAGTGCTGTGCTAGATTTTGCACCAGTTGAATGAGTGTTTCATGCCCCTTTAAGCGTGTGATGCGCCCGGGAAGACAAATTAGAAATTTATTTTGGAGGGCGGGGAAGGCCTGATAGACCTGTTGTAACCACGCCTCTGTCGGGCGGTAAGCAAAAGGGAAAGCACTTGGGTCGATCCCCCGATAAATACGCACAATATCTTCTGTAGGGCAGTTAGGATAGTTGTGTTGAATATAGTCGACCACGCTATCCGATACTGCAATGACTTTTTCGGCACGGGTCATGATGGCGCTATAGCGATTAATCGAATAAAAACCATGTACCGTGCTGACCAAATGTGGGCGTTGCGCTGCGGTTAAACCCTTGAGGGCAAAATGTGTCAACCAAGCAGGCACACGGGAGCGGACATGGATAATATCGGGCTGTTCTGCCAAGATACACTGTCTTAATGGCTTGATCTGCCACAGGCTAGACAATGCTTTTTTATGAATCGGTAGCTCAATATGCTGAGAGCCCTCAGCTGTTAGCTGTGCCACCAGACGCCCACCATTAGATACCACAACAGATTGATGACCTGCCTGACAGAGTGCTTGCGCAATTTCTAATGTTCCGCGCTCTACACCACCACTGTTGAGCTCGGGTAGCAGTTGCATAACTTTCATGGTATTTGCCCCTATATTGTGCACTTTGCGATGTGATGATCCATAGGTCTAGCCTGTTCTTAGATGGTTGTCGTGGGGTTTTGAATGCATAACTCGTTCTGTCAGCGCTGCAATCCGTTTTGACCGCAGTGATTTACTTGGCGCTGCCATCCGTATTCACATTAATATAACTTTTCATAGCCTTCTGGGCGCGTTTTAAAACGCCGATGGAACCACATGTATTGGGTCGGTGCAATACGTAGTTGGCTCTCAATAATCTGGTTGACGCGAATAGCATCACTGAGTTCATCTTCACTCGGCAATGGGGTGACTGGAGCTTGAATCAAGATTTTATAGCGCGGATCTTTGATGTCGCCATAACGATAAAAGTAGAGTGGAATTGCCACAGCTTTGGAGATTTTGAGTAGACGGCGGTGTGCCGTTAGCGTTGCCGCAGCAACACCAAAGAAGGGTGCCATCACCCCTTGTTTTAGACCAAAATCTTGATCGGGACTATACCAAATGGCATGACCATTTTTTAAGTGGCGAATAAGCCCACGCATATCATCATGGTCAATTTGATTGGCATAAATAGTGGCGCGACAGCGATAGATGAGCATGTCAAACAATGGGTTGTTTTGTGGGCGATAAACTACATCAGGGTCGAAGTATTGCGCACAGATATAGCCACCAGCATCAAGCATGGAGCTATGTGTGCCCAAGAGTAATACCCCATGACCCGCAGCTTGTGCTTGTTGAATATGCTCAAGCCCTTCAATACTGACCCGTTGTTTAAACCATTGTGGTCTGTACCAAGCATTGAGTGTTTCAAAAACACCAATCATCATATCAATAAAAACCTGTTCGGCTTGTTGATAACGGTATTCGGTATCCCATTCGGGGAAGCAAAGTTCTAAATTTCTTAATGTGGTCTTACGACGAGATTTGAGTGATTTAAAGGCAAAACGACCCAGAGCGCTAGCCAGACGATGTTGTATTGACCACGGTAAGATTGCCAATAACATGAGCAGGCAAATGACAATCCAAATCCCCCAATATTGAGGCAATAAAAAAGACCATCGAAATTGACCTGGGATAGAGGTGGTTTTTTGCGTCATAGCACTTGCAATGTCGTTAGCCTAAAACGAGCAGAAGTTTAACATGAACTGTCATTGATCCAAAAATGTCTTGTCTATGGCGAGTTATGTGATTGAGCAACTTATAAAAGCAAAGCAAGCGCCGGAGCGCTTGCTTTGCTTATTTATTTACTGGTATGTGCTTGATGATCCCGCATGAGCGCAGCTTTAAGCGGCTCTGGATCTACATGTTTGGATAGTTTGGACCACCGCCGCCTTCTGGCGTGACCCAAGTAATATTTTGCGATGGGTCTTTGATATCACATGTTTTACAGTGTACACAGTTGGCTGCATTGATTTGGAAGCGTTTGCTACCATCATCATTTTCCATCACTTCATAGACACCAGCAGGACAATAACGCTGTGCCGGCTCATCCCATTTGGGTAAGTTGACTTCGATTGGAATTGCTGGATCAATCAACTGCAAATGTGCAGGTTGGTTTTCTTCATGTACCGTATTGGAAATAAACACAGAAGATAAACGGTCAAAGGTAATTTTGCCATCTGGTTTAGGATAGTTTGGCTTGAAGCTGACTTGGTCAACGGTTTTTAGTTGATTAAAATCAGGCGCCAAATCATGTAAGGTAAATGGAATGCGGAATACATTTTGGTCGATGAAGTTAAATGCACCGCCCATCCATTGACCAAATTTATGCATGGCTGGACCAAAGTTACGTGCTTGATACAGCTCTTCTCTGAGCCAGCTTTGCTCATATTTTTCTGTGTAGCTGGTGAGTTCTTTGACAAAGAAGTCTTCACCTTCAGTGAGACGGGCATAACCCAAGTCACCACCTTTTTCCACGCCAGCTTGAATGGCTTCAAACACAGCTTCACCACATAACATGCCAGATTTCATTGCAGTATGTGAGCCTTTAATTTTGGCAAAGTTAAGGAAGCCAGCATCATCACCGATGAGACAGCCGCCAGGGAAGGTCAGTTTCGGAAGAGAGTTATAACCGCCTTTTACCACGGCACGGGCACCGTAGGAAATCCGTTTACCACCTTCTAAATACTGTTTGATCAGTGGGTGAGTTTTCCAACGTTGCATTTCCATAAATGGGAACATGTATGGATTTTCATAAGATAAATCGACGATCATGCCCAAGCTAACTTGGTTGTTTTCGCCGTGGTAAAGCCACCAACCACCAGATGAAGCAGTTTCACTGAGTGGCCAACCTGCACCATGCATAGCAAGTCCAGCTTTGTGTTTGGCGGGGTCAATTTCCCATAACTCTTTGATCCCAATACCATAGTGTTGCGTATCAACATCTTTGTCGAGATTGAATTGTGCAATCAGGCGCTTGCCTAAGTGACCACGACAGCCCTCAGCAAATAAGGTGTATTTGGCATGTAATTCATAGCCAGGGGTAAAGTTGGCTGTTGGTTCGCCATTTTTGCCCACACCCATATCACCCGTTAGAATGCCTTTAACTGTGCCGTCTTCGTGATAAAGCACTTCCGCTGCTGCAAAGCCTGGGAAAATTGAAACTTCAAGCTCTTCGGCTTTTTGACCTAACCAACGCACTACGTTACCGAGTGAGATGACATAGTTGCCTTTATTGTGCATGCTTTTCGGCACCATCCAATAAGGAACGAGTTGTGATTTGGTCTCAGATAATAAAAAGTGAGTTTGGTCTTCAGTCACGGGTATTGTGACTGGCGCACCTTGTTCTTTCCAATCCGGAATCAACTCATTGAGCGCACGTGGCTCAAGTAGGGCGCCAGATAAAATATGTGCACCGACCTCGGAGCCTTTTTCTACGACGCACACCGATAAATCGGAAAGATTGTTTTCTATTGCAAGTTGACGAATTTTAATCGCAGCTGAAAGACCAGCAGGGCCTGCGCCTACGATGACGACGTCAAACTCCATCGATTCACGTTCGATGTGCTCCATGTTGGACTCCTCATATCGCAAAAGGGTGGCAACCGTAATGCATGCACTCGGTGCTGCCGTGAGTGTATTGACACAGAGAGATAAGATCTGCGACCTCATCTACCAGAATTGCATTAGTATAGTTTTAATCCGCAGTTACGCCAATTGGCTGAATGCTTTTCTTTTGTCGTCAGTAAAGCATAAACTACAGTTAAACAAACTATTTCACCTCATGAGGCGAAAATCATGTCGGATAGCGATGATAAAAACTTAACAAGCATTACACAAGCCCTAAATGGTGTACAGCAAAGTCACAAAAGGTCAATCCCCCCTTTAGAGCAATGGCAGCCAAAGCATTGTGGCAAAATGGATCTCATCATTAAATCCAATGGAGAATGGTGGCACGAAGGTCAACTCATACGGCGTCAAGCGTTATTAGATTTGTTTAGTTCTGTGCTGTGGCGTGAAGGCGAACAGTATTATTTAAAGACACCAGTCGAGCTGATTGAGATTACTGTTGAAGATGCGCCGCTCTTGGTCAATCAAGCAGAGCAAATTGATATCGAGGGTAAACGCTATATTCAGTTGACTACGATTCACCAAGATGTGGTGATTGTAGATGCACAACATCCTATTTTTATGCGGGAGTTCCAAGGAGCGTTGCGTCCCTATGTCCATGTACGTGCTGGTCTGGATGCACTGATTCAACGCGCCTGTTTTTATCATTTGGTGAACTTTGGCGAGCTGCAAGAAGATGCTGCGGGCAATACGGTTTTATTGTTGAGAAGTGGTGATTTGTGCTTGCAATTAAATAGCTGAGGATTAAGCTTTAAGCTTGGTTTTATGGGGTGTGATACAACATCATGACGGTTAACTTTTCTTGCGATTCTCGCGCTGAACACGCTATGGCATCACGTGCACATGCACCGATTGGAATTTTTGATTCGGGGGTTGGTGGGCTGTCGGTAACCCAAGATATTGCAAGCTATTTACCGCATGAACAGTTTCTCTATTATGCCGATACCGCCCATGTGCCCTATGGTCCACGGCATGATGATGATATTCGACAATTGACCGCGCAGGGCATTGATTGGTTGTACCAACAAGGTTGCAAAGCCGCTGTGGTTGCGTGTAATACTGCATCGGCTTTTAGCTTGGCAGATTTACGTCAGCATTATGGTCCTAATTTCCCGATTATTGGCTTGGTGCCAGCTTTGAAACCGGCCGTATTACAGAGCCAAAGTAAAGTGGTTGCTGTGATGGCAACACCTGCGACTTTTCGCGGAGCCTTAATTCAAGATGTGATTGAGAATTTTGCCAAACCAGCAGCGGTGCAAGTCTTGGCACTGACTTGCCTCGACTTGGTACCTTATGTTGAAGCAGGCGAAGTGCAGAGTGCAGCATGTCGTGACAGTTTGGTACAAGTGTTAGCACCTGCTGTGGCACAGGGCGCAGACTTTTTGGTGCAGGGATGTACGCATTATCCTTTTTTAAATCCAGTCATCCAAGCTGTGTATCCACAACTAAAACTGATTGACTCCGGTATGGCGGTTGCACGACAGACAGCACGAGTGTTGATTCAACATGGCTTACAAGCCACAGCAGCGCATGCCAGCAATGCGATTCGAATTCATTATTATGGCACTGCATTGGCGGATGCCCAGTTGCAACAAACCCTTAAACATTTGATTCGACCTACTTTTAATTGGGCGATGTACACAGCGCGCTGATTCAGTTTTGGGAGTAGCTTGCGTGGGTAGCTCTGGATTTTAATGTCTAATTGAGCATAAAACAGTTATATTCTAATACTTTAGGCGACTTGTTCTGTCAGCATTTACAATTTAACCTATTGCTTTATAGGTTATAAAGATTTATTAAACATCATGTTATAGTTATGGCTGTTGTTTGGTGCTGTTATGCCTCTTTTATTGACTTGAGGCAGATGCAATGCAGGCAATTTTTCCCCATCCGCTGCTATGGCAGTTTTTTCCCCAATAGGCCTATTATGCTTGACAAACGTTATCAAGTATTTGTTTCCAGCTCAGGCGAAGAAATGCGACCAGAGCGCACAGTGATCATGCAGACCTTAATGAGCATGGGATTTTTTTCTTGGGGATTGGAACAACGTAGTCCGTTGGGAACGGCACTAGCGCGTAGACAAATAGAAGAATGTGACTATGTCTTGTTATTGCTCGGCAGTCAGTATGGTGCATGTTCTTCTTCTGGTATTGGTTATTTACATTTAGATTATATCTATGCGGTGACCAAGCAAAAACCCATCATTGTTTTTATGCATGCTGAACCACTACGTCACGCGCTTGCCTTGCAACCAGATACGCTATCATGTGCGACTACGACGGCAACGCTTGCTGTAGATGACAAGCATGTGGCGCCGTTGCAGCAAGCAACACAGCATCAGCCGCGATTAGATGACAAATTTCTCGCCTTTCGGCAGCAATTACAGCGTGATCAAGATCAGGTTTTTTGCTATCAAAACTGTAAAGACCTAGAGTCGAGTTTACGTAGCCGTATGCTACAGCTCTTAGAGCGTTATCCGGTGGTGGGCTGGGTCAGACCACAAAACTTACAAATATTACAAGATGAAATTGATGATTTAAAAATTAAACTGGCACAGCTTCGACTGCTGTTGAATCAACAACAGATCGATCCCTTTCTTCAGTTACCCGAAGTACAGTTGGATGAACTATTCCGTTTTGAATATCAAATTCATGCATATCAAGAAGGCAATTTCAAGGAAATTGTGCTCAGTCGTCAGAGTAATTGGCGTCTGATTTTAAAAGTCTTGGCACAGCATTTTAGCCAGCCCTTGCCCGAGGCATTTTTCCCAAAAATTATCAATGATGAACTGAATCGGGTGGCGCTTAGCGATGTGCAGCAATATATGCCACATGCGCAATTTGTGGCACGTGCCCAAATTAATGTTCGTGCGTTGCATACCATTAAACTGCAAATGCGTAAGAATGAATGGATTGTGCCGGTCGGGCGTGATGATCGTCAGCAAATGCTCTGGAAACTGACCAAACTCGGCGAGGAATTGGCCGCCACGATAGGCTAGTGTACAAATTGCTTGAATTGTACAGATTTACGCGATCCAGTATGCTACAAAGTATCATCACAATAGGTAGTGAGAATATCGGTGTCTAAAGCTCGAGTCCTTGTTATTGTTGCAAATCTTGGTACACCTGATGCGCCAACGCCCAGTGCGGTACGGCGTTTTCTAAAACAATTCCTGTCCGATCAACGGGTGATTGAACTGCCAAAATTTTTATGGTGGATCATCTTAAACGCGGCGGTACTGCCATTTCGTCCCAAGCGGGTTGCAGAGGCCTATGCTAAGGTTTGGCGGGTAGATTCGCCAATGCGAGAAATTCTCGAGCAACAAGTTGCAGCGATTCAACAGCAATTGAGCGCACAGAACAGTAAGTTTGAGATCGATTTTGTTGCGGCAATGCGTTATGGCAAGCCTGGACTGGAACAGACACTGGCTGCTGCCAAAGCTTATGATCACCTGATTGTATTGCCGTTATTTCCACAGTACTCCGCGACCTCTACAGCACCGATTTATGATGTATTAGCCAGATGGATTTTACAGCAGCGCAGTTTACCCGGTTTGAGCGTGATACGAGATTATTATCAACATCCTTTATATATTGAGGCCTTAGCAGATAGTATTCGACGTTTCCAGCAGCAACATGGTGTGCCTGAAAAATTATTAATGTCTTTTCATGGTATTCCGCAACCCTATGCCGATAAGGGCGATCCATATCCAGAACGCTGTCGTAAGACAGCGCAGGCTGTGGCAACACGTTTAAATCTAGCCCCCGAACAATGGGCAATGAGTTTTCAGTCACGCTTTGGACGTCAAGAATGGGTTAAACCCTATACCGACGCACTATTACAGCAATGGGCTGAGCAGGGCATTAAACGTGTACAGATTATGAGCCCAGCATTTTCGGCAGACTGTTTGGAAACATTAGAAGAACTGGCATTACAAAATGCCGAACTTTTTTTAGGTGCTGGTGGCGAAGAATATGCTTATATTCCAGCTCTCAATACCGATACGCTACACATAGACCTATTAAGCCAATTAATACAAGCACAACTCGATGGATTAAAGCTGACTTTGCAGCAGCCGATCGACTGAGGTGCTTGTGACACGGCAGTAATGTATTACCCGTTATTGCCGTGTGAATCAGCCAGATTGAGGTGAGACATGCTTCAGGTAAAAATCGTTCCCGTTACAGCATTTTCCCAGAATTGTTCGATTGTTTGGGACAGTGACAGCAAAGAAGCTGTATTGATTGATGCGGGGGGAGAGCCAGAAAAACTTATGCAAGAAGTTGAGGCGCTGGGCTTAACCGTAAAAGCGCTTTGGCTCACGCATGGGCATTTAGACCATGCGGGTGCCGTGGGGGCGTTGGCAAAAGCTTGGCAGGTTCCCGTCATTGGACCGCATAAAGACGATAAGTTCTGGTTGGACATGATCCAAGAGGTCTCGGCCCGTTATGGTTTTCCAATTCCTGAGTTGGTACATGTCGATCAATGGTTGAGTGGTGGCGAGCAATTGCAATTGGGGGATGAAAAATTTGATGTGCGTTTTGCCCCTGGGCACACCCCTGGTCATGTGATGTTTTATAACGCCAAACATCAATTACTCTGGACAGGAGATGTGTTGTTTAAAGAGTCGATTGGGCGGACGGACTTTCCCAAAGGCAATCATCAGCAATTGCTGGACTCGATTCAACGCGAGTGTTTTAGTTTGCCCGATGAGACACAGTTCATTTCAGGACATGGTCCAATGAGCACGATTGGTCATGAGAAACGCCATAATCCTTTTGTTGCCAGTCGAGCAGGTTAGCCCAACGTTATTCGTCGCTGGACGGATCATGTTGTGGGCTATCTTGGGTGGGTAATTTATACGCGGCATTGGCCCATGCACCGAAATCGATTAACTTACAACGCTCACTGCAGAAAGGACGATACGGGTTGTCTTGCCATGTGGTTTTTTCTGCACAGTGTGGGCATTGAATGACGGTAGGCATCTGGAACTCCCAAATAAAAGGTTTGTTGTCGGTTAACGATTCGCTTGCTCTTCGGTTGCTTCTAACGCAGTTATATCAGTACAATGACGCCAGAAATTTAGCATTGGGTCACTATTTTAACCTGATCGCTAAGCATTTGGTCGCTGCCACTGTGTAGTCTTGGTATTTTTCATTATATTGTTTTAGAACACTTTATGTCTATTCGCCCGTTTCAAGCGCAGCGTATTCATGCGCCTCGTGATTTTCAATCGATTCCCAATCAACCGATTTGCCTTGAAATTGGTGCTGGAAAGGGCAAGCATGCCTGCGCATTTGCGGCACAACATCCCACTCAGTTGTTATATGCTGTTGAGCGAACACGTGAAAAATTCATGGCAATGCAAAAACAACAACAACTGCTTGCAGCTGACAATTTACAATTGGTGCATGCCGATGCCATTGCTTGGACGGTACATGCAGTACAACCACAACAATTACAACAAGTCTTTATTTTATATCCCAATCCTGAGCCGCATAATGCGGCACAGCGTTGGTTGAACATGCCATTTTTTGAGTTTTTATTATCACGAATGGCAGCCCATGCCACACTGACTTTGGCCAGTAATATATCTTCTTATATCGATGAGGCAGAACAACAATTAATTGATCTGTGGAAGCTCCCTTACCAACGCGAGACGGTTGCGCAAGATGCGGCAAGGACGCATTTTGAAGTGAAATATTTGGCACGTGGTGAAGTGTGTGAGCAGCTTGTGATTCAAAAACCAGAAAATTATCGCACTCGTTTTGATCAGCAAGCGGCATTACAAGGCCAAAAACCTGCTGGAACAGATCATGCTCCCTAAAGCACAAGCCCGTATAGCCATTGTGGGGGCTGGTCCTGCTGGGCTTATGGCGGCTGAGCAATTAGCCGCAACAGGGCAGTATCAGGTTGTGGTCTATGAGCAAAAACCATCGGCTGCGCGAAAATTTTTAATGGCAGGTAAAACTGGTTTAAATATTTCCCACGCAGAGGCGCAGGAGTCATTTATTCAACGCTATGATCAAGCCGAATGGTTGGCGCCGTGGCTTAGACGTTGGGATGCCGCGTGGATTCAACGCTGGATGCACAGTTTAGGGGTTGAGGCGTATACCGGCAGTTCGGGGCGTATTTTTCCCAAAGAAATGAAAGCTGCGCCTTTATTACGTGCTTGGTTGGCACGACTGACACAGCAAGGCGTTACTTTTCATTATCGTCATCAAGTGTTAAAGCTGACGGGAAACAGCCTGACTTTGCTCAATCATCAACAACCGCATTCACAGCAACAATGTCTAAGCTTCGATGCCATTATTTTGGCATGTGGGGCTGTGTCATGGCCACAATTGGGCAGTGATGGTGCATGGCAATCGTGGTTGCCGGCAGCACAGCGACAGCCCTTTGTTGCCAGTAATGCTGGTGTAGATTATGCCTGGTCACCGCATATGCAGCCAATTTTTGGGCAACCCTTAAAACGTGTTGCAGCATGGGTTGCCGGCACAGAAGCCAGTATGGGGGATATCGTGATCAGCCATTATGGTTTAGAAAGTGGCTTGATCTATAAATATAATCGTGCCTTACGCCTACAATTACAGCAAACGCAGCAGATGCAGCTTTATCTGGATTTATTACCAGACCTGAGTCGCGCACAATTGATCGAAAAATTGCGTGCCAAACCCAAACAGTCATTGAGTAATTTATGGCGAAAAGCGGGGTTAGATCGTGTCAAAGCAGCTTTGGTACGGGAATGCGTGGACAAAACCATCTGGCACGATGCTGTAGCCTTGGCGGCACAGATCAAAGCATTACCGATCGCGTTAACGGGTTTTCGACCGATTGCAGAGGCGATTAGTTGTGCTGGAGGGGTCAAGCGTGACGCCTTAACTGACAATCTTGGCTTAAAGCATGATCCGGCAGTTTTTTGCTGTGGGGAAATGCTGGATTGGGATGCACCAACCGGTGGTTATTTATTGACAGCTTGTTTTGCCACTGGACATGCGGCAGCACAGGGGGTAATCACTTATCTCAATACCTTAGCAGCAGATCATGCTGTACACTGCGAAGAATAAGTTTTTCGAAAAGACTGAAGTTGTCAAGAAGACTTAAGCTGTCAAGAATACTTAAGCTGTCAAGAAGACTTAAGCTGCCAAGCCTTGCATATGGCATATGATGCATTTACGCTCGGCAGCTTATAAGATCTTGGGTGTGCGGATTAGTCTTTGGCGGTCAGGACCACGCCGGAAAATTTCACCCCATCCCAACCATGTTGCATAAACTGGCGAATGTTTTGATGGTCTTGTGCCGTAGGATGTGCCAATACCGCAGCATAATGTTGCGCAAATAATGTCAGTGTTTGTGCGGCGCTCAGTTGTTGTAGCTGGGCAAAATATAAAACTTTGGCGCTGCCTTGGTTTTCACTGGCAGCATTGTGCTGTGCGCCATTGTCAAACGCAGTCGCTTGATGCTGATAATGTGCATCGATATACGCCAATACGTCGGAGAAGTTGGCTTGCCCTTGAGCAAGCTGGTCTAAGAGTTGTTGTGGCATATGCATGCTCCAATCTAAGGTTTCAGTAATACATTGACATAAGGGGTGAGGGTCGATCAGCACAGACGGCATGAAGCATCTCAGCCATTATTTTAAAGTCAAAAAATCAATGCAATCGTTGCAGTACAAAATCATGTGACTGCTCGAGCGACGGATGCTAATTGGATTTATGCTTGCGGTGGCAAGAGCTGATGAAATAAATCTGACAAATCATCATGCACTTTAAGATGAATCAAATTCCAATAATGCCCAGAAATGGTACGGTTAACCATCAAGGTATCGGGTGATGGCTTAAACACATCCCAGTATTTCAGCGATTTTTTCACCAGACGCATACCATCATGATGTGAGGAATTTTCAGCAAAATCATAATGGGTGGTGAGAGGACGCAAGAAAATTTCTAACCATTGTAAATAGAGTTCTTCTGGAAATTTATCGGGCGCTACCAACGCATCTAAAGACATTAGATGTTGTTCGATGGTGTGGACATCGCCTTTACGACCTGCATAAATCAAGGCTTTAAAGTGCTCAATGACGCGGTTTGATAAGGTTTTGACGCTGCCAAAGTCGTAGAGAATGACGCTGCCATCTGGGCGAAATGCCAAGTTGCCGGGGTGGGGGTCGCAATGAAAGCGCTTTAAATAAAAAATTTCTTGTCCCAAGGCTTGAATCAGACGTTGCCCCATTTCATTACGTAGGGCTAAGTCCCATTGACTGGCGGTTTCAATGCTTTCGCCCGGTTCATCGCTCAAGGTCAGTACACGGCGACTAGAATAGTCTGGATAGACTTGTGGGATAATAATTTTAGCATCTAAGCTTTGATGGAAAGTTCTAAAGACCGTGAGGTTTTGCGCCTCGATATCATAGTTAAGCTCTTCGTGTAGACTATCTTGGATTTCTTGAAATAAGCGATCTTGTAGTTTTTTATCGATTTTTAATACGCCCATCAAGCGTAACGCCAAGCGGACTTGTTTTAAGTCGCTTTCACAGGCTTGGTCAATGCCCGGATACTGCACTTTGACCACGACTTGTTGCCCATCTGGCAATACGGCACGGTGCACTTGTCCGATAGATGCCGCAGCAAAAGGCTGTTGTTCAAAGCTTTTAAACAGTACCGTGATGCTTTTTCCGAGCTCACTTTCAACTTGTTTCTGAATCTGCTCAAATGGCATTGCTGGGGCTTGGCGTTGTAGCTTGGCAATGGCACGTGCGACTTCTGGCGGGAATATATCTTTGTATTGTGAAGCAATTTGCCCCACTTTCATCACTGCACCTTTCATTTCGCCGAGTGTATCGGCAATTTGCAAACCGATGTCTTGGAATAATTTACTGCGGGCTTGATTTTTTTGCTCTTCATCCGCGGTAAAGTTGCGAATAGAGTTGGACACCGTTTTGGTGGCGATACTCGCAGTCATACTCGCAAGCTTCATAAAGCGTCGACTTGGGGTGCTGGAATTTTTAGCCATTGGCAAATGTCCTTGAACATCTTAAAGATTGGTTTTTTTTGATCATAGGTTACAAAACGCGAACTGCCTAGTTCTAATTGTGAATAAGTCGCGATACATTGCAAAAAATGATTTCAATTGCGGCGGTAAAACAGGTCGGGCTTTTAGGCAAATCTGTTGTTAAATCAGTCGAGTATTTATGTTGAATAGGCAAATACTCGACGGTTGTGTTGTTTTATCTATTTTTTAAATATGTACAGCAACCAAGCGTGATGGGCTTTATATGCTGTTGCCACATGGCATCCGCGATAAACGGCGGTTATTGAGATAAAGACGACTGATCAGTAGCACACAGGCGACACTCAAACCGATAATAAGACCAATCCAAACCCCAGCCGCATGCGCTTCGGTATAGCGTGCTAAGTAGATGCCGATGGGGAAGGCGATAACCCAATATGCCAGCATGGTAATCCACATTGGTGCTTGTGTATCTTGCATCCCCCTTAAGCAACCAGCGGCACTGACTTGCCAAGCGTCCATCAACTGATAAGCCATGGCATAGAGCAGTAAATACATGGTGACTTGGGTTACAGCAGGGTCACTGCTATAAATCTGAATAATTTGTGGTCTAAAGAGCCAGATGAGAGACATGGTCATACAGGCAAATACGGTGCTCAAGCCTAAGCCAACCAGCTGTACTTTTTGCATGGCTTGCCAGTTTTTTTCACCATAATACAACCCCACGCGAATTGTTAAAGCGATGGCCAAAGACATTGGGATCATAAACAATTGTGAGGTCACGGACATGGCCACCTGATGTGCGGCGAGAACGGTTTCACCCAAGGGGCTGAGCACAATTGCCGCAGTACTAAAAATACTGACCTCAAAGAAAATCGCCAGTCCGATGGGCAGTCCCAAGATTAAGATGCGTTTAACCCACTGCGCTTGTAGTTTTTCAAAGCGGTTAAATACTGGGGCTTTCTGATAGATTTTCGCGTTTTTGATATACAGTGCTAGGCTAATAAACATCAACCATTGCAGGATAGAGGTGGCAAAACCACAGCCGGCACTGCCCAGTGCAGGAATAGGTCCAAGTCCATACATAAACAAAAAGTTGAGCGGAATCAGTACCAGCAATGCCAGTAGACTGATCACCGTCACAGGGCGTGGGTGTCCAAGCGCTTCAGAATAACCACGTAAAGAACCATACATGGTCACGGCAGGCATGCCCAATGCAATGGCATGTAAAAACAAACTGGCTTTGGGGAGTAAGTGCGCTGGTACACCAAACATCGGTAGGAAAAACGGCATAATTTGTAAAATCAATGCCGCGATAATGCCCAATAGCAAGGCAACCCAAAGTGCTTGGCGCGTGATTTGTCCAATCTGTTCAGGGTTGCGGGCGCCACGTGCTTCTGCGACCAATGGTGTGGTTGCAATCATAATGCCACTAAATAACAGCATGACTGGCATCCAAAGCCCGACCGCAACAGCAATAGCGGCAAGATCTGTTGCAGATAGATGCCCTGCCATAATGGTATCTATCAGACCAAAGCCTGCTTGTGCAAATTGCGTGACCAGAATTGGTAGCATGAGTTGTAATAGTTGTTTGAGTTGGAAACGACTACTGGTGAGGTTCGACACAAAAAGTACTCATTCTAAGATAAGTTGAATATTAACGTAGTATACCTTGTCTACATCATCACAACATATCCATCAATCGTCGTGACTCGGTACGATGCAAGGCAATAGTCGTGTTAAAATAGCACTTTTGTTATTTGAGCTGTTCACTTAGTGTCGTTAAATCCACAAGCCATTCCTTTATCACTCTATATACATATGCCATGGTGTGTACGTAAGTGTCCTTATTGTGATTTCAATTCACATGCCGTCCCAGATGGTCAGTTGTCTTTACAGCTTGAACAACAATATTTAGAGGCGTTATTGGCGGATTTTAAAACCCAATTAGCATGGGTGCAGTCACGTCCTATTCATAGTGTATTCATTGGTGGTGGTACCCCCTCATTGATCTCAGCACAAGGCTATGCATGGCTTTTTGCAGCGCTACAACAACTTAGCCCATTTAGTCCTGACTGTGAAATTACCTTGGAAGCCAACCCTGGGACCTTGGAGCATGAGCCTTTTGCCGGCTATTTGCAGGCAGGAATTAATCGTTTATCGATAGGCGTGCAGAGCTTCGACACTGAGCATTTACAGCGTTTAGGACGTATACACAGTCAAGATGATGCCAAACACGCGATTCAGTTGGCACGAGAAGCGGGTTTTCGTCGCGTTAACGTTGACTTGATGCATGGTTTAGCGCAGCAAACGACTGAGCAAGCATTATTGGATTTAAAATTGGCGGTAGAGCATGGTGCAACGCATATTTCATGGTATCAACTGACCATTGAACCCAATACCGTTTTCTTTCGTACCCAGCCGACTTTGCCACCTGATGAAGTCTTGGAGCAGATTCAGCTGGAAGGTGAAGCATATTTGATTGCCCAAGGCTTTGAGCAATACGAAGTCTCGGCATGGCGTAAAGAACGACCTTCAGCACATAATCTTAATTATTGGCAATTTGGTGATTATTTGGCGATCGGTGCTGGAGCACATGGTAAAGTGACCTTAGCCGACGGGGTCTATCGTTTTCAAAAAACCCGTCAGCCCAAGGACTACCTCGCCAAAGTACCTGCTGAGCATGTACAGTTTCGTCGTATTGCTGCTGAGGAATTACCCTTTGAGTTTATGATGAATGCACTCAGGCTTAATGCGGGTGTTGCTGCCGAGTTTTATCCAAGCCGTACCGGCTTGCCGCTCAGTAGTTTGTCCACACAATTGGCAAAGCTTAGACAGCAACAATTATTCTGTACCGACCCACAACGCTTAGCCTGTACTCCACAAGGTCATAGCTTTTTAAATACCGTATTACAGGCTTTCTTGTGATCTCTATGTCTATAGAGGGTAGGGTGTAGGGCGGTCAGGCTAAGTGTTAAGTCGAATAAAATTTTCATTCTGAAAGAGTGCACGAAAACCTATTTTTTGATAGATCGATAGGCCTTGGGCTGAGGCTTCAAGATAGCAATGCTGTACACCGTGTTGCTGGGCAAATATTAAAGCGTGTTGAATCAGTGCTGTGGCATAACCTTTAGCCTGCGCATCTTGTCGTGTGCCAATATCATCTAAACGTGCAATTTGCTGATCTATGCTGAGCGTCAGGGCGGCAACCACTTGCTGGCTTCCTTGATGTGCTGTGCGCAAGACAAAATGGTACAGTGGTTGCTGGGCATCCAGTGCTTGTTGATGTGCACGAAGCAATTGTTGGGTCAGTTGTTCATCACCATCGGCAAAAGCACTGTTGAGCGGTTCAGCCCAATCTGCCAGTGCAGAGCGGTCCTGCAAAGTAATATCTATCGTGTGTGTTGATTGACTGGGTAATGCTTGCCATGTCTTTAAATCCAAGCCCATCGCAGTCGTGCTGCCATCGGCACTAAACTGCGTATCTTGTTGTATATCACTCAATAGTGCGGCATCGCGTTCGCAGACCAAAATATATTCAATCTGCTGTTGTGCGCAGAATTGCATGACATGCTGTAAATCGGCAGGTTTGGCGCCAGCATGTACAAAAATAAAGTTAAAACCCAATGCTGAGCTTTCACTGCAATAGCAGTGTACCTGTGCGGAAGGATGTAGGCTTTCTCGACTGATCGCTTGCCAGAACATTTGTTCAAGTTGATGAAAAGCTTGGCGATGTTGTACATCAGTTGAAATTGCAAGTTCAGACATAGCATGACTCTAAGCGAAGGAAGAGGATTTTCCAGTTATCGATTTTAGTGTGCGTTTAACGGTGATTGATGTGAGCACCCTAAACAGAATAGCACGGCGCATGTGGTGCGCCGTGCTATGTTTTGAAGCCAACTTTGCTTCAGAAGGGAAATGGACTTAGACCATGTAAGAAACCATTATGTCTAATAAACCATTGTGCCTTAGTAGTCGAAGCTAAAGTGCTCAGCAGGCAAAGAGGTTAAGGTACGAGATGGGTTAACCATGGCTTCAGCATGACCCTGCGCACGCGGTAATAGGCGTTCAAAGTAGAAATCGGCCACTTTGATTTTGGCCTTATAAAACTCCGGTGTTTCATGACCAGTGCCTGCTTCCAAGTGCTCAGATGCGACAGCAGCTTGTTGTGCCCAGAAATAAGCCATCATGGCATAGCCAGAGAACATCAAGAAGTCAACAGAGGCACTAGAAACGATGTCTCGGTCTTTGCGTGCTGCTAGCATGATACGTACGGTTAAGGCATTCCATTGGGCACAGATTTTGGTGAGATCCCAAGCAAAACGGCGCATATATTTATTGCGTGCATGGCGACCACAGAATTTTAAAATATCTGCGGTATATTCACGTACCACCTTACCTTTAGACGATAATAAGACTTTACGACCAATGAGATCCAGTGCCTGTACGCCAGTAGTCCCTTCATAAAGGGTGGCAATACGCGCATCACGGACAATTTGCTCCATGCCATGCTCGGCAATATAACCATGACCTCCAAAGACTTGCACACCGAGGTTGGCTGCTTCAAGCCCCATTTCAGTGAGGAAGCCTTTTAAAATAGGGGTATAAAAACCAAGCTTGTCATCATATTCATCAAACTTGGCTTGATCACCTTGTGCCAAAGCATCTGTCATCTTATCGGCAATTTGTGCAGCATAATAAATCATGGCACGACCACCTTCAGCAATGGCTTTTTGAGTCAGCAGCATGCGGCGAACATCGGCATGGTGAATAATGGCATCTGCTACTTTTTCGGGGTCTTTCTTACCCGAAAGCGCGCGCATTGAACCACGTTCTTTGGCATAAGGTAAAGCACCTTGGTAAGACAGCTCAGCATGGGCAATCCCTTGTACTGCAGTACCAATTCGTGCGGTATTCATAAAGGTGAACATGGCATGTAAGCCTTTGTTGGGTGCACCGATTAAATAACCTGTTGCTGCATCAAAGTTGAGGACCGCTGTTGCCGAGGCACGAATACCCATTTTGTGTTCAATTGAGCCGCAGCTCACGCTATTGCGCTCACCAATTTGACCATCGGCCGTTGGAATAAACTTCGGCACGATAAATAACGAGATCCCGCGGGTACCGGCAGGCGCATCTGGTAGACGAGCCAAAACGATATGGATAATATTTTCCGTGAGATCTTGTTCGCCAGCAGAAATAAAGATTTTAGTCCCGGTGATTCGGTAGCTTCCGTCAGCATTGGGTTCTGCTTTGCTTTTGACTTGGCCTAAATCTGTACCGCATTGTGGCTCAGTCAGGCACATGGTGCCCGACCAAGTTCCAGCCACCAGATGTGGCATATAAAGGTTTTTTTGTTGCTCTGTACCAAATTGTATAATGGTATTCATGCAGCCCATGCTTAAGCCAGGATACATGGTGAACGGCCAGTTGGCAGTTCCCATCATTTCAGATTTAACAATATTGAGTGACATCGGCAGGTTCTGACCGCCATAGATTTCAGGATAAGAAAGCCCTTGCCAGCCACCTTCAACAAATTGCTGATAAGCTTCTTTATATCCTTTAGGCGTTGTGACTTCTCCATCGGCAAAATGACAACCTTCAAGATCGCCACTTTGATAGAGCGGTGATAACACATTTTCACAAAAATCTGCTGCACCTTCTAAAATCATTTCGATGGTATCTGTGTCGACATCCTTACCGTTGTATAGGCTTTTATAATGCGCTGGATAGTCGAACAGCTCATTGATTAAAAAACGAATGTCTCGTAGTGGGGCTTTATATGTAGGCATATTCAAATCCTATTCAATTTCGTTTTTACTTGTCGTACTATGGTCTTGATTATTCATTTCTATCTATAAAAATGCATTGATGATAGTCATTGTAAAAAATGTCAGAAAAGCGAATTGTCCATAGCTTATAGGGCATAATATGCCTTATTGTACATGGCTCATCCCTCTCATAACACGTAGCAATTTAGCAAATTATTTTGAATAAAAGCTATGATAAATCTTCTGCACAGCTATGATTTTATCACCGCGTTGTAGCCAGAAAATGCAGCCCTTGCTGTCGCGAGAAGTGTAGTCGCTAGAATAGCAATAAAAGCATTCACCAGCAAAAACACTTACTCATAGATAAAAATATAAACTTGGCGCTCGCTATAAATAGATATAAGTCGTTGTGGATTTATTTTGCTGGAAAATCGAACGATTTAAAACCACTATTTAATTTGTTTAATAACTGAGTATATGTCTATATTTAGCATATGCGCTTTGCTAGTTTTTTGTTAAGCTCTTTTGACGAGATTATTCGCTTATTTAAATGAGCGTTCTTCATTATAAATACATTGGGTGCTAGAAAATCATCATGCGTTTAAAAAAACTTACTTTATCTTTACTGAGCTTGAGTCTTGCTGCGTGTGCAACATCAGGGATCAATAATACTCAGACTATGGATGGCAAAGCTCTTGATCAGCAAGCGATAACAGGATTGAACGCAATGTTCTCTTATCCAAGCTTTGATTATAAGGGCTCCATGAATGTACAAATCGAACGCAAAGAAGGAGCACCCGATAGTACGGGTAAACCGCAATTAGAAGCGTCCGCACAACAACAGATTGAGCAGTATTTACAGCAACAACACATTAAATTATCTAAACAACAGAAACAAGATTTGTATGAGGCAATGGCTGAACGCAGATCTGAAGGAAGTTTCCGAAGCGAACGCATACAACGTGTATTGGGCGATATCTTGTCAGGTGTCAAATTCAGTTATGAAGGTTCAGTGCATTATAAGCAAAAGCTTATTTCACTCAATATGATGGGGCGTTATGAAAAGCCCAATGTTTTGGTACAAGCCAAAGTACCGATGATTTTAGATTTAGAAAACTTTAAATTTTATATCAATTACTATTCGATCTTGCCATTTTTAGTCAATAAACAAGATCAAGAGAAATTTGCATATTTAGATTTTTCTAAATTTAAAGATGATTTTAATAAGATCGATATGAGTAAGCTAATCGCTTATTTAAAAGAACAGAATGCTTTGTTATATACGCTTGCAGCGCCCGAAAATATTCAACAAGTTGCATTAAATAGTCAGGACCGTCAAGAAGGTGCTGTACGTAAGATTCGTTTGAATGTTTCCTTACAAGATTTAATGTGGCAACAACAGCTCTTTCAAGCGGTAAACAAAGAATATTTCAAGAAAGAGATTATCGATATCGAAAAAGTCTTGGATGAGCGTTTTAAGCAGTTACAAGAAGATTCTTCGATTAGTTTAGAAGATGAAGAAGATCGTTATCGCTATTATGGCTTAAGTGCTGAAGAGAAAGATGCTTATAAAGCCGCAGATAAATTAGAAAGTCTGGTCGATTTACGCTTTGGCGATGACGACGATGACGAGACAGAAGCGGCGGTTGCTGATCATGAGGCTGTGGTCGCTGCAACAGAAGTGGTTGATGATGAACAGGCAGTTGATGCCGCTGCGGAAGACGCTGCTGACGTTGCCGATGTTGCAGCAGATGTAGCCACTGCAGCCGCGAGTGCGGCAGAGCAGGAGGATGAACAGGTTGCGGCAGGGACGGAAGTCATTACGTCCGGGCTTAACTTTGAACAATGTATGGAATTGTCTAAGCAATTACAACAATTGCAAATTGGCGATTATAACTATTGTTTAAATCGTCATGGGATCGACATTTTAGACAAAGATACCGATTTTGACTTTGATAAATTAAAAGCAGAAGGCATGAGCTTATTGGAGCTGGAAGAGAAATTCTCAAGCTATGCCAGCGATAAATTTGTCGATGCCAAAGCATTTAAAGCTTTGGTTGAACAACACCAAGAAGACTTTAAACGTTTACAAGCCAAAGAAAGCATTAAAATGCCAGTCATTATTGATGTTGCTTTAGATGCACAAGGTCGTGCGGTTAAAATCGATTATGACCTGCAGGTCGATATCGAAAAGACCAGCACGGTGAAAATGCATTTAGATACTTCATTTTCCAATTATGGTAAGGCAAGCCCTATTGATAAAAAACTATTAAAGGATGCGAAAACGATTGCTGAGATGAGTAAGGGCTCGGCATTAGAACGCGTTGCTAATGGTATTAGTAGTAGTTTAGGCATGGCTTATGAAGAGGATAAAGACGGCAATAAAGTATTGAAACGTAGTCTCAGTGATCAAATTGAAAGCTTAGCTGAGCAAGTTTATGCTGACAGCAAATCTTATCGTAAAACCTATCAAGCGGTATTTGTTTTTGAGCTTTCTCGGGAAAAACCTGAAGTGATGGAGCATTATTCTGCACAAGATCTGCAAGAGATGGGGCGGGTTTATGCGTATAGTTATGCAGATCAGGACCAATATGATCCAAAAGGCAAAGAGCTGGCCGAATTAAAACGTTTGATGAGCAAACATCATTTAGAATCGACCGAACAGTATGATAATACCCTCGGTGAAGCAGTACATGACAAGGTCATGAGTGCCATTGATGAAAACAAAAATCAAGCCAATTGGAAAAAATTAGTACGTCAGTATAAAGAGCCGAAAGCGATTTTTGCCGAATACTATGTACAGCTTTATCTAGAAGATCTTAAGCGTTATGAAGAGAAATTAGATAACAAAGAAATGGCATTATTAAGACGTACTGCGGCGATTTTAGCGCAGACGTATGTTGATGCACGTCAGAAGAAACTCAATGAAAAAAGCATTGCAGCATTAACTGAGGAAATGCAGGAATATATTGACTATAGTTTATACCGCAAGGTCTTTAAACAACTGCGTAAAGAGTTTAAATAATCGCATGTGCTAGCGCATGTTGATTTGAGCCTGACGGGTGTAAATCGCCAAAATGCCAAGCCAATTGCTTGGCATTTTTAATGTTTCATCAAGTTTAATGTTTCATCAAGTAGCTATAGGGTGAGCTAAGGGTTGTGTGGCGAGGCATCTAAGAAGTCTTGCAGTTCAGGTCTACAGCCATGCCAAATTTCAAAGGCTTCAATCGCCTGTCCAACTAACATTGAAAAGCCATCGCTGGCAGGGACCTGACGCTGTCGTGCCAATGCTAGAAAATCGGAATCTTTGCCATAAGCCATTTCATAGGCATAATCAAAGCGAAGAGCGGCAGGAAGCTGCAGCGCTGCACCACTGAGACTGGCAGAAGTGGCATTGATAACCAAATCATAATGACCAGATAATGCCGCGATTTCAGAGATATCGAGTGCTAGATCTGGGTAATGCTGCAAGATGTCTTGTTGTAAATGCAGCGCGCGAGCATAAGTCCGGTTGGCAATACAAATCTGCGCAACACCCGCTTGAAAGAGTGGGTAAATCACACCGCGTGTCGCACCCCCTGCACCAAGAATCAGTACACGGGCATTGTGTAAGGGCCAAGCCAAAGCGGTTATGGCTGCGACCAGTCCTTGACCATCTGTGTTATCACCATGTAATAAGCCATCTTGATACCATAAGGTATTGACGGCTTGAGCAATTTTGGCACGCTCAGTCACGACATCGCAGCGCGCAAAAGCTTGTTCTTTAAATGGCACTGTCACATTGAGTCCTTGCCCCTGATCTGCAAAAAAGGCATCAATCGATGCATCAAAGCCATCTTGTGCGGCGAGACGTTTTTGATAGTCTAGTTCAATGCCCATTTTTGCCGCAAAGGCGTGGTGCAGTTCTGGTGAGCGAGAATGTTCGATCGGATGCCCAATCACAGCAAATTTTTTGCGCATTGATGACCTCTTACTTTGTGCGAGCTAGAGGCTTCAATATACGGAAAAATAAACACTTGGCAAGGATAATCTGGAAGGGTGCATTGTGGGAGCTGCTTGGATACTGCTGACTACCAACAGTCGTTGTGACAGTTTAATCTATCCAGTTAATCTACCCAGCCAATCTGCCCAATAGGCTATATCTCCAATAGGCTATGTCGCCAAGAGCTTATATCCGCGAGAGGGACTGGTTTAGGGATTACAAATCGCAGAAATAACGTGAAAAACAATATTAAACATCAAGCTGAGCAACGCCACGACTAAACAAATACTAAAACTAATACTAATTTGATCCGATAATTGATTTTGCGAGATCAAGGTAACACTCACAGAGCTCACCAGTAGGGTCAGCAAAGTAAAAAATAAAATACTTTTGGGATGGGTGATCGGGGACAACATAGGCAACTCTTTTATAGGCAGGTTTATCGGCAGGACAGCCGATGAATTAAGGCAACGTGTGTCGTGTCAGATCAGCATAGTGGCGAACAATGAATAAAAGATGACAGAACTCTGCTTAGATAATCGACCTTTGCTTAGCAGTTTCACGTTTAGAAAACGATCTGCTTAGTGTATACAGGTATCTGCTGTGTGGTGCGCTTTATTTGGTATCGCGGGCACAAGAATTGTGAGATTTCTTTTCAATATCATGGGAAGGTAATTTTTTGTTGCTCATCTGCCCTAGAACAATCCATACTTTGGCTTTATTTCTGTGCTTTGGCACGATATTGACGTGATAAATTTGACATTATAAATGTGATGATACGCAGATATAACTGCATTAACTTAGGGGTTAACGCAGTTATATCTCATCATTAGATTGAGCCTACAAAACTGTAAGGAGCTTGATGTAATTATTGTTTTAATTCTTCGAGCCAATTGCGCGGTTTAAGATAATAGTCCGTCAAACGTTTTTCTGGGCTGTCTTCATCCCATTCAGGTCGATAGGACCATGCAGCCAGATTGGGGAGACTGACCAAAATGGATTCGATACGACCACCAGTTTGCAGACCAAACAGCGTGCCACGGTCATAGACTAAGTTGTATTCAACATAACGTCCACGACGATAGAGCTGAAAATCGCGCTGCGCAGGGCTATAGGCTTTGTCTTGATTGTTTTTAAAAACAGGAATAATGGCATCTAAATAGCCTTGACCCACCGCTTGGATATAACGGAAACAGGTTTCAAAGTCCCATTGATTAAGGTCATCAAAAAACAATCCGCCGACACCACGCTGTTCATCACGATGTTTTAGATAGAAGTAGTCATCACACCATTGTTTGTGTTCGGCATAAACTTGTTCGCCAAAGGGTGCGCATAGATCTGCGGCTTTTTGGTGCCATGCCAAGATATCACTGTCGTTGGGATAAAACGGGGTAAGGTCAAAACCACCGCCAAACCACCAGACAGGATCTTGCCCTTCAGGTTCTGCGACAAATAAGCGCACATTGGCATGAGAGGTGGGGACGTTAGGGTTTTTAGGATGAATGACCAAAGAAACACCCAATGCTTGTGCTTTGGCACCGGCAATTTGTGGATGGCGTTCCGTTGCAGAGGCAGGCAGGTTGCTAATCTGGATGTGTGAGAACATCACCCCACCTTTTTCGATTATCTCGCCATTCTGTAAAACACGAGATCGCCCACCGCCACCTTCTGGACGTTGCCAATCATCAATTTCAAATACAGCTTGACTACCACTCTGATGCTCTTGTTGTTCAAGTGCACTACAAATACGGGATTGTAAATCGAGAAGAAATTCGCGAACGCGTTGTATATCTGCGGAAGTAGGATGCTGCATGATAACCCTCGTCGGTATAATAGAACGTCAAATACATCAAAGCATAAATCCATAAAAAAAGTAAGTGTTTTTACTGCTTTTTATGTGCTGGATTTTGCGAAAGATATAAGCGTGCTCTCTTTGTCAAAATGACTTAAAAGTCATCCTCTTGGTACATGTGGTTCATGCGATCATGTTTGGTCTTGAGGTAGCTTTGATTGAAAGGATTCAGCCCAACCGTAAGTGCTACTCGATCGACCACATTAATGCCCAATTGTTGTAGGGCTTTTATTTTTAGTGGGTTATTGGTGATCAGTTTGACTTGCCCAATCTGTAAATGCTTGAGCATGATGCTACACATATCATAGCGCCGGGCATCGGCTGGTAGATTGAGCATTAGATTGGCATCTACGGTATCGTGTCCCTGATCTTGTAAAGCATAGGCGCGGATTTTATTGGTGAGACCAATCCCACGACCCTCTTGTCGTAAATATAGAATGACCCCTTGACCTGCTTGGCTGAGCATCCGCATAGTATTGTGCAGTTGTGGACCACAATCACATTTTAAGGAGCCAAAAGCATCACCTGTAAGGCATTCCGAGTGAATGCGCACTAAAACAGGCTGAGTCGGGGCTTGTTCTAAGCCGGTATGCAAGGCGACATGTTCTTCCCCAGTATGAGGGTCTTGAAATACACTAATTTTGAACTCGCCAAATTCGGTCGGTAGCTTGGACGTTGCAACAAATTCGATGGGCACAGGTTTTTTCCAATACTGTATTCAAATTGATTTAAAGTATAGCGTAAAGCTTGGCTATTTATAGTCAATCCACGGCACTTTATAATGAAACGCTTTTCTTTTTTGTATAAAACAATACGATAATAGTTGCTAAGTAGTAAGATTATTCAGGATAATCTACAGTCACCCACGATCCTATGCTCAGTTGAGCATCAATTCGATATTGCAATGCCAGTCGTTTGGCAGATTAAAGATGATATGATGCGAGCTTTAACTCGTAGTAACCCGTTTACCTAGCTTAGGATTTGCCAGGCTTAAGAAGGCTTCGCCCCATATGTTGTATACTGAAATACCTGCTCAACGTCCAGTAACGCCATTGTTAGATAATATTGATTATCCTAAACAATTACGCCAACTCGCTCGTAGCCAGCTCAAACAAGTTGCAGATGAATTACGTCAGTATATTCTCTATGCTGCTGGGCAAAGTGGTGGACATTTTGGTGCCAATTTGGGAGTGATTGAACTCACCGTTGCCTTACATTACTGTTTCAATACACCAGATGATCGTTTGGTTTGGGATGTTGGTCATCAAGCCTATCCACATAAGGTTTTGACTGGACGTCGAGAACAAATCACCTCAATCCGCGCCAAGAATGGTTTGGCAGCCTTCCCGGCACGAGATGAGTCGCCGTATGACACATTTGGCGTTGGTCATTCATCGACTGCGATTTCTGCTGCATTGGGCATGGCTTTGGCACGTCAATACCAACAGTGTCCTTGTGATGTTGTTGCTGTAGTGGGCGATGGTGCTATGACTGCGGGTATGGCATTTGAGGCGATGAATGATGCAGTCGCCCATCAGGCAGATATGATCGTGGTCCTCAATGACAATGATATGTCGATCTCATGTAGTACGGGTGGTTTTGCGCAGCATTTAGCCGCATTGTGGCAACAAGGGCATTCGGTTGAAATCGATGCCGAAGGTCAAGCCTACGTGGCGAGCCATCCAGCATGGTCATATAACTCACGCTTGCATCAAGCGGCAACAGACGCCGCAGATAATTTGTTTCAAGCCATTGGTTTTGATTATTTTGGTCCTTTTGATGGACATGATTTAGACCACTTGATACAAGTTTTTCAAGCTTTAAAAAAACGTCGTGGTCCACGGTTGGTGCATATTTACACCACCAAGGGTAAGGGCTTTGCGCCTGCTGAAAGCGATCAGATTAAATACCATGCCATCGCTAAGATCCCAGTCAATGCTACAGCAGCAAGCATGCCAACTACGCCAAGTAAAAGTATCCCTAAATATTCCGATGTATTTGGACAGTGGCTCTGTGATCAGGCAGAGCAAGACCATCGTTTAATGGCGATTACCCCAGCGATGTGTGAAGGATCAGGCATGGTGCAGTATGCCAAAGATTATCCAACACGGTTTTTTGATGTGGCGATTGCTGAGCAGCATGCGGTGACTTTGGCTGCGGGTATGGCTTGTGAAGGGCTTAAACCGGTCGTTGCGATTTATTCAACTTTTTTACAGCGCGGATATGACCAGCTGATCCATGATGTTGCCTTACAAAATCTCGATGTAACCTTTGCCATTGACCGAGCAGGTTTGGTGGGTGAAGATGGGCCGACCCATGCTGGGGCTTATGATTATGCCTATCTGCGTACGGTGCCCAATATGATTATTATGGCCCCCAAAGATGAAAATGAATGCCGGCAAATGCTTCATACTGCTTATTTATATCCAGGACCTGCCGCAGTTCGTTATCCACGTGGTCAAGGGCTCGGCGTGGCAGTTGATGAAAAGTTAAAAGTCTTAGAGTTAGCCAAAGCTGAAACCGTTGCCGAGTTTAATGCGCAGCATGATGAGCGTATTAGTATCTTAGCCTTTGGTAGTCGTGTTGCGGTTGCGGTCCAAGCGGCTGAACAGTTAGCCACTCAGCTTGATGTTGCTGTTAGCGTCATCAATATGCGCTTTATTAAACCGCTCGATCAGCAAATTATTTTGGACTGTGTCGATCAAACCAATTTGTTTGTTACTGTCGAAGAGCATGCGGTGATGGCGGGTGCGGGGAGTGCTGTGAATGAGTTTATGGTACAGGCAAATATTTTGAAGCCTATGGTTAATATTGGCTTGCCAGACCAGTTCTTGGCTCAAGCGAGTCATGAAGAAATGCTGGCAGATTGTGGTCTAGATGCCATCGGGATTCAACAGACTGTGGCAGCGACTTGGATTAAAGTCATGCAGACGGTATAACGAGAAGCGCGCAGAAAAGTCATCCCTCATAATGCTTTGATTGCAATGCGTGACAAAAAAACTATAACTAGTTTCCCTAAAAGCGCTTTCATTTGCTAAAATGGCGGCGCTTAATGCATTATTCTTTATCAAAATCTTTAACGTTGTAACGGGTGTTTAATGGAACCTATGGTGGTGATGGCTGCGCGTGCGGCTCAAATAGTTGGTCAAGAGCTTTTAAAAGCGCATCAAAATCGTCATAAGCTCGACCTACAGGTTGAAGAAAAAGGTATTGATGGTCCTGTGACGCGTGTAGATCGTTACTTGGAGCAACTCTGTATCGATACACTGCGTAAAAGCTATAAAAATCATAGCTTTTTGGGCGAAGAATTCGGTTTGCAAGAAGGTAAAGGTCATGATGCAGACTGGTGTTGGGTGATTGATCCACTGGATGGCACACTCAATTTCATCAATGGTTTCCCGCATTTTTGTATCTCAATTGCAGTACAGCACAAAGGCGTGACTCAGCATGGTGTGATTTACGACCCTGTAAAAGATGAACTCTTTTCCGCTAGTCGTGGTCGCGGTGCAATGCTCAACCAACGTCGTATTCGCGTCAATATGAAAGACAGTTTAGACAATACCTTTATTGCTGTTGGACATGCTTATCGTGCTAAGCGTAATGGCGAAATCGTGTCTTATGCTAAAAATCACTTTGAATCTTTATTGGCGATCACAGAAGCTGGTGCACAATATCGTCGTGCCGGTTCTGCCGCTTTAGATTTAGCCTATGTTGCTGCTGGGCGTCTAGATGCTTATTTTGAACTGGGCTTAAAGCCATGGGACATCGCAGCGGGCGAGCTCATTGTGAAAGAAGCAGGTGGTACAGTGGTCGATGCGCGTGGTGGGAGCGATGCCATGCAAAATGGTCAAGTCCTCGCTTGTTCAATGAAGTTACTTAAACCTTTAATGCAAAAAGTAGTTCCAGCTTGGGGCGAAGCAGCAAAATAATGTGCTGCAATAATTTGCATGCAACACTATATTTATTTGTCGCGCCTTGTTTGATATAACTTCTTAAAATCTATATAAGTTTAAAGCTATGCAAATGATAGACCTAAGACCTAAATGGTGTTAGGTCTTTTTTATGATTAGGCAAAAAGTTGGCTTTTTGTAGTTGAGACTGTTCAAGTCTAGGCATGATTTATATGATTGCAGGCGAACGGATGAGTCTGGATTATTCTGCTTTTAATGTGATGTAATGTACATTCTCTTCGGGCTATCTTTGTTGCTAATTGGGTATTTATTTTGCTTTCTCAGTATATTCACGCTTTTGCATTATTTTTTGCTCTGCTTAACCCCTTTTTGATGAGTATTTATATGTTGGGCCTGATCCGTAATCTGGATTTTAAGGTCTTTAGTAAAGCATTGATCCAAGGTGCGGTGATTGCCTTGCTGGTTTTTGTGCTTTTTGCTTGGGGTGGGGAAGCAATTTTTAATGAATATCTACAAGTTCGTTTTGAAGCATTCCAAATTTTTGGTGGCTTGATCTTTTTGGTTATTGGTTATCGCTATGTATTTGAAGGTGCCGATACCATTGGTTTAACCCGCGGTGCGCCTGAGCATGTGGCAGGTACCATAGCCATGCCCTTTATGATTGGACCCGGAACGATCAGTGCAGCGGTAGTGACGGGGATGCAAGTGCCTATGATCGGCGCTGTTGCCGTGATTGGCTTTACCTTGTTTCTGACCTGCAGTTTGCTGATCCTAATGAAGTTTGCACATGATAATTTAAGAACCAAGCATTCAAAATATATCGACCGTTATGTCGATATTGTTGGGCGTATGTCGGCGCTGTTGGTCGGGACCATTGCCATCGATATGATTATTCGTGGCATTGTGGGTGTGGTCGAAACTATTCCTCAATAAATCGAAGCTATCTCGCAACCTGCAATCAGTCGAAATTGTTCCACAATAAACTGCTGCGCCATGTTGCTGTGGCGTGGATAGCACGCAGCAGCATGGTGTCTAAATATACCGCAATCAATCCACCGATCATCTGCCCCTTTAAAAATAACGTGACATTTATTGAATAGCTGTTATAATTGCGCCACGCACTTCTTTTCCGTTCATTACCTGAACATTCTCTTCTAATCATTGTGTATGCGCGTGCGGTCCAAAGAGGACGATATTTCGCGCCCCAATCGCTTAAGCGATTCTTTCAGGTTGAAGGCCGTAATCACGTGCGTTATATCACATCGTCGTTTCTCGGATTGCCGCTGAATTATTTGCTTTCAGCAGCCTAATGTTGCTGCGCCGCTTTTTGTCGATGTCCATCTGACTTTTATAAATGGAGCACCCAAACTGGGGTGAATTACTCTATGAGCAAAACTTTTGCTGAATTTTCTCTGCACGAATCACTACAAAAATCTCTTGAGAGCCTTGGGTTTACTAGCCCAACTCCAGTTCAAGAACAATCGATTCCTGCAGCTTTAGAAGGTAAAGATTTATTAGTATCTAGCCAGACTGGTTCTGGTAAAACTGCTGCGTTCCTACTGCCTTCTTTAAACGCTATCGCGGAACAAGACACTTTTGTGCCATTTAAAGAGCGTATGCGTGCCATTACTCAACCGAGTATTTTAGTTTTATGTCCTACGCGTGAATTGGCACAACAAGTGAGCCAAGACGCAATTGCTTTTGTACGCCATATGAAGGGCGTACGTGTTGCTGCCATTATGGGTGGTATGCCTTTTGGTAAACAAATTCAACAATTAAAAGGCGCGCAAGTGGTTGTTGCAACCCCTGGCCGTTTGTTGGACTTGGTGAATCGTCGTCAAATTAAATTAGACAAAGTTGTGACTTTGATTGTCGATGAAGCTGACCGTATGTTGGATCTAGGTTTCTCTGAAGATCTAGAAGCAATCAGTGATTTAGCTGCCAACCGTACACAAACTTTGATGTTCTCTGCGACCTTTGCAGATCGTATTATCCGTTTAGCTGAACATATGATGAACAGCCCTGAGCGTATTGCGATTGAAACAGGTCAAACAACCAACAAAGACATTAGTCAAACTCTACATTGGACTGATGGTTTTGAGCACAAGAAAAAGTTATTAACCCATTGGTTAAGCGCAGAAGATTTAGACCAAGCAGTGGTTTTTGCCAGTACGCAAGAAGACACTGATTTGTTAGCTGAAGAACTGACCGAAGCAGGTTTATCTGTTGTTGCCCTACACGGTGCAATGCCACAAACCGTACGTAACCGTCGTTTACGTAGCATTCGTGAAGGTCGTGCCAAAATTTTGGTTGCAACCGATGTTGCGGCACGTGGTTTGGATGTTCCAACCATTTCACACGTGATTAACTTTGGTTTACCCATGAAAAACGAAGACTATGTACACCGTATTGGTCGTACAGGTCGTGCTGGTCGTACCGGTAAAGCGATTACTTTGGCGACTTACCGTGAACGCGGTAAGATTCGTGCCCTTGAAGACTATTTAGATACACGTCTAGATGTCTCTGAAATTGAAGGCTTAGAGCCATCTCCACCACCAGCACGCCCTCGTCGTGATGGCAATGGTGGTCGTGGTCGTCGTGATGGCGGTCGTGGTGGCTTTGGCGGTGGTCGTGGTCGCCGTGTTGAAGGTGAAGGTCATTTTAAACGCCGTGAAGGTGGTCGTGATTCAGAACGTCGTGAGTTCAACTCAGATCGTCCGCGTCGCGAATATAATTCTGACCGTCCGCGTCGTGAGTTTGATGCAGATCGTCCACGTCGTGACTTTAACAATGATGCACCACGTCGTGAATTCAACAGTGATAGCCCGCGCCGCGAGTTCAATTCCGACCGTCCACGTCGCGAGTTTAATTCCGACCGTCCGCGTCGCGAGTTCAATTCCGACCGTCCACGTCGCGAGTTTGATGCAGATCGTCCACGTCGTGAGTTCAATTCCGACCGTCCACGTCGTGAGTTTAACAATGATGCGCCACGTCGCGAGTTCAACTCAGATCGTCCACGTCGCGAGTTTAATTCCGATCGTCCACGTCGTGACTTCAATGCATCTGATAAACCTCGTTTTTCAGATCGTGATGACAACCGTGGTAATCGTATCGATTACAAACCACGTCGTGAAGGTGCTCCAGCATCGGATCGTCCGCGTCGTGACCGTCGTCAAAAATTTGCTGACTAGGCATTACGCCTAAAATAAGACATAAACTAAAATACTTTAAAAGGCTGCCAAATCGGTGGCCTTTTTATTTGTAAGATGAAATAAAGTGCGATATAGTGTGATGTCTATCAAATTTATACAAATAAGTGATAATTTAACTGATTTGTGGGGAAATCATTGTAGTGACGACTATGTATTATGTATCTGCTTTCTTATTATTATCAAATTTGCTATTTTTTGCGCTAAACTTCTTTCTATAATTTTGCTGTATACAAAATGAATAATAATAAAATCATTAATTTAAATTATTCTGTATTTTCTTATCAAACAATTGTTCTTCCATTCACGCATATCAAGCTTGAATCAATGTATAGTATGCAAGCTGATCATCTGCAGGAAATCATTCAGTTATGGATCGTTCAATGCTTGCTACATCAGAAGCTTTAATTGAAGTGAAAAATTTAAGCTTCAATCGAGGTGATCGCGTCATCTATGATGATGTGAGCCTGACAATCATGCGCGGTAAAATCACCGCGATTATGGGACCATCTGGAACGGGTAAAACCACATTACTGTGTTTGATCGGTGGGCAATTAACGCCTGATCAAGGGGAAGTGTTGCTCGATGGTGTCAACTTGGTCACCATGACGCGTCAGCAATTGTTTGCTGCGCGGGCACGTATGGGCATGTTATTTCAAAGCGGTGCTTTGTTTACCGATATGTCAGTGTATGAGAACGTTGCTTTTCCAATACGTGCGCATACCCAGCTTCCTGAGCACTTAATTGCTGAATTAGTTGCATTAAAATTAGAATCGGTGGGGTTACGCGGTGCTGAAAAATTGATGCCTTCAGAGTTGTCTGGCGGGATGAACCGTCGTGTGGCATTGGCGCGAGCAATTGCACTTGATCCTGAGCTGGTAATGTATGATGAACCTTTTGCAGGGCAAGATCCGATTGTGATGGGGGTGTTGAGTCGTTTAATCCGTTCATTGCGAGAAGCTTTGGATTTAACGTCTATTATAGTCTCTCACGATGTAGATGAAACGCTATCTATTGCCGATTATATTTATGTGGTTGCTGAAGGAAAGGTTCAGGGTGAGGGCACGCCCGAGCAATTACGTGCGCATGAGTCGGCTTTCGTACAACAGTTTTTATCGGGTTCGATTGAAGGACCAGTTGATTATCAATTCAGCCATCAAGCCTATTTAAATCAAGAGGTCAATGCATGAACGCGATTGCCGCTTTAGGTCGTCGAGTCCTGGATGCTATTCAGGGGATCGGCGTCGCAACCAGCATGCTTATCCAAATTATATTTTCACTCCCTACTTTATTGGGCATCAGATTGTTTATTTATCAGATGTACCGTGTTGGGGTGATGTCCTTATTAATTATTGCAGTATCTGGTTTATTTATTGGTTTGGTCCTTGGGCTACAGGGCTATTCCATTTTGGTCAATATTGGCTCTGAGGCTATGTTGGGGACCATGGTTTCTCTGACTTTATTGCGGGAGTTGGCGCCTGTGGTTGCCGCACTCTTGTTTGCCGGTCGTGCAGGTTCTGCCTTAACTGCTGAAATTGGCTTAATGAAAGCCACAGAACAATTATCCAGTATGGAAATGATCGGAGTCGATCCCCTAAAACGTATCGTTTCTCCACGCTTATGGGCGGGTATCGTGAGTCTTCCTATGCTGTCTATTATTTTTGCTGCAATTGGTATTATGGGTGGCAAAATGGTAGGCGTTGATTTCTTAGGCGTAGATGAAGGCTCATTCTGGAGTGGCATGCAAAATAGCGTGCAATTCCATTCCGATATATGGAATGGCACCATTATAAAAAGTATTGTATTCGCAATTGTCTGTACATGGATTGCGGTATATCAAGGCTATAACTGTGTGCCCACATCAGAGGGTATTGCGACATCCACAACCCGTACCGTTGTGTATTCGTCGTTATGCGTTTTAGGATTAGATTTTGTGTTGACTGCGGTCATGTTTGGAGGCGTTTGATGAAATCACGTAGCAGTGAATTGGCCGTAGGCATTTTTGTCATTATCTGTGGTATAGCTTTGTTTTTCTTAGCGATGAAAGTGAGTGGTCTGATGGGCACGAACTTACGCGATAGTTATACCATGACGGCACAATTTGATAATATAAACGGTTTAAAAACCCGTGCCAAGGTAACCATGAGTGGTGTAACCGTTGGTCGAGTAAAAGAGATCGACTTAGATCCTGTAACACGTCAAGCAATGGTGACTTTTGAGTTGGATGGCACATTGACCACATTTAATGCGCAACAACTCAAGACTGTTGAAAGTAATGCATTAGACGAACTGCGCTATCGCCCAGAATACCAAGCGGCAGATAAAGCGAAACAAAAAGAAATGGAACAGCAACTTATCGGTAACATGAAATCTATCACAAATATTGATGAAGATGCTTATATCATGGTTGCAACCAATGGTTTGCTCGGTGAGAAGTATTTGAAGGTTGTTCCTGGCGGTGGTCTCAACTATTTGAAGCGTGAAGATCGTATTGGCAATACCCAAGGCACCATGGATCTTGAAGATCTGATCACCAAGTTTATTACGGGTTCAGCAGCTAAGACGGGTAATGCAGAGGGTGATGACAGTACGGCGACTGAGGATGCCCAAACTTCATTTGTTGAATAGCTGAAGAGTTGAATAATAGGCCCGATGGCTACCAAATTTATAGGAGTAGTTTCACATGAATATAACTTTAAAACGTGGTTTAACTGCAACTGCATTGAGCACCATGCTTGCCAGTAGTGTTTATGCTGCACCAGCAGAAACACCACCAGCTTTTGTAAAGCGTGTAGCAGATGGCTTAATTAGCCGTTTAAAAGCAGATCATAATAAGTTGCAAAACAATCCAGCTGCAATTAAAGCTATTGTTCGTCAAAACTTAGACCCTTATGTCGATGCACAGGCTTTTAGTCGTATCGTGATGGGAACTTATGCCACTAACCAATATAGCACTGCCGCACAACGCGCCAAGTTTGAGCAAAATTTTAGAGAAGTGTTGATTGAGAACTATGGTTCTGCATTGGCGAAGTACAGTAATCAAACCTATAGCATGCGCCCTTATAAAGAAACGGGTGCAAAATTCCCTGTGGTGATTATTGACTTCAATAACAATGGTGAAAAAATTCCAGTCTCTTTCCAATTGACCGATAGTGGTAATCAATGGAAAGTGCGTAATATCAACGTCTCTGGTATTGATCTCGGTTTACAATTCCGTAATCAGTTTGCTGCCAACGTAAAACGTAATGGCAACAATATAGATAAAGCAATTGCAACCTTTAAACCAGATGCAGATGCAGCCATCAAAAAATAAACTTGAGTAGGTGTAGGGTGATTGAATTTAAACAACAGCAACTGTATGTATCTGGTGAGATTCATTTTGGTAATGCTGAACACTGCTATCGTCAAGGTTTAGAGGTGATTCAACAGCAACAACACTTTCCATTGCAGATTAATTTATCACAATTGCAATCTGGAAATACCTTAGCGTTGGCCATTTTCATTCGTTGGTTACGCCACACCCCCCAATCAGCGGGTTTGGTCTTTAAAGCAGTTCCTGAAAAAATGATGAAGATCATCCAATCCTGCCATTTAGAGCAAGATCTTAAGTTCAGTGCCTAAATGGGGCATTCAAGTCGATCAAAAGCCCTGAGCGCAATGCGTTCAGGGCTTTTTTAAATCCATTTTTTCCATCTAAAATAGACCAATGGTCCAATAAAAAACAGAATCAAAATAGAAATCACCACCACAAAACTGGTCGTGCCATGTGCAAAGGGCAGAGATTCGGTATTCATACCATAAATACTGGCAATGAGCATCGGTGGCGCTAGCATGCTGGGTAAGATCGAGAAGCGGCGGATGGTGTCATTTTGCTCGGTATTGATAAATCCCGATGTCGTGTCGAGTAAAAAGCGTACTTTCTGAAACAGGAAGGCATCATGCTCCACCAATGAACGCACATCCTCACTCATCTCGCGAATATCAGCATCATAAATATGACTTCCCAAGGCGCGTGGACGTGATAAAAAAGTCAGTACACGTCGTAGGTCGATCAAACATAACTGTGCTTTACCGAGCACATCTTCTTTTTGTGCTAGACGGGTAATCATGTCATCTAAGTCTAAAATTTGTTCACGGTGACGGTTATTCAGCACTTCAGAGGAGTATATTTCCAAGTCTTTGTGGATATCTTCTAAGATATCCGCAAGCTCATCAAGTTTAGATTCGAGCAAGCCCATGAGCAGCCAAACTGGATCTTTATAGTCCATATCATAGTCATTGCGTCGTGCGCGTGCTCTAAAGGCACGAAAGGCAACCAGTTTTTCACCTCTGAGGGTAAATAGGCGTTCTTTATGTAAAATAAAGGCAACGGTTTGCACTGTGGCTAGCATATTGCTATTGTCATCATTGTCGTTATCGGCTTGATAGTTTTTATGTTTCGTTAGAAAATAGGTACTAATATGCAAAATACCATCATCATCACGGTAAAAACGTGCAGACGATGAAATGTCTTCTAGGGATTTGAGTGTCGGCAAGTTTTGCTGATAGGCATCATAAACCCACTGTTGTTCTTCTTGTGTTGGTGCGATGAGATCAACCCATACCAATTCTGGATGTAAGTCAAAACCGCCATTAATCGTAATGTCTTCTAGACTACCGCGTTCAGTGGCATAAAAGGCTTCAAGCATGTGGGCTTTTCCTGCGCAGTATAAGAGAAAATAGTAGGGCTATTTTAGTAAAGGATTGCAATAAAAACACTGTTTGTCATACTCATTTTTAAAAAAAACTGAATCTGAGTATAGAGATACAGCATGGCAATGAGATAACAAGGTTAGGTTGAAATGAATTCGATAGCAGTTTTTTGTGGTTCTGCATTAGGAAATGAAGCTGTTTTTGCAGAGCAGGCACGTTTGACAGGAACTTTGATTGCACAACAAGGAAAAACCTTGGTCTATGGTGGCGGGCGTTCTGGTTTAATGGGCATTGTGGCAGATAGTGCCTTGGCCGCGGGTGGTCAAGTCATTGGTGTGATTCCACAAAACTTGGTCGATAGTGAATTGGCGCATCCGAATCTGACTGCATTACATATTGTTGCCGATATGCATGAACGTAAGACCAAAATGTCTGAACTGGCCGATGCATTTATTGCGATGCCCGGTGGTTCTGGTACTTTTGAGGAAATCTTTGAGCAATGGACTTGGGCACAGTTGGGTATTCATTTAAAACCTTGTGCTTTTTTGAATGTCGAAGGTTTTTATGATGACCTGATTAAATTCATCGCGCATAGTGCTGAATGTGGTTTTACCAAGACGCGTTTTACTGAAAAGCTGATTTATAGTGATGATATCCAAAAAATTCTGGCAGCCTTTGAGCATTACATTGCTCCAGCGCCGAAATGGGGTGCAGCCGAAAGAAAAGCAGCGGTATAAGTGGTATAGATAGCATGAAATATATTACGGTTGCTGCAGCTGTTATTGAAAATAGCCAAGGTCAATTGCTGTTGGTTCGCAAAAAACAGACTCAATTTTTCATGCAGGTTGGTGGCAAACTTGAAGCCAATGAAGCTGCTGAAGACTGTTTATTAAGGGAAATCCAAGAAGAAATTGCTGTTGCTGCGCAGATTAAGCAATTTATTGGACGCTTTGAGACTGCGGCAGCCAATGAAACTGACCACCGCCTTTGTAGCTATCTCTATCATGTGACACTATTGGGCGAGCCACAGATTGCCGCTGAGATTGCTGCAATGCAATGGTTTGATCCTACAACAGTTTCGGCATCGGACTTGCTCGCGCCTTTGACCCGAGAGGTGGTGATTCCTTGGTATTTGCAATATGCACAAAAGCGTCGCCGCAATTTGTCATCGTCATCCTCAGCTGTATTTTAAGCTTTTGTTCTGCTATGACGTTTTAAAAAATGCTTTTAGCATGGTTTCTAAAAGCATTTTTTAATCACACTCTGATTTTATATTGTGGTTTTCTGTATTGTAGTTTTATGGAGCTTTTCTAGATTAAGTCGCAGCGGCAAGGCAGAGTGCATCGATCTGCTGACAGCCGAGCTGTTGCAAGGCCTGAGCCAAGGCAAATAAAGAGCTTCCTGTGGTGACGACATCATCTAGCATCAATACCCGAGTATAGGGGTGTTGGGGGTTTTCGGGGCAATAAAACTGCTGTTGAATGTTTTCCATGCGTTCAAAACGATTTAAGCCTTTTTGGCGTTGCTCTGCATGACGATGAATCGGTTGCCAAATCGCACAGCCCCAATGTTTGGCGAGTCGTTGCGCCAAATACAAACTCTGATTATAGCCACGCTCAATCAAACGTTGCTTGGAAATTGGCATCGCCACAATGGCATCGATTGCTGTGGGTTTTAGTCGATATAAAGCATGTAATAAGATACGTTGATACTGCAGTTGTTGTAGATATTTAAATTTTTGAATGATACGGTTGATTGGAAATTGGTAGTCAAATATACAGTGGATTGACAGTTGATGTTTGTGTATACACTGTAGCCGCCAAGGTAAGTTTTGCCAGCAATCTTGACACAAACCGTGGGTAGCCTGTGTTTCCAGTTGACACAATAGACAGCCAAAACCCAGAGTATGTTTGGCATAGTGATAGCTGGTGTTGATATATATCATCTTTTGTCTCCCGACAATTTGAGCTGTTGTAGAAAGGACGCGAAGCCTGCGCAGAAGAAACTTTACTATTGTTATGGGGTGTTGCGGGCGTCAGTGCTTAACTAGACATAAGCATAACTAGACATAAGCATAACGGGGGGCTTGTGGCAGCCAGCGTTGTAACAGTGCTTCGGCTAATTCAGGATGTTGTTGCAAAATACTTGCTGCAGCACGATGCGCAGCGGCTAAGAGATGATCATCGCGCTCCAGTTTGGCCACTCGAAATCCGATATCGCCAGTTTGTTTGGTCCCTAAAATTTCACCAGGCCCCCGTATTTCTAAATCTTTTTCAGCGATGACAAAGCCATCATTACTTTCACGTAAGATTTTTAGCCGTTCTAAACCATTTTGAGAAAGTGGATGTTTATATAACAGTGCACAGAAACTGGCTTGTGCACCACGTCCAACACGACCTCGTAATTGGTGTAATTGAGAAAGCCCAAGACGTTCGGCATTTTCTATGACCATGATAGAGGCATTGGGAACATCGACCCCGACTTCGATCACCGTGGTGGCTATTAATAGTTGTAATTGGTTGTCTTTGAATTGCTGCATGATCTGTTGTTTCTGATCTGCTTTCATTTTGCCGTGTACCAAGCCGATATTGAGATCAGGAAATTTTTCCGTCATTTCTCGGTAAGTGGCTTCAGCAGCTTGTGCATCAAGGCTTTCTGATTGTTCCACCAAAGTGCAGACCCAATAGGCTTGTTTACCCTCGGCACAATTACTGGCGATACGTTGTAAGACTTGTTCACGTCGATCTAGCGGAATGGTCACGGTTTGAATCGGTGTTCTGCCGGGAGGCAGTTCATCAATAATCGACGTATCTAAATCGCCATAGGCAGACATGGCAAGTGTTCGTGGAATTGGTGTTGCGGTCATAACCAACTGATGCGGTGTACTGTGTGCATAGCCTTTGTCACGTAATGCTAAACGTTGATCAACACCAAAGCGATGTTGTTCATCGATGATGACTAAACCAAGTTTATGGAACTGAATGTGTTGTTGAAAGAGCGCATGTGTTCCAATCGCCAGCTGCGCGGTGCCATCGCTGACTGCTTGCTCGACTGCATTGCGTGCTTTACCTTTTTGTTTGCCTGCTAACCAAACCACAGTGAAGCCCAAAGGTTCAAACCATTTTTTAAAATTGAGGTAATGTTGTTCAGCCAAAATTTCAGTCGGTGCCATTAAGGCAACTTGCCAAGCTTCTTCGAGCGGATGGCAGGCTGCCAATGCAGCCACCAAGGTTTTGCCCGCACCGACATCGCCTTGTACCAGACGTAGCATCGGTTTGTTCGCTTTTAGGTCTTGCATAATCTCGTGCGAGACGCGGCGCTGTGCTTGGGTGAGCGCAAAGGGGAGTCCTGCTAAGAGCTGTTTGGTGAGCTGTTGGCTGGGTGCAAAACTGGGTGCTTGTGTTTGTTGTAAGTAGGCGCGACGTGTCAGTAAACTGATTTGATGTGCGACCAATTCTTCAAAAATCAGACGTTGCTGTGCAGGGTGGGTGGCTTGTGCCAGTTGCAGCATATTGGCATTGGCTGGTGGGTGGTGAATATAATGCAGTGCCTGCTGTAAGTCATAACCATGACAAAATTGCTTGGGTAATAATTCTGGTAGATGATCGCTGTGTAAGTGCAAAGCTTGTTCAATATACTGTCTAAGTTTGGGCTGAGTCAGCCCTTCAGTACTGGGGTAAATTGCTGTAAGTTGTGTCTTGGGCAGAGGTGTATAGCTGGTAATAAGTTGAATTTCAGGGTGATATAACTCTAGACCACGCGCACCGACACGTACTTCACCAAACACACGCAGGCGATGCCCAACTTGGATACGGTCGGTTAGCCCTTTATAAATATGATAAAAACGTAAGGTGATTTTGCCGGTGTCATCTTGTAATTGTGCTGCCATTGATTGGCGTTTGCCCGGTGGGAAATCGACAGAACTCACCGTGCCTTCAAGCAAATAGCTACGTCCCACGGTCAATTGGTTCATGGCGATGATTGTGCTACGATCTTCATAGTCACGTGGCAAATGAAACAACAGATCTTCTGTGGTAAAAATATGCAGCTTTTCGAGTAATGCTGCAGAGGCGTTACCTACCCCTTTTAATTGGTGGACTTCAGCCATGTCCCCTCAACATATTTGATTGATTAGGTCAGTGTATGCATATCTTATTGCTTGGTTATGGTCAAACGGCACAACGTTTGGCACAGACATTATCACAGTCAGATCATCAAATTACCACAATTAGTCGTTCTGCTAAAGACACAGCATTTTCAAACCATCTGATTCAGGATGTTGCCCATCTGGATCTGAGTCAGCTTGCAGCAATCGATCAGGTCTATGTGTTGTTGGCACCGGCACAGCGTAGCGTTGCAGACTACCGCAAGACTTATCTGGATAGTGTGGCACCGATTTGCCGTGCTTTGGCTAGTCATCCGGTGCAACGGATTGTGGTGGTGTCCTCGACACGGGTTTATGGTGAGCATCAAGGCGAGCAGATTGACGATTCGACGCCAGCTTCGACTACAGATCCCTATGGGCAAATTTTACTGGATATGGAGCATGCATGGCGACAGGCTTATCCAACACAATGTGTGATCCTTAGACCAAGTGGTATCTATGGACGTTCTGTACAGCGCTTAACAGAACTCGCGCTGAAGACGACGCAGTATCGTGCATTACATTGGAGTAATCGTATCCATATCGATGATTTGGCAGCTTTCTTGGCGCATTTACTTCACGTGGAACAGCCTAGCGCCTATTATCTGGTCAGCGATAGCCGTCCGATTGCAATGCATGAGATTTTGACTTGGTTTCGTACCCAGCTTGGACTGCCTCCATTCAGCTATGCGCCTGAGCTGACTTCAGGTAAGCGTATTTTTGCACAGCGGATGCTAGATCATGGTTTTTGCTTGCAACATCCTGATTGTTTTCAAGTTTATCGGCAGTTGGCAGCAGAAAGCGCTAGCGTTCGCTAAACTTTTCTTGCTCGCCATTACGCCTCATTGAATGTTTAGACAGGCATGGCAGTGAAGAATGTTTTGCACTTGAGGGGGAGAATGATGTCTAATCAAATACAAGGACTACGAGGACAATGTCATTGTGGTGCGGTAAAATTTAGCCTTGAACTGACAGATGCTTTTCAGTCAATTCGTCGATGTAATTGTTCTTTTTGTCGTATGCGTGGCGCTGTTGCTATCTCTGTGGCATTGTCTGCGATTGATGTCTATCAAGGCAAAGATCAGCTGACAGAATATCGTTTTAACACTCGGCAGGCGGTACATTATTTTTGCTCGATTTGTGGTATTTATACATTTCATCAGCGTCGTTCAAATCCAGAGCAATATGCTGTGAATGTGGCTTGCCTTGAAAATGTGTCACCTTTTGATTTTCGTCATGTGCCTGTGATGGATGGCATCCATCATCCCAAAGATGGTGGTGGTGGGATTGTTGGCTATTTGGATTATATCGATTTAACACCCTCATAAAAGCCAATGCGCTGCTATATTGAGCAGCTTAGAAGAAGACCAATGAATATAGCGCATTGGTCTGGTTGGCTATTTTAATGGTTGAGCTATTTAACAGTTGAGTTATTGATTGTTTAAAAGCATTTTTCAATAAAATCTTGATGTTCATCCAATTTAATTGCAATTAGATTGTTATTATCAAAGGTCGAATTAAAAAGGGTATTTTCACTTTTATTGACTTTAATTCGTCCTACAGAACTTGGTTTTAGTGCTGCTTCCTGAAGGAGATTAATCTGTATGACTTCTTCTTTGGCATTGATTGGATTAAATTCGAAGCTAATTTTTTCTCGCGCAATACCATCTAACTTATAGTTTTCGTAGATCATATCTTTTAATTGGTTTTGGCATACTGCGCTATTTTTAAAGCTGCTATGTTCAATTTCGGGTCCAAAATGGCATGCTGTCATCGCGGTGGCGCATACTATACAGAGCACTAATTTTGACATCATTCTCTCTTCTAACAATATTTACTACATAAGTATCGAGGGGCTGACAAGTATTGCCAGATTATCGACTTATTCTAACAATTAAATGCGAATGAGTCTTATTTTATTGATATTTTACTTAGTACATGACTGAATGTGCATGATCAGCACAAGCCTTCAAGAGAAATGTCTGGTTGATTCAAACTCAAAGTGCTGGCTTTAGAATATTATTTTTTTGATCATTCAGTTTATTGCCTATGAGTCGGTGGCAATATGTGATTTGGGACATGTAGCGCAATGCTTTGCCCTGTATGACAGGATTGAATATAAAGATCAAATGAAGTTGTAATACTGGGGTCAATAGCAGCCTGTATTGCGAAAATCTGCTTCAAATTTTGAATATAAAAATCAAGGAATTCCTGCTCTGTTGCAAAGCTTTTTAAAGGTTTTAAAGCACGTTGAAAATCTTGTAAACAACGCATATCTGCAGGAACAATAAAGCAAGATAGGTCAATTACCCATGGCTTAATTTCTTTCATCAATGGGCTGATCATTTGTACTCTATTTTTTTCAAAATATTGCAAAAATGGTTTTATTGGTATGGAGTACAAAAATGTTTTATTGCCTTCATATATAGAAAATACGATATGGTTGTTTAATAAAAAGTTTTCGGGAACGCCTTCTGAAATCCTTTTTTCAATTTCATTGTGGATAATATCCATTTGCCTAAGTTGCTGTTCATGCTGATCTAAACTGGTAAAATAATGCGCGACGCGATTGATAAATACTGTCTCGCCGGTACCCGCGAACGCTCCTCTGCACCAGAGTTTGATCTTAGGTTCATCGTCATGAGCTCGTTGCATTGTGCCAGTTGCAGTATCACAAAACATGGCTCTTTTATCTGCTGCAATGAGAATACAATCCCCCAAATGTGCGGATATGATCATCGTCATAGGCGTCTTTTTAACTCATCATTTGTCAATGAATAAATATGATGCAGCATTGATAGGGTTGCATCATCCAAGATTGCAGGAGCAATCTGTATCATTTTTCAAAACTCTTTAGCGATCATTTTTTAAATTAATCTATGGGTCTAGTTATAATCGGTATTATATAGCCCCAAAGTTATTTATTTAAATAATTACATTTAAGCGCACTACAGAATGTGTACGGTATTTCAATCGCTTTAATTTTTGCTGTGGCGCACATCAGGTACATCTAAAAAGCCCAGTAGTTTTGTACTGGGCTCTTTGAATCATAAGCGGAATCGATCAGCTTATTTCTTCTTCCGTTTCATTCGTTTCTTGGCATTTTGCGCGGCAACGGCTTCGAGCGCTTCTTTTAACTCATCATCTGTAAATGAAGTAATGTGATGCAGCATTTGTAGGGTTGCATCATCCAAGACCAGATTGGCATTCTGCGCCATTTTGCTAAATTCCTCATCAAAGATCAACGCGCCTTGTTCGCTGGTTGATATATAGCCTTGTTGTGTGAGGACTTTTAAGAAGCCTTGGAACAAGGCTTTATCAAAGAACTCAGGTGAATTGAACTCATATAGGACCGATAAACGCTGACCTAAAAGATGGCTGAGATCTTCAACTTGCTTGGCTGTAATATTGCCAGAGCCACGTTGTGTAATGAGTGCCAAGGTCATGTAATAACGTTCTAAGCTTTGCATGACTGGTGCAGCTAAAATGCTTAACTGGCTATGCTCTTCGCTATTGCGAACGGGTGAGTTGAGATAATCTTCATGGTCGACTTCAATGAGTTTTAAATCGACCAGTGCTTGAATATGTTGCTCAATCTGCGGCTCAAGTTCAGCTTGTTGCCATTTGAGGAAGAGCTCAGCTTTAAGGAATGGATATAAGGTTTGAATGGCATTAATCAAATGTTGACGTTTGATTTTACCATTGTGCTCAACCAGTGCCGCCACCAGTGACGGTAAAATGAAGGCATGCAAGATATTATTACGGAAATAAGTGAGCAATACTGCTTGATTGTCTTCAATGGCAATGATATCACCCAAAGCATGCTGTACACGTTTAATCAGTTTAAGTTTTAGCCCATAAGCAATAACTTCTTTGCCTGACAATGGTGTGATTTGCATGCGCTGGTCATAGGGCAGGCTGCTGAGTAATTTACGATAGGTATCGATTTGCTTGATAAAGATTTCTTCATCAAGGGTGTGTTTCGGTGTTGCCAATAAAATGAGTGACAGTAACGATACGGGGTTAATCACCACCGCACGGTTGATATTTTCCAAGATCGCATTGGCCGAGCTCATTACCACTTCAGAAACTTCAGGTGGGATAGGGTCATCATTATGTTCAATTTGTACATTTTCGGCATGATGTGCTTTGAGTACGTCATCAAGGAAGACTGGTTCACCAAAGTTGACATGGACTTTACCAAAAATCCGTTCAATTTTTTTCAATGCACGGAGTAAGCCTAAAACGGATTCAGCTTCTTTGGGTTTACCTTGCATTTCACCAACATAGGTCGAGCCTTCCATCAAGCGCTCATAACCAATATAGGTCGGTACAAAAACGATTGGCTTGGATTTACCACGCAAATGTCCATGAATAGTCATTGCCAACATCCCCGTTTTGGGTGGCAATAGTCGACCAGTACGTGAGCGTCCGCCCTCAATAAAATATTCTAATGGTGTGTTACGCGACAGAATACTATAGAGATATTCTTTAAATACAGAGGTATATAGTGCATTACCACGGAAGGAACGACGGATAAAAAAGGCACCACCACCTCTTAAAATCTGTCCAACAAAGGGCATGTTGAGATTATCCCCAGCGGCAATATAAGGCACCATTAAGCCACGTTTAAAGATCACATAAGAAAGCAACAAATAGTCAATGTGACTGCGGTGGCATGGGGTATAAATAATTTCATATTCTTTGGCAAGCTCACGCACCATGCTGAAATTATTGACCTCAACCCCATCATAGAGTTGTGTCCATAAACGGGTCAGTGCCATTTCGGCAAAGCGCACGGTTGAATAAGAATAATCCGAAGCGATTTCATTGACATAGCCAATGGCACGACGTTCAGATTCAATCATGCTGATTTTGGCTCGAATACTTTCTTTACGGATCGCATCTTGTACTTCAGGCGATTTAATCAAAGATTGCATCACATTACGACGGTCAGATAAATCGGGACCGAGTACCACTTCACGTTGTGCATCGAGATAATGGTTTAATTGGCTGACAATATACGTCGCTGGTGAAAGGTTGGGATGATGCTCTTTGGCATAATCGACCAAACTACGCAAAGACTGTGCAGGATGAAATTCTAAGAAGGTTTGTCGACCATGCACACCGATATTGAGCAACTGTTTGACTTTACTCGGTGTCGCCCAGGTATCGGTAAAGAGTAGACGAAATAAGGAATCTTCTTTATCGGGTGAGCGCCCCCATAAGATGGTAACAGGCACCAGTTCGATATCAAGTTCGGGGTGCTTTTCAAGTAACTCGATGAAACGTAATAAGCGCGGCGGAAATGCATAGGGTGGTGGATTGAGCAGATTGGTTTCATTTTTATGTTGTAGAAATACCACGGCTGCTTTTTCATGCTGACCCGCAATATGAACGCTATCCAAAGCAGGTTGTAATTTAAGGCGTCGGGTTTCACCATCTAAGACTAAGGCGTTACTGCGCGAATAGTTCTGCAAGACATAGCAGGTGATACTTTTGGTGGTTTGCGTGGTGGTTTGTGGCGTTTGTGCTGTTGTAGGCTCATTGCTCAGCGTCGGTGTTTCGGGGGCTTCACCGATAACATGCGGAGTGACCACTAGATCGAGTAGTTTACTGGACAATCGACGATAAATTTGACCAAAACCATTATTGGACATAGGTACTCCTAGTAAATGATAGATCCACTGTATTTCACCTGAGATGCTGAGCTAAGTCTTATGCAATGTAGCGAGCATCTTGAGTCTACACGTAAGGCATTTGCCGCTATGATTCTTATCGTAAAATTTTAAAACCTTGCCGATTATAGCAAAGAACCATGCGGACAAAATAGAAAAAGCTGTGCTTTGCGATCTCAAACTTACAGAATATCGACTGCGCAATGCAGCTAGAGATCAGGGATAAACACCTTATTTTAAAGCCTGTTGCTGCGTGTTATGCTGATGAGCTGCGCTGTATTTTGAATAAAATTTTTAATCAGGTTTTCTATGCACAATCTTACCGATGAGTTGGTTGAATTATTGAGTTTGGAAAAACTCGAAGAACATATTTTTCGTGGGCAAAGCCGCAATCTGGTCGGTAAACGGGTGTTTGGTGGGCAAGTTTTGGGGCAAGCCTTAAGAGCCGCTTCATTGACCGCAGATCGCCCTGTCAATTCTCTACACGCTTATTTTTTATTTGGTGGTGATATTCATGCACCGATTATTTATGAGGTTGAGAAATTACGTGATGGTAAAAGTTTTTTAAGCCGCCAAGTTCGTGCCATTCAACATGGTCGTACCATTTTCTCTGCCATGGTGTCTTTTGCCAATCCTGAGGCAGATGGCTTGGAGTATCAAATGCCACAGCCCGATTATCCGGCACCCGATACCTTGTTGGCTGAGCAAAATCTAAAGAGCCAATATATCGAGAGTATTCCTGAAAGTTACCGCAATGCTTTTATGCGTCCACGCCAAGTCGAAATTCGCCCAGTGCATCCTTGTAACCCATTTCAGGCGCAAACCGAAGCTCCTATGCACGCGCACTATTTAAAAACCCATGATCCGTTAGCAGATGATCTCGTCGATGATGTGTCCTTGCATCAAGCGATAGTCGCGTTTTACTCTGACTATACTTTAATGACCACGGCATTGAAGCCGCATGGGCTGAGTTATTTATCACCGAGCTTGCAGTGCGCCAGTATTGATCATGCCATTTATTTTCATCGTCCAGTACGTGCTGATGAATGGATGCTATATGACATGGAAGCAAGCATTAGCACACAGTCGCGCGGTTTGAATTTTGGTCGGATGTGGCAAAATGGTCAGTTGGTTTGTAGTACCACCCAAGAAGGCTTAATGCGCATTCGTGAGATTGAAACGCAATAAAATCATATAATCCTGTTGCTACAGTGTCACAAGCTGCGCTGTAGTGACAGGCGTATATCTGCCGTATATCTCAATAATTGCTGTGTTTTTCTGAAATATCTTAAAGGCAATACTCGATTTCAGTTTTTTTCCGTGGCATAGTGCTTGGCTATATTGTTTAAAATAACAGCGATCACATGCACTTAAATACGCAAATATTGCTGGCTGCGATCTTGGGTATAGCGTTTGGCTATATTTTACAGATCGATCCGCAAGCCAGTTTTGTTCCGCACAGCCTTTATGGGCTTGGCATTATCAGTAGTATTTTTATTGGCTTATTAAAGATGCTATTGGTCCCGTTGATTTTTAGCTCAATTGTGGTGGGAGTCTCTAATTTACAGTCGAGTGGTCAATTAGGTCGGGTATGGAAAATCACGGTATTGTGTTTCTTAACCACCACGACTTTGGCCTTAGCACTGGGTTTGGCATGTGCACATCTTTTTGATGTTGGGAAAGGGGTCGACATTGCCATGTTCCAAGAGGATATGAATACTTATCAATCCCCCGACACCTTGAGCCCCGGCGCATTCTTCACCAATTTTATTCAAAATACTCTAATTAACCCATTTAAAGCATTCTCAGATGGTAATGTTTTGGCTGTGGTGTTATTTGCGCTGTTTGTGGGTATTGCCTTGGTACAAGGTGGTGAGCGGTTTAGCGTGGTGCGTAAACTCAGCCAGCAATTCTTTGACATCATGATGTTAATGATTGGTTGGGTGATGAAGCTTGCACCATTTGGTATTTTTGCACTGATGGCGAAGCTGATTGCAACAGAAGATATTTCTGTACTGAGTCGCTTGCTGGAATTCTCCTTGGTGGTAACTGGCACAACAATCTTTCATGGCGCGGTGGTGTTGCCCTTGTTGCTATGGATTTTTGGTGGGATGAGTCCGATTCGCTTCTTTAAAGCAGGGCGAACCGCATTAATCACTGCATTTGCAACCAGTTCAAGCTCGGCAGCCTTACCTTTATCTTTGCAATGTGCCCAGCAAAATATGGGGGTACGTCCACATATTGCGGGTTTTGTGGTGCCATTGGGTTCGCAGCTCAATATGGATGGCACGGCATTGTATGAAGCGGCTGCGGCTTTGTTTATTGCCAATCTGATGGGCTTGGAGTTGAGCTTAACGCAGCAGTTGATCGTCTGTGTAACCGCCATGATTGCATCTTTGGGTGCTCCGGGGATTCCAAGTGCGGGTATGGTGACCATGATTATGGTGTTGCAATCAGTCGGTTTACCCGCAGAAGCGATCGCGATTTTATTACCGATAGACCGTATTTTGGATACGGTACGGACCGTGGTCAATGTACAAGGCGATATGATGATTAGTGTGGTGGTTGATCGGCATACCCGTGATGTCGATGAGATCCCTACACCAAGCACCTCGACTTAGTCAGTACCCTATGTCAATATGCCCAAAGCCGATCAATGATCGGCTTTTTTGATGTGCTAAATGATGCGGTATTGTTTAATCATTTGAGCTGTATAGGATGCGTAAGTGGAGTCTTAGAGATTAGGGTATAAGCTTTGATGCAATAATCTATGCTAGATTTGCGTGATGATTAATTTTAAAGTGATGAAATTTTAATGAAAATTCGTTATCCAGAACCATTGCTTGAGGGTGATTTAATTGCAATAACTGCACCTTCAGCAGGGGTGGAACAGGCTTTATATCCACGGTTGGATCGCGCAATAGATTTTCTAAAACAAAAAGGCTTTCGTATCGTAGAAGGTGAATGCTTACGTCAAAATATTAAACAGTGTAGTGCGAGTACTGACAGAATTTTGTAAAACACATCAACAGCAGGGCGTGATACTTTATTTTGAAAATGTAGAAATGTCGCCTTGCCAGTTATTACGTTGTTTGATGAGTTTAAAATTACAGGGCTGGTTTGATGAACTAGGTGCGGTTTTAATTGGACGTAGCGCAGCGCCATTAGCAGCTACAGATCAGTTGACAGAATTAGAGATATTAGAACGTATATTTGGTGATTTCATGATTCCCGTTCTCTATGATGCCGATATTGGTCATGTTCCGCCGCAGGTGAGCTTGGTCAATGGTGCTCTAGCCGAAATATCCTTTGATGGTCGGATGGCTATTTTAAGGCAGCGGATTGGATATGACGTTTGATTGTATGAATACGTTAAAAATCATAAGTGACTATAATCGTCTTACAGTAAAAAACCATACTGAATGACAGCGGAAAATTTTATTGCTAATAGGTGTAGTGATGACTACACCTGTTGTTATAACTGTCGTTCTTTAAGGTTTTAACGATGGTGAGTTTGTCGATTGATCAGACTCACTTTGCTCTAGGCTTTCAGCATCTGCTTCACCGGCAATTTCAATGGCATCTAGATCAATTCCTGCCAATAAGTCGAGCTCTGCATCTGGTGCATTTGCATGGTGGTTTTGCTGCGCTAAGGTAAAATTCAATCGTCCACCCATGACGCTGGCCAGTTCTTCTAAGCCAAGTTTATTTAAAGATGAGAACAATTGAATTGAGAAATTTAGCCCCATTTTTTTCAATTGTTGTTGTACTTCAAGTAGGGTTTTATTGGCTGGACCACGATTGAGTTTATCGGCTTTGGTGAGGAGCACATGCACAAACAGTTTTCTGGAATGTGCCCATTGCAACATCATAATGTCAAAGTGTTGCAGTGGATGGCGAATGTCCATCAGCAGTACTAAGCCTTGTAAGCTTTGACGATGGATTAAATAGTTTTCCAGTTCTTTCTGCCAAACCAATTTCATTGCTTCAGGCACAGCCGCATAACCATAACCGGGTAAGTCGACCAAGCGTTGATCGGGATTGCCCAGATTAAAAAAGTTAATCATCTGGGTACGACCAGGACGTTTTGATGCGCGCGCCAATTGTTTTTGATTGGTCAGTGCATTGATGGCACTGGATTTTCCAGCATTGGAACGACCCGCAAAAGCAATCTCGTAGCCTGTGTCTTCAACACACAAGTCGAGTTTAGGCGCACTCATGGAAAATTCAGCTTGGCGTAACCAGCTGAGTGTTGCATTCGCATATTCAGAAAGTACTGGATCGACCTTCTTGGTATAGGTAATTTTCTGTTTTGGCGCATTGGCCGTTTTGCTATTTCTAGACTTTCCACTACTGCGATGCATAACTGAACTTTTAACTGTAATCGTCAACAAGGTGCATTATAAAGGATCAAGCTGTGAGAGGCGAATTTTCACCAAGTTTAACCCGATAAATATGTTATTTGCTTGTGATTGCGCTGAAAAAGCGCGCTACTGTTTATGGCGCAGTCGCATCAATGCTTAAAAATTCAATTGCCGATTTTGTACTAGAGGGCGTTGCTGTTGGTGCGTTTTGTAAGACTTCGCCCAATTGATAACGATTGAGATCATCATAAAACTGTTGTAGGGCGTGATCTAAAATGCCTTTGAGTCCACAGTTGACACGCAGTACACAAGGTGGGTTGTGGCATTGTACGATGGGGGTATCTCCTTCGAGGATCCGCACCATATCACCTAAACGTTGTTCAAGGGCTTGAGGATGTAAACGAATGCCACCACCTTTGCCGCGAGTGGTAATCAGCCAGTCTTGCTTTGCCATGAAATGCACAATTTTGACCAAGTGATTTTGCGAGACCTGTAGGTCTTGGGCAATTTCAGCAATGGTATAGGGAATATCACGCGGTCGCGCAATATACATCAATATACGTAATGCATAGTCAGTAAATTTGTTGAGTTGCATATCGACCTAATCGCAAGTTTAAAAAAGCTCAGGTGCTTTGGGGCATCGTATCGTCTGAAAGGGGAGGTGACGATATGCCATAGTCTAACATAGACCCACCTGAGCAAACATGTGACCTTGATGCTTTGTTGGGAGTGTTACAGCCGCTGGATATTGCGAAAAATTGAAAGCGTAGTAAGTTATTAAAAAACAAGTTATTTAAAAAAAGGCTGCGCATAAAGTGCAGATGCGCAGCCCAAGTGCTTAGAGCTTAACACCACCAGTGCCAAAGGCTTCGGTGTGAATGTTTTGTGCAGGAATGCCTTGGTCGAGCAATGCCTGACGCTGTTCTGCCATAAATGGCATTGGACCACAGAGATAATAATCTGCATCTGCGGGTAAGAGCGCTGTATCTAACTGCGCAAGCGCTAAACGACCAACTGCCTGATAGTCTTGTCCGAGTACATCTTGCGCTGTTGGAAATTCATATGCGACCCAAGTTTTGAGCTGTGGATACTCTGCTTGTAAATCTTTGAGGTGTTGCTTCATGGCATGTACTTTACTGTTACGACAAGCATGAATGAAGTGCACAGCTTGAGGCATGTCTTGCGCAACCAATTGATTGAGCATAGCCACCATTGGGGTGAGACCGACACCACCACTGATCAATACATTGGTTTTATGACTATCGATCAAGTAAAAATTACCTGTGGGTGCAGAGACTTCAATTTCAGCACCTTGTGGTAAATTGTGTAAGCTATTAGACACCCAGCCCGCAACTTTGTCTTCTTTGGCCGGCTCACGTTTGACCGAGATGCGTAAATAGTCTTCATGCGGGTTGGTCGAAAGTGTGTATTGGCGAGGTTGTTTTAAGCCTAACTCTGGTACCAATACGCGTACCGAAATATATTGTCCTGCTTGGTAGCTTGGAAGGGCTTGACCGTCTACAGGTTGTAGGTAGAAAGAGCTAATCTCTTCACTTTCTTGTACTTTTTCGGCAATTTTAAACTTGCGCCAGCCCAACCAGCTACCTTTGGTTTTTTCATGCTGTTGATACATGTCACGTTCAGCATTGATCAATACATCTGCCAATTTACCGTAGGCAACAGCCCATGCCTCAATTAAGGGATCTTCCATGGGGATGTCGAGCACTTCACTAATCGAGTGTAATAAGTTCTCGCCTACAATGTTGTAGTCCGGTGCTTGAATATTTAAGCTGACATGTTTATGCGCAATTAACTCGATGGCTGAAGACAGCACAGATGGATCTTCAATATTTTCTGCATAAGCCAAAACCGCACCCGCCAATGCTTGTGCCTGCGCGCCACTACGTTGGTGCCCTAAGTTGAATACCTCTTTTAAATCAGGATTATTACCAAGCATACGGTTGTAAAAATACTGGGTAAGCGTAACACCATTCTCACGAAGTACAGGAACAGTTGCTTTGACCAAATCAATTTGCTGTGGAGTCATTGGCGATCTCTCTTGGCTATATTTAAAAGATATATTTAAAATACATATTTAAAGATGTATTTGCAATACATCTTTATAAATAAAATTAGACCATTGCAAAACAATGATCTAATTATTTGTTATTAAAGCTTATTTTTTATAAGCTTCTACCGTAATGATTTCAGAATCATTGTGTGGCGCTTGCTGTGGATCATAATCAGAACAGAATTGGATATCGCTAAAGCCAGCTTGGCTGAGCAACTGTTTCAGTTCTGCAATGCCATACCAGTGCAGACTAAAGATTTCAAATTCACTTTGAATGATCTGTTGGTCGCGCCATTTCTCATAGCGGTGGTGGGTAGTGGTGGTTTGCTGGACATAATCAATGGCAGACTGGGTGATTTGTAGGGTAATTAAATCGTTGTTTTCGGTGTGAAAAGTACGTGTGGTGGTGTGACCGACTTGAAAGTTGTGCTGGAAGAAAATATCAAAAATTAAGCGCCCTTGATCGGCTAAGTGCTGGTAGCTACGCTGTAGAAACTCGGTAAAATCTTGTGCATGTTGCAACAGTAAAATGGTGCCTGTCGGCACAATAATGGCATCAAAGACATCATTATAGTCAAAGTCGGTAAAACTAAATTGTTGTACACAATCCTGCGCGAGTTGCTGGCTGGCTAGGTTTTTTTGACAATAATCTAGCATCTGTTTGGAATAATCAAAACCCAGCACATCAAGACCTTGTTGCAGGAGTGGAATAAGAATACGCCCCGTACCTACGCCAGCTTCTAAGATTTTACCGTTTATGCCTTGTAGACGTTGCGCATAATATTCAACATCACCGAAGCTTGTGCCAATGGCTTTGTCGAGTTGGTAGACTTCGGCTGATAGACTGTTGTAATTCCAATTCATTTTAAAACCATCCTGTTTGATCATCCAGATAGCGCGAAGTCTACCTGAAATCGCACTGAAGTCTATGTTGCGAAGAGCGCAATGTACTTAGAACGCATAAAAACCGTAGTAGATACATCTTTCGCTATGATTCGCGTACAGACCTATGCATAGATTTCAGCTGCTATGTTGCGCTATTTTTTGCCAAAAAGTGAGCCGAGTATGCCACGAAGCAGTTTTTGCCCTGTAGGTCCACCGAGGCTGCGCGCGGCACTTTTAGCAAAGGTACTCAGTACATCTTCGCTCAATTTGGAGCGGGCTTGTGCTGCTTGTTCATCGGCTTTGATCTGTTGTTTAAGTTGTTTTTCTTGCTCTTTATCAAGTATTTGTTGTTGCTTGCTCGTCGCTTTGGCGGCTATTTCGGCTTGGCGTTGTTGTTCTTGCTCAGTGACTTTGCGCTGTAACATTTCATAGGCGCTGTCTCGATCCAGCACTTTTTCATAAACCCCAGCAATGATGCTATTTGCTAAAAAATCTTGGCGTTGTTGTGGGCTGATAGGGCTAAAACTAGTATAGGGTGGCATAATCCAACCGCGTTGTACGATTTGCGGTGTACCATTTTCATCGAGGCAGCTGATCAGTGCCTCGCCAACAGCCAGTTGGGTGATCACTTCACTGACATCAAATGCAGGATTGGCACGAAAAGTTTGTGCTGCACTTTTTACCGCTTTCTGCTCTTTTGGAGTAAAGGCACGTAAGGCATGTTGGATACGATTACCCAATTGACCTAAGATCGTTTCAGGCAGGTCCAAGGGATTTTGCGTGACAAAATAAATACCGACACCTTTAGAGCGAATTAAGCGTAGCACTTGCTCAATTTTTTGTTGTAATGCAGTATTATGATTGGCAAATAATAGATGTGCTTCATCAAAGAAAAAGACCAGTTTAGGTTGTTCTAGATCACCAACTTCAGGTAGTTTTTCAAAGAGTTCGGAGAGCATCCATAGCAAAAAACTGGCATAGAGCTTGGGGGTATTCATGAGCTGATCTGCAGCCAGCACATTGATATAGCCATGTCCTTTGCTGTCTGTTTGCAGAAAATCCATGATGTCCAAACTGGGTTCAGCAAAAAATAATTCACCACCCTGATCCGCCAGTGCCAATAAATTACGCTGTATCGCACCAAGACTAGCGGCAGAAAGGTTGCCATACTCATTTTTGAGTTGACTCGCGTTTTCACTCACATAGCTGAGCATGGCTTTAAGGTCTTTAAAATCAATCAATAATAAGCCTTGATCATCTGCAATACGAAATACCGCAGACAATACGCCTTGTTGGGTATCATTTAAATTTAAAATCTGTGCCAATAAGAGTGGTCCGATTTCGGAAATCGTGGTGCGTATAGGATGGCCTTGCTTGCCAAATAAGTCCCAAAAGAGCACGGGTGCCGCTGCAAACTCAATCTCATGGACTTGGAGTAAGCTAAGGCGTTGATCAAATTTTTCATGATGACTGCCAGCCATGGCAAGACTGGACACATCACCTTTGGCATCGGCCAAAAAGACCGGTACACCAAGCCGAGAAAAGCTTTCGGCGAGGACTTTGAGTGTGATGGTTTTGCCTGTGCCTGTTGCACCAGCAATAAGCCCATGACGATTGGCAAGTTGTGAATATAAAACAATATTTTTTGTTGTATCAGCACTTTCTTTGGCGATGATCAGAGGCGTTCCCATTGTTAACTCTTATATTTTGTTGGAATGTATTGTGATTTATAACACAGTTAGTTGGATTGATCATTAAAAGAACGATTGCCAATGATTGCAAGCTTGCTGGGTGTGTCTTAATTGGTTTAAGTACCTGAAATGGGAACATACCATACGTGTAATCAATCTATTCAATCCAAAGTACAGCACAAGTCGCAACGGCTTGTCGCTGCTTGTGCTGGTGACATTGTTATTCGATCTTTGGCTAGACTATGCGGGTCAAGGCTTGTTCTATATCTGCGATTAAGTCCTCTGTTTGTTCAAGCCCAATACAGAAGCGGACCAATATGCCATCGCTCAGATGAGCGTGTTCGCATGCACGCATTTTATGGATTTGGTAATACATCACTAGGCTAATTGGTCCTCCCCAGCTAAAGCCGATTTTAAATAACTGCAGTTGTTCAATAAATTGTTTGACCTGTGCCAAGCTATAGTCTGCTTTAAAAATAACACTGACCAGACCTGCGGCGAGCCCTGTTGGGCAGAGTTGTTGCCAATGTTGATGACCTGGGCTATCTGGCAGGGCAGGATGCAAGACTTGGGCAAAAGCAGTTTGCGTCTTGAGCCAGTTAGTTAATTGCAATGCACTTTGACATTGTTGTTGATAGCGTATACGCATGGAGGATAGGCTGCGTTGGATTTGCGCACAGTCATCGCCGGAGACAGCAATACCTTGTAAAGCATGCATTTTTAATAAACGCAGATGCAGCGGGCGGTGTGTGGTGGTGATTGAACCCATGAGGATATCGCCACCGCCACTGGGGTATTTGGTCAGTGCATGGACACTGATATCGACAGCGCTGTGTGCATCACCGAGATCAAAGGGATTAAAAGCTAACCCAGCTCCCCAAGTATTGTCGAGTGCAGTTAAAATATTGGCTTGTTTGGCTTTGTGAATAAAAGCAAGCAGGTCTGGAAATTCAAGGCTGACCGAACCCGCAGCTTCTAGCCAAAGGAGCTTGCATTGTGCGCTGGGTTGGAAGCTATCAATCGCCATTGGGTTATAAATACCTACATGGATATTGTAGTGTTCCGATAAATACTGTAGGTGTTCTTGATTGGGACCGTAGATATTATCGGGAATCCAAACTTCATCCCCCTGTTTTAATAAGCAGCTATTGACGAGGTTAATGGCTGATAAACCACTGGGTGCTAATAATGTATATTTGCCGCCTTCGATTTGTGCGATTTGATCGGCCAAAGTGTAAGTTGTTGGCGTGCCATGTGTGCCATAACTATAATCATAAGGATCCGTCCAGTGGCGTTGTTCTAGTGCAGCAATATCTGAGAAGATAATTGTTGATGCACGATACAGTGGCGGTTGAATTGTATTTAAGTATTGTGGTGCTAAACGTGTAGCATGTAGAAGTTGGGTTTGGGGGCTATATTTTTTAGACATTAGACGATCAAAATCAACAATAAGAATAGCTTAAGAAAAACATATTTTATCTGTGAGGCAAAGTGAAATCTAAAACAAAAAGCAACAAAAAGCGCAGCTTATACTTAGATACCAAATCGTGACATAGCTTGGTCTTAATTTTGCTAGTTCAGTATCACTATTCTGGTTATTCGCCAGACCGACTGATCAGGCATAAGGACCATTATGATGAATAACATACAGGTACATTTTTTCCAACATGCAGCCGATGAAGGTTTTGGGAATTGTAAGGATTATCTACACAGTCTAGGTGCTCAGCTCAGTAGTACTGAGTTTTTTGCCCTGCCATCTTTATTCGATATCGAACTTGATGCTTTACCTGAGATTGATGATGTCGATTTATTGATTGTGATGGGTAGTTTATTGCAATTGCAAGATGAGCTGTATTATCCATGGCTTAAAACAGAAAAGCGTTGGCTTAGGCGTTATTTGGCAAGTAAAAAGCCATTGATTGCGGTGGGGGTTGGTGCACAAGTCTTGGCCCAGAGTTTAGGGGCAATTGCATCTGATCGAAAGCTGATGGTCTGTGGCTGGCAACAGGTTTATGCTTATGCAGATCGCGTACAGCGCGTAGCACATTTTCAGATGCCACAGCAGACACAGGTCTTACAATGGTATCAACAGGGCTATGCATTGCCACGTGGTGCAATTGCTTTGGCCTATAGTCATGATTATCATCACCAAGCATTTCAGATTGAGCAGCATGTTTTGGCATTTCAATTTCATCCTGAGATCACACCACAGCGTTATCAAAGCCTATGTGAAGAACAGTCACAGCAACTAAAAGATAATGCTGCTCAGTCTTTAAGTTCTCTCGAATGTAAGCAAGTAAACCATCAAGTACATCGTCAGCTAAATGACCAAGTAAATGATCAGTTAAGTCATCAAGTAAATCGTCAGGTAAATGACCAAGTAAATGATCAAGTAAGTCATCAAGATGCTTTGGCACAAGATGATCACCAAGCCGTGCTCATGGGCTGCCGACAAGGAGCTTTGTTATTGCAACGTGCCATTGACTATGTGTTGTCTTATTCTCGGCAAAAACATGTCAAATGCTAGCTTAGCAATCACCAGTCTGTTTTTGACAAGCTTCATCCCATGGGCTGGGGATGTTGTTTTGAGCCATATGGGAGATATTCGAGATACTTGGAGATACAGTTTTAAGGCAGCATGTTCGTAGCATCATAAAAGAGCAAATATCTGCTTTGGGCAACTGTTGTGGTGAAGTCTGTTGTGAAGTCCTGATTTTGATTATTTTACATACAGAGAAGTTGCTATTTTTGTCAATCAAGTCTACTGCAAGTTTATAGCGTTGCTCCTTGGGTTTTAAGTGTTTAATAAATTGATTTATTTGAAAAAAATATCATAGTGCTGTGCGAGCCAAGGATTTAAAAAGAGTGGCGAATATCATTTGCTATCGCTTGCAATAGTGGTTATAATGAGCAGCCCTTTTATGATGAGGGGTAAATAATCACACAATAAGTGGATTATTTAGATCGTTACAGTCGTGGCATCGATCACGACCCTAGTGATTTTCACTGCCTTTGACACTTGCCAACGGGTGAGGTGCGTCAAGGGTGATTCTTTATATATTTGGCTTGGAGTTTACTGGTATGTCTAACCAGAGAATCCGTATCCGTCTTAAGTCTTTTGATCATCGTCTGATTGATCAATCTTCTCAAGAGATCGTAGAAACCGCTAAGCGTACTGGCGCACAAGTTTGTGGTCCAATCCCGATGCCAACTCGCATCGAACGCTTCAACGTTCTAACTTCACCGCATGTTAACAAAGATGCGCGTGATCAATATGAAATCCGCACTTACAAACGTTTGATCGATATCGTGCAGCCAACAGACAAAACTGTTGATGCGTTGATGAAATTAGATCTAGCAGCTGGTGTTGATGTTCAGATCGCATTGGGTTAAGGCTTTCGGTTAATTAACACTCTAAGTTAATTAAGCCGCTTTTTAAGAGGTTTACACACATGGCTATTGGTTTAGTCGGTCGTAAGTGCGGTATGACCCGTATCTTCACAGATGCCGGCGTCTCTGTGCCTGTAACAGTGATCGAAGTTGATCCAAACCGTATCACTCAAATTAAAACGCTTGAAACTGATGGTTATCAAGCGATTCAGATTACTACAGGCGAACGTCGCGAATCTCGTGTAACAAATGCTCAGAAAGGTCACTTTGCGAAAGCGGGTGTTGCTGCTGGTCGTTTGGTTCAAGAATTCCGTGCTACTGAAGCTGACCTAGAAGGTCGTGAAGTTGGTGGTACTATCGGTGTTGACTTGTTTACAGTAGGTCAAGTTGTTGACGTAACTGGTCAGTCTAAAGGTAAAGGTTTCCAAGGTGGTGTTAAACGTTGGAACTTCCGTACCCAAGATGCTACACATGGTAACTCTGTTTCTCACCGTGTTTTAGGTTCTACAGGTCAAAACCAAACACCTGGACGCGTGTTCAAAGGCAAGAAAATGGCTGGGCACCTAGGTGCAGAACGCGTTACAGTTCAAGGTCTTGAAGTTGTTTCTATCGACGCTGAACGTTCAGTACTCGTTGTAAAAGGTGCAATTCCTGGCGCAACAGGTGGTGACGTTATCGTTCGTCCTACAATCAAGGCCTGAGGGGAAATAACGTGAATTTAAAAACTGTTTCCGGCTCTGCTGTTGAATTGTCTGAAGTTGCTTTCGGACGCGAATTTAATGAAGCGCTTGTACACCAAGTGGTTACAGCTTATTTAGCTGGTGGTCGTCAAGGTTCTCGCGCTCAAAAATCACGTGCAGACGTATCTGGCGGTGGTAAAAAACCATTCCGTCAAAAAGGTACTGGCCGCGCTCGTGCTGGTTCTATTCGTAGCCCAATCTGGGTGGGTGGTGGTAAAACTTTTGCTGCTCGTCCACAAGATTGGTCTCAAAAAGTTAACCGCAAAATGTACCGCGGTGCAATGCAATGTATCTTAGCTGAACTTGTTCGCCAAGATCGTCTTGTATTGGTTGAAGAGTTTGCTGTTACAGCACCTAAAACTAAAGAATTGCTTGCAAAACTAAACGACTTGAACGCTACTCGTGCATTGATCGTTACTGACGCTGTAGATGAAAACCTATATCTAGCTGCACGTAACCTTCCACACGTTGATGTGGTTGATGCGACTGCTATCGATCCTGTTGGTTTGATTGCGTTTGATAAAGTTGTTATGTCTGTTGCTGCTGCTAAGAAAATTGAGGTAGAACTCGGATGAACAACGAACGTTTATATCAAGTCCTCAAAGGACCAGTGATTTCAGAAAAAGCACAAGTTTTAGGCGACACTGCTGGTGTTCAAGTTTTTACTGTTGCACTTGATGCAACTAAGCTTGAAGTTAAAAAAGCAGTAGAGCAATTATTTGGTGTTGAAGTTGTGAAAGTAAACACAACAATCACTAAAGGTAAGACTAAACGCTTTGGTAAAACATTAGGACGTCGTTCTGATGTTAAAAAAGCATACGTCACCCTGAAAGCTGGCCAAGATGTTGAAATGGCTGACTTGGGCGATACCGCTGAAAGCGCAGCGGAATAAGGACGAAAATTATGCCGATTCAAAAATGTAAGCCAACGTCTCCAGGACGTCGCTTTGTAGAGAAAGTGGTTCATCCACATCTCCATAAAGGCGCGCCATATGCACCGTTGGTAGAAGCTAAAAAACGTACTGGTGGTCGTAATAACAACGGTCATATTACAACTCGTCACGTTGGTGGTGGTCATAAGCAACACTATCGTCTTGTCGATTTCAAACGTAATAAAGATGGCGTTCCAGCTGTTGTTGAGCGTATTGAATACGATCCAAACCGTACTGCACACATCGCATTGTTGAAGTATGCTGACGGTGAACGTCGTTATATTATTGCGCCGAAAGGTTTACGTGCTGGCGATAAAGTACAATCTGGTAACGATGCACCAATTCGTACCGGTAACTGCTTGCCACTACGCAACATGCCAATCGGTTCTACACTACACAATATCGAACTTAAGATTGGTAAAGGCGCGCAAATTGCTCGTTCAGCTGGTACTTCGGTTCAGTTGTTGGGTCGTGACGGTTCTTACGCCATCATTCGTTTGCGTTCAGGCGAAATGCGTAAAGTACACGTTGAATGCCGTGCTGTAATTGGTGAAGTTTCTAACCAAGAAAGCAACCTACGTTCATTGGGTAAAGCTGGTGCTTCACGCTGGCGTGGTGTTCGTCCTACCGTTCGTGGTATGGCGATGAACCCGATTGATCACCCACATGGTGGTGGTGAAGGGCGTAACAAAGGTATTCAACCTGTAAGCCCATGGGGTCAAAAAGCGAAAGGGTACAAGACACGTACCAATAAGCGTACGACTAAGATGATCATTCGCGACCGTCGCGTTAAGTAACAAGTAAAGGAATCTGACAATGCCTCGTTCTCTGAAAAAAGGCCCATTCGTCGATGCGCACTTGTTCGCTAAGGTTGAAGCGGCTGTAGCGAGTAATTCTCGTAAGCCGATCAAAACTTGGTCGCGTCGTTCGATGATCCTCCCAGATTTTGTTGGTTTAACAATTTCTGTTCACAATGGCCGTAACCATGTTCCAGTGATTGTATCTGAACATATGGTTGGTCATAAACTCGGTGAATTCGCGCCAACTCGTACCTATCGTGGTCACGGTGTTGACAAGAAGTCTAAACGTTAAGGTGCTCACAATGGAAGTAACTGCTAAATTACGCGGTGCCGCCATCTCGGCACAAAAAGCACGTTTGGTTGCAGACCTTATTCGCGGCAAATCTGTTGCGCACGCTTTAAACATCTTGAACTTCAGCAACAAAAAAGCTGCTGTTCTTGTGAAAAAAGCTTTGGAATCTGCAATTGCTAACGCTGAACATAACAACAGTTTAGATGTAGACGATCTTAAGGTTTCTACGATTTACGTTGACGAAGGCACTAGCCTGAAACGTATTATGCCACGTGCTAAAGGCCGTGCAGATCGTATTACCAAACGTACTTGTCACATCACCGTTAAGGTAGGGGTTTGATATGGGTCAGAAGGTTCATCCAATCGGTATCCGCCTAGGTGTTGTGAAACGTCATAACGCTAACTGGTATGCGAATCCGAAACAATATGCTGAATACTTGCTTAAAGATCTTCAAGTTCGTGAGTTTTTAATTAAAAAACTTAAGAATGCGATGGTAAGCAATATTCTTATCGAACGCCCAACAGGCGCAGCTAAAGTAACCATTAGTACTGCTCGTCCTGGTATCGTGATCGGTAAAAAAGGCGAAGATATTGAAAAATTACAGCGCGAACTTACTCAAATTATGGGTGTTCCAGCGCAAGTAAGCATCAATGAAATCGATCGCCCTGACTTAGACGCACGTCTTGTTGCTGAAGCTATTGCTTCTCAACTTGAAAAACGTGTTATGTTCCGTCGCGCGATGAAGCGTGCGGTACAAAACACCATGCGTGCTGGTGCGAAGGGTATCAAAGTTGAAGTTTCAGGCCGTTTAGGTGGTGCAGAGATTGCGCGTACTGAGTGGTATCGTGAAGGTCGTGTACCTTTACATACGCTTCGTGCAGACATCGATTATGCAACTATGCGTGCAGAAACAACTTACGGTACGATTGGTGTTAAAGTTTGGATTTTCCGTGGTGAAATCTTGGGTGGCATGAAACAAGTCATGAACCCAGCACCAGCTGAAGAACGTCCAGCTAAACGCGGTCGCGGTCGTGGTGAAGGTCAAGAGCGTCGTGGTCGTCGCAATGATCGTTCTGCTGAAAAAGGAGAATAATCCATGTTGCAACCTAAACGTACTAAATTCCGCAAGGTGCAAAAAGGCCGTAACACTGGTCTAGCAAATCGTGGCAGTACAGTATCATTTGGTACTATCGCATTGAAATCAGTTGAACGTGGTCGTATGACTGCGCGTCAAATTGAAGCAGCGCGTCGTACCATCAGCCGTCGTGTAAAACGTGGTGGTAAGATTTTCATCCGCGTATTCCCAGACAAACCAATTACACAAAAACCATTAGAAGTACGTATGGGTAAAGGTAAAGGTAGTGTGGAATACTGGGTTTGTGAAATCAAACCAGGTAAGATCCTGTACGAAATGGAAGGTGTGAACGAAGAATTAGCAAGAGAAGCGTTTGCGCTTGCTGCTGCTAAACTTCCGTTTAAAACCACTATCGTGACTCGGACGGTAATGTAATGAAAACTAAAGATCTACGTGAAAAGTCGGTAGAAGAGTTGACAGCTTTGCTTGATGAGCAGCAGTTGAACCAATTCCGTCTTCGTATGGCTAAAGCTACTGGTCAATTGGGCAAATCGCACGAAGTGCAAGTTGCTCGTAAAGCAGTTGCTCGTATTAAGACCCTCCTTACCGAAAAACAGGGGAACGGACAATGAGTGAAAATACAGTCCGCACGTTAACCGGCAAAGTCGTAAGCGACAAAATGGACAAGTCTATTGTTGTTCTTATTGAACGCCGCGTTCAACACCCGTTGTATGGCAAATTACTTCGCCGTTCAACAAAATTACACGCTCATGATGAGAACAACACTGCTAAATTAGGCGATGTTGTGACCATTAAAGAAAGCCGCCCAATTTCTAAAACTAAAGCTTGGACTTTGGTTGAAGTGGTTGAAGCAGCTGCTGAGTAATTAGACGTTCTTGTTGCATCATCGGACAGTTTCGAGTATTCTTTGTTCCTTTCGAAATTGTGACCGGTGATGCTCGGTTTTGGAGTAGGGCAATGATTCAGACCGAAAGTATGCTCGACGTAGCAGATAACAGCGGTGCGCGCCGGGTACAATGTATTAAAGTACTAGGTGGTTCACATCGTCGTTACGCTTCTGTTGGCGACATTATTAAAGTTACTGTAAAAGAAGCGATTCCTCGTGGCCGTGTTAAAAAAGGCGACGTGATGAATGCTGTTGTTGTACGTACAAAGTTCGGCGTGCGCCGTCCAGACGGTTCAGTGATCCGTTTTGATGACAATGCTGCTGTAATCTTGAACAACAATAAGGCTCCGATTGCAACTCGTATCTTTGGACCAGTGACACGTGAACTTCGTACTGAACAGTTCATGAAAATCATTTCATTGGCTCCTGAAGTTCTATAATAGAGGCAATCATGGCTAAGATTAAGCAAGGCGATCAAGTAATCGTGATCGCAGGTAAAGAAAAAGGCAAACAGGGGACTGTTTTGTCTATTTCAAATGATCGAGTTAAGGTCGAAGGTCTTAATTTGGTGAAGAAGCATCAAAAGCCGAATCGTGTAACTGGCGCCGAAGGCGGTATCGTGACACAAGAAGCTTCGCTTCACATTTCTAATGTGGCAATTTTAAATGCTACAACCCAAAAGGCTGATCGTGTTGGTTATCAGGTTGTTGACGGTGTGAAAACACGTGTTTACAAATCTTCTGGTGAATCAGTGGCGACAGCGAAGTAATAGGTTGAATAGGCAATGGCCAGACTTAAAACACGCTATAACGAAGAACTCAAAGCTCAATTACAAAAGGAATTGGGCCTAGAGAATGTAATGCAGATCCCTCGCATTACCAAAATCACCCTTAACATGGGTGTAGGTGCTGCTGCAGCTGATAAGAAATTATTAGATGGTGCGCTTTCGGACATGCAAGCAATTGCTGGTCAAAAACCAGTGCTTACACTTGCACGTAAATCAATCGCTGGTTTCAAAATCCGTGATGGTTGGCCAATCGGTTGTAAAGTAACTTTACGCGGCAACCAAATGTACGAATTCTTGGACCGTTTGATCTCAATCACAATCCCGCGTATCCGTGACTTCCGTGGTTTCTCTGCGAAATCATTTGATGGTCGTGGTAACTACTCTATGGGTTTGAAAGAGCAAATCGTTTTCCCTGAAATCGATTTTGACAAGATTGATCGTATTCGTGGTATGGATATTACTATCACTACTACTGCTCGCACCGATGACGAAGGCCGTGCGCTTATGCGTGCATTCGGCTTCCCGTTCAAATAAGAGGTCGATATGGCTAAGAAAGGTATGATTAATCGCGAATTAAAACGCGAGAAAACAGTTGCTAAATTTGCTGCAAAACGTGCTGAATTAAAAGCAACGATTGCAAATATCAATGCAAGCGACGAAGAGCGTTTTGAAGCGATGTTAAAGTTACAAGCATTGCCACGTAATGCGTCTCCTGTACGTCTACGTAACCGTTGTGGTCTGACTGGTCGTCCACATGGTTATTTCCGTAAGTTCGGCTTAAGCCGTAACAAATTACGTGACACAGTAATGCAGGGTGATGTACCAGGCGTGGTTAAGGCAAGCTGGTAAGGGGCGACAATAAATGAGTATGCAAGATACTGTTGCCGACATGCTAACCCGTGTTCGTAACGCTCAAATGGCAAAAAAACAAACTGTTTCTATGCCAAATTCAAAGTTAAAAGTTGCTATCGCAAATCTACTACAACAAGAAGGTTATATTTCTGATGTTGCAGTAGGTGAAGAAGACGGTAAAGCAACCTTAACGATTACTTTAAAATATTTCGAAGGCAAGCCAGTTATTGAAACTGTGAAACGCGTAAGCCGCCCAGGTCTACGTCAGTATCGCGGTAAAAATAATCTACCGAGCGTTAAGCAAGGTTTGGGTATTGCAATTGTTTCTACAAGCAAAGGCATCATGACTGACCGTGCAGCACGCGCTGCTGGTGTTGGTGGTGAAGTTGTTGCTTTTGTTTCTTAATAGGTGATTCCTCATGTCTCGTGTGGCTAAAGCCCCAGTAACTGTACCAAATGGTGTAACAGTTACTCAGAACGGCCGGCAGGTCGAAGTGAAAGGCAGCAAAGGTACATTGTCTTTCAACCTGCATGCGCTGGTCGAGCTTAAACAGGAAGACGGTACATTAAGCTTTGCTCCTGCAAAAGAGTCGAAAGACGCTTGGATGCAAGCTGGTACTGCTCGCGCTGTATTGAACAACCTTGTAAAAGGTGTTAGCGAAGGTTTTGAACGTAAGTTACAACTGATTGGTGTTGGTTATAAAGCTGCGGTTAAAGGTAACGTTGTTAACCTAAACCTTGGTTTTTCTCACCCAATCGATTACACCCTTCCTGAAGGTGTAACTGCAGAAACGCCAAGTGCAACTGAAGTTGTACTTAAATCGGCTAACAAACAATTGTTAGGTCAAGTGGCTGCTGAAATCCGTGCATACCGCGCACCAGAACCATATAAAGGTAAAGGTGTTCGTTATTCGGATGAAGTTGTTCTTCGTAAAGAAGCTAAGAAGAAATAAGGCGCGAGGTTCTTATGAACGAAAAGAAACAATCCCGTTTGCGTCGTGCGAAAAGCACACGCTTGCACATCCGTGCATTGGGTGCGACTCGTTTGTGTGTAAACCGCACTCCGCGTCACATCTATGCGCAAGTTATTTCAGCAGATGGTGGCAAAGTATTGGCGCAAGCTTCTACTTTGGACGCTACATTGCGTGCTGGCGCAACTGGTAATATTGAAGCAGCGACTAAAGTAGGTGCTTTAATCGCAGAACGTGCGAAAGCAGCAGGCGTAACCAAAGTTGCGTTTGACCGTTCTGGTTTTAAATATCATGGTCGTATCAAAGCCTTGGCTGATGCTGCCCGTGAAGGCGGCTTGGAGTTCTAATCATGGCGAAAGTTGAACAAAACGAAGGTCTCGTTGAAAAGCTGGTTGCCGTTGATCGTGTAGCCAAGGTGGTAAAAGGTGGTCGTATTTTCTCCTTCACAGCATTGACTGTTGTTGGCGATGGTAATGGTCGTGTAGGTTTTGGTCGTGGTAAAGCACGTGAAGTTCCAGCTGCTATTTCTAAAGCACTTGAAGCTGCTCGTCGTAACATGATCTCTATCGAGCTTGCTGACGGCACTTTACAACACCCAATTCATGCTCGTCATGGCGCTAGCCGTGTTTTCATGCAACCTGCATCTGAAGGTACTGGCGTAATCGCTGGTGGTTCTATGCGTGCTGTATTGGAAGCTGCCGGTGTGCGTAACGTATTGACGAAATGTTATGGTTCTACGAATGCTGCAAACGTTGTAAACGCGACTTTCAATGGTCTGCGTGATATGACTACACCTGAAAAGGTGGCTGCTAAACGTGGTCTTTCAGTAGAACAAATTTTAGGGTAATCAATCATGAAAACGATTAAAGTTACCCAGACTAAATCTTCTTCGCATCGTTTAAAAAATCATAAACTTTGCCTACAAGGTTTAGGTCTGCGTCGTATTGGTCATACTGTAGAAGTGCAAGATACGCCTTCTAACCGCGGTATGATCAACAAAGTCTACTATATGGTTACTGTAGAGGAATAAGCCATGACTCTGCGTTTAAATGAACTTGCACCTGCAGAAGGTGCTAAACGCGAAAATCTTCGCGTAGGTCGTGGTATCGGTTCTGGTGTTGGTAAAACTGGTGGTCGTGGTGTAAAAGGTCAAAAATCACGTAAAAGTGGTGGTGTCCGTCCAGGATTCGAAGGTGGTCAAACAGCATTATACCGTCGCTTACCTAAATTCGGTTTTACCAGCCAAATCGCTTTGAAAACTGCTGAAGTGCGTTTGTCTGAATTATCTAAAGTTGAAGGCGACATCGTTAGCCTTGAGACTTTAAAAGCGGCTAACGTTGTACGTAAAGATATGTTGCGTGCGCGTGTCGTGCTTTCAGGTGAAATCACTCGTGCATTCACTGTACAAGGTGTTGCTGTGACTAAAGGCGCTAAAGCTGCGATTGAAGCAGCTGGCGGTAAAGTCGAGGAGTAATGGCCAGTGAGTATGTCTCCTAGTTCTTCCGATCATGTACATTTGATGAAAGGACAACCATTTTACGTGAAATATCGTGAAATCATACGCCGGTTAATGTTTTTGATTGGTGCCTTGGTTGTGTTTCGACTAGGAGCGCATATTCCGTTGCCAGGTATTGACAATGTCGCCCTAGCACAGTTTTTCAAGGACAATGAAGGTACATTCTTGGGCTTGTTTAACATGTTCTCCGGTGGTGCATTGGAACGCATGTCAATTTTTGCGCTGGGTATCATGCCTTACATCTCTGCATCGATTATCGTGCAGTTGATGTCAACCGTGGTACCTTCACTGGAAGCCTTGAAAAAGGAAGGTGAGCAGGGTAAGCGTAAGATTAACCAATATACACGTTATGGCACGTTATTTCTGGCCTTGGTACAAGGGGTCGGGATGTGTGCAGGTCTGATTAGCCAAGGGATTACCCTCAGCACAGGCGTCGCATTTTTTGTTCCAGCTGTCACCTCTTTGGTTGCAGGTACCATGTTCCTGATGTGGTTAGGTGAACAAATTACCGAACGTGGCATTGGTAATGGGATCTCCATGATCATTTTTGCTGGTATTGTAGCCGGTTTACCAAACTTAATTTTGCAGGCGATTTCATCTGCAGATAGCGGTGGTAACCTTGGCTTAATTGGCTTAACGATTTTTGGTGTACTCTCGATCGCTGTACTTGCTGCTGTGGTGTTTATTGAAAAAGCACAACGACGCATTCCTGTCAGCTATGCTCAAAAGCAACAAGGTCGTCATGTCGTTACACAAAAAAACCATTTACCACTAAAAATTAACATGGCAGGGGTGATACCAGCAATTTTTGCAAGTTCGCTGTTATTATTTCCCGCAAGTTTAGGTCAATGGTTGGGTAGCACAGATCCGAATGCAGGATTTGTAAGACAGACCTTGCAAGAATTGGCCTTAGTTTTATCGCCTGGCAAGCCTTTATATTTGGTGCTATTCGGTGCGTTAATTATCTTCTTCTGTTATTTCTATACGGCATTGCAATTTAGCCCTAAAGAGGTTTCTGAGAATTTGAAACGTAGCGGAGCTTATGTGCCTGGTATACGCCCAGGTGAGCAAACTGCTCGTTATTTAGATCATATTCTTAGTCGTTTGACTTTTATCGGTGCAATTTACATTACTGTAATTTGTTTGATGCCGATGGTCTTGCAAAGTTCTTTTGGTATTTCATTCCATTTGGGTGGTACTTCTTTGCTGATCGTTGTTGTTGTCGTGATGGACTTTATGTCTCAGCTACAGGCGCATCTCACTTCGCATCAATATGACAACCAAACACTAATGAAGAAAACGACTGCTCATCCTAAGGGATAAGCGCACTTAGAGGTTTCATCATGAAAGTACAAGCTTCTGTAAAGAAAATATGTGGTAGCTGTAAAGTTATCCGTCGTAATGGGGTTATCCGCGTAATTTGTAACGCAGAACCTCGTCATAAGCAGCGTCAAGGTTAATTTAATTAAGACCTGTTGATTTCAGTAGGCAAATTAGGTTAATATCCGCCCCTCAAAGCTTTTTGTGGGGCGGTTGATTATCTCTACTGCCTTTTTGGAGAAAATTGAATGGCTCGTATTGCCGGTGTAAACATTCCGGATAACAAGCACGCTGTTATCTCTCTCACGTACATCTTTGGTGTAGGTCGTCATACTGCTCAGACTATTTTGGCTGCTGCGGGTATTGCACCGACTACTAAAATCCGTGAATTGGATGATGCTCAGCTTGATGCGATTCGTGCAGAAGTTGCTAAGGTTCCTACCGAAGGTGATTTACGTCGCGAAATTTCCATGAACATCAAACGTTTAATGGATCTAGGCTGCTACCGCGGTCTTCGTCATCGTCGCAGCTTGCCTGTCCGTGGTCAACGCACCAAAACTAACGCACGTACCCGTAAAGGTCCGCGCAAACCTATTAAAAAGTAAGATTTCTGGAAGCTAAAAGATGGCAAAAGATACTCGCGCACGCAAGAAGGTCACTCGTACCGTCTCTGAAGGTGTTGCACACATTCACGCGTCTTTTAATAACACCATTGTAACGATTACCGATCGTCAAGGTAATGCATTGGCTTGGGCCACCTCAGGTGGACAAGGCTTCCGTGGTTCACGTAAATCAACTCCGTTTGCTGCTCAGGTAGCTGCTGAAGTTGCTGGTAAAGCAGCTTTAGATTACGGTTTGAAAAACTTGGACGTCCTTGTAAAAGGTCCTGGTCCTGGTCGTGAGTCTGCGGTTCGTGCATTAGGTGCAGTGGGTTATAAGATTAACAGCATTACCGATGTGACTCCGATTCCGCACAACGGTTGCCGTCCACCTAAAAAACGTCGCGTGTAAGGAGAAACATTCATGGCTCGTTATATTGGTCCAAAATGCAAACTCTCTCGTCGCGAAGGGACAGACCTGCAGCTCAAATCTGGCGTTAAACCATTTGACGTCAAAACTAAAAAACATGCTAAAGCGCCTGGCCAACATGGTCAAAGTCGTGCAAAACAATCTGAGTATTCACTACAATTACGCGAAAAACAAAAAGTACGTCGCATGTACGGTGTGTTAGAGCGTCAATTTAGTAATTACTATAAAGAAGCAGCTCGTGTAAAAGGTGCAACAGGTGAAAACTTGTTGAAATTGCTTGAAAGCCGCCTTGATAACGTCGTTTATCGCATGGGTTTTGGTTCTACACGTGCAGAAGCTCGTCAGCTTGTATCTCACCGCAGCATTACGCTAAATGGTCGTCGTGTTAACATCGCGTCTATTCAAGTGAAAGCTGGTGATGTAATTGCAGTTCACGAAGGTGCTAAACAACAATTACGTATTAAAAACGCAATTGAGTTAGCAGCTCAACGTGGTATTCCTTCGTGGATGGAAGTAGATCACTCTAAACTTGAAGGTACATTTAAAGCTGCTCCAGATCGTTCTGATTTACCTGCTGAAATCAACGAAAGCTTGATTGTAGAATTGTATTCTAAATAATCCTTGAGGTAGCAATAATGACGCGTACTGCAAACGAGTTTCTTACTCCGCAAGCGATCAAGGTCGAAGCGGCAAGCGGGACCTCGGCAAAAGTGATTCTGGAACCTTTAGAGCGTGGTTTTGGCCATACTTTGGGTAATGCTTTACGTCGCATCCTATTGTCTTCTTTACCTGGCGCTGCTGTGGTTGAAGTTGAAATAGAAGGTGTCGAACACGAGTACAGTACTTTAGAAGGCTTGCAGCAGGACATCGTCGAGCTCTTGCTGAACCTAAAAGGGTTGTCTATTAAGCTGTTCGATCAAAACGAAGCATATTTAACATTAGAGAAACAAGGTCCAGGTGATGTCACTGCGGCAGACCTGCGCTTACCTCATAATGTTGAAGTGGTTAATCCAGATCACTTAATTGGTACTTTGAGTGCATCAGGCGCATTGAAAATGCGTTTGAAAGTAGCTCAAGGTCGTGGTTATGAAACATCTGATTCACGTTTCCCTGAAGGCGAAACTCGCCCAGTGGGTCGTTTACAATTAGATGCGTCTTATAGCCCAGTTGAGCGTGTGTCCTATACCGTAGAAAATGCGCGTGTAGAACAACGTACCGATTTGGACAAACTTGTTATCGATCTTGAAACAAATGGTACCGTTGATCCCGAAGAAGCAATCCGCAAAGCGGCAACAATCTTGCAACAACAAATTGCAATTTTTGTTGATCTTCAGAAAGATCAAGCACCAGTTGCACAAGAACCTCGTGAAGAAGTTGACCCGATCTTGCTTCGTCCAGTAGATGATCTAGAGCTAACTGTTCGTTCTGCTAACTGTTTGAAGGCAGAAAATATTTACTACATTGGTGATCTTGTACAACGTACTGAAGTTGAGCTATTAAAAACGCCTAACTTAGGTAAGAAATCGTTGACTGAGATTAAAGATGTTTTGGCTTCAAAAGGCTTACAACTCGGCATGCGTTTAGAGAACTGGCCACCAGCTAGTCTCCGTATGGACGATCGTTTCGCCTATCGTAGCCGCTAATTAAGTAGGACTATCACCATGCGTCATCGTAATAGTGGTGTGAAATTAGGCCGTACCAGCAGCCATCGTAAAGCGATGTTCCAAAACTTGACGAATTCTTTAATTGAGCATGAGTTGATCAAAACAACTGTGCCTAAAGCAAAAGAATTACGTCGCGTTGCTGAGCCTTTAATCACGCTTGCGAAAAACGATACTGTAGCAAACCGTCGTTTAGCGTTTGCTCGTACTCGTTCCGCTGCAACTGTTGGTAAATTATTTACCGTTTTAGGCCCTCGTTACAAAGAACGTAATGGCGGTTATCTACGTGTTCTTAAAGCTGGTTTCCGTGCAGGTGATGCTGCACCGATGGCTTATGTTGAGCTAGTAGATCGTGAAGTGAATGCTTCAGCTGAATAATGTTTAACATTATTTGCGAAGGCCAGTGTTAAAGCTGGCCTTTTTATTGCCCATCATTTTTAAATAAAGATTTTATTTCGCCCTACTGCACACTTCAATCTAGCTGAAATTAAACAAATATTGACAAGTGATATTGTCAGTAATGTGTTTTAATAACTTGCATTGTAGGATGAAGAATGACAGGGCAAGCAACATGGATAAGTTTGTAGATGTATTGATTATTGGTGCGGGTATATCTGGAATTGGTATGGCTGTACATTTGTTAAAAAAATGCTCTAAGCAACAATTTGCCATTCTAGAACGTCGTAATAATATTGGTGGAACGTGGGATTTATTTCGTTATCCGGGTATTCGCTCCGATTCAGACATGACGACCTTTGGTTATCAATTTAAGCCATGGGAACGCGATAGCTTTTTAGCCAATGGTGCTTCAATACGTCATTATTTACAGGAAGTCGTGGATGAGTTTGGGCTAGAAAATAAAATCCATTTTAACCATCAGGTAGAACGTGCCAATTTTGATCGTCAGCAGCAAAAATGGTGTGTGGAATTATTAGATTCAACTGGTCAAGCTCAATTATGGCATGCCAATTTTATTGTCAGTTGTACCGGATATTATCACTATCAACAGGGCTATTTACCTCGTTTTCCCCATCAAAATACTTTTCAGGGTACTATTATTCACCCACAACATTGGCCAAAAGAGCTTGATTATAGCAATAAGAACATTGTGGTGATTGGCAGCGGTGCTACCGCTATGACGTTACTACCGGCCTTGGTGGCAGGTGGAGCCGCTCATGTAACCATGTTGCAGCGTTCACCAACCTATGTGGTATCTGTTGCAGGAATAGATTTTATATACCAGAAATTACGACAATATTTGCCCGCTCAACATGCTTATCAATTGACTCGAGTTCGTAATATTGCAGTGCAGCGTGCTGTTTATTATTTATCTCAAAAATATCCAAGATTGGTACGCGCGATTTTATTACAGCGCATTAAAAAACAACTCAAAGATAAAGAGAACTTAAAACATTTTAAGCCTAACTATAATCCTTGGGATCAACGTTTATGTGTTATTCCAGATGGAGATTTATTTGAAGTATTAAATCGTCAACAAGCGAGTATTGTGACCGATCATATTGAACGCTTTACCGAAGATGGCATCTTACTTCAGTCTGGCACTTTGCTGAATGCAGATATTATTGTTTCGGCTACAGGCTTAAATATAGAAGTCTTGGGTGGAATTAAGATAAGTATAGATGGACAAGCAGTAAATCCAGCAGATCAACTGTTGTATCAAGGTGTATTGGTCAGTCAGTTGCCGAATTTTGCCATGATGATGGGATATATCAATGCATCTTGGACCCTAAAAGTAGACATCGCTGCAGATTATGTTTGTCGTTTACTCAACTATATGCAGCAGCATCATTTTCGCCAAGTGGTAGCAGGCCATCAAGATTCAGATAAAACTGACCTCACGGTTATGGGTGATTTAAGTGCGGGTTATATTCAGCGTGCGTTTGCGCATATGCCGAAACAAGGAAAAGCTGCACCTTGGAAAAATACCCATAACTATTTGTTAGATCGTAAAGTATTGAAGAATGCTAGTTTTGAGGATGATATTTTAAAGTTTCAATCATAAGCTTTAGGTCATTTGTTTTGGGCGGCTGTTGCTGTGTTTTAATTGATAATAATTACTATTATTGGTAAATTAACCAAATTTCATTGCTACTGGCAAAGACTTATGGCAGCTGGTCAAGAACAGATAATGGCTCATTATGTCGCGGAACTTTATAAAAACCATAAGGGGTGGTTATATGGTTGGCTATATCAAAAATTAGGTTCGGTAGACACGGCTGAAGATGTTTTACACGATACATTTTTAAGAATTATTCGTAGTCAGGAACTGTTTCAGATTCAACAACCCAAAGCTTTTCTGACCACAACCGCAAAACGTATTTTGATTGATCGTGCGCGGCGCGCTAAAATTGAACAGGCTTATTTAGATTATTTAACGCAAGCAGCGCTGAGTTATGAGATTAGTCCTGAGCAAGTTGTGATGGCAATAGACAGTTTAGATCGGCTTGCTTATGCCTTAGAAGATTTGTCCTATCGTATGAAAATGGCTTTTTTATGGCATTATATCGATGACTTAAGTTTAAAAGAAATCGCAGCACGTTTAGGGGTCAGTAGTAAAACCATTCACCATGATTTGGTTTATGCATTAACACACTGCTATAAAGTACTACATTGAATTCGCCATCGTGCGCAAAGGAATATCTCATTGTCTGAACTGCATCAGAATCCAGAAGATCAAGATCAACTGCTGAATGAGGCTGCCGATTGGTTACTGCGATTAAGTCATGACGATCTAGATATTGAGCAGCTACAACAATTGCAACAATGGAAAATGCAAAGCCCTCAGCATCAGCAAGCTTTTGATAAAATGGCACAGTTTATTCAAGGTTTAGATGTCTTAAAACAGCAACAAATTAAAAGTCAGCACCCACTAATTCGCAAGCATATCGTAAAGAAAAAATCGTTGAGCAAAACTGCTGCTAAATCACTCTTATTATTTATTGTTGCTGCGGGTTTGATTTATCAGTTGCCGATACAACGTTGGCGGGCCGATCAGTTGAATGCTGCTAAGCAATGGCAACAGCAAATATTGAGCGATCATAGTCAGATTTTATTGGCTGGGAAGACTGCTTATAATATTGATTATTCAAATCAAAAGAGAAAAATTCAACTTTTAGAAGGTGATATTTGGGTTGATGTTGCCAAAGATCATCAGCGACCGTTTATTGTGTCGGTTGGGGATGTGCAGATTGAAGCGCTAGGCACACAATTTGTAATCCGTCGCGATGCCCAACAGCTTGAAGTCAACATGCTGGAATCTAAGACTAAAATTTATTCTGCCAGTCAACAATTTAAAAGCTTCCAACTCAATACTGGGCAGCGCGCGCGTATCCATGATGGACAGGTCAGTGTGCAAAATATTGATCAAAAGCAGGTTGCACAAGCATGGCAACAAAAAAAATTGGTGGTGAACGATATGCCATTAGATCAAGTTTTAACCATGTTGGAGAAATACCAAAATAGTAAGTATCTCTATAATCGTCAGCGCTTAAGTCAGTACAAAGTCACGGCCGTACTGCCACTTGATCAAACCGATACGGCTTTGGCGTTATTACAAGAACAGCTTTCTTTGCAGATTTATCCTGTTGGTTCGTTGCTGACATGGATTAAAGCAAAAAATAACAATTAAATTTTCCGTTTCAGCATTCTGGTGCGTCTAAGTAAGTAGACAATCTGAAAATGAAGGAAAATATGATGGCACATCGTGTTGCATTTCCAAAAAAATTAAAACCATTGGTATTTGCAGTTCATCTGGCGACGGTTTCTTTGGCACTATTGCCGAGTCTGAGTTTTGCTGAGGCTATTGCGGTCAATATACCGGCAGGAAGCTTGGCTCAGGTTTTAAATCAATACGCACTACAGACCGGTGTGAATATTGTATTGGATAGCCAAGCTTTAAGTGGTCATCGTAGTGCAGGTCTAAAAGGAAAATATGAGCTAGAACAAGGGTTTGCTGCACTATTACAGCATACTAATTTTGAAGTGAAACAGACCGCTCATGGTTATCGCTTACAAGAGAAAAATAAAAATACTGTAACGCCAAATACCACAACGCTGCTACAAAATCATGCTGATGAGGACACGCAAGCACTGCCGGTGATTAGTTTGGTTGCAACACGTTCGGGTATTACAGAAGGTAAAAATAGCTATACCACATCGCAAATGAATACGGCAACGCGGTTAAATTTATCCATGAAAGAAACACCGCAATCGACGACAGTGATTACCAAACAGCGTATTGATGATCAGAACATGACCAGCATTAATGATATGGTGCAAAGTGCGCCTGGATTAATTGTTGATAGCAGTAATGGGCCATCACGAACAGTATTTCGTGCACGTGGCTTTGATATCGATAATATTATGTATGATGGTCTACCTTCACAATATGATCCGATTGCTGTCGGTGTCAGTACCAATATGGCGATGTTGGATCGGGTTGAGGTGGTGCGTGGTGCAACAGGTTTAATTACCGGAACAGGTAATCCCTCTGCGGCGATTAATGTGGTACGTAAACGACCAACAGCTGAGCCGAAAGTGAGTTTAACCGGCAGTGTTGGACGTTGGAATAACTATCGCGGTGAAATCGATGCCTCATCTAAGCTCAATAGCAGCGGTAGTGTCCGTGGTCGTGTAGTTGGCTCTTATCAAGACCAAGATACGTTTAGAGAGGGTGAAGAAGCAGAGCATGGTCTACTTTATGGCGCACTTGAAATAGATTTAAGCCCACAAGCAACTTTATTGACAGGGATTTCTTATCAAAAAGATTATAACAATAGTTTCTGGGGTGGTATTCCACTTGGAGCAGATGGACAACACATCAAAGTTCCTCGCTCAACCAATCCTGCGAATGATTGGGAAGATAAAACCACACGATTAACCACATTATTTACAGACTTAGAATATCGTTTTGATAATGACTGGAAATTGCGCGCAGCGGTCATGAAATCATGGAATGACGGTATATTTTCTGGTACGTATTTAAATTATACGCCGGCACGGGGTTTTGCTTATTCGGCTTATCAAGGCAAATATGATATTAATAACACAGGCGTTGATGTGTTTTTAAATGGACCTTATCAGTTATTTGGGCGTAGCCATGAAGCTGGTTTTGGTCTAAGTCAACGCAGTACCCGTAGCAAGCTCCATAATTATTCGGGCGGTGGTTTTTATGGTGACCATCTTGATCCATTGAATCTTGATAAAATTGCTAAACCGGATTTTCAATATAGCGGTTCTAGAACGACTGAAATTGCACAACATGGTTTTAATGCCATGACTCGTCTGAATTTAGCAGATTCTTTAAAACTGATTTTAGGTGGACGCATAGACTGGTATGAATATAAAGATTTTGCCGGCAGCAGCGGTTATAAAGTCTCGGATGAACTGACCAGTTATGCCGGCATCATTTATGATCTCAATCCCAATCATGCGGTATATGCGAGTTATACGACGATTTTTCAGCCACAAAATAACAAAGATATAAATCGTAAGATCATCAAACCCATCACCGGCAATAACTATGAACTGGGTATTAAGGGTGAATACTTTGATGGCGCTTTAAATGCCAGTGCAGCATTATTTCGAATCAATCAAGAGAATCGTGCGAAAACTTTAGCCGATCAGAGTGCTTGCCCAGAAGATTTAAATAACTCATGTGCCGAAGCATCGGGTCTGGTACGCAGTGATGGTTTTGATTTAGAGTTGCAAGGTGCTTTGAGCTCTGCTTGGCAATTGGGCGCGGGCTATAGTTATGTCAAAGCACGGTATAAAAAAGATAAAGACCCTGCAAAAGTTGGACAGATATTTGAAAGTAATGCACCGAAAAAAGTTTTTAAACTGACCAGCTCTTATATTTTACCAACTGAAAATAATAATTGGCGCGTAGGTGGTACGCTGTATTGGCAGGATACAATTTTCAATAATGTCACCAATATGGGGGCAGCAACTGATTATCGCGTGGAGCAAAAAGCCTATGCTTTATTAGACTTGATGGTGGCTTATCAGTGGAATCAAAACCTTGATCTACAGTTAAATATTAATAATGTCTTTGATAAAGAATACTATCGAGGCATTGCTTCAGATATGGGCTGGTTCCCTATGGGCAGTTATGGTGATCCACGTAATGCGGTCTTTACGGTTCGCTATAAATTTTAAAGTGCAGAGGTAGAGCTAAACGATGATGGCGGACTCGAAAGGATGAGATGCCGATCATGCTGTTAGCGGTCTAGAAGCGCTCCTTTTTCTGGCTGAATCAGTTAAACTAAGTGCTATTTTAGAGTGAGGATACATCATGTCAGACGATTTAAGTTTAGAAGAACGTAAAGTTATTTATCGTGCTCGTCGCGGTCTTAAAGAAATTGATGTGTATTTTGATCCTTATGTTCGTCAATATTACTTAAAAGCAGATGCGGTCGAAAAAGCCCTGTTTGCTGAATTGGTTGAACAAGAAGACCCAGATTTATTGGATTGGTTTATGGAGGTGAGTCAACCGCCAAAACCTGCGCTCAAAGACTTGATCAATAAGCTTAAGCATTATGTCCACGCATCAGATCGTGTCCAATAACTACGCTGGACCCTATCAGCTAAAGCCTAGTCGAGTTGCTGTCATTGTTGTTTGGGGCATGATGGCATGCTTGGCTGGGCTATTTTATTACTTGTTAGATGGCATGTTGATGCTCTTGTGCTGTGTGGCATTGTTACTTATATATTGGCAATTTAATAAATCAAATAAAGTAATTGCTTTACAGGCTCTGGATGACAACTTGTGGGTTCTACAGTATCAAGCTGTGTCACAGCCTCGACAGGTCCATATTTTGAAATGGCTGGATCATCAAGCCTATATAGTGTTGTATTTTCAGGAAGCTAAGCTCGCACCATTAATCATTTGGTATGATCAAGTGAGTTACCAACAGTGGAAAAATTTAAAAGTGTGCGCAAACCTCAGATAATTGTTAGACAGCGCTAAAATACTTTGTTTGTAATAAATAGTTTAAAATCAATAGTTTAATATTAATATTTTAACATTCATTAAAAATTGTCAGACATATATTCAAGAAAATGCCAATTTATCAAATTGTTAGACAATCATGCCGCTGAAAACACAAACATATGCTACATTGTTTTTAACGAAGATTTTCTAGATAGCAATTTAGTTAATCTCCAACTAAGATCACGGATGGTCGTTCAGCACAGGTAACTGCGCAAATGGGGGCGTGACATTAGTAGAGTTTAACGCCAATATAAATCCCGACTGGGGATTTGCCGTTTGATAAGTAGCATGTGCTGAACCGTCGCAATGCTACTTTTTTTTATCTCAATTTCAGTCATAATCTCTTTTCAGACCTTCATTTTTTGTTGCGTATAGCGTGCAAACAGCACAGAGCGCAACATATTGTTAACCATTACTCTTTTGTTAGAACACTTTTCATCCTTAGCCTGAGTCGCTCATTGCAATTGAGCATCACAAAGGAGTCAAGTCGTATGGTCAATCATATCTTGATGAAAAGATTGCTTTTCGTAGCATGTTGTATGGTTATTTCTGCGCTCTTACAACTGTTGCAAGCGGAAAGCGTGTACTGGCGTTGGGCTTTTTGGAGTGAGCCGTGGCGTTGGTGGTCTGCACATTGGGTGCATGTGAATTGGATACATTATTTTCTCAATATCTTTGCTTTTATCTGTTTGCCCTTTATCTTTCCACGCTTGAGACTAAGTGTTTTAGCGGCTTTACTGCTGGTGTTGCCGCCCTTGGTGAGTATTAGTTTTTACTATTATTTTCCTGAGGTTGAAGTCTATGCTGGACTATCTGGGGTTTTGCATGGTTTGTATATTGCAGCTGCATTAGATGCCTTAACCATTGCATCGGAACGTCGCTTTGCCTTGTTATTGCTGGCTGTGGTCGGGCTTAAATTGTTTTGGGAAAATATTTTTGCTGCACATGATCAGATTGCCACCATGATAGGTAGTCCGGTATTAATTGAAGCGCATCTGCTTGGTGCGTGGTGGGGTGTTATTTGCACGGCACTTTGGTTGGGTTATCGTCAATATCAACGGCATCATGCTCTTGAATAGTTACTCAGAGCGGTTTTAGAAGCAAGCTATTGATACCAAAAGTTATTTTATTTAAGCGCTGATCCGTTGCAGCGCTCAAGTGGTTAGGGCTTAGCGCTTAGTGTTTGGCTGGACGAGGTTTAAACTGAATAACCCCAATATCATCGGCAGGTTCTGGTGTGCTCGGTTCTACGTGGGTGGGACGGTTTTCAGAATAGCCACATTCAATGCACTCGATCCATTCCGCATCATGTAAACTGTCACTGAGCATGACGACACGGTCCATTGCTTGGCATTTGGGGCATTTCGCACCTGCAATAAAACGACGTTTAATCCCCATAATCAATTTTGCCTGTTTTGGAAAAAAATAATGTTCTCAGTTTAAAGACCATAGCACTTTGTGACAAGCGCTATGGTCAACGGCTTAAGCCGCTCCGGTTGTAGTCCAACCTTGGTGACGCAATAATGCATCGATTTGTGGTTGGCGACCACGGAAGTTTACAAACGCATCTAAAGCACTGTCTTTACCACCGACTGCAAGAATGCTGCGACGGAAATCTGCGCCAGTTTGGGTATTGAAAATGCCTTCTTGCTCAAAACGATCGAAAGCATCACTGGCAAGTAATTCAGCCCATTTATAGGAATAATAGCCAGCAGCATAACCGCCTGCAAAAATATGGCTAAAGCTATGGGCAAAGCGGTTATAGTGAGGTGCTGTTAAAACGGCTATTTTTTGACGAATGTTTTGTAGTGTACTCTGAATTGCGGTGCTATCCAGTGCTGGGTTGTGTTGATGAATCGCTAAATCAAATAGGGCGAATTCGAGTTGTCTTAAAGTTTGCATTCCCGATTGGAAGAAACGTGCAGCCAACAGCGCATCCAATAAATCTTGGGGTAGGCTATCTCCGCTTTCGATATGCTCACTTAGTGCATTGAGACTTTGGCTGTCCCATGCCCAAAACTCCATAAACTGGCTTGGAAGTTCTACGGCATCCCACGCCACACCATGTGTTCCTGCCACAGCAATCTGGTCGACTTCAGTGAGTAGGTGATGTAGACCATGACCAAATTCATGGAATAAGGTAATGACTTCATCATGTGTGAGCAGTGCTGCTTGCCCTGCAACGGGTGGGGTAAAGTTGGCAACGATATAGCAAATGGGTTTTTGCAAAGCATCTGGTGTTTGCATACGTGATCTAAACCCACTCATCCATGCGCCACCGCGCTTGCCATTACGGGCATAAAGATCAAGATAAAACCCACCCAGTACGTTGCCTTGTTCTGAAATTTCATAATACTTGGCATCAGTATGCCAAACGGGAGCTTCACGCTGCGCAATATCAATGCCATATAGGCGATGTGCAACTTGAAATAGCCCTTCGATCACTTTGGGTGCCGGGAAATAAGGTTTTAAGGATTCTTGAGACAGATTAAATTGCTGTTGTTTAAGTTTTTCAGCATAGTAAGCGCTGTCCCAGGCTTGTAAATCCTCAATACCATCAGCACTGGCAATGGCTTTTAGTGCAGCGATTTCTTGGGCTGCAGGTTGACGTGCATGTTCAGCCAAGTCAAATAAAAACTTTTCTACCGTGGCAACATCAGGCGCCATTTTGCTGGCCAGTGAATATTCAGCAAAATTTTGAAAGCCTAAGAGCACCGCCATTTCCTGACGGAGTGTCAGAATTTCGTGCATAATGCCGCTGTTGTCATATTCAGGCTGATCAGATTGATCTGAAGCACGTGTGGTATAGGCTTTATAGAGCTGTTCGCGTAAGGCACGGTCTTCAGCATAGGTCAAGATGGCTAAATAAGAAGGAATATCCAGTGTTGCGACCGCTTGATCTAGCTCGCGTTGTTGACCATATTGTTTGAGTAGCGCAATGCTACTGTCGGGTAGACCTTGGAGCTGCTGTGCTGTGAGCGGCAAGTAAAAAGCCTGTGTGGCATCTAATACATGATTGGAGAAGTCTGAACTGAGCTGAGAGAGGCGTGCAGAAATTTCAGCATAACGTTGTTTTGCTTCACCTTCTAAAGCAACACCAGAAAGTTTGAAATCTCGCAAGGCAAGTTTAATGGCACTTTGTTGGGCGGGACTTAAACGGGTAAATATTGGTGCATCATGCAGTTGTTGGTAGGTTTGATAGAGTGTGTGGTGTTGACCAAGCGCAGTATAGTACTCACTCAGTGCCGGTAAGAGCGACTGATACAGCTCACGTGTTGCTGGGTTATTCATCACTGCATTGAGATGAGATAAGATCCCCCAAGCTTCGTTCATCTGATTTTCGAGTTGGTCTAGACGCGCCACCACGGCAAGTTGAGCTGCACTTTCCGTCGGGACTTGATCGAATGTCGTTAAAAAATTTTGTCCTTCTTGGATGGTCTCTTCGATTTGTTGTTTTAAGGTGCTGAGTTGAATTTGATCAAAACGGGGAACTGGTAAAGTTGCTGTCGTCATTGTAGTGTGCCATATCATTGCAAATATTATAGCTAGATGTAAGGTCGTTTACGGTAGAAATCAAGCATTATCGCGGAATTTATTCACTGCCATCATCGGTTACTAGCGCTTAAAACCATAGACCAAGTAGCGATTTGACCATTGCTTAGCAGTCCTGCCGGCTGATTATTTTACAGGCTGACACAAAATTTAATCGATTGCCTGTGTATCAAACCAAGGTGCATGTTATCTTGGAGGCAAGTTATGCTTGTTCAAGCTTTGATCAACTATCCTGAACTAAAATAGCGCAAGCCCGCCATCCACATGATAAAAAATGCACAAATCCAGTGCGAATCCTAGAAATTCTCGATAGCAGATCGCTTTGAAAAACAAAAAATGTACGACAACTTTAATGATTTTTGAATCGATATAAATTGGCACATTTTTTGCTTTAATCAAGTGCTGGTCGTGAAAATAATCCCTATTTTGGCGCAAATTGAGCGACTTGGCACGGACTCAGTCATGAGCTGTTTGCTTTATAACGGTGCGCAATCGTAGTGTTGGAGGGGCTGTGGTGAACCGCCCACATTGTCAGCATATTGGTCATTGCCCATCGCTATCAACAGTTTATAACGAGCTCGTTCTCAGACTTTATCGTTTATATCTTACTGTTTAAGAAGGGTACGCTATGCACATGCCATCGCCTAATACTGTAGCTCCCGCGCAAGGTTTATACCAACCGGATGAGTTCAAAGACAACTGTGGTTTCGGCCTTATTGCACATATGCAAGGTGCCGCCAGTCATGACTTGGTGCAAACTGCAATTCATAGTTTAAGTTGTATGACGCACCGTGGTGGTATTGCAGCAGATGGCAAGACAGGTGACGGTTGTGGCTTATTGTTGGCCATGCCGAAGCAATTCTTTCGTGATGAAGCACGGCGTTTAAGCGATATTACCCTGAGTGAAATTTTTGCGGTGGGAACCGTATTTTTAAATACCGACCCACATATGGCAGAGCAAGCCAAGTCTATTTTAAACAAAGAGATTGAAGCCGAAGGTCTGCGTGTCTTGGCATGGCGTGTGGTACCAACCAATCAAAGTGTACTGGGTGAAATTGCTTTGCAGTCTTTGCCAGTCTTTGAACAGATTATTGTTAATTGTCCGATGGGGCTGACTGAAGTTGAATTTAACCGTAAATTGTTCTTGGCTCGACGCCGTGCTGAACAACAATTAAGTGCAGACCCATTATTTTATGTGACCACCTTGTGCTCTACCGTGATCAGTTATAAAGGCTTGATGATGCCTGCAGCGATTGCTGATTTTTATACCGATCTAGCCGATGAGCGTTTGGCATCTCATATTGTGGTATTTCACCAACGGTTTTCAACCAATACTTTGCCACGTTGGCCTTTGGCTCAGCCTTTTCGTTATTTGGCACATAATGGGGAAATCAATACCATTACCGCCAACCGAAATTGGGCGATGGCACGTCGTCCTAAATTTGCCAATCCATTATTGCCGGGTCTAACCGAGTTCAATCCGATCATTAACCGTACGGGGTCTGACTCTTCTAGCTTAGACAATATGCTTGAAATTTTAGCCAGTGGTGGCATGGACTTATTTCGTGCTTTACGAATGCTGGTTCCACCGGCTTGGCAGAATGTAGAAACACTCGATGCCGACTTACGCGCATTTTATGAGTTCAACTCCAAACATATGGAAGCTTGGGACGGTCCAGCAGGCTTGGTGATTCAAGATGGTCGTCATGCCATTTGTATGTTGGATCGCAATGGTTTACGTCCGGCACGTTGGGTGATCACCAAAAATGGCTATATCACACTGGCCTCAGAAATTGGCGTATGGGGATATAGCCCAGAAGATGTCTTGTCTAAAGGTCGCGTTGGACCAGGGCAAATTTTGGTGATTGATACCCAGACTGGAAAAATGCTCGATACCGCCGAGGTCAATCGTCATTTAAGTAAAATGCGCCCTTATAGACAATGGTTACGTGACAATGCGATTCGGATTCAAGGTAGTCCCGAGTTAGAAGAATATCTAAGTGAACAAGGGCTCAAGGGCGAACAGCTTAAAGCAGCACAAAAAATGTTTATGGTCAGTTTTGAGGAACGTGATCAGTTATTACGCCCAATTGCCGAAAGCGGTCAAGAAGCTGTTGGATCCATGGGGGATGATACTCCAATGGCGGTATTGTCTCGTCAAGTTCGCCATGTATCAGACTACTTTCGACAACAGTTTGCTCAAGTGACCAATCCTCCAATTGACCCATTGCGGGAGTCGATTGTGATGTCCTTGGAAACCTGTATGGGACGTGAGCAAAATGTCTTTGAACAAGGACCTGAACATGCCGAGCGTTTGATTATCTCTAGCCCAGTATTGTCGAACTCAAAAATGCAGCAAATACGCACACTGGGGCGTGCAGGCTATGAGATAGCGGATATCGATTTAAATTATCCTGAATCTGAGGGTTTAGCCGCAGCAATTCAACGTATTTGTGCGCAAGCCGCAACAGAGATTCGTGCCGGTAAAACTTTACTCTTGCTCAGTGATAAAAAAATTCGTCCGGGCTATTTACCCGCCAATGCCCATATGGTTACGGGTGCGGTACATCATCATTTGATTGCACAAGGGCTACGCACAGATGCCAACTTAATTGTTGAAACTGCTTTGGCACGTGATGCACACCAGTTTGCCGTCTTATTGGGTTTTGGTGCGACTGCGATCTATCCTTATTTAGCCTATGATGTGATCAATGATTTGGTCGCCAAAGCTGAGTTACTGGGTGATCCAATCCATGCCCAAGCCAATTTCCGTAAGGGGATTGAAAAAGGGCTACTCAAAGTCTTATCTAAAATGGGTATTTCAACAGTTGCTTCCTATCGTGGTGGGCAACTGTTTGAAGCGGTTGGTTTATCCAAAGCCGTGGTTGATCTGTGCTTTGTCGGTGTGCCGAGTCGTATCCAAGGCGCGACCTTCGATGATTTAGAAAATGACCAGAAAAAATTGGCGCAATTGGCATGGCAAAGTCGTAAACCGATTGACCAAGGTGGCATGCTGAAATTTGTTTTTGGTAAGGAATATCACGCGTTTAACCCTGATGTGATCAATGCACTGCATAAAGCTGTGCGCTCAGGAGACTATGCCGATTTTAAAGCTTATGCGGAATTGGTCAATCAACGCCCTGTAGCAACCATTCGTGATTTATTTAAACTCAAAACTGACCAATCGATTGCGCTTGATCAGGTTGAATCCATTGCCGACATCTTGCCGCGCTTTGACTCCGCAGGAATGTCATTAGGTGCCTTGTCACCTGAGGCGCATGAGGCGATTGCCATTGCGATGAATAGCATTGGTGGGCGTTCCAACTCTGGTGAGGGCGGTGAAGACCCTGCCCGTTATGGCACCATTCGTAACTCTAAAATCAAACAAATTGCCTCTGGTCGTTTTGGCGTCACACCTGCGTATTTGACGTCGGCTGAAGTTTTACAGATCAAGGTGGCGCAAGGTGCTAAACCGGGTGAAGGTGGGCAATTACCAGGCGGTAAGGTCAATAGCCTGATTGCGCGGTTACGTTATTCCGTGCCGGGGGTAACGCTTATTTCACCGCCTCCGCATCATGATATTTACTCGATCGAAGATTTATCACAGTTGATTTTTGATTTAAAACAAGTCAATCCGCAGGCAATGGTGTCAGTCAAACTGGTATCTGAGCCAGGTGTAGGCACCATCGCGGCAGGAGTGGCCAAAGCCTATGCCGATTTTATTACCATCTCAGGCTATGACGGTGGAACGGCGGCTTCACCTTTGTCATCGATTCACCATGCCGGTTCTCCTTGGGAGCTTGGTTTGGCTGAGGCGCATCAAGCATTACGTGTCAATGACTTACGTGGCAAGGTGCGAGTACAAACTGATGGCGGTTTAAAAACCGGTTTAGATGTGGTGAAAGCTGCCATTTTAGGTGCCGAAAGCTTTGGTTTTGGCTCAACACCGATGATTGCTTTGGGTTGTAAATATCTTCGTATTTGTCACCTCAATAACTGTGCAACAGGTGTGGCAACACAGCAAGATCATTTGCGTGCCGAACACTACATCGGTGAGCCACAAATGCTGATTAATTTCTTCCAGTTTATTGCAGAAGAAACGCGGGAATGGTTGGCTGTACTGGGGGTGTCACGTTTAGCCGATTTGATTGGTCGCACAGATTTACTGGAAATTTTGCCCGGTGAAACCGACAAACATCAACACCTCGATTTGTCTGCTTTATTAAGCTCACATCCGGCGGCTGAGGGTAAGGCACAGTATTGCCAAGTACAGGGTAATGCGCCGTTTGACCGAGGGATTTTGGCTGAGCAAATGGTCAGTGAAATGCTTGCCACAATTGAAGCAGGTCAGACTGGAGAATTTAGCTTTAAAGTGGGCAACTGTGACCGTTCCATTGGCGCACGTATTTCAGGTGAAATCGCCCGTCGTTATGGCAACTTAGGCATGGAAGAACATCCTGTGGTGATGAACTTGATTGGCACAGCTGGTCAGTCTCTTGGGGTGTGGAATGCTGGCGGCTTACATATCCGTCTAGAGGGGGATGCCAATGACTATGTGGGCAAAGGCATGGCTGGTGGTCGTATTGCCATTTTCCCGCCGCAAGGCTCGCCATTTCAAAGCCAACATACTGCAATTATTGGTAATACCTGCCTGTACGGCGCTACCGGTGGGAAATTGTTTGCCGCAGGTACCGCAGGGGAACGCTTTGCAGTACGTAACTCCGGTGCTTTCGCGGTGATTGAAGGTGCCGGTGACCATTGTTGTGAATATATGACCAGTGGTGTGGTTACAGTCTTGGGCAAAGTGGGGCATAACTTTGGTGCCGGTATGACGGGTGGTTTTGCGTATGTTCTCGATTTAGAGAATGACTTTGTTGACCACTATAACCATGAGTTGATTGAGCTGAATCGTATTTCTACCGAGTCGATGGAAGATTACCAAGCATTCTTACGCCGCATCTTAGATGAGCATATTGCTGAAACGGGTAGTGCGTGGGCTTATAAAATTCGTAATGAATTTGACTTTTATAGCCGTAAGTTCTGGTTGGTCACACCCAAGGCTGCCAATTTACAAACTTTACTGAAAACGACACAAGCAGACCCACAATAAAATACGGTTATTGCGTCAATAGATAGATCAGATTTTAGGCAGGTGTGGATAAGTGAGAGCTTTTCCACACTGACCCACGGAGAGCAACATGGCAGAACGCCTTAACAACGATTTCCAGTTCTTGGATGTGATGCGCCAAGATCCAGACAAAATAGATCTGCAACAACGCACTACCGCGTTTGTGGAAATTTATCAGCCATTTAGTAATGAAGTCGTCAGTGATCAGACGCACCGTTGTCTGGGCTGTGGTAATCCCTATTGTGAATGGAAGTGCCCGGTACACAACTATATTCCCAACTGGTTAAAACTCATTAGCGAAGGTCGCATTTTTCAAGCAGCAGAACTCTGCCATCAAACCAATACCCTACCGGAAGTCTGTGGTCGTGTTTGCCCACAAGATCGTTTATGTGAAGGGGCTTGTACGCTCAATGATGGTTTTGGTGCCGTAACCATTGGTAATGCCGAGAAATATATTAACGATACTGCCTTTGCTTTGGGCTGGCGTCCCGATATGTCACAGGTACAATGGACGGACAAAAAAGTTGCCATCATTGGTGCAGGACCTGCTGGATTAGGTTGTGCCGATATTTTGGTGCGTAATGGTGTGAAAGCCGTGGTCTTTGATAAACGCCCAGAAATTGGCGGGCTGCTAACCTTTGGTATTCCAGAATTTAAAATGGAAAAAGACGTAATGAAACGCCGTCGTGAAATTTTCACGGGTATGGGGGTTGAGTTTCGTCTCAATACAGACATTGGCGTCGATGTCAGTATCGAACAATTGCTGGCTGAGTATGATGCGGTCTTTATGGGAATGGGGACCTATACCTATATGAAGGGCGGTTTTGCCGGTGAAGATCTTGCTGGCGTTTACGATGCACTCGATTTTCTGATTGCCAATGTCAACCGTTGTCAGGGCTGGGAACAAGATCCGAGCGAATATATCTGCGTTGAGGGTAAAAAAGTGATCGTACTGGGAGGTGGTGATACCGCGATGGACTGTAATCGGACCTCCATTCGCCAAGGTGCAGCCGAAGTAACTTGTGCCTATCGCCGTGATGAAGCCAATATGCCAGGCTCACGTCGCGAAGTAGGTAATGCCAAAGAAGAAGGCGTTCAGTTTCTTTTTAACCGTCAGCCGATTGAGATTGTCGGTGATAATGGCAGAGTGACAGGGGTTAAAGTGGTGACCACCCAGCTAGGTGAGCCAGACAGCCGTGGGCGCCGCAGTCCAGAACCTGTACCTGGATCAGAAGAAGTGCTTCCTGCCGATGCAGTGTTGTTAGCCTTTGGTTTTCGATGCAGCCCTGCCGAGTGGTTTAGCAATGTACAGGTCAATATAGACGGTGCTGGACGGGTTATTGCCCCAGAGCAGCAAGCCTATAAATTTCAAACCAGCAATCCGAAAATCTTTGCGGGTGGCGATATGGTGCGAGGTTCTGATCTGGTGGTTACCGCAATCTGGGAAGGCCGCCAAGCGGCTGAAGGAATTCTGGATTATTTGGCGGTTTGAATCGATTTAGACCACGGATATAAGCATTATTTAAATTTTTATGTTTAACCAATTAAAATTTTTAAGAAAAATTAAACGCCTAAGCTCATATGCCTAGGCGTTTTTTTATTTATATCGACCCAGTCGCCTCGACATGATAGCTTGCGATCACTTGATCGGCTTGGCAGGTGGCTCCTTGTTGTACCTTAATGTCGATATTGCCATCTTGTTGTGCCACAACAGGTACTTCCATTTTCATGGCTTCCATAATAGCAATGGTTTGCCCAGTGCTGACGTGTTCACCTGATTGGACTTTCCATGCACTGATGACACCCGACATAGGGGCAAGAATATCGCTTGCATTGCTGTGTTCTACATTGTCTTGGCTTGCTGTGAGCTGCGCTGTAGCGCTTTGCTGAGCAAATAGTTGTGCTGGAAGTCCGAGACGATGTAGCTTGCCATCGATTTCAATATAACTGAGTAGTAGAGCTTGTTGAGCTGCTGGAATGCTGCGTGTGCTACTGGTCAGATTATGCTGGAAGTCATTTTCGATCCAGCGGGTATGAACTTTAAAGTCCTCACAAAAGTCTTTTTCTTCAAGCACAGCACGATGAAAATCTAACACCGATGCAACACCCTCAATCTGAAATTGTTTCAGTGCACGTTTGGCACGGGCAATGGCAATGTCGCGTGTTGGACCCGTCACAATAAGTTTTGCCATGAGGGAATCAAAGTGTTGCGAGACTCGTGAGCCAGTACGGACCCCTTGATCGACGCGCACGCCTATCCCAAATGGTGCTTCAAAGCGGCTGAGCACACCAAATGCGGGAATAAAACCACGTGCCGGATCTTCAGCATTGATGCGAAATTCGATGGCATGTCCTTGTGCGATGGGCGTACTGTCTATCGAGAGCTTTGCGCCCAAGGCAATACGTATTTGTTCGACGACTAAATCAATGTTGCTGGTGGCTTCGGTGACAGGGTGTTCGACCTGTAGACGGGTATTGACTTCTAAAAAGGATAACTTGCCATCACGACTTAATAAATACTCGACAGTGCCAGCACCGACATAATGTGCGGCTTGGCAGATATTATGCGCTGAGCTTAAAATCTGCTGTTCAATTTGTTTGGAAATAAAAGGCGCAGGTGCTTCTTCAACCAGTTTTTGATTACGGCGCTGTAAAGAACAATCTCGTGTACCCAAGACCACAATATTGCCATGTTGGTCAGCAATGACTTGTGCTTCCAGATGGCGTGGTTGGTCAAGGTATTGTTCTACAAAACATTCACCACGACCAAAGGCGGCAATGGCTTCACGTACTGCCGCTTCATAAAGTTCTTTGACATCTTCTAAATGCCAAGCAATTTTTAAGCCGCGACCACCACCGCCAAAAGCCGCTTTGATGGCAATGGGTAAGCCATATTGTTGCGCAAAAGCAACGGCTTCATCAGCATGTTGTAAGGGCTCTTGGGTGCCGTGTACCAGTGGCGCACCCACCAAAGCTGCCAGTTTACGTGCTGCGATTTTATCACCGAGCTGTTCAATGGCTTGCGGTGATGGTCCGACCCATTTTAAGCCCGCATCAAGCACTGCTTGTGCAAACTCCGCTCTTTCAGATAAGAAACCATAACCTGGATGGATCATGGTTGCCTTAGACTTGCGTGCAATTTCTAAGATAGCGGCAATATTTAAATAACTATCACGTGCAGTAACACCGCCCAGCCCCCAAGCCTCATCGGCAAGCTCAACGTGTAAGCTGTCGATATCATCATCGGCGTAAATCGCAACAGAGGGAATGCCCATATCGCGACAGGCGTGAATGATACGGACGGCAATTTCACCCCGATTGGCGATGAGCAGTTTCTCTGCATTGTTGTTTGCAGTCATCTGGTTTTTTGGCAATGAGTGATGATGTGTTTGTTGTTCAGTATTCATAATGCATTCTCAAAAGCTGTAATGTCGCTGAATAAGTTAAATTTGATCTGACAGCCAGCGGGGATTTGGGCCACTAAATTCCAATGATGTTTGGCGACTGCGCCAATGACGGGATAACCTCCCGTGAGTGGGTGGTCATGCATAAATAATACTGGTTGACCATTGGGTGGAATTTGTAGTGCACCAATACAAGTGCCTTCGCTATCGAGTTCATGGGTGATTTTGCGTTGTAATGCTTGCTCACCCAGTAGTCTGAGCCCGACACGATTACTGTCGTGACTGACTTGCCAATGTTGCTGGAATAATAGCTTGATGCTCTCAGGGCTAAACCAGTCTGGTCTTGGTCCAAGCACCAGGTCTAACTCAACCACATCACCCACTTTGGGTAATTGCGGCATTGCTGCTTCATAAGGACTAATAGGCTGGCAGTTGAGCTGTGCAGAATATAAAGTGTCGCCCAGTTGTAAGGGGGCAGGACCAAGGGCTGCCAGACTGTCGTAGGAACAGCTACCTAAAACCGCAGGCACAGCAATCCCGCCACGAATTGCCAGATAATGGCGTAGACCTGCATGTGGGTTTTGAATCAAAAACGCATCGCCTGCATCCAGCGCAATACTTTGGTAGCTGCTAAATTGTGCGCTACGACCATCGGAAAAATAAACCTTGATGTCGGATTGAGCACCCGTTACGGCAATAACGGTGGCATGATGGATGTTCGCTTTAAAGCCGCCATTGAGGATTTCTACTACCGCACTTTGAGGTGGGTTACCCACCATGCGATTGGCACTGTGCATGGCAAATCGGTCCATCGCACCAGCATGACTAACACCTTGATGTGCTTGCTTAAAACGACCCTCGTCTTGCACTAGCATCTGTAGCGCTGCTGCTGTAATGCTTAGCATTGCGAGAGACGCGTTATGCTGAGTTACTTGCGTTTGCGTGTGTGTGGCTGTGGCGATGTCAGTATTTTTTAGCGTCTCAGTTTCACTGTTTAAAGATGGACTAAGCGTTGTACTGCTTAACGTTGTGCTAACTGCTACACGACTTGGTGCATGGCTGACATCTTCAAAGATGACCGACATGCCAGGTGTGAGTAATGCCGGTTTAGAACGTGATAAATCCCACATTGCGGTTGTGGTAGAACCAATGAGTTGCCAGCCACCTGGGCTGTCTTTGGGGTAGATCCCCGAATATTGCCCTGCTAAACCTAACGCACCTGCTGGGATTTTTTTGCGTGGCGTGGCTAAACGTGGAATATCACTAAAAGGTCGATCGGGGCTACTCAGATAAGCAAAGCCTGGCGCAAAGCCTATAAAAGCAACCTGCCACAGACTGTGTTGGTGTCGACTTATTAACTCTGCAATGCTTAGTCCTTGTAATTCAGCAACTTGTGCCAAGTCTTCACCGTCATAACAGATTGGAATAACACATTCTTGCGCGTGTTGCTGATCAGCACGATCCCATTGCAGTTGTTGAATCTGTTGCACTAAAGTTTTTGTATTAGTTCTTAAGTCATCAAAGATCACTAAGATCGTGCGTGCAGCAGGCACCAGTTCTTGAATTGCCAGAGTCTTATGACTGGATAGCGTTCGGTAGAGTGCTAAGGTCTCTTCAGGGCTGGGCAGCTCAATTAAAAAACTGTCTATATTCACCGATAAAAAACGCATATGTTCATTCCTTTGAGTTTTTTATAGAGATTGGACTAGTTCATCCATGCACGATCAGGAATATCGGTAATCAACATATGCCCGGGTGCATGGCTAATCGCAAATGGAATTTTAGATTGCATAATGGCTGCTTGCGGTGTCACACCACAGGCCCAGAAAACCGGGATTTCATCGGCTGCAATACGTGATGCATCGCCAAAATCTGGGCGGTCAATTGCTGTGATTCCCAAGCTCTCAGGGTGCCCAATATGTATCGGCGCACCATGTACACTGGGCATTTTGGCTGTAATTTGTACTGCTTCACTGATCCGTTCTGCGGCAATTGGGCGCATAGACACCACCATATTGCCAGAGATGCGACCCGCAGGGCGGCAGGCAATATTGCTTAAATACATTGGCACATTGTGTTGGTCTTCGATATGTCGAATCGGAATCCCTGCGTCTTGTAAGGCGGTCTCAAACGAAAAACTGCAACCAATCAAAAAGGTGACCAACTCAGGATGTGCCGTGTAGATTGCTGTTGCATCTGTAATTTCATCAACCATTTCGCCATGTTGCCACACGCGGTAGCGTGGAAAGTCGGTTCGGATGTCGGCATCTGCCGCTAAAATACTGTGATAATGCTGTTGTTCTAGTACATCTAAAATCGGGCAGCTCTGCGGATTGCGCTGTGCATAAAGTAAGAAATCATAGGCCCAGTCTTTGGCGACAGAGATCATGTTGACTTGGGTCATTCCTGCGGCTAACCCAGCCGTTGAACGATCAAAACCAGCACGAATCTTTAAACGTGCAGCCTGTGCAGCCTCACGTTGTGCGGCACTTGCGATGATGCGTTGTTGTTGATTATGCATGTTAGTTGACCTCTGTAGCTTGGGCAAAAGCACGAATGTTAATGTGATGTTGAAGAAGTTCACTTTTGATGGCATTCGCCATCTGTAGCGCACCAGCAGTATCGCCATGTAGGCAAATGCTGTCGGCTAAAATAGGCGTAAATGTCCCTTCAATCGAGGGTACACCGCCTTCTTGCAGCATACTGACGACACGTTTGGCAACGACCTCTGCATCATGTAAAACTGCGCCTTCTAGACGGCGTGAGACTAAGCGACCATCGGCATGATAGGCACGATCGGCAAAGGCTTCAGCCACTACACTTAAGCCCGCTTGTCGTGCTTGCTGGATAAGAGGGGATCCAGCCAAAGCCACTAAGATCAATGATTGATCATAGCTTTGAATGGCGTCAATAACGGCAGCTGCCTGTTTGGGGTCATGCGCAATGGTGTTATAGAGCGCACCATGTGGTTTGACATAGCGCACTTTGCTCCCAGCAACTTTGGCAAGCCCATCGAGCGCGGCGATTTGATAAAGTACATCAGCCGTCAGCTCTGCTGCTGAGAGGTCCATATTGCGGCGACCAAAGCCAACTAAATCTGGATAGGCGACATGGGCACCAATACTGACATTTAAGGCGACGGCTTTTTTGACCGTATTGAAGATACCCAGAGGGTCACCAGCATGAAAACCACAAGCAATATTGGCACTGCTGACAATCGGTAAAATGTGTTCGTCATTGCCCATCTTCCATGAACCATAGCTTTCACCGAGATCGCTATTTAAGTCGATAAACATGGCATTACTCCTTTTGCTGTGTCTTGTACTGTTGTGGTCACAACACACAACAGTACAGATCGAGCTTTAAAATGATTTGGTTTGCATTGCTATGCAATGAACAATTAAAGCTTGGAACCATTAAAGCTTGGTCAAATAATTAAAGATCGCTGAGAAAGACATATAACCCATCCACCATGTCAATAAACAGGTTGCTGCACCCAGTACAATGAGCCATTTCGGGTAGTTATAATTGTTCATCATATCCTTACGACAAGCAGCGACATAGACAAAAATAGTGAGACCAATGGGTAATACTAAGCCGTTGAACCCACCTACAAAAATCAATAAACCGGCAGGTGTTGCACCCAGAATTACATAAATCAGTAAGGCGAGGGCAATAAAGCTGATGGTGACGTAATTACTTTGTTTTGCCGTAATATTTTTCTTGAAGGCACTAAAGAATGTGACAGACGTATAGGCAGCACCGATGGTGCTGCTGATGCCGGCAGCCCAGAAAATCAAACCAAATAATTTATAGCCAAACACACCCGCAGCATATTGAAACGCTTGTGCGGCTGGGTTGGCATCATGGCTGGCCAAATCAATATTTGCACCACTCACAACGACCCCTAAAAATGCGAGAAAGAGCACATAACGCATAATACCAACCACGACAATGCCTTTGGTCGCAGCTTTGGCTACTTCATCAATATTTTCAGGACCTACAGCGCCTTTATCCAACAAGCGATGAGCACCGGCATAGCAGATATAACCGCCCACTGTGCCACCGACAATGGTGGTAATAATGGCAAAATCAATTTGTTCTGGGGCAAAGGTTTGATGTATTGCTTCTCCCATCGGGGGCATGACGATAGCCGCAACAATGATGATCAGGATAATTTTAAGTAATCCCAGAACGATCATGCTCTTATCCATCGCCAAGGTAGCTTTACGTGAGGCGAAAATCAAAATGGCGAGCGCGCCACTTAAAATGCCTCCCCATTTGGTATCTAAACCAAACAAGGCATTTAAACCTAAGGCAGCACCAGCAATGTTGCCGATACTAAAGAAAAAACCACCTAAAATCACCAGAAAGGCTAACAGATAGCCACTTCCAGGTAAGGCTTTATTGGCAATATCGGATGAACGCATTTGCGTTAAGGTCACGACACGCCATATATTTTGTTGAACCACATAATCAATCAAAATAGAAATTAAAATAGCAAAACCAAAGGCTGCACCGAGTTTGACGGTAAATACAGCAGTTTGGGTTAAAAAACCAGGCCCCATCGCAGAGGTCGCCATCATAAAAATTGATGCGACAATCGCCCATTGGCGGTCTGATAAAAAAGAAGATTTAAGTAAAGACATCGGCTGCGTTCCTCATCCGTTTGAGCTTCATAACGCGATTTTTTTAATAAGACCAAATGCATCATCATCGATGAATTTTGTTTGACCTTGTCCAGTAATAAAGAGTCTTTCTTTGCTCGTTGCAATCATTGCATTGATGATGGCTTTGAATCCTTATTGCCTATTTTTAATAAGACCATAGTGCAAGGCATCGTACAATAACGCGATATTTTTATTAACTTGTTGAGTTTTAATGTTTTATTGGGTTGTGTTTGTTGGAGATAATCAATCCTTATCGATGCTGATAAGTCCTGGTTATCATAGGCTAGGTAATTGATATTGTTTTAAATCTTATAAAGCATATCTTTCTCCTGCGTTGCTCTCATCTTTGAGGGTTTAAGTTATTTGGGAATTTTTGCAAGCAATGCTTGCATGGCATGCTGTGAGACAGAGATCGCGAGCGTGGTGAGTTTTTCTTTTAGCACGGTATCGCGACCTTGCACATAAATTGCGGTGAAATCAAATTTTTGTAGTTGCACAGGGGTATTAATAATTTCTAACTGACCCTGCTGAATTTCTTTTAATGCCGTTAAAGTTGGTACGACAGCAATACCTAAACCTTGTACCGCCAAGCGTAATAATGTCGCCAACGAATAACTGGTAATGGAGCACGGCTCATCAATAGCTTGCTGCTTTATTTTTATTTTAAGTTCTTTATAGGGATAAGTTGTTTTAGGGTAGGTTAAAATCGTATGTGACATAAGGTTGCTTAAAGACATTTGTCCGATAGTCCCTTGCAATAAGGGCGAGGCTAAGAAGCTTAATTCAAAATCACATAAGGGCTGCTCAATACATTCAAAGGCTAAGGTTGGACCCAGCAAAAAAGCCATATCTAAATGACCTGTGCGGACACTTTCTTGTAAATTGGGGGTAAGATCAACCACAATTTCCACCGAAACTTTGGGAAAAGCCAGCTGTACAGCTTCGATATATTCAACCAGCCATGTATAAACGATGGTTTCAGAAACACCCAAACGAATTGTCGCCGTTAAATAATGGTCTTCTGCCAGTTCTGCGATTAAGTCCGTTTCCAGTCGCATAAACTTTTCGGCATAGCGAAATAAAGTCATACCTTTGTGTGTGGGTTTCAGTTGGCGACTACTCCGGTCAAGCGTATTAAAGCCCAAGCTTTTTTCTAGAGCGGTAATTTTCTGAGAAATGGCAGGCTGGGTGGTTTGTAATTTAATAGCGGCTTTATTAAAACTATTTAAACTAACCACCCAATAAAAGGCTTCTAAATTTTTTAAATTCACGGTTCATCCTGAAACGCTATGCTAAGTTTGCATCATACTGGATTTATTGAACTTATATAAATGATCAATTGCTATGATTTAATTTAAGAATAATCTCTGTTTTTCATTTTTCATTTTTCATTTTTCATTTTTCATTTTTCATTTTTCATTTTGACGGTGTTTGGTGTGGCGCATAGCGCTTGCTAAAACTTTCCGCAGTCAGGACGAAAAACTTCACAAATTTTAAATATGTCACTAATATACATTTTATTATTTTAAAAGATTATTTAGATGATGGATAAGTTTATAAAGACAGGCATGGTCATTGTCATGTGTATGGCTGCAATGAATAGTTTTGCACAGCAAAAAACCATCAAATTTGATGATGCTATGTGTGATGTAGAGGGAAAGTTTGACACCAATAAATTTAAGACGGATGAAGTCTTAAATACCATGAGATTTATTCGGGACAGTGGTGCGATTATTCTACCGCCGACAAATTGGGAAAAGCTTAACTTGGCAAAAGTCAGTCAGATGATGAAGCAAGAGTATGAACAAGAAAAGCGTGCCTTACAGCAAAAAAAATTAGTGAATTTACCTGAAGTACAGCAGTTAAGAACGATGTATTTAGGTGATCTTGATCTGAGTTATGATATTAACCTTAGAATTGTACACAGCACGCAAGATCCCACCCGCTTACTGACCACACAGTATGGTGACAAATGTTTGGCAATTGCTAAACAACTCAATCAATCAGATGCTAAAAAGATTATACAAAGCTGGCATGATGCTGAGAAGGCAAAAATAGCTAGGTATTTAAAAGAAGGTGAGCAGTATTCTGCCAATCTATTTGAAAATAACTTTAAGCGTGAATATACCTCTCAAAATCCATTATTTTATGCAAAGAAAAATTTAACGGATGCTTGGAATAATTGTGCAGTCGATTATTTACCCTCGAATATCGCGTCACGATCAGATAAGGTTGATGCGCTGAATACAGCCATTGAAACAAAAATATTTAATGGCAGCTTAAAATATGAGTGTGATTAGGTGTATTGGTGATGATGATCATCATTGAATGCTAAACCGCTGTTGCAATTTTTTGATTATTCTAGTCGGCTGTTATGATGTGGATTCATATCCCAATCCTAGTCGTGCAGCCGATAAGTTGATGAGGGATTTTTACTGTATCTAGCGTTATTTGTTTTTATTTTAGTATTTGTCCCGTTCTAAATAAAATAGCATTGTTATAATTCAGCATAAAAAAATCCCCCATCTTTCGATGGAGGATTTTCTTGAATCTGGAGCGGGAAAGGAGACTCGAACTCCCGACCCCAACCTTGGCAAGGTTATGCTCTACCAACTGAGCTATTCCCGCATGCCGCCTATAATACAGCATGAAATTATTCGGTCAAGATTTTTTTTGAGGACAAATGATTGATTGCGTAAAATAAAATCACTTTTTAGTAAAAAAGATCAAAATTGCATATATCTTGTTCATATACTTCATTTTTTATATTTAAAATGGCGTTTATAGATGACATTTTATTTTATTTGAGCGTAGAGGTGATGAACTTTAATTAAGACTTGAATTAAGATAAGTGCTGGCGATGGTGCTGGCATGCATAGCAAGGGAAATGAGTGGGTGGGGAGATTATGGGCTTAACATGACAGGTTAAAAACTATAGCCAAAGTAACGTTCAAAAATTTGTTTAAAATATTGTGAACTGCTATAGCCAATACGATTGGCTGTATTTTCTACAGAGATACCCTCTTTTAATAATATTTGTGCGTGTCGCATTCGAATACTCAGTAAAAACTCACCGATGGTTTTGCCCGTGTGTTCTTTAAATAATCGTTTTAAGTCGCATTCATTGGTACCGACCATTTTTGATAAATGGCGAATGGTGATCTTATTTTCAAATTGGTTTTCTAAAATATTAATCGTTTCTTGAATCAGTGCAGGGATTTGGTCGATCTGGGTATTTTTATGCAAAATTAAACTCAGTAATTCTAAAGCCGCACCTTCTAAATGCAGTAAATTGATAGAACTTTGTGCTGGTGGAGCATTTAGTAAATAGTGTGCTTGATGTAAAACATCTTTATTGGGAATATGAATAGTCTTTATAGCAGGCATGCTGGTATTGAGGAAAAAAGTTGCGAGCTCATGTTGCTCAAAGGTCGACCCAATCACGGGTAAGAGAGACTCATTGAAGTCTAAACTAATGAGTGACATATTCTTGTTGGCTGGTAGGTAGATGGTTTGTACGCCGAGATTACCTTTACGTAAAATGATCATTGGAGAGCGTATTTCGTATTTAATATTGCTTTGGTGGTTTTTAATATAATGTGTGCCTGATAATAAAATCGTGATACCAAAAATATGGGTACTGACTTTAGTCTTGATTGTCAAAGGGTGATGTAGCCAATATTTACCTTTACCCACACATAATTTACCAAAGTCATAGCGTTCACGATAGCCATTCCCCTGAGCCGGATTAAGCCGATTGAGATAATGGTTTGGAAGTTGTGACTGTGTATCTAAAAAAACATCCCCGACTTGTTTAAGCATTGCTTGATGCAAATCAATATATATTGGCATTTTTTTGCTTCTTTTTGAATATAAATGATATTTAATTCTTATGAAAACCCGTTGAGATGTCAATACATATTGTTAAGAAAATATAAAATATAATAAACATAATAGATTGAAAATAGACTACTTAATGCAGAGCACTTGTCGAAAGCTGATGCTCAATTATTGCTGTGAATAGCGCAAATTTTAATAAGCTGGGCAGTTTTCTATATACCATATTGCTAATTATTAAATCTTAAAAATCAAATATATTCCCTAAGTTATTTTAAAAATTCCCGATCCATTCTGGTAAATCTAAATTATTCTCAATAGCATCTATAGCGATCGAAATCAATAATATGCGATTTAATCCAGACTGGAGCGAGGGTGTTTATGATGTTGTACTTTGCCGTAGCAAAGGGTCTTAATGCAGTGAAAAAACTCCCTATTTTTTTAGCAAAGACAGTGATTTATTCTCATCGCATCGTCCTGCATTATTGGTGTTGAGGCGTGCATTCTGCTTTGGCTATTCCAGTGCTGTTGCCCAGTCTATCTCTGTATCATCCTACGCATTTTAATCTGCTATTGCTAAAAAATATGCGTTCTCCAATCATGGCTTGTGATCTAAAGAAAGCTTAAATCCATTTGCTTTAGCACATTATTGATTTCAAAAAAGCATGATGCTTATGGTTTTGTGTGCCCTATAGCAAGGGCTAGTTTGTGGCGCGCTGCACCTACTGAAAAATCTAGCAAAGCATCAGAGTATAAAATTCATAATGAAGTAAATCTTAATAGTGTATTTGCTTATTGGGTGCTTGAGTTATCTAGAGTAGAAGAGCTACTAAATCATCTGCATTGAAAAAAATTCCGTTGCAGAAAAGGTTGTGATGATGGGTTGTGAGAACAGAATCGTCGTGACGCAGTCATATTGTAATCCCGAAAATAAGTTTAAAAAGGCAGTATAACCATGCATTTACAGCAAGAAATAATGAAACAACTCGAGGCTGTATTGGCGGTCGATATCGAGCAGATCGAGGCCGATGATAATTTAATTGCTCATGGTTTAGATTCTTTGGCAATTATGCAGATTGTTGATGTATTTGAGAAAAAATATAAAAAACCGCTGCAATATGTCGATTTTGCGATGTCGCCGACCTTGCAAGATTGGCAAGCTTTAATTCAAACGGCTTTGCAAACAGATCAGATAGATCAAACAGATACCGCGTCTACGGTGATAGCGACTTGGACATGCCCATCTGAGACAGTGCCTTTATCGGCGATGCAGTATGCTTCTTGGGCTGGGCGTCAAAGTGAAGGGATTGCAGCACATTTATATCTCGAACTGAAAGGACAACATATCGATGTCGCACAATTGCAACGTGCCTACCAGTTGCTACGGCAACGCCATCCCATGCTCAATGTTGCTATCGCCAATGCGCAACAGCACATCCCATCGATACAGCAGTCGACATTGCAGGTCGAAGATTGGCGCGATCAGAGTACAGCGCAGAGCTGTGTTTTGTTGTCAAAGAAGCGGCAACGTTTGAGTCACCAACAATTGGCTGTTGCAGCAGCTCAAGTCTTTGAATTGCAACTCAGCTTATTGCCTGAACAACAGTATGTGCTACATATTGATAGTGATATGACTGCGATTGATCCACCTAGCCTAAGGATTGTGCTAGAAGATTTGGCTATGTTATACCGTCAGCAACAGCAAATCGAAGATTTAGATCCGATGCCCACAGGCGATGTGGCATCTGTAGATCAAGCTGCTGGACGGGTATTGTATTTTGATTATCTTCAGCAACAGCAGCAGCCTGAATTTTTACAAGCAGTCTCTCAAGATCAGCAATGGTGGCGAGAACATTTGCATGAGATCACAGCGGTGCCCCGTTTACCGTATCTGGTCGATGGTCTACGCCATGATGCTAGGCAATTTGATCGTTTGGTCCATCAGTTTGATCCAGCAGATCGCGTCAAGTTACAACAATTGTGTACGGCACAGCAACTTGATGTCGAGACAGTGTTGCTGACTTTATTTGCTAAGACCATAGCATTTTGGTCGGGTTGCCAGCCATTTCGTTTGAATTTACCGCGCTTTAAGCACTTTGATGGCGGTGTTAGCGGTGCAAGGGTGGTTGGCGATTTCTCACAATTTGATCTCTTGCGTGTGGATTTTAGTCAATCGGCAAGTTTGGCTGAGGCGATTCAGACTTTGGCACAGACAAGGCAAATACTCGCGCAACATGATGCTTATACGGGCATTGATGTACTACGAGATTTGTCCAAACATCATCAACAACAAGAAAGCGCACCGATTGTTTTTAGTTCAATGCTGGATATTGGTGAACTTTTCTCAACGTCTGTACAGCAGTCTTTGGGGCAGCCGATTTGGTGTATCTCTCAAGGTCCTAAAGTCGATCTCGATGCACAGGTTGCCTATTACAATCAGGGCTTGGTGGTAAATTGGGATATTCGTCGGCAAGCTTTTTTACCCAAAGTGGCTGCCGCCATGTTTGACCATTATATTGCCAGCATTCAAAAACTGTTGCGTGATGGCGTTGCCATGTTAGAACAAGCTTGGTCATTTCGTTTAGATAGCACACAAATGATGGCGCGCGCGCAACAAAGCCCAGCGCTATTGCAGTTATGGGCAGAAAAGATGCCAAACACTGCTACTACACAACAATTTCGGGTCTGTCAGGGGGCTTTGATGGATTGCCCAGATTGGGTAATTGGTCGCTTATATGTCAAGTCTATAGCAGCGCTACAACAGCATGGGGCAGCATCTCTGGAGGTGACACAGACAGATTCTATCGATCAATCTCAACTTGATTTGAGTACTCGGACTTGGGTCGATACAGGCTATCAAGCTTATTTTGATGATCAATCTACACTGCATATTTATTTTGAGCCGAGCAGTTTGTGGCAAAAAAATGGTTATTGGGTTGATGCACAGTTGCTCCAATCTGCACTGGAAAATATCGCAGGGGTGCGTGCGGCACGGGTGGGGCAGCTGAGCTTGGCGGGGCAACAGCATTGTGTCGCCTTGTTCTGCTGTGATGCAACGGCACAATTGAGCTTGGCGTATTTGCAGGAAGCTTATCGTCAGCGCTTTGCTACCTCTTTGTGGCCGACTCGAAGTTATGTGCTTGAGCCAGATCAAGTTTCTGTTGCAGAACTACAGCAGATTGATTTGACGGCATGGTGTAGCAGCCATCTGGCTTTAGAACAATTGGCACAACAAGCTGTTCGCATGAGCCCGGTACAACATGCAGTATTTTTGCTTATGGCGCATGTATTGGGGCAGCCTGTGAATAAACCTGACCTGAATTTTGATTTTTTTGATCAAGGTGGGGACTCTTTGTTGGCAATACATTTTGTTGCAGCACTCAATCAATATTTTAAAAATTGTCAAATTAACATAATTGATGTCTTTCAGTTGCGCACTGTACAGCGGTTTGCTGCTCATATTGAAGAAAAGCTCCCGCAACGCGCTGAACATATTGCAAAAATCTTTTGCTCAATGTTGGAGCATGCCTCATGAATGCTATCACTAGACCACTGAGCGCAATGCAAAACGCTTATTTATTGGGAAAATCAGGGCTCTTTCCTCTCGGTCAATCATCGATGCATGATTTTCGGGTTTTTCATGGTTGGGTTGATCTAGCGGCTTTAGGCATACGGTTGCAGGCCTTGGTGCAGAAGTATGCTGCTTTACGTACCTTAATTGATGAGTTGCGTTTAGAACAACGGGTTTTGCCATACATTGAGATTACTGATCATTTGCAAATCATTGATCTATCAACTCTGCCATGCACAGTAGCCATGCAGCAATTGACGCAGATAGAACAACAGTTTTGTCATTATCGCCATGCCTTGGACATTCCACCTTGGCAAATTGCTGTCGTGCAATTGCCAGCAGATGCAGCACATGCACTGGTTATTTTTAGTAGTTTTGATGGTTTGATCGTGGATGGCTATGCCATTTCTGTTTTGCTTGATGCCTTGCTCTATCAGGACTTGCAAAGTATTACCGCCAGTCCGGCAACGCTAGCACCTCATTGTGAAGATGTCCAAGCTTCTGTGTCGGATCGTCAGTTTTGGCAGCAGTATCTGGCACAGGTGAATGATATTCCTGCATTACCGTGGCTCACTGCGCTAGATAAAATCAGCACGCCGCATTATCGGCGACAGGTTTATAGTATTGCCCAGTCGCATTGGCAGCAGTTATCGCACATGGCGGTAGAACATAAGGTTTTGCCGAGTTGTTTATTGAGCAGTCTGATTTTAGACGTATTGTCAGCTTGGAATACCGAACGCCGGCTTCTACTGTCACTGCCGACTTCAACAGCGACCTTAGATGGTGCGGTGGGCAACGATTCATCCTTTATTGTATTGAACTATCAGTTTGACCCGACACAAGATGTGTTAGATGCAGCTTATAAGACCCAGCACGATATTTTAAATGCCATGGCACACCGTTCATTTTCGGGGCTTGAGATTGCGAAGTATCTGATGCAAAAAACTCAGCAAAGTCTGGTACTCCCTATCGCCCTAACCAATGGCTTGACTTGGAAGAAGCTGCCGCGATCAACAACACTGCATTATGTGACGGGTCAAACCCAGACACCGCAGTTGGCACTGGATATCCGCTTAAGTCGGTCTGCCGAGGATGATTTATGTATTGAAATGGACTATGTGGTGGAAGCGCTGTCTGACCACATGGTTGAGCAGATGTTGCAGGCTTTGGCACAACGCATCTCGACCTTGTTAGACCTTGGTCATCTATCACAGCGTCTAGATGCTGGTGCCTATACTAGAACAGCTGGGAATGAGTTAAAGAAAATAAAGGCGGAAAATAAGAAACAGGAAGACAAGAAACAAGCAAACGGGAAACAAGCAAATAAAGACGAAAGAGTTGATGCGCTTGAACTGGGTGTTGAGCCATCTGAGCCAATAGTGCAGATTGAAAATTATCTGGCAAAGATTGAACAGCATCTATATTTAAAGCCGCTGCATACAACGGCTCTGATCTATGCTGGACAGCAAATCAGTTATCCGCAACTGGCACAGCAGGTGCGTCGTATGGCTCAGGCTTTAGATGCAGCGGGTGTCTGTCAACACGACGTCGTGGCTATTTGTATTGCTAAAAGTCCAGAATTTATCTATAGCCTATTGGCCTGCGCACTGAAAGGCATTGTATGGTTGTCGATAGATCTTGCTGCGCCGCCTGCACGACGAGATTATATGCTCAAAAATAGTGCGGTGAGCTGGATCATTGCACCCGAGACTGATGTTGAACATACACAGTTGCAGATTGCCTATTTAAACAGTGCACAGATTTTTAGGTCAACAACATCGGCTGGCGCTGCTAAGTCTCCTACATCCTCTACGCCCCTTGTATTCTCTAGGTTCTCTTGGTCGTCTATTGTCGAAGATGACCGTCAGCAGCATCCCTGTGGGTATCGATTTGATGGCTCTCCTGCTTATTATCTTTATACCTCTGGGAGCACAGGCAATCCCAAATGTGTTGTGCTCAATCATCTGGCCACAGCCAACGTCTTGCAACAAAGCATAGCACGTTGGAATCTGCAACAAGATGACGTCCATTTTGCAGCAACGCCGTTTCATCATGACATGTCCATCTTTGACATTATGGCGCCATTATCGGTTGGAGCAAGTCTGGTGATTCCACAGCAACAGCAACAGAAAAATGCCGTGGCGTGGGCAGAGCTGATTGCGCAGCATCAAGTTAGTATTTGGTGTACGGTGCCAGCTATGGCTGAGATGTTGCTGAGTGTAGCACAGCCGCAGCAATTAAAAAGCTTAAGGTTGATTTGCCAAGGGGGAGATTATATCAAAGCGACCATGGTGCAGGCTTATCGGCAACACCTACCCGATGTCACCATGATGTCACTCGGTGCGCCAACAGAAACCACGATCTGGAGTATCTGGCATGAGATTCAGCCAAGTGATCGTAGTGTAATTCCTTATGGTCAAGCGCTTAGCCATAATCAGTTTTATATTTTAGATGCTTATGGCATGCCTTGTCCGACAGGTGTGGTGGGGCAGTTGTATATGACTGGGCTGAATTTGGCCAATGGTTATTTGTTGGATGGTCAACTGAATCAAAAAGACTTTGTCTATTTGACCCTGCCCGATGGGCAAAAAAAACGTGCTTTTCGCATGAGTGATAAAGGGTATTGGCGGGAGGATGGCTCAATTATTTTCGCTGGGCGAGAAGAGGGCTATTTAAAAGTGCGCGGCGTGCGTATCGCGGCGTTAGATGTAGAAACAGCGCTGCTGCAACATCCAGAAATTTTAGAATGTGTGGTGTGTACGGTGGTTAATCCACGCTATGAAGAACAGGAGTTGATGGCTGTATATCGCAGACAAACGCCTGCCACAATGCATCAAGCAGAGGCGACGCATCAGACAGAGGCGACTGCACCCGCGATGTTTAAAAAGTTTTTACAACAGTCTTTGCCAGATTCACATATCCCGACGCGTTGGCTGGCTGTAGCAGATTTTCCTCTGAGCCAGAATGCGAAGTTAGATCGTAAAGCGATTCGACAATTGGCGCAGCAAAGTGTGCAACAAGGCTATCAAGCCACAACAACATGGACCGCACAAGCCGCTGTACAGTCGGAAGATCAACAACTTGAGCAGCAAATATTGCACTATATACAACAGCTGATACCAACGCCAAGCCATGCTCTGTCTTTGCATAGTGACATGATCAGCATGGGGTTAAACCCACAAAAGCTTTTTCAATTGACCACGATGCTGCGTACAGCAGATGGTTTGGTTATTGATTTTAAAAAATTATTGGCGTGTAAAACCCTTGCTGAATTGATTGAGCACATCCGTATGCAACACCCACTACATTGTGCAGAGAGAGCCCTATGAATTCTAAACAGCACATCATGAGTGAAGCATTGTTTCGCTTGTTTGAAAATGCTATTCAAGACCAAGACCAAGACCAAGACCAAGACCAAGACCAAAGTGTCCAAGACCTTCTGCCCACAAGTAAAATATCAGTCCCAGATCAATCCGATAATACCGCAGGAGACAGCCTGACTTTTGTAGAACAACGTGCTTGGATGCTGCATCAACAAAATCCCTTGGCGGCGTCTGGGACATTGCTGCATGCATTACAGCTCACGGGTACATTGCAATATCAACGTTTGCTTGCCGCTATAGCTCAGTTATATCAGGCAGATTCCAATTTAAATTGGCGTTATTGTATGGATGATCAGGGGCGATTGAGCAAGCATCACGAGCCTGATGCTGATCAACAGCTGGTGTTGCAGTCTGTTGGTGATGTTCAAGCTGCGATTCAGTATTTACTTGAGCGGATACAACGACCTATTGATTTGGCGCAGGAAGCCGCCTTGCAGTTTTATCTATTTCGTTTAGATGCCCAGACCGCGATACTTGGTATGGTGGGACATCATATTTTATTGGATGACAGCGCTTGGCAAAGTATTTTGTGTCATTTAAGTCACTTTTATCAGCAAAGTCCAAGCTATCAGCAAAATCTAAGCTACCAGCAAAGTCCAAGCGCATTGGCAGTTAATCCAGCGCCAGTATTGCCTAAGCGCGATCAGCAACAACAGTTGCATTATTGGCGTGAGCATTTTCCCCATGGTTTTCGGGCGCTAGCTTGGCCTGATTATTTCTTGGCAGCACCAAACAGCACCCCGTCTTTGGTGCATACGCAGGGCTATCGCGCAGAGTATTCGGCAGTCAGTGGGGTTAAACGTTTTGAGACTCATATTGCAGCGCAGGGAATTCAAGCCTTAAGTCAGGCGGCGCAAGCATCCTTGCTCCATTGTATGGTGGGTTTATTTGCCGATTATCTGTGCCGGATTTTGGCTGTTGATCGCGTTGATCTCATGTTGCCCGTGGTCACACAGTATGGCGTGGTTGAATTATCACAGATTGAATCTCGTTCTAATCTTTTACCCATCCATTTACAACAACAAGATGATGCCAATTGCAGCATGCTCAGTCGTATGATGCAGATGCGTAATCAAATTTTACAAGGCATGGCACATAATGTTGCCATTGAACATATCCTCTCGGCGACCCATAGCCCACGCACGACTTTACCAAATATTTTAGTGACACAGTTTGTCGATGCTGCGCAGTTTTTACATTTAGAGGGGATTCACGCTCAGGCTTTGTCTATTCCACCGATTGCTGCGGACTATGATGTGAGTTTGGCATTTCAGTTACAGCCGCATGAGCAGATTCAGCTAGAACTCACCACATCAGAGCGCTTGACGCCTAGTATAGGCGCGCTGTTATTGGAACGTTTTGCGATCTTTTTACAGCAAGATTTTCTGCGTGCAGCGGTATCTTGTGCACCGTGGTGTTCGTCGCCACAGCAGACACCACCACAGACATCACCGCAGACACTACAGATAGACACAGCCGCTACGCACGGTGTTGCGCCAAGCATTGGTGCAGCATCTGATCTAGATGTCGTCGTGCATCCGCAGCCTACTGCTGTGTCAGATGGTCCTGAGGCTAAATTTTCTGATCAGACAATCAAGCAACAGCAATACAGTGCGCTGATTTTACAAGCCTTCAAAAATATACTTGAGCAAGCATCATTAACGGTTGAAGACAATTTTTTTGATTTTGGTGGGCATTCGATTTTGGCAACACGGGTCATTGGTCAATTACAGCGTGACCAACAGATGTATATCGATATTGCAGATTTCTTTAAAGCACCGACTGCAGCCGCGCTGGCACACTATGTACGGCCCATTGTGCCGACAGTAACGCAACCACAACCCGCTCAGCTGCAAGTTGAAGCGCGTATCGTTGCACCCTTAAGCCGACTACAACAGGAACTGATGCGTGTTTCAGACCATGGTCGTAATCCGATGTATAACATTCCCTATGCCTTGGCGTTTAGTGAGGATTTGGATGAACAGGCATTTTATCTCGCCTGCCGTGACCTGTTACAAAGACACCATGCACTGCGCAGTCTGTTTGTGCAAACAACCAGTGTGCAAGATGGCGAGATTAAATATGATCAGACCGTGATTGCTATGCAGCAAATAGATGATTATCCATGGTTTTTCTATTCAATACCAGCACAGTCAGCATCAGCGAAGCAGATCTTAAGGCAAGAAGCCAAGCATTCTTTTGTACTGACAGAACAGTTTCCTATACGGGTTCGTTTTATGCATGATGAACAGCAGCGGCATATTGTATCGTTGTTGTTTTATCACATCGCCATGGATGGTTGGTCTAGCGCGATTTTTATCAAGGAATTGATGCAAGCATATCAGGCAAGGCGAGCAGGGCGCGTTGTGCAGTGGAACAATACACCACGACAATTTCATCAATATGCCGTGGCGCAGCACAATGCTGCGTTGCAAACCCAGATGCAGTATTGGTCGGATAAACTCGGCAAACTTAAAAAAAGCCCGCCGCTATTGGGGACGGCATATTTACAGCAGCACCCGCATTTGGCAGAAAGTAGCGCGGGCGCTGCAATAGCATTTGATCTGGATGAGCAAGAAAATGCGGCATTGTATGGTTTAGCCAAACAATATCAGTCTTCGATTTTTTATGTAATGTATGCAGCAATTGTATTGGCTTGTCATGTGTTGGGTGCTGGGCAACGGGTACTCACCGCCACCTCTGTTGCTGGTCGGAATGATGTCGATTATCAGGATACGCTAGGATATTTTAGCAATGTCGTGATGCATCATACCGATTTTAGTCAATGCAACACGCTACAAGATTTGGTGCAGTTGGTGCAGCACAATATTCTGGAAGCCAGCCACTATGCCGATGTGCCCGTAGCTATGGTGGAAAGATTGGTACGTGCCGATGATGAAGTTTCGCAAGATAGTCCATATGAAATTTATATTCAGTTACATGCCAAAAATGCTTTAACGGGGGATTTTCAATGTGATGATGGACATCAGATCAAATTTTCTTTGCTTGAGCCCGATCGAGACTTGGCGGAATATGGTCTGCATTTTGCAGTATATGAAGCGTCAGGGTTTGCGCAACAGCCGCTAAGCGTCGTGCTGAACTATCGGATTTACCGGTATAGCACAGCACAGATTGCACATATTCAAGCCGTGGTTCAACGCGTTTTACATTGTTTGGTTGCAATTGCGGCTGGAAAGCAGATGAATTTAGCTGATATTCGTCGTCAGTTGATGCAATAGACCGCATTGTGTTCGTAGAATATACGCTCGACAGTGCAGCAACATGACTGTCAATACAGCAATAAAACCGCATCAATAAAACCGCGTTCATAAAAGCACATCAACTTGTTCTTTTAAATCAACTGCGCTGCAGCTGTTTCAGCTACTGTGTCATCATCGATGCAGTAGGTGATGATTTCTTGTTCTAGATGAATAAAGTTGACCATAAATTTCTCTTGCCGCTCAAGGCAGGCGATATCAAAAAGTATAAAGTTATACTGTAGATTGATATGTAAGCATTGAATATCTCTAAAACGAACGAAGAATAAGTAACGCTGATAAATGGCTTTGATCAGGCTTTCTTTGGCAGAGAACAGTAGAAGATAAATATGAGATTCTTGTGTAATAAAATCTTTTACATATTTTATTTCTAGTTTATTTAAAAACTGATTCAAGGTGAGTTTATTGCTGAGGAATACGCCATTATGGTTTTTGATTTCGATATCAAGCCCAACAATTTTTCGCTTATCTCTTGTGGTATAGGCAATTGCAACACCAGATGTGCTGTTGTACATGGCATGACTAATACTACCAATAATATGTTCTGGCCATAAAGGTTCACCCCCTTTGCCTTTATAAATGGTGAAATCCTGTCGGTAATTTAAATGACTTAAGCTATATTTTGCTGCTATACGACCAATTAAAAATTCACATTGGCGTTTAGTCGCCGATTTTTGAATGTTATTCGGCATATTAATATTCAAATTCTGATAAAGCTTATGGAGCGCAATATTTTCATTATGCTGCAGGGCTACATAGTGCAGAATAATGCCTTGGTCATTGATTTGTTTATATTGTGCGGGTTCGAAATAGATCGGTTGTTTTGTCATTGCTGTTGTATATATAAATAGAGTGAGTCAAGGAAATAGATCAGTAGCGAGTATGAAAAAAATATATTTTGGAAAATATGTCAGCTTTAAGAGGTGATTTGTTGTAGCTGCTCAGTAATAACAGACAACAGCTGGTTTAGGTTATCGGGTTCTAGAAAATAAAAATGATCCCCTGTGAGTATATGACATTGCCGCCATTGTGTTGAATACGCTTGCCAGTCTTGCATCATCGCAGGCTGTGGAATAAACGGATCTTGTTGACCATAAACGCTCATCACAGCTTTTGAACTAATGCTGATTTCGTCATTTAGCATTGCATCGCTGAGGTGAAGGTCATTGCGTATGATTTTAAGAAAAAATGCCAGAGCACTGGGATTGCTGCGTATTTCATCAGGAAAGTGATTATAGTGTTGCAGCACTCTCAGTAATTGCTGATCATCTAGGTCGGTATATTTCTGCATCTGCTTGAGATAATAGGGCGCAGGGCGGCTACTTATAACCAGTAAACGTAGTTTTTGATAGATCGGCTCATGGCGTAATTTGGCTTCGATTCTCCATAATAAGGATGCGCCGACACTGTGTCCGAACAGTATAAAATCATCAGCAATCGCATAATTTAAAATTTCTTGACATAAATGTTCAGCCAAGTGTTCTGGATGATAAATCAATTGCTGTGTGATCTTTAAACCATGTCCGGGATATTCTAAGGGGATAATCTCGAACGGTGTTGCTGCTGGATGATGTTGCCAGTTTCGATACATAGACGCACTGCCACCCGCGGAGGGTAAACAAAACATTAAACTGCTTTTTGTGTTGGTAACAGGAGTTATTTCCATGCGTTTATCTTCATCTTTTCAGTTATTGGGTACTTCAATCCTATTTTCTATTTGAATTGATCGAAGTCTATTTGTAGTATTGTGAGCTACTACATATTTTATTGCTTAAGTTAAATATAACTAATTAATTATTAATATAAAAATATCTACGCTGTCAATCAATATTATAGCTTTTATTGAGGTTTTATCTATTTTTTTATATATAAAACAAGTGCTTTCCTTATTATATAAACATATTGCTGATAATTTTATTGCTTGAGAATGATTCTTGATAATATGCAGCTACTTTGTATTTTAATTTCATTATAGGGCGAGAAATGAGCAGTGGATTGCACATTAAAAAGAGCATAATTTCGGCATGTATTGCTGTATTTTTTCTACAGGGCATGCATGTATTTGCCGTACAGAATATTGCGCATGATCCTGCTGATCCAAGCGCTGATGTTACACCAGCACCACAGTTACCCGCGATAATATTAACGGCAGATGCTGCGGATAAACTGGCTCAGGGGCAGATTACTCAAACAAACCAAGCGGGCATGTTAGGTGAAAAGGACACATTAGATATTCCTTTTAGCGTGACAGGTTATAGCGCTGCATATATCGAAAATCAACAAGCGACATCTGTTGCGGCGGCTTTAAAAAGCGAGCCTTCGGTACGGACTTTATTTTCTGCCAATGGTCTTGGTGAATATTTTAATATTCGAGGTTTTTATACCCAGAGTCATGAATTGGCTTGGAATGGATTATTTGGTTTAGTACCGCATAATCGCATGCCCACTGAGTTTTTAGAGCGTGTCGAAGTATTTCGTGGCAGCAGTGCTTTATTAAATGGTATGTCTTTAGGTGGTGCGGTGGGTGGCGTGATTAATGTCGTCCCAAAGCGTGCGACCCGCGAGGATATGACCCGTTTAACGACCAGTTATGCTTCAGATCGCCATATTGGTTTACATGTCGATATTGGACGACGTTTTGGTGAGCAGCAACAATTTGGAATACGGGTCAATGCCTTAAAATCGCAGGGTGATTTAATCATCGATGGTCAAGATCAAGATCGCCGTTTGGGGGCAATTGCTTTGGATTATAAGGGAGATCGTTTAAATGCCAGTCTGGATATATACGATATCCATGAAAAAGTCGATGGTGGTTTACCTTTGATGCTGAGCTTTGCATCATCCAATCTGCCGAAAGCCCCAGATTCTAGTATTAATACACAGCCTGGCAATTATGCACATACGGAAACGCAAGGGATTATTGCAAATGTGCAATATGAGTTTTTGCCTGCTTGGACGGCTTATTTCACTGCAGGTAGTAAAAGACAGAAAGGTTATGGTGCAATTGCCAATAACTCTTTAGGCATGAATGCACAACCGAACGGAGATTATAAAGCCATGTCACGCATGACGGCGAATGATACCAATGTGCTTGCTGCTGAAACGGGTATACGCGGTAAATTTAAATATGGTGCGGTACAGCATCAATGGGTCTTCAGCGGTAATATGATTGAGCAAGAAAGTTATAGTGCGATGAATGCCAGCGCACCTTGGGATTCTAATATTTATCGTCCTGTTGCAGGACAAATTGCGGCTCGTCCCAGTTCAGTACCGAAAAGCTCTGAAACGACATTATCGAGTTTAGCATTGGCAGATACCTTGTCCTTGCGGGAAGATCAATATCAATTGATTTTGGGGCTGCGTTATCAACGGGTGCAATCAGATAATTTTGCGGCTAATCGTAATCGATATGATGAGACTGCTGTGACCCCAGCACTTGGCATTGTAATGAAACCTTGGGGTGAACAGCTTTCTTTTTATGTTAATTATATTGAGGGCTTATCAGAAGGCGCTCGTGTCTCCGATACCACTGCCAGTAACTATAATGAAGTTTTTGCGCCCTATAAATCTAAACAATATGAGATCGGCAGTAAATGGGATATTGGCACATTTAGAAATACCTTGAGTTTCTATCAAATTATACGACCCAGCCTCATTAAAGATTTAAGCAGTAATCGATACCGTGATGATGGCAAACAACGTAACCGTGGTGTGGAATGGACCACGGCTGGTGAAGTGCTTGAGCATGTCCGTTTATTGGGCGGGGTTGCATATCTAGATGCGGTACAGCGTAAAACTGCTGCTGGTGCATATGATGGTAATGATGCAATGGGTATTCCACATTGGCAATCTAATCTGGGCTTAGAGTGGGATGTGCCCTATCTAAATGGTTTAACGCTTGGGGCGAATACGGTTTATACCGGCACAATGTATGCCGATGATGCCAACCAGCAGAAAATACCATCATGGAGCGAAGTTGATATGAGTGCGCGTTATACAACGATGATTGCAAAACATGCCGTAACATTAAGAGGAGGCGTCGATAATCTTTTTGATAAAAAGCATTGGGCAGGTGTTTGGAATGGTTTTAGCTCGGTGAGTGGTACGCCACGTAGCTATAAACTCGCTGTGCAAATAGATTTTTAAAAGCATTTGTCTCATATTTGATGAAGTTGCGCTTGGTTAAATAGAGCCTCATTAAAAAGGGCTTGGTTCAATCGAAGTGAGTGAAATAGAGCTTAGTTTAAAAGAGCCCAATTTAAAGGAGCTTAGTTAAAAAGAGCTTAGTTAAAAAGAGTTCAGTTTAAAAGAGGTCCGTTAAAAAGAGCATAGTCAAATCAGGTCGAGTATTAAGATGCTGTCTATACTGTGTTCTTGATGTGCAAGCGGCAAAGTAACCAGCAGAACTTCATTGCGTGTGTGAGGCGACTGTTATTGGTCGAGTTGTTGGCGGTAAATAATAGACAGCTGAAAGATGCTGGACCACGTGGGATTGATTGTTGTATTGCGCTACCGGCTTTGAGATAACGCAAAGTCGGTAGTTGATTATGCAGCAGTTTAAGATCTACAGATTTACGCTTTGGTCGAGCAACTGGTTTTGAGAAGCTTATTTTGCGACGCTAGACTTGATTGCCCAATAGCTGCTATCTATTTACCTTGTCCATTTTCCATGAATTGGACGTAGAAAAATAGCCAAGATTGCGATTAAGCAAATTTCAATAGAAAATGCCCAAAATAAATGTCCAAAAACCTCACTAAATAGCTCATAAGCATTTAAGTTCCATAACCATCCGGTTTGACCATCGGCATAGGCCAAAGGGCGAAAGCCCAATAACGGGATGAGCAGACCATGCATAATAACGGTGATTAAAATACCGTACAGGGCACCATACCACGTGCGAATTTGGGGATAAAAAGCTGAAATAAAAATATAAACAAAGGCAAAGGCAAAACTAAATAACCAGTGATATGTAGTGACCACGCCCGATACATTAATGCCTTGATAGAGATAATCCCAAGAATGTGCATGAAAGCCAAATGAGCCAAACCATTGCTCTATATGTGCTGCCGGCGGGGAAATGTCTTGTGCAGTACGTGGCGGGAAGTTGACTTCGCTGCCCCATTTCACCAAAGAACTGATCGCGCCTGCAACAAGAGTCGCCCAAAATAGAATTTTGAGATTGATTGCGTTTTTTAGCATAGAAAACTCCAAGCGTTTTGAACCGTTAATGTTTGTTGTTTTGATTTATAAAAGTGATTTAAATATAAATAATCAATTTAAAATCAAGTGTTAAGGTTAAGTTGTAAAAATAAGTCTTAAAAATAAGTCGGTCATTTTTGATAGAGCTTGCCGTACAGGATGAGGAGCCCAAACTACACAGCATTTTTTAGTCATAAGTTTTGACCACAATGAAGCGTCTTAGTGTTTACTGTATTTAAAAAATTGATTAATCACAGTAAAAAGATTCAATTTTTGTACAATAAATCTGCAGAACACGACGGTTTAAAAGGCTTCTTTGCAGGGATAAGCAATTAAAAATAATTTTTTTGAGCTACTTTGTGATTTCAACTGGCATAGCTAATGAAAACGCTCGTTTAAATGCAACTGTTATTATGGATATATCATGAAGTTAAACTTGATTAAAAATTCGCTATCGGCGTCTATTTTGTTGGCGCTTGCTGGGGGAAGTACAGCGATTTTTGCTGCGCAGGAGCAAGCTGACGAAAATATAAAAAAACTCGAAACGATCGTGATTACAGCGACGGGTTATGAACAGAATATCGCTGATGCTGCGGCTTCAATTTCGGTGATTACTGCTGAAGAACTCGAGAAAAAATCTTATACCGACATTACCGATGCCTTAAAGAATGTTCCTGGGGTTTATGTGACCGGTGGTGGTAGTAATCAGTCGGTGATGATTCGCGGTATGAGTTCATCTTATACCTTGTATTTAATCGATGGTAAACCGATGCAGGGCAATGATGCTTTTAGCCCGAATGGGAGTTATGGCGGTGCACCGATTAACTTTTTACCACCGATGGAAGCGATTGAGCGTATAGAAGTAATTCGTGGTCCAGCCTCTGCATTATATGGTTCAGATGCAATGGGTGGGGTGATTAATATTATTACCAAAAAACATGCTGATCAATTAACGACGAGTGTGAATTTTGAATATATTAAAGCCGACTCATCCAATAAGGTCAATAACGACAGTACCCATACCAATCTGTATTTAAATGCACCGCTGGTCAGCAAATTATTATCTTTCCAATTGGCCGCAGGCTTTTTAAACCAAGATGAAAGTGATTATAACGGTGGTGGCGCGACCAAGTCGGGGAGTGATCCAGAATTTAAAAGAAAAACGCTGAGCACTAAGTTTGTTTATACGCCAGATGACCTGAATACTTTTAAGTTTGGGTATGACTATAGAAATCAAGAACGAAATACATCACCAGGTAAAAGTGTTGCTGATACCACTGAGCCATCTAGCTCAGAACTTGAAAAATATAACTACAGTTTGACCCATCAATATAAAAAAGACCGTTTATTGATCGAGTCTTATATTCAATATGATAAAGATAAAAACCCATCTCGTGTGGGGAGTAAGGGGTATGGCATCGAAAATCAAACCATCACCGCCAATAGCCAAGGCTCATACTTCTTTGATAAACACGCGTTAACGGTTGGTGTCAATTATAAAAAAGAAGAGCTGAAAGATGGTGCGACCAATGGTTTGGCGGGAGGCGATATTTCAACGCTTGACCGTTATCAATGGTCATTATTTGCTGAAGATACGTGGGATATTAGCCATGATTTGGCTTTAACCCTAAGTGGTCGTTATGATGATAATGAAGACTTTGGTGGGCAATTTAGTCCTAAGGCCTATGCCGTATACAAATTAATGGATGGTCTGAATTTAAAAGGGGGAATCACGGCAGGGTATAAAGCACCAACGCTACGTCAAGGTGCACCTGATTTTGGCTCTGTCTCTAGAGGTGGTGGTTCAATTGGTAATCCTGATCTTGAGCCTGAAACCAGTTTAAACTATGAGTTGGGCTTGGCTTATTCCGATCCAGAGCTCGGCTTGGAGGGAAGTTTAACGGCATTCCGTACGGACTTTAAAGATAAGATCAGTAGTTCGGCTGTACTCGATGGTAGTAAAATTGAAGGAAGTGATTTTTACGTGAAAAACCCATACCTTCCTTATAATGCCAACGGTTGGAAGAATGTCATTAATATTGATAAAGCTGAAATCAAAGGGATCGAACTAACTACCGATTATCAAGTTTTAGATCACCTCAAATATAGACAGTCATATACCTATACCGATAGTGAGCAAAAATCTGGTGCCAATAAAGGCAATCCATTAAATGATATTCCAAAGCATATGTTTAATGCTGGATTGGATTGGGATGTAACAGATCAAGTATTGTTGTGGTCTCAAGTCAACTATCGTGGTAAAACCGCCGGTGGTAGTAGTAATGCAGATGAGAAAGATCCAGCCTATACTTTTATTGATCTAGGTGCGGTTTATAAATATAGCGACAATTTAAAATTCACTGCTGGGGTTTATAACCTTGCCAATAAAGAAGTAACCACAGATGATGGTTATAGCTATATTCTAGATGGGCGACGTTATAGCGTTGGGGTAAATTTTAAATTTTAATGAATTGGGGATTTATCTATAGCACATGTTTGGCATGGCTATAGATAAATCTTTTAATGATCTGAGTATTTATTACGATATATAAAATAAAAAAGCCTCAAGTTTTCACTTGAGGCTTTTCTTGAATCTGGAGCGGGAAAGGAGACTCGAACTCCCGACCCCAACCTTGGCAAGGTTATGCTCTACCAACTGAGCTATTCCCGCATGCCGCGTATATTACCTTATTCAGCAATTAGGTCAACTATTTTTTTAGAATTGTTTTGCTGTTTGGATAAAATAAAAGCATTACTAGTAAAAAACCATTCAATCTGTCATCACAAGCTCGATCTGAGCATCGATATGCGGTGTGACTTGATGAAATATATCGATCTTACATAGGGTTCTGGGTCAATAATCGTTATACTCAGATTATTTTTAGCCAATTGAGGAGCGAACGATGCAGATTGAGCAACAGCTGATCGCAGCCTTACAGCCACTACAAGCGCAACATTTACAAGTGATCAATGAATCTGCTGGACATGGTGGCTATTTCCCTGGAAAGGAATCACATTTTAAAGTTGTTTTGGTCAGTGATAAGTTTGCTGGGTTACGTTTGGTACAACGCCATCAAATGATTTATGCCGCTGCTGCAGATTTGGTCGCACCGGCAAAAATCCATGCCTTGGCGATTCATGCCTATACGCCAGAGGAATGGCAAGGTCAGGCGCCAGATAGCCCACAATGTGCGCACGCACCTAAAAGTACGGGATAGAAAAGGCTATGGATACACATTTGTTGACTAAAATCATTCATATGAGTGCGGTAACTTTGGCGTTGTTGGTCTTTGTTATACGTGCTTTGCCGCTTTTTGTTGGCGCACAAACCCGGCAAGCTAGCTTTTCTTCACCCAAATGGGTGATTGGCTTACAGCATTTGGGTTATACCTTGATCATTCTGACAGGCGTCATCTTATTGGTGATGAAGCAATTTCAAGTTCAGCCTTGGTTTTATGCCAAAATCATTTTATTTTTGGTGTTGTTGTCTACACAGATTAAGGCTTATCGAGCCGGTGACTCTATTCTCTTGGCGCAACGCCGTGCTGGGGTAACATTGGGGGCGGTCGCATTTTGTGCCATTATTGCCTTGGTTGTTATTAAGCCAGTCTTTGCATAAGCAGATATTGCTGTCATGATCGTGTAGTGATCTATAACGAATTAAAATAAAGAGGAAGAGCATGCTGACACGCGTTATTTTTAATCAAAAAGGTGGTGTGGGAAAATCAAGCATCACTGTCAATTTGGCAGCCATTAGTGCTGCGCAGGGGCTAAAAACCTTGTTGATTGATTTGGACCCACAAGCCAATGCCAGTCAATATATTTTAGGTGATGATGCAACTTATACTGCGCAGAAGCCGGCATTGGAACCGAATATTAAAGATTTTTTTGATGAGGTTTTGGGGAATCAACAGTCCAAGGGATTATTGGGTAACGCGTTAGGCTCTATTTTAAAAAGTCGTAGCAAAGGTTTATTGGCTTATGTTCATCAGTCCGCGTATCCGGATTTAGAGGTATTGCCTGCGAGTCCGATTTTAGGTGAGCTGGCGCATGCATTGGAATCCAAGCATAAGATATATAAACTGCGTGATGCAATCCAAGCGCTGGCAAATGATTATCAGCGTATTTATATTGATACACCGCCAGCCTTTAACTTCTTTACTTTATCTGCCTTAATCGCAGCAGATCGGGTATTAATTCCTTTTGATTGTGATGTTTTTTCACAACGTGCTTTACATAGTTTAATTGAAAATATTTTAGAAACCCAAGATGATCATAATCAAGATTTAGAAATCGAAGGGATTATTGTCAATCAGTATCAGCCACAGGCAAAGTTACCGCGTGAAGTGGTTGCTGAATTATCTGCACAAGGTCTACCGGTATTGACGCAAAAGCTAGCGTCATCGGTGATTATGAAACAATCTCATCAACAGAATGCACCGCTGATTCATTTTGCCAAAGAGCATAAGCTTACCCAAGCCTTTCAAGCACTGTGGCAAGAAATAGAACAGCCAGCAGCATCATTTACCCCGTGAGACTCATTATGAAATTAAAACAAAGTATTCTTGTTATTTGTAGCGTTGTATTGGTGACTGGCTGTGCTAGTAATGCGGTGAAACCGACTTATGTATCACCCAGCCAATATCAAAATTATGATTGTTCACAGTTAAGCAGTGAATTTACGCGTATTCAACAATATATCGATGGTGGTGTACAGACACCAAAAAGTAAGGGTGTTGGTGTCGGCGTTGGTTTAAGCGGAGGTTGGGGCAGTGGTGGCTGGGGCTGGGGGATTGGTCCATCTGTGTCAGTCAGTATGGGGCAGTCGTCTAATAGCAAAAAGACTGAATTATCACGTCTCTATGGTCAGCAAGATGCTATTAGCCAAGCCGCGCAATTTAAAAATTGTGCCTATGTTCCGAAACGTTCCACGGCAAAAGCAAAATAATTGAGCTGCTGCATGGTATAGCCTTGCAATAGCAGCAAGGCTTTTAAAAATATTCGCTTTTTGAACTTTTACTCAGTTGTTTTTTGCTCGATTGTTTCTGCCCAGTTTATCTTTTGCTCGGTTTATCTTTTGCTTAGTTGAATGGCGACTATTCTTTTACCGTCAACTGTTATATTGAGCTGAGCATCTTCAAGGTTAAGTGATATTTATATTGGGGGGCACATTTAAAATGTGTTGTAAGTCACATTATCTAAATCTGTGGTCTGAGTGATTTTATATCAAAATATTTCCTTTAAATATTTATTATAATCAATATCTTGTTTTGATTCTCCCGCGTTTTATGCTGGCTGTTGATCGATTGAGAGCAAGATAAATCTTGTCAATTGCCGTGCAGTTCCGATAAGGTGGCGCGACCTAATCGGCAACAGGGCACAAGATGATTGAAAGTTGGCTATTTATTTTTGCGGTATTGGCAGTACTGATCATTCCAGGACCCAGTAACGCATTATTGGCTAGCGCAGCATATCATCAGGGGCGTGCAGTAACATTAAAATTTCTATCCATAGAAATCATAGGCTATGTCTATGGGATTGGCTTATGGGCATTAATGATGCATTTAAGCTCACCTGTTTGGCCAATGTTAAATTCGATTTTACATATTGTCAGTGCGGCATACGTCTTATGGGCTGCATTTTCTTTCTGGCGTAATCGAGATCTTTTACAGTATCGCCGTCAACAACCGCAGATTAAAGCGCAACAATACTTTCTGTCTATTCTAAAAAACCCAAAGACGGTTTTACTTGCCACGGGTATTTTACCTTTAGAAACATGGAACTCTTTTCAAAGTTATTTTATGGTCATGCTGGCTTTCTGCGCCTGCGCCATTCCAAGCGGTTTATTTTGGCTGCATTTTGGTCGAGCCGCATTGGAAGAGAGTTATTCAAGCAAGCTTACCGATCGACTCTATAAGGGATCGGCAATGCTGCTGATGCTGTGTATTTTCCCGACTTTTATTCGTCTATTTTAGTTTGTATTGGCGTTTAATGGATTTTCGACTTTTTAAAAAATTTATACCGTATAAACTCTACGACAGCCGGTAATGCGCTGAGTATAATAATGCCAAAAATTAAGTGGGTGAAATTGTCTTTAACCATGGGCACATTGCCAAAGAGATAGCCCAAGACAATAAAAGAACTGACCCAGCAGAAACCACCAATGATATTGAAGAGAATAAAATAAGAATAATGCATACTACCGGCCCCTGCGACAAAGGGCGCGAAGGTACGAGCGAATGGAAGAAAGCGTGCGAAGATAATAGTTTTACCACCATGACGTTCGAAAAAATCTTGCGTTTTGATGAGGTGCTGTTTATTAATAAATCTGGACTCTATTTCAAATACCCGTGGTCCAATATATTTGCCAATATGGTAATTCAATGTATCGCCCAATACCGCAGCCGTAAATAATAATAAGATCAGTAACCATGGATTGATCATACCGGTTGATGCTGCCAATGCTCCTGCAGCGAAGAGTAAGCTATCCCCAGGTAAGAAAGGCATAACCACCAAGCCAGTTTCTACAAAAATAATCAGAAACAAAATAGCGTAGATCCAAACGCCATAATTTCGAATAAACTCTAATAAATGCTCATCAACATGCAAAATAAAATTGATTAAGTCCATCAGGCCAAAACTATACAAGAAGGTGCTCAAATCCTAGCAGTCTGTTGCGGCAATGTCAGTATGCAAATGCAATAAAATAAATGCTGAATCGTTTTATTTTTGCGACGTTGAGTGTTGATCACTGCGATTTTCACAGTGGGTTTTTATAAATAAGATAAGCAAATTCTTTGACGAGACATTAAAAATGCTAAATCCTAATGTATACATTAAAAAAACTTTAGACCATACCGCCATCAACAGTTTGATTAGCCTTTTAGGGCGTATTTTGGTGGTATATATTTTTATAGTAGCGGGCTGGGGCAAAATCACCAGCTATGCCGATACCGTTCTCTATATGCAAAATATGGGCGTTGCGGGGAGTTTATTGCCGCTCACTATTTTTGTGGAGTTCGGCGGTGGACTCGCAATATTATTGGGTTTACAAACACGACTCGCGGCTTTGGGTCTAGCGGTTTTTAGTGTACTGACCGCCTTGATTTTTCATGAGGGACATGATGATGCCATTAACTTTATGAAAAATTTGAGCATGGCTGGTGGTCTACTTTTTATTGCGCTCTATGGTGCAGGTCGCATAAGTCTTGACCATTTCTTGGAAAAGTCAAATTAACTTGGCATTGCAAGCCATGCTGTTTCATCGTTGATGGCAGCATTGCTGCTGCCTGATGCTAAATTTAGTTTGCAATGGATTTTCAGGTGTTTTGGACAGATTAACGCTGGAATCATGTGCGCTTCTGCAAGAAAAATGCTAGAATGCAGCGCTTATTTCGTTTGCCATACATAGTGTTTGTCATGACTACCAATACTCAAATCACTGAAGACCGCATCCTCATTTTAGATTTCGGCTCTCAATACAGCCAGCTTATTGCACGACGTGTGCGTGAGGCCGGTGTTTACTCCGAAATGTATGCGTATGATATGTCTGAAGAAGACATTCGCGCATTTCAACCGAAAGGCATTATCTTGTCTGGCGGTCCAGAAAGTGTACATGCAGAGGGCAGCCCTCGTGCGCCACAAGTTGTATTTGAGCTCGGTGTTCCTGTGCTGGGAATTTGCTATGGTTTGCAAACCATGTCAGAACAACTGGGTGGTAAGGTTGAAGCAGGCATTGTGCACGAGTTTGGTTATGCCGAAGTAGATATTTTACGACGTGATGCATTACTTGGTGATTTACAGGACCAAGAAAATCAGCTGCATGTCTGGATGAGTCATGGTGACAAAGTCGCTGCCATTCCAGAAGGTTTCCAGGTGACTGCGAGCACAGCAAGTTGTCCATTTGCAGCAGTTTCTGATGAAAAACGTGGTTTTTATGGCGTACAGTTCCATCCAGAAGTAACACATACCACACAAGGTGCAGCATTGTTATCGAACTTTGTACACAAAATTTGTGGTTGTGGTGGACTATGGACTGCGGAACATATTATTGAACTGCGTATTGAACAATTACGTCAGCAAATTGGTACTGAAAAAGTATTGTTAGGACTATCGGGTGGTGTTGATTCATCGGTGGTTGCGGCGTTATTGCATAAGGCAATTGGCGACCAGTTGACCTGTGTATTTGTAGACAATGGTTTGTTACGTCTAAATGAAGGCGATCAAGTCATGAAAATGTTTGCTCAAAACATGGGAATTCGTGTTATTCGTGCCGATGCTGAAGCGCGTTTCCTCAATGCTTTGGCAGGGGTGACTGATCCTGAGCAAAAACGTAAAATTATTGGTCGTGAGTTCATTGAAGTTTTTGCGGAAGAAGCGCGTAAATTAGATGGCGTAAAATTCTTAGCACAAGGCACGATCTACCCTGATGTGATTGAATCCGCTGCGAGTAAGCAAGGCAAAGCGCATGTCATCAAATCTCACCATAACGTAGGTGGTTTACCAGAAGACCTTGCTTTTGAATTGGTTGAGCCATTACGTGATTTGTTCAAAGACGAAGTGCGTAAATTGGGGACAACTTTAGGTTTGCCGCATAGCATGATCTATCGTCATCCATTCCCAGGTCCTGGTTTAGGTGTGCGTATTTTGGGTGAAGTGAAAAAAGAATATGCTGACATTTTACGTCTAGCGGACGATATCTTTATGCAAGAACTTCATGCCAGTGGCTGGTATGAAAAAACGGCGCAAGCCTTTGCCGTGTTCCAACCTGTGAAATCAGTTGGTGTTGTGGGGGATGGTCGTCGTTATGCTTGGGTCATCGCATTACGCGCCGTGGAAACAGTAGACTTTATGACCGCACGTTTTGCGCATCTTCCTTATGATTTAGTTGAAAAAACGTCAAACCGAATCATGAATGAAATCAAAGATGTCTCTCGCGTCGTTTATGATATCTCATCTAAACCACCAGCAACCATTGAATGGGAGTAAAATCGGGCTTTCAAAAAGCACTGCTTTTTGCCCAGATTTTATTAAGTGCTACGACAAGCGCTTAGCGCGCGGCAGCCCGGGTTTTCAAAAAGCGCTGTTTTAGAGCAGTTAAAGATTTAATTTAAAAGGAGGACGCTAAGGCGTCCTTTTTGCCTATACTGCTAGAGCAAAGCTAAATTCAATCTTGAAAATGCCGCACAGTGCAGGGAATATTTTATGATCGTTTTACATCATTTACAGCAATCGCGTTCTATACGGATTATATGGGCTTTAGAAGAACTCGGCTTAGCTTATGAGTTGCTACAATATCAACGTTTACCCAGTTTTGCAGCGCCTGATCAGCTCAAAAAGATTCATCCTTTAGGTAAAGCGCCGATCTTGACTGATGGTGAACAAACCCTAGTAGAGTCGGCATGCATCTTAGACTATTTACAAGGTCAATATGATCTGCAACAGCAGTTTAAGCCAACCGATGCAGCGGCGTTACAACAATATCAATATTGGATGCATTATAGTGAAGCCTCTTTGATGCCGTTATTGGTGATGGGATTGGTGACACGATCTATTGCCAAGCATCCGCGCTTTTCAGAACAAGCCGCAGCACAAGAGTTTTCTGCTGCAATTGCAGCTGGCTATATTTCACCACGCCTTGCTGAACATTTAAGCTATATAGCAGATTATTTTGCAGAACATGAGTATGCCGCGGGGCAATTTAGTTTTGCAGATATTCAATTGGCTTTTGCTTTGCAGATGTTGCCAGAGCATAGCTTAGCCGCGTATCCAACGCTGGTGCAGTATTTAAAACGACTTGCCGCCCGTCCAGCATTTCAAACGGCGATGCAAAAAAATGCACTGTTGGCTGAATGATGTCTAAGATCGCATTACGTTATTTGCCCGGTGCGTCAGGACAAACCCAGTTTTGGCATGCAGCCATGCAGCAGCTTTCTGCTTATCAGGATCAGCAGGTGATTGCTTATCCTGGTTTTGCTGCTTGTCCACAACATCCTCAAGTTTATGATTTTGCTAGTCTGGGACGTTATGTCTCTGCGCAAATCACAGCACCCTGTGTGTTAGTGGCGCAGTCAATGGGTGGGATATTTGCTGTAGAGATGGCACGACAACAACCCAGTAAAATCCGCGCATTGGTTTTGGTTGCGACCTCTGGAGGTATTGATTTGACGCCCTTTCAGGTGGCAGATTGGCGTGACCAATACCAACAGGATTGGGATTTACCAGATTGGTTTGTGACGGCTCGACATGCTGTCATTGAGCCATATTTGTCACAAGTACAATGCCCAGTATTGCTGTTATGGGGCGATCAAGATCCGATTAGCCCTGTGGCTGTGGGAGTCTATTTGCGCCAGCAATTGCCGAATGCACAGTTACAGGTTATTGCGGGTGGAGAACATGATCTGGCACAACGCCATGCACCACAAGTTGCTAAATTTATTGAAAAATTTCTGGCGCAACAGCTGTAATGTGCAGCATGAAATAGTCTAAAATGTGACCAATCGACCTTGTGCTGCTGCTGATCAGTAACAGCACATGCTGGCGTTTGGGTTGGTGTCACAATGCATCGACAGGTGCAAGACTAGGTGTTTGGATTGCAGCTGACAGCTTTATTGAGTAATTCACTTTTTTGGTTATCAAAGCTATATAGCTTTCCAGCATTAAAGATTTTAATGTTTTTGGCTTGGAGAATATTTTGTTTAAAGCTGTCTAGCTTTTTCGTATTATGCTGATCAAATGGATTCCCATAGTTTTTATTGTCCAGTAAAAACTGAATAGCACCAGCGCTGTCATCATAAGCTTTTAAGACCACTTGATTGTCTGCATTTTGAATGCTAAAACTTGGTCGTTGCGTGGTAATTTTACAGTTTAGCCGTAGCGATAAAATAAAAGACTGGGCATTTTTATTTTGTAGGTCATATAAGCCTTGTAAATCATTTTCAATATATACCCATTGACCTGTTGGCATATTGATGAGCAACTCTTGGATTTGCTGTTGTGTACTTTTGGCAATATCCACCACACCTTTTTTATCAATCTCAGGAATTTTATCTTTGGGTCCCAGACCAATGAGTGATTTAATTTTTTGCGTGGTTGTACGGGTATTTTCGCCCAGTGATTTATGGCTTTGACAGCCACTGATGACAAGGCTGATTGCAATGAGTAGGGGCAGGCAAGTGTGTTTTAGAATGAGCTTAGGCATATAAGTTATTCCACTGTATAGATATTATTGTGCAAGATTGTACAAGTGTTTATTTTACATCTTCTCTGACCGAATGGAGGAAGATTTCTCTTACAAGACGCTGATGTGCAAATGCAAGAATATTGAAAGCCGAGTTTAGAGCTTGATCATGCAGCATAGCATACTCCATGCACCGCCATTCTCTTATTGCAAAACATGTTCTGTCTTTTGTGTATGATGGAATTCTATAGATCTTATTTTTCATTTGTAAAAGCTTGGCAGCATATAGCACTTTAATACAATAGGGCTCTTAGTATGAGTGAGTTTTTCCTTAATACACGATTTTATAAAAGACTTCCTTGCGAAGAAAAGAATATAAACGAACAATTATTTCTTCTAAAAAGAATCATAGAAAATTTAGTGTTAGTTAATCCAGTATTTTCAAAATGGTATGTAAATAACCCAACCAACAAAAAAACACTTTTTGAATATCCTTTTCCATCACAAAAAGCTGATCATTATCTTTTAAATTTAAGGAAGAAGGATATTTTTCAATCTTTTTCCTTATGGAATGGAGAGGATAATTCTAATTTCGCAAGTATTATTTTTACTACGTTCGATATTAGAATGACCTTTGAAAAAGTAATTGATTGGCAAGAAGTAGTACAAATTTTTAGAATAATATTAGATTATCTTAGGGTTCAATATATATATGTGAGTAGTGATTTTATAGCGGATACTAATATATTTCCGCATCGACTTGTAACGACGCCAATTTGCTATATCCCCCAAAAAATAGAAGCTAACGAGCTCGCTTATCTTTATCAACAAATTAATATCACTAATCAATATAATCAGGGTTCAATTCTTGTTTTTGATGAAAATTGGTTTATCGAAACAGCATCTTTGAAGAAAAAAATACAAGAAAACGCTTTAGCCTTGGTTGAATTGGGTTTAATCCCCACAACTGAATTACCGGATAATTTTTTCGAACAATAAACACGCTATTTGCCCTTCTGCAATGAGCATATATTATTTATGTTGAACTCAGGTTATTCTATAGATCAATATAGACATCATCTCTGCTAAATCTATAGCCAGATTTGGCAGAGATGATGAGCTATTTAAATTTTTAAATAAAGCGATTGTGGTACTGTTAATCAAGATGTTCTTTAGTGCTGATGATCTTGATCTTGCTCACCTAACATCTGATTAAGCATCTCTTGATCCGATAAACCATGACGACGGACCTGTAAGCAATAAATAAATGCACCCAATAAAATCCAGCACACCAAAATGACATATTCGGGCGCCAATAATGACAAAGACGTACCAGGGATTAGCGTCATTAAAATAATACCCAATGCACCTAGGGCACCAAGGATTGGTAAAAAACCATATTTCGTTTGGTAGGGACGAGGGTTATTGGGGAATTTCCGTCTGATTTTATACATGCAAAAGACGGTGACCACCCAAGATAGCCCAACATAAATACCACCAGTGTCAAGAAACCAAATCATGGCGCCTTTGCCGAGCCAGCCCAAAGCAATGGTCATGATAAATGTCATTAGCAATGCATTGAGGGGAACACCTTTATGATTGAGCCGCCCTAAGAACGCTGGAAGTAACCCGCCGCGACCCATGGCAAAAATAATACGCGAACAGCCGATAGCCATTCCTAACGATCCCGTTGCCATGCCTAAAAAAGCAATGCCCATCGCGGCATAGCCTAAGGCTGGATAGCCTGCATGTGTGAAGGTTGCAATCGCACCAAATTCTAACTGAGCAGATTGCTGCCAAGGAATAATCATGGCTGTGCCGAGTAGGACCAATACATAATAAGCACCCGCTAAGAAAATCGTTACTACCACCGCTTTGCCAATTTTTTGTGCAGAAATATTCGCTTCTTCGGCGAGAAGGGAAACCAAACTAAAACCTGTTAGAAAGGTCAGTGCTGGGATAACAAACTTAAAGGTATGTAAGGTGCCTTGTACTGCCATGTTTTGCTCGGCGGGTATGGCAAAGGCTGGCCAAAAATTTGCCCATTTCCCCAATACAATACCCGCGGCGGCCAAAGCAACCCCCAATAATACTTTGACTAAAAATAAGAGTTTTTGTGCCCGTGCGCCCACATCAACACCACGGGTATTGAGGATAAAAAATACCATGACCAAAATTAGACCTGCCAGCAAGCCCCATAAATAGACCTGACTGCCACTGATGCTATAGAGTGGAATGCTTTCCATCAAAGGCTTTAGGCTTGGAATACCGGTGCTAATCAGCCCACCAAAGGCCGCCATATAAAAAGCCGTGCTGCTGATAAACGCGCCAATCAGTAGCCAGCCCACAATAAAGGCTAAGGTTTTGTTATAGGCAATAAAGCTATAAAGAATTTCACCACCAGCTCTGGGGAATTGTGCTGCCAATTCTGCATAAGATAAGGCAATACATGCCGCCAAACAGGCTGCCAACACCATGCCCAGTACCACACCACCAGCACCATATTGGGCAAAAAAATTACTGGTGGTATAAATCCAGCCTGAACCAATAACACCGGCAGCACCGAGCATGACCAAGGCGCTAAAGCTCAATGATCGTTTTAACGAATTTTGCATATGATTTCTCGACAGTCCTTCCTAGACAGATGTTTTTGAGTAGATTGCTTGTGCTTGCTGGCTAAAGTAGCACCACAGTTGATTACCAAAATCGTAATGCCACCATTCCGTGGGTAGGTTGGTAAAGCCTGCGTGTCGCATTGCCCAATAGAGCACGCGGCGGTTATGTTGTACGGTGGGATCGGTCTGGGTCTGTTCAAAGCTTGCTGTCCAACTGTATTCACTGGCTTCGTCGAAGGCTGTTCCCATATCTAAGGCTGTGCCGTGTTCATCACATAAAGTCAGATCAACCGATCCACCTGTTAAGTGCGGACTCGGTTTTAAGGGATCTTCACTGGGTTCAGCCACGAACAGTGCCAAAACTTCTGCCAATTGTTCGGCACTCATTGCGGGATTTTTTTGCATGATGTCATGGCGAAAGCATTCGATTAACTGCTTTTGCAGCAGATAAGGGCGCCATGCATCCAGAATCAGTAGATGATAACCTGCGGGCAAATATGTACTGGCATCTTGAAGTCGTGCTGCCACAGATTGACGTGCATAGCAGTGTGGCTGTGCAAAAGGAATACCTTGTTGATGGTAAATTGCCGACACCTGAATACGGCAATTTTGCATATCATTCAAATTGACCAATGGCTCACCAGATTCGATGATGTGCTGTTGGTAAACCGCATTCCAATCCATTTGCGTTATTGAAGGTATAGCCTGCAACATATTTAAATCCTTAATTTTGAAACAAAATAACTTAGTCCTCAGTAGAAGATGGCGTTTGATTTGCGGTAGGAGTAGAGATTTTATGTTGTGGTGATGTGGGAGAAATCACTGTAACAATACAGTATTATCATAATATAGCGATCACTTTCAATGCCTTGCTTTTAATCAAGCGGCGAAAATGATGTTATAGAAATGATCTTATATCAGCTATTCAATGACAAACCCTAGCGCCTCAGTGGCGGTTTCGGCAGCATATGTTCAGCATGTTTTTCATTTTTATACTGTTGTGGTGTTTTGCCGATGTGGCGTTTAAACATGCTGCTAAAGGCGCAGACATTCTGATAGCCAAGACTTTGTGCAATGTCGGCAACAGATTTACCACGTGCTAATTTGGCAATAGCCAGTGCAATATGCAGATGTTGTACCCATGTGCGATAAGATAGTCCAGTTTCTCGTTGAAAGAGTCGAATCAGCGTACGTGGGCTGGCACCGACTTGGTCACTTAGGCGGTTCAAGTCTTTTAATTGCTGTGGTTGTTCTAATAATTGCGTACAAATTGTCAATAATCGCTTATCTGTGGGCCATGGAATCTCAAATGGAAAGTTATCGGCATTCTGGATCTCATATAAGATAAGTTGTTGCAAGGCATGTCCCAATTCCATCGCTGTTTGTGGGCTTTGATGACTGAGTTGTTCCCATTGGTTAAAACGCAGCAAAAGTTCACGGAGTAGATTACTGACTTGTAATAAGAAACATTGTGATCCCAAGGCTTGTGCAACGGAGGCTGTGACCAGCGCCGTGCTGAGCGTCACTTGGCTAAGAGCTACCACGCTATGTTCAATATGGGCTGGAATCCATAATGCGCATTTGGTTGGCACAATCCAAACATGCGCAGGTGTGTGTACCCGAATACTGCCCGCAGAGGGATAAAGTAATTGCGCGTGACCATGGCAATGTGGAGCAATCACACTCTGATAGGCATGCTGAGTTTCTAGCGGAATGAGAAGCTGCGTAGGCTGGATGCGCTGTTCATACATAAACAAGGGGCTCAGGTTTTTATAAGCAGAGATTGTCACTTATACAATGATTTATGGAACATTATGCTGTATATGACAAATTACAATAGCACACTCCTATGGATTAGTTTGAGGTTTTCATAATGGAATCGCCAAGTAATGCAAAGCAGTCGACGTCAATAAACACACCAGCCAAGGTCAGCACAATGGTACTGCCGATGCTGTTTGCGGTAGCATTTGCTCATTTGCTCAATGACTTAATACAAGCTTCCTTGCCCGCAATTTATCCGATGTTACGTGCTAACTTTGCATTAAGTTTTGCGCAGATTGGACTGATCTCACTGGTGTATCAGTTAACTGCTTCGTTATTACAACCTTGGATTGGTTTATATACAGACAAATATCCGAAGCCTTATTTATTGCCCTTGGGAATGGCGGTGACATTATTGGGCATTGTATTGCTGGCTTTGGCACAGAGCTTCTATATGCTATTGGTTTCAGCTGCATTTATTGGGGTGGGTTCTTCGACCTTTCACCCAGAAGCATCGCGTGTGGCACGGATGGCATCAGGCGGGCGTTTTGGAACAGCACAATCGACCTTTCAAGTCGGAGGCAATACAGGAAGTGCCATAGGACCACTTTTAGCCGCGGCGATTATTGTTCCCAACGGGCAGGCAGCAGCGGCATGGTTGGTTTTATTTGCCTTAATTGGGGTATGGGTATTGTATCGGGTGAGTCGCTGGACGATTCGACATGCTGCCGCCCAAGCCCAAAAAACGGCTGTTGCAGTCGGCTTGGTCAAATTAGAAGGGATAACCTTGGTTCGTGCCATAAGCGTTATTTGTGCTTTGATGTTAGCAAAGTTCACCTATATTGCCAGCCTCAGTAATTACTATACTTTTTATCTCATCGATAAGTTTCATGTCAGTATTCAGCAAGCTCAGCTGTATTTGTTTGCATTTTTGGCTGCGGTGGCTTTAGGCACTTTTGTTGGTGGTCCGATTGGTGATCGTATTGGTCGTAAAGCAGTGATTTGGGTTTCTTTTTTAGCGATGGCACCCTTTGCATTGCTCATGCCTTATGCAGATTTATTGTGGACTTGTGTACTGGCAATTATTGCAGGCTTAGTGATGTCTTCTGCCTTTTCTGCGATGGTGGTCTATGCCCAAGAAGCGATGCCCGGACGAGTGGGTATGGTTGCAGGCTTGATGTTCGGTTTAATGTTTGGCATTAGTGGTATTGCTGCTGCAAGTTTAGGTTATTTAGCCGATGTCCGTGGTATTCAATGGGTCTTTCAACTATGTTCTTATTTGCCTTTATTGGGCTTGTTGACCTTATTCCTACCCAATACACGTGCCGCAAAAACGACGCCATAATGCTATCAGGCAATGATTTAGTCGGTATGGCAAGCGTAGCAGTAGAGCAGAGCGCATCATAAATATGCTGCGCTTGCCATTTAAAGTGGATGAATCAGGGGAGAGAATAGGGCTATTCGGCTATTGAGTATTTCTTGCTGGGAAAGGCTAGGTCTATAACAGAATAGCGCTTACTTTATTTAGGCGTACCAATTAATCCGATGCTGCTGCCAGATTAAATTGGTGCCAGATTAAATAGAGTAACACTATACATGCTACAAGCATGATGCCGATATTGAAGGATAAGGCGTGGTTAAATGCTTCGCGGATGTGTTCTAAATTGGGCTGTGTCTGACTTGTTTGGGGCAGGGTTTGTAAGTGCCGATATAACAAACTTCCAACCATTGCTGCACCGAATGCCGCACCGATTTGTTGTAAGGTCGCCAGTACCCCAGATGCCATACCCACATATTGCGGGCATATAAAACTGAGCGTCCAATTCAACAGTGGAGTCATGATCATGCCTTGGCTAAAGCCTAGATTCAACATCAGTGGCAATAATAAAATGATATGTTGTTGCAAATTAAATTGTTGGTTACAGAAAATTAAGGCCACATAACTCAATAGGTAGAGCAGTGCGCCAATCAATAAAACCTTTTGTCCAAAACTTTGCTGCCAACGTGGTGTGAGCCAAGATGCTAAAATAAAACCAATACTGGCAGGCATAAATAGTAGCCCAGATTGTAAGGGATTTAATGCAAAACCCGACTGGAATAAAATAGTCATTGCCATAGGAAAAGCACTTGATGTGGAATACACCGCAAGTACAATCAATCCACCACATATAAAAGATTTATTCTTGAGTAAGTTGACATCAAGGAGTGGGGTGCGTGCCTGCTGCAATAATTTTTTTTCATATACATAAAATATCCAGAGCATGCCAGCACCGATAGTGATGCTGCCATAACTCAACATAGACCAGCCTATGGCGGGAAGCATGAGAATAGGTATTAAAATAAAGATCAACGCCAGTGCTGAAATGATTACGCCTATCAGATCTAAGCCGAGTTTTTGTTCTAAGGGGTGGGACAATAAGTGTTTGGAGCCATAGAGTGCAATGATGCCAATTGGAATATTCACCAAGAAAATATTACGCCAGCTCAATCCCCATAGGTCGAGTTGAATGATCCAGCCACCGAATACTTGACCTGCTATGGCAGCTAAACCTAAGCTCATACCAAGACAAGAAAATGCAAATTTGGCTTGTTGTGCATTAAAATTTAAACGGATGCTGGCATATACTTGTGGAAATAAAAGTGCAGCAGACAGACCTTGTATCAAGCGTGCGATGATCAATGTCAGCGTATTGGGAGCCAAGGCACAGGCGAATGAACTTACTGTAAAGCAAAGCATGCCAACTTGATACAATTGGCGACGCCCATAAATATCTCCTAGACGCCCGCCTGTAATTAACAATAGACCAAATCCCAATTCATACAGCACAATAATAAGTGTTATTTCGGTGAGGTTGGCAGATAGGTCTTTTTCAATACGAACAATGCCAACATTCACGACGAAGAGATCAAAAATTGTCACAAAGCCAGCCAATATCAGCACGCTCAAGGCATAAAATTGTTGTCGTGTCATGCTATTTATTTCACTCAAATCAATGTCGAGTACTGACTATAAATTTCCTTGGAAACTGCTACAATTTTGTAGTTTATACAGGTACAAGTAGTCATAGTATGCAAAATCGGCGACAACGTGTACGCCCTGAATTGGCTGATTTTTTACAAAGAAAGCGTGCCAGTCTTTGCCCTGAAGCATTTGGTATTGCTCGACATGCCAGACGTAGAGCCCCAGGTTTACGCCGTGAGGAAGTTGCAGCTTTAGCTGGTGTCGGCGTTAGTTGGTATACTTGGCTGGAACAGGGGCGGGATATTGGTGTTTCTAGTCAGTTACTCGACCGTCTGGCGCAAGTATTACAAATGAATTATGCAGAAAGAGAACATTTGTATTTATTGACCCAGATGCGTGTACCCTTAGAAACAGGGGATACAGAACACGATGTTCCACATCTGATTCAGCGTATGTTATTGGACCTTCCAGCAAACTATCTATGCTATGTCTTGAATTTACATTGGGATGTTTTGGCATTTAACGCAAAGGCAGATCAGTATTTTCAATTTTCGAGTACAACACTGGCAGAAAGAAATTTTCTATGGCAATTGTTTGATAATCCATTGTATCAAGAGCGTTTGTTTGATTGGTCACAAGATGCTGAGCAATTGTTATCGAGTTTTCGTCGTGATTTTGTTCGCGTGAAGCAGCATGCTCAGATACAACATATGATTGCAAGCTTAAATCAACGTTCAGCAACATTTCGACAGCTTTGGGCTCAGCACGATATCTATCAACCCTGTACAGGACAGCGCCGCTTACGTTATTGCAATCAGGTCGAGCAATATGCGTATACGTCTCTTACTTTTGACTTGGAAAAGCATCGTCGCTTGATTGTCTATGCACCTTCTTTTTAAATTCAAAGCTCAAGACTTCCACTTCATATAACTGCATCCGAAATTTTTGCTACAGCGGTGAAAAAATTATGTTTAATATTTAATTTTTCTACATTATGCTGTTAGTATAAGTCTTGCGAAAGTTGCTTTAAATACTAAGAAATGCTTGATTTTATTGATGTAGATAAAATATTTAAAAAATTTTGTGCATGCTTTAAATATATTTTATAAAGAAAATATAAAATGATCGCGCTATGCACAGGGCATCGATAAACAATAAAAATGACTTTGGATTTAGAACAACAACACGCAATCGCGATGGATCAAGCATTATATAAAAAGGAAAACCTATGAATAATAAATGCATTAAACAACTACTTTCAGTCATATTGTTCAGCATGCCCAGTATGCTCTGTTATGCAGATGATTTTAAAAAATTCTCAATATCTGCAGGTTGGTTTCATATCCGCCCACAAGGAAATAGCAATCCGATGGCGATAAATACACTTGTGAATGAAGGACGTGTTGGGAAAGTCGGGCAGATTTCAACATCCTCTTTTTTACGTTCTATCGATCCGGCTTATTTAGACCCTGACGGTTCTCCATATAAACCTTTTATCCAAAGTATTTTTGTTGCTGAGCCGCCAGCCACAATGTCAGCAGCACGTTTTACTGGGCTGGAAGACAGTAATGGTAATTTAAGAGCAGAAGCGACCGGCAGTGCTCAAGTAGGTGGGCTAGAATATTGGCGGCAAAAAGATACCGGTTTAGAAGCGAAAAATGCCAATACCATCGGTATGAATTTTAACTATTATTTAAATGATAAAGTGTCTTTAAAATTTGTAGGTGGCATTCCGCCAAAAGTTAATGTAAGAGGCAAAGGCACAATTCGTGCCAATATGATTGGCTGGGGGATTATCGATAATCGCAGTGTGGCAGAATATATTGGGCATAATGTGCCAATCAAAGATACCGTGCCGATTACCAATCTGGCACGTCCAGCAACGGTATCTAGTGCACGTGCCTGGACACCAACTTTAGAATTCCAATATCAATTTGGTCAACGCGGTGTTAATAAATTTAGACCGTATTTAGGCGCTGGATTAATGTATGCCTATTTTAGTCATATTAAGTTGCATCAACAAACGCGGCATGACTTGGTTGCAGCCGGTCATATGATTCAAAACATTATGACGGATAAAGCCGGTGCGGCGATGGATCAAAAAAGCTCAAATGCAAAACCTGTGGTTAAAGTAAAGTCTGAGGACAGTATTGCGCCTATTATTAGTTTAGGTTTTACTTATGATTTCAATGAGCAATGGTTTTCTGTTGCATCGGTCAGTTATGCCAAGCTCAGTACAACAGTTCAGATTGATGTCGTAAATGCCAATAATTCGCAACGCCTTATTCGTTCTTCAACCAAATTAGATGTAGATCCAATTATTAGTTATTTGGGCATTGGATATCGTTTCTAAGCCGTGCTAAATGCTGAATCGTGCTAAATATGGTTGTGCTATACGGCTTTAAAATGCTATTAAGTTTAAAGCCGTAGCACAGCATGGATCAATCTTTAAAATAAGGGCTGTGGAGCAGATACAGCCTTTGAATGTATTGTTACAGTCGTGCTGCAATATGTTGCAGTTGTTGTATTGTAAGGCTAAAGTCTGGGGCAGCTTGGGTCGTGATATCGACAGAGTATTGCTGCGCTAGAAAATCCAAGTCTCTTTGTAGTTCAGGATATAAGTCAGCACTATGTGCTAAGGTATCTGTCAACGACATCGGCCATTGTTGAAGTGTTGGTCAGCTCAAAGGAAGTAGACGAATTAACCGTTTAATCAGTGATTTATAATTTTTAATCAGATCAGTTGTGGCAATTATACCCTCAGATAATTTTTCAAAATAATGGCTTAGATCTTCTTGATAGCCATCATTTATTTCCCAAACCAGCTGATAATTTACTGCAATTGGCGCGAATTCTTCCATCAGGTTTGGTCCAAATAATGGTCTACATAAATGCTGTAGCCAAAACTGCCAGCGCCGTTGTTGATCTGGGCGAGCGATCGTGTGTAGATCACCTATATCGATATCAATTTTGCTAAGCAGCTTAAACTTCTGTTCTAGAACTGTTTGTAGATGCTTTAGTTTTTCTATTTCCATATTGGATAATGGTTTATGGAATATCACGCAAAAATCAATATCTGACTGACCTATACATGCTTGCGCCTGTGCGACGCTACCATATAAATAGATACTATGTAACTGCTCTGTAAAATCACGCTGCAGCATAGCGACTACTGTTTGACAGAGTGGATGGTACTCAGCTTGTAAGGGCGGCCAGCATGGATAGCGATTGTGCATTGTTAAAAGTCATTCATTTTATTAAAAATTACTCAATCTTAAGCGAATTCTAAACTGCTAAAAACCCAGTTGAAGAAGAGTATATATTTTTTTCGTTATAGCGATGACGAGCTCCTCGATGGTGCATTGTTATTAGGTTGCAATAATTGTTTATACATGGAATTAAAGCCCATTTGAAATCCGTCTTATTTTTAAGTAATTGTATTTATTTATAATATTTCTCATGTTGTTTTGAGTCCTTCAATTTAGAAGCAGGATTGTGGGATGCCTCATATGACTCTTTATTAAAATTTAATAAAAATGTGCTGGGATTTTATTTTAGGGCTTTGTTTGAGAAATAAATAACAAATCTACTATTAATAAGTATTAACAAAAAGCAATATAACAATATAAAAAACAATAATTTAGTTTAATTCAATTATTCGTAATGTTTGTTTGCATTCCACTGTTATTTTATTTATTTTTGTATTTATTTAAGTTGCTGTATTTAAATAATTTTTATTAACATCCCTTGTTTTTAAGGGATATTTTCTTAGTTTTATTATTGAGTTTTATCAAAAATATAAGAAATACATGTAACTATATTGAATAATTTCGTGATTTTCACCATTTTTTGTAATTTGAAATGCATGTAATATTTAATGGATATTTCATATTTAGTGAAACTATTTGCATTGTTTTAATAGATGTAAGTTTATTTTTTTTAAAGTGAGTTCAATCTTTTGGAGATTTTTATGAAAAAATCAAGTGGTTTGGCGCTGGTATCATTATTAATGTTATCTTCAGCAGCATTTGCTGTTGATGGCACAATTAGCTTTAATGGCGAGTTGGTTTCCGGTACTTGTGTGCCCAAACTTGAGGGTGATGCAGTTAATGGTTCTGGCAACAGTACTGCAACGGTGGTGTTACCAACTTTGAATGTTGCGGCATTATCAAAAGCACAAGCAACTGGTGGTTTAACAGGATTTACAATTAGTTTAAAAGGAAGCAATGACACCGATTGTGCTGTAGATGGAAAAATTGCAACGCCGTATTTTGAACCAGAGGTTGCCAAAGTAAATAGTGAAGGTCGTGTGATTAATACCGAAGCAGCTACCAAAGATGCTATTGATATTCAAATTTTAAATAATGCACAGACCGTCATTAATTTAACCGATAACCCAGCAACACAACTGTCATCTACCGCAACAGGTGATGCGGATAATCATGAATATAACTATAAATATTATGCCCAATACTTTGCTAAAAGTAATGAGGCGAAAGCAGGTAAAGTTGCTGGAACTTTAAGTTATAGCATTATTTATAAGTAATTGATCTACAAATAATATGTCTTATAAATTTTTGATTTTTAATTAATTAGTTTGTATTTTGTTGGTAGGGGATTTTAATATGCGTACGGGGTTGTTGGCTGTTACTTTGATGATATTGGCGACACAAAATGTTTATTCCGATGTCACCATTACGGGTACACGTATTATTTTCCCCTCTAATCAAGATAGTGTGACGGTGCAGCTGAATAACCCAGCGAAGACTCCAGCACTCATTCAATCTTGGTTAGATGATGGTGATCCAAAAGTTATACCATCTGCAGATAAAATCCCTTTTATTTTGGTGCCCGCTTTAACAACAATACAGCCGCAAAAAGGACAAATGATTCGTTTATTGGCGAAAGATACCAGTCATCTGCCCAAAGACCGTGAAACCTTATATTGGTTTAATATTTTAGATATTCCACCGACATCAACAGATAGTTCAGAAAAAAATAAACTGAATATTTCTATTCGCTCCCGCATTAAATTGTTTTATCGACCTATCAAGTTAAATATGACACAAGATAAAGCTTTTACTGCTTTAAGTTTTAAGTATCTAAACTCTGATCAATCTATAAAGATTAGCAACCCGTCTCCTTATTATATAAGTTTTATGAACTTATCGCTGAATCCAGAACAAGATAATTTACGCTATAGCGAACCTTTAATGGTTGCGCCATTCTCTGATGAAGTGATTAAACCTAAATTGACGTTTAAACCATATCAAGTCAAATATGAGCTTATTAATGATTATGGTTCTAGTAATGCTTTTACCACCAATATAGAAGAAGCGTTTGACGAATGAAAAAATGTTTATTAAGCGTGATAACGAGCTTATGGGTGCAAACTATTTTTGCGGATAATCATGTTTCCGCTATAGAAAATGATTTAGAGAAAACTCAAGCACTTAATATTCAAGATACGCCGCTTTATTCTTTCGATTCACGGGCGCTATTTGGTGGTGCTAGTCAGGATATCGATTTAAACCAGTTTAACCGCTCTGATTTTATTGCTGCTGGTGAATATTCTGTTATTGCGGCAGTGAATGATAAATCAATTGGTCGGCAATGGGTAAAGTTTCAACATGCTGAAGACAGTCAGCAGGTGGAATTGTGTATCGACCCTGCCTTATTAAAGCAATTAGACTTAAAAGAACACATTCAAAATAACCTAGCACAACAAGACTGCTTAAGTATAAAGGCGCTAAGTCCGGATGCATTTTATGATTTTGATCAAAGTGTATTAAGTTTGCACTTATCTCTACCTTTGTCTATTTTAAAGCAAAGACCAAAGGGATATATTAATCCTGCTCGATTTGATCAAGGGGTTAGCTCTGCATATTTATCCTACGATTTTAACCATTATAATTACAAACATGATGATCAAAAGAAGACAGATAGTAACTATTTAAGTTTAAATGGTGGTATAAATTTCTTAGGTTTTAACTATCGCCATGCTGGTAATTTTGATTCAAGCGGTACTGATTTATCGCATTATCATTCCTATTTAAACGTATTATCAACGGATATTACGCCACTCAATGCCCGTTTGATGCTCGGTGATTTTAATACACAAACCTATAAGATCGATTCAGCATCTATACGCGGGATTCAAGTTGCAACTGATATGAGCATGCGTCCAATGTCACAGCGTAGTTATGCTCCGCTCATTCAAGGTGTAGCAAATACCAATGCTTTGGTGTCAGTTTTTCAAAATGGTCGTAAAGTTTATGAACGTACTGTTCCTGCGGGACAGTTTGAAATTAATGATTTAACCGCTTTAGGTAATAATGGCGACTTAACAGTACAAGTGACAGAAAATGGTGGGGAGAAACATAGTTTTATTGTACCCCTACAGACCAATATGAATCTTGTCCGTGTTGGGCAGTTAAATTTTAGTGCAGCTTCTGGTCAATATAAGATTAATCGTAAAACAACAAATGATTATATTGGTCAATTCAGTTTTGAATATGGTTTATCTAACTACATCAGTCTATATGGTGGGCTTAATGCAAGTCAGCCTTTTAAGAGTTATTTGTTTGGGGTCGGTAGCAATACCTTTTTGGGGGGCATCAATCTTGATGCTGAATATGCTGATGCCGGGCTTTTAGACCAGAAATATCTTGGTGAAAAATACCAAGTTTCTTATCAATACAACTATGCACCATCCAATACCAATATTAGTATCAGTGGGGGATATCAAACCAAAGACTTTATGTCTTTAGCGAATGTCATGTCCTTACGTAATTATGATGAATTAACTGAAGCAGAAGTAGATTATCTATTTCAGACATATCGTTTAAAAAATACATTTAATGCGTCTATTTATCAGAGTTTTAATAATGCAGATTGGGGTTCATTGAGCCTGTCTTTGTCACGTAACAGTTATTGGAATACGCAAAAAGAGTATAAACAATACAGCTTTGGTTATTCAAATCGTATTGGCAAGTTAAATTATTCAGTCGGATTTTCCAAGATCTTTAATTATTTAGATCGTGTACCTTCTGAAAATAGAGTGTATTTAAGCTTAAGTCTACCTTTAGATTGGTCAAATAGCCGTAGACCTATGAATTTAAACTCTAATATACAGCATACCGATAGTTCGGGTCATCCGACCAGTGCCATGATTGGGGTATCTGGCACGCTAGGAGAAAATCAACAGGCGAACTATAGTTTAACAAGCAATAATTCTTGGAATAATAATGCCGGGCATAATGCAGTTGTTTCCGCCAGTCTGGGTTATAACTTGCCACAAGCACAATTGGGTTCAGTGCTGAGTGTGGGTGAAAATTATCATCAATATAGTTTAAGTGCGCGTGGTGCATTGGTTGCTCACCGCTATGGTATTACTGCAGCAAATTATATTAATGATACCTATACGATTATCCATGCCAAAAATGCTAAAGGTGCTGCTGTCAATAATGCTTGGGGGGGTAAGGTAGATCGTTTTGGTAATGCGATTTACTCGAGTTTAAGCCCATATGAAGTGAATGAAATTACGATAGACAGTAAAAATCTACCGGTTGATGTCAATCTAAAAGTCAATCAATCAGAAGTTGTACCACGCCGTTATAGTGCGACGCTAGTTCACTTCGAGACAGAAAAAACCTCCAATATTTTATTTAACGTGCATACGCCAAGTCAGCAACAGATTCCGATTGGTCTACAAGTTCGGCAGCAAGACGATGCAGTAATAGGTACTTTTGGTCAATCGAATCAACTCTTTATAGAAAATGCAGCCTTATTACAAGAACGCTTAGCGGTGCAGTGGGGCGCACAACAACGGACAACATGTTGGATTGATATTCCTAAGAACGTGTTGAGCAATCAAAAAACATCATCGAAAAAGTTTCAAATTATTGATGTGGAGTGCAAGCAATGAACCTAATGAAACATATATTTTGTTATACCGTATTATTGGGTTCTGCAGACGTGTTGGCAGCACAGAATTGTAATAATGGCGGTAATGTAGCGAGTCAATTACATCCAGCCAATACCAGTCATGAGAAAGATGTAAAGCGAGATATGACCAGTAGTGATCCAACAACCAATGTGGTTATTCAAGGTCAAGGTTATATTCAAAGCTCTCAGTTGATTAAATGTGATGATTTTGACTCACAGTCTCGAACTAAAACGCCAACATTCAAATCCTTTTCGAACAGTAATATTAACAGTCAAAGTAAAACATTTAATGGTAAAAAGTTCTATAAAATAGTGGGAACTGCCGATGCTTTTGTGAATAAGTATGCTTATATCTATTTTAGATATAGTGACAATAATAATAGTGCTAAGGGACCCTATGAGCTCGGGAATCAAAATGGCAGTATTTTAGGTGAGAATACATATACGCAAGGGTTACGCATATATGACCTAGCAGTTGCTTTTGAGAAGGCGCCTATAGATCCGATTGAAGTACCAGTTATTATTGGAACTCTGGATGTTAGTTGGACCAAAAAATTAGTAGGACAGGATAATAGTTATACAACATCGACGACACAAAGAGCCGAAATTCGTTTAATCGTGAATCCAGTAGTAGAGAAGACTTGTACGGTAAATAATCCTGTCGTGACTTTACCGACCATCTCGGTTGCCACCTTAAATAATCAAGGTGATACTGCTGCAAAAACGAATTTTACCATAGTTGCAACTTGTGGTGAGAGTCTTGCGAATATTGGCTTAAATAGTATTGTTGTCGATAATAGTGATGTTGATGCGCAAAGCGCAAATGCAAAAAACGGTATTTTGGTGAATACTGCCAGTAGCCAAGCATCTAAAAATGTTGCGATACAAATGTATGAAGACACCACCAATCAACCCGTTCGTTTTGGTCTAGAGCAAGATTTTGGTAAAACCACGATGGGCGTAAACCCGACTGCACGGCGTAATTATTATGCTAAATATTATAAGTTAGACTCTACTCCCACCCAAGCAGGTAAAATAACCTCTACAGCGACGATTATGGTGACTTATAAATAGTATATGGGAAATTTGTATTGTACTTCGAGTGCTATTCCATAATGTCTGGATTTATGCTGTTGTAGGATTATTGTCTTACAGAGATGAAGCCAGAGCATAGCTTAGGTATAATCTTTGCTCATGAATTATTTTTTCCTTGAATATGGCTAAACTTAGGAAGCGCGGTAAAAAGCCATTTGATGCAGAGCGTTATGAGTATTTATTAAAGCTCAAACAACATCAGCAGCGGTTGCAAGAAATGGCTGCCATTGAACAGGCTACTGCAGCGACTAAAATTCAGATTGAACAACAACATCCTCTACCTCTCATGGGGCAACCTGCTTATATTTCAGGATGTCTCATTAAATATTCGATTGCTGTTGTTATACTTTATGTTCTATCGATATTTCCAGCCGTATTGGTGTATGACGCGTCGTTCTGGCATAGAATATCTTGGTTTAATCCACAAGCGGGGTTAGATTATTTCTGGTTGATCTATGCCGTGGCTATTGTTGTTATACCGATTGCTATTTTATATTGGCAATTTAGCGGTACTCAAAAAGCCAAGCAACAGGTTAAAAACTACGTCGTTGCTGAAGATTCATTGGCGATTGTGTATAGCAACGAGCAGATTAAATACATCGACTATGCCGATATTTCTTATGTGTCATTATATAGTCATAAAGGGGGCTATGATGTGACATTGTATTATGCCGATGCTGGCTTAGAAAAAAAGTTGCAACGACTTTTTAGCATAGATATAAATTTTCGCAAAATATTCACATTGAAAAACCGGCATCAGTTATGCAGTGCATTTTTACAACAGCTCAGCATTAAAAATCCTCGTGCACATATTTGTACTTTACTCTGGCATGAAAACTATTTAGATCGCAAAAATTTTAGATTTGATGCCAAGAAATGGTCTAGGGAACGTGTGTTTTGGGGCGTATTTTTTCTGATTATACCGATCGTAATATTTGTCTATTTGAGCTGAATTTGAGCGCTTGTAAAGCATTCTGTATAAACATAGCATTATATAATCCGCGATATGATCTTCCAACATTCATCGTAACCTTTTGGCGTAACCCTTCAGGCATTTACGGGCGGCTATAATACAGCGCTTGATCATAATTAAAATGTAACTGTTGTTGTTCACACCAGGTCGGGAAACTGCAATTTAAATCAAGATGCTGATAATGCTGCCATGCTGTGATGAGTGCTTGGTAATATTGATATTGTTGTTGATAATATCGTCTATCCGATTGTTGGCTGAATTGAGCAATATACTGCTTGAGTTGCTGTAGTTTGTCTAAGCAATGTTTGAGTTCACCAATGAAAAATGATTCACAAAGATGATGCGTTTGCCAGTCGATTTGTTGTATATAAAACTGGATAATTTTTTCTAGGCAGTTTTGATTTTGTGGGTCTAAAGCGTAGGCTTTTTGATATAAAGCAAGATCATGTGTTAAGTAGCCCAGCCATTGGTAATAACAGGCAGTATGGGGATATTGTTGGATCGCTTGTTGCATGAGGTTGAGCAAATATTGCTGTAATGGCTGCGACATGAGTTGGTGAATATTGGGATGCTGTGCTATTAAGTTGAGTAACTGTAGGGCGATATGCAGTTGTTGTGCCATGCTGGCGGTTTGGCAGTGCTGAATAAATGCTTGGATTTTTTCTAATGCTATTTTACGTAGACCTTTTTCCCGATAATAACAATATGCGGCAAATAATTTAAAGTCCGGATGCTCTTGGTAATACTCGGCAATACGTTGTAGACCTTCGAAATTGGTTTGATTCCAATAATACATGTTGTTGCTTAATCAAAAAGATTATTCACATTATCTGGTCTTCGCCTGAGGGTCTAAGCGAATTTTCTGATTTAATTTGTCTATCTAATCGGTTCACGTTTTTAGAGCAGAATAATGCGCGATCTTTATGGCGGTGTAGCACCGCTATGATAATGATTTAAGGTGGCTAAAATTGCATTCACTTTATCTAGACATTCTTGATATTCTGCGTCACATTCAGAGGCAATGGTAATACCGCCACCCGCCCAGACCTGTAGTTGGTCTTGGTATTTCTGTACAGTACGAATCAAAATATTCCAAACCCCAGTGCCATCCTCATTAAAATAGCCTAAGGTCCCACAATAACCACCGCGTGGCGCGATTTCGAGTTCTTCAATAATTTGCATGGCGCGGATTTTCGGTGCACCAGTAATAGAGCCGCCGGGCAGTCCTTGTAATAACACATCTAGGGGATTAATTTCAGGACGTAGTGTGGCCTGTATTTCACTGACCAAATGATGCACTTGATTAAAAGATTCAATTTGAAAAAGTTTAGGGGTTTTGACGCTGCCAATCTCGGCATAGACACTGAGGTCATTGCGGAGTAAATCGACGATCATCAGGTTTTCGGCTTGATCTTTGGCTGAATCTTGTAAGCGCTGTCTGGATGCTTGGTCTTGTACGGGGTCCGCATAGCGTGGCATGGTACCTTTGATGGGTTTGGTCCGCAGTAGATGATCTGCTTCGAACTGAAAAAATAATTCTGGCGAGCAGCTGAGTAATTCAAATTCCCCAAGTTTTAAATAACCGGCATAAGGAGCAGCAGTGAGTTGCCACAGTGCATGTGCGGCAGTGAGTAAAGTGCCTTGGGCTTGGCTGCTAAAACGTTGCGTCAGATTAATCTGATAACAGTCGCCGGCTTTGATATAGTCTTGAATTCGGTCAAAAGCACGTTGATATTGTACTTTTTGCCAATCCGGCTGCATGGGCTGAGCCAGTTGCAGTGTGGTAACGCGTGCTGTGGTGGCGAAGCGTTGCAACAGTTGCTGATAAAGCTGTTCTGCATCTTTAGACTGACTATAAAACACCCAGTGATGATGTTGCCATTTGAGGTAGCTGTGATATTTACCGAAGTAGAGCTGTGGTTGAGGTGCCGTCTGAGAGGCTACAAATTGCTGTGCTGCATAATTAAAGTCGATAAAACCAATATAACCACCGCAAAAGCTTAGCGGCGGTGTTGCTGCATGTTGCTGTGACTGAAATTGCATCCATGTCTTGAGGCTTTGTGCTGGGGTATATTCAATATAATGATTATGCTGTTGCTGCTGAAAAAAACGTAGTTTTTGTTGTTGTACAACACAATAACTTTCTGGCAAAAAGGCCAGTACAGGGTGCTGTTGGTCTTGTAGATAAACACAACCTGTCCAGTCAGAAAGTTGTTTTAATAACTCGGCTGCTGGAGCAGTGCAAGTCAGAGAACGTTGAAACAGCACAGATTCGGACATGGGGGATGAGATACTAACGTGGCTAAGGGAGATCAATGCTCAGGCGCAACCGTAATTTGTAGATAGACGCCATCATCTGTCGGCAATTCTAACAAGACCGATCCGGCAAAACAAATGACAGCTGGTCGGTGTGGAGGATGCGTATGCGTATTGGTCGATGTGCTTGCCCAATCAGGTGCCTATTCGGGCAACAATATGCTAAATATTTAATTAAAATAAAAATTCAGTTAATATCACGCACTATATAATAGCCGACCTAGCAATAGTTATTTCCACGATGAAGTTTAATAAAAGTAAAAAAATATATTTAGTGCTGCCCTTATTGATGTTACAGGCATGTTCAAAAGAGGCAGAAGATCGCCAACAATTACGAAGCAATAAGGATTTTCTGCTCTATTTAAATCATCAAGATTTGTATGAAGAGACCATATTTCGTGATAGTTATGACAAAGTCAGATTGCAATTTAATGCACAGGTTAGAAGGACGGATTGGCAGACATTGCTTGCGCTAGCTGATCAGAATATATCGTATAACAGCTATGCCAGACTTGAATCACATCAAGCCAAATTGCTACAAGCATTGACCAATCAAACTTGGTTAAGATATGCATTGTTGCAACTCCGTCAAAGTCATCAGGCTCTGACATTTCCTTTACACTGGCCCTCTCCTGAGGGGGTTCTCGACAAAGATGCATTGTTATTAGATTTTTCATATGAAGATGCAGTGCGTTTAAATTTTAAGGGCACTAAGCAACAGTGGCATGATTATATTTTAAAACAAAGTGCTTTTTATAACGAAGCCATTGCACAGCAAATGAACAATAATACCCAGTCGACCAGTCAAACGGCTCAGCAGCATTATACTCCAGAGCAGCGTTATAAAAAACAAGTTGTTCTGCTGTTTGCCCACAGTTATTGGAATGATTTAGCAGCAGTTAAAATTGCGGCTGATTCGTTGTTACAGGCTTATATCAATGATCCCAAGACTGAGCATCGCTCGATGCCACTCTATGTTTGGCTATCACATTATCCGAGCAATATTACCAAAACAGAAAGTTTGGCATCGAGTATTTTGCAGAGAAAATTAGCAACCGTGGTGGTTGATGCCGAACATTACAGTCAATCGGATAGTGCTACACAGGGTTATGTTCCCCATTTAGGCAAAGATACCGATGCATATAGCGTCCATCGTGGGGGCTTTACTGGGTCGCATGGTTCAGCACATTCTTTTGGGGGTTAGGCTTGATTCGTTCTGCATTTGAGCCGCGTGCTGATTATATTCAACAGCTACGACAGATTGGTTTTGAACACTATGATTTACCCTCAGGCGAGGGCGGGCAGCCGTATTGGCAAGAGGGTATTTGCTATATCTTTGAGGAAGCTGAGGTTGATTACATTCAGGCTGCCACACAGGAATTACATGAGATGGCCGTGGCCATGGTCGATGAAATCGTACAAAGTGGTGATTATCCAGACTATTTTCAATTAGAAGATTATGCCAAAAGCAGTATAGAACAATCTTGGCGTCGCGCTGATCGCTCTTTGCTTGGGCGTTTTGATTTGGTGTATCGACCAGAACAACATGCTATTAAAATGTTGGAATACAATGGTGATACCCCAGTTGCTTTGCTTGAGGCTTCGATTGCGCAATGGGATTTTATTCAGCAGTCGGAAAATATTCCTGATCAGCAGCGCATTCAATATAATTTCATCGATGAGCAATTGATTGCAACATGGCAAAAATACTTTCAGCCGCAGAGCCTGATTCATTTTGCACAGGCTGATGCTTTTCGCAGTGAAGACTGGTGCAATTTGGCTTATTTGATGGACACTGCCTATCGGGCGGGTATGCAGGTCAAAGATATTTTAATGGAAGATATTGGTCATGCGCAGTATCGTGGGCAAGACTTCTTGGTCGATTTGGACTTCCAAAAAATTAACCATATTTTCAAGTTATATCCATGGGAATGGATCTTTAAAACCCGTGAAGGAGCTGAGATTCAGCGTTTAGACAATATCTGGTTTGAACCACCGTGGAAGGCCTTGTTGTCCAATAAAGCCATGCTGGTAAAAATGTGGCAGATGTTCCCACAGCATCCATATTTATTGGCTGCCTATGCCGAGACTGAAGTGACCCAATTACAGGGGCGCTGGTGTAAAAAAGCAGTGCATGGTCGCGAAGGTTCCAATATTTATTGCTATGATGCCAGCACTGGGCAGAGCCATTTAGGGCAGGGCAGTCATGTGGTGGATGAATACCATCAATGGGGATATATCTATCATGAATGGTATGACCTCCCTATTTTTGCTGGAACACGACCGACTTTGGGCAGTTGGGTGATTGGTGATGTGGCTTGTGGTATGTCAATCCGTGAAGACGCCAATGTAATCACGGGGAATGCGGCGTTTTTTGCCAGTCATATTTTTATCCCTGAGGGCGCTTAGGGCTACGCTGAATATTCGGTCAGGTCGAGTATAGCGTCGCAGATTAAGCCGCGCGGGGAAGGCGTAGGATCTGTGGGCTTTTAACCGGTATGATCCAAACGCGTACCCAAAGTTTCAAGATGAAGCGGAAAGCTTTGTTGTTTCCGATCATGAAAATAATGTCTTAAGGTTTGTTCGACGCTAGGAAAAGCTAAATCTGCCCAAGGGATATCTTGCTCGCTAAATAAACGTGACTCGATGGTTTCTTCCCCGGCACCAAACTGACCATGTTGGAGTTGTGCTTTAAATAATACATAGATTTGGCCAATACGCGGAATGTTATACATGCAGTAGAGTTGCTGTATATCAATTTCAGCTGCAGCCTCTTCGCGTGTTTCCCGTGCTGCACCTTGCTCCATGGTTTCATTGAGTTCCATATAACCAGCAGGTAAGGTCCAAAGCCCATAGCGTGGTTCAATGGCACGGCGACAGAGTAACACCTTATCTTCCCAGAGGGCTAAAGCACCGCAAATGACCTTTGGGTTGATATAGTGGATATGACCACATGCCTCACAAACCTGACGTAATTTGGAGTCTCCCAAAGGTATTTTCTCTTGTGTAGTTTGTCCACATACAGTACAAAAATGCATAGTCTTTATAAACGATTATAAAGTTGTCAGCATAACTGAAAATTCAAGCTTTGACATCTTTTCTCGCCCCTTTGTGACGATTTCATATATGATAAAAATATTAGCAATCTTGGAGTTGTTTTAAGCGATGAAGGATCGGCTGCCTTATACAGAAATGTTGCAACAACGTTTACGTTTTGCCAAACGGACGGCAGAAGCGCAAGCCTCTGTATTGCTCGCGATTACCGATGAAACAGATCCCAAGGTACTCTTGACACGCCGTTCCTTATCACTCAATCAGCATGCAGGTGAAGTTGCTTTTCCTGGGGGGAAACGCGACCCGACAGATACCAGTAATGTTAGTGTAGCTTTGCGTGAAGCGTGGGAAGAAACAGCATTAGATCCCTTCGCAGTGCGTTTGTTGGGTGATTTACCCATGCAAAAGGCCAAAAGTGGTCTATTGGTCAAGCCCATCGTGGGGCTGATTCCTCCCAGTTTAGAGCTCATGCCGCAACCGACAGAAATTGATCGGATTTTCTTTGCTTCTTTGCATGATTTATTACAAGCGCAACCGATGCCACATGAAGTACGTTTTGCTGATCGCTTGCTGTATTTTCCCAGTATACAGATTGAAAATGAAGTGGTGTGGGGGCTGACCGCACGTATTTTAATGTCCTTATTTCACTATGGCTTAGACATTGAAAAACAGTGGCCCTTTTTATTGAATCCACCGCTGCATGAACGTACTAAATAAACATACTAAATAAATGCTATGTCAACTGAGCATGCTTGCCTGTAGGCTGATTCTGTGCCTGAGTAGACTTGAAAATAATCGCAAATCATTGTTATATCCTAAATCTTTAGCGCTCTGCTGTTGAATAGCATGCGAAGTTAGCATGAGCAGCTTAGTGCGTGCATTAAAAGGAAACGCAATAATGATGTATCAATATAAAGGTCATGTGCCTAAAGCAATGTCTGAACCATGGGATGGTTGGGTTGCTGAAAATGCGACGGTGATTGGTCAGGTTGAATTGGGGGAAAAAGTCAGTATCTGGTTTGGTGCGGTGGTTCGTGGTGATAACAGTGTGATCCGCATTGGTAACTTTAGTAATATTCAAGAAAATGCTGTCTTGCATACCGATGCTGGCATTGAGTTGCATATTGGCAATTATGTGACGGTGGGACATCAGGCGACCTTGCATGGTTGTCAGATTGGGGACAATAGCTTGATTGGCATCAATGCGGTTATTCTGAATGGTGCGGTGATTGGTAAAAACTGTATAGTCGGTGCCAATGCATTGGTGCCAGAAGGTAAAGTGATTCCCGATAACTCTCTGGTGGTCGGATCACCTGCCAAGGTTATTCGCCAGCTCGATGCCCAAGCAGAACAAGCACTGACCCTGAGTGCCATGCATTATGCGAGCCATTATCAAAACTTTACCGATTTACAGCCCTATTATTTTGAATAATGCTTTTTGATTCGCTTGAATCCTCAGTATGATTTTATTCTTTGGCGCGTGATTCTTAGATATCTTGTTGAAAAAGCGCTAAAACGATTTTCCCAAGAGAATCCCTCGCAGGATGAATATGAGTGGAGTAGAATAAGCATATTTTTGAACGTACGTAGGTTGTGCATGAAATTGCTGGCATTGGAAAGCGCCAACGAACAGTGTTCTGTTGCACTCATTGATGAGCAGCAGATCCAGTATTTTGAAAAAGATGATCGACCTAAGGCGCAAACGCAGACGATTTTACCGTTGATTGATCAGGGCTTAGCACAAACGCAATGGGCGTTGTCTGAGCTGACTGCAATTGCCTTTAGTCGAGGTCCTGGCTCTTTTAGTGGTGTGCGCATCAATGCTGCCGTGACCCAAGCTTTGGCTTGGGCCAATGACTTGCCGGTGATTCCTGTATCAACCTTACAAGCCACCGCACAGGCAGCTTATCGGAAGTTTGGGCTAGATCAGGTTACAGTGATCAGCGATGCACGCATGAAAGAAGTTTATATTGCCAGTTATGCCTGTGATACCAAAGGCATGATGCAATTGTTGGATGAAGAAAAATTATTAGATTACCAATCTGCTGCAGCTTATCAACGGTATACCCCGGTGGGGAGCGGTATCACGCTATTGGCGGATCATGACTTAAGTAACTCACAATACCAACATATTTATGCAGATGCACAAGATATTGCCTCTCTTGCAATGGCACAAGCTGCGCAACAACACTGGCTAAGTGCTGAGCAGGCTTTACCTGTCTATCTTCGTGATAATGCGTGGAAAAAGCTTTCTGAACAACATAAATCCTCAGTATAAAATTTGAATTAGGATCGCGCATGGACTTTATTCTACTGCTGCAAGCAGCCATCATGGGAATTGTCGAAGGAATTACCGAATTCTTGCCGATTTCCAGTACCGGACATTTAATTTTAGCGTCAGAACTAATGGATTTCTGGACCAAACAAAAAAGTGATGTGTTTGTGGTGGCGATTCAAATGGGTGCCATTGCCGCGGTCATTTATGAATACTGGAACAAGTTATGGGGTGCCGCAACCGGACTCGTTACAGGGGAAAAGAAAGGTCGGCATCTTGGGTTGAGTCTGATATTGGCTTCGATTCCGATTATGTTGGTGGGGCTGAGTTTTGGTCAAGAAGTAAAAGATTATTTATTTAACGATATTTCTGTCGCAATGGGTTTGATTATCGGTGGTTTGATTATTTGGTGGGTCGAGAAAAACCCGCCTAAAGTGAATGCTGCTGAAGTAGACAATATCTCTTTTAAAGAAGCGTTTTACATTGGTTTAATACAAGTACTGGCATTGATTCCTGGCACCTCGCGTTCTGGTGCGACCATTATTGGTGCCATGATGCTCGGCGTATCACGTAAAGCAGCAACTGAGTTTTCTTTTTTCTTGGGTATTCCTGTGATTATTGGCGCAGGCTTACTCGATCTTTACCGAAATTATCATGTGTTTAGTGGGGCACAAGATTGGTGGGTATTGGGCTTTGGTACATTGGTATCTTTTGTTTCAGCCTTATTCCTGATACGTGTTTTAGTCGCCTATGTCGCCAAGCGTGATTTTATGGTCTTTGCTTGGTATCGCATTATTTCAGGTTTGATTATTTTGTTCTTTGCATTGACCGGCTATAAATTATGGTAAGTGCTTGGCGTTTATATAGCACTGCCGCAGATGCCGTAGCGGCACAGCTTTATCAGCAACGTTTGCGCAGTCGAGGTGTTCAGGTCGAATGGCTTGAGGTTGAACAACTCAATGCACGCTTTTTACGCCAGCACGCAGATTTGGCCTTATGTTGTGATGCACAAGGGCTGTGGCTATGTGCCCAAGGTATGAAAATGCAACCGGATTGGTTTGCTGAGCGTGCTCGTTTAAAACGCGCCAGTTTAAAGAGCGAAATGATTGCACGTGCTTGCCAACTTGCCGAGCAACCGAAGCTGTTAGATGCCACGGCAGGCTTAGGTCATGATGCTTTATTGATGGCACAGTTGGGTGCTGAGGTGACTTTATTAGAGCGCCATCCGATTTTATTTAGCCTACTCGAAGATAACCAACAACGCGCTTTACAAGATCCGTTTTTGTGTCGTGCCGCCGAACGTATTCAGCTGCAACATGTCGATGCCCAAGATTATATGACACAAAGTTTGACCTTAGGGCAACACTATGATGTGATCTACCTTGACCCGATGTTTCCACAGCGTGATCAAAATCAGCAAGCGGCGAAGAAGCAAGCACAAGTCAAAAAACAAATGCAGCTCTTACACCTGTTATTGCAGGGAGAAGAGGGCATGGATTTGGGTGATGCATTGTTGCCAGCAGCGCAGCAGATTGCGACACGTGTGGTGGTGAAACGACCACGTCATGCAGTATTTTTAGCCAATCAAGCCGCTGATCATCAATGGTTAGGTGATGCTTGTCGTTTTGATGCTTATTTTAGTTCAAGTTAAAACTTTGAATGAATTGAGCATTATGATTTAAAACCGTTGTATTTGGTATATAGTAGCGCTTGTAGATTATGATTGGATGCCGTTTAGACATTTGCTCAATGATCTATAAGATCTAAGCTTAAACTCTGAGAATCGGTGTACGTCTTACATTGATTGGATCACCTGCCATACTAGAATCTCTATGATAGACTTCAAACCCTCCATTAATTTTTGGCACGATTTTAAAAGCAACCAACGTGCAGGCATGTGGTTATTTTTGGGTTCGCGTAAATCTTTACAGATCGTGAGACCTTCGATTTTACAGTTAATCTTTTGGGGTATTTTAGGTGGCAGTGCCAATACACTGTTTAGCTGGTTATCGAGTGGTGGTGCAGGGCAGTTTAACTCACAGGGTTTGGTCAGCTATGCGTTATGGCCTTTTATTGCACTGATCGTTGGGATTTTCTTATCGCAAAGGATTGATAATACCCGTTTGATGTTAGTGCCTGCAGTTTTATGGTTGGTATTAGATACCCATATTGCAGTCTTACAGAGTTTAATACAGTACTTGTTATTACAAGATTTATTACCAGACTGGGTCTATGACTATTTGCCGATTGTCTTTGCGGTATTATTTGTATGGCAAAGCTTAGCTGTGGTTTGGGTTTTTGCGCGTGAGTTGCATTGGCCATGGTGGGAACGCGGGCTGATTATGTTGGCCACTTTATTTGTTTTAATTGTCTGGCAAATTTCAGCAAGAGACCAACCCATCTGGAAAACCACAGAAAGCCCGCCGAGTATTTCTGAACAGGCATTTTATGCACAGAGCCAGTTGCTTAATCAGACTTTGGCAAAAATTGAATTGGGTGAGTTCGCACAAACCAAGTGGTATTTTTTGGGGGTGGCCGGTGCCAATTATCAAGATGTATTTAAATTAGAAATCGAGCGCATCAAAGAACAGTTTGATACGCGTTTTGCCACTTTTGGACGTTCTTTGGCATTGATTAATAATCCTGAAACATTAGAAAAAACCCCTATTGCTTCAAAAACCAGTATTGCTATGGCATTAAAACGTATTGGTCAGCAAATGAATCCAGAAAGTGACGTATTATTTTTATATATGAGCTCACATGGTGTACGCAATCAATTTGAATTAAGCAATGATCCGATCGATTTAGACAATGTCGATCCCAAATGGTTACGTAGCGCATTGGATCAATCTGGCGTGCGTTGGAAAGTCATCGTGATTTCGGCGTGTTATTCAGGAAGTTTTGTACCCGCATTACAATCACCCGATACCTTGGTTATTACGGCATCTGCGGCAGATCGTGATTCTTTTGGTTGTAATAGCGATGCCGATGCGACCTATTTTGGTCGTGCTTTCTTTGAACAAGCGATGCGTGACCAAAATAGTTTAAAAGCCGCTTTTGAACAAGCACAGCATACCATTCAGAAATGGGAAGATAACCAAGGTTTAACCCATTCTGAACCACAATGGGTGATTGGGAAAAATATGGAATTAATGCTACCGCAATTAGAACAGCATTTATTTCCACAAGCAGCAACAGCGCATGTAAATAGCGCGCCTCAACAACAGGATCATCCTACGGCGGCTGGCGTATTTTAATTTTTGTTTTTTAACGCGCGTTTTTAATGCGAGTTAGAACAGGAATTTAGAACAGGAATAATGTCTATTTGTTATAAACCCCATGTACAGCCTGTCATGGGGTTTATGTTTATTTAGTCTAAAATAAGTTATTATTTCCTAAATTTTGTGTTTGGTTTCAAATTAAGTGCTTAAATCTTAATGGCTAAAATCAGTATAGAATTTTATTTTAATCTTCATGACATATCATCAATTTACTGTAAGCTTTCTCAGTAAAATTGAACTAAAACAAGAGAACATAATGCAACAGTCTAATTCTAACGATCCTTTTTCTAGAGAAAGTGAATCGAATATACCTAATTTTCCACCACAAGCACCTGCTCCTTTCGAGACCAAAATATTGCCATTTAAATTTTATGGTAAAGCGGGTGAATACTTCGGTATCTGGATTGTCAATATCCTCCTGACCTTAGTGACTGCAACATTGTATGCGCCGTGGGCTAAAGTCCGTCGACTGCGCTATTTTTATCAAAATACCGATTTTGCTCAGCGCCGTTTTGACTTTACCGGCGATCCAGTCAAAATCTTTTATGGTCGTTTAATTGCGATTGGTTTATGGGCAGTCTTTGCCATACTTGGCAATTGGGATCCACGTTTTGCCTGGGTTGGGTTAGTCCTTATTTATATTGCGATTCCTTGGTTAATTCGCTGTACCCTAAGCTTTACTGCACGTAATAGTAAATTTGCCAACAGCCGTTTTTATTTTTCAGGTACCACGGGTAAAGCCTATATTGAATTAATCAAAGCCTTATTGATTTATATCTTTACTTTGGGCATTTTTTCACCGGTTGGGCTGTGGTTATATTACCGCTACACTTTTGATCATCTTTATGCAGGACAACTGCGCTTTAAGTTACATGCCACTTGGGGCAATTATATGGGGGCGGTATATGTCCCCGTCTTGGTCTTATTTTGCGTCATAATCGTCGCATTATTTAGCATGTTGCCTATACTCTCTTCGGTTATTGGGCAAATATATCAAATTAATGATAATGGAACCGTGCCTGATCCGTCGGTATTGTTGCCATTGTTCATGATGATTTTTGTCGTCTACTTTGGTTTGTTACTTATTTTTGCACCATGGGTGCAAGCACGTATTTTTATAACCACGTGGAATAATGTCACAGTTGGTGATAGCCAATTTAAGACCAGTTGCAAACAGTCAGTATTTATCTGGATTATTTTGAGTAATACTGTTCTGCAAATTGTGAGTTTGGGATTATTGACGCCTTGGGCAATGGTACGTTTATATCGATATAAAGTAGAATCGCTAAGTTTGCAGCTCAATGATGATCCTGATCAAATGTTGAACTTACTACAATCTGCCCCGAGTGCGATTGCGGAAGAAATCAGTGATATCTTTGACTTTGATATTTCACTGTAGATTTTGAGATCTTAGGCGATGTGAAAGTCTTCTACTGATCATTATTTTTATATTAGACATAACACTAAATTACCGATAAAAGGTCTGAATACATGCAGTCGATTGACGTGATATTTTACGATGGTTTAATTTCCAAGCCGCATCAAGCGCAGTTGTTAGAGCTTGACCGAGAACACATCATGGTGCGTTATCAGGATCGGGAACCCAAAACTGTTCGTTTTCATCGCAAGCAAATGACTTTTATCGGTGCTTTAGGGCAGAGACATCCAGTGATTGAGCTGGATAATGATGCCCGTATCGAATTTTTAAGTACAGATATTCCGACATGGTTACCGATTAAAAACCTCGGTTTACATCATAAAATCTGGAAGTTAGAACGAACTCCCAGCATGATTGTCATGAGCTTTTTTGTGGTGGTTATCTTCTGTGCGGTATTTTTAAAATGGGGTGTGCCGTGGATGGCAAAAACGGTGGCTTATAATTTACCGGAAAACACCTTACAACGGATTGGCAATCAATCGGAAGAGTTGGTAATGACCCTGACCAAGCCGTCGCAGTTAGATCCACAACAACAACAGCATTTACAACAGCTTTATAAGCAATATATTGCAGAAGATCGCCCAGCACGGTTGTTATTTAGACGCGGGCAACAGTTGGGTGCCAATGCATTGGCGATTCCTAACAATACGATTATTATGACCGATGAATTGGTTGAGCTGGCACATAGTGACCAAGAAATCTTAGGTGTCTTGGCACATGAACAAGGTCATTTAAAAGAGCGTCATAGCTTACAGCAAGCCTTAGCCAGTTTTGGGTTTAGCTTAATTTATATTGCGATGACAGGCGATTCATCTGACTTACTCAACAGTGTGCCTGTTGCTTTGGTTGGAGCGAACTATTCACGTGACTTTGAACAAGCAGCGGATGATTATGCCTTAGATTTGATGGCTAAACAAAAGCTGCCTGTTGAGCATTATGCCAATATGCTGCAACGTTTAAGTGATCAAGCTGGTGAAAATAAAGTCAATAATCCACTGATGGACTTGATGTCTTCTCATCCAGCAACGGCGGACCGAATCCAGCGGGTACGAGACTTTGAGGCACAACAACAGCACCAAAGCAGCGCGCAGTAAAGCCGACATTACTGTGACATTTTGTTATAATCGGCTGGTGTAATCCATCCAGCCCAGGTAAATTATGACCCAGCCTTATCTTATCGCACCATCGATCCTTTCTGCTGATTTCGCCCGTTTGGGTGAAGACGTTGCCAATGTACTTGCCGCAGGTGCCGATGTCGTGCATTTTGATGTCATGGACAACCACTATGTTCCCAATCTAACGTTTGGAGCAGGGGTGTGCAAGGCATTGAAAAAATATGGGATTAAAGCACCGATTGATGTGCATTTGATGGTCAGCCCAGTCGATCGCTTAATTGGCGATTTTCTTGAGGCTGGTGCGGATATTATTACTTTCCACCCAGAGGCTTCGGCGCATATCGATCGTTCTTTACAGTTGATTCGCGACGGCGGTGCCAAAGCTGGTTTAGTATTTAACCCCGCCACGCCTTTACATTATTTAGATTATGTACTGGATAAAGTTGATCAAGTGTTATTGATGAGCGTAAACCCGGGCTTTGGTGGACAGAAATTTATTCCATCTACGCTCAATAAATTACGTCAAGCACGTCAAATCATTGATGCGTCAGGGCGTGATATCCGTTTAGAAGTTGATGGTGGTGTTGGTCCAAGTAACATTCGTGCTATTGCTGAGGCAGGTGCCGATATGTTCGTGGCAGGTTCTGCAATTTTTAATCAAGCAGATTATGCCGTAGCCATTCAACAGATGCGTGATGAATTGGCAAAAGTTGGTAGTCGCGAGCTTTAATGCAAATGCTGCGTGACGATTTCGTGTAAATCTCCGATACCGATCAATATAATGTATTGATTTGTATTGTGGATAACTTTGTTGAAAACTCTGTTTATAACCTTGTTGACAACTCTGTTTATAAGCTTGAGTATAAGTTGTTTATAAATCATTAACATGCAGCTTTAAAGCTTAAAGCTGCTCAATAAGTCCTTAGGATTGGATGTGTTTAAAAGTCGTTATTGTTTTGCATTACGCTTATTGCTTCTGCTCATTTGTATGAGCTGGAGCGTGCTGCCTGCATCAACGATGGCTGCACATCTTATGCCGATGCAAAGGTCTGTGACGACCATGTCAGATCATGTGTCGTCAACGCAAAATGTTACGAAGCAAGCAGCATCGACTTTAGCGGCTTATGCGCAGTTGGCGATAACAATCTGCCAGTATAATTCTGCCCCGCAAGCACAAGCTGAAATGGGTGCAACAGATGTTACTGATCCAACAGTTATAGCGACTACCACATCTTCGGCGGCACATGCACAGGCTACACATCACGAGCAAAGTGACACGCCAGCCCATGCACACTGTATGGATGGCGCACATACACAGAGCAGCACCCTGCATGATGTCTGTAGTCAGTGCAGCATACTGGGTTGCCAGATGCTTTATGCCGTGAGCACAACACCCCAGAGCTGGGCTATGCCGGCTTGGGAACATCCAGAAGCGCAGCGTCATGCGCGTCCTATCTCTCATTATCAATTGGCTTTTTGGCAGCAAATTTTAAAACCGCCTCGGGCATAACATCGATTTAAAAACAATCTTTTTTTAAATTTCGAGGTCAGTTATGTCTATTTTTCGAGGGCTGCTAACGCTAACGTTACTCAGCTTTATCATGCTACAAAGTGCAGTTGCTGCTGTGCGCGAATATCATTTAAGTATTGCTGAAAAGCCTGTACGCATTGGCGATAAAACGTTTTCACGTATTGTGGTAAATGATCAGTTTACAGCACCCTTACTGGCGTTTGAGGAGGGGGATGAAGCAGTTATTCATGTCCACAATAAACTCAAAAAGCAAGACAGTTCTGTGCATTGGCATGGTTTGTTATTGCCCGGCCTTATGGATGGTGTTCCTGGTCTAAATGGTTTTCAAGCGATTCCAGCAGATGGGCATTTTAGTTATCGTTTTAAGATCAGACAAAGTGGCAGTTATTGGTATCACGCACATTCCCGTGCCCAAGAACAAGATGGTTTATATGGTCCCTTGGTGATTTACCCCAAAGGTCATTTTCAACAGCCAGTTGCTGCGGATCAGGACTATGTGATGATGCTATCTGATTTTCACCCGAGTCGTGGTGAACAGATTATGCGTAACCTAAAAAAATCAGCCGATTATTATCAGAATCAACGTGAAACCTTCAGTGATGTCTGGCGTCAAAGTCAGCAAGATGGCTGGCAAACAACATGGCAACAGCGCAAAATGTGGAATCAAATGCGCATGCTACGAACGGATTTATCCGATGTTACCGGTTATGCTTTTTTGCTCAATGGTCAACCCAATACGCAACCTTGGACAGGGCTATTTCAGCCACAACAAACAGTGCGCTTACGTTTTATCAATGCCTCAGCGATGTCTTTTTTTGATGTTCGTATTCCTGGTTTAAAGATGACGGTTGTTGCGGCAGATGGGCAAGCCGTACAGCCTGTCACGGTTGATGAATTTCGTATTGGTACTGCAGAAACCTATGATGTGTTGGTTGAGCCCAGCGCAGATGCTTACCAAATAGAGGCAGAGTCTATAGACCGTAGTGGTTTTGCCTTAGCACGTCTACAAAATGCACAAGCAGCGCCAGTTGCCTTTGCGGTACCGCAAGCGCGTCCACGTGCGCTATTGACCATGCAAGATATGGGGCATGGCGAAATGCATGGACATGATCAGACGCATAGCGAGCAACATCAGCCAACATCATCACATGGTCAGACTGAAGGATCACATGCCACAAACCATTCATCGATGCCGCATATCGAGTCCGATTCAAGTCATGATCATTCATCGATGTCGCATATCGAGTCCGATTCAAGTCATGATCATTCATCGATGTTGCATACCGAGCCCGATTCAAGCCATGATCATTCATCGATGTCGCAGATGCAAGCTCAAGCGCATTCTGGTGATGCACAGAGCACAGTACATAACATGGTTGCTACTGATGTGCTGACGATGTCAGATCAATTGCCAACTGTGCCACACCAAAGCATAAAGCCTGCTACGGTTGAGGGGTGGGGCAATGCCGCAACGCCTGCGGGGCATCGCGCATTGCAATATCAGGACCTAAAGGCCGTTACGCCACAGCCTGATCAAAGACCTGCGACACGTGAGCTGGAAATTCGTCTAGATGGCAATATGGAACGGTATATCTGGACCTTAAATGGTAAAACCCACCATGAAGCCACACCACTGCAAGTTGGTTATGGTGAACGCGTGCGGTTGAAGTTTATCAATGACAGTATGATGGCACATCCGATGCATTTACATGGCATGTTTATGCAGTTGGAAAATGGTCAATCTGCTGCCTATATGCCCAATAAACACACCTTGATTGTTGCACCTGGACAAAGCGTCAGTGTGTTATTGACCGCCAATGAATTGGGTGAATGGGCAATTCATTGTCATCTGCTCTATCACATGACTGCTGGCATGATGAATAAATTGGTGGTTGCCCATGTTCATGAGCAAACCCAGAACAATCATGCTGTTCAGCACAGCACAACGGTGGAGGCACAGCATGCACATGAATAGGATTCATTTAAAAAGCATTGGTTTGACAAGCATTCGTTTGCAAGGCATGCATTGGCAAAGTATTTATTTGTCAAATCTTTATGGGGCTAATGTATGGCGTATTGCAGCGGCTATAGTGCTGCTGGTGATGTCTATGGTGTTGATGTTGGCTGCGATCCCCGTGCATGCAGCGACAGCTGGCGATGCACATTTACATGGTGGTGAAGTCTATCAACGTACCGATGTGCACTTAGGCTGGCAAACTCAGCAACATGATCATGATACATTGCAAGGACGTTTAGAAAGCCGTATTGGCACAGATCAACATAAGCTGTATTTGGATGCCAGTGTCGAGAAAACACAATCAGAGCCTAGTGAAAAGAGTCTGAGTGCATTATATAGCCGTAATATGACAACTTTTTGGGATGTGCAAGCGGGGATGCGCTATCGGCATCAAGCGGATCAGCCCAATGCCTCAGATCGTTATGATGCTGTTATCGGTATCAATGGCTTAGCACCATATTTCTTTGAAACCAAAGCACATCTTTATATGGGCAAACAGCTACAAGTTGCAGTCGAATTTGAACGTGATCTGTTATTAACACAGCGCTTCATTGTACAGCCTTATGTAGAGGCGAATGTGATTTTGCATGATGCATCACGTCATGCACTGGATCGTGGCTTAAGTGAATTTACCTTGGGCGTGCAAACGCGCTATGAAATCAACAAAATGTTTATGCCTTACTGGGAGTTTGGTTATCGTTATCAGCAGCAGTTGCAACAACAGGCAGAGCAAACGCATGTTGAGCAAAAATCTGAAAGCAATTGGTTTACTGGTTTAGGCATGAGATTTTTATTTTAAATCAATCACGCCGCCTTGCTGAGCGGGTGATGAACCCTCATGCTGAGGCGAACTAAGTTTTAAGCTAGGCTAAATCGCTTCGCGTGTATCAAATCAATCGTCACAAACGCAGCAAAATGACCATATAAGTTAAAAAAACCTAGGGTTTATCCTAGGTTTTTTATTATTGCTTAATGATCATGTGCGTAAATTAAATTGAAGATTGGATGGGTAAGTCAATAAGCTGTTGGCAAGACATAATTTCAGCAAAAGCATCTTGTAATGCAGCAATCGCTGAACGGTGTAGTTCATGATGTGTAATAATTTTTTGCTGACTATCTGGAAGATGACGTGTTGCACAAGCATCTTCAACAACAATCACTTTATAGCCATAAACTACAGCATCACGTGCTGCAGCTGTTACACACATGTGTGTCATTAAGCCTGTAATGATCAGTTGTTCGATCGCATATTTTTTTAAAATAGCATTAATATTTGAGCCTGCAAAAACACTGACCATGTTTTTTTGAATCACATGATGCTGGGGATGAGGTTGAATTTGAGGGTGAAATTCTGAGTTATGATGGTTTTCAGCAAATATTAAACTATCCGGTTTATTGAGATGCTGGATATGAATGACGGGGATCTGATGTTGGTCTGCAAAGGCTATGATTTGCTTACTCTTGCTTAATGCAACAGCACCATCTGGTATGGGTAGTTGACCAGAAAAATATTCATTTTGAAAGTCGATGACCAGTAATGCCGTTTTTTGGGGGGTAAGTTGTTTGGTAGATGGTGCAGCTGATAATGCTCTAATAGTAGGATATAACATGATTTTTACTTATTGGCTGAGTGAGTCTATTAGCTTAAATAGATTATGGTATGACCAAGAGTGCTAATAGGGCGAGATTACGATGTAATCTGGTCAATTTATTGCCATTAGAATGATTATTCCTGTGTTGAGGATTCGGGGTGGAATTGCTTGCGGTATAAGCTCGGGGCTAATCCCATGTAACGACTAAATTGCTGTCTAAAGTTGATGGTTGAGCTAAAACCCGATTGTTCAGCAATATAATCAATAGGCCAATGTTTTTGTGTTTCCAGTAAATAGCGAGCATGTTGGATGCGTTGTTGTAATAACCATTGATGAACTGTACAGCCTGTTCGTTTTTGAAAATTACGGGTAAAACTTCTAATACTCATGTGTGCGTAATTGGCAAGTTGTTCAAGTGACTGTGGCTGGTTCAAGTTAGACAACATCCATTGCATAGTACGCGAGATTTGATCGATATTTTTTTGTTTACTTAACGGTTTAGGCACTTTTTGACTTTGCATTCCCATGCGATGAGGGCCAATAACCAAATGCTGTGCAATCTGATTGGCGATCTCTAACCCATGATCAAGAGCTACAATATGAAGACAACAATCCATGGCGGCGGCGGTACCCGCGGAAGTAATAATATTTTGTTCTTGAATATATAAACAATCTGTTTGCAATAAGATATTGGGGAAATCTCGTTGTAATTGATCTAAATAAGCCCAATGTGTAGTGGCTTTACAGTGTTCTAATAAACCAGCTTTGGCTAGAACCAATGTGCCTAGGCATAAGCCTATGATTCGATTTCCTTTTTGTTTTGCTTGTTGTAATTGGTCAATTAATGCAGGAGAGGGGTGAATATTCTGATTTGACCACGCTGGAATAATAATGGTATCTGCATGAGCTAAAATTTGATAATCATGATCTATATGAATTGCGAAGCCTGCATTTGTTTCAATAAGCCCTTTATATTGACTACAGATTTTAAGTTCATAATGTTTGGGTTGAGATTGTAGGATGGGGTGCATAAAAATAATGCTAGGTATAGATAAGTGAAATGGACTGATGTCTTCAAAAGCAACAACTACAATTTGATGATTCATGGTTTTATTTCTATTTTTAAATATAATTTTGATTGTTAAATCGGTAATAGCAGTGAATATTGATACTTAACAATGTTGTTCAAAGCTATTACCGATTTATTTTTATAATTTATAACAATACATCAAAACCGTTTGGGAATTTTTTGACCATTTTTAACGGGTGTTTCGGCATTCTGTAACACCTGAAAGAGCCATGTCTCTGCATGATGCACTGCAGCTTCCAAAGTATCATCTTGGGCTAATCGACCAGCAATAAAGCTAGCCAATGAACAGCCTGAGCCGTGATATTCACCTGCCAAGCGCGGGCAACGACTTTCGCTGACCAATTCACCAGCAACATAAAGCTGATTTAAAATGTAGTTAGGGGTATCTTCATGCCCACCTTTGACCAGAATTGTTTTGGCGCCTAAGTCAAATAAGCGTTGTGTGGCAAGCTGTAGATCTTGTTCACCCGCTAAGGCTCGCAGCTCAACCGTGTTGGGGGTGATGATGGTGGCTAATGGAATCAATGCTTGAAAAGCAGTGACCAAGGTTGCCATATTGCCGAGGCTGCCACCACTGTTGGCGACCAGCACAGGGTCTAAAACAAATTGATAATCTGGATGTTCATGCAAGAAATGTGCAAGCGCGGCAATATTATCGGTGGTGCCTAACATGCCTGATTTGACACAACGGATCGGGAGGTCTGCGACCACTGCATTGGCCTGCGCCAATAAGAGTTCCTTGGATGTTGCTTCAAAACCAAACACTTGTTGCGAATTCTGAATCGTTAATGCCGTGCAAGCAATCGCAGCATGTGCGCCACTTTGCCCAATGGCTTCTATATCAGCCTGTATGCCTGCACCACCAGAAGGGTCTAAACCAGAAAAACAAAGTACTGTAGCACGCACCGTGATATCCTTATATGACTCAATGAGAAAGTTAAACTATGATGCAGTGTAGCGAAACTGCGTGCATTCATCTAGGCTTATGCACAAGAGTCAGCCTATGCGGTGTGATGATTTTGTTGTTCTAAGTGGCAGATGCTAGCGCAGATAACAGAAAGATTAGACGGCAAGCCGTGTGATCGACATGCTGCATTGCAGCTGAGTATTGGGCATAACGTATTTTAAATCAGCTATTTGCTGTGATTGGGTCATGTGTGATTAAGAATATTCTGATAGATTTAGATGGAACTTTAACGAATCCCCAAACGGGAATTACTGGTTCTGCACGTTATGGTTTGGCGAAAGTAGGGCATGTGGTTGATGACCAAGAAGATTTAGATTGGATTATCGGTCCGCCTTTAAAAGCTTCTTTGGCCAAGATTTTAGGTGTCGCTGAGCAGGATGACTTAGCCGAGCAGGCTTTGCTGGGCTATCGCGAACGTTTTGCCAGTATTGGTTTATATGAGAATGAAGTCTATGCCGATGTCGCAGTGACTCTGGCACAATTGCAGCAATCGGGTTATCAGCTGTTTTTAGCAACAGCAAAGCCGATCATTTATGCAAAACAGATTTTAGATCATTTTCATTTACTGCAATATTTCACGCAAGCTTATGGCAGTGAGCTCTCTGGGCTGCGAAGTCATAAAGCCGAGTTAATCGACTATATTTTACAACAAGAACAATTAAACCCAGCAGAATGCCTTATGGTCGGTGATCGTGAGCACGATATTTTTGCTGCACGCGCCCATGGGATTGATACTATTGCGGTCAATTATGGTTTTGGCAGTGAGGCAGAGTTGACTCAAGCTGCGCCACGTTATCGCATTGATCGTTTTGCCGAATTATGTGATGTCATGGCAGGCTTAACTGCATGAGTTTCGCTATAGGTCAAATGCCAGATTTAAAAATCAATCAAACGGGTAAAATTGCCTCATCTTCTTAGATGGGGTAGCTCAACAATAGCCATATTGACATATTTACTTACACCCTCGAGTGATTTTTCGCATGGAATCCATGATCTCTTTGATTTGTCTGTATAAGCTCCAGACGAAAAGAATGAACATGGAATAAAAACGTGCGCAGTTATCGCATTGACATCCTTCGAGCCATCGCCATTCTATTGGTATTGCTCCATCACTTTAATATTCCCTATAAATTGCACGATACCTTTTTAGGGGTAGAGCTTTTTGGGGAAAGTCTGAGTACGCTCTTGGCACGTAATGGGAATTATGGTGTCACACTATTTTTTGTGATTTCTGGTTTTTTAATTACCCAGCACAGTCTTCAGCGTAGTCAGGGTCAATTGGCCAATATTCAAGTTAAAAATTTCTATATTCGGCGCATCGCAAGGATCGTACCGTGTCTATTGCTTTTGGTGCTGATGGTCAGTGGCTTAGCTGCCCTAGAACTCAAACCGTTTATGAATCAAGCGCCAAATGATATAGCGGTCTCTTATGGGCTGACAGTTTTTGCAGCACTGAGTTTCTGGATGAATCTGTTGATTATCCAGTTTGGCTGGGTCAACTATGCGTTTGGGGTACTGTGGTCATTATCGGTTGAAGAAGTTTTTTATCTGATTTTTCCTATACTTTGTGTTTTGCTGCCGCGTGTCAAAGCCTTAGCCCTAGTACTCTTGGCGGTGATTTGTTATGCACCTTATTTTCGTGCGCTGCATTTTGGTGATGAAAATGGCGCTTATCTCTATCATTATTTTGCTAGCTTCGATGCCATTGCTATCGGTTGTTTAACTGCGCTGTGGGCACAGGCGAGACCTCGCAGCACGCAGCTGCCGTTTTATCTACAAGGCTTAGCCGTGATGATCATGCTCGGCGTGTATTTTTATGCACCGATTAAAGCGGTGAGTACTTGGAGTATGACGTTATTTGCTTTAGCGGCTGCGGTCATGGTTTATGCAGCATCATTGGCAAAAAATCCACAACAGCCGCATCTGGTGCAGCGTATTTTGGTATGGATTGGTCAACGTAGTTATGAAATGTATTTATTTCATTTGCTCATTTTGGGCATCTTCAAAGTCTTTTATGTGCCAAAAACAACATTGCCACAGGAAAAACTATGGTTGTTATTGCTTTATTTTATTGCGACTTTCCTATTGAGTGCTGTGATTGAGCGGTATTATGCACGACCTTTGAATGGTCAGATCCGACAACGCTGGCTGAGCAAAGATTAAACATCAACAAAAGATTGAACATAAGCAATCGCAACGCCTGCGGCTAAGATTTCAGCATCGAAGTCAGGTAAAAAGCAGTCGTATCTTGAGATAGACTTGATAGAAACATCTCCAGATAAAACATCTTTATATAAAAAAGCCAGTGCAAAATACACTGGCTTTTTCGTTGCGTATGGTGCTTGCTTAGAAATTGGGTTTGACGACCACCAAAATCACCACTGCTAATAAAATTAGCGTCGGCATTTCATTAAAGAAGCGCCAAAACTTATGCGATTTATAGTGGGCATTATTGATGAGTTTTTTACGATAATAACCACAGACAAAGTGGTAAAGCACCAATAAACCAACAAGAGCAACTTTAATATAAAACCACGGCGCCTCATGGTAATGGTAGAGTGGATCACCCCAAGCCACCAAATAATGCGCCGTAATCAGGGTGGCTATCATGGATGGCCACATTATGCCACGGTAGAGTTTACGTTCCATGACCTCAAAGCGTTGATGACTAACGGCATCGTCGCTCATGGCATGATAAACATATAAACGCGGTAAATAAAACAATGCCGCAAACCAACAGACCACAGCAATAATATGTAATGCTTTTACCCATAAAAAAGCATCTGAAGGTGCATCCATGAAAAATCCTACTTAGAGGCTTAGCCCCATTTCTTGAAAACTAGGCAGGCATTAACCCCACCAAAACCAAAACTGTTACTCATCACAGTATTCAGTTTTACGTCACGTTTTTCAAGTACGATATCATAGCCTTGGGTACCTTCATCCAATTCTGTGACATTAATATTGGGTGCGATAAAGTCATTTTGCATCATTAAAATACTATAAATGGCTTCTTGGACGCCCGCAGCACCAAGGCTGTGACCGGTCATGGACTTGGTTGAACTGAGTGCCGGAACTTGACCTTCACCAAAAGCACGCCCCATGGCTTTTAATTCGGTGACGTCGCCCGCTGGGGTTGAGGTCCCATGGGTATTAACGTAGTCGATTTTATCGACGCCGTGTTGTTTGGCTTCTTCTAAAGCCATCAAAATACAGCGTGTTGCACCTTCACCACTCGGAGCCACCATATCTGCGCCATCGCTATTGGCGGCATAGCCCACAACTTCAGCGAGGATATTGGCACCACGTGCTTGTGCATGTTCTAAGGATTCAAGCACCACAAAACCACCGCCACCTGCAATGACAAAACCGTCACGGTCTTTAGAATATGGGCGTGAAGCTTGCTCTGGCGTGTCATTGTATTTGGAACTCAGTGCGCCCATAGCATCAAATAATAAGCTTTGTGACCAGTGATCTTCTTCACCTCCACCAGCCAACATCAGGTCTTGTTTACCCAATTGAATGAGATTGTAAGCATAGCCAATGGCGTCGGCAGAGGTGGCACATGCACTGGTAATCGAATGCGCAACACCTTGTAATTTAAAAGCTACCCCAAGGTTGGCGGTAATGGTATTTGACATATTACGCGGTACAAAGAATGGACCGATTTTACGTGCACCTTTTTCTTCGAGCAGTTTGACCATTTCAGCCACAGATGCCGTAGAGTTTCCACCCGAACCACCTGCGATCCCATAACGTGGGTTATTGGCTAAATCTTCTACGCTTAAACCCGCGTGTGCAATGGCATCCACTGCGGCATTGTAGGCGTACATGGCACAAACGCCCATAAAACGTTTTAGCTTACGGTCAATATTATCAAATTGTTGTTCTGCCGGAGCACTGACATGACTTTTAAAATTAAGCTCAGCATAAGTCGGGTTGTGACGTGTACCTGAGAGACCATTCTGTAATGAGTGAGTGACGTCTTCGAGTGAATTTCCTATACACGAGTTGATACCCATACCTGTAATAACAACACGACGATTCATGCAAAGTCCTTTGAATTAAATAATGAAAGAATGGAATTTATTTAAACGTTTTTCTGTTCGGCTCGCAATGGCGAAAGATATAGATATTGTAGCGCGCCGGAAGAAGAGAGAATGTCTGTATTGCCACTGCTATTTTGCAGATTATTTGCATTGTAGAATAAAATTAACGCTAAGTCATGGAGCTAGATGATGCGTTAATTATTATGCTTTTTATATTATATCGATTGAAATGAGATCGTATTTAAAAATTAAAATTTTTTCGTTGAATCTATTGTAGGAAATTACAATAAGTTTATTGAAGAGAGTGGTCTTTTAGGCAGAATGATAAAAAATTAAGCTCAATTAATATTAAATAAATCATGATCAATACTATTCAAAATATATTAGAAAACTTAGGATTAAGCGCAAAAAAACGCGCTGTTCATATTCAGTTTTCCAATCCTGCGCTAAATCGCAGTATTTTTTTGCAACGCATTGATGGACAGCATCGGCTGAATCAGGGTTTATCAGCAGAATTAATTTGTTTGTCCTTAGATGCCGCTATTGCCCTGAAAGAGTTTATTGGTTGTCAGGTTGCCGTTGATCAAGTGACAGACAGCGGTACATTATTTCGTAGTACAGGGATTATTACCGCCGCCAGTCAAGGACAAAGTGATGGCGCATTGACCATTTATAAACTTAGCTTACAAGATGCGAGTGCCTTATGGCATAAACGGCGCAATAGCCGTGTGTTTATGAATAAAAGCGTTGTTGATGTCGTACAAATCATGTTTAAAGAATGGCAACAAAAAAGTGCATTATTTAGTAAGGCACTGACTTTGGATTTAACGGGTCTAAGTAAAGAGTATGATATAAGACCATTCTTTATGCAGTTATCTGAAACAGATCATGAGTTTCTAACACGGTTAATGCGCCAAGAAGGCATAAGTTGGTTGATTGATGAAGCGCAGTTAGAAGTTGCCACGCCAGCAGAACACATTCAAGCACAAAAACTTCGTTTGATTGATCATAATGAGCCATATCAAGCTTTAAATAGACGTTGTATTCGGTTTCATCGTAGTGATGCGACGGAGCAATGGGACAGCATCACGCGTTTTGTTGCAGAACGGCAAATACAACCGACCGCGGTTTATATTAACCGATGGCAAGCCGATGCACTGGATGTGGATGAAGGTGCGGGTTCAGTACTCAGTACACAGAAACATTCACAGCTCTATGATAATAGCAGTTTGGCTTTAGAAGATGCTTGGCATTTTAGTCCTGCGTGGATGCAAGATATCAATGGCGAAGATGGTGCAACTGCTTCGGGTAATCAGCAGATCGAAACTTATAATAAAACCTTAAGCGCCTATCATAATGCTCAGGCCAAGCAGTTTACTGCGCAGTCGACTGTCCGTGATGCGCAAGTGGGTTATTGGTTTACTTTCCAAGAACATCCTGAAATTGATCGACATGATAGTGCTGATCAAGCGTTCTTAATTATTGCCAAGACCTTTTATAACCAAAATAACCTCCCTAAAGAACTCAATCAACAAGTGCAAAGTCTATTGTCGAGAAGTCAGTGGTTGGTTGAAGATCAAACCGATGAACGACAAGCGAATATTCTGACCTTACAACGACGTAATATTACAGTAGTGCCGGAATACAATCCTTTGCAACATCGCCCAGCCGCACATCCGCAGCGTGCCCGTGTGGTGGGACCCGCGGGTGAAAGTATTTATGTCGATGAGTGGGGGCGAATAAAAGTTCGTTTCCTATTTACGCGTGCCGAGGACCATCATCATGATGGCGGTGCTGGCAGCAATGACAATGACACAGACTCTGCGTGGGTTGATGTGTTAACGCCGTGGGCTGGCGAAGGCTATGGTGTACGCTTCTTGCCGCGGATCGGTGAAATTGTGGTGATCGACTTTTTTGATGGCAATGTCGATCGACCTTTTGTTATTGGGCGTATCCATGAGGCACAGCGTAGTCCGACGCAGTTTGATATGAAAGGACAACTGCCTGATACCCGCCGCTTGAGTGGCGTACGTTCCAATGAGGTGGGTGGCAGTGGTTATGGTCAGCTTCGCTTTGATGACAGCACTGGTCAGATCAGCTCCCAACTCCAAAGTAGTCATGGTGCCAGTCAGCTAAATTTGGGAAATTTAAGCCATCCCAAATCTGCCGAAGAAAGTGAAGGCCGTGGTGAAGGATTTGAATTACGTACTGACCAATGGGGCGCAGTGCGGGCTGGGCAGGGGTTGCTTGTAAGTACCCATCAGCAAGGTGAAGCGGCGGGTGTGCTTCTAGAGGCAGCGCAGGCTAAGCAGCAGTTGGAATCGAGCTTAAATCGTGCGAAAGCATTGAGTGAAGCAGCCAAGAATCAACAAACAGATCCATTAGAAGTCTTAGACAACCTAAAAGGCTATATCGAAAATTTAGAGCAACAAGATCAGAGTAAAGCTGCAGCATTTAAACAGGCGATTATGTTATTCACGGCACCGCAAAGTATTGCTGTAAGCTCTAGCCAAGATGTTCATGTATCAGCAGATGGTCAAATGAGCCACAGTGCCGGAGACAGCATTAATATCAGTACTCAAAATGCTTTGCTTGCACATGCTCAGTCTAAAATTAGTCTATTTGCCGCGACAGAAGGTGCAAGATTGTATGCTGGTCAAGGCAATATTGAGATACAAGCACAAGGTGATGGTGCAGATATTATTGCCCGTAGCAAGGTGCAGATGATTTCAACTGAAGACGCGATAGAAATGAGTGCCAGCAAAAAAATAGTATTTACGGTTGAAGGTTCAAGAATAGAAATTAACAAGACTGGTATATTTATTACCACCGATAAAAAGTTTGAAGTTAAAGCGGGACAGCATTTGTTTAAGCAAGCTGAGAAAGTGAGTGTAGCATTACCATATTTACCTTTAGTCTCAAATTATTCGCATCAATTTGTATTAAAAGATAACAATGAAAATATTCTGGCCTATAAACCATATGTCATTACGTTAGCAAGTGGTGTGAAATATGAGGGTATCTCTGATAAAGATGGATTAACCCAGCGCATTATGACATCGAAGCCAGAGCAAGTAACAGTAGAATTATCCGTAGGTAAAATAAATGCCAAATGAGACGTATAGTACAGAAGAAAACAAACCAACATCAGTCATTAAAATTGATCAATATTATTTGGTTGTCGGATTTGAAGTGAATGTGCCGCAAGCGTATAGAAATGCTAAAACTACCTTATCAAGAAAAATAGAAAAACATCAGTTTATGGATGGTAATGGTGTATGGGATTGGGGGCATGCTTTTTTTTATATAGTCAAAAATGAAGCTGTATATTGTTTTTTTAGTTATGGACCGTCGATTGATAAAAGTGAGGCGCAAGCGCGTGGTGAACGAAAAACAGGAGGAGGGTCAATAATTGGTACCTCCGCAACCTGTCAATATGATATAGGAGAGGTTGCACAGTTATTTACAGTGGATATCGATAAAGAGACTGCCGATAAGATTAAAGCGGATGTAGATGCAATCTATATGCAAACAAATAACTACATCTATAACGAAGAAACTGAGGAGTGGGAAAGGCATCAATCGATGGATAAAAAATATCGTGCCTTAACGAATGAAACCTGTGCCAAAGAGGCAGAAGAGATTTTAAGAAAGCATTTAGCTCCGCAAATTCCAGCGGGTATGGGCTATGTAAAAGTCAAAGGTCTATCAAAAAAAGCTGTCAATCCTTATGCTTGGCATGAAAAAGTAGCAGCAGCAAATCTAAACCACTATACTTTTCCAGAGTATCCTAATGTAGGTAGAGCCGAAAAGCTTCTAGCCGCTTATAATGAAGTTGATAAAAATGGCATCAAGACAAAACAATATCTTTATAAGTTAAGAACATTCGATGTAGCGCGTCAACTTCAAAATGAGGGATTGGAGATGGAACCACAATTTAATACAAAAAGTAGAGATTTAAATTGGTATTTGTTAGCAGGTGATGAGGATCCGTTAAATGAACATAAATATCGATAAGATTTTTATCAATACGCTATTAGTATTGCTATTGAGTTTAAATACGACCTTAGCAAATACGCATGCTATAAAATATCAGGAGTCTAAAATGATTGAAGAAAATATTTACCAACTGATTCTGGAAATAAAACGAGTTGGCTTTAGTGAGAGATGGAATAGTAGTAAATTCTTTCGAGGACCATTAAGTCTACATGTATTAAAAGATGGTACGGTCACAGATTCAGGTAAGTATTCTTTACCTTCAAATGTAGTCAGTAATTATCCTGCTGCAATTCGTGTATCTGGTGTAAATGATAAAAATAGGCAATTAGTATTTATTGTATCGCCAACTAGTATGGCAGCATTTAAGTCTGATCTGGTGATCCCATTTAAGTGGTTGTTGGATCATCAATTTAAATATGAGGGTGTAAAATCACTAGGAACAGATGGAGAGTTGAATTATCCATATTATAAAGGGCAAGAACTTTTTGAGCATAGTTTTTTAGTATATGAAGAAGGTCGTAAAGCGACTTATTTTTTTAGTAGTAAACAAAAAGAAATAGATAAAGATCTTCATTTTATTCAGTTAGCCGTTATATTTGATCGTTAGTTTAATGAAGTTTCTTTGTTTAAGTACTAATCGCGAAGCAGCCAGAACATCTATATCGATCGTTTGCTGTTTGACTGCTGCGATTAATGTGTTGGACGAAGTATAAGCATCACCCAACTTTTGCGGTTTACCAAGGTGTTTTCTTCTCCCACTCAGGATCATAACCTGCGCAGGCAGCAGCGACGCTATGATAATCAGCATAGCTTTCTGCCAGTAAAATCTCAGGGACTTCGTTCAATGTTAGTACTGTATTGTTCCAATAATGCTTGGCTTTACGTTCAAAACTGAGTTCGTACAGTACCGCTGGAATATTTTCTTCCGGCACATAACTACCACTAAAGCTGATATGTACATCGATGCCGAGTTGCTTATAGCTTTTGGTATAGCGGTCAAATGAGCCTGCATCTTCAATGGCAGCACGTTGATAACCAAGTTTATTGAGTACACCTCTTAAGGTATAGGTATCTGTTAACCAGCCTTTACGATCATCAAACTGCTCAGCTTTTAGGTCGAGTGTGCTTGGTAAAGCGTGGCTCATTTGTTCAAATAAAAATTTCACTTTATAGTCTTTAAAGTGCGCTAACCATTGTTGTGCGAGTTCCTCTCCAACATAAACTGCGTGTGAAATTTGGATCGTGCTGTCTGCTGATAGTTCAACTTCATCATCATCTAGATTGAGTAAACAGCCATCATCACTGGGGCGGAAGTATTGAATGACACCATCTGGACGTTGTTCTTGCCATACCAAACGCTGGATAAGACGTTGCATGATCGGGTGAGCATAGATGTATTCTTGCCATTCTGCGACAGGCCATTGTCGTTGACTACACATCGCTTCATTCAAGCGTTGCGTCTGTAGTTCAAGTACCTGTTTTAATTCTTTTTTACTATTGCTGAGTAGCGCTTTAGCCTCTTTGATCAGGCTATTATCATCATGTTGGCGAGCCGCAGGGAGCGCTTTGATGATTTTGCCTTCTTCATTTTTTAGCACAAATTTATCTTTGTCGTCGACGATGGCTGTAAATTGGCGTGAACCATAATCTATTTGTAAAATACCATTTTCATCTAGGCCCGCTGTAGGAATGGTGCGATCAGCCAATTCATCGCTACTCCAATCATTACGTGCCGCAATATCGCTGACCAACTGATTTGCCAGCGTTTGCACGGATGCTGTGCGATAACGGCGAGATAAACCTAATAATAGCTGAATAATCAAAGGATCATTACTGAGCGAGAGTGCATTGAGCATGGCTTCAATTTGTGCACGACGTTGGTAATGTTGCTTCATATAGTCTTGCAGTTGTTTGACCGCAAAACTGCCTTGGGCATGGTGTGTTAGAGCCAACATCCCTTTGCTTTTGATGGCAGAACCGAGATAGGTTGCCATATGAGCACGTTTAATTTCATCAATGACTTGCTCTAAAGTATAGCTAGCATATTTACCATAATAGTCAGGATAGCGTTTCGCCCAATCTTGGTAGTTGGCAAGACGTGATGGCGCTTCCTTTTGTGCCAACGCGGTGGCTTCTTCTGCGGTTGGTCCACGCGTATCTTGATAAATAAAGCTTTGTAGTAGTTGGGCAGACAGTTGTTGTTGGCTTTTTTCGCTTAATAAACCCATATAGCGTTGTAAGAGTTCATTGGCTTTGGGGTCTTTTAGCTTTTCTGCAAGGACCAGCCACCAGCGGATGATATCAGGATCTACCGGCTGAGCATTTTGCCAAGTTAGTCGTGGAAGTTGGCTAAAGTCGAACCAAGCGAAACTTGCTGAGAGTTTAGCTTTTAAGCCTTGCTGTGCTTCTTTTAATAATACCTCGGGCTGTAAATAGGCCTGTATATCTTGACCTAGTTTTTCTAATGCAGTCAAAATCGCGGCACGCACCACTTCTTTTTTCTCTTTGGCTAACAGTGCATTTAGCGCAGGAACGGCATCTGGATGTTGTAAACGCGCCAGCCACTCAATGGCGGTAATCCGAATTTCCTGTTTACCCGAAGACAGTGCATCAATGGCACGTAAATGAATATTGGGCAGTCGATGCAGGGCTTGTTGTGCATCAAAACGCAGACGTTTATTTTCCCCTAAAGCAAATTCAAGTAAACGTGGAATAAACTGCTGAGGAATTTCTGGGAAGCTATTTAATATTACAATGGCACGACCAATATCAAAAGATTGGTATTTATTTTCTTCTTGAGACGGCGTTAGTCCTAAGGCTTCACCGAGATATTCGATGTTTTCTGCAAAGAATGGCCAGATTTGTTCTGCTTTGGGGAGGTAAGCATTGAGATCATGCCAATGATCGATGAGCATTTCTTTGGCAATCATGCGTTTAGGATTGTTAAATCCAGCTTGTTCTAAGGCCCATAGCAGTTGACGCAATTCTAAGTCCGCATATTGTTCTGGCTTCAGCATTTCAAAGATACTTGACCAATTAATATAATGGCGACCATCGAGCGCAGATACACGTAGTGCATGGACAATATTAAAACCTGAAACGTGTTTTAGCGCATTTTTATAATTAATAATTTGTTCAGAGTTTTCAAAACGCTTTAATGCGGTTTCGCCATTTAAATAGGCCACCACGCGTTCTAAGCTTTCAGTTTTAACTTTCTGTAAGCGTTTTAACTGGTTATTGGCCCATTGATATTTATAATCACGGTTTTTATTTTCTTCAATTTCATTGGCAGCAGCAATACGTGCTTTTTCTAAAATTTGTTGATAATTGTCCAACACCACTTGGGTAAATTCTGCTGGAATTTTAACATCAGGCAGAGTGGGTACGGGCGGTGTTTCCAGATGAGTCACAGCATCTGCTGTAGAGACGGCACTTAAGCGTTGTATGGCGGTTTGAATAAGCAGTTGTACTGATTTTTGTGTCTCTTGTTGTAATGCTTGTTCGAGTACAGGTGTACTGTCGGCATGGAGTCGCGCCAGAATTTCTGCGGCATAACCACGTTGTTTGCTGCTGCCATGCTGTAGATAATGACTTAAAAAGTGCATACTGTCTTCTTTGCTTAAATCGGCCAAAGTGCTATTGGCGGAATCACGCACTTTTTTTGCAGGGCTTATAGATAAAATCACCAACAGCTCTGGCAGTTTGCTGCGTAGATCTTTTTGTTTTTTTATAAAGTCTAAGAATTTTAGCTGGGCATCTGCTGAAAGCTTGGGAATATTGTGTTGTAGCTCAGTCAGATGCTGCTCTAAATACGCAACGCTATCAGAGAGTTTGTAGAGTATATCGAGTTGGTCATTATAGTAGCTCGGCACGTTTTGGCGTTCGAATAAAAAAGCAATCAACTTTGTGGACTGCCCAGCTTCATCTGCTTGTAAAAGTCGCGTGAGCTGTGCAAGGCTCCAGTGCTGGCGCAATGCTTTAGAATGGTCGCGTTCACTAAAGCCCAAATGTGCCAAACTGCTGACCAAGCCATCGATCACAATATAGTGAAACCAAATGGGTAAGTCAGGATATAAATGAGTCAGTGTCCGTTGCTGCGTTGCCGCTTCCAAGAGTTTACCCAAACGAATAATTTGCGCAGTTGAAAGGAGCTCAAAGATGCCTTCATAGAGTTCTTTGCGTGCATTCTTAGATTTTGTGGCGAGTTTTTCTTGTGCTTTGCTGAGAGTTGCTTGGCCATGGTACCAATGATAAACCCCTGGATTACCGAGTAATAAACACGCTTTATCATCAGCCAATTGCTGTAACTCTAATAAAACTTCAACGTGTTCTGCATTTAAAATAAAAGCCAGGCTTTTTTCGGCAAGTTTTTGATCGATTTCTGCTAAAGGAAGTAAAGCGTTTTGCAGCAGTGAACACGCTCTGGCATTGTCTGAAGAGAAGAGGTGTTTGAGGTGTTGGTAGACTTGGTTGAGCATGAATTGTCCTTAAATGTATGCGCTGTAGGCTGGGGGCGTAGATTGAAGATCAACAGACTATATAAAATGAATATGCTTAAATAATAATGCGATTTTATAAAAACACTAGATCATGATTGCGATAGTACGACATAACTTGTCTTACAGCACATGACTTGACTAGGTCAAGTCATAGTGGATTTGTATTGGGCAGGAGTGCTTGGTTTAGCATGTATAAATGTGATTAGTAAATAATTCATCATCAGTTAAGCAAAAAATGACAAGGAGGGGGAATAGAATCACCCTTTTGGGCAATGTGCTGTCGTCACTATATTGGCTAGGGTATAGACAGGTTGCAGATAATTTGCGCGATAAGTACAGGAAGTACTGATGATGAAAATAAAAAATCAACTGAGTTTAGCCTTGGCTGCCTGCGGAATTTTACTCAATACTCCACTATGGGCATTTGAGTTTGAAAATGATTGGGTTCAAGGGGAACTGCAAAATGATATCAGTTATGGGGTGGGTTGGGCATTGTCTAAACCAGATCAATCAATGATCGGTATAGGAAATGGTGGAACGGCTTCGACCTTATCATCAGATGATCATCGACTTAATTTTGAGCAAGGTGAGATTTATAGCAATGTCTTAAAAGGCGTACATGCTTTGAGTCTGGAGCATGAAAATTTTGGTGTCTTCATGCGTGCGAAATGGTGGTATGACATTGAGCAAAAAGACCGACATCAGCATTTATATGATATTAGCAATGCTGGTCGTTACCACTATGCACGCACATCTGGCATAGAGCTATTAGATGCTTATGCTTTTTCTCGCTGGCAGTTAGATGGTAAAGATGGTGAACTTCGTGTTGGTCGGCAGGTCATCACTTGGGGCAATGATGATTATACCCATGCTTTAAATGATCTATATGCCTATGATGGTAATGCTTATCGTCGACCTGGCATGATATTAGAAGAAGCACTGATCCCTGCACCAATGATTTATCTCAAACAGGACTTAAGCCATCACGCTAATATTGAATTGTTCTATCAATATGGTTGGGAAAAAATGGCCGTGAGTAATTGTGGCAGTTTTTTTTCGACCACAGACGTCATCCAAGATGGTTGTATGACGGGCAATTTGATCTATGGCAGTGATTTTAGACCCAATGATCCGGATTATCTCTATATTCCACGCAAAATGGATCGTGCTGCAAAAGATGGTGGTGAATATGGTGTGGCCTTACATTGGACTGAGTCTGCGCTAACAAATACCGAATTTGGCTTATTTGCAACGCGTTATCATAGTCGTGCACCATTTTATAGTGTGATCGCCAGCAGTGTATTAGATATCAATCAGCCTGAATTTGATGTCAATCTAGTGGGTAATTCGCCACTGGCAGGCTATTTGGCGGATTATCCAGAAAACATAGCGTTATATGCTGCGACCTTTAAGACGAAGTTAGCTGAAGGAGCAACCACATTATCTGGTGAGTTGAGTATACGTCCTAATATGCCTTTACAAGTAAATAGTACTGACCTGACGTATGCCGCGCTGGGCATTGATCGTATTGCCGAACAGTATATTGGGACTGCTGTCAGCCCAACCGTGATGCAAGGCGAGACTGTCGAGGAGGGGGCGTATCTACAAGGGTATCGTCGTTTGCCTGTTTATCAGGCGCAATTCGCGGTGAGTCAGTTTTTACCTGGGATTTGGGGAGCGGATTGGTTTTTATTGATGGGGGAGCTGGCATGGAATCATATCAGTGACTTAAAAACGGGTGCTGGAGCTATACGTTTTGGGCGAGACTCGATCTATGGTTATGGTGCTGTAGGACGTGATGGCTTATGTGAAAGTTTACTCAATACTGAAAACCCACAGTATTGTCATAATAAAGGATTTTATACAAGAGATTCATGGGGATATCGGGCTGCTTTGATTGGAGAGTTTGGGAAATTTGCAGAGGAATCCATTCGTTTACGCCCGATGTTGGTTTGGACACATGATGTATCTGGTTGGGGGCCAAACTTCAATGAACAAGCAAAGTCACTCGAGTTGTCTTTGAGCGCACACTATCGCGAAAAATATCATGCGACAGTGACAGCAAAGAACTACTTTGGTGGTCATTACAATACGTGGAAGGATCGGGATTTTATTGCGCTTAGTGTCGGTATGAAATTCTAGGTGTGTAATTTGGATAATGATAAAAGTTGACGGAGTGTTCTAAGTCAATGTCAAGGAGAGAATATGAAAGTATTAGCGATAGGTGGTGGCGGTAGTATGGGGCGTGCTACAGTACGAGCATTGCAAAAATTTGATTTTATTGAACAAGTAGTACTAGCAGGACTAGATTATGAACGGGCATCGCGTTTTGTTGTATCGTTAAATGATACTCGTTTTTCAGCATGTTATCTGGATATTACTGATCACGAGGCATTGCATCAAGCCATTCAAGCATGCGATGTGGTGTTAAATAGTGCAGGTCCTTTTTTTCGTTTTGGCTTACCAGTATTGCAAGCAGCAATAGAGCAAGCTAAGCATTATTGTGATATTTGTGATGATTGGCAACCGACTTTGGCGATGCTTGATCTACATGAAAAAGCTGTGCAACAAGGCGTTATAGCGATCATTGGTTTAGGTGCGAGCCCTGGTATTGCCAATTTATTGGCGATGAAAGCTGTGCAACAGTTAGATCGAGTCGATACGTTATATTCTGCATGGCGTTTGTCCAATGCGCATAACGAAGATGATGGTTTCTTTGAAACAGGTGAGGCGGCTGCCAGTGCGGATGCTGCAGCGGTACATTTGGTGCACTGTTTAACAGAAAGTATTCCTATAGTACAAGATGGTGTGATCACACAACGAATGCCGTTAGAGCAACGTCGTTTTAACTATCCTGGTTATGGTGAAATGGATTTATGGAGTATCGGTCATCCTGAGGCCGTAACCTTTCCTCGAAATTTTCCAACCTTGCAAAATTGTATGAATGGCATGTTGGGAGTTGATGTATTGGTTGACGATTTACAAGCATTGGCTGAACACGTTCGTACAGGAGCAATAACAGTTGATCAAGCTGCTGCACAATTAATGGCACAAGGTGGTCGAGATGAGCGACGTGAAAAGCTCTTACAGTTTGAGCAAAGCAATGAACAGAGCCATATGCAGAAGGCACCTCTTGGTATTATGGCTTATGCCGAAGGACTAAAAGATGGTCAGGCTATTCGGGTGGGAGCGACGTTAAAGCAGGTGCCTGCAGGCGGAATGAGTGCGGTGACAGGGATTCCATTGGCATTGTTTTTGCCTTTATTAAGACGAAATGCTGTACGTGGTCTTGGTGTGTTAGCACCAGAGCAAGCCATTGATCCAGATGTTTTTTTTCAGCTTTTAGATGGTTTCTGTGGCAATGCAGGGTGTGGTTTAACCATTCAGTCTGAAGCAATGCGCTAAAGCCGATTGGCGCGATTTTATGTAGGGGAGATGGCGATGGAATGCTTTAATTCTCAAACTATTTTAACAGGAATGATTCAGCGTCAAGCATTGCTGAAGCGCTTGGATCCCACGCGTCATGTAGCGATTCGGTTGTTATATGGTCCTGCTGGTTTTGGAAAGACTGTATTGGCCAAGCAGTTTGCAGAACAATATGAGCGACCAGTGATATGGTTGACACTACCGACAGTTCCCCATCTTACCGCGACTGCGCTGCAGACTTATCTGTGTCAAGCATTGGGTGCATCTTCAGATGATGAGCAGAGCTTAGAGCAATGTTATGCCAAACATCAAGATTGTTTAATGGTATTGGATCATTATCAGTCCAGTCCTGCCTGTGACATATGGTTATTCCAGACCATACAACGCAGTCCACTTCAATGGTTACTTACCAGTCGTGATCGTCCAGAATGGTCATTTAGTCGACTCTTATTGGAGGGGAAATTCAATTCGTTAAATAGTCAAGATTTAGCTTTGACAGAGACTGAAATTAGCGAGATCTTAGTGAAATTTGCACCAACACAGCATCTTTGCGCCCAACATTTATATGAACAGAGCCAGGGCTGGGCTGCTGTATTACGGCTGTTTTTGTATGCACAAAATCAGCGTGAAGCCCATAATCATATTCAGCTCTATCAGTGTCCTTATGTCTTGGATTATCTTGATCATGAAGTGCTTCATGTAATGCCTCAGAAAGAACTACATTTGTTGCAAGTGATTGCGCATGCGCCTTTTGTAGATCATATGATCTGTCATTTCTTATCTGGACAATCGGACTTATTACGGGACTTGTCGATTCAGAAAAATTTGCTACGAATTCAGCCTGGTAGTACAGATCGTTATACTTTATATGAACCATTGCGTGCTTTATTCAAGATACGTTATCCGCAGCAGCAACAAAAATTATGGCCAGTGCTGAACTGGTTAGAACGGAATCAGCGTTATTTGAGTACATTTGCTTATGCAGTTGCTGTCGCAGCCTATACGCGTGCAGTACAAGCCTTAGCACAAGTCGCCGTACAAAAATTATGGGTTAAAAATAACCTTGCTGTAATCTTGTCTGGCTTAGAGTATTTATCTCCTGATGACTTTACAGCACATCCTCAAGCGTTGCTGCTGGCAACACGGGCTTTGATCATGGGGGGGAAGTTAGATGCTGCAGATCGTTATTTGGCTGTGTTAGAACAGTATGATGTAACGGGTGCTGCGCTGGCTTTGCATGCAGAATTTGCCTTACATCGCGGTCAGGCGCAAAATGCTTGTAATTTGGCTGTACAAGCATTGGTTTATTTTGACCAGAATCAAGACTGGGTGCAGATGGTACTGTGTTTTTCGTGTTTGACTCGTGCTGAACTGGCTTTAGGTCATTATGCCCAAGCATTGAATCAACAACGCCAAGGTTTAGAATTAGCACGCCGTAAAAATGAAATCTTATTAAGTTGTCAGTTAATGCTAGATCAGGCACAAGTTGAAGAATTGGCAGGCAATCTACACCAGGCAATACAGTTATTGGACCGTATAAAAATACTGATTAGTCAGCATGGTGGTTCAGTGATGCTCTGTGGTGCTGAACAGATTCGTCGTGGTTGGTTGTTGATGTTAATCGGTGATGATGCTGCTGCACGGGAGGCTTTGCAACAAGGCTATCAGCTGTCTGTTTTATCAGGGAGTCCGATCTTTTTTTATAGTGCCGTGCTTTTGGCACAATTAGATGCACGTATTGGGCAAATACATCAGGCACAGCAACGTTTGATGGACATAGAACAAGTTATGTATCGTCAAAATATAGCTGAGTCTATTTATCGACGAATCTTACATCTGGGGCGTGCGAGCATTGAGCTGCTCAGTCATCAGTATCAACCGGCAGTACAGCGTTTGGAACGAATGCACGGTCAGTGCCATGATTTTAATTTGCTTACCCCGCCGAGTTCATGTCCAGAATTCTTTGAGTTATTGCAGTTAGTGCATGCACAAGCACTCTGTTCGCAAGGTGAACTAGATCAAGCGATTGGATTATTAACACATGTATTAGAAAAAGCACAGGGATCGGGCTTTCAAATTATTGTAAGTCAAGCACTGATGGCTTTGGCTAAAGCACGTCATGAACGTGGTGATGGTCATCAAGCTGAACGTCTGTTGGCTTCAGCAACCGCGATGGCTGTGCGGCAAGGTCAAGGACAATTAACCACATTGCAATCAGCACAATCAGCGATTGGTACAACAACAGCGACAGTGACAAGTTATTTCACACAATCGAGCAGAGCTCAGTCATCACTTGAGCCGATGGAAAGTGTATTAAGTCCGCGAGAACATGTTGTTTTAGAGCTGATTGCCAAAGGATACTCAAATGCAGAAATTGCTGAGATATTATCCATCTCACTACACACTGTAAAAGCCCATGCCAAAAAAATTAATGCAAAATTTCAAGTGAATCGACGCACATTGGCTGTAGCGAGAGCCAAGACATTAGGACTATTGGCATAAAAATGCAAAGATCAAATCAATAACAATTTACGCTTAAGGGATGAGCTTATGAGTCAGTATCAGCAGACGGCATCGTCGTTGCCAACCCGCTGGTTTGCACCAGCATATGGTATGGGAAGTCTAGGACCAGCCATTTTTATATTGACCCCGCAGATTTTACTTTTATTTTTTATGACGGAGATTTTAGCGATCCCGCCAGGTGCTGCCGGTATTGGCATACTGATACCGAAGATATGGGAATTAATATTTGACCCTTTACTTGGTCGTTGGTCGGATCGTTTGAATACCCGTTGGGGAAGAAGACGACCATTGATGGCTGTTGGTGCAGTGGTATTTTTAATGGCTTTTATGATGATGTTCTTTGCACCGAATTTAGCGCATTGGCAAAGTACTTTATTATGGGTTGTGTTGTTTTATACATTGACCAGTACTGGATATTCATTATTTACGGTTCCTTATGCCACATTGTTGGCAGAAGTGACTGAAGATCCACATATTCGAACACGCATTGCTGCATGGCGTAGTGCAATTCTAGCATTAGGTTTCTTACTAGCAGGCGCTTTAGCGCCATGGGTGGTTGCAACTTATGGCGGGGACTATCATGCCTATCGTATTATGGCGGTGTTAATTGCACTGATTGCATTTACAGGCATGATGAGTGCTGTTATTGGTACGGGTGGAATTCCGCTTCAACAGAAGCATAAACGGCAACAAATTGCTTTACTGGCACCTTTTCAGAATCGAGCATTTCGCTGGTTATGGATTGCTTTTGTCATACAAATGATGTCTGTTGCATTAAGCACAGCGATGTTGCCTTTTTATAGTAAGTACTGGCTAGGTAATGATCCAACAGTTGTGCCAAGTATATTTTTGGGTTTGACCTTACTTACTGTTGCAACAACTTGGTGCTGGACTTATTTAGCACGACGTTTAGGTAAATATCATAGTTTTATGATAGCGACAGTACTATATGGTTTGGCAACGGCTGCATTGTGGCTTGCGATATATGGCGCTGCTGGGCTATGGTTTGCCATATTTATTTTTGGTATTGCCAATGCTGGGCAACAATTATTTTGCTTTGCCATTGTACCTGATATTATTGCAAAACAACGTCAGTCTTCGGGGATTGAATCAGAAGGTGCTTTTACTGGTCTTTGGATATGGGGTGAAAAAATTGGGCTTGCGCTCGGTGCGGGATTAGCGGGTTTAATTTTACAAGTTGCAGGGTTTCGGCAAGGTTCTGGTAATGCTTTACTTGAACAAAGTCATGGGGCTTTATTGGCTGTGGCCTATTCCGTTTCATTCCTTGCTGCTGTTATTTGTGTTTTGTCACTTCCTGCAATTTGGTTGTCAAAACGATATATGCAAGACTTTAAAGATAAAATAACACTAACAGAGATAGAGACACAATATATCGATCGATTGAAGGGCGAGAAGAATTAGGCATTATTTCAGCCCCTTATACAGACCACTGATGGTATTGAAGGAGATGGTCGATGATCTAGGAGGGCTGAAGGGCTGAGTGAGATCGGACAGCCCTTTGGGGCTTGCGTTAAGGTTAAGCGCTACCGCAAGCATGGGCTATAAGCACCGAATGATATTCACATTGTTGATCTGTTCATTGACCCGCTACGCAGCGGGTTTTTCGATATCAAGTTGATATTGTAATCCTTGTAATTGCAGCAACAGATGGCGCCATTGCAGCAAGAGGTGCCGAAAGTCTTGTTGATCGATCATACGCAAGGTCTTGGCGACCATGCTCAGACCTAAGCTTTCAAAGTGTTGCGCATAGCCCAGCAGAGCTTGTCGGTCATTGGCATCACATTGCGCACGTCCTGTATTGGCATAGAATTCCAATAAACTTTGACATTGCTGGATTAAATGTTGCAAGGGCGTTGCCTTGGCACCGTGTTGCCACTGTCTTTTTTGCTGCAGTAGTTTTTCAATGCGCCCCGCAATCAGCTCAAATACATTGCCTTTGGGTGGGCGAGGTGGTCGGTGATAATCTAGACTAAAAATGTCTAAGCCTTTTTTCTTTTGTAAAATCAAACTACAGGGGATCAAACGTATTTGCCCATGTGTATATTGCACACGGACTAAGCTGGCGATTGGTTTTTCATATTGAATGAGTTGATTGAGACGCTGAATGCGCTGTTTATAGGCGGTATCTAAGGGAAGAATCAGTTTTAAGCCCATCCCATGTTGATCAATCACCCGACATTCAAAATATTGCTCAACTTCATTGAGCTCAGCAGGACGAATCTCTTGATGACGTAATAAAATATAGTGATTGGGATTTTGATGGATGCTTGATGTCGGTTGAATCAATTGCTGTAATTGCTGCCAGTCCGTTATGCCGATAGCATGGTGTGCAAAATCTTTAGGGCTGAGTGTAGAAAATGGCTCTTTTTGTAGAAAACGGGTTTTATCACTCGCGCTTAAACGATGATCCGCAGCAAGTTGCGCGTGGCTCAGGCTGAGTTGATGCTGTAGTAAGTAGTCTAGTGAGCTACCCCAAATTCCTGATTGTGCTGCACTATTCTGATCAAAGCTGCTATCGAGATGATTGGCACGGGCTTGGGTAACTTCTAGCATATTTTTGCCGTCAACATCCCAAAAGCAAAGGCTTAGACCGTGAGCACCACTGTCATATTGCCACCATTCACAGCCCAATGGAATCAAGTGGGCATAGCTTTGTTGCTGATAATCGCGTTGTAGTTGCCCTCGTAAAGTGTTTAAACGTTCAGGTTGTTGTGCTGCGGCAGTTAAAGCAGCGAGATAGGCATATAGTTGCGCCAGTCGGTCAAAGATTAGTTGTTCATCAACCTGTACGTCATGTGCTTGAAATTGGCGCATCATGCCGTGCAGTTGGCGTAATTGACTGGCCAAACGAGGTAGTTTTTGTGCGCGTGCTTGCATATTTAAAATATGTAATGCCAATACCGCTTCTGTCGCCAGATGCGATAAACCCTGCGCAATAAACTGACGGCACATTTGCTGTAATTCAACAATAAAGTGCAAATCTTCCGCACTGAGGCTTGGTGCTGTACTGTGGTTGGGCGCGCTCAGCTCATCTGGCCATTGCCAAGTATTGGCAGCATGGCGTTCAAACAAAATAGCCAAACAAGCCAAATGTACTGCAGCTTGTTGTTTGTCATCGATATCGGACAACATGCCATTCAAGCCCAGTAAGGGAAAAAGTAAAACCGGTTGCGCGCTGAGGGACAGTCGAAAGCAGATTTTGTCGGCATCTAAATCAATTTGACATTGTTCAGGATGCTGCTGCCATTCCAGAAAGAACTGATAAGCCAAACGACGCTGTGCTTTATTGACTTGTTTCAAGCTATGACTGACCGATAACGCTAATGCTTTGGCTAAAGTTGCCTGTTCAGCCGTATTGTCTACTGCTGCGCTTGCAGTTGGCGGATGCTCTGCTGCTGAATCTGTGTTTGTGTTTGTGCTTGGCGTGCTGGGGGCTAAAGGTGCGTCAGCCTTAGGGTTAGGGGTGGGCTGTACTGCTGCGGTGTGGCTATGGAAAAATTCAGACTGTTGTAACCATACAATCGCAGCCAAAATATGCTTGCAACACTGGGTGGCACTACAGTCACATTGTGCTGCTGCAATGCCTTGTGGTGTTAATCGCACTTGCTGTGACTCAACCTTAAAATGCAATTCGGTTGCGCTTTGATTGTCCAGTTGCACCGCATCAAGGCTTTTTTTAGCACGACGGACGAGCCCAGCATTGCTGTATAAGCTTAAGCTATCATCGTCATATTGTTGATAAATTATCCAACTCATTGCATCACCTCGGCAAACCATGTTGCCAAATGTTCTGGGGTCATGGCGGCAATTTGCATACCACATTGTTGTAATTGCTGTGCGATATTGTGGTCATAGCAAGGGTTGGCTGCTTGATCCAAAGCCGCGAGTCCCAATAAGGTACAGCCTTGTTGTTTTAAAGCCGTGGTGGTGTTGAGTAAGGTTTGGATGGATGCACCTTCTTCAAAATCACTGATGAGCACCACAATACTACGCTGTGGATTGTTAATTTTTTGCGCGCAGTACTGCATTGCCTGACCAATATTGGTTCCACCCCCCAGTTGTATGGTGAGCAGTACCTCGACTGGGTCATGTGCCATATGTGATAAATCAACCACCTGTGTGTCAAACAACAATAAGCTAATATTGACCGCTGGTAATGCCGCTAAGATGCTGGCACAAATGGCTGCATACATGATGGAGTCCATCATTGAGCCACTTTGGTCAACACAAAGTACAATGTCCCATTGCAAGTGTTTTTGGACACGGGCATTAAAATAGGGATTTTGAATAATCAGTTGTTTACGATCTACCTGATAATGTTTGAGATTCTCTTGAATAGTGCGGCGCCAATCAAAGTTTTGTGCTTGGCGAATAGGTGAACGACGAAAACGGTGACGACGACCCTGTAAGGATTGCAAGAATTTTGGGCGGATTTGCTGCAATAAGTCGGCAACGACTTTGGCTATAAGCTCACGGATAGCCTGTTTCATCTCGCTATTGAGACGACCACGTAGGCTGAGCAAGGCTTTGGCCACAGCAGGATTGGCATCGAGTTGTTGGATATGCTCAGGTGTTTTGAGCAACTCTGTCATTTGATAGCGCTCAATCGCATGGCGTTGCATTCGTTCAAAAGTTGACTTCGGGAATAACTTTCGACTTTGATTGAGCCAGTGAATGGCGGTCAGTTGTGATGCATCTAGGCTGCCATGTCGAGCAGATTGTTGTTGGATACCGCGACGTTGGTATTCTTGACGATATAAATAATCGAGATGCTTTTCCATTTTTAGTTGTGAGGCATTAAGTGTTGCATCACACAGACGCTGATCGGCATAGCGTCCAAGCATTAAGCGCCAGCGACGTGCTTGGTCTATTGGGTCTAATGCTGTTGTGGTGTTTTGCTCTACCTCTTTGGTATTAATTTGCGGGGCATTGGCTTGCGGCGTGCTGACTGCTGATGATGCCATCTTATTATTTTGAGCTGCTGTATCGGGCTGGGGATTCTGCTGCTGTGGGCTTGACATGGCTTAGGTTCCTCTGGATCAGTCAGACGTAGGGGCGGCGGATATTGCCGATGCTAGGCTGGTGGTGTGTGCTGCATGATTTTCGAACCAATCTTGTAGCTGATCATGCCCATAGAGATGTTGTAGCTGTTGATTGAGCTGCAGCCCTTGCAACATGTCTTGTTCACTAAATTGAGCAAATACTTGGTCTAATACATCTTGGCTACTGAGCCCACTGAGTGTGGCAATTTTCTCAGCAATTGTTTGACTTTGTTTGGGGTTGAGCTGACTAAAGGCATAACGTAAGTCTGGCAAAATTTGAATAAAATCCTCTTCGGACCAGCCGCTGACCAATTGATAGAGCGCTTCAATGGCAATCGGAGACTGCACAAAAATTTCTGGTGCAATAAAGAACATACCTTGTAAATATTGCACAGACTGATCTGCTTGACTGCCTGTGGCAAAGCTTTGTTTTAAACGTTGGCTGAGTTGTGCTTGATCAATACGCTGATCGAGGAATTGCAGCACATCAAGTGCGCCTAGGAGTGGGCTGAGATGAAATTGTTGTAGGCGTTGACGATCAATTTGTTGATACAGCAGCGTCAATAGCTTGGCATCCGGCATCATTGCCGCTGTATTGACAATTAGCTCGTGTAATTGCTTGAGATGCTGAAGGTTTGCAGCAACTTTTTCTTCATGCGCATCATAAAGTTGCTCTAGCAATAGACAGCTATGCTGTAAGGCAAGCTGCAATTGATCTAGCAGTTGCTGCGCGGGCAGTTGTAGTAAGGTCCGACCATGCCAGAGATAGTACAGTTGTTGTGCGGCACTGATGAGCGAGCCAAGATTTTGCTCCTGTTGGATGTAATGACTCAGTTGCTGACGCAAGAGTTGCAATTGTTGTTTTAACCCCAAACGGCATGCCAAAGCCAGTAATTTGGCGGTTTCCGCAGCCGATTGTCCCAAGCCTTGTTGTTGGTTGTGCTGTTGCTGTGCCAATAATTTTTGTACTGCAATCTGTGATAATTGGCTGGCATGTTCAGCCAGTTCAAGCAATCGTGCTTCAACACTGGGCGTCCAAGCATAGCGCCATTCTTCAAAGAGCAGGTCTAGTCCAGCACCATTGACATAGTCTGGTCCCGATAAACACTGCGCAAAGTCGCAACCTACAAATGCCAGCAAATGTAAAAATTGGCTGATTTGCTGATGTAAGGGTTTACGGAATACATCAAGCTTACGTTGTCTACTGAGAGTGTCGCTGAGTTTAAAACGATATTGTTCAATTTGCTGATAAACATTGCGCAGCAGTGCTGGCTGATGCTGGTTGGCGGGTACTTGCCCTAGCTGTTGACCGCTGAGAAAACGGTAAATCTCTTGTAATAAATGCTGTTGACCATCATCGATCTCGCCTTTGATCAAGGCACTTTGTAGTGCATCGAGCAGGTCATAGCGACTGGGTTGATAGTGTCCGCGTAAATCAGCCAAGCGCCAAGCGATTTCGGCAGTGTGGCGAATGGCTAAGAAGCGGTTGATATCTAAACTCTCTTGCTGTTGTAGTGTGCTACACAATAGGCTGAGGTAGCTTAAAAAGTCATGTTGGCGTTGTGCTAGATCTCGTGTACCTGCTTGTAGCTGTTGCCAGAAGTTTTGATAATAGGCTGGAGATGGCATCCCTGACGCATAGCCATTGAGCGCATCCAGTCGATCAAAACTATAACGAATCAGCCACGCCTGTTCTTGCCAATTTTTTTGCCCCTCGTTTACTGCACCGATGTGTGCTGTATCGGTGTTTGCGACAACAGTAGCGGGTGCATCTTGTTGTACATTCTGTTGTATCGGTTGTTGTGCAGATTGTTGAGCTGCTTGCTGAGCAGATTGTTGTGAACTTTGCGCGTGTTCAATCAGCGCAATACTATGAAAACCGCCTGTGATCACCAGCACTCTGTGATCAGGTGCTAAATAAGCCTGAATTTTCTGCCACATCTGTGCTTCACGTGCGAGGGATGCATCTTGACGGAGTACCTCGGGCTCATAGTCCAAACGTGCCAAACTACACCACACCAAGACATCATCAAAAAAAGTCGCGGCATTTTGTAATTTATCTGGTGTTTGTAACTCAAAGAGATGATCCCAAAGCTCATCATGATTACGACAATGTAAGCGCTGTGCCAATTGTTGGATATAGTCACTATGCGCCAAATAACGTTCCGACATTAAACTGCGTTGCTGTTGGTCTAATTGCTGTTGGACTAAACTCAGCTCACTTTGTTGGTGCCAAGGCAGATCAATAAAGTCTATTTTTGCAGCGAAAGCCTGTCCATGTTGCAGTGCAACCCATTCCGGTGAGTAATCGCAAAAAGGGAAATAGGCAGATGCGACCTGTTCGGCTGCTTCTTCTACGACCTCGTCTGTTGCCGCATCGAGTTGTTGATTTTCTGCATTATCCTGTTTTGCAGTAACTTTACTGTTTTCAGCATTGTTGTCAGCGCTGTTTTCAGCGTGGTGAGTCGTGGTGGTCTTGGTTGCCGCTTTCGTTGCTGTCGCAGTTTTGTTGCGAGCATGTGCTTGGGCAAAGATTGCTATAGGTGGTTGCGTTTGAGCATCAAGCAAACTCGGCAGCAAAAAAGCAAAGCTGGTCGGTGCTTCAATCAGAATATGCGTCGGTTGCAGCTGGGCAATATAATGTTGTAAGGCATAAGCACAGGCTGGGCTGTGATGGCGAATCGGCGCAAAATATAACTGTTGCTCTGCTTGCAGCTGTTGTTTGGCTTGCATGGCTTGTTGTAAGCGTTCAGGCCAGTGCTCAGTTCGGTGCGTTGTCATACTGAAAACTCACGACTGGCATTGTAGAAGGCTTTCCAATCGGCATCTTGGCGTGCACGCTCTTTGGCGACGGTTTCAATATAATATTGCATCCGTTTGGCATCTTCTGGATTGTCTTTAAACACCACACCAATCAATTGCTGTGCAATATGTTCAGCACGTAACACGCCATCGCCTAAGTAAATGGCTTGCAATCCAGCAGCATGGGCAATGTTGACTGCTTCGGCGGTCGACATGACGGCATCGGGTGTTTTTAGGTTGGCGCCTTGTAGACTTTGTCCAGTACGCAGTTCATTGAAAATAGTAACCAATAATTCAATCACTGGGGCTTGAATATGCAATTCGCTATACAGCTCTGCCAGTTGTTTTTGCAGTTGTAGCTGGACCAATTCGATTTCAAACTGACGATCACGAATCGCTTTGACGGTTTCAAAGTTAAAACGACGTTTGAGTGCTGCAGACATTTCATGCACACCGCGATCGCGTAAGTTGGCTGTGGCAATCAGGTTAAAGCCTTGCTGTGCATGTAGACTGTAGTCTTGTCCCATCTCTGGAATCATCATTTGTTTTTCAGACAATAACGAGACTAAAACGTCTTGTATTTCCGGTGGGCAACGGGTGATTTCTTCAAAGCGGGCAATTTTGCCATAGCGCATGGCATGAAACAGTGGTGAGGCAATAAGCGATTTTTCTGAAGGACCTTCGGCTAGCAATAAAGCATAGTTCCAAGAGTATTTAATATGATCTTCAGTGGTACCCGCCGTCCCTTGAATCGTATATTGCGAGCTACCACAAATGGCGGTACTGAAGAGCTCTGAGAGCATTGATTTGGCAGTACCAGGTTCGCCAACCAGCATCAGCCCTTGATTGCCCATCAGGGTTACCAAAGCACGGTCAACCAGAGCATCATCGCCATAAAACTTCTTTTGAATTGCGAGTTGATCGTCACCTAAAATAAAACGACGTACTGCGTGTGCTGACAGTTGCCATCCTTGGGGTTTACGCTGTTGGTCCTGTTCCGCCAGACGTTGTAGTTCATCGGCATATTGTTGTTCGGCTTTTAATTTCAACTGTTGTGTATTTGCAGTGAGCTGGTTCATGACAATCTAGCTTTGGATGAATTAAATTTAAAAACATCATAACCATGAATTTTAACCCTGACTAGTTGGCTATATGGGTATGGCGACAAATAAAGTCGCACGAATTGCTCGTGCTGGGAAGGCTAAATGCTGGAGCAGGCGAGACATTGTCGATTGCTTGATGGGTTGATTGGTCGATGGGTTGATGGGTTAGTCGATTGATTTTGTTGTGCCCCCTTGTTTCAGCCCGTATTCAAAAAATTGTTGAAAAGTTTGTTCAAAAGCAAAACCTTGTTTAAAAGAAAGTGCTACAGGGTTAAAATTGACATTTCACGGGAATCAGTCCAGTTTAATAAGCAACACTTTGTTGTTGAAAATTTTGTGTAAAAAAAATCTTGTGTAAAACTTGTGTAAAATAAGCAGCTCAGTTGTAGAGCCCATCTTTAAAATAACATTGCGGAGAGGAACAAATGTCCAAGTCAAACACACAGCGCAAAGGCTTGTTTTCTCAAACGCTGGCATTGGCGCAATCGATTGGTCAAAGTAGTTTACAGTTGCTACAGCATAAAGCCCCACATGTGCTTGCGCCTTTGACTGATTCACCTCAGGCACGTCAGGTTGTGGAAGGGCATGCGCAACGTATTCATCCTTTGCAAGCACAATCAGCTTATGCACATCCGCAGGCATTTATGCAGCAACAGCTGCCACAACTATCACAACAGTTATTGGGTAAGCATTATCAACGTATTCAACATGTCAGCTCATTCATTGCGCCAGAACTCAATGAGAAAATCGCAGCTTATGTATTTGAACAGCTCAATCATGCGGTGTCCCAACTCAGTTCTAGCACGGCATTGCTGCAAGAAGTAGGGGCTAAAAATCTGGCTGAACTGGCACAAGATCCAGCACGATCTGGGCGCATTAGTCAGGCGCTTGCCAATCAAAATAAAACCTATGCGGCTGTGATTGGCGCTGTGACCGGTGTGAGTGGTGTGGTTGGTGCTGCGCTAGATATTCCCAGTTCGATTGCTTTGGCACTGCGGAGTATCTATCAGACGGGCAGGGCTTATGGTTTTGAGTTGTTAGATGAAGACCAAGCCGTGGTTGAATATATTTTTAAGCATATTGATTTGGGCAGTATTTTAGAAAAACAAACACTTTTAGCTGCTTTACGGGCTTTGTCGAGCACCTTGCAGACTCACGATATCCAGCAATTACAAAAAATATTAGGCTCTGAAAATGACGTAGAGCTTTTAAAACGTTGGTTGAGCAATGATGACGGTGAATTAAAATGGCAATGGCTCAAGCAACTGCCGCAGTTGGCGCAGCTCAGTAAAGTATTGGGACTGCTCAATATGGGGGTGGGGGCGATCTATAGTTTAAAACTATTAGAACAAGCGACGAGCCAAGCACAATTGGTATTTGCACAAGCCCGTGATTTTATTAATCAACATCCAGAATTTGCTGAACATGGACCGCTTTATGCTTATGAACAAGCTGTACAGCAATCGGCAGCAGCAACATCAGTACCGAGTCTTATTGCAGATCAAGCGACTGTCGTTACATCCGTTCCCTCAGCGCAAGAGCTGATCGATCAAGAGCGAGGAGAAGCGCAAGAGCGAATGGATCAGAGCATAGTAGATCAGAGCATAGTAGATCAGAGCCAGCTGCCAGATCTAACCGAAACCGCCGTTATGGATGAGCAAACTGAGCATGTTGTAGCGCGTTTAGCGACAGCACCCGATGCAATTGCGGAGCATGAAATAGCACCAGCCGTAGCATCATCTTCAGCAAGCACAAAAAAAAGTTCAGCAACGTCAACACCTCGTCGTCGCCAAGGTTCATCTGCACGAGTCAGCAAGCGTGCAAAGCAGAGTTAAATTTCACCGTATTTAGATAAAATTTTGCTGGATAAAGCAATGATTGCACTGCGTCATAAAAGCTTCAATATTGCTATGGCATAGTAGTCAATTGCTGTTCTCGCAAGCGCAGCAAACGAATGCGCAATCATGCAAAGCGGCGATTATGGTTGAGTTATTGAATGTTGACCATTTTTGCTTCTTGGCATACAATTGCATGCCCCCAAAAACTGGTGTTTTTGGTGGATTTTTTTTAACGGGAGAATTGCCATATGGCAACAACAAATCAGTTGATCCGTAAGGGTCGTACAACTTTGGTTGAAAAATCAAAAGTTCCTGCGTTGAAAGCTTGCCCTCAACGCCGTGGTGTATGTACTCGTGTATATACTACTACACCGAAAAAACCTAACTCAGCAATGCGTAAAGTATGCCGTGTACGTTTGACTTCAGGTTTTGAAGTATCAAGCTATATCGGTGGTGAAGGTCACAACTTACAAGAGCACAGTGTTGTATTAATCCGTGGTGGTCGTGTTAAAGACTTACCGGGTGTACGTTATCACACTGTACGTGGTTCATTGGACTGCGCAGGTGTTAAAGACCGTAACCAATCACGTTCTAAATACGGTGCGAAACGTCCTAAGAAATAATCTTAGGTCGTTGCTGTAAATCCTTTATCGTCTCGCTTGTCTGATTTCTGCATTCAGTATGTGTAAATTCAAGCGACGTGTAGTAAGGCCAGCGAACAGTACATGACACTTTGTACTCTGCTGGATCACCCTGAAGTGTCATATTTATAGGTGTATTAAAATGCCAAGACGTCGCGTAGTCGCTGCCCGTGAAATCCTTCCGGATCCTAAGTTCGGCAGCCAAACAATCGCTAAATTCATGAACCACGTAATGCAAGATGGTAAAAAATCAATTGCTGAAAGCATCGTGTATGGTGCTTTAGAGCGCGTTCAAGAAAAAAACAAAGTCGATCCGGTTGAATTTTTTGAAACTACTCTTGAAAAAGTTCGTCCAATGGTCGAAGTAAAAGCACGCCGTGTTGGTGGTGCTACTTATCAAGTACCTATGGAAGTACGTCCCTCCCGTCGTACCGCTTTAGCTATGCGTTGGTTGGTAGAAGCTGCTGCTAAGCGTTCTGAAAAAACTATGGCTTTACGTCTTGCTGGTGAGTTGCTTGATGCAGCTGAAGGCAAAGGCTCAGCGATCAAAAAACGTGAAGATGTGCACCGTATGGCTGAAGCCAACAAAGCCTTCTCTCACTACCGCTTCTAAGCGGATAAAACAGTCCCTTATCAGGAGAATACTTATGCGTACCGCTGCAAGATTTAATATCGCACTCTACCCCAGTGGAGGGTTCGCGGGAATTTAAGCTGCATCTGCTTAAGTATTCGTACGCATCAATCAAATCTGTTTGATGCGTCCTGTTTTAACTACAAATATTAGGAATGCTAGAAATCATGGCACGTCAAACCCCAATTTCTCGTTACCGTAACATTGGTATCTCTGCACACATCGATGCAGGTAAAACAACAACTTCTGAACGTATTTTGTTCTATACCGGTGAAAGTCACAAACTTGGTGAAACACACGAAGGTTCTGCGACAACTGACTGGATGGAACAAGAGCAAGAGCGTGGGATTACCATTACCTCAGCAGCAGTAACATGCTTCTGGAAAGGTATGGCTAATCAATACGACCAACACCGTATTAACGTAATCGATACCCCAGGACACGTAGACTTCACTATCGAAGTTGAACGTTCTATGCGTGTACTTGATGGTGCGTGTATGGTTTATTGTGCTGTAGGTGGTGTACAACCTCAGTCTGAAACTGTATGGCGTCAAGCGAATAAATATGGCGTGCCGCGTATTGCATTCGTAAACAAAATGGACCGTACTGGTGCTAACTTCCTTCGCGTTGTTGAGCAAATGAAAACACGTCTTGGTGCGAACCCTGTGCCAATCGTGCTTCCAATCGGTGCTGAAGATACCTTTACCGGTGTTGTTGACTTGATCGAAATGAAAGCAATCATTTGGGATGAAGCAACACAAGGTATGAAATTTGAATATGGCGAAATCCCTGCGGATCTCGTTGAGCTTGCACAAGAGTGGCGTACCAACATGGTCGAAGCTGCTGCTGAAGCAAGTGAAGAATTGATGGACAAATACCTAGAAGAAGGTGATTTGACCAAAGAAGAGATCATCAACGGTCTACGTATTCGTACGTTGTCTGCTGAGATCCAACCAGCAATGTGTGGTTCTGCATTTAAGAACAAAGGTGTACAACGTATGTTGGACGCTGTAATCGAGTTCTTGCCCGCACCGACTGACATTCCTGCGGTTAAAGGTATTCTTGACGACAAAGCTGAAACTGAAGCAACTCGTGAAGCATCTGATGAAGCACCGTTCTCTGCGCTTGCATTCAAAATCATGAATGACAAATTCGTTGGTAACTTAACCTTCGTTCGTGTTTATTCTGGTGTGTTAAAAGCAGGTAGCCCTGTGTATAACCCAGTGAAAATGAAACGTGAGCGTATTGGTCGTATCGTACAAATGCACGCCAATGATCGTCAGGACATCGAAGAAATTCGCGCTGGTGATATCGCTGCATGTGTAGGCTTAAAAGATACAACAACTGGTGATACTTTATGTGACGAAGGTAATATCATTACCCTAGAGCGCATGGAATTCCCAGAGCCAGTGATTCAACTTGCTGTTGAGCCAAAAACCAAAGCTGACCAAGAGAAAATGTCTGTTGCGCTTGGTCGTCTAGCGAAAGAAGATCCATCATTCCGCGTGTTTACTGATGAAGAATCAGGTCAAACAATCATCGCAGGTATGGGTGAGCTTCACTTAGACATCATTGTTGACCGTATGAAACGTGAATTTAACGTTGAAGCAAACATCGGTAAACCAATGGTTGCTTACCGCGAAACCATCAAGAAAGTGGTTGAGCAAGAAGGTAAATTCGTACGTCAAACTGGTGGTAAAGGTAAATTCGGTCATGTCTATGTTCGTCTTGAACCGCTTGATGTTGAAGCAGCTGGTAAAGAATACGAATTCGCTGAAGAAGTGGTTGGTGGTGTGGTACCGAAAGAATTCTTTGGTGCTGTAGACAAAGGTATTCAAGAACGTATGAAGAATGGTGTCTTGGCTGGTTATCCAGTTGTAGGCGTAAAAGCTGTTCTTTATGATGGTTCTTACCATGATGTCGACTCTGATGAATTGTCGTTCAAAATGGCAGGTTCTTATGCATTCCGTGATGGTTTCATGAAAGCAGATCCTGTACTTCTTGAACCAATCATGAAAGTTGAAGTTGAAACACCTGAAGACTACATGGGCGATATCATGGGTGACTTAAACCGTCGTCGTGGTATGGTTCAAGGTATGGATGACTTACCTGGTGGTACTAAAGCGATTCGCGCAGAAGTTCCACTTGCAGAGATGTTTGGTTACGCGACTCAAATGCGTTCTATGTCTCAAGGTCGTGCTACCTACTCAATGGAATTCGCTAAATATGCTGAAACACCACGTAACGTGGCAGAAGGTATTATCGCTAAGTTCCAAACTGGTGGTAAAAAAGGTGACGACGAGTAATCTTTCGATTACTATACGCCAAAATATATTTTAGTTATAAACTCGTTGCTCATGAGTGATCCTCATGAGTAGTTCACAAAGGAAGATCATCATGGCTAAAGCCAAGTTTGAACGTAATAAACCACATGTTAACGTGGGTACAATTGGTCACGTTGACCATGGTAAAACAACTTTAACAGCTGCAATTGCGACTGTATGTGCAAAAACTTTCGGTGGTGAAGCGAAAGACTACGCTGCAATTGACTCTGCACCAGAAGAAAAAGCACGTGGTATTACCATTAATACATCTCACGTAGAATATGACTCTCCAATCCGTCACTATGCACACGTAGACTGCCCAGGTCACGCCGACTATGTTAAAAACATGATCACTGGTGCTGCGCAAATGGACGGTGCGATCCTTGTATGTTCAGCAACTGACGGTCCAATGCCACAAACACGTGAGCACATCTTGTTGTCTCGTCAGGTTGGTGTACCTTACATCATCGTATTCCTAAACAAATGCGACATCGTTGATGACGAAGAGTTAATCGAATTAGTAGAAATGGAAGTTCGTGAACTTCTATCTACTTATAACTTCCCTGGTGATGATACGCCTGTAATCCGTGGTTCTGCACTTGCAGCATTGAACGGTGAAGACGGTCAGTACGGTGTACCTGCAGTACTTCAATTGGTTGAAGCACTTGACACTTACATCCCAGAACCAGAACGTGCTATCGACAAAGCATTCTTGATGCCAATCGAAGACGTGTTCTCAATCTCTGGTCGTGGTACAGTTGTAACCGGTCGTGTTGAAGCGGGTGTGGTTAAAGTTGGTGAAGAAGTTGAAATCGTTGGTATCAAAGATACCGTGAAAACAACTGTAACTGGCGTTGAAATGTTCCGTAAGCTTCTAGACGAAGGTCGTGCTGGTGAGAACTGTGGTATCTTGCTACGTGGTACAAAACGTGAAGACGTACAACGTGGTCAAGTACTTGCTAAACCAGGTACCATCAAACCGCATACTAAGTTCGACGCTGAAGTATATGTATTGTCTAAAGACGAAGGTGGTCGTCATACACCATTCTTGAATGGTTACCGTCCACAATTCTATTTCCGTACCACAGACGTAACTGGCGCAATCCAATTACAAGATGGCGTGGAAATGGTAATGCCTGGTGACAACGTAGAAATGTCAGTAGAATTGATCCACCCAATCGCAATGGACGCTGGCTTACGCTTTGCGATCCGTGAAGGTGGTCGTACAGTAGGTGCTGGTGTAGTTGCTAAAGTAATTGCATAAGTAACCGAAAGGCTAGGGTCTTGACCGACCTTAGCAAAAAGCGCTCGTGTTTAACACGGGCGCTTTTTTTTATCTTTCTATCAATGGTGCATTTACTTATTGATAAGACGTCGCATCAGGCTCATTAATAGCTTGTCCAGCATGAATAGCAGCGACTGCTTTGGGATTGTAATTGAGTATTAGGCTGAGCTCTTCAATATTGACGTGATAGCTTTCAATAATCTTGGTTGGACCATCTAAGGTATCGACCGTATATTCATCAGCAATATTCAAAATGCTTTCTAAGTTGGTTGTGCTGGCAGCATGATCTTGTTGGAACACGTCGCGGATCACTTTCAGCTCATAGCTTGCTTGGTATTGCTCAGGGTTTTTATGAATTTGTTGTTCAAGGAAGCGAACAAGAACTTGTGCAAATAAAAAATAATTTGGCTCGTGTGCATATTCTAAATTCATTGCCAATACTCCATGATTAATTGTTTGCTCATTCAGTTGGTTGGATTTAAGTCAGTTGGGTTAAAGGGTTGAGTTGTTCAGGTTGTTGTTCAGGCTAAAGTATATCTTTGCCTTGGCGCTGTCATGTGTAGAGTTATTCAAAGATTGTGTGATTTTTGTCTATTACTGCCTAAAAAATATGCATTTTTCTGGCATTTAATGTGCAACTGAGAGTGGGTTATTTTGCCTAAAGTATAGTGATGATGCCATAGGGCGTTAATTTTTTGTCACGATGGTCTTTATTATTTTTGCTAAATGCATTGAGCTACTGCGACATAATTAAAATAATAACGGATTATATTGCAATTGCATTGCATTAAAATGATGTTGTTTTAAAGCGCGTCATTAGCATTTTAAGCCCTCATAGAATGCTTAAAATATTATCTCTGCTGAGATTAATATTTATACCGTGTGCGGTGCTTAAATCGCCAGTTATTTGGTCAACAATACAGCAGTAAATACAGCAATAAATGCAAATTGAGCCGGTCAAATCGTCAAAAAAATAACATGCTCTAGCGAAGCCTCATCTAAAGATAAGTTGATGAAATGTAAAATTTCTAATGTGATGATTTATTTCTCTGTGGCGAAATGATTTTGATAATCAAATATTTCTGAAGCATTAAATGAGAAAAATTGCTAATTGTGAATTTATAAAATTGTAACCCAATATTATTTTTGATCGAAAAAAAGAGTCGCAAATAAAAACTGATTAACTAAAGCGATTATGAAACTCGAGAATTGCTTTAATTAGAAACAATTATAATTTTAGCTTAAAAAAACACCGAAAAGACTTAGGTTTATGAACTAGCAAGAGAAATCATAAATCAGGTACAATTACGCAGATTTATATTTTGTGTTTGGTGTATTTAAAGGCCAATACATACAATCTTTAGTTTTATTATAGGCCTGCCAGGAGTTATCCCCGCATGAGTGCCATTACTTCATACGATTGGGCAATTATTGCCTTTGTAATCGGTGTTACTTTTTTATGCGTGTTTATGCTTACGGTCCCATTACTCCTTGGGGGTAAAGCATGGGGGCGTGCGAAGCAAGAGCAATTTGAATCAGGTGTTGTGGGTGCCGGCGGTGCCCGTATTCGCTTGTCCGCAAAATTCTATCTGGTCGCAATCTTTTTCGTGGTGTTTGATTTAGAGGCACTCTACCTTTATGCATGGGCAAGCTCTGTGCGTGAAGTGGGTTGGGTGGGCTTTATCACAGCAGCTGTATTTATTTTGGTTTTGCTTGTTGGCTTAATTTACGAGCTTTCGACGGGGGCATTGAACTGGGCACCATCAGATCGACGTAAAGCAGCAGGAATCAAAGCCAAGATTGGTACACCTAATATGGACATTGCTGAGATTACACGTTTCAACTCCATTGAAGAATTGGTTACGGACCCTATCGGGAAAATTCCTGCGCAATCTGCTGGTCCAAAACGTGTCAACTCACCTGTCACCTCTGAAAATAAGGAGTAACTCGGGATGAAATATACCTTAACCCGTGCGAATCCGAGTGCTGATCAGTATCCGCTGCAAGAACGTCAAGTTGTTCGCGATCCACTTCAGGAAGAAATCAATAAAAACGTGTTTATGACACGACTCGAAGACGTTTTACACAATGTGGTCAACTGGGGGCGTAAAAACTCAGTTTGGCCTTTTAACTTTGGTACCTCCTGCTGCTATGTAGAATATGCCACCACCTTGACTGGCGTACATGATATGTCACGTTTTGGTGCGGAAGTTATTCGTGCTTCACCCCGTCAAGCCGATTTGATGATTATTGCGGGAACTTGCTTTGTCAAAATGGCGCCAGTTATCCAGCGTCTATATGAACAAATGCTCGAACCGAAATGGGTTATTTCCATGGGTGCCTGTGCCAACTCTGGTGGGATGTACGATATTTACTCTGTGGTCCAAGGGGTCGATAAAATCATTCCTGTCGATGTCTATGTCCCGGGCTGCCCACCACGTCCTGAAGCCTTATTGCAAGCTTTAATGCTGTTACAAGACCAAATTCAATTAGAGCGTCGTCCATTGTCTGCCGTAATTGGTGATGATTTACAACCCATTTATAAGCCGAAGATGATGCCAGAGCGCGACCGCAAAAATGCCGAACGTATTGCGGTGAAAAACCTACGCTCTATGGATGAGATTGAGTAATTTTTCTTGTGATCGCTGGATGACCCACAGTACTCACAGCACAAGATTTACAGCACAAGAAAATAGACAGAATTTGTATTAAATAGGAAGCCAAGCCAATGGCTGAAACAGAACTAGCTATGCCAGAATCAGCGATCACTGATTCCCGCCCAGCTTTCGCCATTGTAGAAGAGCTCAAAACCAAGTTTGGTGAGAACTTCTACGTGCAAGCTACTTGTGAAGACTTTCCAACCGTTTGGGTGGAACGTTCACGTGTTCAAGATGTGTTAATGTTTCTGCGCAAGGTAGCACGCCCTTATGTGATGCTATTCGATTTGTCTGCAGTAGACGAGCGTATGCGTACGCATCGTGAGGGATTACCTGCCGCTGACTTTACAGTGTTTTATCACTTATTGTCCTTGGAACGTAATAGCGACATTCGCATCAAAGTGGCTTTGAGTGAAAGCGATTTAAGCATTCCGACTGCGACCAATATCTGGCCAAATGCCAACTGGTATGAGCGTGAAGCATATGACATGTTTGGCATCGATTTTGCTGGGCATCCGATGCTGCGTCGTATTTTGTTGCCGACCTATTGGGAAGGGCATCCTTTGCGTAAGGAATATTCAGCGCGTGCCACTGAATATACCCCTTATATGCAAAACCAAGCCAAGCAGGACTTTGAGCAAGAGCATTTACGTTTTGTCCCTGAAGACTGGGGGCTAAAACGCGGCAATGCCGATGAAGACTTCATGTTCTTGAACTTAGGTCCTAACCACCCATCTGCGCATGGTGCCTTCCGTGTCATCCTGCAACTGGATGGTGAGGAAGTGATGGATTGTGTACCGGATATCGGTTATCACCATCGCGGTGTAGAAAAAATGGCTGAACGTCAAACATGGCATTCATTCATTCCATATACCGACCGTGTGGATTACTTAGGTGGTTGTGCTCAGAACATGCCTTATGTCATGGGTGTGGAACAACTGGCTGGGATTACCGTGCCTGATCGTGCGCAATGTATACGCGTCATGATGTCTGAGTTATTCCGTATCAATAACCATTTATTGTTTATTGGTACCGCGATCCAAGATACCGGTGGTATGACACCCGTATTCTATATGTTTGCTGACCGTCAAAAAATCTATGATGCCATTGAAGCCATTACCGGTTTCCGTATGCATCCGGCATGGTTTCGTATTGGCGGTACTGCACATGATTTGCCGAATAACTGGCAAAAACTGATTCGCGACATCCTCGAGTGGATGCCTAAACGCATGAATGAGTACTATACCGCGGCATTGCGCAACTCAATCTTTATGGGACGTACCCAGAAAGTCGCGCAATACGACGCCAAGTCAGCATTGGCTTGGGGGGTAACCGGTACTGGTTTACGTGCTACAGGGATTGACTTTGATGTACGTAAATACCGTCCATACAGTGGTTATGAAAACTATGACTTCGAAGTGCCGCTTGAATATGAAGGCGATGCTTATGCGCGTGTCATGGTGCATTTCCATGAGATTAATGAATCACTCAAGATCATTAAACAGTGCTTAGACAATATGCCGTCTGGTCCTTATAAAGCGGATCATCCATTGGCTGTTCCACCGCCAAAAGACAAGACCTTACAAGACATCGAAACCTTGATTACGCACTTCTTAAGCGTGTCATGGGGTCCTGTTATGCCGGCTGGAGAAGCTTCTGTTATGGCTGAAGTGGTCAAAGGTGCATCGAATTACTATCTAACGTCTGATAAATCTACTATGAGTTATCGTACCCGTATTCGTACACCGACCTTCACGCACTTGCAGCAAATGCCTGCAGTGATTAATGGCAGTTTGGTCTCTGACTTGATCATTTATTTGGCCACCATTGACGTGGTTATGGCTGACGTGGATCGCTAAGGGGTAGATGCATTATGATGATTTTGACTGATAAAAAGCCTCGTGTGAATGTTGAAGGAATTTTAACTCATGAAGAAATTCATGAAATTCAACATCACTTGAGCCATTATCCTTATCCACGCGCTGCGTCATTGGATGCCCTCAAATGCGTACAACGTCGCAATGGTTGGGTCGATGATGCACAACTGCATGCCATCGCACAATTGCTGACGATTAGTGCTGCAGACCTAGAGGGTGTGGCAACATTTTATAACCGTATCTATCGTCAACCGGTAGGACGTCACGTGATTTTACTCTGTGATTCCATTGCATGTTTCTTGATGGGGGCTGAAACCCTAGCTGAAGCATTCCAACGTGAATTGGGTATTCAATACGGTCAAACCACAGCAGATGGTCGCTTTACCTTGCTCCCGATCTGTTGTTTGGGTAACTGTGACAAAGGTCCAACCCTAATGATTGATGGTGATACGCATGGATTGGTGGAAATCTCCTCAATTCCACAGTTGCTGGAGGCCTATGCATGAATACTGAACCAAAACCGATTTATGGCGACGGTAACCCAGAAACGCATCCATTGACCTGGCGTTTAAGCCGTCAAGAACATGTACGTTTGGCGGATGACTACGAAAAGCTCGATGGTTATGCTGGCTTTAAAAAAGCCATTACCATGCCGCCCAAAGATGTACTTGAAGTGATTAAAGCTGCAACCGTGAAAGGTCGTGGCGGTGCAGGTTTCCCAGCAGGAATTAAATGGTCCTTGATGGCACCCAATGATAACTCCGGTCCGCGTTACTTGATCTGTAATGCCGACGAAATGGAGCCAGGTACCTTTAAAGACCGTTTGTTAATGGAAAAACTGCCGCACCAGTTGATCGAAGGCATGTTGATTGCGGCTTATACGCTTGAAGCCACACACGGTTATATTTTTATCCGGGGTGAGTACATCGAAGCTGCGCAATATCTCAATGACGCTTTGGAGCAAATTCGTGCCAAAGGTTATTTGGGTGACAACATCTTAGACACCGGCTGGAACTTTGAACTCTTTGTCCATACGGGTGCTGGTCGTTATATCTGTGGTGAAGAAACCGCATTGATCAACTCTTTGGAAGGTCGTCGTGCCAACCCACGGACCAAACCACCATTCCCACAGGTTGCTGGGGCATGGGGGCGTCCAACCATTGTCAATAACGTTGAAACTTATAACAACTTACCCGCCATTATGTTGCGTGGTCCTGAGTGGTATATCAACTTATCTGCAGGAAAGTCTAAAGATCCAGGTACAAAAATTTATGGCGCTTCAGGCAAAGTAAAATTCCCCGGTCTTTGGGAGCTTCCTTTTGGCACGACAGCACGTGAAGTGATCGAAGAACATGCTGGTGGCATGCGTGATGGGCTCAAGCTCAAAGCATGGTTACCGGGTGGAGCTTCAACCGACTTCTTGGCTGCTGAGCATATAGACTTGCCAATGGATGCAGAAAGCATCATGAAAGCCGGTTCGCGTTTGGGGACTTGTTTATTGATGGTTGTAGACGAAACGCAATGCATGGTGTCTGCAACACGTAACTTAGAAGAATTCTTTGCGCGTGAATCTTGTGGCTGGTGTACACCATGCCGTGATGGTTTGCCATGGGCAGTGAAAGCACTTAAAGCACTTGAATCTGGTGAAGGTAAGCAGGAAGACATCGACCATCTACAAGAACTTACGCGTAAGTTGTGGATTGGTAAAACTTTCTGTGCACATGCACCCGGCGCAATGGAGCCACTCATGGGCGCACTCAAACATTTCCGTCATGAATTTGAAGCAAAATTGAAAAATAGTTCAGTTGCTGCAAATCAGAACGTTGAACAAGCTTAAGGAATTCGACTATGGCTACCATTCATGTCGATGGAAAATCGTATGAAGTCAATGGCTCAGAAAACTTGCTACAAGCATGTTTGAGTCTAGGCATCGACATCCCGTATTTTTGCTGGCATCCATCCTTAGGTTCTGTCGGCTCTTGCCGCCAATGTGCGGTAACCCAATACGCCAATCCTGAAGATACACGTGGTCGTTTGGTGATGTCTTGTATGACACCAGCATCTGACAATACCTATATTTCGATTGAAGACAAAGAAGCAAAAGACTTCCGTGCGTCGGTGGTTGAGTTCTTAATGACCAACCATCCACACGACTGTCCAGTCTGTGAAGAGGGTGGTCACTGTCATCTTCAAGATATGACGGTTATGACCCAGCACGATCGTCGTCGTTATCGCTTTACCAAGCGTACGCACTATAACCAAGAATTGGGTTCTTTTATTGCCCATGAAATGAACCGTTGTATCGCGTGTTACCGTTGTGTGCGTTATTACACCGACTATGCTGGCGGTACCGATTTTGGTGTCTATGCCAATGCCTCGCGGGTTTATTTTGGTCGTCCAGAATCAGGCACTTTAGAGTCTGAGTTCTCTGGTAACTTGACTGAAGTTTGCCCAACCGGGGTATTTACCGACAAAACCCATTCTGCACGCTATAACCGTAAATGGGATATGCAGTATGCGCCGAGCGTCTGCCAAGGTTGTTCTTCTGGTTGTAACATTTCTCCAGGTGAACGCTATGGTGAATTGCGTCGTGTCGAAAACCGCTTCAATGGTGATGTTAACCAATACTTCTTGTGTGACAAAGGTCGTTTCGGCACAGGTTATGTCAACCGTGAAGATCGTCCACGTCAACCGCAACAACGTGTGGCCGAGCAACTACAGAACATCAGTGTAGATGAAGCACTGGACAGTTTGATTAGCAAACTGAAAACCAAGAAAGTATTGGGCATTGGTTCACCACGTGCCAGCTTAGAAAGTAACTTTGCGCTACGCCAATTGGTGGGTCCAGAGGCCTACTCAACAGGTATGAGCCAAAAAGAACAAAGCTTGGTTGAGCTGGTGGCATCGATTATGCAAAGCGAAGGGTTATACAACCCCAGTATGCGTGAAATCGAAAGCTATGATGCGGTGCTGATCTTAGGTGAAGACCTTACCCAAACTGCGCCACGTATGGCTTTGTCAGTACGTCAAGCAGCGAAAAATAAAGCCAAACAAATGGCGGCAGATCGTCGTACCCCAGATTGGTTGGCTGAACCGGTAAAACGTATTGGTCAAGATGCCAAATCACCGATTTACATCATTGCCAGCACGGAAACCCGTCTTGCCGATGTTGCATCGGGTGAAGTGGTTGCTTCACCGCATGATATTGCACGCCTAGGTTTTGCCATTGCAGCGGCAGTTGCTGGTGAGCCTATCGTTGGTTTAGAAGATGATGCCAAAGCCTATGCACAGGATATTGCTGCAACATTAAAAGCAGCGAAAAAACCTTTGGTCATTTCGGGCACCAGCTTACAAGATGCTGCAATTATTGAAGCAGCAGCGCAAGTCGCACAGAACTTAGGTGAAACGGCTGGCATAAGCTTAACTGTTCCAGAAGTGAACTCAATGGGCTTGGCACTGTTTGGTGGTCAAAGCTTAGAGCAAGCTTTTGCACAAGACTATGACGCTATCATCGTGGTTGAAAATGACCTATACCGTCGTTTGCCAGCAGCACAAATTGATGCGGCATTGGCCAAAGCAGAACAGGTGATTGTACTGGATCACTCTCTCACTGACACCGTGGCCAAAGCGGATGTAGTACTGTCTGCAGCAAGTTTTGCTGAAGGTGATGGTACGGTGGTGAGCCAAGAAGGTCGTGCACAACGCTTCTATCAAGTCTATGACCCAAGTTACTATCATCCAGATTATGCCATTAAAGAATCTTGGCGTTGGTTGCATGCCTTAGAAACCGGGCTTGCTGGCAAAGCGATTTCTTGGACGTTGCTGGATGATGTGATTGAAGAAGTGGCACGCAATGTCCCACAACTTGAAGCAATTCAAGATGTCGCACCTGATGCTGGTTATCGTGTACACGGTCTAAAAATTGCGCGTGAACCACGTCGTTATTCTGGTCGTACCGCAATGCGTGCACCGATTTCCATTCATGAACCGAAGCAACCTGTCGATGTTGACTCTGCTTTAACCTTCTCCATGGAAGGTTATGTTGGACCACAAAAAGCGTCATCCTTGGTTCCTTTTGCATGGGCACCGGGTTGGAACTCACCCCAAGCTTGGAACAAATACCAAGATAATGTTGGCGGACATCTCAAAGGTGGTGACGCAGGCATTCGTTTATTTGATCTTTTGGCGAAGCGTCCAGCACGTAGTTATGTTGCACCGGCAACTGCACGACAAAATCCAGAGACTTTCCGTTTGGTTCCGCAATATCACATCTTTGCTTCTGGCGAATTTACCGTGAAGACCCCTGCGATGCAGACGCGCATTCCGACACCGGTCTTTAAGCTTGGTGCGCAAGATGCTGAGCGTTTAAATCTGCAAGATGGGCAGCACATTACGGTACATGCTGGCGATGTTGCGATTCAACTTCCTGTCGAAATTGTTGAATATTTCCCGACAGGCTATATCGGTTATCCAATGGGCCAAGCACCAGTTGTATCGCTTGCTGAGCCTGTATCCGTTGCGGTAGGAGCTTCATCATGAATGAAACAATTCGTGCACTCCCGACTTGGGCACAAGACTGGCCAATCGCATATTCCGTGATACAAGCGATCGTCATTCTGTTGGTGGTGGTGCTGTTTGCCGCCTTGCTGTCCTTTATTGAACGTCGTTTATTGGCCTTGTGGCAGGACCGTTATGGTCCAAACCGTGTCGGTCCTTTTGGTATGTTCCAAATCGTTGCCGACATGCTAAAAATCATGTTCAAAGAGGACTGGACACCGAAGTTTGCCGACAAACTGACTTTCCGTTTGGCACCTGCTGTGGCAATGGCAACAGCCGTGATGTCTTATATGGTGATTCCGGTTAGCCCAACCATGGGCGTGGCCGACATGAACATCGGTCTGTTGTTCTTTATGGCAATGGCTGGGATTGCAGTCTATGCGGTGTTATTTGGTGGTTGGTCTTCCAATAACAAATATGCCTTATTGGGTGGCTTACGTTCTGCTGCACAAACCATTTCGTATGAAGTGTTCTTAGGCATTTCATTGATGGGTGTGGTGGCGATAGCAGGTTCATTCAACCTGCGTGACATCGTTGAAGCACAACGTGATATGTGGTTTATCATTCCGCAGTTCATTGGTTTTATGATCTTTGTGGTCGCCGGTGTTGCAGTGACGCACCGTCATCCATTTGACCAACCAGAAGCAGAGCAAGAATTGGCTGAAGGTTATCATGTCGAATATGGCGGTATGAAATGGGGTATGTTCTTCGTTGCAGAATACGTCAACATCGTTCTGATTTCTTCATTGATGGTGACTTTGTTCTTTGGTGGTTGGTTAGCACCATTCAACCTTGAAATTTCATTTATCCCACCAGCATTCTGGTTCATCATCAAGACCTTGTTCTTTGTCATGATGTTTGTCTTGGCACGTGGTTCTTTAATGCGTCCACGTTATGACCAAGTCATGAATTTTGGTTGGAAAATTTGTTTACCATTGGCGCTTGTCAACCTATTGGTTACTGGTGCTGTGATTTTGTTAAATCACTCGGCATAGGACAGCAAGGAGTTCAACATGTTTAAAATTCTCGCTGGAGTCGGGTCTGTCGTGCGTACTTTGTTTATGGTGTTTAGCCATGCAGTACGTAAGCGTGACACGATCTTGTATCCTGAGGTGCCAGTACCGGTACCCCCACGCTATCGTGGACGTATTGTCTTGACCCGCGACCCAGATGGTGAAGAGCGTTGTGTGGCGTGTAACCTCTGTGCGGTAGCTTGTCCAGTAGGTTGTATTTCTTTGCAAAAAGCAGAAAAAGAAGACGGACGTTGGTATCCAGAATTTTTCCGGATCAACTTTTCACGTTGTATTTTCTGCGGGATGTGCGAAGAAGCTTGCCCAACCACAGCAATTCAGCTCACCCCAGATTTCGAATTGGGTGAATATGTACGTCAAGACTTGGTGTATGAAAAAGAAAACCTTTTGATTTCAGGTCCAGGCAAATATCCAGATTATAACTTCTATCGTGTGACGGGTATGGCAATTGAAGGCAAAGACAAAGGTCAAGCGCAACGTGAAAGCGCGCCTGTAGATGTACGGAGCTTATTACCATGATGTGGCCATTTTATGTGATGGCTGTTGTGGCTATCGTTTCGACAATTCGTGTGGTGACCAATACTAATCCTGTGCATGCTTTGCTCAGTCTGATTGTGTCTTTGTTGGCTGTTGCTGGCATTTTCTTGACCATCGGCGCGCCCTTTGCGGCTGCGCTGGAGGTGATCGTGTATGCCGGTGCCATTATGGTGCTGTTTGTGTTCGTGGTGATGATGCTCAATTTGGGGCAACATACGGTTGAACAAGAGCGCAAATGGCTGAGTTCTGATGCATGGGCCTATCCTGCATTGATGAGCTTCCTTTTGGCCTTGGTTTTGGTCTGGATGCTCGGCTATGGCGATGCGCCAAGTACGCTGTTGATGGGCAAAGAAATGGTCGGTCCAAAAGTAGTCGGTCAGTCGTTATTCACACATTATTTATTATTGGTTGAAGTTGCCGCCATGATTTTGCTCGCAGCCTTGGTTGCAGCATTTCACTTGGGTAAACGTGAGCCAAGTGAAGAAGAGGGCAAAGAATAATGGGCAGCATTCCTTTAGAACATGGTTTGATCGTCGCATCTATTCTTTTTGCACTGGGTTTTTACGGTGTAATGGTGCGTCGCAACCTTCTATTTATTTTAATGAGCCTTGAGATCATGATGAATGCCGCCGCTTTGGCATTCGTGGTGGCAGGAAGTGCTTGGGCACAACCAGATGGACAAATTATGTTTATCTTGATTCTGACCCTCGCTGCTGCAGAGGCGTGTATCGGTCTTGCGATCGTCCTTCAGTTTTATCATCGCTTCCATCACTTGGATGTGGATGCTGCTAGTGAGATGCGCGGATGAGTCTATTAGCTTTAACTATATTATTTCCGCTGATTGGTTTTGTACTATTGGCGGCAGGGCGTCATAAGCTTCCTGAAAGCTTGGCAGCCATTATCGGGGTCGGGGCAGTCGGTTTGTCTGCACTGTCTGCATTATTTGCAGGGATCCAGTTCATTAACAGTCAAGCCAGCCAGCAAGTGGTTCACCTTTGGACGTGGTTCCAAGTCGGTGACTTTGCACCAGGTATCAGCTTGCACTTAGACGGTTTGTCATTGTTAATGTTGGGTATGGTGACCGGTGTTGGTTTCTTGATTCATATCTTCGCAGCATGGTACATGCGCGGTGAACATGACTTTGCACGTTTCTTCTCTTATTTCAACCTCTTCGTTGCCAGCATGTTGTTGTTGGTTTTGGGTGATAACTTAGCGTTACTCTTCCTTGGTTGGGAAGGCGTTGGTTTGTGCTCATATCTGTTGATTGGTTATTACTACCAAAATCCAGACAACGGCAAAGCGGCGATTAAAGCTTTTACCGTCACGCGTATTGGTGATGTGTTCTTATTGATTGCAATATTCTTGTTCTATCAACAGTTTGGTACTTTGAATATTCAGTACATCGTAGAACATGCTGCTGAGGTGATGAGCAAAGGTTCATCGATCACCATCTGGACTGCCTTGATGTTGTTCTTGGGTGCAGCGGGTAAATCTGCGCAAATCCCATTACAAACTTGGTTGGCCGATGCGATGGCTGGTCCAACACCAGTGTCGGCATTGATCCACGCCGCGACCATGGTCACCGCAGGGGTATATCTGTGCTGCCGTATGTTTAGCGTGTTAGAACTTGCACCACAAGTGATGGTCTTCATCTCGATTACTGGTGCAGTGACCTTATTGGTTGCAGGCTTTGCAGCATTGGTACAAACCGACATCAAACGTATCTTGGCGTACTCAACCATGAGTCAGCTCGGTTATATGTTTATGGCGGTGGGTGCAGAAGCATACCAAGCGGGTCTATTCCACATGCTGACTCACGCATTCTTCAAGGCATTATTGTTCTTGTCATCTGGTGCGGTGATCTTGGCCTATCATCACGAACAAAACATTTTCAAAATGGGCGGTTTGTTTAAACATAACAAATTCCTCTTTGCTTGTTTTGCCATCGGTGGTGGTGCATTGGCGGCGATTCCTTACATTACCGTGGGCTTCTATTCTAAAGATGCCATCTTGGGTGCTGTTTGGGCGCAAAGCCATATTGCGGGTATTCCGTTATATAACTGCTTGTATTGGGTCGGTGTTGCTGGTGCATTCCTCACCTCAATTTATACTTTCCGTTTGATATGGGTGGTGTTCTTTGGTCCAGAAAAAACGGCTTATCATCCGATCAAAGGTGTGACCTATTGGGGTCCATTGGCGATTTTGGCTGTGTTGTCTACTGCGGTCGGTGCTTTACTCAAAGACCCTGTGAGCAATCTATTAAACTCAGCAAAAATCCCAGATTTTATGATTCCGGAAGCGTTAGAAGCGGGTGTACATCATGCGGAACTCACTGCTGTAGGCATCGCGCTGGCAGGTTTAGTGATCGGTGTGATTTTATTTACCGTGCTCTATTCAGCCTTAAAAGCCTTTGCACAAACCAGTCTGGGTGCTGGATTGGCAAATATCTGCCGCAATGCACTTGGTTTCGATGCACTCTATAATATTGTGTTTGTAAAACCGTATTTACTCCTAGCAAAAATCTTTGGTCGTGATCCTATTGATGGATTGTGGTTGATGCTACCAGCCATAGTGCGTGGTGGTAATAAATTTACCAGTGCACGTCAAACCGGTTTGTTACGTGAATACGCATCAAGCATGTCACTTGGTCTAGTGGTGTTACTCATGATTCTAGTCATGCTTCAGGTCGTGGGGGGATAACATGGAAATTACAAACAACTGGATCCTTCCTGCACTGATTTTGATCCCATTTATTGCGGGTCTGTTGTGCTGGGTGGTCGATAAGATCGACCAGCATCTACCACGCTACATTGCGTTATTTGGGATGCTGATCACCTTGGGTCTGACGGTATTGGTCGGTACACAAGAAAGCTATCAATATGAAGTAGGTCAAGTCCTTCCAGAATGGGGCGCACAGTTCTTGGTGAACTGGATTCCTTCACTCGGAATTAGTATCCATTTAGCCCTCGATGGCTTATCACTGCTCATGGTCGGTTTAACTGCGCTATTGGGTGTGTTGGCGGTAGGGTGTTCTTGGGGGGAAATCCAAAAGAACGTTGGTTTCTTCCATCTCAACTTGCTGTGGTCTTTGGGCGGTGTGATCGGGGTATTCATTGCCCTCGATATGTTCCTCTTCTTCTTCTTCTGGGAGATGATGTTGGTGCCAATCTATTTCTTGATTGCACTGTGGGGGCATAAAGGCTCTGAAAACAAATCGCGTGTTTATGCGGCGACCAAGTTCTTTATCTATACCCAAGTCGCAGGTCTGATCATGTTGATCGGTATCTTGGGTCTGGTGATCTATAGTTATACCTTGACCAATGGTGTCATCTCATTTAACTACTATAGTTTGATGGCAGCAGCACATGTGATGGAAGGTGTATCTCCAAAACTGGCATACATTCTCATGATTTGTATGTTTATTGGTTTTGCAGTCAAATTGCCAGTCTTCCCATTACATGGCTGGTTACCCGATGCACATGCGCAAGCACCTACCGCTGGTTCTGTCGATTTAGCCGGGATCTTGATCAAAACTGCAGCCTATGGTCTGTTACGTTTTGTGCTACCGTTCTTCCCTGAATCTTCAGCACAATTTGCCGATATTGCCATCATCTTTGGTTTAATTGGTATTTTCTACGGTGCATGGTGTGCTTTCCAACAAACCGACATGAAACGTCTGTTGGCCTATACCTCGATCTCACACATGGGCTTTGTGTTACTTGCTTTATATGCGGGTACCTTAATGAGCTTCCAAGGCTTGATGATCATGATGCTGGCGCACGGTATTTCTTCCGCTGCACTGTTTATCATGTGTGGTCAGGTCTACGAACGTTTACATACCCGTGATATGCGTTTGATGGGCGGTATTCGTGGTCAATTACCGTATTTGGCCTTCTTCTTAATGTTCTTTATCGCTGCCTTGGTCGGTATTCCAGGTCTTGGTAACTTTATTGGTGAGTTCCTCATTCTGTTGGGTTCATTCAATGCTTATCCTGTATATACCATCTTGGCGGCAGTCAGCTTGGTCTTTGCCGGTCTCTATGGTTTGATCCTGATTCATCGTGCTTTATTTGGCACACCGAATCCAGCACAACAAGCAAATAACCCGTTACGTGATCTTGCTGGTCGTGAAGTGGCGTTGCTATTGATTTGTGCTGTCAGCCTATTGTGGTTAGGTCTCTACCCACAAAGCTTCTTGGATATTTCACAGTCTAGTATGGATTGGATCGTACATAGCGATACCAGTTTGAAACCTGTGATTCAACCTGTGATTGATCAAATCTTGCAACAGATGGCTTCTCAACAACATGTGGAGATGAAATAGTTATGAACTTCACACTATCTTTCTCTGCGCTGATGCCTTTGGCACCTGTGATGATCGTAGCATTGACCTTGATTGCGGTCATGCTATTGATTGCGGTCAAACGTAATCATAATCTGGTCGCAACGGCTACCGTGGTTGGGCTGAATCTTGCAGCATTAAATCTGATCTTGATGTGGTTTGGTCCAGCAGTGCCAGAACAACAAGTGATGGGCTTATTTGCAGTCGATCGTTTTACGCTGTTTTATCAATTCATGATTTTAGTGGCAGCATTAGCCTGCTGTACTTTGTCACATGCGTATATCGAAAGTTACAAAGACAACCGCGAAGAACTGTATTTGATGATGTTGGCATCCACCGCAGGTGCGATGCTCATGGTGGCAAGTAATCACTATGCATCGTTCTTTATTAGTTTAGAGTTGATGTCTATTCCTTTGTATGGCTTGTTGGCTTATACCCATCAACGCGGTAAATCTTTAGAGGCAGGTTTAAAATACCTTGTGCTCTCCGCAACAGCATCTGCGATGTTGCTTATGGGAATGGCTTATATCTATGCCTATACAGGAACCTTGTCTTTTGTAGACCCTCAAGCGCTACAAGGGATCTTGAGTGGCTTCTATGACAAAGTGCCTACACCTGCTTTGGTCCTCGGTCTTGGCTTGATGATCTGTGCAGTGGCCTTTAAATTGTCGATGGCTCCATTTCATAAATGGACACCAGATGTTTATGCGGGTGCACCAGCACCGATTGCAACTTTCTTGGGTACCGTAGCCAAAGTTGCCATGATTGGTCTATTCATTCGCTTTGTGATGTCTTCAGGTTTGATCTTATTACCAAACGTTCTGTTGATTCTGATCATCATTGCGACACTGTCGATCATTGTGGGTAACTTACTCGCGGTGCGTCAGGTTAACCTCAAACGTATTTTGGCATATTCATCCATTGCACATTTTGGTTATATCTTGGTGGGCTTGGTCAGTATCAACTATACCGACATGTTCCGTGGCGTAGCACAGGGGATCAGCACTGTCGATACGCAAGCGGTGACGGTTTATGTCTTGACCTATGTCTTGACCACGATCGGTGCCTTTGGTGTCGTGACCTTAATGTCTAGCCCATATAACAATCGTGATGAAGCTGAAAGCTTGGCTGACTATCGCGGCATGTTCTGGCGTCGTCCGATTTTGACGGCTGTACTGACCTTGATGATGCTCTCTCTGGCAGGTATTCCATTAACTGCGGGCTTTATTGCCAAGTTTATGGTGATCAAACAAGCAGTGATGATGGGCAGTTGGTTCTTGTCAGCCATGGTGATTGTGGGCAGTGGTATCGGTTTATATTATTATCTCCGCGTGATTGTGGTGATGTATATGACACCACCTGAACAACCACGGATTGAAGCTGTGCGTCACTGGGGGCAACAAGCAGGTGGTTTGATGGTACTTGGTGCGACTGCTTTGGTCTTTGTCTTAGGTGTTTATCCAGAGCCAATGTTGCAGCTCGCAAAACTTGCAACATTCTCAATCGATCCTCAATTGATTCAACTAGGATTTATGCTATTTGTTCAGCAGTAAATCGTATAAGTTTTGGCATGAGCTGGTTATTTTTAATCAGCTTAGGTCTTAATTTAGAGAAATCAACAAAAGCCCTCATAGATTGAGGGCTTTTTGTGCAGAAAAGATAAGAATCACTTTACAATTCGTTTTATAATAGCTGCAGTTTAACTATATTTTTTAGGTTCCTCCTGTGCCCATTCAAGAAATTCGACATCCACTCATTCAACATAAATTGGGTTTATTACGTCGTAACGATATCAGCACCAAAAACTTCCGTGAACTCGCGCAAGAAGTCACTATGCTTTTGACGTATGAAGCGACCAAAGATTTGGCGATGTGCGATCATGAGGTTGATGGTTGGGCTGGAAAAGTAACCACACAACGTATTGCCGGTAAAAAAATTACTGTCGTGCCGATCTTACGTGCCGGAATTGGTATGTTGGAAGGCTTCTTAAATCTGATTCCAAGTGCCAAGGTCTCTGTTTTGGGCTTAGAGCGTGATGAAGAAACGCTACAGGCACGCACCTACTATAAGAAACTCGTTCCAGATGTACAAAACCGTATTGCCATGATCATTGACCCCATGTTGGCGACGGGGGCATCTTTGATTGCTGCGATTGATGTACTCAAAGCCAGTGGTTGTAAAGATATTCGCGTGATGGTGCTGGTTGCTGCGCCTGAAGGAATTGCCAAAGTTGCGGCAGCACATCCCGATGTAATGATCTTTACCGCATCGATTGACCAAGGTCTGAACCCACAAGGGTATATCGTGCCGGGTTTAGGCGATGCTGGCGATAAAATTTTTGGTAGTGTACAAAAAGACTAAAAGTCTGATATCGATTTGCCAATCTGCGATCAAGAACTGCATTCAGCAATGGATGCGGTTCTTATTTTTTATTTTTATCGGCATCGGCATTAGGCTGCGATATATTTTAAATCTAAGCTATGATCAGATGCTATCGTTCCGTAAAATCAGATCATCAAAGGGATAGATGAGTTTTAGCAAATGCAAAAAGCGATTTTGGGTTTCATATTGGCGGTCAGTGTAGCCTTTTCAAATAGTATTCGGGCAGAAGAGGTTTATTTTCAGTATGGTGATATTGCTTATGCTTTTGAATTGGATTCAATAGAGTTTTATCCATCGACTCAAAGTAAATTTAAAATTACAGCGATTAGAAAATTAGTTGGCGTACCTGAAACAAAATTTTATACTGGTAAATTTGAAGAAGATACCATTGCCCAATACCATATGGCTTTTGATTGTGCACATCAAAGCATACAGATTTTAGATTTTATGATTGGCGATAAAAATAATGGTGCAGTGAAATATAAGAGTGATAAAAAAGGTGAAATCATAAAAGCGCATGCTGGTCATGATTTGGCTATGCTTAATTTAGTCTGTGAAAATGCCAAAAACATAAAATAACAGCCCGCAAGGCTTTGCTTTACGCGCTTAACAAGCCAATAATGCTTAGATGATTTATTGGCTTGTTCGCGTTTGATATAGCGCTTGTATGCACCAGCAGGCATTGCCCATATATTGGCAATTAATCGATATGATGGCTGTGTGCTATTCGCCTTCCTCACCTTTGAGTGGAATACCACAAAAATTCATAAAGGCTTTCAGCCCCGGACCTTGGTATTTCTGACGATGCGCTAACATAAATAATGGTCGACTGAGCTGCCAAAATGGTGTGTGCAGGACGACCAATTGTTGCTCTTTGAGTAAAGGGGCAATGGCAAGTTTGGAAATACAAGAGATCCCTAAACCACCTGCGACAATTTTTAAGATCGCTTCATTGTGACCCAATGTGAGACGAATTTTGGCATGCTCTAGGTCTGGTAAAATGGCATGGTCAAAAATTTCTCGTGTGCCAGAACCTTCTTCGCGTAAAATCCATTCGACATAATTGAAATCTTGTGGATGTAACGGTCGATTCAGCTGTACCAGAGGATGATTCGGCGCGCAGCACACGGCTAGTTCGTCATTTCGCCACGGAATACAATGTAATTGTGGTAGGTGACAAGAGCCTTCGATCAGGGCTAAGTCGAGTTGAAATTGATTGACAGCTTCAATCATCTGTCTGGTATTGCCAACTTGTAATTGTAAATGCGCTTTTGGACGAATTTTTAAAAAATCTGCCATTAGGTCTGGCATTAAATAATCACTGATCGTTAATGTTGCGCCAATTCTTAAGTCTACGCTTTGTAGTTCACCTTTTGCGGCTTGTTCAAATGCTTCGCAACGCCCTAAAATTTCCAGTGCTTGGGGTAAGAGATAACGCCCCAAATCATTCAACTGTAAGCGTTTGCCTAAGCGGTCAAACAGAGGAGCTCCTAAACCATCCTCTAAATCTGCCAATGCCATACTTGCGGCACTTTGTGTTAATCGGACTGCTTCACTGGCTTTGGTGACAGTGCCTTCTTGTGCAACAGCAACAAATACCGCCAATTGGCGTAAGGTCATGCGCATTGTTTCTGCCTTAACACTTTTAAAATATCAATAAATTATACAGTTATGCTAGGATAAACAACATCCCTGCTATCACGTAGTTCGTATGTCTTTAGATAAATACAGCGTAGAAAAAGTTTTAACTGTGCATCATTGGGCAAAGAATCTGTTTAGTTTCACCATGACGCGCCCTGCACATTTTAAATTCACTGCGGGGCAATTTGCTCGCATTGGCGTTAAAGTGGGAGATGAACTGGTTATACGCGCTTATTCCGTGGTGTCCTCACCTTATGATGAGATATTAGAGTTTTTCTCCATTGTGGTTCCAGATGGTGCTTTAACGGCCAAATTACAGCATCTACAAGTGGGCGATGATATTTATTTAGAAAAAATTTCTTATGGTTTTCTGACATTGAATCGCTTCCAACAGCCCTTGCCCAATGATTTATGGCTATTGGCAACGGGAACAGGTTTGGCGCCTTTTTTATCTATTTTGCAAGATTTTGATGTATGGAAAAATTATCAACATATACACTTGGTATATAGTGTCCGAAACCGTGATGAATTGGCGTATCAGGAGCGTATCCAACAGATTGTTGCGGACTTTTCTGAGCAGCATTGTGGGTTCCAATATGTACCGATTATTACTCGTGATCCAGCGGCTGAGTTGCATCAACGTTTACCCGTCTTGATTGAAAATGGTCAATTAGAACAGTTTGTTGGTTATGAGTTTAATCCTGAGACCAGTCATATTATGTTATGTGGCAACCCGCAAATGGTTGAAGATACCAAGGCTGCGCTGAAAGCGCGCGGTTTAACCATGAATCGCCGAGGTGAGGGCAATATTGCGGTGGAAAATTATTGGTAGCTTGATTGTCAAATTCAGCGTGAGGTTTTGGTGGTTTTGTGGATTTAGTGCACTAACATATCCATAAAGTCACGTAGCTCAGTAATTGCAATGTCGATATTGCTACATAACCAAGTCGGTTCAAAGATTCCCATATAATAATCTAGGCGTTCTGCTGGTACGATAATACGTACAGGACAGTCTTCCTCTAATAAGCGCCAAGGGACTAAGGGAACATCTTGATCTAGATAAGCCAATACCTCTTGAATATCGATAATCATGGCATTGACACAATCTGGAAACGGCATGACTGAAAATTCATCGCTACGGCGACGAAAGTATTCTAAGTCTCCCCATTTTAAAAATAGGCTAGGCTTTTGAAAACTAATAATGCCGATCAAATGATCGTCACGCGTGTGATGTAGAGAGCACTGATGCGTAACATCGGTGTCTAGTTCAAGCGAAACGGTTTGTCGTGGATAAGCCATAATGCATTTGGATAAAAAATACAGCGCACATTATAGCTGAAATCCACTGAAAAAACCGCCTCATTGTCTAAATAGCGGTTGCTGAAAGCGATTCAAGCTGCTCCGTATTGCGATAGACCTGTAGTTGGCTGTCTTGGATTTTTATTATTAAATCAAAATGTTGCAAATAGGATGCATCATGACTAATACAGATCATGGTTTTAGCCCGATGCACCGCAAAGATAAATTGCCAAACTTGTGTGGCTACCTCGCCATCTAAGGATGCAGTTGGTTCATCAAAGTATATAATCGGGCTGTGCATATACGCTGTTCTTAAAATATCAAGGCGTTTTTTCTCACCACCCGACAATTGCTCAATAGCAACAGTTTCAGTTAAAAGTCGTTGAATCGTCGTTTCGGCAAAGCCGAGCGTTTGTAAATGTTCTCGACAACTTTCAGGTTCAGCATGTAAATAATCCAATAAAATACTGCGCTGAAAATCACCACTAAGAAAATCTGGAAATTGTGCTGACACTGAGCGACATTGTGCCAGTTGTTGCGCACTGAAATCGTGTAGATCTGTCGCATCGACATATACGGTTTGTGGTAGATCGATAATACCCGCCAGAATTTTCATGAGTGTGGTTTTCCCTTCACCTGTGGCACCCACAATCACAACTTTCATTCCTGCCTCAATTTGAAAGCTGCTAGGGTTGGTCAGTGTTTTATATGGATGTATCTCATATTGGAAAGCTTGTATGGTCAGTATAGGTGGAGTTTGAACATCATACGGGGTGTTGGCTTGCATGCGAATATTGTCTAAAGCGAGAATATGATCTAACTGCGCTTTATCGAGTTTAAACTGATCATATTCTTTATATGCCTCGGTCAGGCTAATAATATTACCCATAAAGATTGCTGCCAAACTATAAATCACCACAAAGTCACCAATACTGATGCGCTGTTGTTGTAAAAAAATATAAACACCGAGCAACATGATCATACAGCTTGCTAAATTGAGCAAAATAAACTGTGTCGATTTTAAGCTCTCTGAATAAAATGACAGGATGCTGCTCTTTTGCGCATAATCCCGATAACTTCGATTTAACTGTTGGGCAGACTTATCCAGACTATTTAAACTCTTAATGCTGCGTGCGGCTAAAAACGTTTCTGCAAAGTCATCACTGAGCTGGTCTTCTGTGTCATTAATGGCTTGAATATGTGGGCGTCTACATTTAATGGCATAGGAAATACAGCACACCGATAAAATCGACCAGACCATTAAAAATAAGACCAGACTGAGATTGGCGGTATACGCCAAATATACGGCAATCAGCACCAGCCCAATACTATTGGGGAGCAAAATATTAGCAATAAAAAGAAAGAGTTTCTCATAAGCCAAGGTGCCGCGTTCTAGCTGTCGAATCAGTGAACCCAAACCTTTTTGTTCAAAGAATTGATAGTCTTTTTGAAAAATAACACGCACCATTGCAATAGAAAATTGTCTGAGTATTTCTTGAAAGGTTTGCGTAATTTTTTGCACCAAAAAGGGCGCCATACAGGCATATAAAATACTGATAGCAGCACTGAGGAGTAACAGCGACATAATGTCGCTTTGTCCCTCAGCTAATCGGTCCAGTACTTTACCAAAGATGATCGGGATAACTAATATCAGCAGGCGCAAAATAAAGGAGAAGAAAAGCGCGATACCAATTGCTATGCCTTGTTGTTGTACGATTCTTAAAATGGGTGACATGTTACTTCCGATCTTGGCATTTTGTGGTTGTGCGATTGATAAAATATTTTAATCAAACTTAAGATATCTCTTTGTGATCTATCGCTGTCATTTTTTGGCCATTTCTTCTGCATAATATATCCAATAAAAAAATAAGTTTTTAGATATTCATGGCTCTCAATTTCGATAGAAAAGCTTGCAAGTAATTGTACGAGTAGGTTTTCTCCTTTCAAAGTCGCTGTCGCGATGCGTTTATTTTTACAGCACTATTTATGTAATCTTGCTTGAGCTTTGTTGCTTAAGTTTGCTATAAGTAGATCATAAATACATCAAATAAAACAAAATAAAGAGTCTGATATAGTGTTATCTATTTAGCAGACTTATATATTTGTTGTGATGTTAAGCACAATTATGTGATAGCATTCTTGCTTATATCTGTTTTTTTCAGCATGTCATGTGAACGGCATAAGCGATTATGTAACTAGGCTAATATTTAATTATTACTACTCATTCAATACTTCACAATGTTTTAAGTTGCGCAAAGCAATGATAAGAAGAGGGTATCCAGATGCACGATTATTTTGGACAAACATTGGGACGATTTGATTCCATGTATTATTGGGAACAATTTCAACCTATTATTTCGGCTGTACTGATATTAATTTTAGGGTGGATTCTAGCATTATTGATTTCTGCTGGCGTTAAGAAACTACTCAATAAGATCAATACAAACCAACATCTCAGCTCAGCTACAGGAAAAATATCTGGCAATGAATCTAGTTTAAATTATGAAAGTTTATTAGCCAAGCTGGTATTTTGGTTTATTTTAATTATTGCCATTATTGCAGCACTGAATATTCTCAATATCAGTAGTGTCAGCGGTCCGCTCAGTTCAATGGTAGCTCAGGTTCTGCTGTTTATTCCACATCTGATTGCCGCTGCAATCGTTGCCTTTGTGGGTTGGTTATTGGCCAATTTGGTGCGTAGCGCTTTAACGACGGCATTATCAAAAACAGAACTTGATGAGAAACTCAGTAGTGAAGTTGGCGTGAGCCAGATCAGTAAAAATATTGCTGAGATCGTGTATTGGCTTATTTTATTACTCTTCTTACCGATCGTATTATCGATTTTAAAACTCAATGGTTTGCTGGCTCCAGTACAGCAAATGGTTAATGACGTCATTACCTTCTTACCGCAGCTGTTTATTAGTGCTGTAATTGTGTTTGTCGGTTATATCATTGCCAAAATTCTACGCGGTATTGTGGAAGGTTTGAGTAATAGTCTGAGCTTACAGCAAAATGTCGAAAAAATTGGTTTATTTAAAAACTCCAGCATTTCGACCTTCCTTGGAACATTAGTTTTTACTGTGGTGATTATCACGACTTTGATCATCGCATTTGAAGCTCTTGGTATTCATGCGATCTCTGATCCTGCAACCAATATGCTGAATCAGATTTTATTTGCGATTCCAAATATTATTGCTGCAGCATTGATTCTGATTTTTGCTTATGTGGTGGCGCGCTTAATCGCACGTCTGATCACAGAAGTATTATCTGGTACAGGAATTGATAGCTTACCTGAAAAAATCGGTTTACAACGCTTACTCAACCAACAAAAACTATCGGTGATTATTGGTTACTTCATCGTATTCTTTACCATGTTGTTTGCAGTATCTGAAGCTGCGCATCGTATTGGTTTAGATCAAGTCAGTGATTTGATTGCGATGTTTATCCATTTTGGTGCCAATATCTTATTTGGTGCTGTGATCTTGGTGATCGGTTTCTGGTTAGCCAATTTGGTTGCCGAAACGGTACAACGTGGTTCTAGCCACAACTCCAAATGGTTAGCCAATTTAGTCCGTATTTTGATTATGGGATTGGTATTGGCAATGGGGCTTCGTGCCATGGGCATTGCCGACTCTATTGTTAACCTTGCCTTCGGCTTAACCCTCGGTGCGGTTGCTGTCGCATTCGCTTTGGCTTTCGGCTTGGGTGGTCGTCAACCTGCAGAACGTGTACTAAACAGATTCTTGGATGAACAAGAGAAAAACTGTGATAAGTCACGTACAGAGCCTGTAGCCTTGTTAGAGCAAAAGCCTGCAGCGCCAGAGTCTGCAAATGAATCGGATGCAAATACGCCGGATCAAAATACACCAGATCAAAACCATTAAGCCGATTACTGCAAATTTATCAGTTTATTGCGTCATTTTCCCGAGCACTTTTACAGTGCTCGGGAATTTTGTTATTTATCTCTGCATAGCGTTGCAGATCTACAAAATTCTTCTACACTCATTCTTATGAATATCAGATGCTTAAATAAGCATAACAGCATGTGGGCGAGTCTACGTGCTGTTATGCGCTTGTCTAAGGAGTAATGCTTCATGTCTCAAACTAAAAAACGCGGTGCATTGGCACCATTCGTCATTGTTGGGGTTACTGCTGGTTTTCTCTATGCAGCATATCGTTTTGTGTTTGCAAAAAAGAAAAAACTAGCAGACCTACACGGTGCAGTGGATTTGGCACCAGTATCCACAACCACGCTTGACACGCTGCAACAACAGGCAGCAACTGCGGCAGCAGAACTCGATGTTATAGTCACGCAAAGTGCGCCTAAAGCTGAAGATGAAGCACAACAGAGTAGAGTGGCAACGGCTGAAGTACAGCATACAGACCACGGCATAGACAATAGTGCCGATGCCGATAACAATACAGACAGCAATACAGACAGCAATACAGATAACACAGCAGATCGTGATCAAGACCAGTCTAGCACGCCAAAAGCTTAATGGTTCATCAGCTTAAGTTACGGTAAATTTGAGCAGCGCGCAGCAGGGAAGCGGCGTTATGACTTTTCCTATTGCGCTCTTAATCGTTTATGGTGATCGCAGACTAGACATCTAGACATATTGTGCGGCGGCATAGGCAGATGACCAGGCCCACTGAAAATTATAGCCGCCCAGATGACCCGTCACATCCAATACTTCACCAATAAAATATAGCCCTTGTTGTATCTGACTTTGCATGGTTTTAGAGGAAACCTGCTGCGTATCGACACCTCCCAAGGTCACTTCCGCCGTACGATAGCCCTCAGTACCTGCTGGTTTTACGGTGAGGTGATGTAATTGCTGGGCAATATATAATAACTTCTCATCGGCAATCTGTGCCAAAGGTAACTCAGCTTGTTCCAACCAAATGATTTGTTGTAATTCTAAGACCACGCTTTTCGGCAGCCATTCGGCTAACCAAGTTCGTAGCAGGATTTTCGGCTGTTGTTTTTTGGCGTGGCTAAGTTCTGCATAGAGTTGTCGCGTTGGGAAAAAATCTATATGAATCGTTTCCCCTAAATGCCAATAGTTCGACAGCTGTAAAGCACTGGGTCCACTCAGACCACGGTGAGTAAATAGGAGTGCTTCATGAAAAGACTGGCGTTGATTGGATAGCATCACATCGACCGCCGTACCACTTAGACGGGTGGTAAGTGCTTTAAATTGATCACTAAAGGTAAAGGGGGCAAGCCCGGCACGGGTTGGATAGACTTGATGACCAAATTGTTTGGCTAAGTCATAACCAAAGCCTGAACCACCGAGCGTTGGAATCGACAGCCCACCGGTCGCCACTACCAAAGACTGAGCGCGCCATGTGCCTTGATTGCTTTTGACTTCAAACTGACCATTTAAGCGCGTTTGTACTTTACTCACGTCACACTGACACAGAATCTCGACATTTTGGCTGCGTTGGCATTGCTCAAGCAACATGTCTAAAATTTCTTTGGCACCATTTTGGGTAAATAACTGACCGTGTTTGCGTTCTTCATAGGCAATTTTATAATCACTGACCAGCCCAATAAAATCCCAATTGCTATAACGTGACAATGCCGAAATAACAAAATGAGGATTATGACTAATAAAGTGCTCAGCTTCGACATATAGGTTGGTAAAATTACATTTACCGCCACCAGACATTAAAATCTTTTTACCGACTTTATTGGATTTTTCCAAAACCAATACGCGACGACCACGTGCACCAGCAAGCGCAGCGAGCATTAACCCTGATGCACCACCGCCTAGCACAATTACGTCATATTCTGAGGTAGCCATAATGGACTCATTCAATCAAATTGCTGCGCATTATAAACAATTTCTAGTTTTTTTTCGGCAATAGATCGTAGTCCATCTAGGGGCGCGGCATTCAGCCTTTTGAGCGTACTGCTTTATATTCTATATATCTCGAAATCTCTTGAAGAAATCAAGAGCAGACATAGGAATAATGTTGCTCGCCTATACTGGCATATCAGTGGCTTAACTAGCATATTAGTGACTTAGACAGAGCAGCTTAGATGTTACGCCCTTGTAGCCCGCCAGTATGCAGCAGTAAGATGCGACTCGCAGTCGGGAAATAACCTTGTTGAATTAAATCAATCACGCCATAGCACATTTTTGCGGTATACACCTGTTCGAGTGGAATTTGATAACGCGCTTCAAAATCTTGCATAAATGCCCGTAATTCGGTAGAACTTTTGGCATAGCCTCCACCGCAATAGTCATCAGTCAGGCGCCAATGTTGCGCCCGCGTATATTGTTGAATGCTGTCTGCCTGAAAACAACCTTTTAATGCCGAGAAACCAAGCACTTGCTGACGGGTGTCACTGGCACGAATCAGTCCCGCCAAGGTTGAGCCTGTACCTACAGCACAGCAAATCACATCATAATTCTCTCGATCCTGCGCACTCAAAATCTCTTCGCAGCCTTGTACAGCCAGCAGGTTACTGCCACCTTCTGGCAAGATATAAGCATCTGGGTAGTGTCGTTGTAATTGTGCCATATAGCTAGGCTGTTGTTTTTGCCTATAATTTTCACGTGAAACAAAATTTAAGCTCATACCAAGCTGTTCGGCATGGTGCAGGGTTGCATTGCGTGGGCGCTCTGCCAGCTCCTCACCACGGATGATCCCGATACTGTCAAAGCCAAAAAGCTGTGCGGCATAGGCAGTGGCGGCAATATGATTGGAATAGGCACCGCCAAAGGTCAGCAATTGTCGATAGCCTTGTGCCCGTGCAGCGACCAGATTGTATTTTAGTTTAAAAAATTTATTGCCAGAAATCTGCGGATGTATGCAATCCAAGCGTTTAATACCAAGCTGTACACCTGCGATCTCACCCAAATCTTGATAGGGGATTTGTTGTGCAATCTGTTGAAATCTTTGCAAAATATGTGCTGTATCTGGGGCGCTTTGTGGGTTAGACATGGTGGTTGCGGTATCCTTGATCGAGTGCTGTAAGCCTTTAGGCTTTTAGGGGTTGAGCTGCATCGGCTGGCTTTGCGTATCGATTGAGGTCACCACCGACATACCTGGACGAAGCTGTTCGAGGTGTGGCTGATTGGGATCAATGGCAATACGGACAGAAATGCGTTGTACCACTTTGGTAAAGTTACCGGTGGTATTGTCTGGCTTGAGCACACTAAATTCTGAACCTGCGGCAGGTGCGATTTGCTCAACACGCCCGGTAAATTTTTGATGTTGCAATGCATCGACAGTAAATGAAGCGGCCTGCCCGATTTTGATATGGGCGATTTGGGTCTCTTTGAAGTTGGCCAAAACCCAAGTTTTAGGGGGAATCAAATACAGCAATTGTGTCCCCGCAGCCACATATTGGCCAATGCGCGGTGTTACTTCACCGAGTTGCCCATCCATTGGTGCGCGAATGATGCTGTAGTCTTGTGTGGTGGTTGCTTGATCGACTTGTGCTTGGGCACTGTTGACCTGCGCTTGTAAACCTGTTGCAGCAACTTGTGCCGTTTTAAGTGCTTGCTGGGCAACCTCAACATTTGCTTGCGCCTGTCTCAGTAGGGCGGTGGTGTTTTGTGCATCGGCACGTGCATGGTCAAGTTCCGCTTTGGCTGCGGCACCACTATCGCCAAGTTGTTGATAACGTTGTAACTGGGCCAAAGCCAATTGTTGTGCGGCCTGAGCTTGTTCAACTTTGGCTTGTGCTGCACGGATATCAGCCTGTCGCTGTGCAATCAGTTGTGTTTGATTGGCGAAGTTATTGTTGGCTTGTTCCAAGCCCGATTCAGCCTGTGTGACTTTTTGCTGATAGGGCGTTGCATCTATATGCATCAGCACTTGACCTTTATGTACACGGTCGAAGTCTTTGACCAAGACATCTTGGACATAGCCATTGATTTGCGAAGATAAAATCGTCGTTTGCCCCTTGATGTAGCTATTGTCGGTGCGTTCAATGGCACTGGCAAAAGGTCCAATCCGCCATGCCCATAAAATCACCGTGATCCCCAGTAAAAATACCACTAGCATGAGCAGTAATACCGCTTTGGGGGTGCGAATTAACTTACTCGGTGCAGCCAGCAGTGCGCTATTGTGTGGTACAGATGCGACTGCTTCTGCGGTATTGTTGTTGGGATCAGTAGCGCCCTCATTGTGACGGCTATTGCTTGCAGGCACTGCTTGCGGTTGCGCTGTGACATTGCCACGATCGGGCTGAGTCGATGCTATTTTATCTTCTGACATAATACACTCAACTTTTCACGGAAATAGAAGACGGATTGGTGGATGGCTTAGCGGCTAATGTTGAGGCTAACTTTTTCAGGCGATACTTTGTCCAAGCAATATTGGCACTGCCCCAGAGTAATAAAATTAAAGCAAATACGCCATTTAGCGCGATGACGTCGTTATAGGCACGTACTTGTGCTTCTTGAGTCATCTTTTGATTGAGGGTGAGCAGTGCTTGTTGTTGCCGTCGTTGTGGATCACTAAGATAGGCGAGATTGCGTTGTTGATCGCTTTGTAAGCGTTGTTGCAATAAGGGTTCAGTCGGTGATAAATCACTAATGATTTGCATTTTATAGTTTTGACTACGATATTGCTGATAGGTCGAGAAAAAAGCATTACCGATTAGCCCACCAAAATTTTGTGTCGCAGAAAATAACACAATAAAAGTGACAATATGCGTTGGTCCTTTTTGTAAAGCACTGATCATACCCGTGAGCAAAAGCGGTCCAATAAAGGCACCGCCTGCGAAGCCAACCAGAAATTGACTGAGAAAAAAGTTTTCTGGTCTTACTGCGCTGGTCAAATGGTAGTCCAAAGCACAGGCGATTAAGATCAATGCTTCAGCCAACAGTAGATTGAGGAAAATTCGTTCTCTGGCATAGCTGAGTGCACTAAATAATGTACCCGCAGTAATGCCTAAAAAGATGACGACATAGAGCGGAACAAATTGGTCTGGTCCCATGCCCATGGTTTTTAGGAAGTTGACTGCAGCAAAGCTTTGCTCAGACATAATGATCCGAATCGCCAATGCTGCAAAGACAAAATTAATCACCGATGCCGTGCCAATCCAACGGGTCATAATCAATGGATTAACACGAAAATGTTCATAGCAAAGTCCCAGCATCACTAAGCTCAAGCCTGCAATTAACCAATAAGCCAATTGCGGTGCATCCAACCACCAGACAATAGGTCCTTGGGTCAGAACAATACATAAACAGGCAAAACCGGGTGCCAATAGGGCAAAGGTCAGAAAATCTTGTTTTTCAAATACCGCAATTTTTAGACTACGTGGTAGTTTGAGTGCAACCACCATCGCAAAACAGCACAATGCCAAGCCTAGCTCAAAACTATAGAGCATAGACCAGTTGTTGATATCGACCAGTGCGGGGGAAATAATCCACGCCAAGGGCACCCCCAGCTGTTGCAGGCCCAAGGCTAAATAAATGCCTTTACCAAAATGCACCCGTCTAAAAGCCTGCATAATGTAGTACATGCCCAGTGAGCTGAGCGGTGCGGCCACTAAACCACTCATGAATCGCACAAAGAGCGCCATTTCAAAGGTCTGTACCATAAGATGCAAGAGCAACACGGCAATAAACAATAACAAACCAATTTCAGAAAACAGCCGTAAACCATATTGCTGACGTGCTTTAAATAAAATTAAGTTAGAGCTGACATTTGCCATAACATAGACGGCAGGCAGCCATGCCACTTCACTGGGGGTTAGGGCATATTCGCCTTGAATGAGACTGAGGTTGGCGCTAATAAAACCATTACTCAAGCTGGCAGCAATGGCAATAAAAATCCCTGTCAGTAAATAACACAGCCGTTTCAGTGGTGCATGTTGAATCGCTGCTGGCGAGCCCGGTAAAGTTGGGCGTTCGTCCGCCGTCCAGTCGGGTGCTGGCTCTAATAAGCGTGGTTGCTGTGCCATTAAGGATACGCCCGTATACCGTGAATGAGCAGCTCTAAGGCACGTTTTGCCAGTTGGATTTGTTCGGGTTCATTCAACCCTTGAAACGATGCTCTTAGGATTGCACTGATCATGCCATAGTCTTCAGTCGTTAAGTCTGGACGACAAACACCATGGGCGATGGCTTGTTCAATCAAAGGTTGTAGAATTTGATCACGTTGTGCAAATAAGCGCTGTAAATCAGGATCATCACGCGGGATGACACGCCAGTATTCCATCAGTGCGGTGAGGTAGGGCAAATTATGCACATGGCTTTCGATTAAACGGATAAAACCATCTGGAAACTGTGAATAATACTGTGCTTTGCTGTCCAAACGTTGCAAGGCATGTTGCATCATGGCAAGCACGAGGGCACGTCGGTCTGCGAAGTTCCGATAAAAAGTAGCACGACCAACTTGCGCTTGATCGATGATGCGTTGCAACGGAGCATGAATACCGTGCTGGCGGAAAACATGTAGTGCCGCATTTAATAATTGTTCACGATTATATTGTGCTTGATCTAGTCGTTTATTCATGGGGCGAGATGACCTTAAGCGCATAGTACCCATCTTGTGTTGTGATGAGGTGATGCGCATGTTGTATATTTGACGGACACTTTTGTCCGATGTGCTTATTTTAATACAAAGTTTATGTGTATAAAAGAGGCAAAATAAGCTGGAAGGTCTATGATCAGTTTGCTTAGGAATCGTTTGGATGGAGCAATATAAAACTTAAATGAGTATTTGCCAGCATGTAGGTTTGGCGTTTACTTGTTTTTGGATGCACTATCTATAAAAACAACATTTATAAAAATAAGTAATCATACCTATAAAAATTCATCAATTATATTTTGCCATAAAAAACGCTATGTTAGACCTTAAGCATATAGGAGCAAGGTAAATGTCTAAGCCACAGGTCAGCCAACATCAGCTGAACGAGCAGCAATATCAAGGCAAGTCAGAAGCGTATTTAAAAAGTAAGGTACATGCACAAGGGCTAGAGTTTGGCAAAATGCAAGCGTTAGTGCAGCAACATCAATATCAAGAGATTCTCGATTTAGGCTGTGGCGGTGGTCATGTCAGTTATCATCTCGCCCCCTATGCCAAAGCCATTACCGCCTATGATTTGAGTGCTGAAATGGTCGATCTAGTCGTACAACAAGCGCAACAAAAAGGCTTTGCAAATGTCACAGGTCAGGTTGGTGTTGCTGAAAACTTAAGCTTTGCCGCACAGCGTTTTGATCTGGTGGTGAGTCGTTATTCTGCGCATCATTGGCAAAATTTACCGCAAGCTTTGGCTGAGATTCATCGGGTATTACGTGATCATGGTCGTGTGGTGATTTTTGATATTGTAGGCAGTAGTCATCCTATTTTAGATACATTTATTCAAAGCATTGAATTTATAAGAGATCCTAGCCATGTGCGCGACTATAGCTTGGCGGAATGGATACAAATGACCGAGCAAGCTGGCTTTCATGCACAACAGATTGAACGGCAAAGTCTCACATTGGATTTTCAAAGCTGGGTACAACGGATGCAAAGTCCAGCCGATGCTGTCGCGACGATTTTGAATTTACAAAATAAGGTCTCGGACTTAGTTCGAGATTATTATAAAGTTCAAAAGGATGGAACATTTGTTTCGCAAGCTGTATATTTAGAGCTGACGAAAATCTAAATACTAGAGCAATGAAAATACTGAAAATCTGCCTGAGTACCCTCGTGATATTCGGTGTGGGTTGTCATCAAGATCAACCTGACCTAGGCAAAACGAATGACGAGCAAAGCTCGGAAAATACGCAGTTGCCCGCGCAATTTGAACACTGGAAAAAACAGCAAGATCCAAAATTATTGAATGATTATCAAGCTTATGTCTCAAAGTCGCTACAGCACTCCGTGACATTATTAGATTTAACCTATACTGCGCATCGCATGCCGATGCAATGTGAAACTTTGCGTTTTTCGCTGCCGCCACAACAATACTGGCCGAATATTATCGCCAGTATACAGTTGGTTGAACGTATGAAAGCAGAAGGAATTTTTGCCAATTATAAAATTATTTCGACTTATCGTAATGATCAGAGCAATGAATGTGTGCGCGGTGCGAAAAACTCTAAGCATAAAATCAACAATGCAGTCGATTTTAAAATGCTCAATAGCCAGCTACAACCTTATAGCGAAGTAGAATATAAACAAATTGAAGAAAAGATCTGTCAATTCTGGAAAGCATCTGGTGAAGCATTAAAGATGGGGCTAGGTATTTATCCAAAGCATAATATTCATATCGATACTTCTGGCTTTCGCGCTTGGGGGCAGGACTATGGTCGCAATAGTGTCCCGTGTGAAACGATCTGGTTTAAACCGGCTTAGTGCTACGCTCTATAGGCTTATGCCCTATGGCGCAATGGTCTAAAGGACAGGGTTTTACGCTCAAACAGATAAAAAATAGATAGAAAAATAGATAAAAAAACAGCAGTCCCGTTGGTGGGGCTGCTGTTTTGCACTGCTGGCTGTAACTGCTTTTAACTGACTTTATCACCAGGTTGAGCACCTTGGTCTGGCGAAATAATAAAGATCCCTTCGCCATTCCCCGCTGCTAAGACCATACCATTTGACGTCCCAAAGCGCATTTTACGTGGCGCGAGATTGGCGACCAATACCACCAATTTACCGACCAAGTCTTCTGCAGCATATTGGCTACGAATACCGCTCAATACATTTCTGGGTTCAGCCTCACCAGCGTTCAGGGTCAGTTGTAATAACTTATCTGAACCTTCTACATGATTGGCCGCAATGACTTCGGCCACTCTTAAATCGACTTTTAAGAAATCATCGATTTGAATTTGCTCTGTGGTCGCAGCAGGGGTTTTAGCAGGGTTTTGAGTATTTTTCTGTTTTTTATGACTGCTGTTTTCTGTTGTTGTTGCTTGGGTTAATGAATCTTTAGAGGCATCAACCATGGCATCAACAGCTTTTTTATCAACACGTTGCATTAGGGGCTGGAAGGTAGCAATCTCATGTTTTGCCAAGATTTGTTGACGTGATGCAAAGTCAAAACGCTCTAGTTTTAAGAAGTCTTGTACTTGGGCAGCCAGTTTCGGTAGTACCGGGGCTAAATAGATCGCCAATTGACGGAATAAGTTAATGCCAACGGAGCATACCGCATGGACTTGTGCGCTTTGACCTTCTTGCTTCGCCAATGCCCAAGGTTTTTTCTCATCGATATACTGGTTGGCACGATCAGCCAACGCCATGATGTCGCGAATTGCAGTTGAGAATTCGCGCTGTTCATAGGCACGAATAATGGCTTCACCTGCATCAATAAAGCTTTGGATGAGTTCGGGTTCTGCTACTTCGGCAGCAAGGGTGTTGGCAAAGTCTTTATTGATAAATTTGGCACAACGGCTGGCAATATTAACGACTTTACCAACCAAGTCAGAGTTAACTTTTTGTACAAAATCATCTAAGTTTAGATCAGAGTCTTCGACTTTATCAGATAACTTAGATGCAAAGTAATAGCGTAGATATTCTGGGTTTAAATGCTGGGCATAGGTTTCCGCTTTAATAAATGTGCCGCGCGATTTTGACATCTTCTGCCCATTGACCGTCAAGAAACCATTGACAAACAAAGCGCTCGGCGTGCGGTAGTTGGCGCCTTCTAGCATCGCCGGCCAGAATAATGCGTGGAAATAGACAATATCTTTACCAATAAAATGATATACCTCATTTTGGCTGTCTTTTTTCCAGTAGTCATCAAAGTTTAGATCTGGACGTTTGCTTTTGATGTAGTTCTCAAAGCTGGACATGTAGCCAATTGGTGCATCGACCCAGACATAAAAGTATTTATTGGGTGCTTCAGGAATTTCAAAACCAAAATAAGGCGCATCACGCGAAATATCCCAATCCGTCAAACCTGCTTCAAACCATTCATCTAATTTGTTGGCAATAGAGGTGGGTAAACGCCCTTCATCACGGGTCCATTTTTGTAAATATTCTTTGAAATCAGGTAGTTTAAAGAAGTAGTGATCAGAGGATTTCTCAACTGGTGTTGCACCACTTAAGGTCGAGCGTGGCTTGAGCAATTCGGTTGCATTGTAGGTGGTCCCACAGACTTCACAGGAATCACCATATTGATCATCAGCCTTACATTTAGGGCAGCTGCCTTTAATAAAGCGATCGGATAAGAACATCCCTTTTTCAGGGTCAAATAATTGACTGACTGGACGTACTGCAATATGCCCTGCATCACGGTTCTTGATATAGATTTCAGCAGCACGGTCTTGGTTGGTCTGGCTATGGGTTGAATCATAGTGATCAAACTCAATGGCAAACTGTGAAAAATCACGTTCATGCTCTTGTTGCACTTGGGCAATCAATTGTTCTGGTGTAATGCCGTTTGCCTCAGCACGCAACATAATTGCGGTACCGTGTGCATCATCTGCGCAGACATAAGTGACCATATGTCCCATTGCGCGCATGGCCCGAACCCAGATATCTGCTTGGATATAACCGAGTAAGTGACCCATATGGATTGGTCCATTGGCATAAGGGAGGGCATTGGTGACTAATATTTTACGCACGGAAAGAACACTCTCATCGCTAGTGATAACAAGGTTTTTGATTTTACATGAGTTGACTGTGACTTGCACAAGGGAATCCGCGCTTTTTCATCAAAAGTATGATTTTATTGAGATAAACAGCTAAGAAAAAGCATGCTATAAGTGCTGTACAGATGCAGTGCTAGGTTTTAGGTCGCTCATCTCTCTAGGTGTGCTTGGCCTATATTCTGTATGTTCTTTGTTGCAGAGCGCAGCCAATACTTTATTTTTACAGGTATTATTAACACTTTAAATCGTGCGTTATATCTGGGTTTTAATCTCTGAGTTTTAAAGGGGTGTGGGAGGCAATCAATCATGATGTGGTGCTTGGTGACTCAGGCAATGCATCTTAGACCTCAATAATTTTCATCAGAATTTTTATCACATTGTTTATCAAATTGTTTTTCACAATATCGTAAATCATGAGGGTTTTATAATGACAAATAAGCAACCATTAGATGATCTCAAAAACAAAGCATCAGAATTGGGTGATGACATTAAACATCAGGCAAAAGAAGCAAAACTACAAGCGGAGAAAAAACTTGATGATGCGAAACATCAGGTCGAAGAGTTAAAGCTTGACGGTGAAAAAAAGCTTGATCAATTGAAACACGATGCACAAAGTGACTATCAACAGCATAAGCAAGATGCTGAAGATAAAGTCGATGCCTTAAAGCAACATGCCCATGATGCCAAAACACAAGTTGAAGATAAATTGGGTCAGTTAAAAGATGATGCGGCACATAAACTGGAAGAAGCCAAAGCCAAGGCAAGTGAGCTAAAACATCAGGCTGAAGAAAAGTTAGATGCCTTAAAAAATCAAGCAGTCAGTAAGTTTGATGAGTTAAAGCATGCTGCCAGCGAAAAACTCAATAGCTTGAAAGGGCATGATGATAAAGACGAGAAAGAAGACCAATAAGTCTTCATTTGAGGGCACGACAACCTTGGGTTAAGCCCAAGATGAATCGGAGCTTCTTGATGAACAGCAGCCTCATGTTATACCGGTGTATAGCATGGGGCTTTTTTGTTCGTTAGAGCTTGGCTATTTCATTGAAATCCAAGTAACATAGTTGGGAATTTTGCTGCTGAGATCGTGGGGTTGAACTTGGTTGCAAAGCGGTATTGAACGAACATCTAAGGCTACTGCATCAGCGTAGTGTGGAGTAAATTATGTCATGGCTTGCATCACTTAAATCGCTTTTTTCTGCTGAGGTCGATGCTCAGCAAGTCCAGCAAGTTTTAGAAAGTTACCGCCTTGAAAATAGCAATTTTGTTTTACAACAACGTATTACTCAGCTCAATATCGAAGGTCGTGTATTACAATTGACTTTGACCTGCTTTGCCGATGAAACCCAGTATTTGCAACGTATTCATGATGAGCTGGCACTCACATTAAAGCCTTATGGCATTGATGAACTCAATCTACATGTTATTCAAAAGAAAGCTACTCAGAGCAGTAGCTCCTCAGCAAACGCTACACCGCAAAGCACGGGCAAAGCGGGGAATATTCCGCCTGTAGTGGACGCCACAGCAGACTATCAACAACAACTTAAGCAAGCAGAGCAACCAGCGATTGCTAAAACTGCACCACAACAACGAGATATTGCGCCACATCCGCGTATTCAACATGTGTTGTTGGTATCTTCGGGCAAAGGTGGCGTGGGTAAATCAACCACAACGGTCAACTTAGCACTTGCTTTAAAACAGTTAGGTCTCAAGGTGGGAGTATTAGATGCAGATATCTATGGTCCAAGTATTCCAACTATGTTAGGCAATGCTGGACAAACCCCAATGATTGAATCAGAACATTTTGTCCCGCTCGATGCCTACGGGATGCCAGTGCTATCGATCGGTCATTTAACTGGTGATCATAATACCCCAGTGGCATGGCGAGGTCCCAAAGCAACTGGCGCATTAATGCAGTTGTTTAATCAGACGTTATGGCCAGATCTTGATGTTCTCGTGATTGATATGCCACCAGGTACTGGCGATATTCAGCTAACTATGGCACAGCGTATTCCCGTAACGGGGGCAATTATTGTTACCACTCCACAAAACGTAGCCTTGATGGATGCCACCAAAGGTATTGCGCTTTTTAATAAAGTGCAGATTCCTGTATTGGGCGTGATCGAAAATATGTCGACTCATATTTGTTCGAATTGTGGTTTTGAAGAACAGATTTTTGGGATGGGCGGCGGTGAGCAATTGTCAGCACAATACCATATTCCATTATTGGGCAGATTACCCTTACAAGTGAATATCCGAGAAAACGCCGATGCAGGGCGACCTTCGGTGATTGCGCAAGATGATGCAGCCGAGCATTACTTGGCGATTGCGGAAAAGATTAAACAGCAGTTGCCACTTAAAGCCAAAGATCAACATCGTATCTTTTAGCTTTTAGTGAGAGTTGGGGGCATGCTGCTCCTATCTCTGTTTAATGCGCAGTATCTTTTACTGCGTTTTTTGTATACGGGTTTTGTAGACGGTATTTGTTTAAAATAATCCCAAAGTGAGGTGTATTTTGTTAGATAAAGTGGAATTTTCATGTAATTAGAACAAAAAATAAACAGTTGTTGCTATGATTGTGCTCAGCATTATACTGGCAAAATCTATCATTAGTTCTCTGTTGTATATCAGGAATATAGTGGCTTTGCAGTTTGAATGATTGGTAAAGTTTGCCCTTAAATTAAACTTTTAAATATATTTTGTTATATAAAAAGACTTGGCGGCGATTGGCAAAATATTCTAAGCTGAATCGATTTTGTTTTTGAGGTCAATGGATGATTTCATTGTTATTCATCGGTTTAGTTGTAACAATCCTGTTAACACCCGGTCCGACCAATACATTACTGGCATCGTCTGGCATTCAAATCGGTGTGCGCCCATCTTTGAACTTGATTCCTGCAGAAGCATTTGGATATATTATTTCCATTACCTTGTGGGGAGCTTTGGTTGGGACTTTATCCAAGCAATATCCGCTGATTCCAGATGTGTTAAAGCTGTTTAGTGCGACTTATATTTTATATTTGGCGATTAAGTTATGGCGTAGCCCAGTAGAAGACATCGACAATGTAGCAGTGGCTATTAAGCCACGTGAGTTATTTTTTGCGACCTTGCTCAACCCTAAAGCATTGTTATTTGCATCTGCAATTTTTCCAGCTTATGCGTGGCAAAATTTCACTGCCTATAGCTTGCATATGTTGGTCTTTATTTTACTCATTCTTCCAATCGCTTTTTTTTGGATCACGTTGGGTTCCATCTTGGCGAAACGACAACATAAATTTTTCAATCAGAATAATTTACAGAAAATGGCATCGATTGTATTAATGATTTTTTGTATCCCTTTGGGTTTCTCAGCCATTAACAATTTACAGCTCTGAGCACGGCTTACAACTGAGCGCGGACAAGGTTAAGCCCATGCCATCATCTAAAGCCATCACAAGATGGCTTTTTTATCATGTAAATATACGCTATGACTTAGGAGCATCTAAACCGCAGATTTAAGCGGGGTACTGCAGAGCCGCGGTGAGCTGATAGCGGTAGTGCGGCGTTATAATTGCATCGCTTGCAAACGTGCTACCCATTTCCTTCATTGACTTTTTCAGTTAAAGTACAGCGCAATACTTGTGTTTAGCTATTTTGGGAAATTTGAATGGCAATTAAATCCGATCGTTGGATTCGAGAAATGAGCGAAAAACACGGCATGATCGAACCCTATGCGGCCAATCAGGTGCGTGTGAATGAGCAGGGCGAAAAAATCGTATCCTATGGCGTATCTAGTTATGGTTATGATGTCCGTTGTGCACGTGAGTTTAAAGTCTTTACCAATGTGCATTCGGCAATTGTCGATCCCAAAAATTTTGATGACAATAGCTTCATCAATATTGAATCGGATGTTTGTATTATTCCACCCAACTCTTTTGCCTTAGCGCGTACGGTTGAGTATTTTCGTATTCCACGCAATGTGCTTACCATTTGCTTAGGGAAATCTACTTATGCACGTTGTGGCATCATTGTGAATGTCACGCCGCTTGAGCCAGAGTGGGAAGGGCATGTCACGTTAGAGTTCTCCAATACCACCAATTTACCGGCACGTATCTATGCAGGTGAAGGGGTTGCCCAAATGCTCTTTTTTGAAAGCGATGAAGTGTGTGAAACTTCTTATAAAGACCGTGGTGGCAAATACCAAGGTCAGACAGGTGTGACCTTACCCAAAGCTTAAGCGGTGTTGTACAGCGTTATGTGAATGGGGCATGTCCTGCTGCAGATATAGCGATTCAATACGCATAAAAAATGCACTGTTTTTACAGTGCATTTTTTTAGCTATTTTGCATAAAAAACAGCATGATGGAATGGTGTTCTTTATGCAAATATTTATTTTATAATGCTTGATTACTTCACACGACTTTGCTGTAAGCGCGCTAGCAGTGCGCTTTTGTCGAGGTTACTCGATTCCGCATCAGTACGGGCTTTATATTCAAAAGTCCCTGCGTCTAGACCTTTTTCACCAATCACAATACGGTGTGGAATACCGACGAGTTCTAAGTCTGCAAATTTCACCCCAGGGCGTTCATTACGATCGTCCAATAACACATCAAAACCAGCAGCTTGTAGTTCAGCATAGAGCTCTTCAGCAGCTTGTAAGCTGCGAGGTGATTTATGAGCATTCATTGGAACAATGGCAACTTCAAATGGTGCAATCCCTTGAGGCCATAAAATTCCTTTGTCATCATAATTTTGTTCAATGGCAGCAGCAACAACACGGGTTACGCCTATACCATAGCAACCCATGAGCATGGTGCTGGGTTTGCCATCTTCACCCAATACTTTACAGGCTAACGCTTCAGAGTATTTGGTCCCGAGTTGGAAGATGTGCCCAACTTCAATACCACGTTTAATTTGTAAAGTACCATGACCATCTGGTGATGGATCACCTTCTACGACATTACGCAAGTCATAAACCTCAGTATAGTTGGCATCACGTTCCCAGTTCACACCTGTAGCATGGTGATCGACTTGGTTCGCGCCAGCAACGAAGTCAGACAGTACAGACGCTGCACGGTCAACGATGACAGTAATGCCTTTTTCAACTAAGCCTTGTGGTCCAACAAAACCAGCAGGCAACGCCAGTTGTTGTAGTTGTTGCTCTGTGGCAAATGTGAGCGGCGATGCAATAGCAGGATGTTTTTCTGCTTTAATCTCATTGAGTTCGTGATCACCACGTAAGAACAACGCGACAACAGTCGTATTGCCATCGGCGTCGTTATTACCCTGCACTAAAATAGCTTTTACCGATTGTTCTGCCGCCGTGCCTAGAAAAGCTGAGACATCTGCGATGGTTTTTTGCTCAGGTGTTGCAACAATCTGTAATGCTTGGCTGGGTGCAGCACGTTCACCGACGAGAATTGCTTCAGCCTTTTCGATATTGGCAGCATAGTCAGATTCAGTCGAGAAAATCACATCATCTTCGCCGCTGCTTGCTAGAACATGGAATTCGTGTGAACCAGAACCACCAATGGAGCCTGTATCCGCTTGGACTGCGCGGAAATCCAGTCCTAAACGGGTAAAGATCCGACTATATGTCTCATACATCACATCATAGGTTTCTTGCAAGGAGGCTTGATCGATATGGAATGAATAAGCATCTTTCATGACAAATTCACGTGAGCGCATTACCCCAAAACGTGGGCGAACTTCATCACGGAACTTGGTTTGAATTTGGTAGAAATTGATAGGAAGTTGCTTATAGCTTTTAAGTTCCAAGCGTGCGAGGTCAGAAATCACTTCTTCGTGAGTGGGTCCCAACACAAAAGGATTATGATGGCGGTCATTAAAACGAAGTAGTTCAGGACCATATTCCACATAGCGACCAGACTCTTGCCATAGGGCGGCAGGTTGCGTCACCGGCATAAGCACTTCAAGCGAACCAGAACGGTTCATTTCTTCACGGATGATCGCTTCGACTTTATTTAGCACACGAACACCCAGCGGTAACCACGTGTACAGGCCTGAAGCCAATTTACGAATCATACCCGCACGTAGCATTAACTGATGTGAGATCACTTCAGCATCATTGGGGGTTTCTCTTAACGTAGCAAATAAAAAGCGGCTCGCGCGCATGGAAACTGTCCTAATTATGAGTGATAAAATAAATAAAAATGCGATGTGGTGATCGCATTAGATCGCTGGGCATTATGACATGAAATGTAAATTGAAGCGTAGCCTAAATTTGCTTTGCTTATTGGTCGGTTTAAAATTTAAAAGCTTATTTTTAATGTTGTATTCAGCTGTAGCCCACAACATAGCCCGTGCCGATGAAGCCAAAAATTAAGTAATAAAAAGTTTAGATTTACCCCTAGGCTGCATTGATTTCGTTACACTGCTAGCAAGGTTTTAGTATTATGGTATACGGGTTGTTTTGTTGCGTATTGAACTTGGTAGAACGCATAAATTTTTAAATCATACAGAGATGCATTGGTTAATTTGGGGGCATGATGGCACGTATTCTTGTGGTAGATGATTCTGCAACAGAAATGTTTCGATTCAAAGAAATACTCTCACAACATGGTTATGAGGTGCTTGAGGCGAGTAATGGTGCAGATGGGGTAACTTTGGCCTTGGTTGAGCAACCTGACTTGGTGCTGATGGATGTGGTGATGCCTGAGGTGAATGGTTATCAAGCCACTCGGCAAATTGTACGTGCCCAACAGCAAAAACAGATTCCTGTGGTGATGGTCAGTACGAAAGATCAGGCTGTAGATCGGGAGTGGGCAACACGGCAAGGAGCTGTGGAGTACCTCATTAAACCTGTAGATGAGCAACAGTTATTAGACATTATTGCGCGTTATACCCATCAAGTCTCATAGCACAACCCAGAGAGTGTCCCTTTCCCTTTTATATAGCTTATATATAAGTATATATAAAAGCTAACGAATACAAGGTGCAACAGCTTGTATTGCAGGGGAGAGTACACTCGCTGAGTGCTTTTGAGCGCTTATGCTGCCAAGAGTTGTACTAAAATTTGTTCATAAATTTCAGCCAATGCTTCAAGCTCATCAACATTAACATGTTCATTGACCTGATGGATCGTGGCATTGAGTACACCGAGTTCGAGTACTTGTGCGCCAGTGGGGGCAATAAAGCGACCATCTGAGGTGCCACCACTGGTCGATAACTCTGCCTCAACACCGGTGACTTGCTGAATCGCCGTTTTTGCAGCATTCACCAAAGCGCCGACGGGTGTCAAAAAGGGTAGCCCAGATAAAGTCCATTGGATGTCATATTGTAGTTGGTGACGATCCAAAATTTCTAGCACACGTTGTTTGAGGAGATCGGCTGTCACTTCGGTAGAATAACGAAAATTAAAAGTAACCTCTAATGCACCTGGAATCACATTGGTTGCACCTGTTCCAGCATGAATATTGGAAATTTGAAAACTGGTTGCAGGGAAATAGACATTGCCCTCATCCCACACTGTACGGCAGAGTTCATCTAAGGCTGCAGTAGCTAAATGAATCGGGTTATTTGCCAAATGTGGATAGGCAACATGACCTTGTTTGCCTTTGATCGTGAGCACTGAATTTAAAGAACCGCGGCGTCCATTTTTGATCACATCACCTAAACGATGCGTGCTTGAGGGCTCACCGACGAGACACCAAGTCATTTTTTCTTGACGTGCTTCGAGTGTCTCAATCACTTTGACCGTGCCGTTAATGGATGGACCTTCTTCATCTGAGGTGATCAAGTAGGCAATAGAACCGTTGTGATTGGGGTATTTTTTGATAAAACGTTCAGTTGCGACAACCATGGCAGCCAAAGCGGTTTTCATATCCGCACTACCACGCGCATAGAGTTTGCCATCACGGATTTCTGGAACAAAAGGATCACTATGCCAAGCATCGGCATGCCCAACAGGAACCACATCGGTATGTCCAGCAAAGCAAAATACCGGATCACAAGTACCTTTACGCGCCCATAAATTGTCGACATCATCAAAACGCATTTTTTCGATATTAAAGCCCAATGGACGGAGTCGATCAGCCATAATATCTTGGCAGTTATGGTCATTTGGGGTCAAAGAGGGTTGCTGTAAAAGTTCTAAGCTAAGCGCTAAAGTATCGGAATGCTTCATGTTGGATCGTGTGGCATCATTGAGGAAATATTGATGACTATCATAGAGCAAGCGTCAGTTGATTAAAATGTGGTTCATGACTGATTTTTCTCAAACTGCCCATGTTGTTTGATTTTTAGACATAATATCCTCTATGCTCAACACGGTTTAGCAGAATAAAGCAAGAATAAGAACAACAATATAAAACATAAGAAGCAGGAAACCCCATGGGGGCACGCTGTCGCGAAGGCGTGTCATGGGGTTCGGTATGGCGAACTTAAGTGAATGACTTATAGTCTATCTTGAGTTTTTTCAGCAGTTTTGGTCACAGCTTTACCCGCTGAAGAAACATCTTCACCCACACCTTTAAAGGTATTACAACCCGCGAGTACAAACATAGCAATACAAGAAGCAACTAAAACTTTCTTCATCATCATCTCCAAGTGTAAGTTATTCTGATGTTTTTTTAGATTATGTAAATACCCATCGATTAGGTACTATTCTTTTATAGCATAAATGTTAATTATTGTATAATTGATCACCAAGTTTTAAAATTATTAAATAATACTAAAACTCATCAGGTGGCGTGGTTTTTGTCGGAACATATAGTAGTCTTGGTTTATCTGGTTGAAATACAAACCATTATGCCAATATTTACTGTCTTGTGTTGTGCTATGAGCATCTATACAAAGCCATTCATGCCGATGCAGACGACGATAATGCTGGGTATAAAGATGATGCCCCCAATGACCCAAGCGTCTGGCCGGATTGACCCAAGTGGGCAACGCATTGTGCTGCAATAGGGGCGGTGGTGTACTGTTGTTAAGAGGGTTGCTATTGAGCGGCTCAATGTTCACCGTATTTGTCTTCAGTTTTTTTGCCTGAAGGTCTGCTGTTTGCTGTAGCGTAGCCTGTAAAATAGTGCGCTGTGAAATATCTGAAATAGTAGTCTGCGACATATCTGTTGCTAGAAATAGCTGCCCTTTCATGATGGCAAAACGTTGCTCAATAGCATGTTCACCTGCATGGCTAAATTGGAATTGTTGTTGACTATAATGGGTTAGTTTTTTGAGTAGGGTGTCATCACGATTCAATCCATACCAGTGTTTGAGTGACGCATCTTGCTCAGCAAGATAGTATTTGAGTGCAACCTCCCAGTGTTCAATACGTTGTTGTTCTTGGTTATACAGTACAAAGTCGAGTTCGCCCAATGTGTAGCGACCGTCGATTAGCTGTAAACTGTGCGCCAATAGCTGAAAGGGGTGATAGTCTTGTTCTGTTAACCAGAACCAGAGTAGATACTCGAAACGCAAGCCTAAACGAGTGCTTTTTAATTGTTGCATAAAGGCGATTAAGGGCTGTGGATCACGGTCCAATTGCGCTAAGCGGGGTTGATAATATTGGTACTGTTGTTGCCAGAACTTGGTGTCATGCCACTGAAAGTGTTGGCTATTTTCTAGGGTGTCAGGGCTATACCGCAAGATATTGGGACTTGCGATACAAAAAGCCAATTGCCTAACAATAGAATGTCTGTAGTTTAGCCAAGGCTCAAAATATTCAATTTGCATGAAATCACTCAACGCTCAAAACACTTAATCAAAACATTTAAATAATATGCTGTACAGGTCTGTATTTACACGTACTTCTGTATTTACATGCACTATAGCGGATTGATTTGATCATGCGATGATGCCAGAAGGTGCTAAAGATAATAATATGCGCATTATATTTTACCGTATGCTGGTGATATTTTTTCTGATACTGGCTGTGATCGGCGCGATTTTACCAGGTATGCCAACCACAATTTTTCTGATTTTGGCTGCATGGGTCGCATCTAAAGGTTGGCCACAAGTCGATGCTTGGTTATTACAGCATCCTAAATATGGTGACAGTATTCAGCAATGGCGCAGTCATGGTGCCGTGCCACGCATGGCCAAATGGATGGCAACGCTGATGATGAGCTGTAGTGCGATGATCTTATCTTTCAGTCCTTTCGTGCTCTGGGCAAAGCTTATTGTTATAAGCTGCATGTGTAGTGTCGCGATCTGGTTGTGGTTAAGACCCGAACCGCAACCGCTTAAAAAGGATCAAAAGCATGGAAAATTGCACTGAAATGTCCGGGTTTAAGGCGGCAAGTTCTATATATGTCTTTGAAATAACTAAAAAACTATTCTTATTTTCTATATGTAGATCTCGATTCGGCTCAGTTTTTTAAACTATTTTGCTAAAATGATCTATTTTTTAATCATTCAGACCTCAAAAGACCAAAAGTACGGTAAAAGCGTTTGACAGTGTCTCAAGAATCTCTATAATGCACCACACAAACGCTAAAGTCGTATGGGCGCTTAGCTCAGTTGGTAGAGCGTCTGCCTTACAAGCAGAATGTCGGCGGTTCGATCCCGTCAGCGCCCACCATATGTCTTGAATGTTAAAGTTTTATAAGTGCAGCGGTAGTTCAGTTGGTTAGAATACCGGCCTGTCACGCCGGGGGTCGCGGGTTCGAGTCCCGTCCGCTGCGCCATTTATAAAGTTTTAGTTGTGTTTGCCACGAAAGTGATCTGATTTAAAGTGCAGCGGTAGTTCAGTTGGTTAGAATACCGGCCTGTCACGCCGGGGGTCGCGGGTTCGAGTCCCGTCCGCTGCGCCATTTTAATGAAGAATATTGCTTTTATGGGCGCTTAGCTCAGTTGGTAGAGCGTCTGCCTTACAAGCAGAATGTCGGCGGTTCGATCCCGTCAGCGCCCACCACAGTTTATCTGTGAAATAGTGACAATACTTGAAAAAGTATCTTTTGATGCAGCGGTAGTTCAGTTGGTTAGAATACCGGCCTGTCACGCCGGGGGTCGCGGGTTCGAGTCCCGTCCGCTGCGCCATCAAATACCCCAAAATATTATACATTTGTATAATGTAAAAGGGCGCTTAGCTCAGTTGGTAGAGCGTCTGCCTTACAAGCAGAATGTCGGCGGTTCGATCCCGTCAGCGCCCACCACAGTTCATCTGTGAAACAGTGACGGTACGTCAAAGTATCTCTTGATGCAGCGGTAGTTCAGTTGGTTAGAATACCGGCCTGTCACGCCGGGGGTCGCGGGTTCGAGTCCCGTCCGCTGCGCCATTTCACAATGCATTGATATCCTTTTTGTGGTCTCGCAATGAGTCTACAGACAAAGGGCGCTTAGCTCAGTTGGTAGAGCGTCTGCCTTACAAGCAGAATGTCGGCGGTTCGATCCCGTCAGCGCCCACCATATCCCTTCTGCTGTATAATCTTTTTTATATTTATTTCTTCTGAAGCATTCTTTGCTCTATTCTTTATGGCATGGCATTTAGCAACTTAACTGATTGCCTAGGCCGGTCTTTATTTTTTACTTTATTGTTATTTTAATTCTTTGATTCTTATATATTATTAATATTCATCAAGTAGCCAAGCACTGATATAAGCAAAGTATTCACGTAGCCATGCGTTATAGCGTGTACTGATTGGTGTGGGAGCAGCAATACTATAAATATTGCTATAGCCTTGTTTATGGGCGAGGGCTTGGCGTTCGAGTATAGCCAATCGTTGACTGTTGCCCAATAAAAGAGGCTGTCCCATTAACTCAATGGGGCGGCTTTTTGTTTAAGTCATCTTCATTTTCACCATATTCTTTTTTGATCCTTAAAATATTTTTATTATTCCTCTTTTTACTTCTAAAAGTAAAAATGCAGCCTTTTAAGCTGCCATTTTCATCATATTGTGTGCTAAAGCATGTAATCCAAACTCTAAATTCACTTTTCGCATCCCTCTAAGCGTGAATCTCTTAAAGCCTCGATTCGACTTTATATGTCCAAACACCGGTTCAACTTCTATACTTCGTCGCTTACGCTTTTCGATTCCTTCTTCACTTAGTAAGCGTTCATACATTAACGTCCTGTAATGCTCTAAATGATGGTTTCTCTCAATTCGTCTATTGCCCTGGCTCTTATGGCAGCTACTTCTAAGCGGGCATCCTTCGCATCGCTGTGCCTCATAAATACTGATATGTTGAATGAATCCACTACTGGTTTTTGTTTGTTTATCTTTGATCTTCGTCATATGTTGTCCCATTGGGCAAACATAATAGTCATCAATCGCGTTGTAATGTAGATATTGCTTATTTTTTAAATTCTGTTTGGCTTTTTTACCACGTTGTTGACGACGTTCTAAGTCAAAGGTGCTGTATTTGATATACGCTAATAACCCTTGCTGTTCTAAATATTGATAGTTTTCCTCACTACCATAACCTGCATCAGCGGTAATAACTTCAAGTTCTTGAAACTGTTCTTCGCCATAAAGTTCACGCATTTGCTCTAAATGGGGCTTTAATGTAGGAAAGTCATTACTATTTTGATGCACGCTATAATTAACAATTACCTGATTTTCAGTGCTTATTTGAACATTATAACCAGCCTTAAGTTGACCATTTTTCATATGGTCTTCCTTCATCCGCATGAAAGTTGCATCATGGTCAGTCTTGCTATACGAATTGCGCCCATCAAGGATCTTTTCTTTTTCTTCGTAGTCTATTAGTCGATTCTTAAAGTTTTTTTTTACCGCACCTAATTTCTTTTTAGTCGCTTGATCCGGTTGAATCGAATGTTCATTCAAACGATCATCTATCGCTTTTAAAACTTGATCTATCGTATGCGATGATATTTCTGTGATTTCAAGCTTACTCGGTTCTTGATCGCCAACTTCGATTTGGTGAGCATACTTCCATAGTTCATCTAGCTGTTTAAGCATCTTAGCTTTGTTGGTTTTAATTGCATTACCCCACACAAAGGTGTAGCGATTGGCTTGTGCCTCAAGTTTGGTGCCATCTGTGTAAATCTCTTTTAAAGTAATGACTCCTTCTTCAGCTAACATCAATACGATCTGTTTGAATATGTCTTTAAAGCATTGCTCTAACTTTGAATTTCTAAAGCGATTAATCGTATTGTGATCAATAATGGTCATATTGCTTAACCACATGAAATTAATATTTTCACGTAGAGCTTTTTCGATTTTACGAGAGGAATAGGTATTGGTCATATAAGCGTAGACCATGATTTTAAGCATGAGTAGTGGGTGATAACCTGGTCGACCAGATTCATCATACGCATTTACTAATGGGCTACTGTCAATTTGATCCAATACTTTATTCACTAAGCGAACAGGGTGTTTCTCAGGAATCAAGTCATCAAAGCTATGAGGAATTAAGTGAAGTTGGTTTTGGTGATATGTCTTTATAGCCATCTTAAATATCCTTTTTTAAGATGGCTTAATTATACAGCAAAAAGGCTGCCTTTTGAGACAGCCTCTTTTAACGATGAGGTGCTAGATATCTAGCAGAGATTGTGACTAGTAGACATCACGGCGATAACGCTGTTCAGCACGAAGCTGTTCAAGCAGATCGGCACCTAAAATATCAATCAATGCATGATCGACATCACTTGCCATGCCCTGAATACTACCGCAAACATAAATTACCGCTCCATTACTGATCCATGTTTTAACATGCTCAGCATGCTGGCGTAGTAGATGATGAACATAAATTTTTTCAGTTTGATCGCGAGAGAATGCGAGGTCTAAACGTTTCAACATATGGGCATGTTGCCATTGCTCTAACTGTTGTTGCATAAAGAAGTCATGAGCACGTTGTCTTTCACCAAAGATCAGCCAGTTATCGTGATAACCCAAATGCATGCGTTCAGACAATAAACTCAGCAAACCTGCGATGCCAGTACCATTGCCAATACAAATAATTGGGCGATTATCATCAATAAGATGGAATGACGGATTGCTACGGATTCTTAAAGCCACTTGACCGCCAAGACGGCAATGCTGGGTTAGCCAGCCTGAGCCTAGACCTAGCTCACCTTGTGGATCTCGTTGCTGACGGACCACTAATTTTAAATCCCCCTGATTGGGAATACTGGCAATTGAGTATTCTCGGCTAGGTAGGATAGGAAGCTGTGCCAACAATTGTTCTGGATCACTGCTTTTACCGATGTCTCCACGTAAGTTACGATCCCATAAGGCATCAGCGAGGCGCTGAGCACTTGGCGTTACCATGCTATCAGCAGAAAGCTGCTGGCTGTCTAAGAACTTGGCAATATCTGCGGCGCTATTGGCGGGTTGTATTTCTGCAATATCACCGGCTTGCCATAGTATATCTGCATCACTTTGTAGCGTAATCAGATAAGCTGGTGCACCTAGACTATTGGGGTTGAGTAAGTCACGTTGTTGCAACTGCCATTGATCGAAAACTTTTTCAAGTTTCATGCTGTGTAGCTCTAATTGTGTACTACTTGCCAACGCTGTATTCCAGCGCGCAATATCGTCATTGTTGGCATTGTCGACCTCAATGCAGTCAAATAGTTTTTGAGCACCATTCGCACTGAGCCAAGCATCGACACGATGACCAAACTCACAATAACTATCAGCATATTCTTTAGAACCTAATGCCAGTACGGCATAGCGTAACTGACTGAGATCAAATGTTTTGCTGAGGACATTCTTTTCAAAGCTCATTGCACTGTCTGGTGCATCTCCTGTGCCATAGGTACTGACAACAAATAAGATTTGCTGTGCATTGTTTAGACTTTCTGTGCTTAAGTTTTGCAGTGCCAGCACCTGTGTGCTTTGTTGTGCCTCTTGTAAGCTGCCTGCGGTACGCCAAGCCAGTTGTTCCGCCACACCAGTTTGTGAGGCATAGCAGATGATCCAATCTACTGCGCCTTGGTCGTTATTGTTAATACTGCTTTGCATGTGTTGGCGTGCAGCGAGGGTCAATTTTTTCTGTTTACGACGCTTAAGATAGAGCATCCATCCTGTGACAAAGAATAAAGGCATGCATAATGAGGCAAACATAAATAAGAATTGGAACACAGGTCCAAAGAAGCTACCACGGTGTACGGGCAGCATACTGCTCATAATTTTTTGATTAAGTTTTTTGTCTTTATATAACTCAATATCTTGCAGTTTTTGTTGTTGATAATCATAGACGGCTTTATTGCGTGCTCGATCGTGTTGAGCAGGCTTGTCGACAAAGCTTATTTCAATTTTTCCATCTACTTGTTTGGGAATGCTAAAACTAATGCTTGAGTAAGCTGTGCTGTATTGTTGGTGAAAGCCTTGCCAGCTACGCTGTAGAATGTTTTGAATTTGCTCTGGATTTGGTGCATCGTGTTGATCCTGATGATCTCGACCCCGTCCTTGCTGTCGTTCTTGTGGTTGATTGCTTTGCATTGCGCGATCCGCCGCAGGTCTAGCACGTTCTGTATTTGTGCCAGCCGGATTGCCGCCTTGGCGATCACGTTGTGTTGGGGGATTTGCAGCAGCATGGTTATTATTTTGTCCACCCTGTTGCTGTGCTGGTGCATTCGCTCGGTTTTGCATTTGCTGTGCTTGCGGGGAGGGTACGCCCATGACTTTGAACATGCCATTACGCCACCAATCATAAGACCAATATAGACCAGTACAGGCAATGATCAAATAAAATACCACAACCCATGTACCAACAACGGCATGGAGATCCCAGATGAAGTTACGTCCTTTGAGTTTGGGCTTAATTGCGAACCATTGTTTCCACGAGTGTTTTTTTGGCCAACGTAAATAGACGCCACTGAGGACAAAGAAAATCAGCATCAAGGTTGATGCCCCAGTAATTTGTTTACCCACTTCTCCCGCGGTTAAGTAGCGGTGTAATTGCATGATAAACATGAAGAAGTCGCGACCTTTTACCTCGGGTAATTTTTCGGCGGTATAAGGGTTGATCATCATGGTATAACCACGACGTTCGCCTTCTCGAACAATATTGATACTGGAAGAGGCATCGGCTGCTTCAGCAATGGTGATGCTATTAATTTTTATATTGGGGTCAGCACTGACAAAATGCTGATAAATCTGTTCAGGACTTAGTTTCTCGGTATTTGGCACAGTCACTGTATAACTATGCGGATTAATCAACTTTAAAATTTGTTGATCATAAGAATAAATTGCCCCAGAAATTCCCATAATGGACAGGACTAGTCCTGCGGTTATCCCTAAAAACCAGTGGATCTGGAAAAACGTTTTTTTTAGCATGGCGTATAAAATGTCGGCTAATTCGTTGGCTGGCAAGTATAGCTGAATATTTTGCAGATAGTATGGATTCTCATTATCATTTATCTGTTTAAGTGCTTGAAAAACAAAAAACCTCCTGAAAAAGGAGGTTTTGATTGTTCAGTCTCTCAACGCATGATTATTATAATGTTTTGGCTGCACCGACTGTTTCGTTGAGGTGTTTGCGAATGGTGTCGAAAGAGAAATCTTTGCTATTCATACGTTTTGGCAAGATATAAGCGCCTTGTTGACCTTTGGTTTTAAAGTTAATCAACAAGAAATCGGCATGATCATACCATTCATAGACTTCTTTCCAGGCAATGGTGGCTACACCATGTTGAATGCCCATTTGCTGACGCATCACAATCCCATGCGGTTGGACGCCTAATTGTAAGCCTTTGATCTCTTGAACAGGAAACTCTTTCATTTTACGTTTTACATAAAACTCTAGTCCAAAGCGGCGCACCAAATAGAAAATAACCACACAGGCAATGAGGACCCAAAAAATAATGGTGGAATAGTTCTTAATCAAGACGAGGCCTAGAATAGAAAGCAATACCACAGCAGCCATGATAATCCAAACTTTTAGACTGATTTTATTGGTACTACGCCAAATGAGCAATTGGGTTTGTCGTTGCTCTGCTTCGCTAATTTCATAGGGAACAGGTTTTAAAGTATAGGCGTAAAAATTTTTTGTGGTCATAGCATCAACAATATCGAAGAATGAAACTTCTCAGAGTTTAACATTAAAATGGCTGAGCACGTGAGTATATTCAGCTGCTCAGCCTTGAATTATTTGCGTAGCGTCAATGATCGCGGACTATAACGATGCCCATGCATTGGCATGTTCATCACTTTCATGACTTAGACTTTGCTTTAAGTAGGACAATTGTTCTAGTAAGCCAAACATCAGTGAAAGTTGTTGCAAAATAATCAAAGATTCTGCGTTGTCTTGCTCATTCTGCTGTAGGCGTTCACGGATTTGTTGCAGAATAAGCGCTGTATTAAAATGATGATTTTCATCATTTAACAGCATTGCTTTAATCTGTGTAATGGCGTGTTTGAGTAGCTCAAGGACTTCAGGATCATCAATTTTATTTCGATGTGCACCTAAAGCTGCAATATAACTAATAAAAGTATGGTTTAAGCAGAGAAACTTAAACGCCAATTTCTTTTGTGTACGGTCTACATCCGGTTCAGTGACTAAGGTTGAAATGAGCGAAGCAACATCGGCATCCGCACGATGGACTGCACGTCGCACAATACGATAATTGAGACCATTATTGCGACCTTCTTGATATTGCTGGGCAACTTCGCTTAAGTACTGACATTCGGCTTCAAAGACACGGCGAATATTGCGGGGGAGGCGGCGGAACTTCCAGTCTGGGAAAATAAAACTGACGCCAAACCAAGCTAATGCACAGCCAATTACGGTATCAATAAAACGTGGCATCACGGCAGCAAAGCCCATACCATCTAGGTTAAAGTTGATCAGCGCTAAAATCGTCATAAATGCAGTGGCTTGTGCATATTGCTTACTGCGTAATTCAAAGAACAGCACACCACAAATAATCAGTAATAATAACTGACCTTCTAACGAGGGAATAAAGTACAGGATGGCATAGCCTAAAATAATCCCCACCAAAGTCCCCCAAATCCTCAGTCTTAAGCGGCGTTTGGTGGCGTTAAAGTTAGGTTGGCTCACAAAAAGTGCTGTGAGTAAAATCCAGTAGCCATATTCAATATGCGTGACTTGAACAAAGATATAACCAATTAAGAGTACCACTGAAACCCGTATCGCATGGCGAAAGAGTACCGATTCCGGGCTGAGATTCTGCCGAATTCGCACCACAATATCATGCCATCCTTTGAGGTCATCATCACTGAGCTGTTGTTCTAAGGTATGGGTTTTATCGAGGTTAATGTGACGTTCAGTTTCGAGGTTGCGCAATTGTACATCGATAGACTTCAGGTTTTGATAGAGTGCAAATAATGCATTAATCCAAATTAAATCATAATCTTGTCGTTGTTTTAGACGCTCTAAGGATTTGCGTAAATTGTTAAAAGCATGTTCAAAGCGTGGGTTATGTTGATAGGTGCGGCGTTGTAAGATGCTTTCACTCATATCTTTGCAGGCCTTGCCTTGCAAGGACAAAATACGTTGAAAGCGGAATAAAATATCGCTATGGGCAAAGACCTGTGCCAGTTGCTGGTAATCGATGTGAGCTGAATCGGCACGTTCGTGTATATCTTGCGCGACAAAATAGTATTGTAGACTACGTCGTGTATCACGTTGCCCACGGTCACCTTTTAAACGTGTTAATAATGCAGTCCGCATATCATTAAAGGTGGTGACCAGTTTGCCATTTTCCATCGACAGCCCAAAAGTGCTTTGTTCAAAGCTTTGAGGGGTCATGTCGACATCAAATAAATTGGATTTGGCATAGAGAAAATCACCTACTGTGCTATAGCACTTCGCCAATTTATCTTGTACAGGGCGAATCGGGAACAGTAAGAAACTGATGGTAGAAATGAGTCCATACCAAATGGCACCGATGACCAATAAGATCGGTTGTTGGTACCAGTGATCAAACAGATGTACGCCCAGCATGGAATAAACCGAGACCACCAAACAACCATAAGAGATCGTTGCATAACGACGCCCCAGTGAACCGAGTAAAATCCACAAGACGCAAGAACTGATTAAGCCGAGTGCAAATGCAAATGGATAAGGAAATAACAGTTGTACGGATGCTGCGGTAATAAAGAAGCCGATATAGGTATAGACCAGATTCATAATACGGACGCTAAAGCGGTCATCGATATCACTTAAACCGGCAGCAACAACACCAAGGGTTAAGGGGATGGTCCAAAGTTGCTGCCCTAAAAAATAGGGTACAAATGCTGTGCCGGCAAAAGCAATGCTCATTCTGAGGCTGTACATCAAGGAGCTATTGTAGGTTGCTTTTTTGAATTGCTTTAACCAAGCATTCACGTTTTTTGTCCTTTTATTTGAAGGTGAATGGATTGCATCGCTGCAGTATCGCAAGAATGGTGTATTAGGGGCTATCAATCATACTATGCTGTGATTACACTTGTCTTTGAGTATTCATGAATAAGTTTAAATTTCTATTATGACGACAAGCAATCAGCGCCAATATGCTACGGCATGGATTTTATTATTGGCGCTCTTCACCGCACTGGGTCCATTATCCATCGATATGTATTTGCCGGCCTTGCCATTGATGGCGCAAAGCTATGAGGTCAGCATACAAATGATGGCAAATACATTGCCAGCTTATTTTTTGGGTTTAGCTATCGGTCAATTGATTTATGGTCCACTCAGTGATCGTATTGGGCGTAAAAAACCGCTGTATTTTGGCATGGCACTTTTTACGGTTGCAAGCTTGGGCTGTGCCCTCGCACCAAATGAATGGTTTTTGATGATTTTCCGTGTGTTACAAGCATTGGGTGGTTGTGTTGGGGTCGTGATGGCGCGTGCTGCAATTCGAGATTGTTTGGATGTGCAGGGCTCAGCCCAAGCTTTTTCCAGCATGATGATGGTCATGGGCTTGGCACCTATACTGGCACCGATTATTGGTGCACAAATTATTGTGCATTGGCAGTGGCCAGCAATTTTTATTGCCTTGATGTTGATCGGTCTATTTTGTTTCTTGAGTGTGCATTTTTGGTTTAAAGAAACCCTTGCTTCAGAGCATCGTTTAGCGCTCTCGGTTGGGCAGGTCTTTGGACTGTATTTTAAAATTTTATCTGATAAAAGCTTTAGACAACCGATGTTGGCAGGCAGTCTAACGGGCGGTGCGCTATTTGCTTATATTAGCTCTGCGGGCGCTGTGATGATGGGGCAATTTCAGATTTCTGAGCAAAATTTTGCGTATTTATTTGCCCTAAATGCTTTTGGCATTATGTTGTTGTCTGCCTTAAATAAACGTTTGATTCCACATACCGCAATAATGACACGTTTGAAGTTAGGTGCCTTGGTGCAATTGTCAGGTGCGGTGCTTGTGATCTTGGCAAGCTTTAGTGCGCATGCACTGTGGTGGGCGATGTTAGGGATGTTCTTGGCCGTGGCGGGTATTGGTTTGACAGGTCCCAACAGTATGACCTTAGCCATGTCTAAACAAGGTGAGCGTGCTGGTAGTGCCAGTGCCTTAATGGGCAGTATGCAATTTGCTTGTGGGCTGTTGGGTGGCTTGGTGCTCAACTTTCTCGCTTGGAGTGCGCTGCTCAATATGGGGATTTTATTGTTTTTCTTCACTTTGCTTGGCAGTGTTGTGATCTGGAAAATGGCGTCAGAGCTTAAAAAAACAACAATTAAAAACCTTGGCTGAATAAGATCACAGCTTTTTTAGAACAGTGTGTGGCAGGTCTAAGATTTATTTTCATCTAATCGACCTGTCATCAATATTGTTCGATATAACATGTATTTAACTATTGCTTTCTGATGGATATCACGACATGCTGCAGCATAACGCTATCGTAATAGCACATTAAAATAAGGGTATAAATAAAAGAGTTATAAGTAAGTGCAATAAAATGATTTTCAATTGTGAAATAACTTGTTAAATTATTCACGTGTTTTACACATTAAGTTACTTTTTATTAAAAGGAAGTTCATTTTCTTTTAATAATTATTTGTTAAGCCGCATTTTCGGTTAGCCTAGGAAACATTGATGCGGGTATGTAAGCCCAAATTTACAACGATGTAGTGCAAGCTTGCAAGGACGTAGAAAAAACAATTGAGGAGTCTCCAATGAGTCATCGTACGGTGAATGGTAAGAATTTTATGAAAGGTGGTATTGCGGTCGCAGTACTGGCTGCAATGATGGGAACTGCTCATGCAGCGACTGCCGAGCAAACTGAAATTCAAAAATTGCGTCAAGAAGTTGAAGCGTTGAAAGCATTGATTCAACAGCAACAAGTTCAACAACAACAAGTGCAGCAACAGGTACAGCAACAACAGGTTTACTTGCAGCAAGTACCTGCACAGACTGCGGCAGCCAAGCCTCAGTCGGTCTTGAGCGAGTTAAAATCCAAAGCGGGTGCTAGTGTCAAACTTTACGGTTCGGTTCGTTTGGACTCTGAATACCAATTTAAAGGTGGCGATGGTATTTATAACCGTATCAACACGGTGGATCTTAATGGCGTGGCACAGAATGGTGTGCTTAACCCCAATAAAGACCGTTTCTATAGCAACGTCGGTGCTTCCCGTATTGGTTTAGATTTTGTTGCACCAGTAAACGGTGCGGATGTTGGCGGTAAAATTGAGTTAGATTTCCGCGGTGGTTCAAATGGCGATACCGTTCGTATTCGTCATGCTTACTTGACCTATAATAACTGGCTCTTGGGTCAAACCACATCATCTTTCTTGTCTTTAGATACACAGCCTGAAATGCTAGATTTTGGTTCTCCATTAGGTGCAGGGGTTTACCGTACACCCATGGTTCGTTATAGCCAAAAACTTGCTGACAAAACACAAGCATTTGTCGGTCTAGAACAAGGTCGTAGTGCCAACCGTTTACCAACGGCAACGGCAAAAATTTCACATAGCTTTGCCGATGACAAAGCTTTAGTGACGGGTCGTGTTTTGGCACAAGAAACTCGTGCACGTTTAGTGGATGGTGCAGGTCGTGAATATAACGATCAAAATAAATTTAGTTGGGGTGTCGGGGTAGGCGCCAAATATAAATTTAATGATCAACTTACATTGACTGCCGACTATACGCATCTAACAGGTGATGACAAATACTTATTGTATAGTGATCAAGCCTATGATGTAGACAACAATGGTCGCGGTATTTCATTGATTGATCAAGACGCAGTATCTGTTGGCTTGGGTTATAAAATCAATGAAAAATGGCGTACCAATATTGCTTATGGCGCATTGTTCTATGATGGCGTAGAAAAATCTACAGCCAATCGTGCGGCACACAAAAATGATCAATTACAACAAGGTTGGATTAACGTGTTCTATAACCCCGTTAAACCAATTACCTTGGGTGCTGAATACATTTATGGTGAGCGCGAAACCATTGATGACCGTATCGGTCGTGATAGCCGTATTGGTGTAATGGCGAAATACGATTTCTAATTCGTGTAATCTCTGACATCAAATGCATTCGGGTCGTGGGCAAGTCATTGCCCACGACCCGTGCTTTAACCACATAGTGCATGTATTTCCCTCATCTTTAGTCCAGCATTCATCTCTAGCCCACCACTTATCCCTAGTCGATGCATGCTTCGTTTCTTCATCCCGCATTTATTCAGCTAGCGCATCTTTATGACAATTTAAATAAAAATTACAACAATGCATCGTGAACTATGTTTATATCTATGCTGTTGTTTTTAAGTGAAGATGTTAGACCTATGCAATGGCTTAAAGTTGGATTGTTCTGCAGTATATTTGCTTTGGGTGCTTGTCAGACAGTGGCGCCCACAAAACAACAGCGCCCGCAATTACCTGATGCAACAGAAAATCGCAATTTAGCCGAAAAGCGTATTCAACAAAAACAAAATAAACCGATCATTGCTTTGGTTTTAGGCAGTGGGGGAGCACGTGGCTATGCGCATATAGGGGTAATCCAAGTCTTAGAACAAGCCGGAATTAAACCAGATTTTATTGTGGGCAGCAGTGCCGGAAGTATAGTCGGGTCTATTTATGCGAGTGGTAAAAACTCCAAACAACTCGAACAAATTGCCTTAGACATGAAAGCGGCCGATGTGCGTGATATTAAAGTCGGCTTAAAAGGTTTCTTTGATGGTCAAAAAGTTGAAGATTATGTCAATAAACAAGTCAATGCACAGACTTTAGAGCATTTGCGTATTCCGATGTATGTGGTTGCAACAGAGCTGAAAGAAGGTAAGCGCGTTGTGTTTAATAGTGGCAATACTGGACAAGCCGTGCGTGCATCGATTGCAATTCCCAGTATGTTTATCCCGACTAAAATTGCAGATAAAGAATATGTTGATGGGGGCTTAGTGAGTCCGGTACCTGTCAATGTTGCACGGCAGCTCGGCGCAGATATTGTGATTGCTGTTGATATCTTGGCACAGCCTGTCAATACACAGACCAGTAATATGTGGGGTTTGTTCAATCAAAATATTAATATTATGCAGAGTCAATTGGCAGAACAAGAGCTAGGCAAAGCAGATATTGTCATTCAACCCGATTTACAGTCTAAAACACACATTTTTGATGTGTCTATGCGACAAGAAACCATTGAAGCAGGGCATCAGGCGGCACAATTAAAATTAAAACAATTACAGCATCTGGCTGAACAGCAGCAGGTACAAGCCATCAGCCCTTAAGCTTTCCTTATCGACTTTATCCATTTACCCAATAGCAGGGTGTAATGGGTGCTATCCTGAGCTTTAACTGAAAATTATGCTTCGCATTGTGCGTCATCTCACTCAGAATTGGTTAAACTTAGTTTGTTCTAACATTTATGGATGAATTATGACTCAGCTCGATAAAATGGTTGCCATTGCGGATGACCAGTCTGAATTGACCATGTCGCTATTGATGACACCAGAAATGGCAAATTTTTCAGGCAACGTGCACGGTGGAACCATTTTAAAACTATTAGACCAAGTCGCTTATGCCTGTGCCAGCCGCTATTCAGGCAGCTACGTGGTCACGCTGTCTGTCGATAAAGTTACCTTTAAAGAGCCTATTCATGTTGGGGAAATGGTTAGCTTTTTAGCCAGTGTCAATCATGTTGGGCGGACCTCGATGGAAATCGGGATTCGTGTTGAAGCACAGAATATTCAAAAGCGTACGGTACGACATACCAATAGCTGCTATTTCACCATGGTTGCAGTGGATGAACAGGGTAAGCCAACGGTAGTACCTGAGTTAAATTTGGATAATGACTGGAAGCGTTGTCGTTTTGAAGCGGCAGAGCAACGTAAGATCAATCGTTTAAAAGAGTATCATCAACCCTCTTGTAGTATTTATAAACATGAGACCTCATCTTAAACTTGATGACGTGAGATTATTCTTGTGGTGAGGCTGAGTTTTTAAGGTCTAATCATGCTGGAGTTTAATCTAAATCGATGATCGCAAATAAACAAAAGGCTAAACTCTGGAGGGTTTAGCCTTTTGTTTGGGTATTCGGTATTAAGGTGTAATACCTTGATTATTGCTCAGATTGAATCGCAGGATCTGCACTGTCATCTTCAGCAGCGCTTTCTGGCGCAGGAATAGCAGCAGATGGTTGAACAGCAGTTGCTTCAGCGTTGTTGTCTTGTGCAGTGGTCTCAGTTGCAACAGTTGCGTTGTCTGCAGGTGCAGCAGCTAATGCTTCATCTTCAGTCGCAGCAAAAGTGCTCATTGCACTTAAAAGAACAGTAGTGGCAAGTAGGGTTTTAACTAATTTCATAATGGCATCCTTATGTATTTCTATAACGTTTCTAAAACAACGAAGAGAAGTATTTAAAATAAACCTCTCATCGACTTGATCTTGTGATGTGGCTTTGCAGCAAGTAAAGCCGTACGATCAAGAAGAAAATTTATGCTAACGTTGCTCAGGATATGCGACAAGGTTAGCAACAAAGCGAAACACTCACATTTACAAAAGTAAACAAACAAGCTTGTTTTGTTGTTTTTGTGTGAAATAATCTGGATGAGCGCCCAATTAAATGTATTTAAATATGTTTGTGTGCGCAAAAAAACAGCTAGTTTTTTACCAAATGGTAACAACATGGCATATATTGCGAAAATGGCATAATTGAAGTTTTAAATCAAAAACAAGATGTTAACTTGTTAATTTAATTATAATTGTGATTTATATCACTAAATTTATATTTTTCGAGGAGTAACCTATGGGAAAGCACTTCTTTATGCCAAAGCTACTGCGACTATTTTGTCGGATATATTGGTTAGGAGGAATAGAAGAAAACGGACTATTTTTCAATGCTGCTTGCAAATAAAGTCTGTTGTGCAATTCAAAACTCAGCAAGTTGATGGATTATATGGCGCAATTGGCTTGGTCGGTTGGAGAGGGCTGTTCGTGGAGCTGAAGATGATCACCATCTGATACTGGTTTGCAGCTCAGTAACTGGTTTTGTTGTTTTGATTACTTGGCATGATCACTGAAAATATAAACTGCATCATTGTCTTAAATCACTTATGCTTAGCGCCAAGATTGAGGATGAATTTATGGCACTAAAAGCAACCATTTATAAAGTAAATTTAAATATCGCAGAGATGGATCAGCATCAGTATGCCGATTATGCATTGACGGTAGCATTACATCCATCGGAAACCTTAGAACGTATGATGATCCGTATTTTGGCTTTTGCCCGTTATGCCGCGGAGGATTTACAATTTACACAGGATTTATTTGAAAGCAATGAACCCGCTTTGTGGCAAAAAGACTTGACGGGTCAGTGTCTCAAATGGATTGAAGTCGGTTGCCCAGATGAAGACAAAATTAAGAAAGCCAGCGCCCGCTGTGAACAAGTTGCTATTATATGCTATGGCAATGCGGTTGAAACTTGGTATCAAAAAAACAGTAAATTGAAAAGCTTACGTAATGTTGAAATTTGGCAACTGGCATCGAGTACCGTTGCACAATTAGAAGCTTTGGTACAACGCAGTATGCAGTTACAGCTCAATACCTTAGATGGTAGCTGTCATTTGCTCAGTGATGATGGTGAAGTTGAAGTCCATTGGACCCAACTACAATAAGACTTCGCTATAATAACGCTACAATAAAAGGTATACGTCAAAGCTAAAGATGCAATAAAAGGTAACTGATATGTCAGCACAATTGGAAATAATAGATTTAAAAGTTGGTGAAGGTAAAGAAGCCGTCAAAGGTGCTTTGATTACCACGCATTATACTGGGTGGTTAGAAGACGGAACCAAATTTGATAGCTCGCTTGACCGGGGGCAATACTTTGAATGTGTAATCGGAACAGGTCGCGTGATCAAAGGCTGGGATCAAGGCATCATCGGGATGAAAGTGGGTGCTAAGCGTAAGTTAATCGTTCCTGCACATTTGGCTTATGGTGAGCGTAAAATTGGCAATATTATTCCAGCCAATGCCAATTTGGTATTTGAAATAGAATTATTTGATGTCAAAACCAGAGATTAACTCATTGTATAAGATGACATGCTAGAGCAAAGCTTATGCTCGCTATAGTTGAGCGGTAGTTCATGCTACCGCTTTTTAATTTTGCTTATTTTATAATAGGTTTATTTAAAATTTTATGGTGGTTATTGATTTAGTTTTAAACGGTTAAGGGGTGTGCCTCGATTGCTGCATCTACTGTGCTGATGGCTTTACTGTGTGCTGGCGTTGTTGCACTTTCAAGTAAAATAATTTGCCCCTGCGCATCATGGTGTAGGGTTAAAATTTTTTGTTGACGCGCCTGCGCCAGACTATGGTGGTTGAGATGAAAATGTTGTGCTGTGGCATTTAAAGATAAATGCTGTGCCGATGCTCGTGGATGGCGTGCACTTAAACTGCGCCATAAACATAGGGAAATTGCACAAGCGATTAAAGCCACAAAACCATTTTCAACAACAAGAAAAAAAGAATTAAAAAATTTGGCGATTAATTCTGGTTTATGAACCCCCAGAAAACCGAACAACAGCATGATGGGACGCCACAACAATAACCAAATCAGCCACAGCATTGCCGTCGAGGTGGTGGATGCATAACGACGATGCCATGGCAATTGCTTACGGATGTCGATAATTAAAGCATTGCTATTCATGAATATACTCCTGCATGACATTATATCGCTAATCTTTTCTAAAACCACGGTCGGGGCTGGTCCAACGCGCACGTTGTTGCTGGCTACGAGCTAAGGCTTTAGGAAAGGCGATAATGGTGGCAGAAACAGTAATTAGCCAAAAAACAAAAGGATACCAAATCATCCAATAATAATTTTTGGCAAGATTTGGTTCATAACGGCTGTCCATCCATTTACTGAGTGCAAACTGAATTAAACAAGTTGCACCAAGTAGGATGCCCATACCTGTTGGAATGAGGGGAGAAGACAAATTGTATAGACTGAGCGTGGGTATAAACCAGTGCAATAACCACAGTACAGTCGTGAATAACATTAAATAAGACCACATGAGGGTGAGGCATAATTCAATCAAGAGTGGCCATAAAAAATTAAGTTTAGGCTTAAATAAAATATCGATATTTTGAATCAGTACTTGTGCTCCGCCCATGGCCCATCTTAGTCTTTGTTTCCATAAACCTTTTAAGGTCTCGGGCATGAGAATCCAGACCAAAGCATTCGGTTCAAACTGGATATTCCAGCCAGCGCGTTGGAGCTTCCAAGTGATATCAATGTCTTCAGTTAACATATTGGGAGACCAGTAGCCGACTTGATGAATGGCGCTTTTACGGAAAATAGTAATCACCCCAGAAACCGTAAAAAGTCGACCAAAACTACGTTGAGCACGTTTGATCATTCCAACAATAGATGAAAACTCACCAACTTGAATACGCCCCAATAAGGTGGAACGGTTACGAATGCGGGGGTTGCCTGTGACCGCAGCAATATTGGGGTCTTTAAAATGTCGTAACATCCAGCGTGCCGCATGTGGGTCAAGTAGGGCATCCCCATCGATGCCCAATAAAAACTCAGCATCTGTTACTAAACTACCCGCTTGTAATGCCATTGCCTTACCTTGGTTTTCAGCCAGATGCACGACTCTTAAACGTGTGTGGCGTGCTGCAAGCGTATTTAGGACCTGTCCGGTATGATCACGGCTACCATCATTGATGGCAATGACCTCAAAATTTGGATAATCCAATTTTAAGGCATGGCTAATGGTTTCTTCAGCATTATCACCTTCATTAAAGCAGGGGATCAGCACTGCAATGAGCGGATAATCGCTGAGCGCAGGCGGTGTCTGATAGCTCGGTTCACGCCGTTCCCGCCAATAAAAAATCAGTGCGCCGATCATCCATAAATAAGACATAAATAATGGATAATAAAAAATAAAGTTCAGAACCGATTGCCAAAGCTTATGTGTAAGCATCATGGTGTGGCCTATGGAATTAAGCGTGAAGGCTGCTGATCAAATATTTTACGCATAATTGCTGGATCTGGATGATCTTGAATCGGATCATCGGGATAGTAGCCGACATGTAATACGCCTTGTTGATAAAGGGATTGTATGGTACGCGATAATTCAGCTGATGGAAGCTTTTCATTATTACGCCAGTTGGTGGCTTGTAATTCAAAGACTGTTTTTTTCAAGCCCGCTGGATATTGTTTAAGACGCGTAACCATGTCTTGGTAAAACTGATCATGATCCTTGGCTTGCTCCATATAAGGCATGGCCATGATCGCGGTAAAGTCATATTTTTTGAGTGATTCTTCTAAGGATTGTGCATACCAATTTTCGGCATAAGCCGACAAGGCGACTTGGGCATAGAGGTTACGTGCTGTGAGTAAGAACGGTTGGTATTGGCGAACTTCAGCCGCGAGCTCCATTGCAAAGTTATCAATGGTCTTGGTTTTGAGTGCAGTCCACTGTTGTAACAGGGCTTCATCTTGGCGAATAGCGGCAAGATCTGTGCCTAGACCTTGTTGGGCATAGACCTTTAATGCCTCTGGGCTGGCATCTTCATAGTCAGATAAAGTGGCATCATCATGAAAAAGAATGCCATTAAAACTGGCAGACTTTGCTAGGTCTTGATAAATGCCGCGAATGGTTTGACGTGCAGTGGCGGAAAAAGGGCTAAGACGAATATATCCCATATTGAGGTGATCGCCTTGCTGGCTATTTTCTGTGAGTACCCGTTGCTGTGCTACGGGATTGTCTGCTGGGAGTTCCCATGCCAAAAGTGGCATCCATGCATAGATACGTGAAACTTGTGTTCGTGTTTGAATTTGCCAAGCGACTCGGTTAAAGAGATCAGCACGCATCGGTACAAAGCGATTCGGGAAATACACCATATCGGCAGAACCATTGGCATCAGGATCGGAAAAGGCTTGCAAATAAATGGTATTTACATTCATTGCGCGGATACGATCAAGTAAATGTCCTAAATTGCGTTCCTGCTGGGTGGGGTCTGGATCATAAATATAGTCTAAATCGACATGCATGATTTTTTGTGGGCGATTATTGTCGCTTAGATTCATTTGGCGATTTTGAATTTCTTGTGCCAAATCATCTGTGCTCATGCCACCTTCGATTAGAATTCGATTTAATTGTCCCAGTGATTTGTGGATATGATCGGGACCATCGTCCAGACTAATGGTAATGGGCATACCCAATTTTTGTGCAATAGCGATAGTTTTCATATTATAGCGACCATAAGGCCAGACCATAACGCGTGGTGAGCGGATGCCGTGAGCAGTTAAAATTTGATTGTTTTGTTTGAGATCTTGATAAATACGTTTTTCATAATGGCTATCGGATTCATATTTTTCCGTGTGTGGATCATATAATCGTGTGGTTGCCGCAGGCTCTGAATTGCCCTGTGGATTGCCGATGATGCCACGGTGTAAGTCATAGCTATGACTGCCAATTTCAATTAAACCACTGTCTTGCATAGTTTTTAGTTCTTGCCAGCTGAGCAATTGGCGGCGTGGTATATGACTATCACCAAAATTGACCATTTGTGTTGCATTGGGTTTAAGCCATGAACCGACCACTGAGACTAGTGCTGGAATTTTTCGTTTTTTTAAGATGGGAAAAGCATTTTGATAAAAAGATTGATAGCCATCATCAAAAGTCAGCAGTACTGGTTTCGTGGGTAGGCTAATCTTAGCGGCATTGGCTTGAATGAGCTGATCGACGCTAATAAAGTGGTAGCCATTTTTTTGGAGCCAATCGAGGTGCAGTTCAAACTGTTGTTGGCTAACTGCATAATCGGCAATGAGGGCCTGTGCTGGTGGGCTGATCTCGTGATAGCCAATAATGGTCAAGGTATTTAAGTCTATTGCTGAAGGTGTTGTTTCTGTAGGCGTTTCAGCCCATAGCATGTTGCTGATACTCTGTAGCATCAACATGCAAGCAACACATAGGTTGCGCAATAATAATGTTTGATTAAACATAGCTAATTTCTCTAGAACCTAAATATTGCCATCCGCGTTGGCATCGCCCATGCATGAAATATTGCATGTTGTTTGAACATCCTGACCAATAAAGCATGACCATCATGGTCGATACCAAGATAATCTATCCAACAAAACTGAAAATTTGCTTAAAAATTGCAAAACTTAAAAATGATGCAAGTTAAAAAACAAAGTTTAAAAGCAAAGTTCAAAAGCAAAGTTCAAAAGCATAACAGCCAAAAATAATGTGCTTTGTATTGCTGCTGGCATCATTATTGGGGAGTGCACCAGATGATGCAGGCATATACACGGCAAAACGACATGCGAAAAAGCTACATGCGAAAAAATGACATACCAAAAAACCACATGCCAAAAAACAGTGCAGTATAACGGAAAGCCCAGTGCTGCAAGATGTAGATGATAGGTTGATTTTATCGTGCTTGGGTCATATTGTTAAGTTTTAGTTTAGGATTGGCTGGCAAACAAGTATTAAAAAAGAACTATAAGTTTTTATGATGTCTATGCGAGGCATAATTGAGTTACAATTTGTTTTAAATATGAAAAACCATATGCTATGTACTGAATTGTCATATAAAAATAGCATGGTCGTTTGCTTCGATCGATAACCTGATAAATGATAACAATTGATTAAATGATGCATTGGTGAATTATGGGACTTGTAGAAATCATTATAGCTGCTGCGCTAATGATTGGGCTCGGATATAAACTGCTGATGCTGCTTCGTCATCATACAGCGAGCTTGCCTTTTGTTAAAATTTTAAGCCTGCAAAAAGTTGTAGCTGAGCCAGTCCATGTTGATGCGAGCCAACAACGTGAATTACAAGAACTCGACCATGCTTTTAATCAAATTCTATTTGATCAAGTGGCGGCATTATTATTTGAACAGCAACTACACATGCGCATACGAACCCAGGCAGATCAGATTCAAGTCTATTTTCTCAATAAAATGCCTGCTGCCGCACTGAGTTATATTCAAGATAAAGAGCTGGGGGAATGGAGTATTTATTGGAGTTACCAACAGCAATCATTGGAATATTATGTTGGACGTTATGGGGTTTTCTATGTGCATATCGATCGCTTTAATCTAGAGCATATGGTACAGCATTAATTTTTTTTTAAATTTTGTCTTTGAAGCTCAGTTTATAGCGTATCTCGCTCGCTAAGTTCGCATCCAGTATAAAAATACAGCATCGCATCGCGTGACAAAAAAAATGTCTTTAATATCACTTAAAAACCATATTAATGTTATGTTATAACATTTCATTTTAATGGTTAAAAATTTTAAGATGTTTAAAAAAGGGGTAAGTATGCGTTATTCGGGGCTCATGTTATTGGTGCTTCTCGCGATACGCGGTCAATATGCCAATGCACAAACAGATGTGCAGCAACAAGTTGTATTGTTGGCACAAAATAAGCCGCAGGATGGGGAGATTATTCCCTTAAAAACATTGTCTTATTATGCATCTACAGTGGATACCGATCTGCTACAAAGCGGGCTGGTCCATGTCGAACCGAAGCGTATTGCAACCGCCAATAGCTTGGGTGAAGCATTGGCACATGTTTCTGGAATACAAAGTAGTGCCTTTGGACCCAATGCTGGGGCGCCGATTATTCGTAGTTTAAGCGGGCATCGGGTTAGTATTTTAGAGAATGGTCAATCCGTGAATGCGATGAATGCTTTTAGTGGGAATGTGAATATTCCTTTTGAGCCATTATTTAGTCGCTCTATTGCGGTCAATAAATCGGCAGATGTTGTGCGTTATGGCGGAGCCGCGATTGGTGGGCGAGTCGATATCGATACTGGTTTGATTTCCAGATCTTTAGAGCATGAAGATCATCGTTTGGATGTGGTCTTTAAAAAAGGTTTTAATGATTTTGATGCCAAGGGCTTTAAGTTAAATATCAATAATCAAAAAAACTTTTCGACCAATGTACAGTATTCTAACCAGCATATTTCTTCGTATAAGATACCTGGCAATAGTAAAGCCGCTGTGTGTGACACACTTATTTTCCCTACCGGTGGTGGTGTGAACAGTGCTTTGGCAGATGCTTGTCAACGCGATGCCAGAATAAATCAGCTGTTTAATAAAGCCAGTCCAAAGTATTTAAACCAATATGTACTGGATGATATTGCTGCCAATCCAGAACATTTTTATGATTATTATGATGGTTTAGAATCACTCAAATATACCGATCAGGCCAGCTCACAGTATTTTGTTAATGGTCGACTGGAGACTTTTCATAATCCTGAAAATCCAGATTATGTCGAGGGCAGTGAAAAATATCGCACAGAATATATTAAGCGAGATGTCACTCCGAATTACAGCAAAAAACTTGAAAATAGCTATATGGAAAATAAAAACCTTGCAATTGGTTCGAGTTATTTTTTTGATCAAGGTTATATTGGGATAAGTTTAGACCACAAACAAAGTGATTATGGCGTACCGGGTTTTTCGATGGAAAATAAATCATTCCAAAGCAACTACACCGATATGCTGCCGGTCGGTGTCAAAATAAAGCAAAACAAACTGACCTTAGAATCGGTCATTGAACAACCCTTGCCTTTTCTAGAACAGCTCAGTTTCAAAGCCTCACAATTGGATAATCGTTCTGGTGAATATTTAGGGCGACGCGAGGCCAATCATTATCATTTTAAACAAAACGCTATAGAGCTGGCGATCAAACATCAGCCATTACAGCATTTAGTCGGTGAGCTAGGGCTAAACTATGCTTTACGTGATGTGCGTGGTACGGGACCTCAGCGTTATTTACCCAATGTTAAGACCGAAAATCAAGCGTTTTTTATCACTGAAAAATTAGACTTTTCACGGTGGTCGGTCGATGCGGGTTATCGGGTTGAGCAGCTTATGCATCGTGTCAATGATGATACTTTTCAACTGGCGCGTAATGCGAGTAATCGGCAATTAGAAGATCAAAAATTTGATTTAAATAGTTATTTTATTGGCGGTCAAGTGCGAGTCACTGACCATTGGGGGCTGCAACTCAAATACAGCTATTCACAGCGTGCGCCTGAAATCAATGAGTTATATGCCAGTAATCCGCATTATTCGATTATGACCCAAGAAGAAGGCAATCAACAGCTGCGTAAAGAAGTCGCCAAAAGTTTAGAGTTAAGCAGTAGTATAGATTGGCGCGGAACAGCTCTTCGTACCACGCTGTATCGGATGAAGTTTGATGATTATTTGTTTCTAAGCCATTCGGGGGCGGCTATGGCGAATCGTTTACCGTTGAAATATTGGCAGCAAACAGATACGCAAATTGATGGTTTTGAAGTCGATTTAAGTCATCAGCTGGCATTGCAAGGTTATGGAGATCTGACTTTTTCAGTCTTTGCCGATTGGGTTAAAAATAAGGCGACTGATCCGAGTGTTATCCGCTTAGCCAATGATGGGGTGTATTTGCCCAATATGCCGACCAATCGCTATGGGCTCAGCTTAGAATGGCAAAAAGATACTTGGCAAGCTCGCTGGTCAACGGTGTATTACGATAAAGCTGAATATTTAGGGAAGAATGTCAGTTCTGAGGTGGCATTACCAGCCTACAGTCTCATGGATGCATCGCTGAGTAAAAAAATGGTATTAAAAAATGCTGTCTTTGATCTGTTTATTCAAGCGTCTAATTTACTAAATCAAGAAGCGCGCCCGCATCAGTCACCGCTGAAATACATTGCACCTTTACCCGGACGTGCATTTCAGATCGGTGTGCAATTTACCTTGTAGTGGAGCGTGATAATCTTTTGGAGCTGAGTCAAGAGAGCTGAGTCAAGAGCGCTAAGCCAAGAGAGCTAAGTCTGCAAGAGCTGAGTCAAAAGAGAGATACCGTCGTGGTTCGCTCTGACTCAGCAGATATTGCCGTGGGCTTAGCGCTGCTGCTGTGCTGCGCAGAGAATTTGAATGGCATCATCAATTTTCTTTAAGCGTTTGATTTGCGTCCATAAAGCCTGTGCTTCGGGATAGTGTTTTGACATCATCCCAAGCCATTGTTTATATCTGCCCAGCATGGCGATTTCGGTTTTGCTTGGACCACGTATAAAGCGAATTTGTAGATCTAGTAGTTCTGCCCAGCTCAAACACGCGTGGTCACGGTGTTGGCGGATACAGAGACTGAGGTCCGGGGTGGTCACAGCACCACGACCAAGCATAAGATCCTCACAGCCCGATTGTTGCTGGCAGGTGCGTGCATCTTGGTAGTTCCAGATTTCGCCATTGGCAATCACGTTGATTTTTAAAGCATCTTGAATAGGGCGAAGCTGATCCCAAAATGCGGGCGGTGTATAGCCTTCGGCTTTGGTTCGTGCATGTACAGTGAGCCATGCTGCACCTGCTTCTTCAATGGCATGGGCATTGTCCAAAGTATAGTTGCGATCCATATAGCCTAAGCGCATCTTGGCCGATACGGGAATATGCGCTGGTACAGCTTGTCGTACAGCTTTGACCAGTAGATGTACTACTTCGGGTTCATCTAGCAATATAGAACCACCACGATGACGATTGACAGTTTTGGCTGGGCAGCCAAAGTTTAGATCGATGGCAGGAGCACCAAGTGCCACAGCACGTAAGGCATTGGCAGCGAGCATCTCAGGGTTGTTGCCTAAAAATTGCACATGGACTGGCGTGCCAGCATTGGTTTTGGCGTGCTGGCGTAATTCTGGACAATATTGATAAAAGATATGGTCGGGTAAGACACTGTCTGTGACCCGAATAAACTCAGTCACGCACCAATCAAAACGACCGACATGGGTCAGCACATCACGCATGATGGGATCGGTTAAGCCTTCCATAGGTGCAAGAATGAGTTTCAATGGTGCCTACTCAAAACAAAAAACTGGGTTATACGCATAATGCTGGCATTTGTCTAGTGGGACGTATGCGATTTAGCCCATTGCTTAATTTTCGATGCGACTTAGCGATTTAAAATCAACTGCAATACAAATTTGCTACCAAAAAAGCCCAAGGCGAGGAGTAGAAAACCGGTAATGGTAAAACGGATTGCCTTTTGGCCACGCCAACCAAATTTATAATGCCCGATCAGCAATGCACCATAGACAAACCAAGAAATAATACTAAAGGCGGTTTTGTGTGCCAGATGCTGAGCAAAGAAGTTATCAATGGTAAAGAAGCCACAGGCTAAAGCAACGGTAAGCATGACAAAGCCCGTGATGAGCATATCAAAAAGTAGATTTTCCATGGCTTGGAACGAGGGCAGTAAATTGACCCATATTCGCCGTTTCTGTCTATTTTTTAGCTCACGGTCTTGCAACCATAAAATCACTGCTTGAATGGTTGCCATCAATAGCACTGCATAGGCAGATAAAGATAAAATAATATGAATATCAAGCCAATAAGAATGCTGCTCTACAAATAGATAGGGCTGGCTAAAGGCATAACCTGCAATCAAACCCAGCGCTGCCACAGGAATACCAATCAAGTTCAATGAAATGACTGGGCGGTAGGTGCTATACATTAAACTAAACAGCAGCATTAAAGCTGAAGTAAAGGACAACATATTAAAGACATCATAGTTGAGTCCGACTGGTGTTAACATATCACGGTAAAGCACTCCAGCATGTAAGGCCAGCGCTAAACTCGATAGTAATCCTATAAACCAATGGTTTGGGCTTTGCTTAGCGATCAAATGAGCAAGCAAATACCAAAACGCTGTGCTGTATGCAATGAGTGCTAAAATCGTGTAAACCAAGGGTAGACTAAGACTAATCATGTCAAACCTTTTGCAGGATGATGAAAATTCATGTGTTGTGATATAAATTCCATGTGAACTACAGTATCCTATAGCATCTTATGCATAAAATTTCTATTTTAATGAAAGAATTTTTGCAATTAGCCATTTTAAGCGGATTTTGTAATGTTTGATACCTTAACAGAACGCCTCACGCAAAGTTTAAGAAATGTTACTGGCTCAGGGCAACTGACCGAAGACAATATTAAAGACACCTTAAGAGAAGTGCGTATGGCACTGCTTGAGGCCGATGTTGCCTTAGCTGTTACCCGTGAATTTATCGCCAAAGTTAAGGAAGAAGCATTAGGTCAAGAAGTGATGACCCAGCTTTCTCCAGGGCAAGCTTTCGTTAAAATTGTTCATGATGAACTCACCAAAATGATGGGTGAAGCCAACGAAAGTCTTGATCTTGCTGCAAAACCACCTGTAGTGGTGTTGTTAGCAGGTTTGCAAGGGGCGGGTAAAACCACCACAGCAGCGAAGTTGGCACGTTTCTTAAAAGAGCGTCAAAAGAAAAAAGTCATGACAGTGTCTGCCGACGTTTATCGTCCTGCGGCCATTAAACAGTTACAAACTGTTTCTGAAGAGGTGGGTGCCGAGTTCATCGCCTCTGATGCGTCAGAAAAACCGATTGATATTGTGAATCGTGCCATTGAGCAAGCCAAGATCAAGTTTGCTGATGTCTTGATTGTCGATACTGCAGGTCGTTTGCATATCGATGACGACATGATGGGCGAAATTAAAGAATTGCATGCAGCGATTCATCCGACAGAAACACTATTTGTCGTGGATGCCATGACCGGGCAAGATGCCGCCAATACCGCCAAAGCCTTTAATGATGCCTTGCCATTGACTGGTGTTATTCTCACCAAAACCGATGGGGATGCGCGTGGTGGTGCGGCATTGTCTGTACGCGCCATTACCGGCAAGCCCATTAAATTTTTGGGTATGGGGGAAAAACTCGATGCCCTAGAGCCATTCCATCCTGAACGTGTGGCACAACGGATCTTGGGGATGGGTGACGTTTTATCTTTGGTCGAAGAAGTTGAACGCAAAATCGACAAAGAAAAAGCGGAGAAAATGGCGAAAAAATTGCAGAAGGGCGGTAACTTCAACTTTGAAGACATGCTCATGCAATTTGAACAAATGAATAAAATGGGCGGCATGATGGGCTTTTTAGACAAATTGCCTGGCATGAGCAACAGTGGTATTCAACACGCCATTGAGCAAGCCAACCCAGAGAAGCAAGTGAAAAAGATGGAAGCGATTATTCAGTCGATGACCATCAAAGAACGTCGTAATCCGGAACTGATGAACCCTAGCCGTAAAAAACGTATTGCGGCAGGCTGTGGTATGGATGTTGCTGAGATCAATAAGCTGATTAAACAACATAGCCAAATGGCGAAAATGATGAAAAAATTTGCCAATCCATCTGGCATTGCCAAGATGATGCGTTCATTTGGTGGGCTGCAAAAGCAATTCGGTGGCGGCAGTATGGGACCATTATTTGGCAGTAATGACAAAAAATAGTCCTTTTCTCCCCACAAAAAAACAGGCTCATGGTATTGAGCCTGTTTTTTTGTGGGGGATATGCCCGTCTTATTGCAGGTCAGTCATTATGGCGTGTATTGCTTTCATGCGCGTGCAATACCATACTACGCGTACAATACAGGGTCATCTAGAGATTGGCCAAATAAGACTGCAAACCTTTGAGCAATAAATCGGGCTCAATTTGCGGCTGAAACTGTTGTAGATGGCTGGCAAAGAGTTGTGCATCTCCCCCCGTCAGGATCAACTGTCGCGGTTGCTGCTGTAAAACTTTTTCGACTGTGCTCAATAAGCCAAAGAAGATGCCATGATGCACAGCATCAATGGTATTGCGACCTGGACTCAATTCATGGAAAGCAGCATCTGGAATTTTAATGCCCTTGGTATTTTGAATCAGTGCATCACGCTGTAAATAGAGATTGGGTAAGATATAGCCTCCCAAATGCTGCATACCTTCCGTTAAGTCAATGGTTAGCGCTGTTCCGCAACTGATAATACACAGATTGAGCGGCGGTTGTGCGACGGCCAAGACTTGTAACCAACGGTCGATCCCCAATGCTTGTGGTTGATCATAACCACAACGTAACCCGGCAAATTCATGCTGTACTTGCGCAAAATGTATTGGAATTTGTAATAAAGCCAGAATCTTGGCAATACGTTTATTGTTTTGTGGGTCTTGTACCGAAGAGACTCCGACACAGTCCAGCGCTAAATTTTTAAAGTGTTGAATCAAGCCCAGTAAAAGATCTGCCGGTGATTGCAAATGCAGTTCGGCATCTTGTTCAACAATCATGCCATTTAAGGTAATCCAGTATTTTAATCGCGTATTACCGATATCTAGCCAAAGTTGTTTCATGGCATGACCACCTTAATTGTTTGTCTCATTGCTGTGTTGTAGACGTAATTGTCCAAGATAAAACTGCTCAATGCCTTGCTGTGTCTGTATTTTAACACTGCCGTCACTGGCAATACCGATGAAGATACCTTGGATGTATTGTTGATCTCGGGTGGTGAATTGCACCGCTTGATCCTTAAAGGCAGCATAATGATTGAAGCGCTCTGCCAAGCGGTAGCAGCCATGATCAAACCATTGCCCAGCATGTTGAATGGCAAGATATAACTCGCTGATCAAGGTGAGCCGGTCGATCTGGCATAGTCCCAGTTGACTTAAACTGGTATTGGCTTGGTCCAAAGTATCTGGCAGCGGGTATAAATTGATGCCTACACCAACTACGACTTGATGTTGGTTTAAGGGTTCAACTAAAATTCCCCCCCATTTTCCTTGCGCACTATATAAGTCGTTCGGCCATTTGATTTGCAAGCCATGTAAGCCTTTCAGTGCTGGCATCTGTAAAATATTAAGTGCAATTTCAAGGGCTAGGCAGCCATTTAAAGCTGTTCGTGTTTCTAGCAATGTGCTTAAATAAATGTTCCCAACAGGCGAAAGCCAATTCTTTTGATGTTGCCCTCGTCCTTGAGTTTGCTGTTCACTGCAGACCAATATGCTGCTGACTCCAGTTTCTGCTAACTGCTTTACATCATCATTGGTAGAGGTGGTACTCGGTTTGAGTAGCACGACTTCCGGATAATGCCCTGCAGCAGATAAGCGTTGCTGTACGTTACGGGTAGCTACATCCATTTTCAAATTAAACAAGAGTGTAAAAGAGTTATGGAGTTAATCATATATCTGGCTATTGGTGCAATCGCTGGTTTTGCTGCAGGTCTATTTGGTGTCGGTGGTGGCTTGATTATTGTACCTATTCTTTATGTGGTATTTACCCAACAGGGCTATGATCCAGCCGTCATTATGCATCTAGCGCTGGGCACTTCCTTGGCAACGATTATGGTAACGTCAATCAGCTCGGTCATGGCACATCAGAAAAGAGGGGCAATTTTATGGTCGGTCTTTAAAAATCTCGCGCCTGGTTTGGTGGTTGGTGCGTTTTTAGGCGCGGCTATTGCCGATAAGTTACCGAGTGCGGTATTACAGCTGATTATTGGTTTATTTGCGTGTTGGGTGGCTTATCGTATGTTTAAAGGGGCCCAACAAGCGCAGTCTATCTCACAACAATTACCGTCAACAGGCAAACAATTGTTTGCGGGCACAGGCATAGGCATTGCCTCAGCGATTTTTGGAATCGGCGGTGGCAGTCTGACTGTCCCTTATCTCAGTAAAAATGGCGTGGTGATGCAAAAAGCGGTGGCGACCTCGGCGGCTTGTGGCTTACCCATTGCGATTGCCGGTGCTTTGGGCTTTATGGTGTTTGGTCGTAGCCAAGCGATCGCGATGCCACATACCATTGGTTATGTCCATCTCTATGCCTTTATTGGAATTAGTGTGATGAGTTTTATTACTGCAAAATTCGGTGCTAAAGTGGCGCATGCCTTATCACCGGCTAAATTGAAAAAATGTTTTGCCGTCATGCTGTTGTGTATAGGAACGTATTTTATTGTGCAAGCAGCACAAGCCATGCTGTAAAGCATAGCGCCTACTGTCTAACGTTTATTGCAGCTATTGCAAGGCTGTATTGAAACGCTATATTGAAACATTGTCTTGATACGCTGTATTGCGATGACATACCAGACCATCGATATGGCTAGGTCGATTTGCGGGTGCGTTGCACCCGTGATGCTGTAGATTTGACCGCTTGGTTTACTGATTTCTCGGCAAGAATCCAAATAACTATTGAAAAATCACATGATACTCTAGTATTTTTAACTAAAATTGTTATTCATAAGCTATAACATTAAAAAATGATTAAAGTGATATCAGCCCAGAACGGTCGGCTGTCTTGTGTATCTCTGTGTGATTGAATTGCTTTTGCACAGAACACAACAGCGTGTGCTGCTACGATAATAAACTAGGACGTAATGCAATTGGAACAGCAAGAGAGTTTATCCGAGCAAATCGCCAGCCATATTAGCGAACAGATTATTTGTGGCGAGCTGGTAGAAGGTGAGCGTATTCAAGAAATACGCATTGCCAAAGCACTCGATGTCAGTCGTGGCTCTGTACGAGAAGCCTTGTTACTGGTCGAGCGTACGCATTTAATTCATATTTATCCACGGCGTGGTGCCATTGTGACCGAGATGTCGGCACAACAAGTACGCGCCTTATTTGATACCAGTGCCATGTTGTTGGGCTATCAAGTACAACGTATGAGTGAAACATGGCGCAGTCATGAGGCACAGTGTTTACAGCAGTTGAGTTTGGATTTGGTCAACTTAATCGAACAAGGTCATAGTGAAAAATTTTATGATAGTGTTTTTAAGCATCTCGCTTTACAACATGATATGGTAGCAAATCCGTATATCATGAAGTTTTATCAAGAATTATTACCTTCGATTCGACGGAGTTACTTTTTAGCTTTAAATACCTCCAAACGAGAGCTACAGGAAGCTTTTGAACTCTTTAAATTGGTGATTGATGCGATTTTGATCCGAAAATCACAACAAGCTGCTTTATTTATGGAAGATTTTTGTCGACACTTGCGTAATCTCGTGTTGGAATCGCTAACACGTATGAAACAGATTGAACTCGCCTGGGCGCGTAGATCGCGTCGATAATTAGGACATTATGCGTTTAAGTAGCTTAAAACTTTCCGGCTTTAAATCTTTTGCCGATGCAACGACTTTACATTTTAAAGCCAACCGAACTGCTGTGGTTGGACCCAACGGTTGTGGTAAATCCAATGTCATCGATGCGATTCGCTGGGTCATGGGGGAATCGAGTGCGCGCCAATTACGTGGCGGTAGCATGCAAGATGTGATTTTCACCGGGACTCATAAACGAAAAGCAGTCGGCGTTGCCAGTGTTGAATTACGCTTTGAAAATACCTATGGCAAATTGGGTGGCGCATATAATGCCTATCAAGAACTGGCCGTACGCCGTCAGGTCAATCGTGATGGACGTTCTGAATATTTTCTCAATGGCACCAAGTGTCGTCGCCGTGATATTACCGATATTTTCTTGGGTACCGGTTTAGGACCACGTTCTTATGCCATTATCGAGCAGGGCATGATTAATCGTTTGGTGGATGCCAAGCCTGATGAAATGCGTGTGTTTATTGAAGAAGCTGCTGGGGTGTCACGTTATCAAGCACGCCGCCGCGAAACGTTTACGCATTTGGAACACACCACACAAAATTTGGATCGCCTGCAAGATATAGCAGGAGAGCTGAAATCACAACTCAAAACCCTCAAAAATCAGTCAGAAAATGCCGTACGCTATAAACAATTAGAACAAGAAATAGTGGGGCTAAAAGTCGAGATCTTATCATTTCAGTGTGAGCGTAGTAGCCGCTTACAACAGCAATATCATGTAGAAATGGACAGTTTAGGTGAGCGTTTTAAATTGGTCCGTTCGGAAATGACTACTTTAGAACATGAGCTCAGTAGCAGCAATGATCTTTTTCAACGCTTGATTGAGCAGTCCACCCCCTTACAACAGCAATGGCAACAAGCAGAAAAAAGCTTGGCTGAATTGCAGTCCAAGTTACAGCAAAAACAGAGCAATGTGGCACAGCAACAGCAGCAGTTGAGCGCTTTGCAACAGCAAAAACAACAAAGTAAAGAACGTACTCAGCTGTTGGCGCTTCGTTTAGATGATTTACATGCACAGCTTGAGCAATATCAACAACAAACGCATCGCTTAGACGCAGCATTACAACAGGATGAGCAAAGCGTCAAAGATTTGCAGCAACAGCAACAACAGGTACAGCAACAGTACCACGAGGCCAAAACATTGTTGCAGAAACAACAACAGCAACAGCAACAAATGCAACAGCAACTGCAACAACTGCAGAAGAATATCGACCGCCTGAGCCAGCAAAAACAGCAACTACTGATACAGAGCGAACAGGTTAAACAACGCTACTGCGATGAGCAAAGTACGGTTATTCTCACGCAGCAACAAGATGTCCAGCAACAATTGCAGCAGTTAACGCAAGATCATAGTGCGGTACAACAGCAAGTTACCCTTTTGCAGACACAATTAGATCAACATCAACAACAGTATGCTGCCAGTAAGGCAGAACAGCAGGCTTTGTTGACGGAGCAAAAACATTTACAACAGCTCATGGTAAAGGCAGCAGGCACGCAACAGTATGGTGTACAACAGTTGTTAGACCAGCTGCAATTACATCCCTCAGCCAAGGCGCACGCCGTGGTGATTGAAAAATTTTTGGCGCAATGGCTCAGTGCCAAAGTCCATCATTCTATAGCCGATTTCCAAAGCGATGTCGCAAGACAAGTCACGCCAGGCAAGTCCGCACATGGCGCAAGTTTTGCTACGCTAAGCTGTTTAGCAGACTGGATTGTTGCACCGCAATTGTCTTTGTATCAGCAGGTGTTTATTGCCCAAGACCTGACCCAAGCATTGTCTTTACAGGCAGATTTAACGGTAGGGCAGTCGATTTTAAGTTTGGATGCTTATCATCTTGGTCCGGATTGGATGTTAGCACTGAACTTTGATGAAGACAGTCAGCAGGCACAAGGGGCATTGAGTCATCGCGTGCGCTTGGATGAAATTGAACATATACTCGCCCAGCTTAACCCACATATGACGTTGCTGGAACAACAGATTCAGCAATTACAACAGCAGCAACAGGACTTACAACAACAGTCTAAGCAGTCAGCACAGCAGCAACAAGTACTACAGCAACAACTGCAACACTATGCGCTAGATTTGGCCAAGCAGGAAGCTGCTGCACAGGCATTTCAGTTACAGCAAACACAGTTACAACAACAATTACAACAGCTAGATGAACAGCTTGAAGAAGATGCCATGCAAAAAGATGATCTAGAAATAGACCAGCATGCCTTAGAGCTGAAATTGCAACAAACGCTACCACACTTTAATGGTCTGCAAGATGCGCTTGATGACGTCAGTACGCGCTATGATGACATCCAACAGCAACATCGTCATACCCAACAGCAACGTGAAGATCTCATCAAACATGTGACTGAACGTCAGCAACAGATTGCCTTGCTGGAAAAAGATCTGAGCTTTGAACAGCAACAATATGCTGTCGCTAGTGCGCAAATTGAGCAATCGCAACAACAGTTACACGGTTTAGAGCAGGATCATCCGCAGCTACAGCAAGATTATGAGCAACAGGCCGAGCAAACAGCCAAGTTACAAGCGACATGGCAAAAGTGGCAAACTGAATTAAACCATGTTCAAAGCAAGCAAAAAGAATTAACAGAACTGAGACATAATCAACAACTTAGTGATGAAGAGCTGCGCAGTCAGCTTGAACAAAAACGTTTGGCATGGCAAGCTGCTCAATCAGATTTACAACATTATACTGAACAGCTGAACGCTTTAGAGCGCGAGGCTTTAATGGGACTAGACATTGATGTGGCAGACCATCAGCGTAAATTAGAGCAGTTACAAAAACAATTCCAAAAATTAGGTGCGGTCAATTTAGCAGCCTCAGAAGAATACCAAGAAGTACAGCAACGTTATGCTGAATTGACCCATCAAATTGAAGATATCGAACATACGGTATTGCAATTGCAAGAAGCGATGAAAAGTATTGACCAAGAAACCAAGAAGTTGTTTATGACCACCTTTAATCAGGTCAATCATGAATTACAACATTTGTTTCCCAAGGTATTCAACGGTGGTGAGGCGCAGTTGAGTTTAGAGGATGATTGGCAATCTGGGGTGAAGTTAATGGCGCGGCCACCTGGTAAACGCAATAGCTCATTGGCATTGCTGTCGGGAGGGGAAAAAGCGCTCACCGCTTTGGCCTTGGTCTTTGCGATTTTTAGATTGAATCCGGCACCTTTTTGTGTTTTGGATGAAGTGGATGCCCCCTTGGATGATGCCAATGTCGGTCGGTTTTGTAATTTAGTAAAAGAGCTTTCTGAGCAGGTGCAATTCATTTACATTACACACAATAAGGTTGCTATGACGATGGCAACAGATTTATTGGGGGTAACCATGCCAGAACCTGGTGCATCCAAGTTGGTACGGGTGGATTTAGAGGAAGCAAAAGAATACGGTTTAGTGGCGGAGTCATAATATGCAAATTACTACAGTTGTGGGAATCGTGGTCGCAGCGGTGATCGTACTATTTGGTTTAATCCTGATATTTCGTAAACCCAATGATGCCGCACCCTCCTTGGAGTCAGAATTACAATTGAATGCAGAAACACAACTGCCTATTATTCCACGTCATGTACGTGATCAATTGCAGTTAGCAGCCGAGGCTGTCGCAGTAGATGTTGCTACTGAGCCAGCTATTGCTGTGCCAGATGCAGGGCAAGCCAAAACCACAGCAGCAACCGAGGTTCAGGTGGAGGCAAGCTCACCAGATGCTACGGTTTTTGCTCAGGCTGGTCGCGATGAAGCACAAGCCGAACGCGCAACAACTCCGGAAACCTCCGCAGCTGTGGCAGACGCAAGCATTGCTGTAGAAGAAAGCACCACAATACAAAGCACTGCAATAGACAGCACAGCAACACCAAGCAGCGTATTCGACAGTACGACCGTAACGCGCGATAGCGGAGCGGCTTTGCCGACCCAGTCGAATGACAGCCTATCGACTCAAACTGCTACAGTGACTGCGGCGACTCAAGATAGTGCATCTAGCACAGATGATGTGCTGTCTTTTCAATTAAATCCCAATATTGAGACAGCTGAAATCGCCGACTTTGAAGAAGAAAGCAGTATCTTAGATAAGCACTTACATGAGCAGCGTCGTTTCGATGATGAAAGCACTTTGGCCAATGCCGAGACCTTGATTGCGCTCAATGTTTATCCCAATCCACGCCGCGCCCTTTCTGGGGATAAGACCTTAAAGCTTTTGCTTAAATATGGTCTGCGTTTTGGTGAGCTATCTTGTTTTCATCGCTATGAAAATACAGAAGAAGTCAGTCCGTTAATGTTTTCTGTGCTACGGATTACCGATGAAGGTCCAACCGGATTTGACTTGGAAAGTTTATCGGGTGAGCAAGTACAAGGCCTGGCATTTTTCTTGGCATTACCGCATCGCAATGTGCAAAAAGGCTTTGATACCATGGTGAGTATTGCAGGTTTAATTGCACGTGAGATTGATGGTGCAGTATATGACGAAAACAATCTGGAATTTACCCCACAGCTTAAAGAGCACTGGCGTCATAAGGCGATTGATTATCGGGCAGGTCAAGCACTTTAAAACATCTGAGACAGATGCCATCTAAAGCAAAAAACTGTTTTATAATGGCGCCACGATCCATCTACGATGATCATAGAGTACTTTGCAATTTTTCTGGGGCGGATTTTCCGCCCTTTTAACTGGTGAATAAAACATGGATAAATCGACAATCATCACGCAAATGCGTCAGCTGATTCAACTCATTGCCCAGCATAACCATGCCTACTATGTTATGGATCAGCCTGAGATTGAAGACAGTGAATATGATCAATTATTCCATCAGTTAAAAGGCTTAGAACAACAATATCCCGACTGTGTTCAAGCCGATAGCCCAATCAGCAAAGTGGGTGGGCAAGCATTAAGTAAGTTTGAAACCGTGACCCATACAGTACCGATGCTGTCATTGGGCAATGTCTTTGATGAAACAGAACTCTATGCTTTTGCACGTCGTATTGAGGAGCGTTTAGCGCAACAACAGATTCAATATGATGTTGAGCTCAAGTTTGATGGTTTAGCGATTTCCCTCTGGTATGAAAATGGCGTATTGGTCCGTGGTGTGACCCGTGGGGATGGTGAAACTGGTGAGTTGATTACGCAAAATGTCAAAACCATCCGTAATTTGCCCAAAGTCCTTTATGCCGACCAACAGGCGGTACCGGAATTGTTAGAAGTGCGTGGTGAAGTGCTGATGCCCAAAGCCGGCTTTTTACGGCTCAATGCAGAGCAACAAGCCAAAGGTGAAAAAGTATTTGCCAATCCCCGCAATGCTGCGGCAGGTAGCCTAAGACAGTTAGATCCAGAGGTTGCTGCATCTCGTCCTTTGGCATTCTATGCGTATGGTATTGCACAATGTGTTCCGCATCATGGGCTAGAAACCATGTCTGAGAGTTTGGACTGGTTAACTGGTTTTGGTTTTGCCATTGGTGAAAAACATTTTGTGTGTGACAGCATTGCAGCAGTGCAACAGATTTATCTTGAGATCAATCAACAGCGTCCAGATTTATCGGTGGAAATCGATGGTATGGTGATTAAAGTCAATAATTTACAACAACAAAAACAATTGGGCTTTTTAAGCCGCGAGCCGCGTTGGGCGACAGCTTATAAATTTCCTGCGATTGCAGCATTGACCACGGTAGAACAGATTGATTGGCAAGTTGGACGTACTGGTACCATCACACCGGTTGCACGCTTAGAACCGGTTGCGGTCGGTGGGGTAACGGTATCCAATGTAACCCTGCATAATATTGGTGAAATTCATCGTTTGGATGTACGCATTGGCGACACAGTGAGTGTCTATCGCAGTGGCGATGTTATTCCCAAAGTTGAAAGAGTCTGGACAGAGCTGAGAAAACCAGAGCAAATCTATGCGCCAGTGCAATTGCCAAGCCATTGCCCAGTCTGTGACTCGCCCGTGGTTATGCCAGAAGGCGAAGCTTTAGCACGTTGTTCCGGTGGTTTGTATTGTTCAGCACAACGAATCGAAGCCATACGCCATTTTGTTTCGCGTAAAGCTATGGATATCGAAGGTTTAGGCGATCGTTGGGTAGAGTCTTTGTTGCATTTAAACTTGCTCGATAGTGTGGCAGATATTTATCAGTTGTCTGAACATCGTGAACAGATGCTACAAATTGACAAGATGGGTGAGAAGTCATTACAGAACTTATTGGATGCCATTGAGCAGAGTAAAAAAACCACACTGGGAAGTTTTATTTACGCTTTGGGCATTCGCGGTGTTGGTGAAAGTACGGCACGTATGCTTGCCAACTGTTTCCAAAGTCTGGACGCATTGAAAGCCGCCGATATTGATGCTTTAAAACGTACGCCCGATGTGGGAGAGATTACCGCGGAGTGGATTTATGATTTCTTTAAAGCACCGCATAATATTGAAATTTTAGATCGTCTCATTGCTGCTGGGATTCATTGGGATGCACCGTTGGCACCATCACGACAACCTTTAAATGGACAAAGTTGGGTCATTACCGGCACACTGAGTCAAATGAGTCGTGACGACGCCACGCAAGCTTTACAAGCTTTGGGGGCACGTGTCAGTGGTAGTGTATCCAGTAAAACCAAATGTCTGGTTGCGGGTGAAAAAGCCGGCTCTAAATTAGAAAAAGCACAAAAACTAGCGATAGACATTATGACGGAAGCAGAATTTATCGCCTTTATCGCCAGCCATAATGCCGGTCAATAGCGGGTAAATTTACACACAATGTAATTGAGAATCACTGCGCTATGTTATTGGTTTTAAACCAGTAACATGCAGTTTTTCTTAAAAGTTGCTGTTTTGTGCGGCGCGACCCATATTTTTTAAAAATTTACAAAAATTAATATTTTTTAAAAAGTGCTATTTGGCATGGCTTTTCTAAGGGATCCGATTTGCAAGCGCTTATTTTGTATATGAATTTTTTTTAATCAAAATTGCAAATGCGTATGTTTCTCATTTTAATTTTATAAAAATCATAAACTTACGTGATTTTTACTTTTGCAAATTCCTCAGAAACTCGCCATAATAGCCGCAACAAAAATAGGAGTAAGTACTATGCGTGGCAATCCGGAAGTCATTGACTATCTGAACATGTTGATCGGTGGCGAACTTGCGGCGCGTGATCAATATTTAATCCATTCTCGTATGTATGAAGACTGGGGCTTAAGTAAAATTTATGAACGTATTGATCATGAAATGCAAGAAGAAGCCCAACACGCCGATGCTTTGATTCGCCGTGTCTTGTTTTTAGATGGTACCCCCAATATGCATCGCGATGATATTGAAGTGGGTGAAGATGTATTGTCTTGCTTAAAAGCCGATTTAAAATTGGAATACCATGTGCGTGAGCAACTTGCGCAAGGTGTTAAATTATGCGAAGAAAAAGGTGACTATGTCAGCCGTGACATGTTGCGTCAGCAAATGAATGATACAGAAGAAGATCATACCTATTGGTTGGAAAAACAGATTGGTCTGATTGAGCTGATTGGTTTACAGAACTATATCCAATCACAAATGTAATCAACCAGGTTCGCCAGCCAATAACAGCACGGACTGTTATCGCCAGCAGAATAAAAAAAACAGCGCCTCGGCGCTGTTTTTTTTATTTAATGTTTATATTAGATTTTATATAGGGTTAAGGTTATTTTAGACCCAATGCATCACGCATAATAAAGAACAAATCGGTTTGATCCAGTAAGCCGGAGACGTTACCCGCACGAGGACCATAGGCTGCGGTACGCACTTGCGCACCTGTATGCTCTTGGCTTGACGTTGTTGATGTACCATAGTTAATGCTCATGGGTACATTATCTTTGGTGATGAGTTTGAGTGTATTGCCCGGGCTTTTGGTTTCATTTGGAATAATTTGACTGGTATGGGCATGGTCACCGGTAACAATGATCAGCGTATCTGGGTTTTCTTTGGCAAAGGCTAAAGCCACTTGAATCGCTTCATCAAGTTGTACTGTTTCACCGATTTGACCACATGGGTCAGATGCATGGTTGGCTTTATCGATAGAACCACTTTCCACTTGTAAGAAGAAACCTTTGTCATTGCTCTTGAGAAGCTCAATGGCTTTGCTGGTCATGTCTTTTAAAGTAGGGACATCGGCAGTGAAGCTTGGGTTGGCGCTACATTTGATGGCTTCACCATTATGTCCATTGAGTACGGCTTTTGGACCTGACCATAATGTTGGTAAATTACCTTCTGAGAATAAACCTAGCACAGGCTGATTTTGATCCGCTTTTTTGATATTTTTCAATTCAGCAGCGCTGTTAATCACTTGGTATTTTTCTTGTTTAGCTTGTTCTAGCAAGCTGAGACCTTTGTACTTACCGCCGACAGCAATTTCACTAAAGGTTTTACGTCCACCACCCAAGGTCACGTCAGCACGTGCTTTCAGTAGCTGTTCGGTAATTGAACCTAAGCCATTGCCCTGTGGGTTATCCAATGAGTTTTCATTACACTTGGCTTTGGTTGCTGTTGGACCATAGCAGCTGCGATACGCAATATGTGAAATCAAAGCGGCTGGGGTTGCATCTTGTAGTTCAGTGGTGGTGACGTTCCCTGTGGCAAAGCCCGCTTGTTTGGCAAGTTCTAAAATAGATTTATGTGGTGTACCAAAAGTGTCGACACCCAAGGCATTATTATAGGTTTTTACCCCAGTTGCCCAAGCGGTAGCTGAAGCCGCTGAGTCGGTCACATAGTCGATTTGACCATTGCCTTTGTTCAGCGCATAAGTGGTATAAGCACCGGTAAAGGGCAATACGTCTAGACCTTTGAAATAGCCACCCGCACCTTCGGCATAGTTACGTGCAGAGGTAATTTCAGATTCGCTGGTACCATCACCAATAAACAAAATTATATTTTTTACTTGGCGATCGCTGAGCGATGCTTTGATTGCTGCTGTGCGCTCAGCTTGTAAACGTGTTGCACCACCAAATTTCGTGATATCCCCTTTGGCAGCAGGCTTAAGGAGTTCACCGTTTGAATTGGCTGGTGTCGTCGGTGTGGTGGGTTTCTCTGGCTGAGTGCTTGCGCTGGTATCGTCTTTATCATCATTACATGCTGTGAGCAATGACAGACATAAAGGCAATAGTAATAATTTGAATTTCACGGCGAAGTTCCATTGCAACTGTTTTGTGTACAGACAAAATAACCATGCAATATGACAACCGTGTTGCTAGCGACAATATTTTTATTTTAAGTCAGCTTGATTTTGATTGAATTGGGCATGATTATTTCGCATTTTGCTGCATGCTATCTACCCGTTATTGGGTCGATAGCACGCTAATCTGCTGCTGTTGTTGTAGATTACACCTGTTCTAGACTACATGTGCTATAGATCATAAGGGCTATAGATCATAAGGACTATAGATCACAAGGGTTATCGCTCACAAGGTCAATATCGATGAGGATAGCAATATGGATGTATCCCCTAATGAATGTAGGGCTTATGATTTAGAGTCTAGGATTTAGAGTTTAGGATTTAGGCAATCCCATCGCATCACGCATAATAAAGAATAAGTCAGTTTGATCAATCAGACCTAACACATTGGCAGCACGAGGACCGTAGGCTGCGGTACGAACTTGCGCCCCAGTGTGAGTTTGGCTAGAACTTGTTGAAGTACCATAGTTAATACTCATTGGCACATTGTCTTTGGTCAGCAATTTTTGGGTATTACCAGGGCTATTGGTGCTATTTGGAATAATTTGACTGGTATGCGCATGATCGCCTGTCACGATGATGAGGGTGTCGGGATGGTCCTTGGCAAAAGCTAGCGCGACTTGAATCGCTTCATCCAGTTGTACTGTTTCACCAAATTGTGCACAAGGATTAGAAGCATGGTTGGCTTTGTCAATCGAGCCACTTTCAACTTGTAAGAAGAAACCTTTTTCATTGCTTTTTAGCAGTTCAATGGCTTTGCTGGTCATCTCTTTTAAGGTTGGGACATCGGCACCGAAGCTTGGGTTGGCACGACATTGGATGGCTTCACCTTTATGTCCATTGAGTACGGCTCTAGGTCCTGACCATAATGTCGGTAAATTACCCTCTGCAAACAAACCCAGCACGGGCTGATTTTGATCCGCTTTTTTGATATTTTTCAATTCAGCTGCGGTATTGATGACTTGGTATTTTTCCTGTTTAGCTTGTTCTAGCAGACTGAGACCTTGGTACTGACCGCCGACTACACGCTCACTAAAAGTTTTACGTCCACCACCCAAAGTGACATCGGCGCGTGCTTTGAGCATTTGTTCTGTAATCGAACCCAAACCGTTACCTGCTGGATTGTCTAGAGCATTTTCTTTGCATCGTGTTTGGGTGACAACTGGACCGTAACAACGACGATGGGCAATATGTGAGACCAGCGCAGCAGGTGTAGCATCTTGAAGTTCTGTGGTGGTTACATTACCTGTGGCAAAGCCGGCTTGTTTGGCAAGCATTAAAATAGATTGATGCGGTTTCCCATAAGTATCAATGCCTAAGCCATTATTATGGGTTTTAACGCCGGTTGCCCAAGCTGTTGCCGATGCAGCAGAATCGGTCACATAATTGATCGAACTGTTGCCTTTACCGAGGGCATACGTGGTATAGGCCCCAGTAAAAGGTAATACATCTAAGCCTTTAAAATAGCCTGCCGCACCTTCGGCATAGTTTCGAGCTGCCGTGATTTCAGACTCACTGGTTCCATCGCCAATAAATAAAATCACGTGTTTGACTTTCGCATCACTTAAAGATGCTTTGACTGCGGCGGTTCGTTCGATTTGCAAACGGGTCGCACCGCCAAATTGGCTCACATCACCTTTCGATTGCGGGGTTAATAAGCTATCTTGTGCTGCTTCTTTGGGTTTGCTTTCTTTCGGTGTGGTAGGCGCTGCTGGAGCAGGAGTAGGGGGGCTATTGTTGTCTTTGTCATCACCACAAGCCGTCAATAAGGAAATGCACATTGGCAATAATAATAATTTAAATTTCACGTTAATGTTCCATAGCATTATAAAGTGTAGGTAAATTAACCATGAGATATGACAAGTATATTGCGAAGTAAAAATAAATTGAGATTAATTTTATTAAATTATATTTAACGTTGGCTTGGGTTGACGTTGCCTTGGAATGTTGAGGAAGCAATACCGCCCAAGCGGGCGATATTGCAGTGTAGGGTGTATTGATTTATCTATTTTTTTGCGCCTTTTTTATTGTGATGTTTGGGTCACGTTCGGCTCAGCTTTTTACTTTTGGCTCAATTTTTGTATGTCCGCCAAGACTTCTGCTGCATGGCTTTGGGTGTTGACACTGCTGTAATGGTAGACAATTGTACCTTGTGGATCGATTAAAAAACTTTCACGTTTTGCATAGTTTTTGCTCCCAAATTGCGCCAATACACCCAGTGCTTTGGCTAACTGCTGTTGTTCATCTGCCAGAATGGCAAAGGGAAGAGCCAGCTTATTGGAAAACTGCTGGTGTGATTGCACATCATCAACACTGACGCCAAGCACTACGGCATTGTGCTGTAAAAATTGTGGGTATAGACTTTTGAACTGATTGGCTTCTTGGGTACAGCCGGGGGAATCATCTTTCGGATAAAAATAAAGCACCAACCATTTACCACGATATTGTTGTAATTGATGCCATTTCTGATTTTGATCTTGTAATTTAAACTGTGGCGCTGCTTGTCCTACCCATTGGCGCTGATCTGTACGAAATGGATCAGCTGCAAATGCAGGCGTGCTGCTTAAAATAGCGCTAGCGCTACAGAGTAGGGTGGCACAGAGTAAAGGGACATAGGCAGGTTTTAGCGTCATATTGTTCTCAATATATTTTGCAATAAGCGATAGATATGCTTGATCTTAGCAAAAGATCAGGCACTGATGTTGGTTGATTCATGTCGGCGAACAGTGAATAGTAGAGACGATATGCAAAGGAAAATTTTAATCTACACCGGCTGGGGTGTTGGCACGGCGGTTTTGCAGCCCTTGGCACAACAGTTGCAGCAACACGGGTATCTGGTCAAGCTGAAGGATATTTTTGCAGCACAAGATACCGCCATATTACAAGCAGAACTTGAAGATGCACAGCATTATGATGTCTTGCTGGGGTGGTCTTTGGGAGGCAATCTTGCAGTGTTGCTGGCAGATCAGCTCTATCAGCGGTTGCAGCAAACAAAAGTGGTGATCACCATTGCCAGTAATCCCTGTTTTGTACAGCGAGCGCATTGGCAGCATGCCATGCCGGTTGAGTTATTTCAGTCTTTTCAGCAGCTTTGGCAACAGGATAGCGCACAGTGCCTGAAACGGTTTTATTATTTGATGAGTCAGGGGAGTGCGACACAACGCACAGCATGGAGATCCTTGCAAGATTTGGCACAGCCAGCAGAACATCGCTTGCTGTCGCAGGGTCTAATATTGCTGGATGAATTAAATCTGGTAGATATCTTAAAAAAATATCCAGCACCGAGTTATCATGTTTTTGCAAAACAAGATGCTTTAATTCCTTGCGAAGTTTTCGGTTATTTCCAGAATTTATCTACAAAGTTTTTAAATTGTGCCGAAATAGAAGGCAGTCATGCTTGCCCAGTATTTGCCAGTGAAGAAATATCTTGCATGCTTGTGCGGTTTTTAAAAGAAAATTATATTTGAAGATTAAAAGCACACCTCAAAATAAAAATGTTCAGATTTGCAATTTATTTTTATCGAGTGCAGCGTTACCATGCTTTATATTCAATATGATGCGATAGCTTGCTGGATGAACAGGAGTTCTGGATGACCGATTTATTTGATTTGCACCACCTTTGGCATCCATATACCTCTATGACGCAACCCTTGCCCAGTTATAAAGTGCGCCGTGCTGAAGGGTGTTGGATCGAGTTTGAGGATGGTCAACGTGTCTTAGATGGTATGTCTTCTTGGTGGTGCGCCATCCATGGCTATAACCATCCTGAGCTCAATCAAGCTGTTACTACACAATTGGCAGATATGGCGCATGTGATGTTTGGTGGTTTAACCCATGCACCAGCTATTGAGTTGGGCAAATTACTGTTAGCAATCACGCCGTCCCGTTTGGATAAAATTTTCTATGCCGATTCTGGCTCAGTGGCTGTGGAAGTAGCTTTAAAAATGGCAGTGCAATACTGGACCGCACAAGGGCAAACGCAAAAAACCAATTTTGTTACCCCGCGTAGCGGCTATCATGGTGATACATGGAATGCCATGTCTGTCTGTGATCCTGTTACCGGGATGCATCAAGTCTTTGGTAGCAGTTTGCCACGTCGTATTTTTATTCCAGCACCGACTACAGCGTTTGATCAAAATTGGCAGGCGCAAGATATTGATGCTTTAGCCGCTGTACTGGCAAGCCAACATCAGCACATAGCCGCACTAATTCTTGAACCCATTGTGCAAGGTGCGGGAGGAATGCGTTTTTATCATCCTGAATATCTACGTCAGGCACGCGCTCTATGTGATCAATATCAAGTGCTACTCATTCTGGATGAGATTGCCACAGGCTTCGCTCGGACAGGGCGTTTATTTGCCTGCGAACATGCCGGAATAGAACCCGATATTATGTGCATAGGTAAGGCTTTAACCGGAGGCTACATGACACTGTCTGCGACCTTAACCAGCAAAAGCATTGCGGAAGGGATTAGTCAGGGTGAGGCTGGGGTATTTATGCATGGTCCAACTTTTATGGCAAATCCGTTGGCGTGTGCAGTGGCATTGAAAAGCACACAATTACTTTTGGCATCAGATTGGCAAAGTAATATTCGCCGCATTGAACAGCAATTAACACAAGCTTTAACGCCTTTGGCTGTACTAGAACATGTCGCAGAAGTGCGGGTCTTAGGGGCGATTGGGGTGGTGGAGTTAAAACATGCTGTTGATCTGGCAAGCATACAACAACAGTGCGTACGCCGAGGCATTTGGGTGCGTCCTTTTGGACGTTTGGTCTATGTGATGCCGCCTTATATTATGGATCAGGCAGAGCTTGACTTCTTATTGCAACAGCTCTGTGCTGTGATTTATGCGCTGCCGCAGGAGTCTATCTAATGCCTTATCAACATTTTGCCGATCAGTTAGCGCACTTAAAACAACAAGGAAACTTTAGACAGTTTCGCACGAGCCAGCAATATGGTCGTTATATTGAAATTGCTCAACAGCAAATGTTGAATTTGTCTAGTAATGACTATTTAGGCATTGCTGCAGATGCTAGCTTGGTCGAACAATTTCTAGCACAACTGCCCAATAGCATGAAACGTATGAGTGCCTCTTCTTCGCGCTTATTGACTGGGCACTTTGATATTTACAACCAATTAGAACACAACTTAAGCCAGTCTTTTGCGGGGCGAGCTGCCTTGTTATTTAACAGCGGCTATCACATGAATATTGGTATTTTACCTGCGTTGGCTGATCGTCATAGCTTGATTTTGGCAGATAAGTTAGTCCATGCCAGTATGATTGATGGTATACGTTTATCTTCAGCGCAATATTTGCGTTATCGCCACAATGATATGCAGCATTTGGCTGAATTATTGGCGAAATATCAGGATGATGCACGCTATACACGTATTATTGTAGTGACTGAATCTATTTTTAGTATGGATGGTGACGAGGCTGACTTAGTGGCTTTGGTCGCACTAAAACAACAATATAGTAAGGTCATGCTGTATGTGGATGAAGCACATGCAGTTGCTGTCCGTGGTGCAACAGGCTTGGGGTGTGCTGAACAGGCTGGTGTGATTGAACAGATCGACTTTTTGTTGGGGGCTTTTGGGAAAGCCTTAGCTTCTGTGGGAGGCTATCTGATTTGTCATGACATTATTAAAGATTATTTGATCAATCATATGCGCCCTTTGATCTTTAGTACTGCGTTGGCACCAATCAATATCGCATGGAGCAACTTTGTTTGGCAGCATATGCAAAGCTTGCAATCTTCACGTCAGCATTTGGCGCAACTCAGTGATCAACTACATCAGGCATTGCAGCAAGCTGGTTATCCTTGTCCATCGACGAGTCATATTGTGCCGATGATCATAGGGGAATCTCATGCTGCGCTTACACGCGCCAAACAACTACAGCAAGCAGGATTTTATTTGATGGCAGTGCGACCGCCGACGGTACCGCAGCATAGTGCGCGTTTACGTATTTGCTTAAATAGCCTAATTCGGCAAGGGGATTTGGAACTGTTGCTGCAAGCTCTTCTAGGGGATTCGCTTTGATTGACAAAAGCCAAGTGGCGAGACGCTTTGCCAAGGCACAACAGAGTTATGCCGATGCGGCGGTGTTGCAGCAACAAATTTGTCAGCAGTTAATGCAGGATATCCAGCATTATGTGCCGCAAGCTGCCTATGGTCGTGTATTTGAAATCGGTTGCGGCAGTGGTAATCTGAGCCAACTTTTAGTGCAACAACATGCAATTACCCAACTATATTTAAATGATTTATGTCCAGAGGTTCAGGCGCATTTTCCCCTAGATCCACGGATACAAAGCTGTATTGGCGATATTGAACAGATTGCTTTACCACATGCACTTGATTTGATTGTATCGAGTGCCGCATTGCAATGGGTGCATGATCTGCCGACATTATTGGGCAAATTGCGCAGCCATTTAAAGCCGCAGGGCTATTTATGTTTTTCCAGTTTCTCTGTAGAAAACTTGATTGAAATTAAACAACTGACTAAGCAGGGGCTGCACTATTATGCTTTAAATGATGTGGTGGCGATGCTGCGCAATGCGGGCTTTGAGCTTTTGCATGCCACGGAGCATATTCAGCAACTCAGGTTTAATAGTCCTAAAGCGGTTTTGGAACATTTGCGTGCAACAGGGGTAACGGCAACAGCCGATGGTTTTCGTTGGACCAAGCAAAGTCTGGCACAATTTTATACAGACTATCAGCAGTTTGCAGTGCTCGATGCGGCAGGCCAGTTGCATTATCCATTGCGTTATCATCCAATTTATCTGATTGCACGGAGTCAAGCATGAGTGGGCAGGTGTATTTTGTTAGTGGTATCGATACCGGCATTGGTAAAAGCTATGCAACCGGTTATTTGGCGCAGCAATGGCGTCAGCAGGGCTGTCATTGTATTACACAAAAATTGGTGCAAACGGGGAATGAACATTATTCGGAAGATATTGAACAGCACCGCCGTCTCATGCAAAGCGATTTGCTGATTGAAGACCGACAAGGTCTGACCATGCCAGAAATTTTTCCTTACCCAGCATCGCCGCATTTAGCCAGCGCATTGGCTGGACGTGCCATTGATTTTGCCAAGATCAACGCAGCAACAGCACAGCTAGCTGCGCGCTATGAGGTGGTATTGTTAGAAGGTGCTGGTGGGCTAATGGTTCCACTAACCCGTGAAATGTTAACCATCGATTATATTGCGCAACACCATTATCCAGTGATTTTAGTGACCTCAGGGCGTTTAGGTAGCATTAACCATACCCTATTAAGTTTGGCGGCATTACAGCAGCGCGGGATTCAGTTGCATGCCTTGGCATATAACTTAAATGATCAAGCGCAGGATCCAGTCATTAGCCAGGACACTGCACAATATTTAGCAGCGTGTGTTGCGCGCGACTTCCCTACAGCGCAATGGATTGATATTCCTGTTTTGTGATATGCCTGTGATATATGACCAAGAATACGAGCAATAAATAGTACATTGCATGCTCAAAGCAATAAAAAAACCACCAGCATCAATCTGGTGGTTTTTGCTTTCATCACAGGCTGTGGGTACTGTGACGAAGTGGATTAGAATTTTTTAAAGCCTTTATTGGGACCAAATGGGCGGCGTACCCGTGATTTATGATCATGCTGCTGATCAAAACGGTTGCCATTGGCTTCTTGCTGTTGGCCAGCTTGTTGCTGATAACCCGTTTGTTGTTGCTGATAGCCTTGTGCTTCGGCTTCATGGTCACGACGTTGTTGACGTAAATAGCCACCACGACGTGCTGCTAGGGGCTTGTCTTGCATACGCTCGGTACGACGTTTTGCCATACCATATAATCCAGTACCTTGACGTGGTTTAAGATCGACCAATTTGGTTAAGTTGTCGATATCTGCCTTGTCAAGTTCAACCCAACGCCCGGTGCGCAGTTCACGCGGTAAAATCACTGTACCGTAGCGGGTACGTAATAGGCGGCTTACTTTTAAATCTTGTGATTCAAAAATACGACGGACCTCACGATTACGACCTTCTTTTACCACCACTTGATACCAGCGGTTAATCCCTTCACCACCGATGTCTGTAAATGATTCAAATTTTGCCATACCATCTTCAAGTAATACGCCGTTGAGCATGTTTTGACGGATTTTAGGGGTCACTTCACCCATTACCCGTACCGCATATTCGCGCTCAATCTCATTGGATGGGTGCATTAGACGGTTTGCCAATTCACCATCATTGGTAAACAGCAATAAACCGGTACTGTTAATATCTAAACGACCGACCATTACCCAACGGTCATGGGCAATATTGGGGAGGTTGTCAAATACAGTGGGGCGATTTTCTGGATCATTGCGTGAACAGATTTCCCCTTCGGGTTTGTAGTAAATTAATACGCGGCGACGAATTTCGTCTTCAATTTGAAATTGAACTTTACGACCATCGATGCGAAGCTCATCGCCTGGCTCAATACGTTCACCGACTTGAGCAATTTGACCGTTGACACTGACGCGGCCGGCAGCGATGACCTCCTCCATATAACGGCGAGAACCCAAACCTATACGCGCTAGTACCTTTTGTAATTTTTCACTCATGACAGTCTAACCTTAGAAATAATGATCAACAGTTCGCCTATTTAAGATTTAGCTGCGTGCGCATCTAAAGCCTTAAAAGCTTCCTTGGCATCCTGTAAGGGTGGTAATTGGTCTAAAGACGTTAGACCAAAAGCGTTTAAAAACTGTGGTGTTGTAATCAACAACGCAGGACGACCCGGTAATTCCCGGTATCCGGATTCTTTAATCCAGTTCCATTCAAATAATGTTTTTAGCAACTGACTATTGTTAGAGACACCTCGAATTTGCTCAATGTCTGCCCGAGTAACAGGCTGGTGATAAGCAACCACGGCCAAGGTCTCCAACAATGAATTTGAAAGTTTAATTGGGCGATCTGGCCAAGCTTGAGCAATGAGTGCACGAAATTGTGCACGGACTTGAAAACGAAAACCTTGTGCTGTCTCAACCAATTCCACGGAACGATTGTGTTGTAACAAAGCAAGTTGCTGTAAATATTGGCGTAATTGCTGATTGTTATACTTATTTTGCAGTGCTTCTTTTAAACGTGCAAGTGAAACGGGGGCATCGCTTGCAAAAATAATGGCTTCTAACTGCATCAGTAGCTCATGCTGTTGTTGCTGCGTGGAAAAATCTTCAGTCGTCATTTGGCTCATGCGGCTACTCCTTGTATGGCGAGTGGGGCGTCGACGCCAGTGGCAATGAAGTTTAATTTTTGTTGTCGACCCAATTCTAAAATAGCCATAAAGGTGACCACCATTCCCATGCGCCCTTGGCTGGGTTTGAGCAACATGTCAAAATGCAATACCGCCCCGCTACTTAGCATTTTTTCAATGTAATCAATACGTTCTTCCAAGAGTACAGGCTCTTGTTGAATACTGTGGATGATGGGTTCAGGGCGGTTAAAAATACACAACATGGCATTTTTGAGTTGTTCGATGGCAAAGCCTTCAAGTTTCTGTTCAATTTGTCCAAGGCTTACATAGCTATTAAAGCTATCACGTTCGACGATGGCATATTGATTGAGCTGTTCGGCAGCTTTTTTGATTTTTAAATAAGTCTCTAGGCGATCGATTAATTGTTGTTTCGGGTCTTGCTCTAGGTGCATGCTTTTGGGTTTGGGCAATAATAAGCGCGATTTTAAATCTGCGAGTAGTGCCGCCATCACCATATAGTCTGCTGTGAGCTCAATATTCATTGACTTCATACTGTCGATATAACTTAAGTATTGTGTGGCGATCGGCGCGATATCAAGTTGCAGCAAGTCAAAACCATTTTTTTGAATCAGATAGATCAGGAAGTCGAGTGGTCCCTCGAAATGTTCGAGTAAAATTTTGAATGCTGCAGGCGGAATATATAAATCTTCGGGAATACTGTCCTGCCACTCATCTAAAACGCGGATGTGCGGCATATTATCCGGCAGATTTGGAGCAGTTTCAGTCATGATCAGGGATGCGTACTCGAATCAACATACAAAAGTTGTGGCCAATCGAGCTAAGGCAAAGGGCAGAAGCTGGTCTGACCAATGGCAGTACATAAATGAGCATCGAAAAGCATATAGAAAGTACGGCTATTCTAAAGTAAAACGTAGGATGAATAAATTGCTAAATCGGGAAAAAAACAGAAAACGCGAAAATAAATGTTAAATATTTATTTAAATGATCATTGTTAGAGCATAATATATTTTTAAAATAGTCCGTAAAATCAACTATATTTAAGCTGCTTGTGCCAGTCTGGCACACCATTTTGAGCCCTGCTCATAAAACTTTAAAAATCCAGTAAAAAGCAAATAAGCCAGGAAGTAATGATGCATTCAGCCAATGATTTATCCTATGAATACAATCAATTTCAACAAAAAGTTGGATTAGCGGTAGCTGCCAAAATTGGTACGGTTGAGCCGTCCCTTCGCTTAGCACATGCTGTCAGTGGGCTGACTTTATTGCCGGTATCACAGTTAGCAGATCAACATTTGACGGAGCTTTGGGCTTGTATTGCACAAGAACCTGATCAGCGTTGTTGGACTTATCTACCTTATACAGGCTTTGCTCACCAAGCAGAATTACAGCAAGCACTGACACAGCAATTTTATTTGGCTGGAGCACAGCATTATGTGGTGGTCACTGCGGAGGGCGCGGTCGGCTGGATTGCATTGTTAAATCTTCGACCAGAGCATGCAGTGGTCGAAATTGGCAATGTGTATTTCTCACCGCGCTTAAAACACTCTATCGCGGCAACAGCAACACTCTATGTATTGCTGGCGCACTGTTTTGCACAAGGATACCGACGCGTTGAATGGAAATGTGATGAATTGAATGCGCCTTCTAAAGCGGCCGCTTTACGTTTTGGTTTTCAATATGAAGGGACTTTTCGTCAAGATCGAATCACTAAAGGGCGTAATCGCAATACGGCATGGTTTTCGATGTTAGATCATGAGTGGTCGAGTCTGGCATTGGCTTATCAGGCTTGGCTCGCAGCTGATAATTTTGACCCACAGGGACAACAAAAAGGTCGCTTACAAGATTTTAAGGTATTGTATGCAGCGTTCTAGAACTCTGGTATCTCACGCATAGTGTTCAAGCGCGCAGTCAATTGCGCGCTTGAACTTATTTGTTTTAGTGCAGGGTTTTGGCACCAATAGTCTGGCAATTAGTCATGTCAAGCAACTGAGCTTTAGGTAAAAGCGCTTTATACAACAGCACTGCGTTATTGCTGCAAAAGCTGTTGATGCTTTATTCAGTAGGGCTATTCAAAAGCACTGACATCGCCCACACCGCGGCGAATAATTTCTGGTTGATCACCTGCCAGGTTGACAATACTGGTGGTATTTAAAGAGCCTAAGCCGGCATCAATAAATACATCTATACGCTTTTCCAGTTGCTGTTCAATGTCATAAGGATCATCGAGTGGATGCTCTTGACCGGGTAAAATCAAAGTACTGGTCAATAAGGGTTCACCCAGTTCTTGGAGTAACTGCTGGCAGATCGTGTTGCTCGGAACGCGCAAACCAATGGTTTTTTTCTTGGGATGCATGAGGCGGCGTGGCACTTCACTGGTTGCCGGTAAAATATAGGTGGTGACAGCTGGCGTATTGGCCTTGAGTAGGCGATACATGGCATTGTCGACCTTGGCATAGGTAGCAATATCAGATAAGTCGGCACAGAGTATGGCATATTGATGTTTCTCACCTAGCCCGCGAATCTGTGCAATGCGTTGCATGGCATTTTTATTGCCGATTTGGCAGCCAATGGCATAAGCCGCATCTGTAGGGTAGACGATCACATCGCCTGCACGAATGCGTTCAACCGCTTGTTGGATTAAGCGTGCTTGTGGATTATCAGGATGAATTCTTAAATGCAGCATGGTGTCATGATCTCCTGAAATAAAGATGGGGTCTGGCATCAGTTGCCAGATGACCTTGATTATTCTGTCACTGCTTATTGTTGATGTCGGGCACTATTATAGCGATTATAATCCTCGTATAGGTCTAAGATAGTGTATTCATACAAGGATTATGGCATTTATACAAATAGAAGCACTATTTTAAGTGCAACAGCAGATTATCATTTAATAATTTAATTTAGGTTTTCACGTAAAAACTCTTCGGCTTGTAGTTTTTTGCCACCCCGAGTGCAATGCACAATGGCATATAAAAAGCGTTGAGCATCGCCAGGTAGGCGATCTATGCCCGTAAAAAAGCGCTGTACTTGGGCATAAACATTGTCTTTAAATTGGGTACCATCACTACCTTGACCGTTTAGGTTGTCCAGTGAAACGCGGAACTTACGACCAAAAGCTGTAGCAAAGAGCCATTCGATGGCTTGTGGTTTGATTTCAACTTGCTCAAATAATGCTTGTTGATTTGCATCGCGACCATCTGGCGCATACCAATAGCCAAGGTCGGGCAATAAACGTCTTTGTGGTCCTGCAATCGTCCAATGACTGATCTCATGTAAAGCACTATTAAAGAAGCCGTGGGCAAATTGGATTTTGGCTGCTTCGGTTGCGGTTGCTGGAAAATATTCAGGTTCATCAATGCCGCGGTACAAAATAACATTGTGGTAGGAAAACCAGTGATTAAAGTGTAAGATAAGCCAATCGACTTGTTGTGCTTCTGAGTGTTGATCGACCCATTGGGTCAGCTGTATTTGATCTAGACTCAATGCCCATTCCTGAGTTGACTGGGGTTGAATAAGTAATGAGCCTGTGACTTCAGGTTGCAGTTGTAACAGATGCATAACTTAATTGAACCAATTGAACTGTCTAAAGAAGTACAAAATTGTATCTTAATCTTTGACAGAATAGCGATGAATTTGTAGAATTGCCGCCTTAATTATGTCAGCAAATACCTTTCCGGCACAGATAGAGCCGTTTAAATGGGCAGAGCAAGGCTTTCAATGGTCAGGAACACTGCCATTATCAAGCTTTACTCGTGTTGCTCATGAAGCTGTTGGATCGATTGATCATCAATCGATCAAAATAGACTGTAAACTATCAATGGATACGTATCATCGTATCGCTTGGTTAGATGGTCGTGTAGAAACCGTTGTACCCTTGGAGTGCCAGCGTTGCTTGGAGCCAGTGGATACAGCTTTTGCTGCAGATTTTCATCTGGCTTTGATTGATGACGAGTCACTGATAGAGCGCTTGGATGAGGATGCTGATTTCATCGTCTTAGGTGAGAGTGAAGCAACAAAGAAGGGAGACTATGTCGTTCCTGCTACTGTTGATTTACGCACACTGATAGAAGATGAATTGTTATTGATGTTGCCGTTGTCACCTAAGCATCAAACTTGTGTGCACAAGCATCAACCAGCTGCTCAAGACATTGCCGAAGAAAAGCGGGAAAACCCGTTTGACGTTTTGGCAGGTTTGAAAGGCAAACTTAACTAATATATACTGTATTGTTAAGTTAAAACAACTGACTTTGTTCTGATCCATTTTTTCGATCTTTGTAAGGAGCCATCATGGCCGTTCAGCAAAACCGTAAAAGTCGCTCTCGCCGTGACATGCGCCGTTCACATGACGCTTTAACCGAGAATGCATTAACTGTAGACCAAACTACAGGTGAGACACATCGTCGTCACCATGTAACCAAAGACGGTTTCTATCGTGGTCGTCAATTATTCGCCAAAGCTGCAGACGCTGAATAATTGTTGATGCATTAAGCGATACGCTTAGTGAAAAAATGGGAGCATAAGCTCCCTTTTTTTTGTTGTATTTGGCAATTAAAATGACTGAGCTTCCATGTTAAAGTGCCGCTTCGGAAACGAAAGCAAAAACAATTGAAGGACTCTTATATGTCTGCCAAACGACTAGAGCAAGCTGCTCAAGCAACCAAAACAGCATTTCTGTTTCCTGGTCAAGGTTCGCAAAAAGCTACCATGCTTGCTGAACTTGCAGAACAGTTTCGTGGTATAGAAGATACATTTGCAGAAGCTTCTGCAGCGGTCGGTTTTGACCTTTGGCATATTGCGCAAAGTGGTGAAAAACTTGATCAAACAGCATATACCCAACCGGTATTACTCACGGCCAGTATTGCATTATGGCGTTTGTGGTTGGAGTTAGGTGGGGTTGTACCTAAATTTTTTGCCGGTCACTCACTGGGAGAATACAGTGCTTTGGTTGCAGCTGAGGCAATGACTTTGGCTGATGCCGTTAAATTGGTCCATTTACGTGGTCAATTGATGCAAGATGCAGTGCCACAAGGTGAAGGTGCTATGGCAGCAATTTTGGGCTTAGATGATGCGCAAGTTGTTGAAATGTGCCAGCAGGCGTCACAAGCAGGGACAGGTTTTGTTGATGCAGCCAACTACAATGCCCAAGGTCAGGTGGTGATTGCAGGTAGTGCTGCCTTGGTACAACAGGTGATGGCAGCGGCTAAAGCCCAATCTGGTAAGGCCATCGCATTGCCGGTTTCTGTGCCATCGCATTGCCGTTTGATGCAACCCGCGGCAGAAAAATTTGCGCAAGCGTTGGAACAAACTGCCATTGAGCTACCGCAGGTTCCTATAATACAAAATATTAATGCGGCAGTAGCAACTGATGCGTCTCAGTTACGTGAAGCGCTAACAGCGCAGTTATACCAATCCGTACAGTGGACCGGTACGATGCAGTACCTACAACAGCACGATATACAGTATGTGGTGGAATGCGGTCCAGGTAATGTATTGAGTAACTTAGCGAAGCGTTTAACATTTATTGAGAAAGCTTTCCCAATAGATAGCAAGAGTCGCATAGAAGATGCATTACATGCCATTTTATTGGCTGAAGGGAAGATTGCATGAAACAAGAAAAGAAGGTCGCCTTGGTGACAGGCGCGAGTCGTGGCATAGGCGCTGCGATTGCGCAACGTTTAATTGATGACGGTTATTTTGTGGTGGGTACGGCAACAAGCACAGCAGGTGTTGCGCAGTTGCAAACAGCTTTTGCTGATCATGGAACAGGTGCTTTATTGGATGTGCGTGATGGAGAAGGCATTGATGCTTTACTGACGCAGATCGAAGAAAATTATGGTCCTGTGATGGTTTTGGTCAACAATGCTGGCATTACCAAAGATAATTTATTGCTACGTATGTCTGAAGCAGACTGGGATGATATTTTAACGGTACATCTTAAGGCAGTATTCCGTCTTTCTAAGCGGGTGTTAAAGGGGATGACCAAGGCTCGTTTTGGCCGCATTATCAATATTAGCTCTGTGGTTGCGCATTTGGCCAACCCAGGGCAAGCCAACTACTCTGCTGCTAAAGCTGGGATTGAAGCATTTAGCCGTAGTTTGGCTAAAGAAATGGGCAGTCGCCAAATTACTGTAAACTGTATTGCACCTGGATTTATAGCCACAGAAATGACTGAGCAATTAAGTGAAGACATCCGTAAAAAGATGAATGATCAAGTTGCCCTCAATCGTTTTGGTGAGCCAAAGGACATTGCCAATGCGGTCAGTTTTTTAGCATCTGATCAAGCTAGTTACATCACTGGTACAGTATTACATGTAAATGGCGGTTTATTCATGGCTTAATGCTACGGATAAACTTTGAAAAAAAGTAATATTCATTTTAAACTATAGGCAATTAAAAACGCCGCCACAAGCAATGAGGAGAATTCCTGTGAGCGATATCGAACAACGTGTAAAGCAAGCTGTAGCTGAACAACTGGGTATGAAAGCTGAAGAGATTAAAAACGAAGCATCTTTCATGGATGACTTAGGTGCAGACTCTTTAGACCTCGTTGAGCTTGTTATGTCTTTCGAGAATGATTTTGACGTTACGATCCCTGACGAAGATTCAAATGAAATTACCACAGTTCAATCTGCGATTGACTATATTACTAAGAAATTAGGTTAATTTAACCCAATAATTTCTAGTAGAGAAAGCCGCCATTTTGGCGGCTTTTTTAATGTTTTTTAAATGTGTTTGCTAAGATGCTTTGTATACAATTCAATATGAGGTTACAAAGTAAACGCCGATATTTACGCTTTGTCAGTACATCTTGGTTTGGATATTGATTATAAAATAATCTAATGAATGGAATCTATCCTTTGAATGTTTTTCGCTGAGCGTAAAACCACGAAATGCCTATCAGGAGAATGACTATGGGACGTTTTGACTTTGTACAAGGTATTGGTAAGAAACTTAGTTCGTTTAAATCAAAGAAAGCCAAAGCCGCGCGTAAGCTCGCGGAATCAGAAGTATCTATGATGTTGCAGGAGCTGATTCGAGAGCAACGCTTCAATATTGCAAATCTTGTTGTGGACTATAATAGCATCAATGATGTTGCCACGATTCACGGTCAAGTTTCAAAGCAAGCTGAGCGTGAAAAAATTATTTTATTGGTGGGAAATATTGACCATGTCGTGCAAGTAAATGATCAAATGAAGGTGTTATACCCTGAACCTGAAAGCTCATTTTATACCGTTCAATCTGGTGATACCTTACGTAAAATTGCTCATTATTTTTATGGCGATACTCAATATTTCACTAAACTATTTGAGGCCAATCGACCAATGCTCAATCATGTGGATGACATCTTTATTGGTCAAGTATTACGTGTTCCACAATAAATTTGAGCCAGATTCAGCGTCATTATGCAAAGGTCACAGTCTTGTGGCCTTTGTTGTTTGTCTATTGGAGCATAAAATCTCAAAAGATATGACCCATTAAAAATGGCGCCAAGTGGCGCCATTGGGGGAGAGAAAATTACAGCCTTAGATACGTTGTTGTCGTGTTACCGCGACAACGCAATGATGCTACCTATCAATAGGCTTTTAATTTTTATGTTTAGAGAATTTACGACCTTGGTCATAAAAGGCAGCAACCACCACCATAATCCCTGCAATCAACAGAATAATACTGACGCTAGAGGTGGAATGCGTGGGGGATGCCGCCACCATCGCCAATGCGCCCAGTGGTGCTAAACCACCTGCAATTGCAGTCCCAATTTCACGTCCAGAGCTAACGCCAGTCGAACGGTTTTCGACAGCAAACTGGCGGCTGAGGAATGAACCTTGAGGAGCAAACATCATCGGTGCCAAAACACCAGTACCAATCGCCAATGCAATGTAAACCATTGTACTATTGCCTGTTTCGAGTAGCATCATAAATGGGTAGGCAAACAAAATGGACAATATCCCGCCAATGATCAATACTGTTTTACTATTCCATTTGTCACATAACCAACCAAAGAATGGAACAGTTACGATGGCAACCAAGCTGGCAATGGTGACAGATAAAGAGGTTACATGAGCACTAACATCTTTAAACTGTGTAAGATAAGCCAATGAGAACGTTTTGAAAATATAACTCAGCGCGTTATAACCAATCGCAATAATAAACACCACCAACAGTCCTTTCATATTGGTGCGTAAGATGCTTTTGAATGGGTTTTCTGCAGTTGCTTGCTGTTTCACTTCATCTTGTGCATGCGCAAAATCAGGGGTTTCTGGCAGACTTTTTCTGACCCATAAGCCAATGATGACCAAAACAAAGCTAAGAATAAACGGAATACGCCAACCGCCATTCACGAGAAACTCATCGCCATTGAGTGTGAGTAAGAAAATGGTGAGAGATGATAGTAATAAACCTAAGTTTAAACCGAGAGCAGGCCATGCCCCTTGACTGCCGCGTTTGGCTTCAGATGCATGTTCATAAGAAGTGATCGCCGCACCTGCAAATTCAGCACCCGCACCCAGACCTTGAATGATGCGGAAGCTAACCAATAAGATCGGTGCCCAGATACCAATGGTCTCATAAGTGGGAATCAAGCCAATTGCAGTGGTACAGAGCCCCATTAATAAGAAGGTAACAAAGAGCATTTTCTTACGGCCAAATTTGTCACCAAAATAACCAAAGAAAATGCCGCCTATCGGACGTGCAATAAAACCAATGGCAAAGGTTGCAAAAGCCTTTAACGCTGCATTACTCGGGTCGTTGGTGTCAAAAAAGACCTTACTAAATACAATAGATGCCATCGTGGCATAGAGATAGAAGTCATACCATTCCAACATAGACCCAACAATCGTCGCAGTGGCAACTTTGCGTAAACGGGTCTTTTCTTCCTGCGTATTTTCAACGTGCTGACTCATTTTATCTTCCTTTATAAACTGTGTGAAACGCTATCCTTATGAATGACTCATCACTTCTCTGACGATGTATTCTGCGATGGCAAGCGACGATGTCGCGCCAGGAGAGGGTGCGTTACGAATGTGGGTGATATTGCCTTGTTTACGAATAACAAAGTCATCCACTAAAGAACCGTCGGACTCCATGGCTTGCGCGCGAATACCGCGAGTTGCAGGTGCAACACTAACGCTGGCTAGGCTTGGTACATATTTGGCAGCTTCTTGAACAAAGTTGGTTTGACTGGCAACTGTTTTGAGTTCACGTAAAGCAGCAGACATGTTTTTAGAAGAGAATTTCCAGAAACCTTTATAGGTCAAAAAGTCATAGACATCGCCAAGATTAAATTTCTTACCGCTATAGTTCTCACGACCAAAAGAAATAAAGGCATTTGGACCAATGGTCATTTGACCATCGATACGTTTGGTAAAGTGCACACCTAAGAATGGATATTTAGGATCTGGAACAGGATAAATTAAACCTTTGACATGATCTTTAAACTGGCTATCAATCACATAGTACTGACCAAAAAAAGGTACGATTTTTGGTGTTTCAATATCACCAGAGCGTTTGGCTAAACGGTCAGACTGTAAACCAGCACAAGAAACAGCATAGTCAAACTGCGCATCGTATTGTTCGTTATTGTCAAAATGTACAGTGATTTTTCCTGCTTTTTCAGTCAGCTGTGCCACTGCACGACCTGTGCAGATTTGACCATTACGTTGTTTGATTTCTTTGGCAATATGACGTGCGATATCCCCATAGCTGACAATGGCAGTACGTGGTGAGTGTAGGGCACGTGTACCAATACAATTGGGTTCAATTTCTTTGATTTGTTCTGCATTGAGCATACGAACATCAGGAACTTTATTGGCAAGAGACTTTTGATAAATCGCTTCTAAACGACCTTCTTCCTCTTGACTGAGGGCAACAACCAGTTTGCCGCATTCATCATAAGCGATGTTATTGCTTAAACAGTATTCTTTGACCAGTTCTGCACCGCGACGACAAAGACGTGCTTTTAAGCCACCTGGTTCATAATATAGCCCAGCATGTACCACACCAGAATTATGACTGGATTGATGCATTGCAACGTCACTTTCTTTTTCGAAAACGGTTACTTTGGCATCTGGGAAATCAAGCAATAACTGGCGTGCTACGGCCAGTCCATTGATTCCACCCCCGATGATGGCATAATGCTTGTTATTCATAGCTATTCCCTTGTTCAAACCATATGAAATTGATCCAAAAACCTAAAACACTGACCGAAGAAGCATTTGAAATTTTGCAAGATGCCATTATTCGCAATCAATTGCAGTTCAATGTGCTGTACTCCGCAACAGAGCTTGGTCAGATGCTCGGTGGGATCTCACGAACCCCAGTCCGTGAAGCTGCACAAATGCTTGAAAAAATAGGGATTGTAAAAATCGAAAAAAATAGAGGTATTCGAATTTTACCGACCAGTTTTGCCACCATGATGGAGTCTTTTCAGATTCGTTTGATGTTGGAAGTTCCCTTAATACGTCGAGCCACTGAATTACGTCGCGAACAAGATGTAGAGCAGCTCAACCAGATATTTGAGGAGTTCAAGCAAAAAGCAACTTCAGGAGATATCACAGGAACGCTTAGGGCAGACCGCGATTATCATTTGGCGCTATTGCAGATTGTGGGGAATCAAAAAGCGATAGACATTATTAGTAATTCACGCAATCAAGTCTTGATCGCAGGTTCTGCAACCATTCCGCATTCACGGAGTTGTGTTGAAACCTTTGAAGATCATTTGCAGTTGCATCATGCCTTTATTGAGGGTGAGGCATCACAAGCTGCGGACTTGATGAAAGCGCATATTATCAATACTGCTACCTTATTGATTCAACAAGAATCGGCCAAAAGGCAAGGCTGGTCTGACTATGCATCCAAAGACTATCTCAATTGGATTTGAGGCGATACTAGCATGTTGCATGCAACGTGTAAATGTTGTCCGATTTAGGGAAATTGCGTTTTTTATAAGACTTTAGTCTAGTATTTTCTATGGAAATGTAGAGCAATAACGCTTAAAAAGGATAAGTATATGGTGTGATGTTGAAATGCAAATTTTAAACAACGAGACGACTAATCTGTGGTTTTATCTTAATAGACTGATTTATTTGTATTTTTATCTAAAGAAAAGCGCTGTAGTTGGACAGCGCTGGGTGTTCTAGTGATTAAGTTGAGAATTTAGCATCGATAAGCATGGCATCGCCATAGCTAAAGAACCGATAATGTTGCTCAATGGCATGTTGATAGCATTTTAAAATATGTTCGCGACTAGATAGTGCAGATACCAATAACAACAAGGTTGATTCTGGGAGATGGAAGTTGGTAATCAGCCGATCGACGACACAAAATTGATAACCTGGGTAAATAAAGATTTGTGTGTCACCACTCCATGCTGCAATGTTGCCACCATGCGCTTGTGCGGCACTTTCTAAGGCGCGTGTGGCAGTAGTCCCAACGGCAATGACTTTATGACCACGTGCTTGCGTTTCTTGTATGCGTTGTACAGTTTCTACTGGAACATCACACCATTCACTGTGCATAACATGATGTTCAATATCTTGACTGCGCACTGGTAAGAAGGTTCCAGCCCCCACATGTAAGGTTACAAAGCTGTGCTGAATATTCTTAGCAGCGAGTTTTGCCATGAGTGTTTCGTCAAAATGTAAACTTGCTGTTGGTGCAGCGACACTGGCGAGTTTATTGGGATCATGAAAAACTGTTTGATAACGTACATTATCAATATCTTCTGCCTCGCGATTAAAATAAGGCGGAATCGGTAATTGTCCATAACGTTCTAGAACAGAAAGGATCGGTTCTGAAAATTCCACCACAAACAAGTTCTCATGTCGACCCGTCACTGTTGCAGGAATCTCACCTTCACCTAAAAAGATCGCTGCGCCAGCTTTAGGGGCATTGCTGGCTTTAATATGACAATGCGCATGCTGTGCGTCGAGTAAGCGTTCGACCAAAACCTCAATCTGACCGCCACTGGCTCTTTTACCTTTTAAACGAGCTTTCATGACTTTGGTGTCATTGAGAATGAGCAAATCGCCAGGTTCTAGTAAATCTAAGATATCGGTAAAGAGATGATCCTCATATTGGCCATCGGCTTTTAAATAGAGCAGTTTTGATGCGCTACGTTGTTCAAGTGGATAGCGGGCGATGAGCTCATCGGGAAGATCAAAATTAAAGTCGGAGAGTTGCATGAGAACAGGGGGATAGCGTCTTAAAAATTGTGCTTAGTATAGACTTTTTTAGATAAATTCCCAGATATTGCTGTTTTCTACAGCAGATAGAGAGCTAACTGATTTAAAAATACGCAAACTCGAATATATGGCGTTGACATCGAGCTGAAACAGTTTATTATACACCTCATCAAGCATTTCCTCTCCCGAGGTGGTGAAATTGGTAGACGCGGCGGACTCAAAATCCGCTGTCAGAGATGACGTGTCGGTTCGAGTCCGACCCTCGGGACCACTATTTAAGTTAATACTTTCATTAACTTACAAGATATAAAAATTCTCGTAATACTCTTCTTTTGTAGATCTAAATTCAGTTTTGTAGCTCTGTTGTAGACTTCTTGATTAATTTTCAAAGTAATCTAATATCTTCACATGCTTTCAATTGTTAGTATTTAGATGTCAAACACATTTAAAATCAATAAGTCTTTCGTTGATAAAACAGAATTTGCTTCAAGTGACCAGAAAATATACAGAGATTCTTCGCTGGTTGGCTTTGCTCTACGTGTCACTAAAAACTCAAAAGTCTACATTGTTGAACGTCGAAAAGACGGCACACTCTATCGTATAGTAATGGCTAAACATACTGAAATCACAGCTGCAGAAGCTCGAACGAAAGCTGAAGTTCTACTTGCTCAGATAGCGAGTGGTGAAGATCCACGCAAGCCAAAGTCTACACGTCGTGATATTCCAATGCTGCTGCAAGCATATAATGAATATATTGAAGAAAAAAATTTAAAAAAAAGTAGCATCAATTCATATCGAAAACAGATGTATGGATACTTGGTCACATATCATAAATGGCGCTTAGATCAATTTACACGCCAAGACATTGTAGATATTTTTAAAGAAATTTCAAAAGGCAGTAAAGCACAGGCAAACTCTACAATGCGTATGCAGCGGTGGCTCCGATGTTTTGAACAACTAAAAGTCTTTTTATAAGTGATATTCTGCTTTAGTTAAGCTACCTGTTTTTGTTTAGGTAACTGGTCATAGTAAAACTCATTCGGTGTTAATTTGTCTAGACTCGAGTGAGGTCGTTTGTGATTATAAAAATCAATGTACAGCTTTAATTGGCATCTTGCATCAGCAACATTGCTGTACGCCTTGAGATAAACCTCCTCATATTTAACACTTCGCCATAAGCGTTCAACCATGACATTATCCATCCAACGGCCTTTGCCATCCATACTGATTTTAATCTCATGTGTTGTAAGAACACTGATAAATGCATCACTGGTGAATTGACTCCCTTGATCCGTATTAAATATTTCTGGGGCACCATATTTTTGAATAGCTTCATTTAAAGCCTCAATACAAAAATCTGACTCCATGCTAATCGATACTCGATGTGCCAACACTTTACGACTGTGCCAGTCTAAAATCGCGCATAAGTACACAAATCCTTTCGCCATTGGGATATAGGTGATGTCGGTTGCCCAGACCTGATTGCTATGCGTAATTTCAAGCCCCCTAAGTAAATAAGGGTACTTTCGATGAGCCTTATTTGGCTTACTCAAATTAGGCTTGCGATACAGCACACGTATCTCCATTTTTTTCATCAGTGTCCGAGTATGACGTCGGCCAATATGATGACCTTCTCCTCGCAATAGATCACGCATCATTCGGCTCCCTGCAAAGGGGTACATGAGATGTAACTCATCAATACGACGCATCAGCTTTAAATCTGAATCGCTTGTTGGTTTAGGGCGGTAGTAATAGCTACCACGAGAGACCTTCAGTAACTTGGCTTGCCTAGTCACTGAAAGCTGCTGTGAATCGTCTATTAACTTTTGTGGTTGAAGCGGCCCAGTTTCTTCAACACACTTTCTAAAAAATCAATTTCCAAAGCTTGTTCACCAATTTTAGCATGTAGCTTTTTTAAATCGACTTGCGGCTCTGTGTCCTTTTTAGGGTTTGCAAAGGCTTGTGCTGACGCAGCGATGAGTTGATTCTTCCAGTCTATAATTTGGTTCTGATGAATATCAAAGTCAGCACTTAGCTCAGCAAGTGTTTTTTCACCTTTGATTGCAGCAAGTGCTACCTTTGCTTTAAAGTCATCTGAATGATTTCTTCTTGGTCTACGCGCCATGAAATGCTCCATTTTTAGATGTTTCCCACATCGTTTAGGGAGCAGTTTATCACTTATACGTGTTGTTCAAATTTCCTGGGCCACTTCTGTTTTATAATGTCGCGCCAGTTTGCTCAATCAATCTTGAGCAAACGATCCCCATTATTTGGGCTGGGTTTAGTAAAGATGAGCTCATTAGGGAGATTGGCGCGCGTGGGATTCGCTCAATACATCAGATCACTTGGCAGAGAAAATTGGCAGCAAAATTGTATAAGTTTAAGTATAGGAAAGATTGGGAGTTATTAAAGTCATTTTTGAATGATAAATGAAATATTATCATTATTTTGCAATCCTATCTTATTATTTAGGATTTAAGTTGTTGAAGGTAAATTATAAAAAAATCTTTATGCTATTCAAAGCACCAATACACCTGCTATAACTATAAGCTCCTGAAAATAGGCTAGATCAAACACAGGTTGCCAGATGAATCATGAACAATTGCATAGAACTTTAGCCGCCAGCCAATACGCAGAATTGGTATGGTCATTACAACAAGATGCTTTAATGCAAGAGTATGCAGTTGATCAGTTTCAGCATGGCTTAAGTACGGCAGAAATACAGCGCATTTTAGCTCATGCAATCGCGGGGATTGATAACGAACAACAGTGGATGCAAGCGGTACGATTATTACGTGCCCGTTTGATGTTTCGTTGGATTTGGCAGGATGTCAATAATCAAATCGCCGTCATGCAGTTAACACGAGAGTTATCCGATTTTGCTGATGCTTGTATTGTTGCAGCCAAAGCATTTGCCTATCCACCTTTGGCGACCAAGTACGGTGAACCAATAGGCTATGGTGGTGAAAAGCAAGATTTAATTGTTATAGCAATGGGTAAGCTTGGGGCGCAAGAGCTTAATTTGTCCAGTGATATCGATCTGATTTTTGCCTTTGATGAGCAAGGTGAAAGCAATGGACGCAAATGTATCGATGTGCAACAGTTCTGTATTTTATGGGGGCAAAAGCTTATTTATTTGCTTGACCATATAACGTCTGAGGGCTTTGTATTTCGGGTGGATATGCGGCTTCGTCCGTGGGGGGATGGTTCGGCATTGGCACTGAGTCATGTGGCATTAGAAAAATATCTTAGTCAGCATGGGCGTGAATGGGAACGTTATGCATGGATTAAAGCACGGGTGGTCACGGGTGGGGCAGATGGTGAGGCTTTGCTGGCGATGACCCGACCGTTTGTGTTTCGTAAATATGTCGATTACACCGCTTTTGAAGCCATGCGAGAAATGAAAGCGATGATTGAGCGTGAGGTACAACGTCGCAATATTATTGATGATATTAAATTGGGTGCAGGCGGGATTCGTGAAGTCGAGTTTATCGTGCAAGTTTTTCAGCTGATTTATGGTGGTTCAAAACTCGAGCTACAAGATCGTCAATGTTTGCAAAGCTTGCATCATCTGGGGGAGGTCGAACTACTAGAACCAGATGCGGTCAATGACTTGGCTGATGCCTATTTATTTTTGCGTCGTGTGGAACACGCAATTCAAGCGCTGAATGATCAACAAACACAGTCTTTACCACAGGAGCCAGAGCTTCAACAACGTTTATTGATCCATCTGGGATTTGAAGATTGGGATCAGTTTATTGCTATTTTAAATCAAAAGAGACAACGGGTTATTTATCAGTTTGATCATCTGATCAAAGACAAGGCCTATGACTCACCCAATGAAAATCTGAGCCTATTGGAGCAAAAACTCGATGCCTTATTGGACCAAGATGCCCGCAATTTATTACATGAGTTTCGCTATGGTCATGCGATTAAAAAGCTTACAGCCAAAGCCATTAAGCGTTTAAAAGAATTTTGGCCACACTTAGTCGAAGCAATTTTACAGTCTGAGCAACCACAAATAGCTTTGGTTAGATTAATGCCATTGGTTGAGTCGGTCATGCGGCGTACCGTTTATTTGGTCATGCTGATTGAAAGTAAAGGTGCATTACAGCGTTTGGTCAAAATGGCAACGGTGAGTCCATGGATCTGTGAGGAGTTGACGCAATATCCTGTGTTGTTAGATGAATTTTTATCGATGGATTTTGAATTGCCACAGCGTCAAGATTTAGAAGATGCTTTAAGGCAGCAATTATTACGAATAGAGATCGATCAAGTTGAAGATCTGATGCGGGTTTTGCGTCTATTTAAAAAATCCAATGTCTTGGCTGTAGCAGCAAGTGATGTATTGGCAGAAAGTCCACTCATGAAAGTATCGGATGCCTTGACTGATATTGCAGAGGTTTCAGTACAAGCGACGTTACGATTGGCTTATCAAACAGTTGCCAAGAAGTATGGCTATCCGCTCGATGCAGAGGGGCAGCGCTGTCATTTACAGCATTTGGCCTTTGTGGTGATTGGTTATGGCAAGGTTGGGGGGATTGAGCTGGGCTATGGTTCAGATTTAGATTTGGTATTTATTCATTATTTTGATGAACAAGCAGATACCGATGGTTTAAAGCCGATTACCGGTTTTGAATTTGCCATGAAAGTCGCGCAAAAATTCCTTTCCTTTATGACCACACAGACATTGGACGGTCGTGTTTATGAAGTCGATACACGGTTAAGACCATCTGGTGAAGCGGGTTTATTGGTGACCAGCTTTAAAGCTTTTGAACAATATCAGCTCAAAAGTGCTTGGCTATGGGAACATCAAGCTTTAGTGCGAGCACGCTCGATTGCTGGAACGCAAGAATTACGTGAAAAATTTGAACAGTTACGTTGCCGTATTTTAACCATGCCACGCCAAGAACAAGATGTACGCCGTGAAGTGCTCAATATGCGGCAAAAAATGAAAGATCATTTGGGATCATCAAAAGAGCAGAAAAAACATGGAATTTTTCATTTAAAACAAGACGCAGGTGGTATCGTTGATATTGAATTTATGGCACAGTATGTAGTATTAGCTTGGAGTGGGACGAATCATGATCTCGCCCATTATTCCGACAATGTCAGAATCCTAGAAGATGCTGCTCGTGTAGGTCGCTTATCCAGTGACGATGCGACAGCACTGATTCGTGCTTATCTCTGTGAACGTGCCGAGAGCCATCGCTTAGCCCTTGCAAATCATTCGATGCAAGTACGCGCTGCAGATTGGCTAGATACCCGTCAGGTCGTTTATACGTTGTGGCAAAGATTAATAGATCCAAATGCAAATGATGCTTTGGAATGTGAATAACTATGTAAATATTTGGAGTATGTGCCATGAATTTGGCTGATCGTGATGGTTTTATTTGGCAAGATGGAAAATTAGTTGACTGGCGTGGTGCAAAAATTCATGTGCTGACGCATACCTTGCATTATAGTATGGGTGTGTTTGAGGGTGTCAGAGCATATGAAACTGACAAAGGTCCTGCCATTTTCCGCTTACAAGACCATACCAAACGGTTATTAAATTCCGCGAAAATTTATCAAATGAAAGTACCTTTCGATCAAGCTACGCTCGAGCAAGCACAGATCGATGTGGTACGCGAAAATAAACTCGCATCTTGCTATATTCGTCCTATTATTTTTATCGGTTCAGAAAAGCTTGGAATTGCTGCCACAGACAACACTATTCATGCAGCAGTTGCAGCATGGAGTTGGGGAGCTTATCTAGGCGATGAAGCGATGAGTAAGGGGATTCGTGTGAAAACCTCATCCTTTACCCACCATCATCCGAATGTCACCATGTGTAAAGCGAAAGCGTCTGGTAACTATACGGTTTCGATTTTAGCGCATCAAGAAGTTGCCCAAGCAGGTTATGACGAAGCAATGTTAATGGATCCGCAAGGTTTTGTATGCCAAGGTTCTGGTGAAAACGTTTTCTTAATTAAAGATGGCGTCTTACATACGCCAGATTTGGCGGGTGGCGCATTAGATGGTATTACCCGTCAAACGGTCATTACGTTAGCCAAAGACCTTGGCTTTGAGGTGATCGAACGCCGTATTACCCGTGATGAGTTTTATATTGCGGATGAGGCTTTCTTTACTGGCACTGCAGCTGAAGTTACACCGATCCGTGAATATGATGATCGTGAAATTGGTGCAGGCACACGGGGACCGATTACAGAAAAATTGCAACAAGCATTCTTCGATGCAGTACAAGGGAAAAATCCTAAATATGCGCATTGGTTGACCTATGTCAATGCCTAACTGACGAAGCAGCTTAGCGAAAGGCGGAACACGAGTTTCGCCTTTTTATTGATGATGAATGCTGATTAGCATTCTAATCTGATACAGCGCAATGCTACGCTCAATGAGGATCAATCTATGCATATACTATCTGTTAGTGATGGAAAAGCGGGTCATCGTTCACAAGCACTAGGTTTGATCTATGCCATGCAACAGCAATCTGCAGGGATTCAATATCAAGAAGTTTCTATTGATGATTTATCTGTATTCAAAATATTGAGTGCGCGTCAGTGTATTGACCGCATTGGGTTGGTGGCAATTCCAGATTTAATTGTGGGTGTCGGAAGTCATACACAGCTCAAAGTTTGGTTATTGGCAAAAATATTTCCCGCAGCCCAAAGCGTGATTATAATGAAGCCCAATTTACCGCTGTGGTGTTTCGATTATGTGATTGTTCCCGAACATGATGCGATCACGGCATCACAACGGGTCATTACCACATTGGGGGCTTTAAATACATTAAGCAATCAACAGCGTCATCAAGCCAGCCATCTTCTGATTGCCTTAGGCGGTCCCGCCAAGCGTTATCAATGGCAAGATCAGAACATTTTAGAGGCTGTTGAAGGGATTATTTGTGCTAATCCAAAGGCACAGATTAAACTGACAACCTCAAGACGCACGCCCAGTTCTATCCTGACGCAACTATCGGCATTGCAAAAAAACTATGCAAATATTGAGATATTTCCTGTATCACAAACACCGCAGGGATGGTTGGCAGAGCAATTACAACACGCCGAAGCGGCCTGGGTAACCGAAGATAGCGTTTCGATGTTGTATGAGGCAATGACTGCTGGGTGTCGTGTCGGTGTGATTTTTATGCCGCGGCTTCGTCGTGATCGTATTACGCTGGCAATCGATAAATTATTAAAATCCTCTGCTATTTCAGCAGATTATAATTTGGAAAAATTGCCTAAAGCGACAGATTTAAATGAAGCACATCGTGTTGCAGCTTTACTGCTTAAAAATGTGTCGAATTTCACATAAAAGTTATTTATAATCCTTTTCTTTTTTATATTAAGAAAAGGTTGTTCGGTGTTTGCTGTTTTTATAAAAATATCTTTTGCACTCTTAATCTCTATTATTTACGCCTACGGTTTAGGCTTTTTTGATGCTTTTAATCGCCCCAAAGAATATTTACCTTATTTGGCTGTGACTTTATTGAGTACACTTTTTTTATGTTATTTACAAAATATGCGAATAATTTATCGCATTATTTATGCAGCTATTTTTTTACTATTAAGTCTTTATATTGCAACAGGGACTGGTATTCAACAAGGTCATATGTCTTTGGGCATCATCGCTTCAGTTTTTCAGTCAGATCAGAATGAAGCCTTAGAATTTTTATCTGTTGTCCATTATAAATTTATTTTTTATGCAGTACTAAGTTATGTGTTGTTATTGGTTTTTTTGTTCTATAAACAAGAAGATCATGTATTTCAGTGTAATAGTAAATTACATAAAATTATATTGGCTATGGCTTTGTTTTTAAATGCCACGACAGTATTTGCATTAGAAACCACACGGGCAATTTATTTATATAAAAAAGAAGAAAAATTTTTGAATGAATATAATCAAAAAGATTTTGACTGGAAAATAAAGCAAGTCAATGTTGATTACCAAACGCAGGTTTTTATTATTGGTGAAAGTGTGCAACGTAATTATTTATCACTCTATGGTTATCAATATAAAACCACACCATTTTTAGACCAGATGCCGCTCACTTATATTGAAAATTATATTGCCGCAGCTCCCAATACGGCTGCAAGTTTGGTACGTACCTTGGCGGTATCTGATGGACAGCAGATGATTCAGCCAGCCATGAATGTTGTGCGTTTAGCCAATCAAGCGGGTTACAATACGATTTGGATTTCAAATCAAGGTTTTATGGGGAAGAATGATACAGCTGTATCTAAAACAGCACAGCATGCTCAACATAAGCTATTTTTGAAAACAGGTAATTATCGCTCAAATAATATAGATGATGATGAGATGTTGCCTCTATTACAACAGCAGTTAAAAAAGTATCCTAAGCAAAATAATATAATTTTTATACATATGATGGGCTCACATCCAGATAGTTGCGAGCGATTATTCAATAGTCCATTACTGTATACGGAGCATCACAAAGCTTTGAGCTGCTATTTATCTAGTATTTATAAGCTAGATCATTTTATTGAAGGTGTTTATGAAATTTTAAAACAACAAAACAGAAGTTTTAAAATTCATTATTTTTCAGATCATGGTATGAGTGTTGATGAGGACAGCATTGTGGTGGATAACCAGTATAAGCATAATTATCAAGTACCTTATATTATCTTGAGTAGTGATGCCAAACAAAAAACTAAAATAGCTAAGACGGTCAGTGCACAAGATTTTATTGATATTTTTGCAGCACAAATAGGTGTCACTACGCCTTATCTAAAGCCCAATTATACTTTAGAGCATATTCCGGATAATCCTAATGTCACCGTATTTAATTGGGATGAGCTTATTCCATATAACCAATTATTAGATTAAATAATGTTCAGCTTGTTATGATTCAAACCATATAGAGTAAAACAGCACCGAATGTTTTACTCTACATTACCAAAGTAATAGCACAGCAGCATTACTTGGTATGGGGTACTAAGTGACATTCATCATCATCAGTGGCTTGATCGTAGTCTACTGTTTGCATCAGGGTAAGGACTTTACGAGCATGCTGTGGTCTTTGAGGGTTTAAAATAGACAACTGATTACTTTGATTTTGACAGTGTATTTCCGCGCTATCTAATAGCGTTGGAAAGATATTCTCAGCAGATAAGGCTTGCTGCTCGGCTTGTTTCAGCTGTTGACTCCAAGTGGGATTTTGTTTTTTCCAAGCGGGAGATGCCCACATAATAAAAGGCACATCATAATTGGACTTCATATCCAAATGACCGCTAGGATTATCTTGACATTGACCCAGATTTAAGCCGTGGTCGGATACATAGAGCATATTGCTTAATCCCCCTTGTTTTTCTAATTTTTGAATCACTTGATCTAAAAGATAGTCGGTATAAGCAATAGAGTTATCGTAGGGGTCTTTAAATATATCAAATTGTTTGGGGTAGCGTCGTCTAAAATCGGCATGTGAGCCATAGAAATGTAGCACGATTAATTTATTTTGATCTTTGTTTTCGGCCAGCGCTTGGTCTAAATCAGGTAATAATTCTTCGTCATAAAAGTCATGCAAAGATGTTGAATATGAGTGCTGATTTAGAAATTTATGTTGTTGCGCTGCTGAGGCATAGGCAGAAACTAAAGAATCAAACTCGCCGAATTTTGCCTGTGCACTAAACCAATATGTTTTATAACCTGCAGCATTCATCGCATTAATAAAGGATGGATAGAGATGATCGTTATCTTCTACACGACCTGTGAGTAAGGCAGGAACAGAACGACTGGTAATAAAAGCACCAGAGACCATATTATCAAAGACCCATAAATCATCTCGACGTTGGTTGAGTCGCGGCGTAGTATTATTGGTTTGATAACCATATAAACTTAAACGATCACGACGCGCGCTCTCACCAATCACCACCACAGTCGTTGTGGCAGGGGCTGCGGTATTTGAGCTTTGTATACTGCATTGAATTTTGTCTTGATTGGCAATGAACTGTTTAACACGATTAACTTCTAAATGAGCGGCTTGATAACCAAACAAAATATTGAGTGGATAAGATTGCTTATAATGTCGATAAACATTGAGAAACTTTTGTTGAGAGTCGCCTTCGGTTTTTATATAGCGTGCAATTGGAATAAAGACCAAACAGAGGAATAGAATACGTAACCAAATCGGTAGCTTAATTTTTTGATTTGGGATAAAGCGGATAAAAACAACCAGCATACAGGCATAAGCCAGTAATAGCGTTGTACTTAAAGCAATATTAATGGAACTTAAGTAGGCACTGGCTTCTGATTGAGAACTGCCTAATAAGGTGAACCATAAGGTAATGTCTGTCGGAGAGTCATAAACGATTTCATAATAAATCACCGCAGGACTAAGAATAAAAAAAGGTAGGGTGATCCAAAAGAAACGTCGCGTATGTGCAATCAATCCCAATAAAAACAGTAATGGGTAGAGCGCTTTAACGAAACCATCCCCAGAAATAATCGCAGAAGGAATTAATAAAATAATGCAGTACGCAATAAAAGTAATAGTCTGTGTTTTGGGTTTTATTGATTGAAAGAATGACATTGTACTGTTCAAAAATATCGATATTTTCGGAAGTGGTAATCATACACGGATTGATCAATTAGTCTATATATAGATGAAGTTTGATTTTTATTTTAAAACTACTAAAAACATCATGATCATAAAATTAAGTTATGTGATAATATCTGGTTGGATTGTTTAGTTATTAAGTATATGAAAATTCTACATATTGCGAATTTTGGTTTTAATAAGCAAGCAGCGCATTTTTATTGTACAGATCGTAAAATTTCTGCTGGTTTAATTGAAAATGGACATTTTGTTTATGATTTCAGCTTTCGTGATATGGCACGCATGGGAACAATTTTTAAAACCAAAAAATTGGGTGCAAAATGGGCTAATCGAGAAGTCTTAAAAATTGTGCAAAATCTAGAACCCGAACTGATACTGATTGGTCACACCGATTTAATGAGTGCTGAGGTTCTTAAACAAATCAAGCAAGATTATCCAACAATTAAGATCGCATTCTGGTATGTCGATCCACTGTATTTAGAGCATAAACTTAATTTTGTGTATGATTTCGCACCGTATCTTGATGCTATATTTTGCACGACCGGAGGGGAATATTTACAAAAACTCAAACAGCCACATTTAAAAGTTGCGTATTTTCCGAATGTTGGGCATCGCAATGTTGAACAGTTGCAGCAATTTGATAAAGCAAAAACCACGCAGACGTTTATTTTTTGTGGCGTGGTCTATAAAGAACCCGAGCGTGAAAAATTCCTGACTGATTTAGATCATATTTTAACAGAAGCTCATATCCAACATCATTTTTATGGTTGCTTCGGGCAAGCTGGCGTATATGGAAAGCATTATTATAAGGCCTTATCTGATGCTAAAATGGGATTAAATTATTCTCGCCGTAATGATGTGTGTTTATATAGCTCAGATCGAATTGTACAATTAACGGGTAATGGTCTATTAACTTTTAGCCCTCGGATTCCCAAATTTAAACAGCTCTACAATGATGATGAAGTGGTTTATTTTGATGATCAATTTGATCTGGCAGAGAAGATTAAATACTATTCTACCCATCCTGAACAAGCCAAGCGGATTGCTGAATTAGGTTGGCTAAAAACACGTCATAGCTTTAACGCACAACGTATAACACAGTTTATGATAGAGCTCATTTTCGCTTTGCCATTTTCACAAGCCTACGAATGGGCAGATGAGGTATATTAATCATGTGGGTACTTTATATATTTCTTGGCTTGCTGGTATTGGCTGCTGTGTTATATCTATTGGGCAATTATACATTTTGGTTACCTTATCGTAGTGCTAAATTACCGCGTGTGGTGATGTTACATCAAGTGACACCACATGCTGATGCATCTGGAATGAATATGCCTCCTGCTAAATTTGAGCAGTTATTGCGTTATTTAACGCATAGAAAAAGTATATTTTGCTTTGTATCAGAATTAGATCAATTTAAAAACCAAAAGAATGTCGTCGCATTATCTTTTGATGATGGTTTTTTAGATAACTATCAATATGCTTATCCATTACTGAAAAAATATCAGGCAAAAGCAACAATTTTTCTTGCTACAGAAATAGATGGTATTGAAAAACTCACGCCTACACAGATTAAAGAAATGTCTGCTTCAGGCATAATTGAATTTGGTGCCCATACTCAACATCACGTCAATTTACTCAAGTTATCAGATGAGGACGCATTTCGTGAGATGCAAGCCTCTAAACATGATGTAGAACAATTGGTCGGAGCTTGCCCAAGCTTTGCTTATCCCTTTGGTCGTTTTAATGAAAAACATCAACAGATGGCGAAACAAATTGGTTTTAAAAATGCAGTATCGACTCGGAAAAAGATTGAAGCATTGACCATGCAGAATCAATTTAATATCCCGCGTGTTAGTACACATGGTGCAATGAATGCATTACAAATGCGTATTGCTTTAGCCAAAGGACGTTATAAATTATGACCATTGCTTGTAGTGTATATATAGTGACTTTGAATTGTGCAGCATGGTTGCAGAAAACTTTAGAAAGTGTGCAAGACTTTGCCGAGGTCATTATCTTAGATTCTGGAAGTACCGATCAAACTTATGCAATTGCCGCAGCATTTAAAAATGTACGAATATCTCATCAGGATTGGCAAGGTTATGCTGCCCAGAAAAGCCTAGCCTTAGCCCAGTGTCAACAAGATTGGGTGTTAAATCTAGATGGTGATGAGGTTTTATCTACAGAATTAAAATTAGAAATTATGCAAACAATTGCTGAAAATAAAATTGATGCTTTAATTACACCGATCAATGACGTTTTTTTAGGTGTGGCAAATAGTAAACATACCAAAAAACATGCTAAGACACGGTTTTTTCGTAAAGCAAAAGGTCATTATGACTTAGCCAATCAGGTGCATGAGCAGGTTATTGTTGATGGGATTTCACAACGTGCCCAAGGCGATATTTTTCACCATGGAGAGTCTAGTATCTTTATTAAGGTGCAAAAGAATAATCAATATTCTGAACTCAAAGCACAAGAGAAATTTGAAAAAGGTAAACAAGCAAGTATTTTAAAATTGATGTTGGTCATGCCTCTTACTTTTTTTAAATCATATTTTATCCGTCGTAGTTGTCTCAATGGTTGGCGAGGTTTTGTAAATAGCATGGTAAATGCTTTTTACGCATTTTTAAAAGAAGCCAAGTTATTTGAACAGCACCTCAAAGACAAAAAGTGATTATCATTTGAAAATTTTATATGTAATGGGAACGAGTAGTGGTATAGGTGGTTTAGAGCAGCATAGCTTTAATTTGAGCCGTTTAATGAGTCAATCACATGAGGTTCATTTTATTGCTGATCAGCATTATCAACAATACTTCCAGCAACAACCATTAACAGTATTTCATGCAGTAAATTTTTCTAAAAGCAGATTGAATCCATGTTTTATTTTGCACATTTTTCGATTGATTAAGAAAATTCAGCCAGATATTATCCACGTACAAGGCGGAAAAGCTGCAAAAATTATTTCTATTTTATTACCTTATTTAAAGATATCTAGTGTGGTGACCGTTCATGGTATGAAAAATCATCTCTATAGTTATCGTCGTTTTGATGCAATTATCGCGGTAAGTCAGCGCGTAGCGGATCGCTTTCATCAGTTTAAAAATGTTCATACCATTTATAATGGAATAGAGTTACCAAGCCAAACATTTAGGCCAAATATAAACTCACAGCGTCGTGTTGTAGCAGTTGGACGCTTAGATCCAGTAAAAGCATTTGATCAATTAATCATTGCATGGCAGGAGATTGACTATCCACTGGATATTATTGGTGAAGGAAGTCAGCGTCCAATGTTAACAGCGCTCATTGAAAAGTTGGGTTTACAAGATAAAGTACGTTTACTGGGTTATAAGCAAGATATTTTAGCTGAAATTAATAATAGCCAACTATTGGTAATTTCATCGCATAAAGAAGGTGGACCAATTGTATTGGCGGAAGCCTTACTGCTAAAGGTTCCTGTTGTGGCAACCAATGTGGGTATGGTTGCTGAGTTTCTACCAAAGCCATATATTGTTGAATCTGCACATTCACAACATTTAAAACAATCCATACAGTCTGCGCTTGATAACTTGGCTCAGCTTGAGTTAGATTTTCTGGGTAGTTTTACTAAGGCTGAGCATGAATTAAGCTTGCATAGAATGTATGAAAAAACTTTTAGTCTTTATCATGATTTAGTCAAATATCCTAATCTAGGAAAACATAACGATCTAGAAAAACATCATGATCTAGAAAAATAGTCATCGTAGAACAATCGTTATAAAATAAAAAACACTACTGACTCGGCTTCATTATTATTACAAGCCGTATTTATTTCTTTGTGAGTCGGATGGCATCAATAACGACCACTTGATTGTTTACATCAATAGAATGGCAGCCATCATCTCGGCTATCCCAATTCGGTAAAATAGTGTCAAGCAGTGTTTCCTGGTAATCATCAGGAGTGAGTAGGGTAATTTCTTTTAGCTCGATATGACCACCATAACGTTTTAATGAATCTTGGCTTGGGCGCACCAGTTTTCCTTGATAGTTAAAAATATTACCAGCCATACGATACTGTTGTTGACCGCGACAGACTGGGTTTTTAGGGTGTTCATGCCAATTGGGATTTAAAATATCTTTGGTATAAAAAATATCTAAGCGATCACCAAATTTTTTGCATCCACGCCGCGTTGAGGTAAATAAGTACCACAGTCCATTATAAAAGAAAGGTGTGCTGTCGACTGCTTCGATATTCGTCATTAAATCACTATGTTTCTGCCAATGATAAGGAAACTCAGTACACTTCCATAATTCGATATTTTTATTTGAAGCACTCTCAGGAATCATATACCAATCTGATTCAATTTTAAAAATACATGGATAGGATAGATGATAATCACACTTTAGAATGGGGGTTGGTTCTGTGTAGCGCCCATCTTGAAATATCTCTAAAACGGAGAGAAAGCCTACAGGATGTTGTGCATCGACTTCTTCAAAAAAAATAAAATGCCGATGATTGTGTTCTGCATAAAAACAATCTGCAAAGGTAAACTTGTGAGGAGAGTGAATTTCAAAACTATCTTTGAGCTGCTCTAGGCTATTAAATGGGCGATCTAAAAAAACAAAACGAATATACCAATGTGAGTGATATTGGCGAGCTTGACGTTTTTGCTGAAATTTATACCATTTTTTGAGAAGATAACGCATAAATAATATCTTAAATTGAATTTTTCTAGTACAAAAACGATTACTTGCGATTTAATTTTCTACGTAAATAGATAGAAAACCATTTAAAACTTTCAATCATCTTATTCGACTTAAATAGTTTTATTGCAAATTTTTTAGCCTCTTTGGCATCACGCGGAGGGTTGAGTGGGCAATCACGCCAAGGTGATGCATAGTAATATTGTAAGTAGTCTTCATTTTGACTAACACATATACTCCATGGTTTTGGCGTACTAACAAAATGTTTAAAGACAGGCTGAATATTGTGATCTGTAAAGTAGTTAAACTTTTCATTCATAAAAACAATTTTATTTTCTAAAATCATGTTTAACACATCTTGATCAGGGTATTTATATGCTCGTAGATTGATATGTTGTTTAAATTTTTCTAATACTTCAAAATCAAGCCACTTTTCAATGTTGATGAAGAGCACACCAGAATTAAAATATTGACTGTCACTCCTAAGACCGAGGTCTTGTATATAATCTTTTCTTACATATATATCTTCAACCGCGGCTAAAACATGATCTTTTATTTCTATTTGCAATAAATCATCCATTTTACCGAAGCATAGAATATCTGAATCTAAGTATAAATATTGATCTACTTTGGATTTAAGAATATGTGCAATAGAGAGACGATAATAGATTGCCGTAGTAAAATGTCCAGTTGTTTGTAAGTTATCAAAATAGCTGGTATTGACAATATAAACATGGATTCTAAAATTACTATACTGCTTTAATAATTCATCGAAGCCAAAACTATCAAAATAATTTGTAAAAATATGAAAATCAAATTTTATATGTGGATTGTTTTTTAGAATTGAAAAAATTAATATTCCACAGGGCTTTAAATAGTTTTTATCAATAGCAAATGCAATATTTAAGTTGGGAGAAAAATCGTCTGCAACATTAGATAATGAAAAAAAGTCAGATACTAAATCGGTTTGATTTTGTTTATCTAAGTGTTTGCTATTTAAATTTTTAGACATTAATAAAACCTTTAAACACTTAATAACGTTAAGTGAAATTGCTTATGGTTAGGCTCAATATTGCCATGCGATGAAGGAGCTACAGTTGAATCATAAAGTTTATTTGAAATGACAAAACCTTTTAAATAAAAACAGCGGCTAAGGCATAGCAGTCAATTCCAATGACTTAGTTTAGAAGGTTTTATAGTAACGAATTTTACATGTTAAATCATCTAAAATATTGAAATTGGTGAAAATACCATCAAATGCTGTGCTGCTTTAAAAGGCTATCGCCTATGCTTGGCGTTATAATATATTTAACTAATTGATATTTCTTTTAAATTAATACCGTAAATAGATGCTCACATTCTATAAAGACCTGAAAAACTATCTTCGTTACTGGATGAATGCAAACATGAAGTGTGACGGGATTTAGAAAGGAAGCTTAAGATTTGAAATGCTACATCTACTTATTTACGTCTACAACAATCTTTAGCATTTCTTATCTAATCGAATGTGATTGAGCTTAGAGTTAATTTTGTGCTTTTTTGACCCCCTTGTCTCTTAAACTTTAGATGTCGAAAACGTTTATAGTGAATTAGAATATCTAAGACACTATTACCAAAACTGAATCAACAGAGCATGCCTGCCTGAATCATCGCCCAAGCGATTTTGGCTTTTCATAGCGGACAGGCTATGTTATTCAGTATTTAATTACTCAGGATTTACGCAATGGTATTCTGAATAGAGAAGGGCTGTCTTCATTAATTTTTTAGCTGGCAAAGTATTAGACTTCCTTCATAAATTAAAAAATACACAGCTGTTTGATTACCAACTATACAGCTAAAAATCTAATTCTTAGCGATAATATCTCAATGAGATATAAAGACGTTAAAAAGTTACCTGATGATAAGTTTCGCAGACTTACAGGCATTAGTTGGTCCACATTTAATTTAATGATGGATGAATTAAGAGTTCAATTACCAGTCAATACTGGCAAGGGTCGCCCTCCAAAATTGCCCTTAGAAGACCGTCTTCTCTTGTGTTTAGAGTATTGGCGGGAATATAGAACGCTATTCCATGTCGGCATGAATTATGGTGTTTCAGAAACCAGTGCACTCCGAACCACCCGTAAGATTGAAGATATTCTGATTAAATCAGGGAAATTTAGTCTACCCAAACAAATGCCTGATCGAGAAGAAGCTAATTGGGATGTTGTTGTCGTTGACGCAACAGAGATTTTCGTGCAACGTCCAAAAAAAACAGAAAAAATGGTATAGCGGCAAAAAGAAACGTCACACGATTAAATTTCAAGTTTCAATGCACTATATGACCGGTAAAATACTGAGTGTTTGTTGCGATAAAGGTAGAGTTCATGATTTTAAGATATTTAATAAAAGTATTAAATATCTTAAATTTAAACCATTTTTTATAGTTGACAAGGGCTATTTAGGTATAGAAAAACTTGGATTTGGTTGCTTGGTTCCTTTTAAGGCTAAAAGAGGGTGTGCTCTAGATAAGCAGCTGAAAAAATTCAATAAAGAAATCAGCCGTAGACGAATTGGTATTGAGCATGTTTTTGGAAGAATGAAAATCTTTAAAATCTTATCCTGTGTGTACAGAAATCGGCGAAAAAGAATAAATTTAAGATTCAATTTATTAGCAGGTATATATAACCTTGAGTGGGCGGGAGATCAAAAAGATGGCTGTTTAAAAAATGATTAATGAAGGAAGTCTATTGATTCTAAAAGCAAGCAAACTTTGAAAAGATGTTCATATATGATTTTTTTCCTGAGAAATTATAAGCCCATAGAGTGTAAATATTATTAGACCATAAAAGGCAGCAGCTATATTACTAATAAAATAGAAGTCTGTCGTACTACTCGCTAAGAATGATAAAACACAAAAAGATGCACTCAAGCTTAAAAATTTTATCGTAGAATTGTCTGTATTGAAATATTTTCTAATAAAGTAAATAAGGGGAAGAAAGATAATTATACATATTGAAATAAAGCCTAATATACCATGCGTTGAGAGTTCTTGGAAAAAAATATTATGCATATGAGTAAGGCAGTTACCAGCTAAAAAACCTTGCTGGCTAAGATAACAAAGATTTTCTGCAATATTAAATGTACCTTTACCGTAAATTGGTGATTGATAAAAATCTCCTAGTGCAATGCGCCACATATCAATTCTTGAGCCTATACTGGTGGCTTTGTCTGATTGATGAATCATGGCATTTATATCATAGATTGTGTCATATATTCTTGGTATAAAATTGTTTTTAGTCGTGAATAAGAAAATTAGACTTAAAATAGAAAAAAATAGTGAAATAACGATAAATATTTTTGCTTTATAGCGATAAACCCAAAAGATAGTCATAAATAAAAATGGCAATAGCATCCAAGTGGAGCGTGTGGCATGATTAACATTTAATAAAATACTTAGGAATGAAATTATCAGAATAACATTTGAGTACTTGCTCTTCAAATGAAAGCTATAGATAAAACTTAATATAGCAAATACTATGCACATGTTATCATAGTTGATCAGTGCGCCAAGCTTGCTATTTATCTGGAATCGGTCTAGACCTAAAATAAAGCTTAGGTATATGTTAAATATAATGTAAATAATGTTGAAGAAAGTTATGGTATTAAAGAAAGTGGTGTATTTATAATTTGTAGCTTGAATTAGAGCGGGGATAAATAAAAAAGCACCAATATAAATATAGTTTATGTTATACATAATGAATATTTGTTTGTTGGTTAAGCTGTCTAAAACTTGTTTCGTCGGATAGGGGTGGAAAATAAGTTCAGTGCATATAATTATTATGGCTGAAATAATGATGGTGATTATTGCTTTATTGGGAATAATATCATTAATATTTAACTTTTTAGTATATGTGGTTAAAGCGATGAGCAAAGTGAGTATTAGAAAAATAATTCCACCTTCGATAGAAGATTTGCCAATGATGATTCTAAAAAATAATAAGCAAAAAATAGATTGAATAAAAAAGCAACATATTTGATCGGAGTATTTGTTAATGTAGGTCATAAACATTCGCATAAGTATTTAATATTCAATAGTTTTAATCTATTGATATGGCTGGAATTTTTTGCGATTTTAGCACAGTTTTTGCAGCTCAGAAAATATCAATAGTTAAATATATTTTAAATATTTTTTACATGTTCTGGTATTTATTGAGAGTTAATACTTTGAGTTTAAAGAGCGAGCCATATAATAAAATTATTTTTAGGGTTTAATTTTTAGATATAATTACGCCGTATCTATTTGATTTATAAAGACTAATTATTTGTTCTTGGTTTTATTTTATAATTATGAGTTATTAAAAATATAAGTATTGAGTTGATTTTAGTATTTTATTTTAAAGTTAATTTATTAAATTGATTTGTATAGTTAAAAATCCAAATAATTTCATTGAATTATTTTTATGGTATTCTTGTAATGAAAAGTTGAATTAATTTTCTCTTGGTGTGATAATTTTGAAGTTTTTGTAAGCCGCATCATTGTCGAAAATATTGATAAACACTATGTTTATAATATTCGGATGTTAGCAATACATATTTTAGTTTTATTAAAGTTTAAAGATTAGAATGTATCTCTATCATAAAATCTTAAGTTAATTATCTTATATCTAATTTACAACATAGTTGTTGATGGAACTTGAGTTAAAAGATGATACTGTTTAGATTTTCTTATTGAAAATTAAGGGATAAATTTTATCGTTTTTATGTTGAAAGCCTGTTTTTGTAGCATTTTAACAAAGTGATAGATCTAATATGTTTGCTAAAAAATGGTAATTTTATTATTTGTACTAATTAATCTCTAATTGGATAGGGATGATTAGGATTGTTAAATTGGTACCTTAAAGTGATTCAGAAGAGTGATATTCATCTACAAAAGAATTATTCCTATACCTTGGCTGATAGTTATTGCTCAATTGTATTAACTAAACCAAATTTTTATAATAAAAAAAGATTAAATACCAAGTCTGTATATCAAGAAAAAAATTATTTATCTTCTGCAAATAAAAAATTTACAGTTTGTATTGTTGTTACCTTAAACGATAATGCATCTCATTTAAAGGAGGCGTTATTTTCTATTGTTGAACAAAGCTTAAAACCATCAGAATTACTATTGATTGATAATGGGGGGCTTAGCCCAGATCATTATGAGATTATTCATTCTATCCATAAAAGAATTATATTAAAAATAATAAAAACAGATGTATTACTTACGGTGGGTGAGGCAAGAAATATAGCATTACACCAAGCAAATTATCCAATTATAGCACTAGCTGACCCAGATGATATTAATGAGCTTGATCGTTTTGAAAAATTAATACCATTATTAAATAGTGAAATTCGAATGATTGGTTCTTGGATACGTGAATTTAATGTGAATCCAGGAGATAAACAAATTTTACGTCATGTTCCATGTGATTTTGAAGAAATTATTTCTTATGCAAAATATAGATCCCCCATAAATAATCCAACAATTTGTTATTTTAAGAATGATGCATTACAAGTCGGCGGATATAACCCTAAACTTAAATATGGTGAAGATTATAGCTTAGTGATGAGCTTTATTCGTCATGGGAAAATTGTCTCTAATATATCTGATGTAACAGTAAATTTTAGAGTTGGTAATAGAAGTAGGTTATGCCAAAAAAGGAGTGGCATATCTATATTGGCGAGAGAAATTGAGTTACATCGTATTTTTTTACGTCAAGGTGATATTTCTCTGTGGAACTTTATCATTATCGTGATGGTAAAAGTATTTGCTCGATTATTGCCAAAAAAATTGTTTATTATCCTTTATACCAAGGTATTAAGAAAGTATGAGTAGTTATATTGTTCATAGTATAGAGGCTATACTCTATATCATCATTATTGGGATGACAGCATATTTATTTTGTTTGTCTATTTACAGTATTTTTTTAAGTTTATTTGGTTTTGCTAAGTTTAAAAAAGATTATCCTGATAGTAAGCCTGAAGCTCGCTTTCTTATTCTTATTGCAGCACACAATGAAGAGGTCGTTATTGGGGCTACCTTAGAAAATCTTAAAAAAATACAATATGATAGAGATTTATATAAGATTGTTGTTGTAAATGATAACTCAACAGATCGAACAGGTGAAATCTGTGATCAATATGGAGTTGCGCATGTTGATACAATTGAAGGTGAGTTTCAACGTGAAGGTGTTGGTAAACCTGCCGGTATTCAATATGCATTACGCAAGTTAGGTTTTGAAAAGGTTAAAGCTGATTATGATCTAATTATGATATTAGATGCAGATAATTTTGTAGATGCCAATATTCTGACTGAACTGAATTCTCAATGGTTAGCCAAAGATAAACCAGAGGCGATTCAGACCTATCTAGATTGTAAAAATTCAAATAGCATACTTTCTTTTGGTTACTGTACATCTTATTGGATGATGAACCGCTTTTTCCAGCTATCTAAATATCGTTTAGGTCTACCTAATTCAATTGGTGGTACTGGATTTGTGGTACGGAGTGATTTTTTAATTAACATTGGAGGGTTTTGCTTTAAATCTCTAACCGAAGATATTGAGTTAGAAATTGAAATCGTAAAACAGCAGGGGCGGGTTTTGTGGAATCATAATACCCGTATTTATGATGAGAAGCCTGATAATCTTAAAACCAGTTTAAAACAACGCTATCGTTGGTCTAAGGGACATTGGTATGTTGCTTTTACCAATCTCTTTTCTTTGCTAAAACTTACATTTACAGAATTTAAATGGAAGTATATTGATCAATTATTTTATTTGTTTTCTATGGGGCGTGCGCTTCAGGTTCTTATTATTTTAGTCAATATTTTTATTTTAACGCTATTAAGAGCCTATAACGAATCAAGTGATGGTTTTTCATCAAGCATGCTTAGCAATTTATTCATAGTGAAGTTTGCCATTGGAACTAAATTAGCCGGCTTTATGGGACTAGGTAACTGGATGTCAGTGGTTACCCACATGAACTTATTCGCACTATTTTCAATTCTATATGGCATGTTTATATTGCCAATATATGCGACTTGGATGGATAAAGGGATCATTTTAAATCCATTTAAATTATTTTTTTCAAGTTTGTATTTTGGAATATCTTTTGTATTTGTTCAATTTTTAGCTTTCTTTCGCTGGAAAAAGCAAAATACTTGGGTTGTAACACCACATAATAAAGTTCAGGAAGAGCATAAATGAGTAAGGTCTTATTTGTTTTTGGTACGCGTCCAGAAGCGATAAAAATGGCGCCTCTCGTGATTGAGTTTAAACGTAATCCCAAGATTGATGTTAGGGTCTGTGTAACGGGGCAACATCGAGAAATGCTGGATCAGGTTTTAGATTTTTTTGAAATTGAACCTGATTATGATCTTAATATTATGAAAAAACAGCAAAGTTTAGCCTCAATCACTTGTTCAATCGTTTCGAGTATTGATCATATCTTGACTGATTTTAAACCCGAATATGTTTTTGTGCATGGTGATACCACCACGACTTTTGCGGCATCTCTATCTGCTTTTTATCAAAATATTAAAGTGTGGCATATAGAGGCCGGTTTAAGAACATGGGATAGCACTTCGCCATTCCCTGAAGAGGCTAATCGCCAATTAACATGTAAATTGGCCAATATACACGTAGCACCAACAGTGCAAGCCAAAGCTAATCTTTTAAAAGATAATATTGATGAAGAAAATATTATTATTACAGGAAATACTGTTATTGATGCACTTTTGATCGGGGTGCAGAAATTAGAGCAAAGTGCACATCGTATTCCTGATGTTGCAGCACTGATGGATAAGTTAGATTTAAAAAAGAAAATTATTTTAATAACATTGCATCGGCGCGAGAATCAAGGTGAATTGCTTACGCAAATTTGTGATGATCTTAAAAGATTGGCATTGGCATATGATGATATTGAAATCGTTTTTCCTGTGCATATGAGTCCAAATATCCGAACGGTGGTTCATGCTAAATTATCTGGAATAAATAATATTAAATTGCTAGAACCATTGAATTACCCCTGTTTCATCTGGTTGATGAATCATGCCTATTTTATTTTAAGTGATAGTGGTGGGGTACAAGAAGAAGCGCCAAGCCTAAGAAAGCCTCTCTTAGTTGCAAGAGATACCACAGAAAGACCAGAAGTTATTGAAAATGGGGCAGCCATTTTAGTTAATCCCCATATTCAAGGAAATATATATGCGAACTGTGTAAGGTTGTTATCTGATCATTTGTTATATGATCAGATGAGTAATGCTGGAAACCCATTTGGTGATGGACAAGCGAGTCAAAAAATTTATAAATTTTTTATAGCCAAACATGTGCTATAAGGATGTTATTTAAAATAAAGAGTTCAATTGGACTCTTTATTTTGATTTGAGATATGATAGTACTTAAACTGCAGATCATTCTATTTTGAAACTATTATAAGAGTTTTATTATTAAGGCTGAGATAGGCTTAAAGCTAAGGTGGGCTCTCACTCAAAAACTTGAAGTATGGCATAAACGATCTATTTAAGTGGCTTTATGAAGCATCTGAATGATCATTTAGTATTGTTTGCAAGATCGTATTTAAATTTTCAAAATAGTTTGCGGTATAAAATTTTTCAATTGATGATTTTATGACTGCTGGCTGGTAAAAAAGACTAGGCTGTTTTATAAATAATGCCATGGATGATGCTAACTGTTGGATATCGCCAGTTGCGTATAATTGTCCATTTATTTGCGGGAGGATAATATCTTCTGGACCATATTTGCAATTGGATGAAATAACTGGGATTCCATAAGAAATTGCTTCAGCTAAAACTAGACCAAAACCTTCATATTGCGAGCTAAGTAATAAGCAACTCGCTTGGTTTATCTCGTGCCATGGATTATTTACCCACCCCTTGAAGCTTATTTTATCCATTAGATTTAATTTTTTTACTTCTTTCTCTAATAGAGCGCGTTCTTCACCATCACCGTATAGTTCAACACTAAAATCTAAATGCTCAATTATTTTTACTGCATGAATTATATCTAAACATCTTTTTTGTTTTTCGAGCATTAGTCGACCTATATAGATAAATTTTATAGGCGTTAACGAAAATTTATTCTCAGATTGTGCAGATATTGGATTATATATTAAAAATAATTTTTCATGAGATATATTGAGGTTGGATAAAGAATTTTTTATTCCTGAGCTAATAGCAAAATAATAATCGGGTTGGTAAATATTATTTAAAAAAAGCTTATCATTTTTTAAATAGTAGCTATTTGCCATATGATCCCAATATACGACTTTACAATTAAGTTGTTCTTGGGAAATAATTTTTCTAATTTGTTTTAAAAAAACATAAGATGTGGAGATGATGAGATCTGGTTTTTTTGAGGCAATAGATTTTTTTAATAGTTTATAATATATGCTATTTTTAAATAATTTTTTAAGCCCCAATTGCATGATGATTTTTAAAAATATATTTTTAGAATAAATTTTTTTGAGATATTCACTGACATTTAAAAAGTGAACATCATTGATATCATTTAACCATTGCCTTTCATTGATATCTGAGTCTATACATAACAAACCAATGTCATACTTTTTATAGAAATGCCAATAAAAATCATGGAGAACTTTTTCAGTACCTCCATGGCCGCTGAAATAATCCCCAATGATTAGTATTTTCTTAGGATTCATTTGCTGTATTCAGCTAGCAGAAATAGGGTTTAGTTAGGATTCTCGGGATTACCTTTCAAGACCATATAAATTAAAGAGCAGAAGATAAGTAATGCACCAACCAAACTACTCACACAGAAGTAAAGTATGCGGTATTTGGTAGGTAAATTAAAAAGTTCCGTGGCGAGAATATAGCGCATGAATCCCCATTGAATAACGGAGAAAGCTATGAGAACAAGTGCTCTACGACGGACTTCGGGACGCATCGCCATTTTAAATTACCTTGAATACGAATACCGCTTATTATGCCAGTCTCACCCATTGATCTCAATGTTAAAATTGATAAATATAATTGATTCTCATTTGCGATGCCTAACAATCACCCATTAAAAAGCCCTGTATAAACAAGGCTTTTTAATGGGGTGTTGGGCTAAAAGTTGTTAAGCTTGTTGCTCTTCAGCTTTTGCCTTTTCGCGCAAACGTATACCAAGATCCCGTAACTGAGTACTTTCAACAGGCGCCGGTGCTTGGGTTAGAGGGCATTCGGCTGTTTTGGTTTTCGGGAAGGCGATGACGTCGCGAATAGATGAAGCACCAGTCATCAGCATAACCAAACGGTCTAAACCAAATGCTAGACCACCATGGGGTGGAGCACCAAATTTTAAAGCATTGAGTAAGAAGCTAAATTTCTCTTCAGCTTCTTCTTCACCAATACCGAGTGCTTCAAAAATAGCTTTTTGCATTTCAAGTGTATAAATACGTAGCGAGCCACCACCGATTTCAGTCCCATTGAGGACCATATCATAGGCGACTGAAAGTGCTTCACCTGGGTTATTTTTAACCTCTTCCACACTGGATTTAGGTAGGGTAAATGGATGGTGTACAGAAGTCCATTTGCCGTCATCAGTTTCTTCAAACATTGGAAAGTCAACAACCCACAATGGTGCCCATTGACAGGTTGCTAAGTTGAGATCATGACCGATTTTGACACGTAATGCGCCCATAGCATCATTAACAACTTTTGCTTTGTCAGCACCAAAGAAAACGATATCACCGTCTTCAGCGCCCACACGTTTTAATAGATCAAGGACAATAGGCTCGATGAATTTTACGATGGGTGATTGTAGACCCTCAATACCTTTGGCTAATTCATTGACTTTGATGTATGCCAAGCCTTTTGCACCATAGATAGCAACAAATTTGGTGTATTCGTCGATTTGGCTACGTGGTAGTGCACCTGCACCTGGTACGCGAAGGGCAACGATGCGACCTTTAGGATCTTTGGCTGGACCTGCGAAGACTTTAAATTCAACGTCTTGCATAAGATCGGCAACATCAACTAATTTCAGTGGAATACGAAGGTCGGGTTTGTCCGATGCATAATCACGCATTGCTTCTGAATAGGGCATGCGTTGGAATTTATCGAATTGTACACCAAGTAAATCATTAAATAATTTAACGGTCATACCTTCCATCAAATCCATAATATCATCATCATTTAAGAATGATGTTTCAATATCGATTTGGGTAAATTCTGGTTGACGGTCAGCACGCAAGTCTTCATCACGGAAGCATTTTGCGATTTGATAATAGCGATCAATACCACCGACCATGAGTAATTGTTTGAACAATTGTGGTGATTGTGGCAATGCATAGAAACTACCATTCGATACACGACTTGGTACCAAATAATCACGTGCACCTTCTGGTGTTGCACGGGTTAAAATTGGTGTTTCTACATCTAGAAAACCGTGTTCATCGAGATAGTTACGGATAAGCGTCGTGACTTTTGAACGGAAACGTAGGCGATCCAGCATTTCTGGACGACGAATATCGAGGAAGCGATATTTTAAACGCACATCCTCAGAAACGTTCACGGTTTCGTCGTTCAATGGGAATGGCGGTGTTTCAGAAGTTGCAAGAACTTCAATTTCCTTGCCTAATACTTCAATTTGACCGCTCACCATATTGGCATTTTCGGTGCCAGCATAACGACGACGTACACGACCAGTGATTTTAAGCACGTATTCAGAACGCGCTTTGTCTGCTGTTGCAAATGCTTCAGGGGTGTCTGGGTCAATAACCACTTGAACGAGACCGTCACGATCACGGATATCAAGGAAGATTACACCGCCATGATCGCGGCGACGGTGTACCCAACCGCATAAAGTCACTGTATTATCTATTTGGGCTTCTGTTAAAGAGCCGCAGTAATGAGTTCGCATCATGGCGTGCTAAGTCCAACTTATATTATTTAAAAAATCATTAAAAAAGTAAGCCCACATTGACTTACTTTTGGAAACACTCAATTATGCCTCGTTGAGTGATGAGTCTCAAGAACTAGATCAAAAAACATTAAGATTTAATCACTTCGTTTAGCGCGCTCCTCTATATCGATTGAGTGCGGTCTGGTATTTTTTTCTTTTTAAAAAGATGAGGCAACCAATACTCCAAGTGACTAAAAATGCTCTAAAAAAGTAATTAATACTCACGCCTGTAAGCCAATATAAATGATGTTGCCATTGTGCTTGACTGCAAGACATTAAAAAAGTAGCGGCATAAATACTGCCTGCACATATAGCGCATAGCGTCAGGATGAGGGCATAGCGCAAGGTATTTTCAATAAAATATTGGGGTTGCTGGTGCGCTTGAATATAACGGTAACATAACCAGCACACCATCGGCAGTGCTATGGCTGAACTGGATATTTGTAAAATAAAGTGTAGGGGATAATCCTGACCTAAAATGAAATAGCTTTGTTGTAAAGCATCTTTAAACATAAAGGTTCTAAAATCGGCGTGTGTGACGCCATCCCAAAGAATATGACTGGCTGCACCGAATATAATACTCAGCGTACATGCCCATATAAACACTAGCATGCTAGCTGTCGTGGGCAGTAATATTGGATCATCTAGTTTTAAAAAAATATATAAAACGGGGCGATATAACCGATACCATAATAAGCAAAAGAGCAAGCCTAATATCAAGTTGCTACTGATTAAGCTCGCCCATTGATGACTAAAGTGAACATCAAGATTGGTAAATAAACGGCTTAAATCGGGAATCATACAGCCAATGGCGAGCGCTGCAATCGGTAACTGCCGTCGGCTTGCATAGTGAAAAACAGGGACCAGTACGGTATGAGACAAGGTAAAAGGCATATTAAAAAACCAAGTCGCACGAATGGTATATCGATTGACCTAAGTGTTTGATTTTAAGTTTGAATAAACAGGGTTGCTTCACTTTTTTTGAAGCTCGCCGCAGTATAAAAGAGATTTGCAGGTATTGTGAATAAGGCTTTTTGTATTATTTTAAGCAAGGTTTATTGAGTGCTTGATGGGATATAGTCCAGAACGCTATCGATATTGGATGCTCTATTGAACGCTATTACGCTGCAAGAGCTATTCATCGGCATAGTTTTTTAAACCAAAACCATTCAAACGACACTCAGTTAAACCACGCTCAGTCAAACCAAAATCATGCAAACGACAATCGAGCAAACAAAAAAATTAATCAGAAAAATACAATAAAACCAAGTTAAAACTAAGTTAATCCAAATTAAAACTAAGTTAATCCAAGTTAAAACTAAGTTAAAAAGTTTAGATAAAACTTGGGTTAACCAATCTATCCCAAATGCTTGTCATAATCTCTTCATGCATTCGCGTTAAATTAACTATTGCAAAATGCAAGAAATGTTATAACATAACAAAAAATCAATGGAACTCATGGACTAAACATGAAATTTACCCCAACAATTTTATCCTTTTCAATATTTGCTGCACTGAGTAATAGTATTTGGGCACATGAGGCTGAACCACAGCAATTAGAAACAATACAACTGCATGCCACAACACAAAATACAGCGGGTGCAGTACTAACCCTTGGGGAAAACCAATTAAAACAAAGTGCAACGACTATTGGTGAAGTATTAGCAAACCAACCTGGTATTCAAAGTAGTGGTTTTGGTGCGGGCGCAAGTCGCCCTGTGGTTCGTGGTCAAGATGCAGTACGTGCCAAAGTACTCAGCAATGCCGGGGATAGCATGGATGTGTCAAGTTTATCGCCAGATCATGTGATTACCGTTGATCCACAGCTCGCTGAAAAAGTTGAATTGATTCGCGGTCCAGCCAGCTTGCTCTATAGCGCTGGTTCGACCGGTGGGGTGATGAATGTTATAGACCAACGTATTCCAAGTAAAATGCCTGAACGCGGTTATGAAGGGCAAATTGGCGTGCGTTATAACACCGGTAATGATGAACGGTTGGCACACGCTGGTGTGACAGTTGGTCTCGGTGAGCATGTTGCCCTAAGAGTTGAAGGGGTGACGCGTGAGGCCAATAACTATATTGCACCAAATTATGTGGTGACAGAAGATCATGGGGATCATGTACATTACAATAAAAATCGTCGTGTAACGGATAGTTTCTCTGAATCTGATAACTTTAATGTGGGCTTATCCTGGATCGGTGACCGTGGTTTTGCTGGGGTGGCCTATGCTAAACGCAAAGACAAATACGGTTTGCCTGGTCATAGCCACGAATATGAAAGCTGTCATACCCATGGTTTAACGCTCTATTGTGCCCCTCATGATGATGACCACGATCATGGACACAGCCACGATCATGGACACAGCCATGACCACGATCATGGACACAGCCATGATGATGATCACGAGCATGGTGGTCCATGGATTGATATGGTTTCAGAACGCTATGATTTCCGTTCTGAACTCAACGATCCTTTTGCTGGATTTAAAAAACTAAAATTCCAAGCCGGCTATACCGATTATTATCATAATGAATTAGAAGGTGATGCACTTTCGACGCGGTTTGAAAGCAAAGCATATGATGGTCGTGTGGAATTACAGCATCATAGCATCGCGGGTTGGGATGGTAGTTTGGGGGCGCAGTATAGCCAACAAAAACTCGATTTGAGTGGTGAAGAAGCGATTATGGCACCAGCAAAAACTCAAAAATATAGTGTATTTGCTTTAGAACAAAAGCAGATCGATCAAGTGAAGTTGGAATTGAGCGGGCGTTTTGACCATCAGAAGATTGATATCGACAACAGCCAGCAAAAAAATTATGACGGGAATGCCTACTCGCTTGCAGCCGCAACGCATTGGGAATTCATGCCGAATTATAATCTGAGCTTAACGGCTTCACATCAGCAACGTTTACCCTTGGCACAAGAACTGTATTCCGACGGTAAACATTTTGCGACCAATACCTATGAAAAAGGCACAGAGGATTTAAAGAAAGAGAAATCCAATCAAATTGAATTAGGCTTTAACTATGATAATGACCGTTTGCATTATGATGTAAATGTTTATCACCAATGGTTTGATGATTATATTTATGCCGAAACTTTGGACCGTTATAAAGATTTTCGCCTGATCAAATATACCCAAGACAATGCCAAATTTTATGGTTTAGAAGGGCAGGTCAATTATCAAATCACACCAATGTATAATATTGGGTTATTTGGTGATTATGTTCGCGGCAAAATAGATGCTGAAAATGCACCTCGCGTGCCTGCTGGTCGACTCGGCACCAAGATTAAGGCTAACTTTGATGATCATTGGAGTGGAAGTGCTGAGTTCTACCGAGTCTTTAAGCAAGATAAAATTAGCGCTTATGAGCACGAAACTGCTGGCTATAATATGCTTAATTTAGGCGTGGCTTATACTGGTCAGTATAAAGCGCTTGATCAGTACCGTGTATTCTTGAATGCCAATAACCTATTAGATAGCGATGTCTATCAACATGCTTCTTTCTTGTCTCAAATTCCGCAGATGGGGCGTAATTTCATGATGGGGGTAGATTTTAAATTCTAGTGATCACGTGTTTTGTCACCAATTGTCCCTTGAAAAATAGATAGATAACACCTAGTCTGAGTAGATTGGACTAGGTTTTATTTTATGCGTATTTTTCGAAAGGTTCATCAAAAGCTCAATTGGTCAAAAAAACGTTATGTTGGGCTTATTGTGACTTTATTTGGCGTGGCTTATGTGGCTTCAGCCATTTATCAAACCGTTAAACCTTTAGCTGAAGGGTTAAACTATGCGAGCCCTTTGCAGCGTGCTGAGTTAACTTTTTTGGCCGATCAGACCTATCTCGATCGTCATGGTCAGCAACAATCTAACCAACAAATTTTCGATCAAATTTTAACATTAGTGAAGCAAGCGAAAACAACCATTGTATTGGATATGTTTTTATTCAATCAGCAAGTGGGTGGCTCTACCCTTCAACATCGAGCTTTGTCACAGCAATTGACCGATGCCTTGATGCAAAAACGTATCCAACAACCTAATGTACAAATCGTTTTTATTACTGACCCTATTAATACCGTATATGGCGGAGTCGCTTCTGAGCAATTCCGGCAACTGCGGCAGGCGGGTGTGGATGTGATTGAGACGGATTTAAGACCTTTACGTGCATCGAACCCAATGTGGTCTGGCTTATGGTACTTATGTTGTAAGGATTTAGGTAATAATCAACAAGCTGGCTGGCTAAAAAACCCCTTTGGCACTGAAAAAATAACCATTAGAAGTTATCTCAATTTACTTAATTTTAAAGCCAATCATCGTAAAGTCATTGCTGTCGATACTGACGAAGGCTGGCAAGCCGTGGTGACTTCAATGAATCCACATGATGGTAGTTCGAGACATAGTAATGTGGGTGTGTTGATCAAAGGCAAAGTTGCAGTGGATGTGTTGAACACAGAACAAGCTGTAGCGGCATTATCTGCTGGGTCAAGTCCATTGCTGGTCACGGGTGCCGACAGTTTCGCTGACCATCTTCCCAAGGCGCAGGTATTGACAGAGGGTGCAATCTATCAGGCTGTACTCCATTTACTCGATAGTGCCAAAGCCGGTGAGCGCATAGATTTAATGATGTTCTATTTGTCGGAACGAAAAATTATTGAAAAACTTATGGCCGCTCAAGCACGCGGGGTAAAAGTACGTATTATTTTAGATCCGAACAAAGATGCCTTTGGACGACAAAAAAATGGTATACCGAATCGTCAGGTTGCTGCAGAGCTCGACAATGCAGGAATTGATATTCGGTGGTGTGATACCCATGGTGAACAGTGTCATAGCAAAATGATTATGAAATACAATAATAAAGAAACAGAGTTAATTTTAGGCTCCGCCAATTTTACCGCGCGTAATTTAAAAAATTATAATTTGGAAACCAATATTCGTGCGCTTGGTGCCAGTGAAAATCAGGTTTTTCGGGATGCCCGCGAATACTTTAAACGGGCTTGGTTTAACCAAGATGGTGAGCAATATACCGTAGATTATACGGTCTATCAGGATGATTCGAGCTTTAAATATGCTCTCTATCGTCTGATGGAATGGTCTGGGATTTCAACATTTTAGTCCATTGTGGCATCGGCAGTCATAGCGGCTCATACCTGAGTATAGCTGGAAAGTCATAACACCATACAACATTAAGGCATCTCGAAGAGATACCCTAATGTTGTTTACTTATTACTTTAATGACTTATTTTACGACACGGACCTTTAGCGATTGGGGCTATGATTTGATCAAGTTCTTTGTCGCTTAATTGATCGAGCTCACTCAGATCTGTTTTGATATGCCATTTCTCCTGATCATCCACAGGATTGGGTAAGCGCGCACTCAGCCAGTCACAAATAATATCTGGGCTAAAATCGGCATGATCACATTGAATGACCCAGGCCAAGAATTCTTTGGCGGGACCATTCATATAAGGGGGAGGCGATACTGGAAAGAATAATGTCGGTAAACGCTCATTGGTCGATAGATAATTGAGCACATGACCGAGTTCTTGAACGGTTTGCCAAGCAAGTGGGTGATCAATATCAATTTGAAATTTAAACCACCATGCATGTTTGCCATTGCTACCATAGGCTTCAATGCCTTGTTGTTGTACGCTGGGTATTTTTGCAAAGAACTGTTGCAAGCGTTCAAAACTTAAATCAGACATGCGCTGTACTCAAATATTCAATCATGAGGTGAAATATAACAGATTCACATCGTTGGCACATGGCTTTGCAGTGGCAAAGTGTTTATATCGTTACCCTGTATGATGCAGGCGCTCGACGCTTAGTACGGTGACAATGGTGTTTAAGCCAGCTCATCATCTTGTGGTTGCGGTTTTTGCCCGCGTTTTAAGCTACGCTCACTATGCTTGTCGCGAATTACAGAAGGATAGTGCCAAGAGGCATAACGCACCACCAAAATGGATAAAGCCAAAATCAGAATAGAACCGGTAATAATGAGCTGATCTATACTGGCTTGATGATCGTGCTGAATAACTGAAATTAATAATCGGGTTAAAGCCGTAATGGCAACATAAATCAGAAAGCGTACTGGCATATGATTGGTTTTAAAATAAATCCCAACCATTGCACCGAGCTCTAAATAAATAAACAGCAAGAGAATGTCATCGATGCTGGCATATTGTTTTACTGTTAAAATTTCAACCACCGTATGTAGCGCAGACCACGCAATCATACAGCCAATAATAAATAGCGCGAGGTAATGAAAAGCCTCAACAGCGATATTGCCTAAGCGATCTAAAAATTGTTCTAATTTTTCTGAACTACGATTTGATTCGGTCATGATGTGCGCTCAGCAGAGGTATGCCACTGATTATAACCAATCATCATGAAAGATTAAAAAAACCGCACGTAGATTTGCGTGCGGTTTTGCATTGATTTTTGCAAAGTTGATTGTGATTAATCAGTACATGTCAAATAGGCTTAAGACTGTGCAGTGAAGTATTGTTCACTAAAGCCAGAGATAATCTCTGAACCTGCTTTGATTTTGCTAATCCGTGCATTGATATCGGGTAATACACGTTGGATGAAATAATGGGTGAGGGCTAATTTATTTTGATAGAACTCACCGGGTTTGGCAAATGCCGCTTTGGCAATACGCGCATACATATAGGTAAAGCTGAGTAGTCCTACAGCATGTAAATAATCAACCGCAGCCGAGTTGGCGAACTCTGGATTTTCTTGTGCACGTTCTAAAATGAACTGGGTAATCATTTCTACTTCAGTTGCCACGTCTAAGGTGACATCTTTGATGAAGTTTAATTCTGGATCTAAACCATTGGCAAAGTCGCGAATATCTTCGAGGTATTCGGCTAAATAACGGCCTTCACATTTAATGGTTTTACGTCCGATTAAATCTTGTGCTTGAACACCATTGGTTCCTTCATAGATTTGTGCAATACGTAGATCACGTACACATTGTTCCATGCCCCATTCACGAATATAACCATGACCACCAAAACACATTTGAGCATCTAAACAAGCTTGGAATGCTGTGTCGGTGAGGAATGCTTTGGCAATCGGTGTTAATAATGCAACCCGGTTATTGGCTTTGGCAACGGCTTCTGGATCAGTTGAGAATTTAGTGATGTCCAGTTGTTGACCAACGTATACGGCAAAAGCACGAGATGCTTCGTTATTAGCACGCGCATTGAGCAGCATCCGACGCACATCACCATGTACCAAGATGCTATCAGCTGGTTTTTCTGGTGATTGTGCACCGGTAACAGCACGACCTTGTAAACGGTCGGTGGCGTATTGTGCAGCATTCTGGTAGGCAAACTCAGATGCACCTAAGCCTTGAATCCCCATCGATAAACGTTCGTAGTTCATCATGACAAACATGGCAGCTAAGCCTTCATTTTCTTTGCCAACCAAGAAACCTTTGGCACCATCGAAGTTCATGACACAGGTCGCTGAGGCTTTAATCCCCATTTTGTGCTCGATGGAGCCCGCGCTGACGGCATTGCGTTCACCCAAGCTACCGTCGGCATTAACCAGATATTTCGGCACAATAAACAGTGAAATACCACGAGAACCCGCAGGCGCATTTGGCGTTTTGGCGAGCACTAGGTGAATGATGTTGTCCGCAAGATCATGATCACCACCAGTAATAAAGATTTTGGTGCCAGTGATGTTAAAGGAACCATCAGCATTGGGCTCGGCTTTGGTTTTGATAATCCCAAGGTCTGTGCCGGCATGTGGTTCTGTCAAGCACATGGTACCTGACCATTCGCCGCTATAAATTTTAGGTAAATAAGTTTCTTTTTGTTCTTGTGAAGCATAGCTGCTGAGCGCCATACCTGCGCCTACAGACAATAATGGATACAGCATGAAAGATGGGTTGGTTGCAAAAAGCATTTCATCTGCTAGAACGGTGAGCATTTTTGGCATGCCTTGGCCGCCCCATTCCTCATCTGCGCCTAAGCCAATCCAACCACCTGATGCATATTGTTTAAATGCTTCTTTAAAACCTGCTGGGGTAGTGACTTTGCCATCTTGAAAATGGGCACCTTCTTCATCACCACTACGGTTGATTTCTAAAGTTACATTTTGCGCAAATTTAGCCATTTCTTCTAAAATCGCTTCAGCTGTTGCAGCATCTAAATGTGCGAGTTTTTCGTTGGCACTCCAAAATTGCTCAGCTTGAAAAACATCATTTAAAATGAAACGCATATCTGCAAGAGGTGCATGATAAATTGGCATATTGTCCACCTATTATTGTTGAAGTTTGTCGAATTGAGAAACGAAAATCCATTGTACGGTTCGACATCTAAAATTGCATGAGGCAAATTTATTTCGCAAGGATGCTAAGGGAGATATCGAGCAATTTCATAAAGAAAAAGGACTGCCAATCGCGTGACTGTCCTTTTTCTAATTTACATACAGGCTTTAGCCCACATTAGAATGCAAAGTGTTCTGCATCTAATTCCATCAATGGCTCTAAGCCACCGGCAATCACATCTACATGAGAACGTACACGTGGCAAGATTTTCTTGAAGTAGAAGTTTGCAGTGCTAATTTTGGCTTTATAGAACTCAGTTTCAGCAGTACCTTCAGCCAATTTTTGCTGTGCAACCAATGCCATGCGTGCCCAGAGATAAGCAAGTGTCACATAACCAGCAAAGTAGAGGTAGTCAACTGCCGCAGCACCCACTTCATCTGGGTTTTGCATTGCACGCATACCAATTTGCATGGTGAGATCGCCCCATTCTTTATTGAGCGCAGCAAGTGGCTCGATAAAGGCTTTCATGTCGGCATTGTCTTTGTTGGCTTCAACAAATTTATGAATAATTTTGGTGAAGTCACGTAGCATCGCACCTTGAGTTTGCAATACTTTACGACCAAGCAAATCAAGCGCTTGAATCTCTGTTGTCCCTTCGTACAAGCAAGAGATACGGGTATCACGAACAATTTGTTCCATACCATGCTCAGAGATAAAGCCATGTCCACCAAATACTTGAACACCATGTTTGGCAGCTTCAGAACCGGTTTCAGTTAAGAATGCTTTGGCAATCGGGGTCAGTAATGACAGGATGTTGTCGGCAAACTTACGTTCTTCTTCAGTACTGCCATATTCAACGATATCGGCATATTGAGAAAGTAGGTAAACCAGTGCGCGACCACCTTCTGCAAATGCTTTTTGGGTTAATAGCATGTTGCGTACAGCGGGATGTACGATAATTGGGTCAGCTGCTTTTTCTGGGAATTTAGGACCAGACAATGAACGCATTGCCAAGCGATCTTTAGCATAGGCCAAAGCACCTTGGAATGAACTCTCAGAAGCTGATAAACCTTGTACTGCAGTACCAATACGTGCGGTATTCATAAAGGTAAACATGCAGTGTAGACCACGGTTTTCAGGTCCAATCAAATAACCTTTGGCATTGTCAAAGTTGATCACGCAGGTTGCGTTACCATGAATCCCCATTTTGTGTTCAATCGAACCACAACGTACGCCATTACGGTCAAGTAAAGTGCCATCAGCAGCGACATTGAATTTTGGTACGATAAACAGCGAGATACCTTTGGTGCCTTTGGGTGCGCCAGGTAAACGTGCAAGAACAATATGGATGATGTTCTCTGCCATATCGTGTTCACCAGCGGAAATAAAGATTTTTTCGCCTGTGATCGAATAACTGCCATCATCATTTGGTTCTGCTTTGGTACGAATAATCCCCAGATCTGAACCTGCATGCGATTCAGTCAAGCACATGGTACCAGTCCATTCACCCGTAACGAGTTTTGGCAAGTAAATGGCTTTTTGTTCATCAGAACCATGATGCTCGATGGTACGAACAGCACCATGAGATAAACCAGGGTACATGCCCCATGCCCAGTTGGCAGCACCGACCATTTCAGAGATCGTGGTTGCTAATGAACTTGGTAAGCCTTGACCACCATGTTGTTCTGGCACAGCAAGTGATGGGAAACCAAGCTCGATGTATTTTTGATAGGCTTCTTTAAAGCCTGTTGGTGTGGTGACTTCACCATCATTCCATTGACAGCCTTCGCGGTCGCCCACTTGATTCAGTGGAGATAATTCATTTTCACAAAAATCTGCTGCCGCGTCTAAGTATTGATCAACTAGCTCACGACTTACGTTGTCTTTGAATGCGGGTAAATTAGCATAGTGTTGTTCAGCATTTAATAATTCATGCAATACGAATTGCATGTCACGTAAGGGGGCTTTGTATTGTGGCATAGATGATTCCTCAATACTGGATAAACCAGATTCAAATTATAAAAATGTTAATGTCGTGCCAGTGACACAGAATAGTTCTGCTACATCCTGCTACATCTGTTGCCGCGGTACAAGCGTGCTTTCGCATTTTCTATGTGACTGTAAAGTCAAAAAAACATATAAGAATATTCTAAAAAATTTTAAATTAGATTATTGCACAACTGTGTTGCAAAACAAATACACCTGTATCGAATAGGCTTGTTTTAAGCGAATATTCAACTGCTTTGAACAATAAAGCGTAGCCATGGCTACGCTTTATTGTTGATCCTACAGACATTTTGTCTTAGCAATCGCGCTGAGTGGTTTCTAAAGATATAATATTGATTTTAGAAAGAATATTGTGTTAAATTCAGTCGGGTTATTCGCAGGGAAAAAGGTGTTGTTAGCACTTTGGCGATGTTCTTAGCGCTTTTAAAAAATCATCGCTGGAGCATAATTTAAGCATTGGGTGCGGTACGTTTAAAGCGTAATTGGCAACGACCATTGATGCTTTGTTCATTGAATTGGACCGTGGTTTTCTGATCGGCAGATTTGCCAATACAAGCTTGCTGAAAAGCTTGGCGGTCTAGATCGCTCCAAGCCCCACGACGGTTGCTACCAGCATGCTGCTGAGGCCTGACACTTTGATGATTTACTCGGCTTTGCATGCTGTTGCGGTCGGGTTGAAAGACGAGATGACATTGTCCTGATAGGGTTTTATCATCGATTTTTACATTGACCGTTGCCCCATTGTTTTTATTCAAACATGCTTGTTGCATTTGTTCGCGCCATGCTTGAGCACCTGGCTGGCGTTGATGATGACGTGCTGACATGCCAGCACGATCATTCGGTTTCATGCCTTGATGATGTGGTCCACCATGATACCCACGCTTATGCGTTTGTGGATTGCTGCTATTGGTTTGACAGGCGGCTAATCCCAATGCGCTGCAAGCGAGTAGTAGCATGCTGGTATTTTTAAGGGTTATTTTTTTTAAAATCGTTGCGGAAAACTGCTTCATTCTATTGAGCCTTTTAAAATAAAAAAATGATGACACAAGACATTGCCTTGAACAGTCATTTAGGCAATGAGATTATTTTTAAAATTAATTAATAAACATGTAGAAACAATGGAGGGTAATTTGGCGCAATGTCGTTTAGAATGCCGAAATAGAATAAAAATGTGAGATGAGTTTTGAGTACACGACGCATTCCGATTGCATTACGTTTGTTTTCTACAGTGTTATTGACCACCTTGCTGATTATCACCTTGGGATTAGGGGTATTGCATTGGACGATGCAGCGTAATTTTAGTCAGTATGTTGCTGATGTCGAAATGCAAAAACTTGATCCATTAATTGATAATCTCGCTGGTGTTTATGGTGTTTACCAAGATTGGGGCAATGCCATTCAAGCGCAAATTTTGCAAATAGAAGGTGATGCTGCACCAGATGATTATGATAAATTGTCGCATTGGTGGTTACGACGCCAATATGATATTTCCCTACAGCAGCGTTATTTTAGCGAACACGCCATGATGCAAGGTGTGGCGCCCAGTGACGATGACAAAGACAATGTTTGGTTAGATCAGCAGGACTTAAAAGTTTTACAAGATAATCTGCCTTCAGAATATCGACCTTTTGAAGGCATACGTTTTCCATTAAGTGCCAACCAGAGTTTTTATTTAACCAAAAATAAAGACAATGATAAACGTCATAAAGCTGATGAAAAAGAGCATAAAGTAGATGAGCAGTTGCTGACGAGTGGTGTTACTGCACAACCGACCAAGCGTATTATCGCCATGCCTGATCGCTTAGGATTAAGCTCACGTTTATCATTATATGATGCGCAGAAAAATTTTATCGTGGGTGAACCGAGTAATCAGCAATTGTCTTTTCGCCCGATTATGGTCAATCAAGAAATAGTGGGTTATTTAGGTTTGAGACCCGTATTAGATCAAGAAGATGCATTGAGTATTAACTTCTTTAGTAATCAAAAACGTTATTTACTCTTTGTTTACTTGACGACTTTCTTGGCGAGTTTAATCGCAGCGTTATTATTGGCAACTTATATTAAACAACCGATTCAACGCTTATTACAAGCAACCCGTGAATTGACCAATGGTAATTATCGTCATCAAGTAAAGATTAACCGCAATGATGAATTGGGCGATTTATCCAATGAGTTAAACCAATTGGCTGAAATCTTAGATCAACATGAGCGTTCACGGCAGCAGTGGGTCGGCGATACCTCACATGAATTAAAAACGCCATTGGCGGTTCTGCAAGCACAAATTGAAGCCATGCAAGATGGTATCCGTAAAGCGACCCCAGAGCATTTGGCTGCGATGATGAGTCAAGTCAATAGTTTGAAAAAACTCACCCAAGACCTTGCCGATTTAGCACAGGCAGATGCATTGCAACTACAGTGCTATCTGGCCGCTGTTGATCCTTGGCATGTGGTTTTACAAGAGGTTGAATATTTTAAACCTAAAATTGAGCAAGCGGGTCTACAGATCATGATCAGTGGGCAAGGCGCTGAACTGAGTTTAGACGTTGATCGTTTCAAACAAATCGTGGTCAACCTACTCAGCAATAGTGTGCGCTATACCGAACAAGGCGGTCAGATTTCAATCCATACTCAGCAGGATGATGATAGTTGGTCTTTGTTGGTCGATGATAGTCCGCTGGGTCTTAGTGATGAACAATTACAGCGTTTAGGTGAACGTTTCTATCGGGTAGATGACTCGCGCACGCGTAGTACCGGCGGAACGGGTTTAGGCTTGGCGCTCTCTGCCAAAATTGCACAAGCCATGGGAGGGAACTTGAGTTTTGATCATTCCCCATTGGGTGGATTGCGCTGTAAGCTCAGCTTTAAAAAGTTAACTAAGCTTTAAAAATTTAACTTAGCTTTAAAAAGCTAGCTGAGTTTTAGAAAGGTAGCTTAGTTTTAGAAAGCTAACTGAGTTTTAACAGGTTTAAATAGTATTGGCTGTGTTCGACAACGCGATGCTCGATATAAAATTGTTATTAATAACTTTATGAATCAAAAGGAAATAATCTTATGCGATATATCATGCTGGTTGAAGATGAAACCGAGCTTGCCAATTTGGTCCGTGATTATCTTGAAGCTGCAGGCTATGAAGTGGGTGTATTTTATGATGGTTTAGAGGCTTACCAAAGCTATCAACAACGTAAGCCTAGCTTAATGATTTTAGACCTGATGGTGCCGCGTATGGATGGTTTGACCATATGTCGTAAAGTCCGCGAGCAAACTGATTTACCGATTATTATGGTCACTGCACGCACTGAAGAAATTGACCGTGTCTTAGGGCTCAATATGGGCGCTGATGATTATGTTTGTAAACCCTTTAGCCCCAAAGAATTGGTGGCTCGGGTACAGGCTGTATTACGTCGTTTAGAGCGTAAGAGTCAACCCGAAGAAAATACTTTATTCCGTATCGACAAAGCTCAGCAACGGATCTGGTATCAACAAAAAGTATTGAATTTGACCCCTACAGAGTTTCGTTTGCTTGAGTTGTTTATTGAGCATGTTGGGCAAGTTTATTCGCGTGCTCAGTTACTCGATCACATCAACCCTGATAGTTTTGATGTTGCTGACCGTGTTATTGATAGCCATATCAAAAACTTACGCCGTAAAATTGCAGATGTTGCCGATACCGGTAACCGCCATGAATGGGTACAAGCCGTGTATGGTGTGGGCTATCGTTTTGAATATCCCAATGAATAAGATTTAAGTCTGTTGAATTGCCATCGTCATGCGATGATGGCAAAAGCAGCCTCTGTTCAGCTTTGCGCTGGAGAATAATTTCCGTGGCTTGAAAAATTGTGGCTCGCAAAAATTGCTGATTTAAAATTAGTCTTGCTGCACATTATCAAAGCATTTTGTTCGACAGCACGGCTGTATACCACATGCAGCGTTTTCAACAATTGTCCCTGTCTAGGCTTTGTACAACCAAGCTGTATAGCAAATGTTCTCAAAATAAGCACGTGCAGATGTCTGTCTGTACGGCAATGCGTTGGTTGTATTTATAATAAGTCACTGATAGATAATAAATAAGAAATAAAGCCTATGCGGTGTAGCACGTTGCAGGTATCTATTGCTGTATTATGTCATGGTTGATTTTTCGGCAGACTTTTGTGGGCTTTCTAGGCTGTGTTAAATCATGCAGAATTGTGGATAAACACAAGTTTATCCACAGAAAATGTGCATAACTTTGATGAAATATTAACAGCTTAAAGATGACGTAGATGAAAGCAGAACGCCTTTAGCTAGAATCAGTTTAAGAAGAACAACTCACCGATACTGCAGCTTGATCTGCAGGGAGTGGTGCAAGATCCTCAGGTCGTTCAAGCGAGCTTTGTCGGCTATACGGTTGAGCCAATAACTGGAATAAGCGATCCACTTCACTGAAGTCATTTTGCTCTGCTTTTTCAATAGCCGTTTGCGCCATATGGTTGCGTAAAATATAAATAGGATTATTTTGCTGCATCAAGCGGGTTAAGGCATCATGGTCTTGATATTCACGGATCTGGTGGTATTGCTGTAAAAACTCATCAAATTCGCGTAGATCAAGGCAGTCATCACGTAAAGCCGTGTAGTGTTGGTGCTGTAAGCGTTGGAAGCTTTGCGTGTAGTCCAGTTGTTCTGCTTGTAGAATTCTTAAAAAACGTAGTGCGCAATCAAAGCTATCTTTATGAAAATCGGGTAAGCCCATCTTGGCACAGAGCCCTTGCTGATAGTGGGTGAGAAAAGCTGTTTCATAGCCTTCTAGACAGTCGACAAGTTGTGTCTTGAATTGCTCTTTTGCTGCGGCAGGCGCAAGTGGCATGAGGTTATTCAGCCAGATCCATAGATTCCAGTGACCGATACTGGGTTGTTGTTGATAGGTATAACGACCTTGTTGGTCAGAATGGTTATTGATCCAGTTGGGTCTGAAACGCTCCATAAAACCATAAGGTCCAAAATCTAAAGTAGAACCGGTAATATTGAGGTTATCTGTATTCATCACGCCATGGGCAAAACCACAGAGTTGCCATTGGGCAATCATTTTGGCGGTCGCTTGAATGACCTCATGCGCAAATGCCAATATGGGAGACGGTGCGGCTAAACAATGTGGATAGTGCCATGCAATGCAGTGCTCAGTAAAATCTTTAAGTAGTTCAGGCGCATATTGATTAATCCACTCAAAATGCCCTAAGCGAATATGGCTATCTGCGCTGCGTAATAACATGGCTGCAGGTTCTAAGTGTTCGCGCTGTATCATTTGCGTGGAGCTGCTAAAACCCACGGCATTACTTGAGGCAACGCCTAAGGCATTGAGGGCATGACCTGCAAGGTATTCACGAATCACAGAGCGCAGTACAGCACGACCATCTCCCATACGAGAATAAGGCGTTTTACCTGCACCTTTTAGGTGTAGGTCAATCACTTGAGCATTTTTATCTTGGACTTGGGCGATGAGAAGACCACGACCATCGCCAAGTTGCCCCGCCCATTGTCCAAATTGGTGCCCTGCATAAACCATGGCCAAGGGGCGGAATTCATCAAAGCAGCGTTGACCACTACAGATGTCGAGCCATTGTGCTTGCTCTTGTTCAGTCCATTGTAATTGTTCTGCCAAGGCTTGGTTAAAATGCCCGGCAATGGTTTGTGTTAAGGGCTGAGGAGCTTGGTGGTGGTAGAGCTGGGAATCCAGCGTAGGATAGCGTTGGATAAATTGCATAGTTGATCATCTGCACAGAGCACGTGGAGACACTAACTATAGCATTGATCGAATGGCAACAAAAACGCACCCATGAGGGCTTGATTGAACTTTGTTTTGCAGCAATCAAGCGTGGGTGCGTTGGGGTGCAACGGAACAGTTGACTATTCAGCAGCAGTATTTTTTTTGATATTGCGCATCAAGGTTTCTAGGCGCTCACGATGATAAGTCAGTTTTTGTTCTGCCAATTGAAAATCAACTTTGAGCTTGATATCCATTTGATGGATTTTCTCTGCAACAGCCGCTTTTTTCGCTTGTAACTCTTGCTCTTTGAGTTTAGTCCAGTCATTGAGGGTATGGGTAAAAGCCTCATATTCTTGTGCGACTTTTTGTTTCAGTGCCGATAAATCAGCACTCATATCATGCCCATAGACCGCCAAATCTTGCTCTGCATATTTAAAGCGCATAGCCAGTTCTGCTTTTTTAATATTAAAGCTCGGGATACGACGTAGATTGGTCGCCATACCGAGTTTTGAGAAGCTCCAAATTAACCATTTGGTTGGGTCATATTGCCACCATTTTACGCCATTACGGTAATCGTATTGGAAGATATGATGATAGTTATGATAACCCTCGCCCCATGTAGCAATGGCAAGCCAGAAGTTGTCACGTGCTGTGTTTTCATCGGTATATGGGCGTTTACCCCACATATGACAGAGTGAGTTAATAAAGAAAGTCACATGGTGGCTAATGATCAGGCGTAATAAACCACCCAATAACACCACACCCCAGAGGTCACCCACAGCCCAGCCAATGCTACCAAGAATGGCAATGTGCACAAGAATGGTAAGGGGAACATAGTAGCGATGTTGGAACATGACTAATTTGTTTTTTTGTAGATCGGGGGCATTTTTAAAATTGGGTTCTGCTGCTGGATAATCTCGCAACATCCAACCCAAGTGTGCATACCAAAAACCGTTTTTAATTGAATAAGGATCACGTTCGATATCATCGACATGACGATGGTGGGTTCGATGTCCAGAAGCCCAATATAAAATACTATTTTGAACCGCAAAAGTGCCAGCAATCATCAAAATGATTTGCAATGCTAAATTGGCATCATAGGCTTTATGTGCCCATAAACGGTGATAGCCTGCAGTAATACCGAGACTACTCACGCCAAGTAATACAAATAAACTGATCCAAGCCGCTACGCTAAAATCGTGATGATAGGCATATAGCGGAATTGCAATGACAGCAACAATGGGTAAAACAACCAATGCAAAAATAGCGGTCCAGTTTAATGGGGCTTGAGGTAGGGGAGGATTCATCTCCAACAGCACTCCTAAAAACCTAAAATACAAGGTGGATTTTAGAATAATAAGCAAAGATATAGCCTATTTTTAAGACATAGTAGCATGCACGTAGGCGCGATCACTAGCAATATTTTACAGCTGTATAGTATTCAAAAGTAACATATTCTATCCTATGGCGACTGTTGCGCTATATCTGCGGTTATTCTAACGCTAAATACTTGTTTGCGCTGTAACTATTTCTAAGTGTCCGATGATGTTTTACGGTGCTGCGGCATTGTGTGAGATTTGCAAAAGTGCTTTATCTACAGGATAAATCTTTTATGTAGTGGATAAATACTGTTGCATGCGCTTTGGGTAATCGGTAATTAAACCTTGCACGCCGTGGTCTGCTAGTAATTTAGCCCGTTCCACGTCATTGACCGTCCAAACACTGCAATTCAGCTGAGCTTGCTGCATGGCATTCAATATGCTGCTATTGACCAATTGATCTTGCCAGCCAATCTGGCAACATCCTAATTGCAATGCAAAATCAATTGCTTGTGTTGCTATATCCATCTCGACCAGCAAACCTCGTCGTAGTGTGCTGCGTTGCAGCTGCAAGGCAATCAAAATCTTGGGATCAAAGCTTGTCACCACAACTTGTTGTGTGAAAGCATCTAGCATAGGCGAGAGTTGTTCAATCAGCTGTTCCGCTGCGGCGCTACTTTCTACGCTTTTAATTTCGACTTCAATATGCTCAAAGTCAGCCAGTATGGGCAGTACATCGCTCAATAAAGGCGTAGCTTGCTGTGCATGATCGGACCACAGCGCGGCTTGATTTATATGTTGTATGTCTTGGTAAGCTAAGCCAGTTAGTTTGAGCGCTTGTTGTGCAGTCCGTTGAAAATGATCATCGTGTATGACCACCAGTTGTTGATCACTGAGTTGGCGCACATCAAATTCCACTGCACGTATTCCTAAGTCTTTCAGGTAGTGAAATCCTGCAAGGGTGTTTTCTGGTGCTTCGCCACGCGCACCACGATGACCAATAATTCTCATGAAGCTGACTCCTGTGTATTGCTGGCTAAAACTGGTGCTGTGATATTTTTCTGCCAAAGTACTTCGTGACCGGCTTGCTGCCGTTGTAAACAGCGCGCTGCAACAAAGAGCCAATCCGATAACCGATTTAAAAATTGTAAGGCATTCTGCTGAATATTCTGATCACGTTGTTGTACAGCACATAACTGACGTTCTGCTCGACGGCATACGGCACGGGCTTGATGCGCATAACTACAGCTCAGACTGCCTGCTGGTAAAATAAAGTCTTTGAGCATCGGCAGCTGCTGATTCATTTGGTCGATATCGGCTTCTAAAAAAGTAATGCTCTCAGCATTCAGCACATGATGGTTCGGGATACACACTTCACCGCCTAAATCAAATAAAGCATGTTGCATATAACGCAAACGCTCAGCCCAATAGCCTTGCTGATCGGAGTTGTCCTGTTGAATATGGGCTGCCAAGAGCCCAATAAGCGCATTTAACTCGTCAATATCCCCTAAGGCATGTATGCGTAAATCATCTTTGCTCAGTCGTGAACCATCACCAAGTCCTGTCTCACCTTGATCACCAGTACGCGTATAGATTTTACTTAAACGATGTCCCATCTGCTGAAAACTCATGCTGTGCAACAGTTGTATCATGCTATAGAAATTGTAGTATTGCACTGAAATATTTTGTAGTTTGTATGATCTAGATGGACACTGCACGTTATTTCATATTCAACATGCTTTTGCTGCCGTAATCCCTCACCCCCCACAGCCAATGTACGCAAGGTATAGATGTGAACTATGCTGTGCATGTCTCATTCAGTTAAACATCACAGGTGCAATCGCTGCGAGGGGAGATCAGATCAGGGTGCTATATGCCGCGGTCAGATATTGAGATCTAAGTCATCAAAATCTTTTAGCCCTTCACCTTGTGCTAATAATTGGTTGTAGTAATCGACGCGTAATTCATCAATCACTGAGCTACTTACACCAGCCTTCCAATAGCCCATGACATGAACGTGTGATTTATCCAACTGGTGTTGCTGTAGAAAAATCTCACGAATACGTCGCGCTTCGCTACGTTCACAGGCTGCCCAAACATAGAGATCCCCCAGATCAGCTGTCGGGCGAATCTGGGCAGCAGCTTGTGATAAATACTGACCTTGACCGGCTGCGAGTTTTTGATCATGTTGAATAAAATGGAAATTAACCCGTTGGGGACGTGGCAGTTCTTGTAACTGTTCAGGTTGCAAGCTATCTATATAAATGTCGCCAGACACATGGTCGGGCCATTGCTGCAACATCGAATAGACCGCTGGAATAGCCGTATCATCTGCAAAAATCACATTATGGCGTTGCGCTTGAAAATCAGGGCTAAAGTGTGGACGTGGACCAGTGAGTAGAATTTCAGTGCCGACTTGCGCTTGTTGTAACCAACGCATTGCTGGGCTGGCATCGGCATGGATCACAAAGTCGATTTCAATTTCATTTCGTGCAATATCGTAATGACGCACGGTATAAATGCGAGAGCTTGGACGTTGCTGGTCATGTTGTTCTACATCCAAGCGAATGGCAACATTGGGAAGTTGCCACAGTTGGGGATGGGACGGATCAATTTTACCGCGTATTCGGCAGATTGAAGCATAAGGTCGGGTCATCTCTACCACCGTCATGCTTAGTTGTTGCATGCCATTCATGTGGTCATCTTGCTCGAGCACTTTTGCTTTATCCATAGTGATTACCTTTTCAATCATTTTAGTCAGTGTCAGATCAAGCTTATTGCCGTTGCAATGAAGCAATAAGTTTAGTACCTGTATACTAATTTAGCATAAATGAAAATGATTGCTATTTATTTATGTTGCTCATTGCTAATAAAGCAAAACCTTTTAAATGTACCGACTGCAAAGCGATCTTATTGCTTGACTTCAATTCGGCTGGAAATTAATCTGCCTTTGCTTCAGGTGCTTGATCAAAAAAGTGAAACTGGGAAGTTAGTCTGTCTGAGTATTTATAGGATTTATCGTGTAAATCTTATGCAAAAGCTAACACTGCCCCCGCAACGGTGAATAGTTATTTTAGCGATAACTTAAGTCCGGAGACCGGCCTGTTGTAGTCCTATAACCTGATCTCTATGACCTTATTTTTATCGTTATAGCATTTCTATCGTTATAGCGAAAAAATTGTTATTCAGGGCTGAGCCAAATGCGCGACAGTTTTTAAGAACGCGTTACTCAGCGATCAACGCACGGGTGGTGCGATAGAGGAATTTCATGTCTTATAAATCCAATACGTTATATCAAGCACTACTATTATTGACACCATTTTCGGCAGCGTGGGCCGTAGAGCAATTACCCACCATTCATATGACCGCAAATAATATGACCGCAAACCGTACAGTACTGAATGATCAAAACACCATGGCAGGGCTGACGGTGATTGATCGTGAGCAGATTGAACGACAGCAATTTCAAACGCTAGAGGAGTTGCTCAAGACTGTACCGAGTTTGTCATTTCGAAATAGTGGCGGGATGGGGAAAACCACGGGAATTTCTTTGCGTGGCACCAGCTCACAAAGTGTTTTGGTGTTGGTTGACGGACAAAAAATTGCTTCTGCGACCACGGGCACAGTGGCATTTGAGCATTTACCGATAGACCAAATTGAACGGGTTGAAATTATACGTGGTCCGCGGTCAAGTCTTTATGGGGCTGAAGCAATTGCTGGGGTGATTCAGATTTTTACCCGTCAAGCTGGTCATGCTGATGGTATGAAGCCTTATGCCTCAGTAAGCTATGGCTCACATGAAAGCTATAAAGGTAATATCGGTGTCAATCTGCGCCAAGGTGCAAGTTGGGCAAATTTAAATGCCACAGCTATAAAAACCCAAGGTATCAATGCCACACGGCCAACGGCATGGGGGCATGATCCAGATCGTGATGGTTATGAGAGCAGTGCTTTCGCCCTAAAAGCGGGGCACCAGTTTAGTGATCAATTTGAGATCAGCAGCAATCTTCTCAGCGTCGACGCGAAGAATGAATATGATAATGGTCCAGATGCACATGGCAATATTAAACAAAATGTTTATGGTCTTGCTGCCAAATATAAACCCGTGGATCGTTGGCAGAGCGAACTGAAAGTTGGGCGTACTGAGGATAAACTTGAAAGTGTTGAATATGGTACGAAATCCAAAATCGATACCTTGCGCGATAATATCTCATGGCTGAACAGCTTGACCTTACAACCCAATCAGTTGCTGATGCTTGGTATTGATTATCAACATGATAAAGTCAATAGCAGCACAAACTATACCCAGAATAAACGCGATAATACCGGCTACTTTGTACAGTATCTCGCGGGTTTTGGCGCAGTGAATGTGCAGGCAGCGTTTCGTTTTGATGATAATCAACAGTATGGGCAGCATAGCACTGGAAATGCCACGCTTGGTTATCATTTAAATGATCATTATCATGCTTATGCTACTTGGGGCAAAGCCTTTAGAATGCCGACCTTTAATGAGCTATATTGGCCAGCCGATCCTGTTTTTGGCGGTGGGGGTAATCCAGATTTAAAACCAGAGCAAGCGGAAAACCTTGAAATCGGTTTGAAAGGCAGTCAGTATTTGGATTGGCAGTTAAATGCTTTTATGAACAATATCGACCATATGATTGTCGGTTGGCCAGCACAAAACGTCGATAAAGCTCGGGTAAAAGGGATAGAGCTGGTATTGGGACAAAATTTGCATCAGTGGGTTTGGAATCTCAACTATACTTATCAAGACCCTAAAAATCGTAGTGGAGCATATAAAAACAAGCAGGTCGTCTATACCGCTAAACAATTATTAAATTTCTCTGCCGATTATAAAATAGATAAATGGCTGATCGGTGGTGCAGTACATTATGAAGACAAACGTTTTGTCAATGCTGCCAATACCCAGCAATTAAGTGATTTCACCACGGCAGATGTTCGTGTGACCTATCAGCTGACACCGACCATGAGTGTGCAAGCCAAGTTGGCCAATATGTTTGATAAGACCTATCAAAGCACCGCCGATTATAATCAAGATGGGCGTACGGCTTGGCTAACATTGCGCTATGCCATGCAATAATAGCGTTAGACAGAACGACTTTTGGGGTTGAGTCTTAGAAGACCTAGTTTTAGTAGAGCGAGTTTTAGCAGAGCGAGTTATAGAAGGCTGATTTTCATCTGCTATGGAAATCGACCTAGGTCATATAATATGATTCTTTCCGTTACTCTATTTTAGATTGAGCATCCAAGATCATGCGTACCCGAGTCAAAATTTGCGGTATTACCCGTGTGCAAGACATTCAAGCTGCTGTTGCTGCTGGTGTGGATGCCATTGGTTTGGTGTTTTATCCACCCAGCCCACGCCATGTGACGCTTGAACAAGCGCAACAATTGCTACAGCATATTCCTGCCTATGTCTCTGTGGTTGGATTATTTGTCAATGCGACTGCGGCAGAGATTAGCACGGTGTTAAAAAGCGTGGCATTGGATGTGCTACAGTTGCACGGTGATGAAAGCCCAGCACATTGTCAGGCAATTGCCCAAGCGACAGGGCGCCGTTGGTATAAAGCATTACAAGTGCAAGCTGATACCGATGTGTTAGCCGAAGTACAGGCTTATCAGGCTGTGGGTGCCAGTGCGGTACTGCTCGATGCATGGCATCCCGAGTTAAAAGGCGGCACAGGTCTACAATTTGACTGGAGCCAATTCCCCAAGCTCGATAGCGCATTGATTTTGGCGGGTGGGTTGCAACCAGAAAACATTCAACAGGCCATCGCCATAACTCAGCCTTATGCAGTCGACGTCAGTGGTGGGGTTGAGGCAGCAAAGGGCATTAAAGACCCATTACGTATCCAACAATTCATGCAAGGAGTCCAACGTGGATCAGCAAAATAAAGTGATTGACTATAGCCAATTTCCAGATGCACAAGGGCATTTCGGTATTCATGGTGGGCGTTTTGTTTCTGAAACCCTCATGGCAGCATTGGATGATCTAGAAAAACTTTATAACCGCATGAAAACGGATGAACAGTTTCTGGCCGCCTTTGATCATGATCTGGCGCATTATGTAGGGCGCCCGAGCCCACTATATTTTGCTGAACGTTGGTCAGAGGCTTTAGGTGGTGCGCAAATTTACTTAAAACGTGAAGACCTCAACCACACTGGAGCACACAAGGTCAATAACACCATTGGTCAGGCTTTATTGGCCAAGCTTTCGGGTAAAAAACGGATTATTGCAGAAACCGGTGCAGGACAACATGGTGTGGCAACCGCTACGATTGCTGCGCGTTTAGGAATGGAATGTGTGGTTTATATGGGCGCTGATGATGTCAAGCGTCAAGCCATGAACGTCTATCGTATGCGCCTATTAGGAGCAACGGTTGTGCCCGTGACCAGTGGCTCACGCACCTTAAAAGACGCACTGAATGAAGCAATGCGTGATTGGGTTTCCAATGTTGATGATACCTATTATGTGATTGGCACCGTAGCTGGACCACATCCTTATCCATTGTTAGTCCGTGATTTTCAGTCGATTATTGGTCGTGAGGCACGTCGGCAGATCCTAGAGCAAGCAGGGCGATTACCCGATGCATTGGTTGCCTGTGTTGGCGGTGGATCAAATGCCATCGGTTTGTTTTATCCTTTCCTCAATGATGCAGATGTTAAAATTTATGGCGTAGAGGCAGCCGGTTTGGGGATTCATACAGGCAAGCATTCTGCGCCTTTAACGGCTGGACATGTTGGGGTATTACACGGTAATCGCACTTATTTAATGTCAGATCAGCAAGGTCAAATCATTGAGACACATAGCGTGTCGGCAGGTTTAGATTATCCTGGTGTAGGTCCCGAACATAGCTTCTTAAAAGACATGCACCGGGTAGCGTATGTGCCGATTACCGATGCAGAAGCGTTGCAAGGTTTCCGTGATTTAACCCGTATTGAAGGGATTATTCCTGCCTTAGAAAGTTCGCATGCCATGGCTTATGTCAGCAAGTTGGCACCTACCATGTCTAAAGATCAAATCATTATTGCCAATGTGTCTGGTCGCGGTGATAAAGATCTGATGACCATGGCACGTATTGATGGGGTAGAGATGATTGATATGTAGGCGCTAGAGCTTACATGTTTTTATTTTTTCAGCGCTATGTTTCGGTCTAATACAGTTTTGCTGGAGCATACGACTTTGCCTGATTGCCTTGCCTTAGTGGTTGGGCGAAAGTGGCTTGGAGAAAGTAGTTGGGCGAAACAAAAGCCGAGCTAAGCCTAAGTAGAATGATCTATGCAAAGCGAGAGGAGCTGGGTAAAGCCATGCCGAGTTTATTTATTGTGATGTTAGGCGGGCGACATGCGCGCGCCAATATCGAAGTTCATGATGTGGTCTTTGCTGTAGGCGATGATTTACCCAGCACCTATTCACAACTCAAAAATGCTTGGTTTGGTGAGCCACAAGGTCTACACATCGATGCATGGATTCAATGTGATGGCTTGGATTTCGAGGGGAAAAGTTATCAAATACAGTTCTCTCATGCTGCGCCCGCAGAGCAGCAGCAGAAACTTTATCTCATCAATTTAGGCGGCTATGATCCACGGGAGTTTGGTGAGTTACATCGCTATGTGCTGGTGATTGCCAGCAATCCTGTAGCTGCCAAAGCCAAAGGCAAGGCTTATTTTGCGACACATTGGCAGAAACAACATACCGATCGCGTGCTGGAGGTAGATGATTGCTTGGCAATAGACTTAGTCGGCGGGCATTTTGTGCATCTGCAACCCGGTGAGTTTAGTCCACAACGTTGGGAAAATAGCTATATCACGCTATAGATAAAGATTACGCTGTAGATAGTTGTAGATAACTGTAGATAAAGTATGCAGCGATCGCTGTGTGTATCTTTAAATCACTATTTTTATGCAGCGTAGAGAGGAGCTGTACGCGGCGAGAATGAGCATGGAGCTGAGATATAGAAAAATATGATATGTATTTGAAAATAAAGTAAAACTAAAGCTTAATCATTGAATTTATTGGTAATAGGGCAGTTATTTATAGCTTTTAGCTGCCTTATCAATAAAACCATTATTAAATATGTAAAAAATACATTTTGTTGATAGATCAATAGTGGTTATGCTGTCAGCCTTTGCATTATATTACTAGCTGCACGCCATGTATTTATATACTGATTTTGATCAGCAGATGATCGATGAACGGGTTGCTCAATTTCGCGACCAAACACAACGCTATTTAGCGGGGAAACTCAGTGAAGATGAGTATCGTCCATTACGCTTACAAAATGGTTTGTATGTACAACGCTATGCGCCGATGTTGCGTATCGCAGTGCCTTATGGACTGATGCATGCTAGACAGTTGCGTAAAATTGCTGAATTAGCTCAGCAATATGACCGTGGTTATGCGCATGTCTCTACACGTCAAAATATCCAATTTAACTGGCCAGCATTGGAAGATGTACCAGAAATGTTGGCGCAGTTGGCCACAGTACAAATGCATGCCATTCAAACCTCTGGTAACTGTATTCGTAATACGACGACAGACCAATATGCGGGTGTGGTGGCCGGAGAAGTTGCCGATCCACGTCCTACTTGTGAGTTAATTCGTCAGTGGAGTACCTTTCACCCAGAGTTTGCTTTCTTACCGCGTAAATTTAAAATTGCTGTTTCGGCTTTAGCTGAAGTCGATCGTGCAGCGGTATCTTTTCATGATATCGGTGTTTATATCGTTCGCAATGACGCTGGTGAAATGGGGTATCGTATCAAAGTGGGTGGCGGTTTAGGGCGTACCCCAATTATTGGTTCGATCATCCGTGAATGGTTACCGCGAGAAGACCTGATTGCTTATTTAGAAGCGGTATTGCGCGTTTATAATTTACATGGTCGCCGTGACAACAAGTACAAAGCACGTATTAAGATTTTAGTCAAAGCTTTGACGCCCGCCGTGTTTGCAGAGAAAGTAGAAGCTGAATTTTTACATACGCAAAAAACACTGCAAATTGCACCAGAAATCTTAGCAAAAATGGATGCTGAGTTTTCGCCATTTCCCTATCAAGATTTAGCTGATCAAGACTTTAGTGAGCTATTTGCACAATATCCGAAGTTTAAACACTGGTTTAACATCAATACCCATGCGCATAAAGTTGCAGGTTATCGCATTGTGACCATTTCTTTGAAACGTGCTGGTATCGCGCCTGGTGATATGAGTACTGAAGAAATGAATCTCATTGCAGATTTGGCTGATCAGTATACTTTTGGTGAGCTCCGTACCACGCATGAACAAAATATTGCTTTGGTTGACGTACCACAAAAAGACTTATTTGCTGTGTGGCAAATTCTGGACCAACATAACTTGGCGCGAGCGCATATTGGTTTCTTGACAGATATTATTTGCTGCCCAGGTGGTGATTTCTGTTCATTGGCCAATGCTAAATCGATACCCATTTCAGAAGCAATTAGCCGCCGTTTTGAAGACCTCGATACCATTTATAATTTGGGGCATCTAGATCTCAATATCTCGGGGTGTATGAATGCTTGTGGTCATCACCATGTGGGAAATATTGGTATTTTAGGCGTCGATAAAAAGGGTGCCGAATTCTATCAAATCACTTTGGGCGGCAATGCCGACCATGATGCGTCATTAGGTGATATTCTTGGACCTTCTTTTGCAGCAGATGCAGTGCCTGATATTATCGATGAGATTTTAAATACTTATTTAGATCTGCGTGAAGAGGGTGAGGAGTTTATCGACACTTATCGTCGTGTTGGTATTAAACCGTTTAAGGAGCGTGCATATGCTTAATTTAGATTTAGCGGTACTCGGCAAAGATGGCTCAATCTCAGCAAATAGTTATCAGTTGATTGCAGAAGATGGGCAGCTACCTGCTGGGGATGTATTGCTTAGCACAGCTCAGCTCGATTTACTGCCAAGCATAGCGACTAAAAAAGCTTTATTGATTACCGTAGAAGATTCACCTGAAGTCAATCATTTCCCTTTGGCTGAATTAGATTGTATTTTTATTGAATTTGCTGGTTTTAATGATGGTCGTGGTTATTCTTTTGCCGCACTATTACGTCGTCAGGGCTTTCAGGGAGAGTTGCGCGCAGTCGGGGATATTTTTAAAGATGTCTTGAACTATTTAAAACGTTCTGGCTTCGATAGCTTTGTGATTAAAGAAGGCAAAGATGTCGCAGAAGAGGCGGCTGGGTTGAATGACTTTAGCCAAGCTTATCAAGCCTCAACTGCCATTGCACAAGCCAACTATCAGACGGGCGCTTAAAAGTTTGATTACCATAAAAAATCCCCGCCAATTCACTGACGGGGATTTTTTATTCATGCTGATAACGAATTATAGCAATTCGATGGCAACTGCAGTTGCTTCACCACCACCGATACATAGGGTTGCAATGCCTTTTTGACCGCCAATGCGTTTTAAGGCGTGGATCAAGGTTAAGATAATCCGTGAACCAGTTGATCCTACAGGATGTCCAAGTGCACATGCGCCACCATGAATATTGACTTTGGCTGGGTCTAATTTGAAATCGTCAATTGGGCACATGGTCACCATGGCAAAGGCTTCATTAATTTCCCATAGATCAACATCTTGTGCATTCCAGCCGGTTTGTTTTAAAACCTTTTCAATCGCACCCACTGGAGCAATGGTAAATTCTGATGGATGTTGTGAATTAGAAGCATAAGCCACGATTTTGGCTAAGGGTTGTAGACCTTTTTCTGCTGCATAGTGTTCTGATGTGAGCAACAGCGCAGATGCACCATCTGAAATGGAGCTGGCATTGGCAGCGGTAATGGTACCGTCTTTGGCAAAGGCAGGTTTTAGTTGTGGAATTTTTTCAATATTTGCTTTAAAGGGTTGCTCATCCTGATCAACCACCACATCGCCTTTACGCGTGCTGATCGTGACAGGAATGATCTCATCTTTGAAATAACCTTCACGTATCGCTGTTTGAGCACGTTCAAGTGAGCGAATTGCAAAGTTATCCATTTGTTCGCGGCTATATTCACGGCTATTGGCCATGTCTTGGGCAAAAGATCCCATTAAACGCCCTGTTTCTGCATCTTCTAAACCATCTAGAAACATATGATCTTTCACTTCACCATGTCCCATACGGTATCCACCACGTGCCTTAGGCAGTAGGTAAGGGGCATTGCTCATGGATTCCATGCCACCAGCAACCACGACCTCGGCTGAGCCAGCTTTGATCATATCGCTGGCTTGCATGACCGCTTTCATCCCTGAACCACACAATTTGTTAATGGTTACAGCGCCTGTCTGATCTGGAAGCCCAGCAAGACGCATTGCTTGGCGGGCGGGTCCTTGTTTTAAACCTGCGGGAAGAACACAACCCATAATCACTTCTTGTACATCTGTAGGCTGTAGTCCAGCACGCTGTACCGCAGCTTGAATAACGGCTGCACCCAGTTGTGGGGCAGTCGCGGCGGATAAACTTCCCTGAAACCCGCCCATCGCAGTACGTGCACCATTTACAATCACAATGCCAGTCATTGTTATATTCTCCGGTTTTATAAGATGATAAAGCTAAATTTAGCGACAATATGGACTAAAATTTTGTTCAACTTATGCAGTATATGCAAAATATTCTGAGAAAAAAGCCTAATCGTTGTTTAGATTTAAACGCAGCAGTAACGCTTCAATCTTGCATTTAATATAGATCAGCACTTGCGAACAGGCTTTATTGCGGTCTGATACGTGTGATGAGCGGCATGATGAGATGGGGGCTGTCCAAGTAAGAGAATTTCAAGGCTGACGAGCACTGTTGGGCTTAAGACGATGAGCAGTTTGGTCTAAGAATAGGTCTTTGATGTCCCATTGCACTCAGGATGAGATCATGACTTAAACTGTTATATTGGCTATTACAGTAGCGAAAACGTCCCATTGAACCACGGGGTAAGGCATTATCTCCTTGAAATACGATGCTATTGATGTGGCTGGCATTACCGAGCCATTGTAGTGAACCGTGCCGGAGTTGTTGTTTGTTGTGTTGTAAAATAGGTTCATCTGTATCGCGTTGTTGGTTGTGGTTATAGTCTACAAAAAGCAAAAGTCCATTGTGCCATGCTTGAGCTTGGCAGTTCTGTAGGTCGGTAGAAGCACAGAGTACAATATTTTGCTGACGACTCAAGGCTTCGAGTTTTGCCAGTTGCAATAGCTTAGAGAGTGTTTGTTGAACTTGATCGGATTCTCGTCGTTGTAGTTGGTAAGATACGCTAGGTACCGCAATACTTGCGATGATGACCAAGAGGGTGATGCTCAGTAACACTTCTAATAATGTTAAACCTTGATCTGGATAATGTTTTGATGAGGGGGATGTGGCGGGCATATCCATGGTTCTCGTCTGGTTATTATGTTTTTTTTTGAACTGTATAGTACGACAAAAAATATGTATATACCTTTTGGGCGTATTTAGAGTGAATTTTATGTGATATTCAAATATGTCAATTTAAATTTTGTAAGTATAGAAAATTGCCAGAAATACGGTTTATTTAGTGAATTAAAATATCGAAATTTAATGTTAAAGTCGCTTGGTCATCACGGCGGTCAAGTGACTTTGTGATCAAATGGTATTTATTTTTATTATTAAATTCAGTGTCTTATGGTTTTTGTTTTTTCTTTAAAATTAATTTATTCATTACAAAAGCTTAAATATAAATGGTTGATAAGTTGATCATGATCAGCGATACTACAAGGGTTTTAACGCGGTGCGATGGTGCTCGAAAATGAAAAACGCATTCATCTGGTGCTGCTCTAGTAAATAGTAAAGTAATTCCTAAAATAGTTTAGAAAGAGAGATATTTCTCAAATTATTTGCTCTTTGTATTACGCTAATTGTCGAAAGCTGTTAAAATAAACCCTGATTAAGTATGAGGATAAGTCGTTTACGTAATTCACATCGAGTAAATTTACTCAATTACAACGGAAATTGTAAGTAATTTTGTCAATAATTTACTTGATTAAATTTATCAAGCACTTGGAAAAACTAAAAAGTGTTTGTATGATTCACGTGAGTGGCTTAAAAAAAATACTGGGTATATAGCAAGCTTATCTCAGGTAGCTAACGTATTTTAGGCTGAGCTTGAACAACATTTGTTATCTCTGGAGGAAATCCATGAAATTGAGTCGTATTGCACTTGCTATGCTTGTTGCTGCGCCATTAGCTGCGGCTAATGCTGGTGTGACTGTAACTCCGTTGTTACTTGGTTACACGTTCCAAGACACTAAACACAATAACAGCCGAGATCACCTCACAAACAATGGTGAGCTACAAGATGATTTATTTGTTGGTGCTGCGCTTGGTGTTGAATTAACTCCATGGTTAGGTTTTGAAGCTGAATATAACCAAGTTAAAGGTGATGTAGACGCTGCAAATCTTAACGGTGCAGAATACAAGCAAAGACAAATCAATGGTAACTTCTATGTTACTTCTGATTTAATCACTAAAAACTACGACAGCAAAATTAAGCCGTATGTACTTTTAGGTGGTGGTCACTATAAATATACATTCAGTGGTGCTAGTGATTCTGCTTTAGGTCGCGTAAACCGTGGCTTGAAAGAAGAAGGTACCCTTGGTAATGCTGGTATCGGTGCATTCTGGCGCTTGAACGATGTATTGTCTCTACGTACTGAAGCACGTGCGACTTATAACATCGATGAAGACTTCTGGAACTACACAGCACTTGCTGGTTTGAACGTTGTTCTTGGTGGTCACTTGAAACCTGCTGCTCCTGTAGCTGTGGTTGAGCCTGTTGCTCCTGTTGTTCCAGCTCCTGTAGTTGAACAGCCGAAAGAATTGACTGAAACATTGAACATGGAACTTCGCGTGTTCTTTGACATCAACAAGTCAAACATCAAAGACCAATACAAACCTGAAATCGCTAAAGTTGCTGAAAAACTTAACGAATATCCAAATGCAACTGCATCAATCGAAGGTCACACAGACAATACTGGTCCACGTCAGTTGAACGAACGTCTATCTCTTGCACGTGCTAACTCTGTTAAATCTGCACTTGTAGGCGAGTACAACATCGACCCAGCTCGTTTGTCTACTCAAGGTTTTGCATGGGATAACCCAATTGCAGACAACAAAACTAAAGAAGGTCGTGCTATGAACCGTCGTGTATTCGCGACAATCGTAGGTAGCCGTACTGTTCTTGCGCAACCAGGTCAATAAGCCTAGCTTATTACCCTAGGATGATATAAAACGGTTCTTCGGAACCGTTTTTTTATTGATGAAAAAAGTACTAGAGCAAAAAGTCTAAAAGAAAGAAAAAACGATTGATCAACCAGAAATACTCAGTCACATGGCGTGACTGAGTTGGGTGATGATGGAAAGTGTTTATTTAGCCTTTAACACATAGAACTTGCTTAAGCGTATGTACGACTTCAATTAAGTCTTGCTGATTCGCCATGACGTGTTGAATATCTTTGTACGCTGCTGGAATCTCATCTACAACAGACTTGTCTTTACGACATTCTATGCCATTGGTCTGTGCAATAAGATCTTGTTGACTAAAGACTTGTTTGGCTTTGGAGCGGCTCATTTTACGACCAGCACCGTGTGAACAAGAACAAAAAGACTCAGGATTGCCTTTGCCGCGAACAATAAAGGATTGTGCACCCATAGAACCTGGAATAATGCCATATTCGCCTAAACCTGCCCGTATGGCACCTTTACGTGTTACATAGACTTCTTCACCAAAGTGCGTTTCTTTTTGCACATAATTATGATGACAGTTAATGGCTTCTTTGGTCATTTGAAAACTAGGTAGCAATGGACGAATTGCCTCTAGCACCAAACGCATCATTTCACGTCTATTTTCATAGGCATAGTGTTGAGCCCATGCCACTGCTTCAACATAGTCGTCAAAGCTAGTCGAACCTTCAGCAAAATAAGATAAGTCTTTATCTGGCACATGTCCAAAACGATGTTGCGCTTCTTTCTTGGCACGTTCAATAAAATAAGTACCAATTACATTGCCTAAACCACGACTACCTGAATGTAGCATAATCCAAACATCTTGATTCTCATCGACACACAGTTCTATAAAGTGATTGCCTCCACCGAGTGTGCCTAACTGTTTCTGCCAAGTACTGTTAAAGTGTCTTAGCATACGCGTTAACGCAGGATGCTTACGTGTAATCACTTGTAGTTGTTTGTCGAGTGGGCTGAGAGTAGAGGCTTTGGCTTTAATTTGTTTATGCATTTCAAAACCCACAGGAACTTTACGCTCAATTGCATTACGCAACGCGCTTAAGTTGTCAGGAAGTTGAGCCGCTTTTAAACTCAAACGTAATGCATTCATACCACAACCAATATCAACCCCAACAGTCGCTGGAATAATGGCATTTTTGGTCGGAACTACGCTGCCTACAGTCGCACCTTTACCAACATGTACATCAGGCATCACCGCAATATGTGAATGTACAAATTGCAGTTGTGCCATTTTTCGTAATTGAATCAGACTTTCTTCATCAACATCTTGGGTATAAATTTTTACGGGAACGCCATATACCGCTTTGGCGTTTAATATCATTTGTATGCCCATTATTTTTACTCGAACATTTTATAGTTGTTGTGCCCGTTTTTTAGTCATAAAAAAACCTAGCCAAATGCTAGGTTGTTTGCATTCGGGCACATGCGATAATTTAAATGCACGTGTCCGTGAGTTGACGCATGCTATTTATTAAGTGTTTATTTCCAAATTTTGCATGACATCCTCCTCATTTATCTGTTGGCTAAATTGTCAGAAATTGCAATTTAGTGCGGGCTATTATAGACATAGATTTTAAGCCGTCAAGTCATCTCGCAAATTGCTTTGCGAAATATTGATCGCGCTTGACGGCTGAATCTACTGATATGAATAGAATGGCTTTATATTTCGCGATCAGTATTCATTGGTTTAACATCCATGTCTTGGTAAGAAACTAATTTGGTTCTGTATTTAAACTTATAACCTAACCAAATGACCAAGAATAATGGAATGGTAATATAGGTTGATAATAAACCGACCCAGTTAATTTTATCGCCGATAATGGCTTCGTAATTTTGTCCCAACACGATGATCGAACATAAAATAAATGCAAACCACGGTGCAAAAGGGAAGAACTTGGCACGGTAAGCGAGATCCTCAAGTTTATAGCCCTGAGCAATATAGCCTTTACGAAAGCGATAATGTGAAATGGCAATGCCGAGCCATACGATAAAGCCACACATACCCGACATATTGAGTAACCAAGTAAAGACTTGTTGTTCACCAATAAAAGTGGTTAAGAAGCACAGTGCTGCAACAGCGGTGGTTGCATATAAGGCATGCATGGGCACACCACGGCGATCAAGTTTGGCAAACCAGCGTGGCGCTTTACCATTTTGTGCCATGTTGAATAACATACGGGTTGAAGAATACATGCCTGAGTTACCCGCAGATAAAATGGCAGATAAAATAACAGCATTCATCATACCTGCTGCAAAAGCAAAGCCAGCACGCTCTAAAATTAAGGTAAAAGGTGAAAGTGTAACGTTACCAACCGTACCTTCGGCGGCAAGATTAAGGTTTGGATCGGTATAGGCAATCAGCGTACCAATAATAAAAATACAGACAATATAAAATAATAGAATTCGCCAGAAAATCTGTTTGATGGCAAGTGGAATGGTTTTTTTAGGGTTTTTTGATTCACCTGCCGCGACTCCGACCATTTCAGTGCCTTGGAAGGAGAAACCTGCAACCATGGCAACACCAATCATGGCTTGTAAACCACCGACAAAGGGTGCATCACCTGTGGTCCAGTTTTTCGCAATACTTTCTGTTGGTGACAGCATAATATTGGCGATCATATAGATGCCGACAATAATAAAGAAAATAATGGCAATAACTTTAATCAATGAAAATAAAAATTCACTTTCACCAAATCCACGGACGGTGAGCGCATTAATGCAGAAAATGACGCCTAAAAATAAGGCACTCCAATAGAAACCGGGGATATCTGGTAGCCAAAATTTCATAATAAATTGGACGGCAACCAATTCAAAGGCAACTGTAATTGCCCAGTTATACCAATAGTTCCAGCCTAATGCAAAACCAAAGCCTTCTTCTACATATTTATTACCATAGGTAAAAAAAGCACCGGAAGTGGGGTTATGCGTGGCAAGTTCACCTAAGCTGGTCATCAAGAAGTAAATCATGATGCCGATTAATGCATAGGCCAGTAAAGCACCGCCAGGGCCTGCTTGACTGATGGTTGTTCCTGATGCCAAAAATAATCCGGTACCAATTGAACCACCAATCGCAATCATATTTAAGTGACGCGCGCCAAGCTTGCGCTGGAGTTTCCTGAGATCTGTGCTGCTCATGATAGGTCCTTATTCAATCTATTCGTGCGCAAGGGCATAAATCACCTTAAAACCATTGTTATCCGCTTTAATATTGGTTTCAGTAAAGTGTTGCCCAATTAAGTTTGCATAATTTAAAAATCGATTGGCCACAATCCATAATTCACCCGGGTTTTTTAAATGTTGTCGGGCATAGTGGCATAAAGCTTCACTGGTATCATAATCGGTATGTATGCCTTGATGAAAGGGTGGATTGCTAATGATGGCATCCATTTTTTCAGGAATATCTTGGACTCCGGTGACTGCCACTATGTGTAATTGCTCGCTGTGTATTGCGTTTGCGGCAAAAGTCAGCTCGGTAGACTTAAGTGCGAAGGCATCGACATCTAATGCGTATATAATGTTGTTTAAATTAAACTTAGCGAGAAAACAAGCAATAATACCGGCACCACAACCAAAATCTGCCAACTGCCCTGATTTCACTTGTTCAAGATAGGGCAATAAAACCGCAGTCCCTGTATCAAGATGATCTTGGCTAAAGACCCCGGGTAGTGCACAAATCGTTAAGTTGTGCTGTTGATACTGTACCTGATATTTTTTGATCCAGCTGTCTAGGGGCTGTGCAATCACGGCTTGTGCTAATTGCATGCACCAGAGTTGGCAATGCCGTGCACTATCGAGCTTGATAGATTGACCATAGTGTTTGAGTTGTTTGGCTGCGCGCTCAATACCACCTTTTTTTTCACCCACTAATAACACGCGCTGTGTTGGCTTTAATAGGCTGAGTGCTTGGTTTAAGACATATTCCAGTAGATTCTTTGATTTGGGAACATAAATAACCACTTGATCGTAGTTATTTTGCGGTGGTTGTACCGCAAAATAACTGGTATAGCCTAAGCCAATATGCGCTTGATGATCCGCATAATTCCAACACCAGATCTCAGCATCAATTTTTACATCTAATGTACTCAATAATGCATCGGCAGGCGCATTAATAAACAGCACTCGTCCTGTTAAATAATCTTGCTGGCGAAGGATAACTTCACTACGTGGATCCATGATAGATACTCAAAACCTTATCGAATAATTGTGCTATGCATATTATGCATCATCATTTTTATGACCAGCAGGTAATAATAAATTGAGTAGCAGTGCTGCAATACCACCGGTCGCCACGCCAGAACTAAAAATATTACGGATGAGCTCGGGTAAGTGTTCTAAAATTTGTGGTACCTGTGCCACACCAAGACCCAGTGCTAAAGAAATTGCAATAATTAATAGCGCACGACGGTCTAACTGTATGCCAGCAAGGATATTAATACCGGATGCTGCCACTGCACCAAACATGACCATAACTGCGCCGCCCAAGACGGCTTGCGGAACAGCTTGAATAATACCTGCCACAGCAGGGAATAGCCCTAAAATAATCAACATAAAAGCAATCCAAATCCCGACATAACGACTTGCTACGCCAGTTAATTGAATCACACCATTATTTTGTGCAAATACTGAGCTTGGGAAGGTATTAAATAGACCGGCGAGAAATGAATTGGCACCATTCACCAATACACCACCCTTGATGCGTTGCATCCACTGTGGCCCCGTCACGGCTTGATTGGATATTTTAGAGGTTGCGGTAATATCACCAATGGCTTCTAAAGAGGTTACCAAATAAATAAATGCCATGGGAATAAATAAGCCCCAATCGAAGCTAATACCAAAATGCATTGGCTGTGGAATTTGCAGCACTGGCGCATCTTGTAAACCTGAAAAATCTAGATGCCCCATAACACCCGCGAGCGCATAGCCGATTAATAGTGCAATCAGAATAGCGGAACTTTTCACCCAAACAATACGAACGCGGTTTAATAAAATGATGATCGCCAACACTGTACAGGACATCATGAGATTGCTGCTATTGGCAAAGGTGTTGCTGCTCATCGCGGCATAGCCTCCACCCATGCTAATTAAGCCCTCTTTGATCAGGGTTAATCCAATCAATAACACCACAATTCCCGTCACCAAGGGAGTAATAAAATTTTTGACCCAAGGTAAAATACGCGAAACACCCATTTCAATAAAAGAACCGGCAATGACGACACCAAATATGGCGGCCATTACTTGATGAATCGGGGTGCCATGCGCAACCATGGCACTGCCTATACCGATGATTGGTCCAATAAAGTTAAAGCTAGTGCCTTGTACAATCAGTAAGCCAGCACCAAAAGGACCGACTTTTTTACATTGTAGAAAGGTCGCAATCCCGGAAATGATCAGAGACATGGACAGAATCATGTTGGTATCTTGTTTTGAAACACCAAGTGCCAAACAGATCAATAAGCCGGGTGTGACAATGGGCACAATAATGGCCAGCAGATGTTGTAGTGCTGCAAAAAAAGCCACAATGGCACGTGGTTTGTCATTTAGACCATAGACTAAATCAATTGTTGTATCTGTTTTTTGAGGGGTGTTGGGAGTCGACATGTTGCAGTAGGACCAAAATGATGGCGCTATTCTAATCGAGTGTGACTAGGATGAAAACACTTAGACCTTGCTTGCTGCAATATTTTGTTTAAAAACAATTATTTAAAATCTAAAAAACGTCTTTAAGTTTCTGCGCTATAAGCTGAATGGTCGTTTATAGTTGGTTTTTAAAAGATTTTTACAGCATATTGGCTATTTTTTAAAAAATTAGCGCCTTGTTTTTTGCAATGCACTGCCCAAACTTGCAAACACGCTGCGATGATATTGCGTAAGCTATTTGGCGATGCGCGACGGCATGACAAGATATCAAAAGAGCCAGAGCGACCGTATAAACTTGCCAAGGGGGTGAGAGCTGAATTCAACACATCTGGCAATGCGACCTAAGCCCAATGTTTCTGAAAATATTCAGCCTTTACAGTGCAAAGTGCAGGATGCGAAAGTATGATGCTTTGGATGGATTATGAAAACATCATATGAATCATATGAATTGTTAAAACATCATCAGACTGGGTAATACGAGACAGATTACCAAGGCATTCTGCATTCATATATTTACAGGAGTAAATTTGATGCAATGTAATGCAACAACATTGGTGCAACGCCAAAACATACAGGTCAATCCCAAAACACAAGCTGAATTGGAACAACGCTGGTTGGGAATACAGCACTTAAAAAATAAAATACAAAGCACGGTGTCTGCCGATTCAGATATCGCATTGATTCAAGTGGCAGGAGATCAGCATGCTAGATAAAAGCTTATTATTACTGCCCGTGCTTGAATTAGCGAAACGTATACAAAGCCGAGAAGTGAGTAGTGTTGATCTGACACAGCTCTTGTTACAGCATGCACAAGCCTGTAACCCCACCATTAATGCTTATATTTCTTTCCGTGCCGACAAGGCACTAGCCGAAGCCGCGCAAGCGGATGCTGAGATTGCACAAGGGCAATACCGTGGCGTATTTCACGGTATTCCAATGGGGATTAAAGATAATATTTATTTGGCGGGTGAAGTCACCACGATGGCATCTAAAATTCATCAGCATTTTGTTGCCGATAGCGATGCCAGTGTGATTGCTAGACTGAAGCAAGCAGGGGCGATTATTATTGGTAAATTAAATATGCATGAATATGCTTGGGGTATTAGCAATAATAGCCCGCATTTTGGTGCATGTCATAATCCTTGGAATCTGGACAAAATCCCCGGTGGGTCGAGTGGTGGTTCGGGTGCAGCCGTGGCGGCAGCAATGTCGACAATTAGTCTGGGCACCGATACGGCAGGATCGATTCGGATTCCATCGTCAGCATGCGGTTTGGTTGGCTTAAAACCGACACATGGCTTAGTGGCTAAATTTGGTTGTTTTCCTTTGGCATGGAGCCTAGATCATATTGGACCCATGGCAAAAACAGTTGCCGATGCTGCCGCAATGTTGCAAGTCATTGCGGGTTATGACCCCCGTGATCCGACTTCTCAGCAGGTTGACATTGCAAATTACTCAGCACATTTAACCGCCGATATTGCAGGCAAAGTCATTGGGATTAATGAAGAATACTTCTTCCATCAAGTCGATCAACGTATTGAAAACTTGGTTCGTGCACAAATTGCACAACTTGAAGCGCAAGGGGCGATCATTAAAAAAGTCAGTATTCCGGCGTTGAATCATGCTGAATATACTGAACTGATCACCAGTTTGTCTGAAGCCGCAGCGATTCACCACCAAGATATGCAGCAACGTCCAGATGATTTTGGTGATGACATTCGATTGTTATTTGAATTGGGTGAGATACCAACAGCCGTTGAATACTTACATGCGCAGCAATTACGTCAGGAATTGAAACAGCAATTTGCCGCGATCTTTGCAGAAGTCGATGTTTTGATTGCGCCTACGCTACCGATTTTACCACCAGATATCGGCAGTGCTACGGTTGATCTAAACGGTGAAACCGTTGATTTGTTGAACCATATTATACGTTTTACCGGTCCAAGTAATTTGACTGGCTTCCCTGCATTAAGCATGCCCTGCGGTATCATCGATGGGCAACCTGTTGGGCTACAGATTATTGGTCCAGCATTCCAAGAAGCGCAAGTTTTTCATATTGCCGCAGCGATTGAGCGACAACAACAATTTGACTATCAATATGCTGCGAGAGCTTATGTCGAGGCTTAATACGGCAGCATATGACAGCTGGAAAGCGCTGCGTTATATTGCCATCAAGCCAACATGTTGAGAGCATATGTTGCACTGGCATATTGCCATAGAATGGCATAGCTAGCCGGAAATCTTTAGTTAGTCATCGTTGATGATATACAGCCCGCCATTGCCGCTGTTCAATGGCGGGCTTTTTGTTGAGCTAACGATGGGCTTTTTGTGTAACTACTGGTGTTATGTGGTGTTGTCTGGTGGTGTTGTCTGGTGGTGTTAAGGGGAGGTTCTAACCTTATGTGGAGTTAATAAAATATTGGTCTCTGTGTTGTAAATACCTGGAATGGTGCGTATACGATCAAGAATTTGATCGAATTTTTCTAAATTGGGCGATTTGAGTTCTAATAATAAATCCCACTTGCCATTGGTGCTATGCAGACTTTGTACAGCGGGGTCAAGGCGTAGCATTTTTACCACATCTGTGGCCTTAGCCCCCTCAACCATAATACTCATCCAAGCACGAATACCGTCAACTTCATAATCGCGTTTTAGGCGAACCGTATAGCCATCAATGATACCGTGCATTTCCATCCATGAAATACGTTTCTGGATGGTTGCACGTGAAACCTTGACGCGTTGCGATAACTCCGTAATGGAAATGCGCGCGTTTTCTTGTAGTAGTCCAAGAATTTGGCTGTCGGTATTATTCATTTTGTCATATTCCCTTTTTCAAAATGCCAAGATTTAGCGCAAATGTAGCAAAAGTATAACTTTTTCAGATCAAATTAATTTTGCATACTGGTTTCTGATTTGTAGAGATTGTTCTTGAAATGTTGGGTGACGCAATGTTTTTGGTCAGCCATTTTTGAAACCATTCGTCCACAGCACAAGGATAAAGCAAATTATTTTTCCAAAACAACAAGCTTTTACCCAGTTTTAGCGATTCAACAACGTAGCACATTGTGCAGCTGTAGGTTACTAGGATGTAACTTGAAACGAACAGGAGCAGATTTATACAGCATGCGGATTAACAGCAGGTCAACTTTATTATTGCTGGGGTGCTGCTGGATTGCAGGGTATAGAAAAATTGCTTTGTATGGTTTGTATAGAAAGACAGCAGTAGAGCCTGCTTCGATCTTTTTGAGCAAACTTTTTGATCAAACTAAGTATTCAGTAAAACAAATCATAAATCAGTTGTGTACATACATAAAACTGAGTTGTACCGGAGTAGAGCAAATTATGAATCAGTCATTATCGAGTCCATCACAATTTAATCGGCAAAATTTTGATGAATGGTTTATTCCATTATATGCCCCTGCAGATTTTATTCTTGTGCGTGGTGAAGGGAGCCGCGTTTGGGATCAGCAATCCAGAGAGTATGTCGACTTTGCTGGTGGGATCGCGGTAAATGCTTTAGGGCATAGCCATCCTGTTGCCGTGAATGCATTGATAGATCAAGCACATAAGCTGTGGCATCTAAGCAATGGGATTAGCAATGAGCCTGTATTGGCATTGGCACAGTGTTTGATTCAGCATACTTTTGCTGAAAAAGTCTTTTTCTGTAATTCAGGTGCGGAGGCGAATGAAGCGGCTTTAAAACTGGCGCGTAAAGTCGGTTTAAGCCAAGCCGCAAATAAAAATAAAATTATTGCATTTCATAATGCTTTTCATGGGCGGACGCTATTTACCGTCAGTGCTGGAGGGCAACCCAAATATTCACAAGATTTTGCACCGCTACCCCCAAATATTGAGCATATTGCATTCAATGATGTGGCTGCAGCCCTTGCTGCAATTGATGCGGAGACTTGTGCCGTGATTGTGGAGCCTATTCAGGGGGAGGGCGGGATTATTGCGGCGACCCCTGAGTTTTTGCAGGCTTTACGGGCACGTTGTGATGCCACAGGTGCGGTGCTTATTTTTGATGAAGTACAAACGGGGGTAGGGCGTACCGGACATTTATATGCCTATATGTCAACTGGCATCACCCCCGATATTTTAACCACTGCCAAAGCACTTGGCGGCGGATTCCCAATCGGGGCGATGTTGACCACAGATCAGTTTTCACAACATTTTAAAGTCGGTGATCACGGCACAACCTATGGTGGTAACCCTTTAGCCAGTGCAGTTGCTTTGGCTGTATTTAATTATGTCCGTCAACCCAGTGTCTTAGCTGCGGTACAACAGCGCTCTAGGCTATTGATTGAACAAATTCAGCTTTTAAACCAAAAGTACGCAGTCTTTGCAGAGATTCGTGGACAAGGTTTATTGCTCGGTTGTGTCATGGCAGAAGCATATGCCGGACAAGCCAAACAATTGCAGCAACTGGCTGGAGAGGAGGCGTTACTGGCATTGATCGCAGGACCGAATGTATTACGTTTTACCCCAGCTTTGACTATTACCGAGCAGGATATTTTAGAGGGTGTGTTGCGGTTGGAACGGGCGATACAGCGTTTTATTCAACAATAACTTTTTATTCAGTGGCAGCACGACGCATTTTAATGAGAAAAACATATCGTTTAAAGGTGACAAATTTATGATGATCATCCGTCATGCAGTACATCAAGATATTGATGATATTTATATCTTGGCAGAAAAGTCTGGTGTCGGCTTGACCTCATTACCCAATAATAAAGACATCGTTGCGGCACGGATTGCCCGCACTTGCGATACCTTAAATGGTCAATTGAGTAAAGCTGAACAGGGATATTTATTTGTATTGGAAGACACCGATACCGGGCGTGTAATCGGTCTCAGTGGTTTAGAAGTTGCCGTGGGATTGCATGAGCCATTTTATAGTTTTCATGTGGGTAAACAGGTTCATGCCTCAAAGGCATTGCAGGTCTATAAGACCTTAGACACCTTGTTCTTAAGCAATGACTATACTGGGAGTTCTGAACTGTGTACCTTATTTTTAGATGAACGCTATCGTAAAAACTATAATGGCAATTTTTTATCCAAAGCACGCTTTATGTTTTTGGCGGCATTCCCACATTTATTTCAACCGAAAATTATTGCCGAAATGCGTGGTCATTGTGATGAGAACGGACGCTCTGCCTTTTGGGAGGCCTTGGGGCATCATTTCTTTAATATGGATTTTATTACCGCAGATTATTTAAGTGGAATTGGGCAAAAAGTTTTTATTGCAGAGCTTATGCCACGTTATCCGATTTATATCGATTTATTGCCACCAGATGCACAACAGGTGATTGCCAAGGTACATCAGTTAACGATGCCTGCTTATCATGTTTTACAACAAGAAGGGTTTCAGTACCAAAACCATGTCGATATTTTTGATGGTGGACCCACCATCGAGTCTGAGATCAGCACATTACGTGCAATGAAACAAAGCCGTTTATTACAGGTCAATTGCACAGCGCATATTCAGCATGATGAGGTGGCGTATTTACTGGGAAATGACCATTACCAGCAATTCCGGGTCATTCAAGTCAAGCAAAAAATTGATCTACAGCAACAACAGATTGATATCAATGCACAGCAAGCCGCTGCATTACAGGTGCAGCATGGTGATTGGATTCGTGTCTTTGCTTTGCATGCGCTCGAGACCCATTGACTGACTGGCTGTAAAGCCGATAGCTGGTAAATCATGGTGCAAAAGCTGAAATATCGATGAATGCAAGTTAAATGCAGATACAACGCGCTTTCAATAAAAACGCGCTTAAATAAAAAGGGAGAAGAGCGAAATGAATACAATACCGCAGCGTGGTCAGCTCTATATCAATGGCATATGGCGAGATGGGCAAGGCAGCCTATTGCAAAAAAAAGATCCAGTGCAACAGCACGTGCTATGGCAAGGTGCCAGCGCTTCTACAGCCGATGTCGCAGAGGCGGTGGCTACAGCACGTCGCGCATTTTTGACCTGGGCAAAAACCTCTTTGGCTGAACGTATTGCTATCGTTGAACGTTTTGCAGAATTACTCCGTGTGCATAAAACAGATTTAGCCACGGTGATTAGTCAGGAGACCAGTAAACCCTTATGGGAAAGTCTCACCGAAGTACAATCGATGATTGCAAAAGTTGCCATTTCCTTACAAGCCTATCAACAACGTACAGGTGAAAGTATCACGGCAATGCCAGATGGTGTTGCCTCCTTGCGACACCGACCGCATGGTGTTTTGGCGGTTTTTGGTCCTTATAATTTCCCTGGTCATTTACCCAATGGGCATATTGTGCCTGCCTTGATTGCTGGCAATTGTGTAATTTTTAAGCCCAGTGAGCTGACGCCGTGGACAGCACAAGAAACCGTCAAGCTTTGGCAACAAGCGGGCTTACCTACGGGAGTACTCCATTTACTACAAGGGGCAGTAGCGACAGGGCGAGATTTGGCACAAGCTGAGCAGATTGATGGCTTGTTATTTACAGGCAGTGCGCAAACGGGTGTGTTGTTGCATCAACAGTGGGCAGCACAACCCCAAAAAATCTTAGCCTTGGAAATGGGTGGCAATAATGCTCTGATTATTCATGACCTTGCACAATTTGCTCCGCATGACAATGCAACAAATCATAGCGGTGAGAGTAATCATAGCGGTGAGAGTAATCAGAGCAGTCAGGAAAATCTTGATGCAGCCATCGATGCTGTGGCGTATTTAATGATCCAATCGGCCTTTATCTCTGCTGGGCAACGTTGTACCTGTGCACGTCGTCTATTGATACGAGCAGGTGCTCTTGGTGATCGGCTGATTGAACGTTTTGTGGCATTAACGCGTAAATTACGTATTGGCGCTTGGGACCAACAGCCAGCCAACTTTATGGGGGGCGTGATTTCTGTGGCTGCCGCCAAGCAGTTGTTACAAGCACAGCAACAGCTATTAGCACAGGGTGCTCAGGCTTTACTGCCGATGCAGCACATTGATGCTCAGAAAAGTTTATTAAGCCCCGGTATTTTGACCGCAACAGCCCAAGATCAATTGCCTGATCAAGAATACTTTGGACCACTCAGCATCATCTACCGTTATCAAGATTTTGATGAAGCCATTGCGCTGGCCAATCGCACCCGTTATGGCTTGTCATTGAGCTTGGTGTCATCAGATCGCCAATTATTTGAGCGGTTATTGCTGGAAGCACGTGCCGGTGTTGTGAATTGGAACAAACCGACCACTGGGGCATCCAGTGCTGCGCCTTTTGGTGGCTTGGGAATTTCTGGTAATCATCGTCCCAGTGCCTATTATGCTGCGGACTATTGTGCTTGGCCGATGGCATCGATGGAAAGTGAACAGGTTGTGCTGCCGACCCAATTATCACCAGGTATTGTGCTGGAATAACACTTTGCACTAACTGGGGATCTAGATGCTACTTTGTAGCGATAACAACAAACGAGAATACTATGTCTGGTTATGAAATTAATATCGACGGTTTAGTTGGACCAACGCATCATTATGCGGGTTTATCCTTTGGTAATGAAGCCTCTACAGCACATCGTTATCAAGCTGCAAATCCTAAACTTGCAGCACAGCAAGGGCTACTCAAAATGTGGGCTTTGACGGAAATGGGACTGAGCCAAGCGGTATTTGCACCGCAGCAACGCCCACATCTTCCGACCTTACGGCAGCTTGGCTTTTATGGCACAACAGCACAAATGCTACAGCAAGCCTATCGTTATTCACCTGATTTACTCTCAAATCTATGTTCGGGTTCCAGCATGTGGACCGCCAATGCGGCAACTGTAGGACCTTCAGCAGATAGTCGTGATGGTCGTTTACATTTTACTGCTGCCAATCTTAACAATAAATTTCACCGTTCCATTGAACATCATAGCACTAGTCAGATTCTTGCTGCGATGTTCCGTGATGAAGAATATTTTTGTCACCATCAAGCTCTGCCTGCTGTGGCTTTGTTTGGTGATGAAGGTGCAGCCAATCATAATCGACTGGGCGGTCGCTATGATCGCCCCAGTGTGCAAGTCTTTGTCTATGGTCAGCAGCATTTAGGCGGCGGTGTTGCACCTACGCGTTATCCGGCACGGCAAAGCCTTGAAGCCAGTCAGGCGATTGCACGTTTGCATGAGCTTAATCCAGCACAAACCGTCTTTGTCCAGCAAAACCCTGCGGTGATTGATCAAGGGGTTTTTCATAATGATGTGATTGCAGTCAGCAATCAGCAAGTCTTGTTTTATCATCAAGAAGCCTTTTTAAATAGTACTGTCGCATTGGCTGAGATAGAACAAAAGATGGCCGCGCTCGGTGAACAATTGATTGCGATTGAAGTGCCGAGTCATGCAGTCTCGGTGGCAGATGCGGTAGCAAGTTATGTGTTTAACAGTCAATTGATCAGCCGACCCGATGGGAAAATGAGCATTGTGGTGCCGCAAGAGGCAACAGAAAATATTGCTGTCTGGCAGTATTTAAAGCAGATGGTGGCAGCTGATTACCCGATTGATGAGATCAAAGTTTTTGATTTAAGAGAAAGTATGCGTAATGGTGGCGGTCCGGCATGCTTACGTCTAAGAGTTGCTGTCAATGCTGCTGAACGACAGGCGATGAATCCGCGTGTTTTTTTAACGGCTGAGCTATTTGAACAATTAAACCAATGGATTGAACGACACTATCGGGATCGTTTATTACAACAAGATTTAGTAGATCCCCAGCTATTACAAGAAAGTTATCGTGCTTTAGATGAACTGACTCAAATTTTAGATTTAGGCTCGGTCTATGCATTTCAACAGCTTTAGATCTTATGAGACCTTGCCTAGGTCTTGATTCGGTCTTATCAAGTGTAAGGAGCATAAGCAGCATGCAAATGGATTATTTAGCATTTTTATTTACCGGAAAATTACCCAGCGCGGTGCGAGAGCGTCAATTGGATTTTCACTGGGAGCATGTAGATGAAGGCGTAATGTTGTTACAAGGCAAGAACACTCAACAGAAGAACACTCAACAGCAACAGAACCTTATTCTCTCTGCCGGTATTCATGGCAATGAAACAGCCCCGATTGAACTGATGGCAGAATGGTTGCAAGATTTATTTGAAGGGCGGCTGCAGTTAAAAGTACGTTTATTGCTGATTTTAGGCAACCCAGAAGCGATTCGGCAAGGTCGACGGTATCTGGAAAATGATCTGAATCGCATGTTTAGTGGTGCACATCAAGGCTTTGCGCTGTGTGATGAAAGCCGCCGTGCCCAAAGACTCGAACAACTTTTAATGACGATGATGACCGCGCAAACACCGTCACAGTCTTGTTGGCACTATGATTTACATACGGCCATTCGAGCCTCTTTGCTGCCGACTTTTGCCTTAATTCCTGCGCCAGCGCAACAGGCTACTGATGCGCATTTTAGACAAAGTTTAGATGCCGCTGAGCTTGATGCAGTGGTCTACCATCGTGAAAAAGCCGCCACTTTTAGTCAGTTTACGCAGGATTATTGTGGCGCACAGAGTGTGACGCTTGAATTGGGTAAAGCCAAAGCATTAGGTGACAATGATTTAACGGATTTTGCTGCGATTGACCGTGTCATTCGCGCAGCAATTAGCGCACAGCAATTCGCGCGACGGCAAAAAAGCAGCATTCGGCGCTTTGAAGTGTTACAATCTATCCTCAAAAGCCAAGATGATTTCCAACTTCATCTTCACGATCAGGCACCGAACTTTAGTTGTTTGCAGCATGGACAGGTTATCGCATCTGAAACAGGTCGACGTTATCAAGTCGAGCCAAAACAGGTGTGGATTTTATTTCCGAACGCGCAGGTCAAAAAAGGTTTACGTGCTGGATTAATTTTAGGCGAATTAGTTTAAAAACAACACGTTGTTTTTGTGGATCGTTTATCACTTGGCCTATTCAGACTGAAAAGTCAGCCAGATAAGGAGATAGTATTTTCATTATCTTGCAACAACTTTGTAAAAAAAGTTTATTGAATTTTCTCTAGTCTGTATAATTCGCGCCAATATCATTGTATACGCTATCCCACAATTGCCCTTGGATGTTCAATTGTAGACATGCCGTTGTACATTTCTTGCTGAGAGTCTTATGTCAAATTCAAATTCTATTAACAATATCAAAAACTTGCGCAATATTGCGATTATTGCGCACGTTGACCATGGTAAAACGACTCTGGTCGATAAACTACTGCAACAATCTGGTGCGCTCGGTGAGCGTGCTGGTGAAATTGAACGTGTCATGGACTCAGGCGCAATTGAAAGTGAACGTGGTATTACCATTTTGGCGAAAAATACTGCGATTACTTGGTTAGACAAACGTACCAATACTGAATACCGCATTAACATCGTCGACACCCCAGGGCACGCCGACTTTGGTGGTGAAGTAGAACGTGTAATGTCCATGGTTGACTGCGTACTGTTGTTGGTTGACTCTCAAGAAGGTCCAATGCCACAAACACGTTTTGTGACGCAAAAAGCTTTTGCACGCGGTCTGAAACCTATTGTCATCATTAACAAAGTCGATAAACCTAGTGCACGTCCAGACTGGGTAATCGATCAAGTATTTGATTTGTTTGACAATCTAGGTGCGTCAGACGAACAACTCGATTTCCCAATCGTTTATGCTTCAGGTTTACGCGGTATTGCAGGTCCTGCGCCCGATGAACTTGCTGAAGACATGACACCATTATTTGAAACCATTGTTGATATTGTTGAACCGCCTGCAGTTGATGTCGATGGTCCATTCCAAATGCAAATCTCATCGCTAGACTATAACAGCTTTGTGGGTGTGATCGGGGTAGGTCGTATTCAGCGCGGTTCGATTAAAACCAATACACCGGTAACCTTGATTGATAAAGAAGGTAAAACACGTAACGGTCGTATCTTAAAAATCATGGGCTATCATGGTCTAGACCGTGTGGATGTTGAATCTGCTGCTGCTGGTGACATCGTTTGTATTACTGGTTTTGATGCACTCAATATCTCTGATACCTTGTGTGATCCTAAAAATGTAGAAGCTTTACCACCATTGTCTGTGGATGAACCTACCGTATCGATGACTTTCCAAGTCAACAACTCACCATTTGCGGGTCGTGAAGGTAAATTTGTGACTTCACGTAATATTCGTGAACGTTTAGACCGTGAGTTAATCCACAACGTGGCTTTACGTGTTGAAGATACAGACAGTCCAGACCGTTTTAAAGTATCAGGTCGTGGTGAGTTACATCTTTCTGTTTTGATTGAAAATATGCGTCGTGAAGGCTTTGAGATGGGGGTATCTCGTCCACAAGTCATCATGAAAGAAATCGACGGTATCATGCAAGAACCGTATGAAAACGTAACCTTCGACATCGAAGAACAGCACCAAGGTCCAATCATGGAGCAAATGGGCAACCGTAAAGGTGAGTTGACCAATATGGAAGTGGACGGCAAAGGTCGTATCCGTATTGAAGCGACTGTACCATCACGTGGTTTGATCGGTTTCCGTTCTGAGTTCTTGACCATTACCTCTGGTACAGGGATCATGACATCTAGTTTCTCTCACTATGGTCCTGCCAAACCAGGTACTGTGGCGAAACGTCAAAATGGTGTGTTAATCTCAATGGTGAACGGGACTTGCTTGGCCTTTGCTTTATTCACTTTACAAGATCGTGGTCGTCTATTTGCTGAGCCACAACTTGAAGTTTATGAAGGCATGATCGTGGGGATGAACTCACGTTCTGACGACATGGTCGTGAACCCAACGAAGGCTAAACAGTTAACCAACATGCGTGCATCTGGTACCGATGAAGCCTTGACGTTAACCCCTGCGATCAAGTTTACACTTGAACAAGCACTTGAATTCATTGAAGATGATGAATTAGTTGAAGTAACACCAAAATCAGTTCGTATTCGTAAAAAATACCTCACTGAAAACGAACGTAAACGTGCTGCACGTGGTCAATAAGCCCTAAGTCAGCCGTAGCAAAAAAACCGTTAACCGCGCTGTTAGCGGTTTTTTTGTATAGAAAATTCAACCAATGATTGGCAAAGTTGAAAAAAGCAGTAGATTAGTTGAAATATATATTAAATATGCGAGATATATTCGCCATATGAATGATGAATGTCGAGACAGCATTGAAACAGTATTGATGTCGATATAACGCATGTTTTGATCGTGCAGACAGGCAAAATCAGTGCTTAAACAAAGTGTGATAAACACATGAACAGTCGATAGACTTTATAAACCCTATAAGTAACTTGATAAATATTGGAGAATTTTATGAGTATTATGCAAGAGTTCCGCGAGTTCGCCGTCAAAGGCAATATGATTGATCTTGCAGTCGGGGTAATTATTGGTGGTGCTTTTGGCAAGATTGTTGATTCTTTGGTGAAAGACCTTATCATGCCCTTGATCACCCTGATTACGGGGGGCGGAGTTGATTTTAGCCAGAAATTTATTGTCTTGGGTGATAACCCCAATCAACTCCAATCTCTTGATGAACTGACCAAAGCCGGGATCAATGTATTGACCTATGGTAATTTTATTACCATTTTAATTAATTTCTTGATCTTGGCTTGGGTGGTCTTTTTGATGGTGAAACTGCTTAACCGTATGCGCCGTACGCAAGAAGCACAACCTGCTGAACCTGCAGCAACCCCAGAAGATATCGCATTATTACGTGAAATACGTGATGAATTGAAAAAACGTCCTGAACACTAAGCCACAACATATTCTCCCATCGACTAGACTGTATGGGAGAATAACCTTTTGCCCACCTTAAAACGCTATCTTGGGGTGGGGTAAAACTTGCTTTAGCTCTCTAGGTCTTGCGCTGGATCAAAACTCCATCCGAAATTTAATTTCCAGCAAATGGAAACCAAATTTACTTTTGATGGGACCATGCAGTACCCGCTCTTCGGCACTAAATACCAGTTTATCAATCACAGCAACCAATTGCCCTTTTTTGACCTCACCCAATTCTCCACCACGTTGTGCTGAAGGGCAGATAGAATGTTGTTGCGCGGTTTTATGAAAGTCGGCACCAGCCAACAGCTTTTGTTTGAGCTGCTCGGCTAGCGTGTGCTCCTTGACGAGAATATGCCGCACTATGGCTGTTTTCATGATTGGATTTCCTAAATTTTGCTTGGTTTTACTTTGAGTTTGCTGTGCTGTTAGCTTTGCTTGTTGTAGGGCGTACAGGCACTTTTTTAAGTGCTTGGCATGCTGGACAGTAAACACTGGCACGTTGCCCCAGTTTGATGTTTTCTAATGTCGTTTCACATTGCACACACATTTCACCAGCGCGCCCATAGGCCAATAGGGTTTGTTGGAAATAGCCATTTTCTCCCATCGCATTACTATAATCACGCAATGTCGTGCCACCTAATTGGATGGCATGTTGTAAGATGCGTTTGATTTCAATCACCAATGCTTCGACTTGGGTGCGGGTTAAACTATGGGCAGCCTGAGCCGGATGTATGCCAGTGAGAAAGAGGCTTTCTGTGGCATAGATATTGCCGACACCGACCACAATATGATTGTCCATCAGTGCAACTTTAATCGCCACTGCTTTTTTTTGTAGTTTTTGGTATAAATAATCTGTATTAAAATCATCAGATAAAGGCTCTGGTCCTAAGGGATCTAACAGCTTTTGTTGGGTGTCTTGATTCAGCCATAAGATGCAGCCAAAGCGCCGTGGATCATGGTAACGTAACTGTACATGATCAAAATCTATCATTAAATGATCATGTTTGCGCAGCTCGTCCTGAGGCTGTGCCAAACGAAAGCTACCAGACATGCCCAAATGCCAGATCATTTGGTCACGTTCGAATTGTGCCAAGATATATTTTGAACGTCGGCGCAAAGAGAGCAGACGTTGCCCTTGGAGTTGCTGAATATCGTCAGGAATAGACCAACGTAGCTTGGACTGTCTGACTTTTACAGCAATGACCTGTTGTTGTAATAAAGGTTCCAAACTGGTTTTGGTGGTTTCGACTTCAGGTAATTCAGGCATAAACGTTTGAGTACTTGCAAAATAGCTGCCTTATTTTAGGCAATATTGCTAGGAAATACTAATCAAATGATTGAACAGCATTATAAGGAGTCATCGTGGCACTATTATTTGAACCGATTCAATTTGATCAATTACAACTGAGTAATCGTATTATCATTGCGCCGATGTGTCAGTACTCTGCGACGGAACAGGGGGAGATTGATTATTGGCATGAACAGCAGTGGGGGAGTTATGCCTTGTCTGGTGCAGGGCTATGTATTGTAGAAGCAACCGCTGTACAGCCTGAGGGGCGTATTAGCTATGCCGATTTAGGACTATGGAATGATCAACAACGTGACAAAATGGCCGCGTTACTGCGTAAAATTCAGAAAATTTCACCGATGCCATTTGCCATTCAGTTAGCCCATGCAGGGCGTAAAGCATCACAAGATAAACCCTGGCTGAGTGCAGAGCAGCTCGCTTCAAATGATCCGCGAGCATGGCAAACGCTATCGGCCAGTGCTTTAAAATTTGCTGAACAAGACCATTGCCCACATGCCTTAAATGAAGCCGAAATTGCCGGTGTGGTGAAGGATTTTGCCGATGCCGCACAACGGGCTGTGGAGGCTGGCTTTAAGTTGATAGAAATCCACGCAGCACATGGTTATCTGATTCACCAATTTCTTTCTCCATTGAGCAATATCCGTGAAGACCGTTATGGTGGCAGCTTAGAAAATCGTATGCGTTTATGTTTGCAGGTTTTTGCGGCAGTACGTCAGCGTGTACCGCAGCATATTGCAGTTGGCATACGCATTTCTGCGCAAGATTGGGTGGCGGGTGGTTGGTCTGTCGATGAGTCAATTGTGCTGAGTAAACATTTGGCAGCTTTGGGGGCGGCGTATATCCATGTCTCTTCGGCGGGCTTATCGGCACAACAACAGATTGATGTTGGACCGAATTATCAAGTACCTTTTGCTGCCGCGATTAAAAAACAAGTCGCGATCCCAGTGATTGCAGTGGGCTTGATTGATGATCCACAGCAAGCCGAGCAAATCTTGACCCAGCAACAAGCCGATGCAATTGCGATTGCCCGAGGCATCTTATATGACCCGCGCTGGCCTTGGCATGCCGCTGCGGCATTGCGCCATGAAATTGCGATTGCACCGCAGTATTTGCGTTCACAACCACGTCATTACAAAGCGTTATTTCAAGCTTTTGCAACAAAGTCACAGACCTAAGCTATTGCTATGGTAAAAGTTATATCGCCAAAATGAAGGTTGCGTACTGCGCTTTTACGTTTGGCATTGTGCTACAGCGATGCCGATGAGGTCGGCATCGCTATACAGCAAGTACAACACCTATTTTGCAGCAATTTGCTGTTTAACTTCCTGTAAGCGTTGTTTAGCCTGCGGTACATTGTCCTGACTGAGTAAGCTATAGATTTTCTCAGCTTCAGCTAAATCTTGTTCGACAATATCACCTTTGGCAAAAATATCGGCCATCATCATGAGGGCAGGAATATAGCCTTTTTCAGCTAAGAGTTTGATTTGATCTAAACCTTGCGAAGTCAGTGCTGGATTGGTGTTTTTTAAGCCTTGATTGATATTGTAAAGCGCTTGAATATGAATCGCTTGAGGGTCTTTTTGCTGAATCAATGGCGCCAATAATTGCGATGCTTTTTGCGCGCTTGCCGGCGTATCTTCTGCAAATAGCAAAAAGGCCAATTCAATGCTGGCTTCGGGGGAGCCTTGCTGTACGGCTTGCTCAAGATGTTGCTTGGCTTTTGCAGGGTCAGCATTGAGACCTAAACGACCTGCGCTATAGTGTTGTGCTAAGGCATAATGCGCTTTGGCATACCCTGCTGCCGCAGCTTTTTGGTACAGTGCCAGCGCTTGTTTCGGATTGCTGGCGACGCCTTTACCAGTCTCATTTAAATAGGCCAGATTATAGGTGGCTTGGGCATTGCCTTGCTCAGATAAACCTTCTAACTCTTGATAAGCAGCATGGTAGTCTTGTGCTTTGATCAGCTGCTGTGCTTTTGCCAGTGCAGGATCTATGTGCTGAGGCTGGGTATTGGACGCAGCATAAATACTATGGGATGCAAACAGAAGAATAGCCAAAAGAAGTGATTTTTTCATAGTATTGAAGATCCTCTGAAAATAATGTGCATTGCAGTGCTTGGCTAAAGTTTATCTCTAAGCAGCTATTTTGCATACATTATTTAGCAAATGGCAGTAAACGTGTTGAGATCATGATGGAGTCTAACAAGATGTGAACGTGGATTCAAAGGGGGTATTGGTTTTTACACGGTGTACCTCATAAAAAATACCGCCTTAGACAAGACGGTATAAGAGTATGATCAGTACGCCGATTTGATCAGCGTAGTTACATTATTTCTTTGCAGCAGCTGGTTTTTTCTCAGCAATGAGTTTGTTTACCATGTCGAGGCTTTCTTTGGCATTTGGTACATTATCATTTGCCAAAACTTCAAAGATTTTTTTAGCTTCATCTAGGTTTTGTTCAACAATTTCGCCTTTTACAAAGATATTCGCCGCTGCAAACATTGCAGGGATATAGCCTTTTTTGGCTAAATCTTGGATAGAGGCTAAACCCGTTTGAGTGGTTTGTTGATTTTTATTTTTGATGCCCTGACCAAGGTCATACAGTGCTTTGACATATTGTGCTTGTGGATGACCTTTTTGAATCAAAGGATTCAGTTTTTGTAGCGCTTGTTGATCGCTTTGCGGTTTATCTTCACTAAACAGCATAACAGCAAGATCAATGGTGGCATCGTCTAAACCTTGTGTAGAGGCTTTTTCGAGATATTGTTTGGCTTTATTGGGATCAGCTTTTACCCCCAATTCACCGCCAGCATAGATTTGCGCCAAGCTATAGCTGGCCATGGCAAAGCCACCATTTGAAGATTTTTCAAATAGTTGAATTGCTTTTTTATTGTCGGCTTTGGTACCTTGGCCCGCTTGGGTGAGGAAGGCTAAGTTGTAGGTGGCTTGAGTATTTCCAGCTTTAGAAAGACGTTCTAATTCTTTATAGGCTTCAGGAAATTTTTCAGCTTCAACCAATTGTTGAACTTTCACAAATTCAGGTTTAACTTGTTCTGCCGCTGCTGGCGCAGCGCTGCTTTGTGGTGCCTCAGCTGCATATAAAGTGTGGGAAGCCAGCAATAGACTGCTTACAAGTAGTAATTTTTTCATCGTAATTTCATTCCTTTTCGGGGAAGTATTATGCATTAAGGTGTTGAAAATTCAACATAGTTTATTGAATAACTATTTTGTATACACCATCATGAGATATGACGCAATTTGTGAAGTCAGTTTACAACCAATTGATTACAAATAAAAATAAAAAACCCTTTTATTGTTCATTAATCTGCTAAAACATTAGATTCAAAAGAGAATTTTGAAGATGTCAAAGACATGTTTGCAGCAAATATCACGACTCATCCATGGTCAAATATTTAACCAAGCATTCAACCAAGCATTTCAATATCTCAATATCAGTTAACTCATCAGGTCGCTCACTAATCAGTAACTTATCAGGTCGCTAAATAGCCACTTCGATGCTTCTAGCGCGCTATTTAAATCGCCACAGGTTAAATCCCCACAGGCTGTCGTCTGATCTGCGCCATCAACCAAGCCCAATTATCATAATAGATGATATGTCGATCTTTATGGTCTTGCACATGCAGTACGGCAGCTTTGAGGGGCTCATTGGATATTCTTATGACTTGGGTTTTGCCGCGACTTGCTTCAGTAATTGCTGAATGTCTTCGGCACTGCGTACACCACCAAAACGACTGCCATCTGCTAAGAAAAATGTTGGCGTGCCACTAATCTTATGCTGTTGAGCGAAATCAATATTTTGTTGGATCGGGTGTTTACAATCTGTTTTTGCTGTTGGTGCTTGTTGTTTGAGCATATAGTTGCTCCACGCCTGATAAGGTTTTTTATCACACCAAATTTGCGCGGAGATATTGAAGGCATTGGGATGTAGTTGGGTAATCGGCATCATGAAGGTGTAGATGGTGGTGTTATCAACTTTTTCTAATTCACTTTCTAGCTTTTTACAATATGGGCAGTCCGGGTCGGTAAAGACATATAAGATATGTTGACCATTGCCTTTGACCTGCTTAATAGCTTGTTTTATTGGAAATTGTTTGGGATCAATCCGATTTAAATAAGCCTGTCTCTCATCGGTAATATTGTGCTGTGCAGCGAGATCAATGAGATTACCGACTAAAAAATACTTCGCTTTGTCATCTGTATAGACAATACGATCACCGGTATAGACCTCATAAATACCATCAAATGCAGTCGGGGTGACAGATTCAACTGGGATTTCAGGAAAATTATTTTTTAAATTATTTTGTAGGGTGTTGATATCTGCATGTGCTGTAGTGCTTGCCCATAGTGCCGCACAGATTAGCCCTGACCATATTTTCATCTGTAGTCTCTATTTAAAATAAATGCTTAGAGAGTGCCAAATTTACAAAAAAAGTAAAGTATTTCTCTACAGGATGAAACAATTCTACACGATGTTGATAAAGCTGCAGCCCCAAGCTGACGCCAACCCAAACATGTTCCCCATAAGATATTTATGGACCTAAGCACCGTAGACGTATTTGCGATAAGGTCTACGGCGCGGTAGGGTGTAGGGGATTTCAGCTGAGATTGCTGATTTTCTGGCAGGTCTTAGTCTTAATGTTGTGGTCTGGCGACATCCCCATTGAGGGCTTCGGGTAGATCAATCACCGTAACATTGAGCTCGCGAAGTGACTCTGGTTTAGCCACCACCAAGGCTCGATATCCATCACCAATCGCTATGCTATTGACCACTTGCACGGTCTTTAAAAGTTGCTCACCAAACTGTGGTGCAGCACCTTGTCCCTCAATCAAATGTAACCACTGTTTCGGTTTTGCCTTAAACCACAAACGGGCAATAATTTCTTGCCCCAAATAACAACCCTTATCGAAATGTACGCCATCACGTTGATGTAAACGTAATTCTTGGGGTTGAAATAATTCACTATTGATTTGATTAATCCAAGCTTGTCCTGAATCGATGGCTTGCAGTTGCCATGCAGTGATATCCGTAGCCTGTTCTTGGAACTCGGTTTGAATGCCTTGGCAAACAGGATAGCGTGTGCCCAAAGCTTCCAAGCGCATTTTTGAAAATGCGCCATATTTTTTTAGGTGCGCGCTGAGGGTCTCGGCTTGATCTTGGGTACAGACCAGCTCGAAGTGTTGATCGGCTATTTTTTTTATCCATAGACCCAATTGGATACGACCTTTGAGATTACAGATCGCGCTATAACGCGTCGAATGTTCAGCAAGTTTTGCGACATTAAGGGTGACTTGCCCTTGTAGGAATTTTTCTGCATCGACACCGATTAAGCTAAAGGCAGAGAAGGCTAGGCTAGACATAGAGACTCGCTGTTTTTCCATCAGGTTAGATCATAATGCTATTCATTTTCCACTATTTTCTCTAAAAAAGTAGATATTGCACGGATAAATTAACAATTGTGTAACTAATTATTGCTAAAACTGGGGTTTTGTGGGTTAAGTATTTGAAATATATAAGATTTGGGAAATGGGTTTTCCACAGCGTACAATGCCAACTAATTCATGCTAAGTCACTTGGCAATGAAAGGGATGAAAAAAACACGAAAGGGGCAAGTTCATGATGAATAACAAGTACCGCAAAGCACTGCATGATACCCAGTTGCAATATTTCGATGTCTGCCAAGCCGTTGAAGATATACAGCCAGGCGCTTATGCAAAATTACCCTATACCGCCAAAGTACTTGCTGAGCAATTGGTGCGTCGTTGCGATCCGACCTTATTGCAACAGTCCTTAAGACAAATTATCGAAGTCAAACAGGAATATGATTTTCCTTGGTATCCGGCACGGGTGGTCTGTCACGATATCTTAGGTCAAACTGCTTTGGTCGATTTGGCAGGGCTACGCGATGCCATTGCAGCACAAGGCGGTGATCCAGCCAAAGTCAATCCAGTTGTGCCGACCCAGTTGATTGTCGATCATTCATTAGCAGTCGAATATGGCGGCTCTGATCCAGAGGCTTTCCAAAAAAACCGTGCCATTGAAGATCGTCGCAATGAAGACCGTTTCCATTTTATTGAATGGACCAAGACGGCTTTTGAAAATGTAGATGTGATTCCAGCGGGTAATGGAATTATGCATCAGATTAATCTGGAAAAAATGTCGCCAGTAGTACAAGTACGTGATGGCATAGCCTTTCCAGATACCTGTGTGGGAACGGACTCGCATACGCCACATACCGATGCTTTAGGGGTTATTTCCATCGGCGTTGGCGGCTTAGAAGCCGAAAACGTCATGCTCGGTCGTGCATCTTGGATGCGTTTACCCGATATCATTGGGGTAGAGCTGGTTGGGCAGCGCCAAGCTGGCATTACCGCGACCGATATCGTATTAGAACTGACTGCTTTTTTACGTAAAGAACGTGTTGTTGGTGCTTATCTAGAATTCTTTGGTGAAGGTGTAGATAGCATGTCGGTGGGAGATCGTGCCACGATTTCCAATATGACACCAGAATATGGTGCCACTGCCGCCATGTTTTATATCGATCAAAACACCATTGATTATTTAAATCTGACCGGTCGTGAGGCCAAACAGGTTGCTTTGGTGGAACAATACGCCAAAAGTGTTGGTTTATGGGCGGATGCAATGCGTCAGGCACAGTACCCGCGGGTATTACGTTTTGATTTATCCAAGGTTGGTCGAAATATTGCAGGTCCTTCCAATCCCCATGCTCGGGTGGCGACCTCTGAACTCAAAGCCAAGGGCATTGCCGGAGTGGTTGAACAACCTGAGGATGGACGCATGCCTGATGGCGCGATTATTATTGCAGCCATTACCTCATGTACCAATACATCCAATCCACGCAATACCGTCGCTGCAGGCTTGTTGGCACGAAAAGCCAATCAGTTGGGCTTGCGACCGAAACCATGGGTAAAAACTTCTTTTGCACCAGGTTCTAAAGCCGCAGCGTTGTATTTAAAAGAAGCGGGTGTCTTGACCGACTTAGAACAGCTTGGCTTTGGTATCGTGGCTTATGCTTGTACTACCTGTAATGGCATGTCTGGTGCATTAGACCCTAAAATTCAGCAAGAAATTATTGACCGTGATGTGTATGCGACCGCGGTATTGTCAGGCAACCGTAATTTTGATGGGCGTATACACCCTTATGCCAAACAAGCTTTTCTGGCTTCACCACCGCTAGTGGTTGCCTATGCGCTAGCAGGTACTATTCGCGTCGACATTGAACATGATCCTTTGGCGACAGATACAAATGGACAACCTGTATATCTAAAAGATATTTGGCCGTCCGATGCAGAAATAGATGCTTTGGTCAAAATAGCAGTCAAACCAGAGCAATTTAGACAAGTTTATATTCCAATGTTTGATTTGGGTGAGGTGGCAAAGTCTGAGAGCCCACTGTATGACTGGCGTCCGCAAAGTACTTATATTCGCCGTCCACCTTATTGGGAAGGGGCTTTGGCAGCACCGCGCAGTATGACCGATATGCATGCCTTAGCGATTTTACCCGATAATATCACGACCGATCATTTGTCTCCTTCGAATGCGATTTTGCTGGATTCTGCTGCAGGTGAATATCTGCATAAAATGGGCGTACCGGAAGAAGACTTCAACTCCTATGCGACTCATCGCGGTGATCATTTGACGGCTCAACGTGCAACCTTTGCCAACCCAAAACTATTTAATGAAATGGTCCGCAATGCTGATGGCACGGTGCGTCAAGGCTCTTGGGCGCGTGTCGAGCCTGAAGGGCAGGTGATGCGAATGTGGGAAGCGATTGAAACTTATATGAATCGTAAGCAGCCTTTGATTATTGTGGCAGGGGCAGATTATGGTCAGGGCTCTAGTCGTGACTGGGCGGCCAAGGGTGTACGCCTAGCCGGCGTGGAAGTGATTGTGGCTGAAGGCTTTGAGCGTATTCACCGGACCAATTTGGTTGGTATGGGGGTACTTCCTTTAGAGTTTAAGGCTGGCACCAACCGTAAGACATTGGCTCTTGATGGTACAGAGCTTTATAGTGTGGTTGGGCATCTTGCACCACGGACCACTTTAACGTTACAGATTGAACGACAAGATGGCAGTTTGCTTGAAGTCCCTGTAACCTGTCGTTTAGATACCGAAGAAGAAGTACATGTATATGGTGCGGGTGGTGTGTTACAGCGTTTTGCACAAGACTTTTTGGAAAGTAGTGCCATGGCTTAAAGCATTGCAATGAATGAATGCTTTTCATATTGACCTTAAAGATCAGTGATAGACCAGACCTATCGTGAGAGATATGACCTATGGCTAGGTGAGCTAGCAATAAACACGGTCTATCACTGATTGTTTATTCTTTGTTTAATTTATACTTTGCTTAAATTTATACTTCGCTTAAAAAGCTTCCATCAACAGAGTGGTTTTATCATGTTCAAAGTTGCGCTACGTCATATGCTCTTGAGTGTATTGCTGTGCAGTACCGTGTGGCTTTACGGCCATGCCGAAGAGATTGATGCCAAAAAACCACAATGGCAAATACTGCAACAGGAATTTAAAAGCTATATCCCGCAACATTACACCTTGTTTGCTGCGGTATCGGGCGATTTAAATGGTGATGGGGTTGACGATATGGTTTTGATCGTCAAAGGAACTGATCCCAAGCAATGGGTGGATGATCAGTATCGTGGGCGACTTGATCGCAATCGCCGCGGTCTAATTGTTCTATTAAATCAAAATGGTCAATATAGACCAGTGCTGAAGAACCTGGATTGCTTCTCTTCTGAAAATGAAGAGGGTGGGGTATATTTTCCGCCAGAGTTGTTGGTCGAAATTGATAAAGGCTTACTCAATATCCGTTATCTGCATGGTCGTTATGGTCATTGGGGATATAGCTTTCGTTTAAAGGGACAAGATCTAGCTTTGATCGGTTTTGAGGGCTCTAACAATTTTGGACCCTATATTCGGCGTCAAACCAGTATTAACTTTATAACGCAACGCGAATTAACCCGAACAAATTTAAATGCAGCACAAGATGAGGTTGAGCCTCCTCGTTTTGCAGAAAAGTGGTCGAAGGTCAATTATCCAAGTTATTACCTTTCTAAAATCAAAGATTTTGATGATTTCAGTTTTGATTAAAAGGATGGCGGGTGGTCAGGTCTTTTGTCATGATGTTCATATTAAACAGCGACACATGCTCAATGGCATAGGTCGCTGCGATTTGTAAGTGGGCTTGCATTGGCTTTACATCTATTCAAGCCCAGCTGCAATATACCGGGTGGATCCAACACGCAGTTTTTAGCACACATTGTGTTTGAGCGCTGATCTGTAGACCCTAAATTCAGGACTTAAGTTTTAGGGTCTAAGTTTTAGAGCTTAAGTTTTAGGGTTTAAGCAGACAAACAGCGTTTGCAGAATAACCACATGGCGAAAATAAATACCATAAAGCCGAGTATATTTGCCATAAGCTCCCAGTTGGGCAATGCAATCGCAAGTGGCGCATCTGAGCCGCCCAGACTGGTTGATGTCACAATGATCATTGCCAAAACAACCCCCATCAGGCTTTCACCAACAATCAGTCCTGCCGCAAATAACGTACCGCGATTTTCAACCTGTAGCAGTCGTGCTTCGCCATTGTTTTGACGACGTACATGACGTTTGATGAGCCAAAATAATAATGCGCCAAAAAATAATGGAATATTGACACTCGGGGGAAGATAGATGCCCAAACCTACAGCCAAGACGGGCAAGGCTAAATGACCATGACTGATACGTTTGAGAATGAAATCGATCAAAATCAGCACAGCACCTAAAACTATGCCAATGAAAATATAATCCCAGAGTAACTGCTGCGAAAATATGCCTTGTGCAATGGTACTCATGAGTAAGGCTTGTGGTGCTGCGAGGGTTTGGCTGAGATCCATATTGGCGCGTGGTAAAGCACCACTAAAACCATAAGCATAGTAGAGTAATTCTAATACTGGTGCGATGATCAATGCACCGACGACACAGCCAATCATCAAGGAAATTTGTTGCTTGGCTGGTGTTGCATGTAATAAATAGCCGGTTTTTAAATCTTGTAAATTGTCATTGGCAATCGCGGCAATGGCAACCACCGCCGACGTGGCAAAAATAGCCAATGCAGTAAGAAAGTGATTTAGGTTTTGTCCTTGTTGTTCACTAACACTATGGCTGAGCATGAGCAATAAAACTGAAAAAAGTAATATTGCCAATATACCGATGCCTGAAATCGGACTAGAAGAAGAGCCCACCAAGCCCGCCATATAACCACAGGCTGCCGCAACCAAGAAACCAATCAACATGGTTAATACTGTAACCAATGCCACCAAAGCCCATGCCCAAGTCAGTGCCAAGCCTGAACTTGCGACAAAATAATAAAAAGTCACATAGAGCAGTACCGCGACTAGACTGATCATGAGCAGCATATATTTGGGGGGTAAATCACGTGAAGCACGAGGAACGCTGTGTTGGTCGGTTTTACTCTGGTAGGCTTGGATGGATAATTTTACCCCTTGCAACATGGGTTTAAAAAGCACCAATAAAGTCCAGATTGCCGCAATGCCAATGGTTCCAACCCCAATCATACGAACTTTTTCTTTCCAGATTTGATTGGCATAGGTGGCAATGTCTAATTGCTCTGGCATAGGGGCTATGGCGCTAAAAAATGGCACCGCCACTCCCCACGTGATGGCAATACCAACCAAAATCGCAATACCTGAGCCAATGCCAATTAAGGAACCTGCACCCAAGAGGGCCAGTGAATAGCCCAGAGGAATTTGAAATATCGCTGCACTTGCTTTTAACCAGAGACTACTGCTGTCGGTGAGTAGACGTAGACCGCCTGTCATAAAGCTGATGAGGGCTGCAAAAAGCCCACCATAAACAATTTCTTTGGCATTACTACTTTGATGTGTTGTTGCTGCGCTGCTTGATTCAGCTTCCTGAATAATCTCTCCTTGCGCATTGGCAATGCGTCCTTTGCTTGCGGTCTTTAAAATTTCAGCAGCTGCGATACCTTCTGGATAAGGCAGTGGGCTATTGACCACCATGACATGACGCAGAGGAATGGTGAATATAACGCCTAAAATACCACCTGCCATACAGATCAAGGCTGTTTGCCAAAACGGGAAATCTTGCCAATAACCAATCATCAACAGTCCTGGTAATACAAAGATGACGGAAGATAATGTCCCCGCAGCAGAAGCTTGGGTTTGTACTTGATTATTTTCTAAGATGTTTGAATCTTTCGCCCATTTTAGAATAGCCATTGACAGTACTGCCGCAGGAATAGACGATGCAAAGGTTAAACCAACTTTTAGACCGAGATAGATATTTGACGCTGTGAAAACGATGGTGATGAGTATTCCTAACACGATACCACGCAGTGTGAGTTCGCGATAACCGTCAAAAGGATCACTATAGATCGGTTTATTTTTCATTTAAAATCCCTATCGATAAAACTACGCCAATCATTGTAATTTTCGGCGTTTTAATTGTTACGCTCAGTCGAGCAATCTGCTGATGTGCTCAAACTGATGAACCGCGTATTTAGTGCTTAAGTATAGTATTAGCCTGATATGGATTGACAGTCATTTCGTTGCTTGCCATGTCGTAGCGCACAAACTTAGTGGAAACAATGACGATACCCGCATGCCACTCCATAAGGTTTTTTACAGTTAAAAACCGCGGCAAGCGAATAAGCTAAAGAATGAAGCATTATGATGTTTTAGACTTAGAAAAAATCGGAGAATAAATATGAAAAATAGCGATATCAGTCTAAGCGATCTGCTGATCGCAATCGTGCTTAGTGCGATATCATTGAGCTTAGTCATTAAGTTTGTTGGGTGGAATTATGAATTTTTGTCCAAATGGGGCTTGGTGCATCAAGTTTTAGCGATCAGTGATAATCCTTGGTATATACGTTCGATGCTATTTGACTTTTTAATTGATGCTTTATCTTTATTATGGCTAATTTATTTAACGTTATTGTACTCAAATCGGGATGTGCGTTTTTTGCGCTATGCAATATATAGTTTTATTGCTTTACTGCTTAGCGATACACTGAAAATCTTCATTTCTTATCAAAGCTTAGGACAAGCAAAGTTACAAGATGCTTTGTATTTTCATGATGAAATTATTTACCATCTGCTGATGACGCTATTGTTGACCCCTTATTTATTATTCTCAAAAGGGCTAAAACGAATTTTTGTAGCGCATACGAAAATATTTTAATGTTGATCATTTTTACTTTGCTTATACGCTGAAATTGAACAGGACTGTGCTGAATAGAGCGCAGTTAAAAATTCAATTGACAGTCATTTTGCTGCTTGCTATGTTGCGCCGCACAAATTTAGCAGAAACAATGACGATACCCTCATGGCACTGAACGATCATTTTATTTATAGCCCGCCACAACAGCCATTAAGTAAAATATACGAGGATGAAGACATCATTATTATAGATAAACCTGCCGGTTTATTATCTGTGATGGGGCGTTTGCCTGAGCATCAGGACAGTGCTTATTTACGGATATTGGCAGAATATCCAGCAGCCAAAGTGACGCATCGTTTAGATATGGCGACCTCTGGATTATTGATGTTTGCCAAGCATCGTACAGCCGAGGTTGCGATCAGTAAACTTTTTCAAGCGCGTCAAATCGAAAAACAATATATAGCATGGGTACAAGGTCAAATTGCAGCACAGGGTCAAGTCGATGTTCCCTTGCTGACGGATTGGGATAATCGCCCTAAACAACGGGTAGATTTTGCGCTTGGCAAACACGCGTTAACGCTATTTCGTTTACAACATTATGATGCGGTCGCAGATATCAGTCGTGTACAACTCACGCCCATGACAGGACGCTCGCATCAATTACGTGTGCATATGCAATATATCGGTCATCCGATTATGGGAGATAAGTTGTATCATCCCAATGCCAAGGCAGGTCATTTCACACGAATGGCTTTACATGCTTATCAACTGACTTTTTCTCATCCTATAACAGGGCAAGCCTTGCAGGTTGAAGCGCAGACGCCATTTTAGAGTGTAGTTATTTAAAATGCGCCGTGTGGTATTTTAAGCTTGCCATTTTTAGAATACCTGTGCATTGCTGGCAAAAGGAAACGCCTGTCGCTGAGTAGGAAAATTGGCATGCTGCTATGGAGATTGGATGTTTGTATAAACTCATCGTGAAAGTGTCATAAAAACATGTTAGTTTGATGAGATAAATTGCCTTTGGAGCACCAAGATGAATAATAATGTTGAACAAAACCTTGAACGAAATGACTTACAGTTTCCAGCGGATGAAAATGGTGAATTACTTTGGCAAATGTATTTAGATGGCAATGATTTATCTGAAGTACATCAAATAGAGTTCTCTCTTTTATTTACCGATCAGAAAAAATTAGAACAGTGCGCGTTATTTTTATTACATGAAGAACAAAAACTCGCATTTTTTGAAGATGATGTTCAACCTGAATTATGGGTTTTGACGGTATTTGTCGATATGGTTCCTGACCATGAAGATATTACTGCATTAGAACAGTGGTTCATCGGTATTGCAGCACAACATGGTGCTGAATATGATGGCTGGGGATGTGTTGGTTATATTTATGAGTTTGACCAAGATGAGGATGAATATAGTAACTAATCAATATCAAACCAATCAATCCAAAACCAATTAACCCAGAAGCAATAAACCCAGATCTTATAAATCAGGGTGATAACGCTTATCACTGTGGGGGCAACGACGTATAATAGGCCGTATCGTAATACACTAGCTTGAGTGGGATACTGGATGTCGAGCCCCCAATATATTTTAAGTCATTTAACTGCAACTGATATTCCCTTAATTTGGCAACATATTAATCGCCGTGAAGTGATTGAACGAATGTATCGTCAAACGCATGGCGAACTACATGCTTATTCTTGTTTTTATGATGTTTTAGGCTGGGATGAGCAACACCTCGCTGAAGATCCTCCAACCATTCGCAAAGCCTATCAAGATGGTGCTATCTGTTTAGGTCTATGGGATGCTGAGCGCTTGATTGCAGTCAGTGTTATCGGTGCGCATCCCGTTACTTTATACCCTCAAGCACGTTTATTAAGTTATTTCTATGTCGATGCAGATTATCGAGGGCAGGGTATTGGTGCTGATTTAATGCAAGCAACCTTAGCCAGTCTAAAAGATTTAAACGCTACAGCACTGTATATTTCTGCAATACCTACCTGTAATACAGTTGATTTCTATATGCGCCAAGGGGCTAAAGTATTATATCAGCCCGACCCAACGTTATTTGCCGCTGAACCAGAGGATATTCATTTATTATGTACAGCATAAAGCATTTAGAGGATTGGACCGAGAAATTACAATGTCGTGCTTTATTGTTGGAGGCAGATCCTGATTGGCATACCGTGAGCCAGTATTTGGCACAGAGTCGTGTCTTGGGCATGTATGTGCAACAACAACTGATTGCTCAGTTAACCTTGTGTAGTCTAAACCAAACAGAAGCTGAAATAAAAAATATTGCGGTATTGGAACATTATCGTGGCAAGGGTTTAGCAAAACAATTAATTGCTGAAGCCATTGATTATTGTCAGTCACAACAGTTCGATAAACTCTGGATTAAAACTGGCAACTCAAGTCTGGCACAAATGGCACTCTATCAAAAAATGGGTTTTCGGATGCAGTATATCGAAAAGAATGTTTTTTTAAATTATCCAGAAGAAATCTGGGAAAACGGTATACGTTGTTTAGATCAAGTGGTATTGGCTCGCATGCTAAAATAGCCCGTCGATTGACGCTCTGAAACCACGATTTAATCCTAAAGACATTAATGAATTGAAAATATCCTAGCATTTGTCATAATGGGCGCTTTTTAGGGAGACGATTATGTCCTTGCCTAACTGTCCGCAATGTCAATCTGAATACACTTATGAAGATGGGAGTTTATTCATCTGCCCAGAGTGTGCGCATGAATGGCATGCTGGTGAAGAACTTGTGGAAGAACAACAACAGATTAAAGATGCGCATGGTGTCGTTTTAACTGATGGTGATAGTGTCACTGTGATTAAAGACCTTAAGATTAAAGGTTCTTCATCTGTTGTTAAAGTGGGTACCAAAGTTAAAAACATTCGTTTATTAGCAGATGCTACTGATGGGCATGACATTGATTGTAAAATTGATGGCATTGGTTCAATTAAACTGAAATCTGAATTTGTTAAGAAAGCTTAATAAATAACCAGTATATTTAATTATATATTGTAGATAGTTTAACTATAGAAACCTAATATGTGCGATAAACACGGTTTGTGTTGTCATAACAATTAGGTTTCTTTCTTTTCCAAATAAGAAAATATAATAAAGAATAGTTTTTAGCGATATCTATGCAATATAAACCTAGTAATTTAATCGGTTTTTATACGTGGAAGATTAAAGTTGAAAATATTAATTTTCACTTGGGATAATATTAGTTTTTTTAGCAAACCATAAAAATTAAATCAATGTATTTAAAACGATTTTTGTTAATTTTTATTATTTTATGTGGTTTGTATTGTATTTTGTTTAAATAAAAAAACAGTTTATATGTTGATTAAAATGGCTTGGTGCTAGAATATATTGCCTTAAAAGATTCAGAAAGCTTTGATTTTGCATTTCATTTTTTTATGCAAAGGCTGGAAGTATTGTGGTTTTTGTATAATTTTAAATCTTAATTTAAAGAGTTAGGGCTTAATGGTGAAGGTTATTAATTATGATTGATATTAAAGGTAATCAGCATATTGCTGCGGATGTTATTCGGCAAATTGAGTACTTAGATCATGCAGTTGTGAATAAACAAGTTGATTCACTGATGCAACAGTACGATGAACAAGTTTGTTTATTTGATTTAGCATCGCATATTGATGGTGTTGAAGATTACCGTGAGGAATGGGAAAAGTTCTGCTTTTGTTTTAGAGATAAAGTCAGAATTGTACGACGTGATATGAAGCTCTATGTTTCAGATGATATTGCCGTATTACATTGTTATTCAAAAATAGAGAATATAGATGATCACAGTGCCATGATGCCATGGTGTCGTACGACCATGTGTTTACAACTGCAAAAGGCGCATTGGCGTGTTATTCATCAACATATCTCACTGCCAATGCAATTGAATAGTAGTTCAAAAGCAAAGGCAGATGAAAATTTACAAAAGCTAGATATGGTTGTCTAATTACATAATTGATTGATTATAATCTATTTTTTATGGGTATTTTATTTTTTGGCGTTGGGTTTAAAGCTTTGGGTGTGAAACTAATTTATTATTTTTAGCGTATATCAATTATTTATATTCTTTTGATAAGAAGAGCAGCAAAATAACGACATGATTTAAGATTTTGTCTGTCTTCTTTATGCCTATACATATTCTAAATATTTAAACGTATTGTGTGCATTGAGATTTTAATGCGATGCAATACGTTTTTACACGCTTAAAATTTATTATAGCTGGGGTTTTGGTTATTTGGTTTATATTGTTTAGTTGCTCAATATAGGGGATTGTTGATGTGGGATATTTGGTTGAGTTCTATTAAACCTAAAGTTAAGTATAATGATATTTAATTGTTCTATATTGTTTGTATTTTTTTATTAAATTCATGTTCTTATTTTTATTTAAAAATCTTTTGATAACATTGGTATGCTCACTTAACAACAAAATGATGTTTTATCACTGCGGCTATGATGGCAATTTTCATTATCGCTCACTGCATTAGCGACAATGAAAAAACAGATCACCAGATGGCCCAGTGATTTAGAGTAGGAGCTATATCGACAAGCTATATGCGACCTAAAATCTTCGTGCGACTTTTAAGCCAATATTCTTTAGCTGTATAAAACATGTGGATAGGGATAAATATCATTACAAACAAGGCTTTTATCTCTGAAAAATGTGGTGTATTTTGAATATAAATTCTATCTTCAAAAATACTTAAGGCAGCTTATAACTCAATATACGCAACTGAGCGATATATGCAACTGAGGGTGGTTGAAGATAAACAGTTCCAGCAAATCTTGCTGATCTGATTACTAACATGATGCGCTACGCACGCTTTAAAACTCTAAATGCAAAGAATCTGAATAGCGAGAATCTAAATGCAAAGAAAGCGTAGCCATAATAGTTTTAGGTTATGTCATCTATGTTCAGAGCTTTTTTCCCAAAGCCTAAATGGTTTTTTTTATCAGCAGTACTGTGGTTTATTTTTAATCTATTTCTTTGGTTTTATGGTGGAAAAGATTGGGGAACAATGATTGGTTTCGCTGAAGGTTATAGCCAAGCAGAATTACCCATTGGTCTAACACGTATTTGGTCACCACAGTTTTTATGGTTTTATATTTGGTATATCGGCGCATTTGCCATTTTTTCTATGTTTTGGCGCTTGGTTGCACGGCATCCATGGCATAACTGGTCTATTTGGGGATCTGCTTTTATTATTTTCAATGTCTGGTTTGGGGTACAGACCAGTGTGAATGTCAATGCTTGGTATAATCCTTTTTATAATCTGATTCAGGATATGATGAGCCAAGGTGGGGGAGATATTAATTTACTCTACCAAGGTACCCTAACCTTTTTATATATTGCGATGGTGCATGTTACGGTTGCGGTCATTAATCTGTTCTTTGTCAGTCATTATATCTTTCGTTGGCGTACCGCCATGAACCAGTACTATACCGCGCATTGGGCTATTTTAAGAACGATAGAAGGCGCATCACAACGGGTACAAGAAGATACCATGCGTTTTGCGACGACCTTAGAAGCATTAGGCGTGAGTTTTATCCGTGCTATTTTAACGTTGATTGCATTTTTACCGATCTTGGTACAGTTATCCAGTCATGTGCCCAGTTTACCTGTAATAGGTGAGTTGCAGTATTCTTTGGTTTGGGCAGCGGTACTTTGGGCATTATTTGGCACCATCGTCTTGGTACTGGTCGGGATTAAGTTGCCTGGTCTTGAGTTTAATAACCAAAAGGTTGAAGCTGCATATCGTAAAGAACTGGTGTACGGGGAAGATCATAGCGATCGTGCACAACCTAAAGAATTAAAAAGTTTATTTAAGAATGTCCGTTTTAACTATTTTAGAATTTATTTCCATTATGCCTATTTTAACCTTGTGAGTATCTGGTATAGCCAATTAGACAATATTTTTGGCATTGTGATGCTATTTCCATCGATTGCAGGTGGTTTATTAACATTGGGGCTGTTTATGCAGATTACCAATATTTTCGGCAAAGTGCGGGAAGCTTTTCAGTATTTGGTCGATTCTTGGAAAACGATTATTGAATTGTTATCGATCTATAAACGTCTTAAAGCATTTGAATCGATATTACATTCACCATAGAGTTATGGAATAGGGCGATCGACAATTGATCAGGAATACCTTCGCTGCTCATTAAAAGTAGTCGGTCGCTCGATTGGGTAATGGACGCTGAATTGGCGATGTTATAGCCGCGTTGTTGCGTGACGGGAAAATATAATGTTTTCTTGCAATAAAGAACTGGTCTTTTGCACAGAACACTGAATAATATGCTCATTATCGCCCATGACCATAGATAAAGATGACTAGCCTAGAAATCATCGCAGTGCCCATTGCAATCTTCGGAGTAATTCTCACCATTAAGCGTCGTATGGCATGTTGGCTGATCAATATGATCGCTTGTTTGCTTTATAGCTATATTTTTTATCAGTCACGGTTATTTGCCGAGACTATTCTGCAGTTCTTTTTTATTGCCATGAACATCTATGGTTTTTATCACTGGCGTCGTGGTCAACAACTGGATCATGAGATTCGTATTGAAGCTGCTGGTATATTGAAAATGCTAGGGCAACTGTGCTGTGCGATCAGTCTGGGGCTGCTATTTGGTTGGTCGCTGCATTATTTTAGCCATGCTGCTTTACCCTATTTAGATGCGATGTTAGCTGCTTTGAGTTTATTGGCAACCTATTGGAGTAGTCGTAAATATATTGCCACTTGGTATATGTGGATTATTTTAAATACTTGTTATGTCGGCATGTTTATTTTTAGTGGTCTATGGCTGACTGCCATGCTCTATGCAATTTTTATTGGGCTGGCTTTTGTCGGGTGGCAGCAATGGCATGAAGCTTGGCGAAAACAGTGTTATTAGTTTTGGATTTATCGTGATTTTAGTTGCTCTGTGGCTAATTGCAGACTACATTTTATTGCTCAAACTATTACCCAAATATACATTAAAGATAGACGCTGATGTGTTTGCTGTGGTCAGCAGTGGAATCTGCTGACGAGCATTGAGCATCCTGCTGTGTTCTGGTTTAATTGACTGAATCATCTAAGTTTGGTGCTAACCAGCGTTTGGCTTGAGTCATGTCCCAGCCTTTACGTGCCGCATAATCTGCCACTTGGTCTTCTGAGATTTTACCGACATTGAAATATTCACTTTGTGGCAAGCTATAGTAGAAACCACTGACACTGGAAGGCGGCCACATTGCAAAGTTACTGGTTAATTGCGTACCGATTTTTTCAGTAGTGCCGAGCCAGTCAAATAATACCGCTTTCTCGGAATGTTCTGGGCATGCCGGATAACCTGGTGCTGGACGGATCCCGACATATTTTTCTTTGATCAGCTCTGCATTGCTGAACTGTTCGTCAGCTTGATAGCCCCAAAATTCTTTCCGAACTCTTTCATGTAAGTGCTCAGCAAAGGCTTCAGCAAAACGGTCAGCTAAAGATTGGACCAAAATAGCACGATAGTCATCACCTTGCGCTTTATAGCGATGTGCCATTTCTTCTGCACCAAAGATCGATACAGTAAAACCGCCAAGATAGTCTTGGGCATTAGATTCTACTGGTGCAATGAAATCAGCCAGTGAGTAGTTGGCTTTACCAGTGACTTTATCGGACTGTTGGCGTAAATGTTGGAAGCTATGACAGATCTGTTGTCGTGTTGCATCATGATAGACACTGACACTATCTGCACCTGTGCGGCTGGCGGGCGAAATGGTAAAAACCGCACGCGCATCAAAGCGTTGCTGATGAATAATATCGTCTAGCATCTGTTGCGCTTGTTGATACAAATCTTGTGCTGCCTCACCAACGATCTCATCTGCTAAGATTTGGGGGAATTTACCGGCGAGACTCCACGAAATAAAAAAGGGTGTCCAGTCAAAATATTCAACCAGACGTGCTAAGGGATATTGCCTGAGCACATGAACGCCAGTAATTTTAGGGATAGGGGGCACGTAGGCATCCCAGTCAAAACTAAAACAATTGTTGATGGCTTCGGCATAGCTGAGTTTGGCGGCTTTGGGTTGTTTTTTGGCAAGGCGCTCACGTACTTTGGCATATTCTGCACGATGATCTGCAACAAATTTTGGTTTCATTTCTGTAGACAATAAGGTGGTTGCCACACCGACTGCTCGAGAGGCATCTGCTACATAGATCACTGCATCATTTTGATATTGAGGGTCAATTTTCACGGCAGTATGTGCTTTGGATGTGGTTGCACCACCAATCAATAAGGGAATGTGCATGCCTTTACGTTGCATTTCTTTGGCAACAAAGACCATCTCATCTAGCGAGGGGGTAATCAGTCCAGAAAGCCCAATAATATCAACTTTTTCATCAATAGCGGTTTGCAAGATTTTTTCAGCAGGAACCATCACCCCTAAGTCGACAATATCATAGCCATTACATCCTAATACTACGCCAACAATATTTTTACCGATATCATGCACATCGCCTTTTACCGTTGCCATGAGTACTTTGCCTTTAGATTGTCCCGCAGTTTTTTCGGCTTCAATATAGGGGTTTAACCAAGCTACGGCTTGTTTCATAACACGTGCCGACTTAACCACTTGTGGAAGGAACATTTTTCCAGCACCAAATAGGTCTCCCACCACATTCATGCCTTCCATGAGTGGTCCTTCAATCACATCTAAGGGGCGTTTTGCCTGTAAGCGTGCTTCTTCAGTATCGACATCGATATATGTTGTGATGCCTTTGACCAAAGCATATTCTAAACGTTTTTCAACCGGCGCATTACGCCATGCAAGATTTTCTGTTGTTTTTTGCGTAGCACTTTGCCCACGATATTGTTCTGCAATATCGAGTAGTTTTTCTGTCGCCTCCTGACCGCTTTCACCTTGTTGCCGATTAAGGATGACATTCTCGACCGCATCTTTAAGATCTTGGGGAATATCATCATAGATGGCTAACTGACCCGCATTGACAATTCCCATGGTCATGCCGTGCTGGATGGCATGATATAAAAACACGGCATGGATTGCTTCACGCACTGGCTCATTGCCACGAAATGAAAATGAAACGTTAGATACCCCACCAGAAATCATGGCATTTGGCAGATTTTGTTTAATCCAGCCAGTTGCTTCAATGAAATCGACTGCGTAGTTATTATGTTCCTCGATTCCCGTTGCTACAGCAAAGACATTTGGATCAAAAATAATATCTTCCGATGGATAGCCAACATCATTGACCAAGATTTCATAAGAACGCTGACAAATTTCACGTTTACGTTGCGCAGTATCGGCTTGTCCTTGTTCATCGAATGCCATCACAATGATTGCTGCACCATATTGGCGACATAAACGGGCTTTATGAACAAATTCGTCATAGCCTTCTTTTAGGGAAATTGAATTCACAATAGCTTTCCCTTGAACGCATTTTAAACCAGCCTCAATAATTTCCCATTTCGAAGAATCTATCATGATTGGAACGCGTGAAATATCAGGTTCAGAGGCGACTAAATTTAAAAAATGTACCATGGCATGCTGTGAATCAAGCATCCCTTCATCCATATTGATATCAATGATTTGTGCACCATTTTCAACTTGTTGACGCGCTACATCTAAAGCTTCAGCAAAGTTTTCTTCACGGATCAGACGCAGAAATTTTTTAGAGCCCGTGACATTGGTTCTTTCACCGACATTAACGAACAGAGAATCTGGGTAAATATTAAAGGCTTCTAAACCACTGAGGCGACAAGCTGTTTGAGTGGGTGGGATTTGGCGTGGTTTGATGGTTTTTAACGCTTGATAAATAGCAGCAATATGTTCTGGCGTGGTCCCACAACATCCTCCCGCCATATTGATCAAGCCACTCTCTGCAAACTCTTTGATGAAAGCTGCGGTTTGTTGTGGTGTTTCATCATATCCGCCAAAGGCATTGGGAAGACCCGCATTGGGGTGTGCAGAGACAAAGACATCTGCGATATCGGCAATGGTTTTGACATGTGGGCGCATGGCATCGGCGCCGAGAGCACAGTTAAAGCCAATCGACAGTAAATCTGCATGGCGTACCGAGTTCCAAAAGGCTTCAGCCGTTTGCCCTGTAAGGGTACGACCCGATGCATCGGTAATGGTGCCTGAAATCATTAAGGGGAGTTCACGACCAATCTGTTGGAAAACTTCTTTTACTGCAAAAATAGCCGCTTTACAGTTGAGTGTATCAAATACAGTTTCAATCAAGATGATGTCTGCGCCACCTTCTATCAGTGCATGACAAGCTTCAATATAATTGTTTTTGAGTTCATCAAAATGAATATTACGAAAAGCAGGGTCATTGACGTTTGGGGAAATGGAACAAGTACGTGACGTAGGTCCTAGTACACCCGCAACAAAACGTGGTTTTTCTGGACTACTGTATTTTTCACATGCTGCTTTGGCTAAGCGAGCCGCTTCACGGTTGATTTCAGCCACCAAATCTTCCATATGGTAATCAGACATCGAAATACGTGTCGCATTGAAACTATTGGTTTCGATTATATCTGCACCCGCGGCTAAATATGCTTCATGAATATCTTGAATAATATCGGGTTGTGTGAGAACCAAAAGGTCATTATTGCCTTTTAAATCATAAGCCCAGTCCGCAAAGCGTGTAGCACGATAATCTGCCTCGTCGAGCTGATGGCGTTGAATCATTGTACCCATTGCACCATCAAGAATTAGAATTTTTTCAGTGAGTAATGTTTTTATGGTGGCTAAAATAGACATGAATCACCTCGAAAAATGGGCAAATATAAATCAGGCTTCATAGTAGCAGAAAGTAGCAGAAAGGGGCTCAAAACCTATGTTCAATTGTCATGCTTTAGACTGCCTCTCATGCTGGCGCTTCAGTTCGAATCATGGCGCACAAGCTGCAGTTTTACCAGCGGTTCATGTGGTGTAATCAACACCACATGAATATCTCACTTGTGTATTGGCTAAATGAAATAAAATATTTGCACCTTGTCACTAAATTTCTGAAAAATATTGATATTTTTAGAATAATTGCTTTAAATTAAATTGTTTAAAATTTCATCAAATTGTCATTTGCTGCGTTTAAAATAAGCGTTTGAGATATATCGTTACATCAACTTAAATAAAATATTTCAGATGAATGGGGAAAAAATCACAGATTAAAATGGTTGAAAATATATTATAAGCTTATGAATTTTAATGTAAATTAAAACCCAACTAAAATACTAGATTTTATCTTCTTTCGCAATAGAGGCAGAAAAAAGGCTTCTCTTGTGACAGCTTTGTCATATAATTGTCATAATTTAATTTAACAATAACTGGATTTTGATCCACTTAGCCGTCTGCATGAATTCACATATTCCTCCTGCTCCAGATACTGCAACAAGTGTTCCATCCGTTAAATCAACGAATGTTCATGTCCCGACACCAAAATTTTTTATTCCAGTGTTTGTGACTTTGATTGTTGCAACGCTGATTTATATTGGGGTGCAAATAAGTACAGATCTTGCACATGTACCACCATTAAGCCTGTATTCAGTGATTTTATTGTCTACAGCATTGTTCATTGCTCTAGGTTTCGAATTTGTTAATGGTTTCCACGATACAGCCAATGCTGTTGCTACAGTAATTTATACCAACGCCTTACCTGCACCTGTTGCAGTGATGTGGGCTGGCTTCTGTAACTTTTTAGGGGTTATGGTGGCGAGCGGTGCAGTGGCTTATGGCATCATTGCGTTGTTGCCTGTTGAATTGATTATGAACGTGGGCAGCGGTGCTGGTTTTGCTATGGTTTTTGCCATGCTGATCGCTGCAATTATGTGGAATCTAGGAACCTGGTTCTTTGGGATTCCAGCTTCAAGTTCTCATACCCTGATTGGTTCTATTTTAGGCGTGGGGATCATGAATTACTTGATGCATGCAGGCAGTGGTGCCAGTGGTATCGACACGGACCAAGTTTTAAAGGTGGGTAAAGCTTTATTATTCTCTCCACTCATTGGTTTTGCTTTTGCCGCAGTACTCTTTATTTTGGTTAAAAAAATATTTAAACGCCAATTAGAGCTGTTCCAACCGCCAGAAGGAAATAAACCGCCACCACCAATTATTCGTGCCATTTTGATTTTCACCTGTACTGGGGTGAGTTTTGCACATGGTTCAAATGATGGGCAAAAAGGTATGGGACTGATCATGCTGATTTTAATTGGCTTAGTTCCACTGGCTTATTCATTGAATAAAAATTTAGAACAATCCCATTTACAAGGTTTTGAGCAGCTTTCTCAGCAAGCCGCGGTGGCGATTTATGCTGAACATGAAAAGTATTCTGATGAGAAAGCACGTCAAATTTTAACGCAATATATTCAAACCAAACAAAGCAATGCTGAGGTTATTCCAGCACTGGCGAGTTTGACAGACCATTTAGGTGAACGTGTTGCAAAGTATGGTGATCTCAAGCAAATTCCAGAGCAAGAAGTCAATAGCATTCGCAATGACATGTATTTGAGTACCACAAGCTTTAAACGCTTAGAAAAAGAGCAGTTATTACCTGCAATGAGCGATCAACAAAAGCACGTCATCCGTGATTATCGCAAACATCTTGATGCCTTCTTACAATATATTCCAACTTGGGTAAAAGTTGCGGTTGCTTTGGCACTGGGACTTGGAACCATGGTGGGCTGGAAACGTATTGTGGTAACTGTTGGTGAACGTATTGGTAAACATCATATGACTTATGGTCAAGGCATGTCTGCTGAGCTGGTAGCAATGTCAACAATCGCTGCTGCAGATGGTTTCGGAATGCCTGTTTCTACAACCCATGTCTTGAACAGTGCGGTTGCAGGGACGATGGTTGCCAATAAGTCTGGATTGAATTTTAATACGGTGAAAACTATTTTGTCGGCATGGGTCTTTACTTTACCGGCAACGATTTGTTTATCTGGCGCATTATATTGGCTATTTTTACATTTATTTGTTTAACTATTTTTGAGTTTTTTGAGTTACGGTATTTGATTGAGTGATCGATAGGGTCTAGTGACCTAGCTTCACTTACTCATTTACGTGTGATGCTAAAAATGAAGTCCAATCCAAAAAACGCATGCTGAGATTGCATGCGTTTTTTTGATTGTTCATGGTCTGTAAGGTAGCGTATTTAAAAGGGAAGTTTCTCACGTGCTAGACCATATACAGCCGCAGCACTTAAAGCACTGCGTGCAAGATATGCCACTCGCCATAAACCACCATGATTGGCATTGTCTGAGATGAGCTCCAAAGGATGGGCTAAGTTATGTTTTGGGTTGGCACTAGATTGTGGGTTGCTTAGATCATGAACCCACAAGGCAGCCATGAGAGCGTTGGTGGTATCGGGGCTAAAAGCCTCCACATCAAACAAAGCCGCCCCTCTAAATGCTGCTTTTAACAACGGATTTTTTGTTACGGAATGGGTGGTGGTCGAAGGTGCAATATTGATACTGACCAGATGTCCTTGTTGCCGCGCCACAATAGCACGCCACTGTTGAATGCGTTTTGCCAGTGCGTAATTTGGACCTTGTTCAATCACTAGACAATCTGCAATACCATAGCGCTTGCCATTATTTGCAGTAATCAGTTGATTGGAATTTTGTTTAAACAATTTTTTAAAGCTCAGCCGAGATAGATTATTGCACAGCAATTTTTCGATACGCGAACGTTGTAAATATTTTTGTTGTGTTGCATCGATAATATCTTCGGCGATTGCATAGATATCGGTGGGTGTACACATATACATTAAGCTGCTATCTGGTTTGACTTGGCAGAGCTGTTGTACGATTTGATCCATTGCTATAGACAAACGTACATGCTTTTCACCATCTAAATAAGCAATTGCTGCCAGATCTAAGCGATGCGGTTGCTGTTGTAAATACTGAATAATTTCAGGTGTATCGGTCAGTAAATTGACCCCTAAATGCTGCGCAATATCTGGATCTTGTGCAGTCAATGCTGTAAAGCTTGGGGCATAGAGTGTGGCATTTCCTGCTTTAACCGTGGCGATTATGCGCTGCCATACTTTTTCATTGGCCAGATCAAGTGCAATCACATTGGCTTTCCATTTACATAGCCAAGACAGTGGTCCTGCCTCAGACCCAGCACCCATTAACACAATATATCGTTGCGATAAATCTAAGCATTCTGGGTGGTCGATGACCCATTGTAAAGCTTGGGCATGACCCGCTTCGATAATACCTTGCGCTTGCCATTGTTCCAGTTGCTGAGTGAGGGCTTTTCCACGTAATTGCTGACCTTGATAGGGCACGTACCAATCTATTTTTTGCTGCTGATCACCAGTTATTTTGATGTGTTGTAATGTACCTGTGCGCGGGATTTGCATGAGTTGTTCGAGTGGATATTGCTTAGCATCTCGATGAAAATAAAAACTTTGTTGTGCTTTTTCTAAGCCTTGTTCAGCAATTTTAATGGCATGCTCATCATGTTGAATAGCGTGTTTTAGCAGTTCTTTAAAATAATATGGATAATGTTTACGCCATTTTTTTTCTTGGCTGACCTGTGTTGCACAGCGTTGATCAATATTGGCAAAGGCTGCAGCGATAATATCTTTGCCAACTTGAGAGCTAGTTGGTTTTAAACGTTCTGGATGAATAGGAAACTGAATACCGTCTAATAACTGCGTCATAACAATGTGCTCATCATTTTAAAATTTACTCAAACCCCGCTTAGTATCAATGCTATCGTTATTTTTTACTTGGCATTAACTACCAAAATGCTGGGTGGTTTGGAGGAGTCAATTTTAGTCTGATGTGCGTTAGGCTCAACCGCCAGTGAGCTGCTTGATAAAATGCGGTAGTAAATTGGGTTCTAGTAATAAGGTCACAATTACGCCATAGGCTGCGCCCCATAGATGCGCGCTATGATTGATATTATCGTTGCCACGACGACCCGCCCATACGCTATAAGCAATATATAACACTGCAAAAATAATGGCCGGAACAGGGATAAAAAACACAAAAATCATATGCCAAGGTTTAAATAAAATATAGGAAAACAAGACTGCCGATACAGCGCCAGATGCACCTAAACTCGCCCAATGACTGTCATTTTTATGCTGTATATAACTGGGTAATATTGCAAAAATGAGCGCGCCTAAATAAAACAGTACAAAGCCCATATTATAAAAAAATTGACGGTAAAATATCTCAATAATACTGCCAAAGAAATAGAGCGTAATCATATTAAACAACAGATGCGTTGCATCTGCATGGACGAAACCGTGGGTAATAAAACGATCATATTGACCACGTTGCATTGCGGGTGGCCAGAACCTCAAACGTGCCTTAAGCTGTGGAGACATAAATGCAGCAATAGAGACAATTAAAGTGATAATAATGATCGTAATTGTATGATCGAATGGTAAATGCAGCATAGAACCTACGATATCCGTCGAATGAATAAGCAACATAATGCCATGCTGCGCTGAATAACAGTAATATTTTTCAGTCTAATGCGAGTATGGCTTGATTTTTTGTTAATTTGCCTCATCTTCAGGTAAAATGGCAACTCCAGTGTGAGGAAATATGTATGTCGACTGAGAGCAGCAATCCTGCAGTAGCAGAAGAAATTCCAAATTTACTGATTACCCCAAGTGCACAAGAGTACTTAAAAGACTTATTGCTTAAGCAAGATGCGCCTGGGATCGGTGTGCGTATCTTTGTTGAGAGTGCTGGAACACCGCGCGCTGAATGTTGTATGGCCTATAGTACGCCAGATGAAGTCGTTGCAACGGACTATAAGCAGGAATATCCAGATTTTCCTGCTTATATTGATACTCCATCCATTCCGTATTTAAAAGATGCAGTGATTGATTACAATAAAGACCGTTTTGGTGGTCAGCTAACGTTTCGAGCACCAAACTCTAAAGTGCCACGTGTAGGACCTGATGCAAGTATTGAAGAACGCATCAACTACGTTCTACAGGCGGAGATCAATCCAGGTTTAGCTGGACATGGCGGTAACTGTGCTTTGGTTGAAGTGATCAATGATGAAAAACATGGTTTAACTGCGGTATTACGTTTTGGGGGCGGATGCCAAGGGTGTTCAGCCATTGATGTGACGCTTAAACAAGGTGTTGAGTCAACATTGCAAGAGTTTATTCCTGAGCTTGCGCGAGTGGTCGATCAAACCGATCATAGCCAATCTGAAGGTGCATACTTTAAATAAGAAGTTATTTAAATAAGATGTTATTTAAAGAGAGATTTACGCTTTGCGGCAATTTCTTCATTTTTGATAAAGCCTCAATACCGATGTATTGGGGCTTTATTATTTTTATGTATTGTGAGTGTTTTTTAAGCACTTGATCATTTTTCGCTGTCTTACAATTTTGCACAAATGAAATTGTGAAAATAGCAGTTAAACCGTTAATTTATCGACTCTATAGTGTGATTGAATCGCTAAAATAAGTAATTAAATTATAGGCATTAAACTAATTTGTTTTTGATTTTAAATGGAAAATTAATGATAATAATTATCAATAATAGTTGATATCTCATTTCCTTTTGTTAAAATACGTAAAATTTTTTACATAATCATGTACGTTAGCATATCTAGGAACCAATTATGTCCATAAGTTATAAGCGTTCGTTATTATCGGTCGCAGTAATGGGATTGATGATTAATGTAGTACAGGCTGCACAGACAACTGTTGATCAAGATAAAGAAGACATTAAGCAATTAGAAACAATCGTAATTTCGGCCAGTGGGCAAGCTGTGGATGTGCGAGAGGCACCAGCATCTATTTCCGTGATTACTGCAGAAGAGATTGAGAAACGTCCAGTTGCTAGTTTAGCAGATGTGCTTAAACGCATTCCTGGGGTAACAGGTGGTTTAAGTACGAATGGTGATGGTTCTAAGATTAAACTACGTGGTTTACCAGATAACTATACTTTAGTTTTAATTGATGGTAAGCGTATAGGTTCATCGCGTGATACCAACTATCGTCCAGATCTAGGACGTCAAGATCTAGACTGGATTACACCAGATATGATTGAACGTATTGAGGTGGTACGCGGTCCAATGTCATCACTTTATGGTTCTGATGCCATGGGTGGTGTGATTAACATTATTACCAAAAAGATTAATACTGAGTGGGGTGGGAGTGCGACTTATAACTATACTCAACCCACTACATCAGGGAATCTTGGACGTACCTTCCAAGCAGGCGTAGCGGTAAGTGGTCCTTTGGCAGATCATGTTGGTCTACGACTCAATGCCAGCCAAACACGTCGTGAATCAGATAATAATTTCACCAGTTATTCTGCTGGACGTGGTGGTAGTGCAGATTTAAATCAAGTGAATGGTACGCCGGGATATATTAAAAATAACTTCGGTATGCAATTAAATTTCCAACCAACACCTAATCATGATATTGCATTAGAAGCAAATTACGGCGTAGAAAAAAACCTACAGTCTAAAGGCATTACCAACGTAAATGCAGCAACTGGTGTGGAAAGTAGTACAGACGCAACTACTTCATGGGGACCAGAAAAATTAGAAAGACAAGGTTATAGTATTTCTTGGGATGGTCGTTGGGCGAATGATATTAGCTCAAAGCTAACGGGTTATTATAATGACTATGATCAATCTGTTGGCGATTCAATTGCTAAATCAAATGAGTCCATCGCGGAAGGTCAAATCAATATTCCATTTAAGCTCGGTGTACCCAATCAGTTGGTTATCGGTGGGCAATGGAAACGTGAAGAGCTCAATAATAGCAGTACTTTAGGTACGGTAATCAAAGATAAAGATGGCAATGTGGTGCCAAGTTATGATGGCAGTACCTATGCGGGTAAATCTAAGCTAACTGGTGATTCATGGGCCTTATTTATTGAAGATACTTTAGAGTTACATGAAAAAGTCAAATTAACTCTGGGTAACCGTTATGATCATGATGAAAAATTTGGTGATCATAATAGCCCACGAGCATATTTAGTGGTCTTACCAACTGATGATTGGGCTATTAAAGGGGGTATCTCAAAAGGGTTCCGTGCACCTACCATTAAAGAAGGTACGGCTGGCGCTGCAACAGGATCTCGAGGTAATGGCTGTAATTCCTTAGTGGGTTCAGAATGGTATGACCAAGCTGATGGAAAATGGAAAAAATATGAGACTGGTGGCTGTTATATGGCCGGGAACCCAGATCTAAAACCGGAAAAAAGTACCAACTACGAGATTGGGGTAAACTATACTGGTTTTGGCTCTGATATAAACTTGACCTATTTCTATACAGATTTTACCAATAAAATTGATTATGAGCCATGGGGTGTTTATCACAACACTTGGTGGACTCAAATGAAAAATATTCAAAAAGCACGTACAGAAGGTCTAGAATTTAGTGCGGCGATTCCTTTTGGTGATCGCCTAAAATGGACCAATAGTGCGACGTATTTTATTAAGTCTAAAAACTTAGATACTGGTGAAGCTTTAATTAATACCCCTGAACTTACAGTATCATCATCATTGGATTTCCGTGTAACTGATCCATGGACTGTAAATCTAGTTGCGGATTATGTTGGTAAACAATATACAACGAATATCACTGATGATAAGACATTACAAAAAGCACATACTATTTTTGGTTTATCGACCAATTATGTTGTGAGTAATGACGTAACAGTACGCGCAGGTATTAATAACTTGTTTAACAAACAAATGGCTCGTAGTACACAAAGTTATTATGTTGAAGGACAGTCTGCTTTTGTGGGTATGACTTATAAGTTTTAATATTTTATAAGATAATAGTTAAAACGCTCCAAAAGGGGCGTTTTTTATTGCATAAAATAATTGAATTGATCTAATAAATTTTAATTTTTCACCGTTGCTTTCTCATAATATATTTATACTGTGTATTTTAATGCAAAAGTATAGTATTTGATTTCTTGAAAAAATATTTATAATAAAGATGTTGCTGGTTATAGGCGTTGCTGAGGCATCTATTTGAATAAAATAATACGTTATAATCATCGTGTTGAATTATTAAAAATAAAATATTGAAAATAATATAAAAGGATTTATAACATGGAAAAAGAAAGCCTAAAAGATGATCATTATTTTTTTGGTCATCCGCGTCCCTTACAAAGTTTATTTTTTACTGAATTATGGGAGCGTTTTTCATTTTATGGTGTAAGACCATTGCTTATTTTGTATATGACGGCAATGGTATTGCAAGGTGGCTTAGGGATTGACCGTGAAAGCGCTGCTGCAATCGTTGGTTTATTTGCTGGGTCTATGTATTTGGCTACCATATTTGGAGGCTGGTTAGCAGATTACTGGTTGGGTCAAGCAAAGGCGGTTTGGTATGGTTCAATCATTATTGCTGCTGGGCATTTGTCTATAGGTGTCGTGCCATGGATGGGACTTGGTTGTTTCTACTTAGGCTTGGTATTGATTGTTATAGGAAGTGGTTTATTTAAAACCTGTATTTCTGTAATGGTTGGTTTACTTTATCAAGCGCAAGATACACGACGTGATGCAGGATTTTCTATATTTTATATGGGGATTAATATTGGAGCATTTTTAGCACCGCTATTTACAGGTTTTTTTGCACAACAATATGGCTGGCATTTGGGGTTTGCTACTGGTGGTGTTGGCATGCTGATTGCCCTTGTTATTTTCCGTTTGTTTGCTATGCGGCAATTAAAAGATTTTGATCAAAAAAGGGGATTGCAATCGAATTGGAATCAACCAGTAAAATATCACCCATGGGCTGCTAAATTGGCATTTATTTTTATTGTGACTGTAGCAGTTTTCTTTATTGCAATACGCCAACAATGGCTAGCTTTCAATCCTGTTATCGTGGTTAGTTATTTTACAGTGTTAACTGCTGCATGTATTTTATTATACTTTGTCTATTTATTGATTTTTGCGAAATTTAATAAAGTAGAAAAACTTAAAATATTTAACTGTTTGGTTTTACTGATTGTTGCTGCACTTTTTTGGGCTGCATTTGAGCAAGCGGCAACCTCATTTAATTTATTTGCCGAGGATTATACCAATCGCGAATTATGGGGTTTTATTATACCAACAGTTTGGTTTCAATCGATTAATCCTATTTTTATTGTGATTTTTGCGCCAGTTATTGCATGGTTGTGGATGTACTTAGGAAAAAATAATAAAGAACCAAATTATATTAATAAATTTATTATGGCATTATATTTTACCATTGGTGGTCTATTATTTATTGCCATTGCAAGTTATATCATTGCGCAGGGCTATGCCGTTAAAGTTTCCCCTTGGTGGTTGGTGATGACCTATTTATTTTTAACATTTGGTGAATTGTGTTTAAGCCCAGTAGGTTTGTCGAGTATGACAAAATTAGCACCCGATCAAATTCGCGGGCAAATTATGGGATTATGGTTTGCCGCTACGGCTTTGGGGAATCTACTTGCAAGTTTGATTGGTGGGCAAATGGCGAGTGCGCATATTCGTGATCTACCGATGATGTTTATCTATTGTGCGATCGTGCTTTTAATTGTTGCTTTATGCTTATGGTTATTGAGTGGTCGTTTGCAAGCATATCAAGAATCATCCTCCTAAATTATTGCACTCAACTTTAAAAAGATAGGGTGGTAACTTTAGACGCAGTATTTTAGAGAAGTAGTATTTTAGGACCAAGATTTTATTGTGGGAAATCCTGCAATAAAATCTTATTGACTCACCTGCAAAAAAACAATAACAGGCTTAGAATGAAACGCAGTGATCTCATCATCGCAATGTGTCATTGCGACTAACATTTTCGGTTCGGCAAAGACAGGATATTGCTTATTGGTTATTGTGCAGCAATTGATAAATGACTGATAAATGATTGGATGAGACCTCAACACAGAAGGTATAGAACATGAATACAGCCGAAAAGCTGCAACAACTCCGCGATCTAATGCGGCAACATCATATCGATGCTTATATTATTATGAGTGCAGATCCACACATGTCTGAGTATTTACCAGAATATTGGAAATCGCGGCAATGGCTGAGTGGCTTTGATGGTTCTGTTGGAACCTTGGTGGTTTGTCAGGATTTTGCGGGTTTATGGGTAGATGGTCGTTATTGGCTACAAGCGGAAAAACAATTACAAGGTAGTGGTTTTCAATTACAAAAATTGAGTCATGATGCAAAAACGACGCATACCGCTTGGTTGGCACAGCATTTAGAATCTGGTGCACGGATAGCGGTAGATGGGCAAAGTATTTCGATTCAGCATTATCAAGCCTTAGAACAAGTCGCTCAAGAAAAGTCTGCTGAAATTTGCCATGAGCTCGATTTAATTGCAGAGATTTGGGAGGATCGCCCAGCATTACCGGTAAAACCGGTACGTTTAACTGCACCGGGGCTTGATGCCTGTAGCCGTTCAGAAAAAATTGCACAAATTCGCGCAGCATTGGTTGAACATAAAGTCGAAGCACATTTTATTTCGGCTGTTGATGATATTGCTTGGATATTAAATTGTCGGGGGCAGGATGTTGAATATAATCCAATTTTTTTGGCTCATTTATTGATTACAACATCAATAGTAGTGTTATTTATCGATCGTGCCAAGCTAAGTGATGCGGTTGAAAGCGCATTAAGCTTAGATCATATTGAGATTGTCGATTATCAACACAGTGCTGCGTATTTGGCGACGCTTGAACACAGCACAATATTACTCGATCCAGCCAAAGTGTCTCTGCTGCATTATCGTGCATTAGCCAATCGCTGTCAGATTAAATTTGACTTAAATCCTAGTACATTATTGAAAGCGCAAAAAGCCGCAACGGAGATCGCACATATTCGTCACGCCATGTTAAAAGATGGTATTGCACTATGTCAGTTTTTTAGTTGGCTAGACCAGGTCTTAGCGCAGCAACAAGCGCTAACAGAGCTTGATATCGATCGTGAAATAACTGCATATCGCGCCAAACAAGATGGATTTATTGGGCTGAGTTTTGCCACCATAGCAGGTTTTAATGCCAATGGCGCGTTGCCACATTATCGCGCCACTCAACAACATCATGCGCATATACAAGGCAATGGTTTGTTATTAATTGACTCAGGTGCGCAGTATTTAGATGGAACGACCGATATTACCCGTGTTGTGCCTGTTGGTATACCAACATCAGAGCAGTGCCGTGATTATACCTTGGTACTCAAAGCACATATTGCTTTGGCGCGTGCTGTATTTCCTGAAGCTTTGGCCGCACCATTATTGGATGCAATCTGCAGGCAGGCATTATGGCAGCATGGCTTAGATTATCGTCATGGTACTGGGCATGGCGTTGGATATGCATTAAATGTGCATGAAGGACCGCAGGTGCTGTCTTATTCTGCGCCAATCACAGCTTATTCGGGTTTACGTCCGGGTATGATTGTGTCGAATGAACCGGGTTTATATCACAGTGGTCAATACGGCATTCGAATTGAAAATTTAGTTGTCAATCAGATTAAAGCCTTTGCTGAACAGCAATATGGAACATTTTTATGCTTTGAAACCTTGACTTTATGTCCGATTCATCAAGCACCTATAGTGGTTGAGCTGTTAAGTCAGGATGATATTCAATGGTTAAATGATTATCACCGCAAAGTACGTCAGCAATTGGCACCACATCTTGATGGAGCTGCCCTCGCTTGGTTAATACAGCAAACTCAGGACATTGCTATGATATAAAGCACAGACTAAAACGCAGCTTGATTGGGCAAGCTGCGTTAGAGGGAGAAACTGTGCTGTTATCCAGCAATATATTGATATTGCTAAGCGCTTTGGCGATAACGGTCTACAGCTAAACCTTCGGTATCGATATCAGGCTTTTGTTGTAATACAAGATCACTAATTAACTTACCAGAACCACAAGACATGGTCCAACCTAAAGTACCATGTCCGGTATTGAGGAATAAATTTGGGAAGGAGGTTGCGCCAATAATCGGTGTACTATCAGGTGTCATTGGACGTAAGCCGGTCCAGAAACTGGCTTGAGCTAGATCACCACCAGGGAACAATTCTGTGGTGACTTTTTCCAAAGTTGCTCGACGTTGTTCTTTAAGATTAAGATTAAAGCCCATTAATTCTGCCATTCCGCCCACACGGATACGGTCATCAAAACGGGTAATCGCAATTTTATAGGTTTCATCTAATACCGTTGATTGTGGTGCAAAGTTTTCATCTACGATCGGAATGGTTAACGAATAACCTTTGACTGGATAAACAGGCAGATTTAGATTTAACGGTTTTAAGAAGTCACGTGAGTAACTACCAAAAGCAACAATATAGCGGTCTGCTGTTAACACTTCATGATTGACTCGAACACCAGTAATTTTGCCAGCTTCAATGATGAATTGTTCTACATTTTGATTATATTTAAATTCAACACCTAGATCGGCAGCCATTTTTGCTAATGCATTGGTAAATAAGAAACAGTCACCTGTTTCATCATTGGGTAGATGTAACCCCCCAACCAATAAATCTTGTGCATTGGCAAGTGCTGGTTCAACTTGGCTGAGTTGCTTTGCGTCTAATAGCGTATGGTCGACGCCACATTCACGTAACACTTCAATATCACGTTGCACAGCATCAAGTTGTGCTTGGTTACGGAAGACTTGTAAGGTTCCTTTAGAGCGTGATTCATATTGAATATTTGTTTTTTCTCGTAATTCTCGTAGACAATCACGGCTGTATTCGGCAACACGTGTCATACGCTCTTTATTAATGGCATAATGCTGTGCATCACAGTTTTTAAGCATCTGCGCCATCCATTGCAATTGCCACAAACTGCCATCCATATTAATGGCTAAAGGTGCATGTTTTTGGAACATCCATTTAATGGCTTTGAATGGAATACCAGGGGCAGCCCAAGGTGTAGAATATCCAGGCGAAATTTGTCCAGCATTACCAAAACTGGTTTCCATGGCTGGACCAGGTTGGCGATCAAGTACAGTCACTTTTGCACCTTGAAGTGCCAAATAATAGGCGCTGGTTACGCCAATCACACCACTACCTAATATCATCACGTGCATTAGAAATAATCCCTTGCGTCATCGCTATTTTTCACTAGTATATTGTGCTATCTATAGTGTTATTAACTAAAAAACTGAAAAATAATAGGGTATCTCGTGTTTTTTTCAGGTTAAGTGTTAAAAAAAAGGAAATCTTCATGCGGAAGCTTGATCGGATTGATTGCATGATTTTAGACATCTTGCAAAATCATGGACGTATTGCAATGAGTGAGTTGGCTGCACGGGTCAATTTGTCAACGACACCTTGTTCTGAACGGGTGAAACGGCTTGAGCGCGAAGGGGTGATCACGGGCTATCATGCACGTTTAAACCCCAATTTTGTTGATCGTAATTTATTGGTTTTTTTAGAAATAAAACTATCAGCCAAGTCAGGAGAGGTGTTTGATCAGGTTGCTAAAAGCTTAAGTGAAATACCCGAAGTATTGGAATGCCATTTAATTTCTGGTGAGTTTGATTATTTACTCAAAGCCAGACTCAAAGAAATGGCAGCGTATCGGCGTTTATTGGGGGATATTTTAAAGAAACTGCCTGCCTCGGCATCTTCACACAGTTATGTGGTGATGGAGGAGGTTAAGGAAAGTTGGTATTTAAAAGTGGATTAACGCGTCTATGGCTGCATGACTGAGCCGCCTGTGTGTTGATTGAGTTAAATCAATAATTTACATCAGTAATATTTATTTACTTGAATACAAAACAAGCTTGGGCATTTATGGCAAGCTCTACATCTCTTCTGTAAAAGCTAACAGAATGCCACAAGGACGCAAGCTATATTAATGAGGTTGCGTTGATACTTTCTTCATTTTTCTCATGAGATTGTGGTGGCTAGGGGCTGCATCAATGGTCACCAAGCGACCAATCTAAACAGATATCTCAGGGTAGCGGCTTATCCGTATTGCATAATAAAATTAGGTTAATTATAAAAATGAAATATTCGTTGTATGGTAAATATTGCTTTGGCATCTTTTGTACTGTGAGCATATTGTTGAGCACATCATGTGGCAGCACTGAAAAGATCATCAATAAAATTAAAAAACCTAAGCCCGCAAATTTGAGTCAGGTCATTCATATACTGAAACGGGGGCAGTGGGACGCTTTTAATTACAGCGAGTTAAATCGTTTAATTGCCACATATGGCAAGGATCAAGCGCATTATAGTGCTGAACAGCGACCCTATGTGGTGATGGATGTCAATCAGAGCCTTCTTTCATTGGATATTGCTGATATTATTTTTGCCTATCAATTAGAACAATTAAGGTTTAATCATAGACCCGAACAGCTTGCACAAGCATTGCGTCAAGATATTGCGATCAGTAATTTTTCACAACAGTTTAATAATCAAAATGGTCAAGCAACCAATATTGAGGTCTTGGTACATGATATTGTAGAAAGTTATCAATGGATTTATCAACAATACCAAGGCTTTCAAGGTCAGCAAAGTTTAGCGCAAATTAAACTAAATCCACATTACGAAAATTTTATCAGCAAAATGCGCTTTCTATATGCTGCAATCGCAGACCGTGATGGAGAACAAATCGCTTTATTATGGCGCATCAATTTACTCTATGGTTTTCATCAGGATGATATCGATGAAATACTCAAGCAGGCAATGCAATGGCAAAAATCTGCAGCAATTGAACAGTTGACGTGGACATCACCAGCATCGTTAAGTGGTCAGACTGGGCGTGTGACTATCCGCTGGCACAATGGTTTAAGGGTGTTTGCAGAGATGCGTGATTTGATTCAGAGTTTGCAAGCCCATGGTTTTGATGTTTATATCTGCGATAGTGTGCCAATTGATATTTTAAAAGCGTTATTGAGCAATCCAGAGTTTGGTTTCAATATACCCGAGTCTAATTTGATTGGGATAGAACCACGTAGAGACCAACAACAGCGTATTATGTTGCAGTCTTTGCATCATGCCAATCTTCCTTATGGTAAAGCAAAAAGCCAGTTTATACAGAAAATATTAATCGCACGTTATGGCTATAGCCCAATCTTGATGGTTGGTAATGGTTTAAAGGATCAGGATCTATTAACAGATTTTCCAGATACACAGAAAATCTTGTTGATCAATTGGTTAAGAGATCCCAATAGCGCAATTGGGCGTATGGCACAACTGGCTTTTGCGCAATATGGTCAAGAAAATGGACGCTATTTATTACAAGGACTCGATGCCAATGTCGGTGCTTTTATTGCTTCGCCCAAAAGCATTCGTTATGGGCAAAGTACCAGACAGGCTTTTCAATAATTGACGCATTAGCTGGATGGTGATGTGCTTTGTGTTCTTTCATCTGATTCTGTTGGTGTCGTAGCATCCTCATCGCGCGCTAGCATAATAACACCCAATATAATAAACGCAGCACCGAGCATTTTTGCCAAGGTCATGGGTTCATTAAACAGCCAAATCGATAAAATACTAATACTGACTAATTCTAAATGTGAAGCTGCAAAGGCTGGACCAATTGGAGCATGTTTAAGTAAAGTCATCCATGTAAAAAAAGCACCAATATATCCAAAAAAAGCCCCATAAATCCAAGGGTGGCTAAATACGCGTAGTAACCAATCGAGGTCAAAGGTAATCGGCATGGCATGTATGGAAGCCATTTTAAAGCTAATTTGTGTCAGTGTGTCGAATGACATTAAAATCAAAAAGCCAATAATATAAAAGTATCTCATGCGCTTCCTATGCCAACAATTGCCACACCGATAGAAATAAAAATAACACCAAGCAAACGATTACGCGTTAATTTTTCTTTAAAGAATAAACGTCCAGCCAGTAGGATCACCACGATATTAATACTGCCTAACATTACGCCATCAGATAGGGGCACTAATGATAAAAAAGCTAACCAAATTACAAACTCAAAAATATAACAAACGATTCCCGCCCATAACCAAGGTCTGGAAAAGAGTTTACGCCAGTAAGTTAGACCGGGATGATCTTGGTTTTCGGCGGCCGCTGCTTTAAAAGCCAGCTGACCAAAAGTATCAACAGCGATGGTCAAAAACCAGACTGCTATGACAACTGGGCTCATTCGGTAGGATTCTCTGCTAGAACATCATGTTGCTGTGGTGATGGTATGGAATGGGCATAACGTTGAATAAAGTCTAAGCTTTCTTGAATGACTTGTTTACGGTCATTATCAATCGTTACCATATGGTAGCTATTGTAGAGCCAAACCAGTTTCTTCGGTCCTTGTACATGATTGAAGATGATTTGACTATTTTTACGTGCAGCGATGTCATCATGATAGGCATGTAGGCATAAAGTGGGTGCAGTAATTTTATATAAATTATTTTTGACGTATTTGGCTAAACGTTGCAATTGATAAACTGAACGCCAAGGATTCCCCGGTAGTCCGGCCTCAGCACTATCTTCATGATGCATCGCATGTACAATACGCGCACGTAAGTTTTCATTTTTTATGCCATAAGGTTCTGCTTCATCAAATGTTCGGTTGGAGAAAAGCTTTAAATAATGGATCGGTGGCAGTAAAAGTGGTCCAAGATATTTTGACCATGTGGGAATGCTCCAGCCATCATATTGAAAAGTAGGGCTATAGCAAATAACACCGGCAACCTTATGTTGGCTGGCATAGGCCAAAGCCAATAGGGCACCCATCGACAATCCTACAATAAAAACCTCATCAACGTGTTGTTTTAACTGTGCAACACCATGTTGTACGCTGGCATACCAATCTTGCCATTGGGTTTTGACTAAATCTTGTACCGTGCCACAATGCCCTGCAAGTTGCACACCATATACACTATATCCAGCTTGATGGAAATTACGTGCTACACCGCGCATTTCATTGGGCGTGCCGGTTAAACCATGGATGAGTAAAATACCTGTGCGGCAACCTGGTAGGAAAAAGGCGTGCTCATTATTCATGCGATGACCAGTCTTGAAGGAATTACAGATGCAGATTGATGTTGTATCAGTTGCGAAAGTGCGGGCATTAAATCAGAAAAATGCTCAAAAGCTAAATGTTGAATATTTTTATCTTGGCAATGCTGAATCAAGCTTTTTTTAGCAAAGACATAATCTGCTTGTTCGGCAATGCAAAAATCTGAACGACCATCACCTATTAAAAGTATGTTGTGGCTATTATTATTGTGGGTAAATTTACATTTACAGGTGCCGCTTTGTGCAAGGCAATGACTATTTTGATTAGGGAAATCAAGTTGCCATGTACGTTCAGTACGCTGACTTAATTGATTTGCTGTCACTGGAATATGAGACAGTTGATGCTTCTTTAAAATATAATGAATCGCCAAATCTAAACCATCACTGACGATACTTAGGCGAATACCTGCTTCAGCTGCACTTTGGGCAAAATCAATAAAACCAGCATCGATATGAATTTGATCTAGACAGTGATGGAATTGTTGGACAGACATATCTAATAAAGCAACTTGTTGTTGCATACAGCTTTGTGAGCCGATTAAGCCTTGCTCCCATTGTTGTTCAATCTCGATCCAGCCATCTTTGCCATAACACGATAATAAATAGTCAGTAGTGTCTTTGAGGCTAATTGTGCCATCAAAATCACAGATGATGTGACTAGGGAGATTCGGATTAAAGGTTTGGCAATAGAAGGGCATTTACAATCTCACTGTACACAAATTTCAATATTTAAAAAGTCCGTAATATTTCAAAAGAATAATACACAAATTATGACGCGAGAATTCTATAGAAGCAATTAAAAAAATCAAGATAGATTAATATAGTAGTTTAGTAATTGAGAGAGCGTGAAAATATTAAGCAGATCACTGCATATATATTGATAATAGTAATCAAGTATATTTTTAAAATTTTTGAATAAAAGTAAAAAAGCGATTCATTATGATGGTTTTACGGTATTTTTATTTTAAATTAATTATAAGATATTGTTTTTATTGAATTTAATGTTTTATTTTTAATGATGTTTTTAAATGTATCTAATCAGAAATTAATTGTATTTTTATCTGGACAATGGAATACAAGACTTGGCTGTTAAGGGTTGATATTGTTATTTATTGTTAACTGCTCACTTTGAAATAAAGTATTTTAGTATTATTTGCAAACTTGTAGTTAATAGATATTTATTCTATTTAAAGTTCTTCTGAGTAATGTTTTATGACTAAGCCAAGTCTATTTTTTTTAGCACATATCATCTTTTTAATGATGTCGTTGATGGTAGCCACGCTAAGTAGTCGTTGGGCTCATGCAGAACAACAAGAAAATACACTGACGGTAGGATTAAATACTTCAATAGATTATCAAGCCTATAAAGGAAAAACGGTCACCTATACCGTACTACCGATGATTTTCTTTGATAATGATTTGTTCTATGCCGAAGGTGACGAAGCTGGAATCTATTTAATCAATGATGAGAATAATGAATTGCGCCTGAATGCTTATTATGATGGCAATAGTTTTTCTCCACATGGTGAATTTCAGGGGGTAGATCGACGTGATTGGTCGGTCATGGCGGGTATGAGTTATCTGCATATTACGCCTTATGGTGGATTTAAATTACAAGCTGCGCAAGATACTTTAGGGCGCCATCGGGGGCAGGTATTCAGTGTGAGTTATTTGGCTGCATTTGAACAGCAGCCATGGCTTATTTATCCAGAGTTTGGTGTGCAGTGGGTGAGTAAGAAATATAACCAATATTATTTTGCGGTAAATTCTCGCGAAGCGGCAGATGCCAAACTTCAACCTTATCAATTGGGGAGTAGTGTGCAGCCCTATGCAAGTTTGGTGATTGATTATCGACTGAATAAACGCTGGGATATTTTTACCAACCTCAATATTAATTATCTTTCTGATAAGCAATATAACAGTCCAATGGTGAAATCGCGTTATGACATCGAACAGAATATTGGACTAAATTATACTTTTTAAATGATTTGCGAGTGAGTCGCTTTTAAGCGTTAGGCTTTGCTGTAATTGCAATACCTAAGCATAAGGATCGTGAGCAACAATACTTAATTGATAAATTTTATACGTGTAAAGGAAAATCTTATGACCATTAATGAAGCACAGCTTTTAGAAGACGAAGCGTTATATTGCTCACATGGTGATACTGTACATTATGTTAATCCACCTAAGATTTTCACAAATTGTCAGGGCAGCTATTTATATGATGATCAAGACATCCCATATTTGGATTTGCAAATGTGGTATTCTGCGGTCAACTTTGGTTATAAAAACCCGCGATTAGATCAAGTCCTTATAGATCAAATTCATAAGCTTCCACAAATTGCAAGTCAGTATTTACATCCAACAAAAATTGAATTGAGTAAGTTTATTGCACAAGACATTCAGAATAAAACTGGCATGAAAGGGCGTGTGCACTATAATGTGGGTGGCTCGCAATCTATTGAAGACTCATTGAAGCTGGTGCGTAACTTCTGTAAGGGCAAGAGTCGCATGTTCGCTTTTGAAGGCGGCTATCATGGTCGTACTTTGGGGGCATCATCGATCACATCGAGTTATCGTTACCGTCGTCGTTATGGTCATTTTGGCGATCGCGCACATTTTATTCCGTTTCCATATCCATTCCGTCGTCCTAAAGGAATGACTGCTGAGGAATATTCAGACAAGCTTGTCGCTGATTTTGCGCGTTTATTTGAAACAGAATACCACGGGGTTTGGGATCCTAAGGCGCGCGAAAGTGAATTTGCTGCATTCTATATCGAAACCATTCAAGGTACTGGTGGTTATGTTATTCCACCGATGAATTTCTATAAAGGTCTGAAAAAAGTATTGGATCAATACGGGATTTTATTGGTTGTCGATGAAGTGCAAATGGGCTTCTATCGTACGGGTAAACTTTGGTCATTTGAGCACTTTGATATTCAGCCTGATGTGGTGGTATTTGGTAAGGCATTAACCAATGGCTTAAATCCTTTGGCGGGCTTATGGGCGAAAGAAGAAATGATCAATCCAGAGATTTTCCCTGTGGGTTCAACCCATTCTACTTTTGCATCTAATCCCTTGGGAACGGCTGTAGGTCTTGAAGTGTTGAAAATGACGGCTGAGGTTGATTATGAGCGTAAAGTCATGGAAAGCGGCGCTTACTTCTTAGAAGGTTTAAAAGATTTACAATCACGTCATGTCGAAATTGGTGATGTCGATGGTTTAGGGCTGGCATTGCGTGCTGAAATTTGTGAAGCAGATGGTTTTAGCCCGAATAAAGCTTTGCTCGATAAAATGGTTGATATTGGTTTATCTGGAAGCCTAGATTATCAAGGTCAAAAATGTGGCTTAGTTTTAGATGTGGGCGGCTATTATAAAAACGTGATTACCTTTGCACCATCATTGGAAATTAGCCGTGCAGAAATTGATCAGGCGATGGTTTTGCTTGAGCAGTTATTAACACGTGCAAAAAGTGAAATGTAAATTGACCTATGCCAGCTCAATTTAATCAATTAGAACCACAAAGCTTGGTGGATGCGTTTTTAACGCATCCACCGCACGGCTTTGCAGTGCAATCTACTACAGATGGATTGTGTTTTTTTTATACCCAGTTTGACTTATTAACCACATTAGATGCAGCTGTACGGCAACGTATAGTCGATGCATTTGCTTATCGTTATTGGTCTAAGTTATTGCAATTGTCCAGTTGTTTCGTTGGAACAACGGTGAGTGAATATAGTATTTTGCCTAAAAATATTCAAGCAGCGCAGCTCATTGAAGATATTCAGCAACGCGGACATAAAAATACGCTGACGATTTTAAAAGATTTACCTTTGAACTCGCCTCTATTGAGTAGGGCGGAAAACCAATATAGTCAGCAGTTGATCAAGCTTGCCAAAAGCAAAGGCTTTATTGCGGTAGAAGGGCAGGCTTTGGCTTATGTTGCTATAGATTTTAAAGATCGAGATGAATATTTATCGCGCTTTTCTAAAAGTCGCCGTAAAAATCTGAAACGTAAGCTAAAGCATTTACAGCAATTGCGTGTCGATATCGTTGCGACAGGAGATGCGCGATTTAATGATGCGTTATTCTGCGCGCAACTTTATCAGCTATATTTAAATGTCTATCAGCAAAGTGAAATACATTTTGATTTATTAACAGCTGATTTTTTCCAGCAAATTTTACAAGATCAAAAAGCCGCGGGACGGGTGTTTTTTTATTGGCATGGCGAGCAATTGGTGGGCTATAACATTTGCTATCTTTATCGCGATAACTTGGTTGATAAATACATAGGCTTTGATTATCAGTTGGCCTTGCAATTTAATCTCTATTTTGTCAGTTGGTTTGTCAATTTAGACTATGCACAGCAGCAGGGGTTAAAATTTTATATTGCGGGTTGGACTGATCCGGGAGTCAAAGCGCGTTTGGGGGCAAAGTTTAGTTTTACCCAACATTTGGTTTGGATACAGCCTCGTTTACTGCGTTTTGCACTAAATCGCTTTAAATACGTATTTGAGGCTGATGCGCATTGGCATGCACAGCAATAAGGAGTGCTTTGTAAATGAAATCTTTACGTCAGCCTTTGCGATTGAATTTTGACGATTCGACTGGCTTGCCAGCACACAGCACAGAAATTACTTTAAATGATTGGCAAGAGCGTATTCGCTTTGGTTGTAAATGGCGACAATTTAAACAACTTGAGCATTATCTTGCCCCTCTATTACCCGCTGTAGAGCAGTTAGGGTGTGTATTATTAGGCAGCGGTGATTATCATCACTTAAGCCAGTTATTATTGGCACGATTAGATTCCACGCAACCTATTCATTTAATTATCTGCGATAACCATCCAGATCATATGCGTTATCCATTTGGTATTCATTGTGGTTCGTGGGTGTATTGGGCAAGTCGTCTAGCACATGTGGCGCGGATTGATGTGATTGGGATTAGCTCTGAAGATATTGCGTTAAAGCATGCTTGGGAAAATCATTGGTTGCCTTTAATTCAGGGCAAAGTCCATTATTGGAGCATACAGCAATCTGCATCGTGGACACGTTGGATTGGTGCTAAAAATGCATGGCGTGGTTTTGCCAATGCCGATGATTTGATGCAAGAGTTTCTGACTGAATTATCCAGTGATTTGCCAATTTATTTGTCGATTGATAAGGACGTACTGTCAGAAACTGTTGTGCAAACCAATTGGGATCAAGGGCATTTTTTGGAACAACATGTACAGCAGCTCATTGCAGCATGTAAAGGGCGTTTAATCGGTGCTGATATTACTGGTGATGTTTCTGCTTATCACTATCAAAGCCGTTTTAAGCGCTTATTGAGTGCTTCTGATGGACAGATAGAGCCAACAGCAAGCGAAGTTCAACAATGGCAAATTGCCCAAATCGCGTTAAATCAACGTTTAATCGAAGCGATGGCATCAGCTTGGCTTAACTGAATAGATTCAATCATGATTGAATTGAGACCGTATAAAATGACGGTGCTCAACTCAATCATTAGTTTGCAGCTAAAATGCCTATATCAGACGATATCAAGAAGGGCTGTGGCGACTATGCCATTTATTGCTCAGCTTGCTGAGATAGGCATCCATGCACCATAGAGGGCCGATTAACAGAAATTGTAGGTCTTTAAAGAAAGAAGGTTTTTTACCTTCAACGCGATGCCCGTAAAATTGTCCTAACCAAGCCAATATAAAAATAGCAATATAAACACCGCGCCCGAAGGGGAGATAAAGAATCAGCCCTACCATCACTAAGACTAATGCAGACATCGCAATGCTGAGTACGATGTCTAGGCGCGCATAGAATACCAACGTGGCAATAATAACAAGCGCAGTCAGTAATTGATTAAAATGAGCCAAAATACCGAGTATGGAAAAAAGAATACTGGGTACGCATATCCAATGTAGCATTTTGTTGGTATGGTTTTGGTGACTATCACTATATTCATCAAACCATTGTTCTATTGTTTTCATAGCGCAATCCATCGCAAAGATCATATAAGCTATTGATTGTAATTTGTTCTAATATTTTTGCAAAGCTTAACGCATAAAAATTAACGCATAAAAAAACCACTGTGAGAACAGTGGTTGTAACGTAAATGCATATGCGCAATGCTGTTAAGAGTTTGGACCGTCTACTCGTTCGATATTCACTTTGGCTGTACCTGAGTTGGTAATGCCTAAACGTTTGGCAGCACCATAAGAGAGGTCGACCACACGATTACCATGGAATGGTCCACGATCATTTACTTTAACGACCACACTTTTACCATTTTCTTTATTGGTTACGCGAATATAGCAGTTAAGCGGTAGGCTACGATGTGCAGCGGTTAGATCATTCATATCAAAGGTATCGCCACTGGCAGTTTTGCGACCATGAAATTGGCGACCATACCAAGAAGCAACACCTGTTTGGCTAAATTTACGGACAGTGTTAGATGCTACGTTGTTGAGTTTATCTATGACTGAAGGCTCGTCTTCTGGAACCGTTACTTTGGCGGCAATGGTTTGGCGACGGATATTATCGCCAGAACTTTCAGTAATAGATAAGCCATTAAGATTGGACAAGCGTGAATTAAAGCTACTGGCATCTTTGCTTATAACACGGTTGGCTAAACTTGATGTGTCTGCATCACTATTTAGATAGGATGATTGCACCATTTCAGCTTGGGTCTGCGTGGCCCCAATACTTATGGCAAGTGTTAGCCAATATTTCAGCGAAGACTGCATGCTTTAACTCCTAAGTCGTCACAATGAGTTGTTTTGCGGGCTGCAAAATGGATCATTGTAGCGCTCTAATTGATATGCATAACTACATTTACGGTAGAGGATAATATTCATGCACCCTAAAATGTGTCTAGCTTTATTTCAAAAAACCGCAAAAAAAAGCAAAAAAAGCTGCATGTGTGGTTAATAAATATACAATATTGTAACAAGGATTAAGAAATGTGGCTTAAATCACCAAATTACTCAAGATAATTCTTGACTTTTTGTGAGTATTGAAAATTGCAAGTCTATCGACTTGCAATTTCAGTGCCTAAAAGCCATACCGCAGTAGCATATAAACGGCTTTTATTATATTCAGTAATTACTTGATAATTTGGATAAGTAATATAATAAATTGGCCCTTGGCGATCTTGTAGTTGAATCACATTCACCAAGTCTAAGTCATCAATTTTAATGGCTGAATTGAGAGGGCTAATGCCTTGATCTTTAAGAATGCCATAGGGGGTCGGTTGTTTTAAATCTTTGGCAATGACTTGTTCTGGGTTAGAACCGGTATAGCGTGCTAAAAAACCAATGGGTTGATCGCGTTGCCAACCATGTTGCACCATATAGTTGGCAATCGAGCCAATTGCATCGACTGCTGAATTACGTAGATCGATATGACCGTTGTGATCGAAATCTACGCCAAATTTACTAATATTACTCGGCATAAATTGCGGATAACCAATAGCGCCGGCATAAGAACCAACAATACTTTGGACTGGATAATTCTCTTTATAAGTCCATGCGATCAAAGCTGCGAGTTCATCCTGGAAGTACTCTGCTCGACGAGGAAAGCCGAAAGCTAAGGTTGCTAGGGCATCTCGTGTGATGAAAGAACCTTTATTACTGCCAAAACCTGTTTCAACGCCAAGAATACCTAGAATGACCGCTTGAGGTACACCAAATTCTTGTTCTGCACGATTGAGTGTGTCGGCATACTGATTTTTAAAACGTACGCCTTTTTGAATGGTGCCTTCAGTGAGAAACATATCGCGATAAGCATACCATGGCTTACTTTCACCAGGACGGTTCATTATATTGATGATATTTGGAAGATTACGCGCTCCTAACATCGCACGGTCAACTTGCTCTGCTGTTACGCCATATTTTTGTACAGCATTATATTTGAATGTGTCGTACTGTGGATTATGGGCAAAATCATTGGCAACACAGAAACTTGATAATGACATCGTAATAGCAGATAAGGCTAAGTTTCTAAATTTGATGTACAACCCTTTTTTTTGCATATGAATTCTAATCCTCATTAGCGATGCGTATGAATAGACATAACAATCCCAAAAGTCGCCATTAGCGTGATGATTGCTGTGCCACCATAACTCATAAAGGGAAGTGGAACACCAACCACTGGTAAAATGCCACTAACCATGCCAGCATTTACGAAGACGTAAACAAAAAAAGATAAGGCAAATGATCCTGCGACTAAGCGACCAAAGTTATGAAAGCTTTGTAAGCTGATTTGGAATGTTCTAAATATAATGAGAAAATATAGAGTAATTAAAACAAAAATGCCAATTAATCCAAATTCCTCGGAGTATGCAGCAATAATAAAGTCGGTATGACCTTCAGGTAAAAAGTGCAAATGAGACTGTGTGCCTTCTAAAAAACCTTTGCCGCTTAAGCCGCCAGAGCCAATAGCAGTTTTTGATTGGATAATATTCCAGCCTGTACCCAGAGCATCTGCTTCAGGGTTCAGTAAGGTCATTACACGTTGTTTTTGATAGTCATGTAATAAAAACATCCAGGCGACAGGAATAATCGCTGCTGCGGCGCCTGCTGCCGCTAAAATCATCGCCCAAGATAGCCCGCTAAGAAATAATACAAATATGCCACTGGCAAGCACTAACAGCGAGGTGCCTAAATCGGGCTGTTCCGCAATAATAATAAACGGTACACCAATCAAGACCAGAGAAATAATGACATTTTTAAAGCTTGGTGGTAGGCGATTTTTTGCTAAAAACCAAGAAACCATCAGCGGCATACCAATTTTCATAAATTCACTGGGCTGCACACTACCGACACCAGGAATATCAATCCAACGTTGCGCTCCCATGCGAACCTCACCAAAAACCATGACGATCAGTAGGCACAATACGCCAAAACCATAAAAATAAGGTGCAAAGGCTTGAAAGACTTTGGGGGGAATTTGCGCAATACTGCACATTAAGAGAAAACCAATACCAAAGCTCATGGCTTGTTTGCTCAGCAATGCTAAATCTTTGGCTGAAGCACTATAAAGTACAGTGAGTCCAAGTAGCGCATTTAAAATCAGAAATAAGCAGAGCCATGGATCGATGTGTAAGCGTTGCCAACGAGAAGGGCGCATGGCGGTGCTCAGACCATCGCGCGGTGCTTGTCGAAGAAATTTATATTGTGAACTTGGTGGCATGAGGGCAAAAAAGGCTATGTTAAATGCTTTTTGCATGCTATCACAAACAGTTTTGAAGGCAATCTTAATCTAGCTTTGTTGCATAATCTGATACACAAAATCATGTGATTCAATATGACACAATTCGATTTGTTGAACAAATCTAAACAACAGCGATAACTAAACAGATAACGAGATAATAGCGATAACCACTAGGGGCTGTTGACATTTGTTGCCTAAAAAAATAGCGAGGTAGTAAAATCAAATCGCCAAACATAATTTTACACTCGCTATGCTTCGTACAATGTTAAATGATCAACACTGGTCTAAGTTAAAATCTATTTTCAGACATTTTAATATTTATCTCAAATTAAATTTACGAAATTTTATTGAAGCCATCTTATTTCGTATTAGAACGGGATGTCCTTGGAGAGATTTACCTAAAGAATTTGGTAATCATAATTCAATCTTTAAAAAATATAATCGTTGGTCTAAAAATGATAAGCTCATGAATATATTTAAGTTATTTAGTAAACATGCTGACAAAGAATGGATTTTTATTGATGGCAGTCACGTCAGAGCACATCAACATTCAGCAGGAATTAAGCATCAAGACATTTCTAAAAGTATCGGTGGTAATAGCTCTAAAATACATTTAGCAACTGATTCTAATGGTAATCCAATAGACTTTATTATTTCTGACGGGACATCTCATGACATAAAAATTGCCCCAGCCCTAGTATCAAAACTGGATTTGACTGAATCAGAAATACTATGTGCTGATAAAGGTTATGACTCTGAAAGTCTGAGAAATCAAATTGAAGCGACTAAAACAAAAGCGAACATTCCTAAAAAATCCAACACAAAATCTAGTAATGATTATATGGACTGGTATATGTATAAAATCAGGCACTTAGTTGAGAATACATTCTGCAGATTGAAACAGTTCAGAGGAGTTGCTACACGATATGACAAGCTAAAGCGTAATTATCAAAGTGCTGTTGCCTTAGCTTGTATCTATATTTGGTTGCCTCTTTAGATCAATTTATCGACTGTAAATGTCAACACACCCTAGTGAGTATGTGGTTAGACGGCTTGAAATAAAAATACAGTAAACCAGCGCAGTAAAGACTGTTGAATGTCTTCAGCGCTGGTTAATGGAGGATGTTAATCAAAGAACAAACCATTGTGATATTCTGCAACGGCTTTCAGCTCATCTTGGTTTAGATGTGGAATAAGACGATGAATTGCGATATGCACTGCTTTGCTTACCGCCACGACCCCAATATCGGACGCTTTACGTTTAATAAGTCCTAAGTCGAGGGTTTTATTGAAGTCAGTCATAAAATGCTGAATAGTGGCATCGGCAAATTTTTGGTATGCCTCAGACAGTAGGTGTCGGTCTACATCGCCATTGCTTGCAATCTCAGCATATAGGGCTTTGAGCTGACGCACTAAGTCTTGATCCATGGGGGCACCAACACGCTGATGACCGTCAGGATCTTGAAATAAGCTTTGACCGGAAAAGGTGATAGATTGTTGTACCACCGTATTTGTGGCTTTCCCCAGCAGCTGTTTTAATAAAACAGCAACAGTCGATTTAATATAGCCTGCGAGTTTTTCTGCAGTATCTCGACGATCACTGGCTGGAAAATGACGTATCATATCCGTTAAAATTGCATCAATGATTTCATCGTTAATCAATAATGCTGTTTTGTCTCTTAAGGGATAGAGTGGTTCATTTGAGTTTTTATTTTCTAGACCTGCTTGTATATTGTCTAGTAATTCCTGAGATGGAATAAAGCCAAAAAAAGGCATAACAAATTACCTCAAAATTATGATTTTATTGTCGCGCTAGACGTATTGGTTTGGGCATCCATGCAAAATCTGAAACACGGCAGGGGTTGATATCTAAACCACCGCGACGTGTATATGCTGCATAAACCATTAACTGTTCTGGCTGCAACATCCGCCAAAGATCAGCATAGATTTGCTCTACACACTGTTCGTGAAAGCCGCTATGCTGACGAAAAGAAATAATATAGGCGAGTATACTGTCATAACAAGGTTTTTCTCCTTTATAACGTATAAATACCGTTCCCCAATCGGGTTGACCTGTAACAGGGCAGTTACTACGTAATAAATGAGAATATAAAAGATGTTCAGAGATCTGCCCATTATGTTCAGTATCAAGTCTTAATAGGCTAGCATCGGGATGTGTTGAAAGTTGAAGGGGAGTGAGCTGATCCAGACAAATCCCTTGCGCTTCATGGCATTGCAATGCATCAACAGCATAGAGTTCCAGTTGTACCGTACTCTGTGCCGCAGCAGACAAATCTTTTTCAACGCGTGCAACAAAATCTTGTTGGGCATCAAATCGAGTGAAGTTTAAACTATTAAAATATAGCTTAAGTGATTTTGATTCAATTAAAAACTCAGAAGATGCATCTAAACACATTCGACCAATAGCAACTTGTGGGATACCCTGTGCATTCAGCCAAGAAATTTCGAAAATATGCCACCAATCTTTACCCTGATAAATGCCTGGTATCTCTGCATATGCTGCACGTGATTGAGCACGTGCAATCGGAAATAAAATATCAGGCTGATATTCAGTAGGGTATTGCGTATCTTTACCTAATAAAGAGTGTTCTACAGACATTATTCGTGCATTCCTGAACCGCGAGAAAGTAGATAATATGCAATACCATAAAGTAGTGCACAACATAGCGTGATCACGCCAAGCGAAATACTAACATTAACGTCGCTATATCCCAAAATGCCATAACGGAAGGCATTGACCATATATACAATTGGGTTTAATAGTGACAAATTTTGCCAGAATGGGGTCAATGCTGTCATGGCATAAAATACCCCACCCAAATAGGTCAATGGTGTCAATACAAAAGTTGGGATAATCGAGATATCATCGAAGGATTTAGCATAGACAGCATTAATAAAGCCGCCTAAAGAAAATAATAATGCGGTAATGATAACGGTATAAATTGTGACAGCAAGATTGTGAATGGTAAAATCGACAAAAAACCAACTCATGGCTGTAACGATTATGCCAACCAAAACACCTCGACAAACACCACCTATCACATAACCACAAAGAACGAGGTGCAAGGGCACTGGACTCATAATGAGTTCTTCAATACTTTTTTGAAATTTTGCACTAAAAAAGCTTGAGGATACATTGGCATAGCTATTGGTAATGATCGCCATCATAATCAAACCAGGCACAATAAACTGCATATAGCTAAAGCCACTCATCTGACCAATACGAGAACCGACTAAATTACCAAAAATGACAAAATACAAGCTCATGGTAATCGCGGGAGGGAGTAAAGTTTGTGGCCAAATTCGCATGAAACGTCTAATTTCTTTACGCACCAGAGTCCAAAGCGCAATTTGCAATTGGGTCATATTCATGGCGCGCTATCCTCTAGATTTTTTTCAACCATTTTGACAAATAGCTCTTCTAAACGGTTCGATTTATTACGCATACTGCGTACTTCTATACCCTGTGCTTGGAATAATAAAAATAAATCATTTAAATGGTGTGATTTATCCATTGTGACTTCAAGTGTCAGTGGGTCGATGAGATTAAATGTCAGACCAATAATTTCGATCTGTAAGGGCTCAATTGGCTTGGCTAAATCAAAAATAAAAGATTCTTCATTGAGTTGATTTAAGAAAGCTTTCATACTGGTGTCTTCTTTGATGGTACCGCGATCAATGATGGCAATACGTCGACAGAGCATTTCAGCTTCTTCTAAATAATGTGTGGTTAAAATAATAGAAGTACCTTGAGTATTCATCTCAATGAGGAAATCCCACATAGAACGTCGTAATTCAATATCAACGCCAGCAGTCGGTTCATCTAATATCAGTAATTTTGGGTCATGCATCATGGCACGCGCAATCATCAGACGACGCTTCATACCACCCGACAGCATTCGGGATTGAATTTGTGCTTTTTCCCATAACCCTAATTTTTCCAAATAGTATTCAGCACGTTTTTTGGCAATGTGCGCAGGAATCCCATAATAACCAGCTTGAGTAACGAGAATATCGAAAGGTTTTTCAAAATGACCAAAGTTAAACTCTTGCGGTACGACACCTAAACAACGTTTTGCTTTAGAAGGATGGGTATCGAGATCATGATCAAAAATTTTAACTTGACCAGAGGTTTTGCGGGTTAAGCTACTAATAATACCGATTGTCGTCGATTTTCCAGCACCGTTCGGACCGAGTAAAGCATAGAATTCCCCCTCTGGAACATGAAGGTTGATTCCTTTTAATGCTTGAAATCCATTGCGATACGTTTTCGATAAATCCGTTAATGTCAAAGCATTAGTCATGAAAAGCTCGTCTATTGAATTTGGGGGGTATTGTGGAACAAGTTGTTGCAGAAACCAAGCTTAATTGCCGAGACTAATCGTTGCAAGACTAGAACATTGTATAAAGCATGAGCAGCAATGTGTGCTGTATAAGGATAAATGCTTTACCTTGCTGTTTTTTTTGCTATGATGTGCGAATTGTTTTATGCGCTCATAGCTCAACTGGATAGAGTACAGGTCTCCGAAGCCTGTGGCGTGGGTTCGAGTCCCGCTGAGCGCACCAAACCTTTTAATAAAATCAATGACTTATATTGGGTTTGGCGTAAAATTGGCGTAATTAATAAAAAACTCTATCCTCATATAGAAAAAACCCCGCTAAATTTTGCGAGGTCTTCCCGGTGTTTTCTTTAGTGTATCTGGTCGCTCATTTAACCATTTTGATACTTGTCCCAGATTCCATCTTCTACCTTTTATTGTTTCAGTCACAAACTTTGGTTTGGGAAAATCTTTAAGGCAGATAATAGCAGCTTTGAAATACCCTTTTTCATAATTTAGAAATTCTGCTGCTTGTTCATCAGTTAACCAAATATCGGATGGTGGTAGAGCAACTATAAAGTTGCCCATGTTAGTCATTACGCTCATTTGACCTCCGCAGCTTCGATCATCATTTCATAAATGGGGGTAAAGTAATCCCTTGTAAGATCTCCCCAGTGATACAAACTATTCTCTAAGCGCTGCACAACGTGGTCAGGAATTTCTTTCGGCACCAACACAAAACCTTCTGGCACGGCGCTGGCTTTGAGATGCTGCCAAATTTCCCACTTCTCCTGCATTTCAGCACAGTAGTATTTACCTTCATTACCATCACCGATTCGTGCTGTATCATATTTTTGAAAAAGAACTTTTCTGCTTGCGAAAGGTCGTTTCGTAAATTCAAATTCTTCAAAAGCCGCACGTTCTTTTTGAATATCCATTATTTTCCCCCTTAACTGTGACCATGCATAAACATGGCCGTATCTTTTAACCTTGCATCAATTCTGATTCGCGTTTTTGTGCAGCTAGATCGATGCGCTGGCGATCTTGATCACTAAGTTCGTCGATAGCTGGGTCTATATACTCTGCATTAATATCGTTTTGAGTTTTAGCACTCTGAATACGAAGAATTACCCCATCCACAAAACCCACCTCTGCATCTACTACAGAGTCGTTAAATATATCGCCCTGTGTAACGATTTCTTTTCGTGCAGCCCATGCCGTCATAAGTGCGTGACCTTTTTCGCCGTGCAGCCTTTTGAGTTGTGGCAACATAGCCATTAATTCATCTAATGTTTTACAAGCATTGATTTGTTCAGTGCTTAGTTCTTGATTTGCAGCTTCAAGTTCAGCTAGTCGTTTTTCGATAGCCTCTTCAAGCGGTTTTCGCTGCTCAGCAGTCCATGACTTCGTATAGTTGGTCTGAGCTTTTACTTCTGCCGGTGTTTGAGCACTAGCCACATCACCGAGCAAGTTGTTTAATTTATTTTGATATTCTTGATCAGGTTTTGATTCTGCCTTAGGCTCTGCCTTTTTTACTGGCTTAACTTCCGTTTTGGGTTCAGGCTTTTTTACTGGAGTCGCCTCCTTAGCAGGTGCTTTAAACTTCTCAGATTGGGCTTTAACTAAAACCATGAGTTGTTTACGTTCTTCACGTTCTGCATGGTCCATCACCTGTTCTTCCATTACGTCTAAATGAGCAGGGGATTTAGCACTTAAAATACCGTGCTTAATTTGTGCGAAAGTGGGTGGATAGTATATTTCTTCTTGCCCAACAACTTCCTGCTGCTGGGTGTTATTAACATGAACCTCATTTTGTGTGGAATTTTGGACATTTTGATTTTGGTCAACATCTTGATCGGTATTATCTACGCTAACCCAATCACCATCGATAGTTACGCTTTTGCCTTGTTCACCAGCTTGAGTAACTTCCATTGCATTAGTGAGTTCGATTGACTGCGGCATGTATTTTAAAACTTGAAGTAGTGCTACTTTACGAGCGTACATTTCAAAGTTCTTTTTATTGTCAGCAAGAGCATAGTGAGCATTGCCAACTTTATTATTTTTCTTTAAATGTGCCTCAACACGTTTAACTGGCCACACCTCAATAACGGGCATTTCTGCATCTTTCACGCGGCCAATCGCATAGACATGGGTAAGCTTATTTACATCAAATTCGCCATATGGCTTGTGTTTACAATACGGTGAATCGCCAAGCATATAATCGAAGTCATCGCCCTCATAGACTGCACCAGTCCACACCGATGAACGACCGCCACGGTTGGCTAGATCAACAAGACCTTTCCACCCAGGTACAAAGTTGCATTTTTTCCCGTAAGGAATTAAATAGCCCTGACCATTAACACCTGGTTCAAGACCCAACTGTGAAGCAGTGATGATGCTTCCGAAAATTGAAACAGGATCGCATTTCTGTAGTGCTGGATTTTGACTGAATGCAGTAAGAGTTAAACGAACCATGCGATCCGCATTTAAGTGCTTTGGCAAAGCCATTTCCAATTGGCTTTTGTGTTTCTGCATAAATGCATTAAATGAGGCTACTGGGTTTTTTTGCGTATTTTGAAGTTGTACGTTCATGAATAAAATTTCCTTAAAATGAATAATTTGGTCTTAAAATGAATAAAATCAGTGAAAATCGTGTTCTAAAGCTTGCTTTGCCATGTATGAAGGTAAACCAATATCTTCAAGCTCTTTGCTGTAGCCATCCCATTCATCAATAAGTAACGACTCTGCTAGTAGTGCCTTAGCTTTGTTGTAACGTGCCTCCCCAACACTCAATAAAAGATCAGAGGCTTTGTATTGCTTAACGTTGTACGGGGCATCATTTTCAGCAACTAGAAAGATAAAAGGGGGCTTATCTTCTGTGTCGTAGTACTGCTGGAATCCCTCGCGGTACATTGCTGCAGATAGATCGTATCCGTAGTCACCGCATTGCTTTGAAAAACCATAAGGGCGTGCATCACGGGAGGTTTTTACATCTATGATTAGACCGTTGGGGAAGTTTCGACACGGTGCGATATGCCAATCGGGGCGAACACGTAGCTGCAAGTCATAGACAGGATCAGTAAAGAAGATGCTTGCCTCGGCCATGCCGTACTCATTCCTCATGAATTGGAATGTACTAAGCGTGCGTAAGTTGTTTGCAATACGCATAGCGCCGTCTAGCTGCTCTGCACTAATTATTAATTTTTCGCCATGTTCAGCATCAAATTGATTCCAAAAAGCTATACGTGCAAGCGTATCTTCGGAAGGCTTTTTAGCATTAAGCATTGTTTCCGTTGGTCGGCGCGGTGCATCTACTGGTACAACGACAAACTCATTATCAAACTGCTCAGGCTCTAAGAACAATGTATGAGCCAATGTGCCGAAATCTAAATGCTTTTTAGATTCTTTTTCATGCTCTTTGATGATGTTGTGTGAATAGAAATGAGCACCTGAACGTAGAATGTCTTTAAGCTGTGAACTGCTAAATTCAGCTTGTGCGTGATACTCATCATTGCTCATGTTCTCAATGAGTTTCGCACCTTGAAGCATTGGTAAATCAACAAATGTATTCATGATCGATCACCTTTGACGTAGCTATGTGTTTGAAGCACATAGCATCATCTGAGCAGCCTTTTAAGACTGCGAATGAGAATGCGATAGCGATAATAAAAAGAGATGCAGCAACTAAGCCCGATTTTGATTGCTTGGGTTTGAAATCTGCTGCAGTAGGTTCTTGACGCAATATGCCGATAGCAGAGCGTTTAACATCGAACTGCTGACAATTGCTGTTTGAGTTGGATTGATGCATAATAAAACCTCGTTACTAAGCCCCTCAGTTGTCCAGACCAGCGGGGCTTTTTTATTGGGTACGAGAATTATTATTACAATAATGTATTTTTTAATCAATACAAAAATGTAATATTTTAAAAATAAAATACATTAATGTGTTTTAATAAATATAAGAAAACCCATCATAGGGATGGGGTGTTTGGAGTTTGTTATGAATAATCAAGATGTGATTTTAAAAGCATTATTGGCAGCACAACACGAGTTAACCACGCTGCACAATCTAACAGTCACCGATAATATTGAATCTGGTGTTACTTGGATCACAAATACCAATGAAGCCTTACAGTTGATTAATTTAGCTCTGATTAAAGCCGAGCGTAACGATAACCAGCTTTTTTAATATAAGCATCTAAATATTCACCATGAGATGCAGCACTCATCAGCCCCAAGTAAAGACTTTGGGGTACATTAAAGTATTGATAGATACTCCCATTTAAAAATTGAACTTCTAGTATAGATGAGCTCACATCATAACCTATAGAGTGTATGTTGCTCGACGAAACACATTTTCTTTCCACTACTTTCTCCACCCGATCAGCACGTCTGCGTCGGGTTCGCAGGTTTATTTGTCCTTATTTTCTGGATTTATCCATACATGTTTTACACCACTTGGTTAAACTATCTTCACGCTTACTATTAATGTAAAAGCTAGTTCTAAATCTTGTTTTCTTACAGTTAGGGCAGTATTTTTTGTTGCTTTGTTTTTGTACGCGTGGTGCATCTAAACAAGAGATACACCACTTCGTCACACCATCTTCGTGTTTTGTGGACTTTCTAAATGATGTATAAGGGAGTGTATTTTCACAATTTGGGCACGCTTTCTCATCTACACCTTCATCAAATATAAATGAAGTTTGATCATTTTCTATTGAGTCAATAATTAACTCTTGCTGTACTGGTTGCGGTTGCGGTTGCGGTTGCGGTTGCGGTTGCGGTTGCGGTTGCGGTTGCGGTAAAGATGAGTTTACAACTGTAGAATCTAAGGTATTAGAGATTAACTTCGATGCAGTATCGCTCGTAGTATATTTTGTCTGCACTGTATCAATGGTTTGTTTTCTTTCAATGAGAACTTCACCATCATCAGTTTTAATAACCCTCTTATGAGTAATGGTTGTTCGGTCTTTTTTTTCACTTTTGTTTTGATTTAAAAAGTAAAGCCCTAAACCCACCAAACAAATAACGATTATAAATTCCATAACACCTTTCAATCCAAAATTCTAAGATGCACTCTTCTTCGAGGAGGGTCTTACATATTTTTCCAATAAATCATTTAGTGCTGTTTCTGCATGATTGATCACAAATTCAATCATTTGTATATCTTGATTAGATAACTTCTTATCTTGCTCCAAGTTATCGATTGTTTGGCAAATATGCATAAATTTTGCATACCTAATACTGGCAGGTGATGGATCGCACAATGTTGTCGTGCGGGTAGTAGTACCTGATTCAATGCCATCCAAATACATTTCTGGCATACCTGTTTGTGATTCAAGTTTTCTAGCTTTTCTCTCACCAATTACTCTTTTCTTTTTAATGATATTGGATATTTCGCCCTGATTTAATCCAAATTTTTCAATAAATTCCTGCTGATTCCTGTAGTGAGTGGTCACCCAAGAGTTAAGGCGGTCAGCGCGAGCATCCGAGGCTGCTTTATTTGGATCGATATCTTTAGTCATGAGTTTGATTCTATCAGTGCATTACAAAAATGTATAAACACAAAAATGTATTTAATCTTGCTAATAAAAATACAAAAATGTAATATTTGGGTGGTTAATGTATTGGAGTTTCAAATGAGCAGTAAATTCGTGACTTATTTCAGGGGACTTGATCCAGATGAAAAAAGGGCTTTAGCAGAAAAATGTAAGACATCCGTTCGGTACTTAACCAAACAAGCAACTCTAATAAATACAGGTAAAGAAGCTAGCTTATTTAAGCCGTCAATTTGTACGGCAATTGAAGTTTTTTCATCAGGCGAAATAACTCGAAAAGAACTTAGACCTGATGACTGGTCAGACATTTGGCTTGAACTTGTAAAGTCTTGAGGTGGTCGAATGTCTGAAAAAAATCTAACTACGATTACACATAGATGCTCATATGAAGAAAAAGACTTTCTAGAAGCTATTGCTAAGGTCGAAGGTAAATCTCTATCTGAGTTGATTCGTGAAAATAACATGGTGCGAATATCCGCTGAAAAAGAACGGTTAAATCATCTCGCATCTCTTATGTGTCTTACCACGAGTACTGTGTCACCGCCCAATTTTGAATTATCACCACCACCACGACCAAAAACCACAGGCACAAAAAAAGCTCAACTGTGCGACCAGTTGAGCTTGATTTGTCATACCAATGAATTGATATGAGGTAAACACCGATGACCAATGTATCACATCAAAATGCAACTGTTAAGAAGTTGCCGAAATATATCGAGACAGAGCTTGGTACGGAAAAGCTTTGTATTCACTGCAATGAATATTGGCCATTAGATAGCGAATTTTATTTCACATATCGCAATAGGCACCAACCTGAAAAAATTTACTATGAGGCAGCTTGTAAGTGCTGTTATGACCTGCGTTACAGACCTAATCGAAATAAAAATAAAGGCGTTAATACTGTTAAGTCATATCACGAGAGGAGTACAGCAGCATGAGTGCAGCAACGATTATTCCTTTTACCAAGCCTCAAACCACATCACAAGAGGCAAAAAGCATGTATAGCGACAGATTTAAGCAGGGCTATGTAATGTCGAGCCGCTTGTATCGCAATGAGGTACGACCATTCTTAAGTGATGCGGCACATAACGTTTATGAGCGTCTTGAGGAGTGGATAAATGGACAGTTAAAAGAAACCGATCATGTTAGTCATCGTCAAATACAAGGTGGAAAATTAAAGGGATCAAACAAACTGGGTTCAGCAACTGTTAGTAATGGGATTAAGGAGCTTGTTTGGTTTGGCGTTATTACCGTCACTGAGAAAAATAATAAAATTGGCAATAAATATGAGATCAACGAAATATCCTTAGCGCACTATTTTGAAGAGTTTAGCGCTTCAGTAATAAAAGCACTCCGCATCAGTAATGAAAGCGCTTCTATAAGTGAAGCGCTTTTGAAAGTGAAGCAGTCCGCTTCAGTAAGTGATACGGAAAAGCCGTTTAGCGCTTCAGTAAGTGATGCATCAATAGATTCTTTTTTAGATATTAGAGAAGAGGAGGAAGAAAGCGCGCAAGAAAAATTCACGGCGCAAGAAAATCGTCAGCTGAATTTTATCGAGTATCACCCAACCGACCGCACTCCGATTTCACTGAAAGAGCTTTTCAAAAAATATCCGGCTCAAGTCGATTTTATCGATCAAGCGAAAGCGAGTTTTCCCGATCACAGTCCTGAGCAAATTTTTGCCGAGTTAAAAAAACTAGCGCAGTGGTCACTTAGCGCAGCAAATCACATGCCGCAAAAATGGATGTCGATCTGGTTGAACTGGATGAAAAAAACTCCAACCGCTGCAGAGCTTGAGAAATCTGCAAAACGCAAATCTGCGTCGACGGAAAAACCTCAAAAACAAAATCAAAGCCGATTTGGCAAATACCTAAAACCACAACAGGGGATCCGCGATGTTTGAATTAGAGAAATTTCAGAAAGCGTTTGAAATATCGTTTCCAGTTGAGGCTGCGCAGCAGATTTTAGGGCTGATGGAATCTCTTTACGGTTCTGAGTTTGAACGCGTTCACGGCAAGACTGATGCGGATTTGCTGATTGAAAATACTCGTTTGGTGCTTGATGGAATTACACCAGAGCAGCTGCAAAACGGAATCAAGTTGATGCGATCTGAGCGTTGGTGCCCGACGTTGCCAGGATTTAGATTTTTATGTCTGCAGGATGGTGACTGGTGGACAGCAGAACAGGCTTGGACGTTTGCATTAAATTGGAAAAAAGACAGCTCAAAACCAATCACAACACTTGCAAAACGGACGCTAGGCGAAGTTTCAGAGGTTCTTAACGGACAGGGGCAAAAAGCTGCATACAAAGCGTTTATCGATACTTACGAGTACAACCTACGACAAGCCAAAGCCCGCAACTGCACTCAGGTTATGTGGGTTAAACCAAAGACCAGTGACGATGTGAAGCAGCAAAAAACTACTGAGCGAAATAGATCGGGTATGCCGTGTCCTCCAGAGCTGGCAGCGAAGATCAAAGGCGCTTATCGGGGGAATTTATCGTGAAAGATCAAAATAAATTTGTACTCGCTCTAATTCTGCTGCTGATTTTTTTCATTTTTGCCAATGGTACCCAATCCACACATCACGCAATGGGGTATTTATGATGCGAATGAGTGAAAACGAGCTAGAAGCACATTTGAATAAGCACAATAAGCGCAAAATTAGCGCCGTACAGCCATCTAAAAGCAAAAGTGATGTAAGGGTACTAGGTCGACTTAAACAAGGCGTTATGAATCAAACAGAACGCAAATACGCAGGGCACTTAGAAAGCTTAAAAATTGCTGGTGAGATTTTGTATTACGCATTTGATTCTATGAAATTTCGACTCGCTGATAAGACCTTTTACAGTCCTGATTTTATTGTTTTACGTTCCAGTGGTGAACTTGAGGCGCATGAGGTCAAAGGACACTGGGAAGATGATGCCAGGGTAAAGATCAAAGTAGCAGCTTCAATGCATCCTATTCCATTCATCGCCGTGAAATGGAATAGCAAAAATAACAATTGGGATTACGAGAATTTCTGAGAAGAGCGAGGGTCTGATGGGATTATTTAACGTTGATGAATTGAGAGTTGATCATGCTGCACTCGAAGACCCTCGCGCACGCGCGCGTTTACTTGAGATAAACAAGCGCACAAGGGCATTCAGAAAGAGTTTAAGCAAGTACAAGCGGCCTGACTTTAACCGCATGATTTTAGACTTGTGCAAGATGGGCTGGACGCATGAAAAGATCGCTCATGTCCTGCCCGTGTCGGGCGCTTCTACAATCTCAGAATGGGCGCGCGGTGGTGTACCTAATTACGACAATGGCCATGCATTTGTAATGTTCTGGCAACAAGAAACGGGAGTGCAAAGAGTGCCTTTAATCGGTGAGTGGGGAGCGTATCAGTACAAAGTTGGTCAGCTAGATATCTTTGAAGATGGTGGGCTTTGTGATCAAATAGTGGGGGAATTAGATCGTGAGATAGAAAATTGAAGTTTAAGAACTTTGCTGTGCTTGGGTTAACATTAGCTTATGGGTTAATTTGTGGTTTTCTTACTGGTTATGACAAGCTTAGTGGGGAGAGGAGCGTGGATTGGGGAGCGGTAGCGGGTTTTACGTCAGCATTTGCAACATTCGTTAGTATTGCTGCAATGCTTTGGATATTCAGCCAATGGAACAGACAAAAAGGTAGTGAGGTGGTAGCCAATGAGGCTAAACATTGCATTATTCAATTGTCTGGACTGGCGGAGATTCAGGTTGAGATGTTGAGGTCTTTAGAAATACATAATGATCATCGTGTAGATGAAAAAATTTTTTTAGAATTTAAGGAAATTTATAGGCAGATCACTAAATCAACACGATTTTTGAAATCAGTATTAGATGATAAGGCTTTAGAAAACGATTTATCTAACTTATTGAGTGAAATTAAAAAAACCATTAATAGTATAAATCTCTATTCGGATGGTAGAAGGAGTTATGATGAAATCAACGTAATTGAGGTTGAAAATGTTGAATTATTAATTGATAGTTTGTTCAAATATTCGTTATATGAAACCAGCTTCAAGTCTAGTAAAAAGTGAATTATGATCATTTACTAAAAAAACTAGATTTTTACACATAAGGATAAAGCCCTATTACTAGATAGGGTTTTATTTTATTGCTTTAACTAATTTCACATTTCAAGTTAAAAACGAAATTTTATGTTTACCTTTAAAAACAAGTGGGTAGCTGAGTAGTTTATATGACCATTCAGCCTGAAAACAAGCATAAACCATCGCCTCCACCAAATAGTGGAACCGATATTAAGTCTAAATCACCCAACAAATCATAACTGACCGCATTCAATACTAGCCCTATCACAACTGATGGGGCTTTTTTTATGGCTACACGTAAAGTTCAAACACCGGGCGCACCTGAGCCTGATCAATCGGAGCTGCAAGAACAAGAGCAACCGGAACAGCAGCCGCAGGATCAGCAACATGATCAATCGGAGCTGCTTGCACGTATTGCAGAACTCACAAAAGAGAATGCAGCACTCAAACGCAAACTGACGCAGGCAAACAAAACAGAAGCGCCTGAGCCGGTGCGCTATCGCACTGTATTAGGTCCCAATGGTTGGACGCAGGAGATCGTGTAATGGGTGGTAAACCAAAGATCGTTAAGCAAGACCCGGAGGGTGATGCAAAGAAAGCTGCAGAGGAAGCAGCGATTAAATCCAATGCTAAAGCTGCACTTCGCAATCGGACACGCAGTAACTCTGTTTTGGCCAGTGCAGACCAAACGCAGAAAAAGACAACATTAGGCGGTGGATAGATGAATACAGATCAGTTATGCAGTCGTCTAAGTCAGCTCAAATCATTGCGTGCTCAGCATGAAAATCACTGGCGTGAGTGCTATCAATACGGCGCACCGGAACGCCAGCAAGTTTTTAGCGGTGGACCAACGTTTAGCGGTAAAGAGCGAGAAACACAGCGTGCTGATCTGTTTGATTCTACAGCGTCAGAAGCTGTGCAATTGCTTGTAGCGTCGATTATGTCGGGAGTGACGCCAGCCAATGCACTATGGTTTAAAGCTGTTCCCGACGGATTGGACTCTACAGATATGACCGACGGTGAGCGTTGGCTTGAAGACGTATGTAATTTTATGTGGCGCAATATTCATGCTGCCAATTTCGATAGTGAAGCACCTGAAACCGTCACAGATGTAACCGTGGCCGGATGGGGTGTGCTGTATATCGACATCGATCGCGAGGCAGGCGGCGGCTATGTGTTTGAGTCGTGGGCACCTGGTAGTTGTTTTATCGGCTCCACTCGTTCAGACGGCTTGATCGATACGATTTATCGAGAACATACGATGACAGCGGAAGCCATGGTAAACACCTATGGCGCAAATAACTGTCATCCATCTATCGTGAATCGTGCTGAGAAAAGCCCAAATGATGCGATTAGCTTGCTGCATGTGATTTGTCCGCGTAAATCGAAAGGTGCTGGCCAGATCAATAAAGATATGCCATTTGCTTCATATCACATCGATATTCAAAACAAGCACACAGTCAAAGAGAGTGGTTATCACGAGTTCCCTTGTGCGGTACCACGCATGCGCCGTATTCCAAATAGCTTGTATGGCAATGGTCAAATGAGTATGGCTTTGCCTGATGCTAAGTCGGCTAATCGATTGATGCGTCGTACGCTTGAATCGGCTGATTTGTCGCTGGGTGGCATGTGGATCGCAGAAGATGACGGCGTATTGAATCCGCATACAGTTTCAATTGGTCCACGCAAAGTCATTGTGGCAAATTCAGTTGATTCAATGAAACGCCTAGACGATGGAACTACATTCCAAGTAGCCGAATATCTGTTAACTGGGCTACAGGGTAGCATTCGCAAAAAGCTTATGGCTGATCAATTGCCGCCAATTGGTACGCAGCAAATGACAGCAACAGAGATCAATACACGGATTGAGATTATTCGACAGCAATTGGGGCCAGTCTATGGCCGTTTCCAAGCTGAATATTTAATCCCTATTCTTGATCGATGCTTCGGCTTAGCCTTTCGTTCTGGTGTTCTTGGTGCTCCACCAGAGGAGCTACAAGGTCGCAATCTTTCATTCAAGTTTATGTCACCGATGGCGCGTGCTCAGCGTATTGATGAAGTGATTGCAACTGAGCAATTTATTGAAAGCATCGCTGGTGCGGCGCAGATCGATCAAACCGTTTTAGATAACGTCAACTTTGATGCTGTGGCACAGGTCACAGGCAAAGGTCGCGGCGTTCCTGCGTCTATTCTGCGTAGTGCTAACGAGGTTCAAGAGCTACGCAAAGAACGAGCAGAAGCGCAACAGCGACAACAGGAAGAACAGCAACAACAACAGATGCAACAGATGGCTGGCCAAGCTATGGCTAAAGGTCTTGAGGGGCAGATGGCACAGCAAATGGGTAGCAAGGTGATGCAGTGAGCGAACAAGAGGAAGTTTTAGAAACGGGCAACTTTGTAAAGCGTAAACAGTTCAGCCAAGCAACACCTGAGCATTACCGCCTAGCTTTCGATTTCGATGCCAACGGGCAAAAAGTCCTTGAGGATTTAGTTGCCCGTTTCTGCAAGTCAACTTATGTACGCGGTGGCCAAGATGCTGAGCGCGAGTCTTGCTATCGCGCAGGGCAAGCATCTGTAGTGAATTTAATCTTAACGAAGATCAATCAAGCGAATGATCCAAATTACAAAACAGAGGAATTAAACGATGAGTGAAGAACTTAATACACCAGTTGAAGAAAACAACCCACAGTCATTGCTTGGTGGTGAACCAACACCGAATGAACCACAAGAGCCAGCCGAGCCGCAACCAGTGGGCACAGCACCTGATTCGATTGACGGCTACGAAGTCAATGTCGATGGGTTTGATTTTGACGAGTTCAAGTCTATTGATGAAAACAAAGAGTTCTTAGAGCGCGCACGTGCTGCTGGTATGGACAATAAGGGGCTTAATTTCCTCCTAAGTGAATACAACCAGTTAATTCCTGAACTTATGCAAGCCAATGCCGCTTTAGAAAATGAAGCATGTGTCAAGCATATGTCTGATGTGTGGGGTGCTGATACCGATCAGAACTTTGGCTTTGCACGTGCTGCAGCTGATAACGCTATTCAGAACGGCGTACTAACTGCCGAAGAAGTGAATAGTCCTGAGTTTGGTAACAATCCGCTTGTTTTAAAGATGGCTGCTTACTTTGGCCAGCAACTCAGTGAAGACACCCCCCCTCAAAACACACAGCAAACCGCAGCACAAAGTGTCTCAGAATTAATGAAATCAGAAGCCTACTGGAATGAAAAGCATCCAGACCATGCACGTGTCTATGCTCAAGTCCAACAGAGCTACAACAAACAATACAAGGAGGCTAATTAATGCCGACAGTTAATCAAAACCGTATTACTGCAGCGTTTGTACAGCAGTTTCATGACTCGTACGAAGTTGCAGCAATGCAGAATGAGTCACGACTCTTAAGCACAGTTCATAATCGCGGAAAAATCGAAGGCGCATCATTCACGATCAATGACATGGGTCAAGTTGAAATGAAGCCGTCGGGTGAGCGCTTTGGCGATACTGAATGGACAATCCCAGACACTGGCGTACGTACGGCGCTAATGGCTGACTACGATTTATTTATCCCGATTGAACCGCGTGATTTGCCGAAGTTGAAAGCAGTTCCAACTGATAAGTACATGAAGAACTTACTCAGTGCTCGTAATCGTCAGATCGATGCGATTATTTACAATGCATTAATCGGTGGTATCACTCGCAAAACTGTCAAAGATGATGGCTCCGATGAAGTGACTACTGTGCAGTTGCCAGCCTCTCAGATCGTTACATCTACGTTTGGATCGCTCAAACAGCAATTGATTAAAGCAAAATCAATCTTCCGTGCAAACGAAGTGGATGAACACAACGGCGAAACAATCAATGTGACTTACACATCTGACATGCTCGAAATGATTTTGAGCGACACAACATTAACCAGTGCGGACTTCATGGCTGTGAAAATGTTGCAAGAAGGTGCTGTGAGTGGCAAGTGGTTAGGCCTCAACTGGATTCCGTACGAAAAAGTCAAAAAAGGTGCTGCAGAAGGTACGAAGCGTATTGCGATGTACACAAATACAGCCGTGCATTTCGGTGATGCCGATATCACTAGCTTTGATATTTCAACTCGTCCAGACAAGAAAAACATCAAGCAAGTAGGGGGCGTTCATTCATTCGGTGCTGGCCGTGCCAATGAAATGAAAGTCGTGGCGATCGACTATAAAACTCAATAATCCATATAGCCCTGCGTTCGCGTGGGGCTTTTCATACCGAACAAACGTAGATATAAGGATTTTTAAAATGAACCGAGCAGATGCTATTGCATTGGATGAACAGCGAAAGAATAGTGAATGTAAGAAATGTGTTGGCATTGATATTAAAGCATTGCAATCTAAAGCTGCTGATACTGATCGACTCTTAAGTAATAAATTGCCGCTTGAATATCAAATTAAGAAAGGTGAATTTTTATCTAAAGTAATGATTGATCATGGTGGCGATGGTGCTATCTACGATGAGGCGCGAGAGAAGTTACTAGAAACTATTAAGCAAATTAATCTTGATGTTGTTGAATCTGTATGTCTAGCAGATGATGGCTATACACCAATGCAGTCTCGCTAACACCCAACAAATCGAAACTAAACCTCGCTCATGCTTAAGAAAATGAGCGAGGTTTTTTATTATGATTGCAACAAGAATATCAGTATGTAATGAAGCGCTGAACTTGATCGGTGCTAAGTCTATTTTGTCATTCGACGATCAGTCTGAAAATGCACGGCGCTGTGCAGTTCTTTACGATTCAACACGGCGCACATTATTGCGTATGCATCCGTGGTCCTGCGCTAAGAAGCGTGTACAGCTATCACCAGTGGTCACACATCCAAGCTTTGGTTACGCGCATGCTTTTGCATTGCCGTCGGACTTTGAGCGTCTTGTAAGTGCTGGCACCAAAGAATTTGAAATTGAGAATCGGCATATTCTGGCAAATACAAATCTGATTAATCTGATCTATGTTTATGACAACGACAACGAGCAGACTTGGGATTCATTATTTCGCCAATGCATGATCGATTATCTTGCGTCGAAGCTGGCCAAAGCGATAACAGGTAGCAACGCTGAGGGTGATAGCGCTTGGCAACGTGTGCAAATGATGTTGAAGCAAGCACGCGCAATCAACGGACAAGAGCGGCCTAGCCAAAACTTTAGTGACGATTTTCAATCTGAGCTGATTGGGGTGCGCTACTAATGGCTAAGATTTCGATTATAAAAAATAATTTCAGCAGCGGTGAGTTATCGCCGTTGCTCAGTACTCGCACCGATGTTGCACAGTATGCCCATGGTGCCAATCAGATTTTTAATGCAATTCCCCTTGTTGAAGGAGGCGTAAAGAAAAGACCGGGTACGTTTTACCGCAGCCAATTTACTGATGCAATTCGCTTAATTCCGTTCGTTTCAACGACCAAGAATGCGTATTTAATCATCTTAAAACCCAAACAGATCATTGTTTATGATCCGAAAAGCGATAAGCAATTATTCACATTAAATACATCGTACGAAGCTGCTGCTATTCCAGATCTGCAATACGTTCATTCGCGTTATGTAATGTACTTCACGCATCAAGAGTACAAAGTAAGCATTCTTGAGTGTTCAGAAGATTTTACTAACTGGCAATTCAAAGCGATGGAATTTGATGTGCCGCCGACCGATGAAGTTGTCTCAACGCCAAACGTGGCATTGACGCCATCGGGCAAGGATGTCGGCGAAAAGATTTCTCTGATCGCATCTAACTATCCTGATTGGAATGCAGCCACAACATACTTTCAAGATGATCGTGTTGTTTACGCGAATGCGATCTGGAAAGCATTACGCGATAATAAAAATGTAGAGCCTAAGGCGGAAAACTTAGAAGACTGGGCTATCACAACAAACGAGGAAGCCAATGTATTCAAGCCGGAGCATGTTGGCGCGATTGTACAGATCAATGGCGGCTATGCACGTATCGTTGAGTATGTAGAGCCATCAAAGGTTATGGCTGAAGTTGTTGTCGAATTAACTGCAGTCGTACAAGCTATTGCAAAGTCTTGGGTGTTAAAAACATCGGCATTCAATGATGCGCTTGGTTACCCGAAATGCTGCTCGTACTTTAAGCAACGTCTTGTCTTTGCTAACACTAAAAAATTTCCAAACAAGCTTTGGTTTAGTCGCACCGGCAATCCTACAAATTTCTTAGAAACAACTGAGGATGCAGACGCATTTAGTGTTGTTTCATCTTCTGATCAATCTGATTCGATTGCATTTTTAGCACCACAAAAAGGCCTAATCACGCTGACAAGCGGTGCAGAGTTCTTAGTGGGTTCGGATGGGGTATTAACACCAACGTCAGTACAGATAGACGAGCACACAGCGTACGGAGCGTATAACACACGACCTTGCCGCGTTGGTAATGAGCTGCTGTTCGTGCAGCGCGGCGGTCAGCGTTTGCGTGCATTATCTTATCGTTATGAAGTAGATGGCCTGGTCTCACCTGAGATCAGCATCTTATCCAGCCATATCGGTGAGAATCACAAAGGCATTAAAGAAATTACATACCAGCAAGAGCCACAAAGCTTGTGCTGGCTGGTTCTTGGTGATGGTAAAGCAGCAAGCATTACATTCAATCGCGAACAAGAAGTGATTGCTTGGGCGCGCCATGATTTCGGTGGCAAGCTTTTAAGTGTTTGCGCTCTACCAAGTGAACTTGGTTCTGATTACTGTTATTTCCTCATTGATCGTGGGTCAACAATAACACTTGAAGAAATCTCATTTAATGCATTCACGGACTGCGAACGTAAAGTCCTGCTAGATGCTGGACAGTCAACAATAGATAACACTGAGTTTTCATTTTTAAATGACATTGCGATCTATCAACGCTTTGATGATGTGCATTACTCAGTGGATTTCTCACTTGAAGATAACAAGATAAATCTAAAAGATTATGGCACCGAGTCTGCATCACTGAATATCGGCAGACCAATCAATATGATTGTCGGTTTATTTCCGCCAGAGCTAAGCGAAGCACCAGCTACATCACTATCAAACAAAGCCAAATTAACGGCCATAGCCTTTTATTTTCACAAGACACAAGAGCCTATTTTCAACAATCAAGTCTTGCAGCTCTATACATTTAACGGCGGATTCTCTCCACCCAAACCATTCACCGGAAGACATATGTATGAGGGTGGTGATTGGGATGATTTATTCAAAATGGAACTGCTTATATTACACAACAAACCTTTGCCGTTTCACATGCAAGCTATGTCTATGACAATTCAAATTAACGAGCGTTAGTTATGAAATTACGTACAGCAGGGCTTGCGGATTTACCGCACTTAATTGAAATGGCGCAGGACTTTATCAAAGAAGCGCCAAACTACAGAAAACGTACTTTGGTTGTTGGTGCACTAGAAAACAATCTAAAAAGCATTGTCGAGAGTGGCGCTATTTTTGTTGTAGAGCTGCATAAGAACATTGTTGGTGGGATTGTATGTGCAACTACGAAAGACTGGTTTAACGATGATTTGATCGCATTTGAGCAAGTCTTTTATGTCAAACCTAAATACCGCGCTACACGTGCGCCGTTGCTCTTAATCGATGCACTAATCGAGTGGTCCCATGGCATGAATGCCTCACGCATTCAGTGCGGTACCACAACAGGAATTCAGACCAAGGGATGCTTGCGATTGTATGAGCGTTTTGGATTTCGTGAGTTTGGTCAGTTATTTGATATGGAGCTAGATCGATGAGCGAAATTATTAAACCCGATAACACGGAACTACTGCAGCAAATCTTTGGGGATATCCAGCAACAGTCGTATATCGATGTTGTGCGCGATGTACAGCAGCAGATACAAGACAATGCAGAATTGATCGATGTGCCAGTTGTGAATCATTTCGCACCGGGTGTTTATATGCGTCAGATGGATGCTGTGGCAGGCACTTTAGTCGTTAGCAAAATGCATCGTACTGAGCACATGAATATTTTAATAAAAGGCTCAATTACTGTAGCAACAGAAAATGGCATTGAGTTTTTGCAAGCGCCAGTAGTTTTGAAGTCTATGCCCGGTACTAAACGCATTGGTTATTTTCACGAAGATAGTAGCTGGATCACAGTGCATCCAACTGAAGAAACGGACCTAGAAAAAATAGAACAGCAAGTAATTGTTCCTGATTCAGAGATAGATCAATTCCTTGCATCGCTTCCTCAGAAAGTTAAGGAGTTTGAATAATGTCATGGGCAGCAGTAGCAGCCGTTGCGGCTGCAGCAGGGGCGGCGATTGCCGGATATTCATCATACACATCAAACAAAACAGCGAGCAAACAAGCCGAAGCAGATGCAGATGCACAGAAAGCGCAGGGTCGTGTCGAGGCTGAACGCATACGACGACAAAAGGAAAAAGTGCAGTCAGCAGCACGTGCGGCGGCAGCAGAGAACGGACTAGATGTAAATGAGGGTACGGCGATCACGATCAACGATCAGATAGAACGCGACGGTCAATATGATATGGAGGTCGCTAGACAAACTGGCGTTAACTCGTCGAATCGACTAATGGCTGAATCAAATGTATATAAGCGCAATGCAAACATGGGCGCATTGTCAGGTGCATTGAATGTCGCATCAACAGCCACATCATTTAAAAGCGCTAATTCATCATCTACAGCACTAAGTAGTAAGAAGTCCGCTAACACTGGCAAGGGGTGGAAATAATGGCACGTATTCCTATGGGGAACTTCGGCGAAACCCGTACACAAGCCGAACGGATTAACTTGCCGCAAGATCAAAGCGGTCAAATGCTTGCCGGTGCATTGCAAAACGTTTCAGGCGTTGCACAGCAAGTCAAAGAAAAGAATGATCGTGAGCAAGAGAAACTAGATGTTCAAGCCAAGAATCTTGAACTCTATTTAAACTCACTGGATAAGCGTGACGGTCAGCTTAAAGTTGATGAGGTGTTATCAACAGATTTTAGCGATAAAGTTGCAGAATTACGGCAGCAAGTGGGCAATGGTGCGCTTGATGCGAAGAAAGCTGCAGAAGATTTTAAAGCATGGTCCGATGAACGGTACCAGCGGCTCATGCCAACTCTTCCCGGACATGCAGAAAATGAATACCGGATGCAATGGCAGCAAAATGTTAATAAGCAGATCGGTAATTTTCTACCGCTGCAGCTTAAAGCAGCTGATCAAAAAGAAGCTGTGCTTGCGGATCGTGCGTACAACATCGCAACTCGCATGGACAGATCAGAGGGTAAGCAATGGCTAGGCGAAAAGCTTCTAGCATCAAATATCCCAGAAGCTCAAAAGCAGCAGTACATGATCAACTATGAAACAGATCAAGATAAACTTGAGGTTGAATCAGGGATAGAGAGTGCCTTTTCATCAGGTAGCATTGATAATTTACGTAAAGTTCAAGAATCACTTAATGAGAAAAAATATTTAAGTGGGCAGGAAGTACAGCGCTATAGTGCTTCGATTTCTAGCAAGATTAGCACTTTACAGCAACGCCAAGAAATTGAAGAAAACAAGCGCTTAAATGAGGCCGGCAAGGTATTAAATAATTTTGAGACTGCAGTATTAACCGGTATTGAACTTGGTGATGAATTAATTAATAACACGGCTGCAGCTGTAAAAGGCACACAGTACGAAGCCGACTTTAATTTTTATCTAAAGCAATCAAAAGACTTTCAACGCTTTTCAAAACAAAGCTCTAGTGCACAACTTTCTGAGATTAACAATTTCAAGGCTAAGCGCGGCAAGTCAGACGATCCAGTCGCTGAAAACAAAATACTTTCGGCATACGAATCCATCTATGCGGAAAACTTAAAAGAGGTGAAAGAAAATCCCACGCAGGCGCTAAAAAAAGCTGGTGTAAATGTTCCTGACTTCAACCCTGCAACGCTTAAAGTAGACCCGGCAAATGCCGCTAAAACCATTGCGACAATTGGTAGCTATCAAGTCGCATTAAAAGATAAGGATGCCAATGTAAAAATTAGTCCGATTTCTACAGAAGATTTACCGCAAGCTATACAAAGCTTTGATTCACTAGATATAAATGGAAAGCTCAATTTTATTGGGCAAATGATCGAAAGCTCTAAGAACTCAAAGGGTGGTGACCAAATTTGGGGGGCAGCATTAAAGCAATTGGGTGCAGGAAATCAATCATATGTAATGGCTGGTGTTGCGAAAAAAAATGGCTTCAAATCAAATGATGGTAGAGATGTATCATCACTTATCGTTATTGGTGCTCAGGCGTTAAAGAACAAACAATTAATCATGCCTAAAGATGAGTTACTGCAGCAAGAGTTTGGCAAATATGTAGGAAATTCAGCAACAGGTGAAACGGCAAACATGACGTTTGATGCTTTTAAATCAATTTATGCAGCACTTACTCAGCAAAAGAATTATCAACATAAAGATAAGGATGACTTAGACAAAAAGAGCATTAAGCAAGCTGCTGAATTATCAACTGGCGGCGTATATGAACAAAACATGAAATTTGGCAACTCTAAGTGGAAAGTCTCAAAACCTTGGGGGATGGATGACGATCGCTTTGAAGCAATTATGGAAACTCGTTATGACGCTATTGTCAAAAAATACAATATATCTAGCGGTGGCGTGCGAGATTTAAGAATCCATCGCGAGTCTAACCGTGGTCCCGGTGGTGTAATTCGATATAGCTTACTTGATGCACGTGGTACTCCGCTTTATTACATCAATATGCCTGATGGAGTAACCAAATAATGAGTAATTGGCTATCTGATTATACAAGTGAAGAACAAAAGTCTATTGATGCCTTAGCACAAAAAACAATCCCTAAAGAAACTAAGGAAACAGGATTTTTTAGTGGTATAGCTAAAGCGCCGTTTACGGGTGCTGCGTCGGGATTTGCAAAAGTTGCTGATGTGATAGCTACGCCGTTCGATGCACTTGGTGATCACCTTGTATATACATATCGAGATATAACGCTTGAGAAAGGATATCTTGAGCCATATGCAGAATTTAAAAAGAATCAGGAAGCTAAGCGTAATAATTTGCTATTCGAGGGCTTGGAAGCTTTAGAGGATAAGGAGAATACGGGTACTGGTGGCTCGATAGTCTATGGCATATCTGATTTTGCAACACGGGCAATTATGGGCTCTGCTGCTGGCGGTATGGGTGGTGCTATAGCTGTAACTGGACTATCAGAGGGAAATCACAGCTATAAAGATTTGGTACGGAAAGGTGTTGATTCTGACACAGCATTAGGCGTTGCTGCAGTTGATGCTGGTATTGCTGGCGTATCTGCAGCCTTACCGATCGCTTGGGGGTTAAAAGGTACAGGTGGTATTGCTAAAGATGCGGCTTTGTCTGTGGGTGGTGCAACAGGTTTGTCTGTGGGTGGTCAAGCTGCAAGCGGTGAAATACTTAAAGCAAATGACTACGACAAGCAAGCTAAGAAGTATGAAATTACAGCGGAATCATTAGCGACTGAGGTTCTTTTAAATAGCTTCATGTTTGGTGGTGCGCGCTATGCGGCTGGTCAAACGGCTCGACTTGATAAAGAAATTAATCAAGAGCGAGAAAGTTTAAGTGTAGATCAAATAGAACAGCGTGATACACAGGTTCAATCTGCTTTAGTTGTGAATGAGTTGCAAGCGGATCAAGCTGCAGCACCGGTAAAACCAAAAGACCCCATCGAGATGAATAAGCATTATGAAAATCTCGATACAGCAAGGGAGCAAATTAAAACAGGTAAGCCGGTTAGCGTGCCACATGAAGTAAAAGGCGAAGCGACAAAGCCTAAAATGACTGCAGCAAAGATCGCAAGCTATACAAATAAGCCTTGGGCAAAAAGAATCGCTATCGAAGCCGAGAAACGCGGCATTAATCCAGCTGATGCCGTGATTATTTCACATCTTGAAACTGGTGGAACTTTTGATCCGAACATTCAACCGAAGACAAAAAGTGGCAAGATTCTGTCATCGGCAAAAGGTTTATTTCAGGCACTAGATGGTACACATAAAGCCATGGGCGGCGGCGATCGTGCTGATGGGAACAGTCAAATCAATGTCGGCTTAAACTACTACCAGCACAATGCAAAGATTTTTAAAAACAAATTTGGTCGTGATCCGTCGGGGCTAGAAGTCTACTTCATGCACTTTTTTGGCGAAGGTGGTGGACCTGTCTTTTTAAAAGCTGGTGACAATGAAAAATTCATTGATGTGGCCACACGTTGGAGTCGTGATACTAAAAAGAAAAGTGCTAGACAGACTGCATCCGAAATCACAAATAGCCACGGCTTTCAAAATATGACGGTTGGCCAAGTCAAAGCCAAATATCAAAAACGTTGGAATGATGTAGCTAAAAAATATGGAGGCGATGGATCTGGCATATCAACATCATATGGCATGGATGGCAGCAGCTACGATATGTCGTACGATGTGAAATCACTTGATGATCTAATTGCATCAAATGATGCTGCTTTCGGTGTAAATCCTAATTATCCAGCTGAACTACAGCCGCGCGATCGTACCCGTGCAGCTTCACGTGAGCAAATCGAGGCCATGGCAAATGATCTCAAACCTGAGTTGCTAGGCGAGTCATATAAGCTTTCGGATGGTGCGCCGATTCTTGGTCCTGACAATGTCGTTGAATCTGGTAATGGCCGTACGCTTGCTTTACGTCGTGCATATGAAACTGGTAAGGCTGATGAGTATCGAAGCTACATTGAGCAATATGCTAGAGAAAAGGGTTGGGATATATCTGGTATTAAAAATCCTGTACTTGTGCGGAATCGCTTAACAGATACAGATCGCGTGCAGTTTGCTAAGCTGGCCAACGAGTCAGACGTAGCACAGTTTAGTAGTTCAGAGCGTGCGAGAAGTGACGTAGATCGCTTACCCGATTCGTCGCTACTTAAGATCAACAATGACGGCTCAATCAATATTGACGGCTCAATGGACTATGTGCGCAGCTTTATAAGTAATTTACCAAAGTCTGAACAAGCAGCTGTGATGACTGCTGACGGTCGCTTATCTCAAGATGGCAAACGCCGTATCGAATCTGCTATTGCGCAACATGCATATGAAGATTCAAATCTAGTTAAGCGACTTTCTGAAAATTTAGACGATGAAAGTAAAAATGTTCTGAACGCAATGCTTAGAGCAGCCCCTCAGTTGTCACAGCTCAATGCTTTAGTAAAGCAGGGCGGTAGACACCAAAACACAATTGCAGCTGATCTAGCGCAAGCAGCGCAGAAACTCAGTGACATAAAAGCGAATGGTCAAACTGTTCGTGATTATTTAGATCAAGGTCAGCTCATCGATGATGGATTGAGTCCTGGTGCGAAAGAATTTCTCAGCAGCTTTGATCAAAACAAGCGTAGCGCGAAAGCTATTGGTGATGACATCCAAGCCAAGATTGATGAAATTGAAGCGATGGGCGATCCGCGCCAAGGCTCATTGTTCGGTGAAACGCCAGAGGAGCAGGCGGCATTAGAAATAATTATGCAAAACCCTGATCAAGAAATCTCTGTAAGTCGCGTTAGCCCCAATGGCGATGTCGAAGAAATCACAATGACTTTACGTCAACGATTAGATGAGCTTGAAGCAGAAGCCAAAGAGGCTCAAGAACAAGGTATAGCGGCCGAAGCGGCAGCGAATTGCACACTAAAATTTGGAGCATAAGTAAATGAAACAGCAATGTATTGATGCAGTAGAACAAGCAATTGGCCGCAAGCTTCGCGTAAATGAGGCACAAGATATTGAGGCTAAAATAATTGAAGCTAAGAAAAGTCTAGCGCGTGGTGATCGAGCCAAATGGCAACAGATGACGGAGAATGAACGTTTACTAGAAGCATCCAAAATCGTTGGAATGAATGCTTTAGCAGAAGTAAAACGCAAGAATATGATCCTTGCTAACGATATTCTGACGCAAAATCGAAACCTCGAGATACTGAAAGATCAAAATCATAAGCTACCAGTACGTGAACGTGTCGATCGCATGGTGGCGAACTATGGTGATATGTCTGGGATTCAGTCTATTGACTCAAAAGCGCATGCAATAGCATCAATTTACCGTGGTGCTCTAGTTGATCTGTATACCAATATTAAAGGCGCTATGGGTCTATATACAGACAAAGACATGGTTAATAAGGTGGTTAGGGAATTATTTAAGCAAGATACTGGTGATGCTACAGCGAAAAAGATTGCTGAAAAAATGTCAGTGGTCTTTGAGGATATGCGTGTTCGATTCAATCGTTCTGGTGGTGATGTTGGTAAACTAGATGATTTTGGTATGCCGCAAACACATTCATCGGAAAAGCTATTAGAAGCTGGGCGTGATAAGTGGGTGGATTTTGCATTTGAGCGCATCAATCGTGAGAAATACGTCAATGAAGATGGCTCGCTCTATAGTGATCAGCAGATCAAAGATTTGCTCGAATATGCCTATCAAACTATTGTGACAAACGGTGCAAATAAGTTAGAAGTAGGTCGACAAAATACTGGCGGCGGCACATCAAAAGTCACCAATAAACATAGCGAGGGTCGAGTGCTGCACTTTAAAGATGCTGATGCTTGGATGGACTATCAAGCGGAATTTGGCGGTATGCCGTTTGTCGATGTAATCGAGGCGCATATCACTGGCTTATCGAAAGATATTGCGCTTGTAGAAAACTTGGGAAGTAATCCAAAAAATGCAATGCGTATTTTGATGGACTCAGCACGAAAGCTAGAAGCAGAACAAGGCATTGAGACCAAGAAAACTGATAAGACATTAAATCGTGCTCAGGCCATGTTTGATGAGTTCATGGGGGCTAATCGTGCAGAAAGCGAAGTGCTTGCAAATGTTGGGCTTGCTTATCGATCTATGAACGTTGCATCGATGCTAGGTGGCACAACGCTATCGTCAGTGACAGACCAAGCGATGACGGCCAAAACTGCGGCGGTGCACGGTATCGCATATCGTAAAGTGTTTGGTGAGTTGGTTAAAAACTTAAACCCCAAGAATAAGGAAGATCGAGAGCTTGCGCATAGTTTGGGTCTGGCCACGCAAGAAATGCTTGGATCTATAGCTCGCTGGTCTGATGATGGCTTGACTTCGGTTCACGGCAAAGCAGCAAAGCTGGCGACAGCAAGTAATGCCATTGCAACAACTGTCATGCGTGCGTCTGGACTAAATGCTTTGACTGCTGCAAACAAGATCGCATTTTCAAAAATGATGATGGATAAGTACGGCAGACTAACACGTGATAAGGCATGGAATGATTTACACGAATCTGATCGTAAGCTTTTAAAGTCAGCAAGCATCACAGAACAAGATTGGCAAGTATGGCGGTTAGCCAAGCCTGTGGAGGACGCAAGCGGCAATCAACTTCTATCGGCTCGATCCATTTATGAAATACCAGATTCCCAATTAACTCAGTTTGGTGATCCGGCCAAAATTAAAGATGAAATGGCTACAAGATTGCAGGCTCACATCATGGATGAGCAGGGCATGGCAGTTTTAGAAGCCGGACTTCGTGAACGCTCAATGATGAACGTCGGTAAGCGTGGTTCTGCTATGGGCGAGATTACACGCTCAATGCTGCAGTTTAAATCGTTTCCTATGTCATTCCTGATGCGTCATGGTGCACGTGCAATGGCACAAGATTCGTTTGCAGCGAAGGCTTGGTATGCAGGTTCCTTGTTGGGTATGACGACCTTGCTTGGCGGATTAGTAGTACAACTTAAAGAGCTTGCGAATGGTAATGATCCGGCAGATATGACGGAAGGTGATTTTTATAAGCGCGCATTTGTTGCCGGCGGTGGGTTGCCGATTCTGGGGGACATTCTTGTCGCTGGTACCGACACCAGTGGACGTGATGCAGCGGACTTTATGATTGGTCCACTGGGTAGCGACTTAAATACTCTGCTTAAAGTCAGTATTGGTAATGCAACAAAGTTAGCAAATGGTACTGAAACGAATTCGGGCAATGAAATATTCAAAGCAGTGAAAAATAAAATACCGGCACAAAACTTGTGGTACACGAAAGCAGTAACTAATCGCATGATCTTTGATAATATCCAAGATGTTATTGCACCAGGATACCGCGAAAAACTGCAGCGTAAAGCAGAGCGGCAGCAAGGCCGTACGCGGTGGTGGGGTGATGATTTAAGTGATATTCAAGCGCCCGATTTTGCAAAAGCAGTTGGCAATTAATTTTATAATATGAGGATATAGCATTGATTAAAACAGCATGTTTAGGAATGATCGTTTTAATTCTGGTAGGTTGTGTTACTGGTGGTAAAGATGAAACCTCTAATACTACACCCAATAATATTGGGCAACTTAGATCTATATCTATTGCTAAGAGAGATGCTTATCTGAAATGTGTTAAAGATGCTAGCATGCAATATGCGAAATCCACATCAACACCAAATGATGTTGCACAAGCAGCAATTGGTAAATGTGATTCTAATTTGGCTAGCGTGGAGCTGGCGTTTTTCAATCAAGTTAGCGCTGTAGGTAAGGGTAGTATGATTGATTTAGATATAAAGTTATCCAAGGAAGCTGCAGTTGAACTCAAAGAGCAAGCATATCGGGATGCTATAAGGTTTGTTATTGAGGATAGAATGCAGAGCAGCAACTAACTTACCCAACAAACCCAACCCAATCCCCTTGTATATATAGATTACAGGGGGATTTTTTTATGGCAGAGAAAAAGCAAGTTGGGCATTTAAAGCCTGATACAAAAGAGAAGCTAAAGCTATGTCTAGAAATGGCTGCAAGTAGTTCAGTGGATCTAATCACAGAAGCTTATGGCCAAGACATTTTTGACAAGAATGGGCGCGGTGATCTTGTATGGCTATACAAGGGAGCAAAGGAGGCTTTGACGTGTATGGAGAAGCTTAAACGCATTCTAATTGATGATGAACTATCAACTGGCGATGTTGATGGGCGCAAGGTTACACCTGAAGCACAAGCGGCAGCACTGCTAGAAAGTGTGGCTAAAAAGCTTGAAGAACGGAAGCAGCGACCAAGCTAATGATCAAAGTAGGTTTTGCTGCGTTCTTTCTCATCTATGCCGAGGTGCAGAATTGGGATGTTCCCGATTTTCATTTAGATGTCTGTGACTTCTTGGAAGATTACGGCAGTTTAGGCTTGCTCATGATGCCGCGAGGCCATGGTAAGTCTACGATCCTGGATATCTATAATGCATGGAAGCTATACAGCAATCCAGAACATTTGATTTTGCATCAGGGTGCAACCGATCCAGACGCATATAAAGTTAGTCGCGGTACCGAGCAAGTGCTTGAGCGTCATCCATTGTGCCAAATTTATGGCTTTAAAAAGGCTCGCGGAGAAACTCAGAAATGGTGGTGCAGTGGTTCAACTGATGTGCGTCATGGCTCAATTCATGCGCGAGGTATCTTATCCAACGTAACTGGTGCGCGTGCTAATGAGATCCAGAATGATGATGTCGAGGTGCCAAGCAATATTGGTACTCCAGAGGCACGTGCAAAGCTGCGCTATCGCCTTGGAGAGCAAACGCACATTCTCATACCTGGCGGCCAAGAGCTTTACGTTGGAACGCCACATACGCATGATTCACTTTATAGCGAAATTAAACAAAATCCCGATGCAAAATGTTTAATTTTTAAAATGTTTGAGGATGAAAAACGATTTGAAAGTGTCAATGAGTGCCTAATTGGTTTTAAGCCAGTATATGTTTTTAGTGGTATCGGTCGTAGTTCCAAACTACTGGCTGAGGGTGAAGACTATCAAATACAAAAAACTGGTAGGTCTTATAAAATTGCTTTATTTCAAAATCACAATTTAATTGACGTTTACGGTGAAGCGCTATGGTCAAAGCGTTTTACTGCAAAAGAAATGCAAAAGCGTCGCCGTAAGTGTCGAACGCTCAATGAATGGGATTCTCAATACCAATTACACGCAAAACCAGTCGGAGACGTACGCCTCGATCCAGACAAGTTGATTCCTTATTCTGTTGAGCCAGTCTTAAAACGCGCAAATGGCCAGTACTACATGATGCTTGGTAACAGGCAGATTGTTGGCATGACAGCACGCTGGGACCCGGCAAGCGGTAAGAAAAATAGCGATTCATCATCCGTTGCATTAGTATTGCACGATGACCTAGGCAATAAGTACTGGCATCGATCCATTGAGTTGACTGGCGAAGTTATTAAAACCGATAAAGACGGCAGCCCGATCGGCGGCCAAGTCTGGCAGCTATGTGATCTTATCGAAGAATATTACATTCCTAAAATCGTTATTGAATCGAACGGAATCGGTGAGTTTGCTCCGGCATCATTAAAAGCAGCACTTAAAAAGCGGCAATTGCGTTGTGGCGTAGAAGCTAAGCACTCAGTCAAAAGCAAGAACGTACGAATATTAGAAGCCATAGAAGGGCCTTTAGTATCTGGTCTTATGTGGGCGCACGTATCAGTATTAGACAGTGTAGAAGGTGAGAACACATCAAGACAGTACAAGCAAATGCAGCAATTCAATCCCGCTATCACAGAACAAGAAGATGATCATCTCGATTCGCTAGCCGGTGCCATCGTTGAATCACCTGAAAGGGTCGGGAAATTACACAGAACATCTGAGCCACGTGCGCGTGAAGATTGGAGAACGACAGGGGGAATCATAGAAGCCCCTTTAGATTTTCAATAGGGGTTAAGTATGTCAGTGCAGAATCAAGTACCGATAGTTACATACACAGCGAACGGCCAAACGGTAAATTTTCCAATTACATTCGATCTTCATGATGATCGATATCTAGTAGTAACTGTCAACAAAGAAATACCACCGGTCGGCTCTTATGTTGTGACTCAGCATAAAGCCGTAGTTTTTAATGTGCCGCCAAGTCAAGGTGCTGAAATCACTCTTGCGCGTGATACGGTGCCAGATCGAACCACAAACTTTAAATCGTATGACAATAGCATGCGGCCTGAAGTTTTTAATTATGACTTCGATAAGATTTGGCACTTTCTGCAAGAGCAGAACATTATCGATGCGATTACTTTAGCGCGTATTAAAGAGGAAATCGAATGGCGACGAACACACGACTTTAACTATGACGAATTAGCTAGAGCTCGTGACAAACAAGTATTTGATGGTTTAAAGGGCTATATCGATACATATATTGCCGGATCGAACCCGAATATTTTTGGAGGTGTAACTGCTGGCGTTGTATTTGCACTAGATCATAAAAGTGTGCAGACGCATTTAGAAGATATTGCAGATCAGTTGGAGCAGAACCGTAAAAATATTGCTGCAGTACAGCAGGGTTACGTTGCCTCTTTTAAGACTTATGCGCTTGCTGATGCTGCAAAAACTTCATTACCAAAAGATTCAATGATTGAAGTCACTAACGATCCGGTGAATGAGCGAAATGGGCGTTATGTTTGGGATGGGGTGGGATTAACAAAGTCCAGTTATGATCCAGTTGCCATTTCGAGTCGCATGACTTCAGAGGTTATAAACAATCCATTCCTATCATTCACAACATCTATTTCTGTAGATAGTAATGGAATTATTACATTCCCCTCCTTTTCTGCAAATAAATATGGTGATGAACTGAAAAATCATCCATCTATTTTTGAATATTCGCCTGCATCAAACAGTATTATTTACTACATTTATTATCGATATAGTACAAATGAAATAGTATCCGGCACAAGTGTAAGAAAGGCCGATGGTAATATTGTGTTGATTGGCATGGCGTATCAGGGTCGCTTTGCTTCTCAATATGCAGTCAAATATAAGACTGATACGAATGCGATTACAAAACTTTCAAATGAAGTCATTAATAGTAAATTAAACCCTAATTTGCCTTATGACTTTATTTATCAATTTAACAATCAAAGCAATGCTGATTTCTCACCAGTTGTCACCGTAAGTGATGATGTTTTGAAAAGTCTTGGTGTTGAATTTGCACAAAAAATAGATGCTTCTCTCAATAATCGTGGTGCATTCGCGCAAGTCAACTTGTTTGAAAGAAAGCTGCGTGGTCCATTGCGCTGTTCTTTTGCATTCTTGGTACATGACCCGTTGGGTAAATTTGATTTTGGCACTGGTGGACCGATCATTTATTGTCAAAAACTGAATGCGAATGGTGGTGGTGTAGCTAATTTTTTAACGATAGCATCATCGACATTTAGCTTCACGCAGTTGAGCGATAAGACTAGGCTCTATTACCGAAATTACAATAATATTTCATTAAGCCAATCAACTTATCCAGATTCATATATGTCTAACTTCATAATTGGTTTGCGAGCAAGTGCTGAAGTTATAAATCCACTTTATGTGAGTGGATACTGGTTTAGTTACACCGATGATGTAAAAGGATTTAGACAGCCAATCAGCTTATCTGATACACACTATCCGTATTTTGACCGCGTCAGCAGTGCGACTGTTTTAGAGCACTACTATAATGCACATAAATCAACTTCTAAAACTGTCATTGAGCTTCAAGAGTCAGTCAAGAATATTGAAAAATCCTCAACTGTAAATCTTGTCAAATCTAACCTAAATTATGCTTTAAATAATCCATTACACAGTGTCTATATTCGGCTTATTGGTGACTCAATTACATGGGGTGTTGGCGCAGAAAATAGTGCGCCAGCCGGCGATAGAAATCATTCATTGAATGACCAACGCAATAATTTAACCTGTAAATCATGGGCTAATTTGTTGAGAGATTATTTGGGGCAAACATATGCGAATAACGGATTCGTGATTCAAGACGCCCCGGGCTCAGGATATTATGAAAAAGAGTTCATTGTTGATGTGACTGATCAAGCATACTTTCAGTATATTGAACGTAGTTCTGACAAGGCTATTGCTCCAATTTTTAACACTGATTCAATAAGCTTTTTTAATAAAACCTTGCGATTGAGTTCGACAAGCAATAGCAATGGTCGACTAAAATTTAAATTTGTTGGCAGCAAGTTTCGATTGATGTACACGGCACAACAAAAAACTACGGATAATTTTATTGATGTGTATGCTAACAATAAGCTAGTTGCATCGTTTGATTATTCTGCAGCAAATGGATCTCAGAAATATACTGACTATGTTGAGCTTGAACACGGCATTTATGATGTTGTGGTCATGAATCGCAGTGTTGATGGTGGGGTTTTACGACTCGAGGCTGTCTGCTCTGTGAAAAAAGTCAAAGTAAGCAATGATGGCATTAGTGGAACTGGATCATGGGAGTGGATCCCAGGCACTGCTTTGTATAAAGGAAGTATTCAAGATTCTGATGAGTTTGTTTTTGTTATGCTTGGAACAAACGATAAGGGTGATACAACAAGACCGCCGAACAACGAAGTCAAAACATACAACTTCGTCAAACAGATTGTTGTAGACCTTAAGAAACGAAATAAAAATGTAATTGTTATGGCAGCAAATGCTGTGACTGCAAATGAGTCTGACAAGACGTATACACAAGCGGACACATCTGTTCAACTTAAGAAACTATCAGTTGAACAATCTGTTTTGTTTGTTGACCAATATGCCAAGACATTACCATTTAAGTTAACCGGTGATACCTTTCTGGCGGATGGATTGCACCCTAATGATTTGGGCTATCGAGTGATGTTTGAGAATATTAAAAATAATATTTTAGATCTATAACCACCCAACAAATCCCACTAAACCTTACGTTCTAATAGTCGTAAGGTTTTTTTAATGGGACAAATAAAGTGTCTGATTCACAATCAATTATTGAAGCGTCAAGTGTAGCGACTTCCGCTGCAGCCAAAGCAACAGTTGGTGGCGCTGGAGCATCACTACTGGGAAAAGTAACAGGGCTTGATCCTGTGACGGCAATCGGTTTAATCATCGGCGTAGGTGGCTTGCTGATTAGTGTGCTGAGCTTCTTTATCAACGTTTATTACAAATGGCGTGAAAATAAGCGCGCTGATGAAATACATCGACTCAAACTAAAAGAGCTTCGAGGGCAGTGCAATGTCAAAGACTAAATACACTGTAACTGCTCTGACGGTCATTAGCGCGATTGGCGTCGCATTCACAACGAGCTACGAAGGTACGGTATTAAAGCCTTATTACGATAGTGGCAAGGTCGCAACAATTGGCACCGGAACAACGATTTACCCGAACGGCCAGCGCGTCAAAATCACTGACCCACCTATTACCAAAAAACAAGCTGCTGAATATCTCCAATTCCACATGAATAAAGATGCTCAGCGATTTAACAAAACGCTGCAGGGAGTGAAGTTATCTCAAGATGAATACGATCTTTATATGGATTTCACTTATCAGTTTGGTACTGGCGCGTGGCAACAATCTTCAATGCTCCGAAATCTAAAAGCAGAGCAGTACGTGCAAGCTTGTAAGTCTTTACTGAAATGGCGCTATGTTGCGAAAAAAGATTGCAGTATCCGATCCAATAACTGCTATGGCGTTTGGACTCGCCAGCAAGCGCGTTACAACAAATGCTTGGAGGCACAATGATAGATGTATTTTTAGCTAAATTTTATAAGTATGTGATTGCTGTATTGCTTGCAGTACTGCTGGTGCTATTTATCGGATCGCTGATTCAGCGCATTCAAATTAATTCACTAAAAACAGACTTAGCCAAGGCTGAGCAATCGAAAACTGACGCTGTGGCCAAAGCAGTTAAACCTTATGAGCAAGCCATTGCCAAAGCACGATCCGAAGCTATGACCAAAGAAAAAACATACCAGGATAATTTATTAAAGGCAGAACAAAATGCTATTGAAAAAATCAAAACTGCAAACAATGATGCTAGTCGCGCTGATGCTGCAGCTAGTAGCTTGTCAAAGCAACTCGCCGAAGCCAAGCGGAATTTGTCCAACGCCCCCAGAGAAACCATTGTTGAGTACATCGAAGTCAGCTCAGACATATTCGAGCAGTGCGTCAGTGAATATCGAGCAATGGCAAAAGCAGCTGATGCAGAGCGAATTGATAAAGAAAAATTGATAGAAGCTTGGCCCTCTAATTAAGAGGGTTGTTAGTTTGCGAATCTTGTGTCATGGGTTAGATGCGCTGTTTGGGAACGCTTGGTGTTTTGGGTTAGATGCGCAAATAGACATTTTAAAATTTTGTAGATCAATCAAGTCTATTCGCAATCTCTGATGCTGTTGCATTGTAGTAAATCATCAAGCTACGCAAATCTTTATGGCCAATCATCCGAGCCAAGTCTAGCACTTCCAATTTGCGCGCTAATCTTGTGCATGCTTCGTGTCGTGAATCATGGAAGTGTAGATCCTCTATTTCACATCGATCGCGTAGCTTTCTCCACAACGTATCAAAGCTTCCGTGATTAATGTTAAATACATTCTCTTTATCAATATCAGCCATGAACTCTAGGAGCTCTACAGCACGTCTAGAGAGAGGCACATTTCGTTTGGTACCATTTTTTGTCTCAGTTAGGGTTACATACCTTTCTGCTAAAAAAACTCTATTCCAAGTGAGATTTTGTATTTCACCTGCACGCATTGCAGTCTCAATAGCCAAAAGAAAAGCAATGATGATCTGCTGTGTGCTGTTTGTTGGTTTTTCATTATCCCAACTTGCTGCCGTACATAATCTATAAATTTCATCTTCTGTAATGCGCCTATCTCGATGCGCTGGTGGTGATGGCATCTTTAGATCAGCCATAGGTGACTCTCTGATCCACTTCCACTCTCGGCGTGCAACCGTAAATAATCCGGATAAGATATTTCCATCCCTACGAACTGTTGCTGGCTTTACTTCTTTTAGTCGCGCATCACGCCAACGCACAAGATCATCTGTTGTGACCATGGCAATCGGTTTTGCCACCAGCTTCGGAAACTTGTTCTTAAAAGCGTTTAATCGCTTAAGTTCATTTTCACAAGTTTTCTTTTTGGGGCTAACTTCAAGCATGTAGCGATCGATCGCTTCTGTAAAAGTGTAGTCTGGCAACTTACCTTCAGCCTGTTCTCGTAATTCAGTCTCTCTTTTCGATGCCCAAGCCCTAGCTTGCGCTTTTGTATCAAAAGTTGCGCTATCACGAAATCCCTTTATACTAACTTCAGCACGCCATGAGGTACCGCGCTGTCTATACGAAGCCATGTAAAAACCTTTGCTAATCTTGTGGCGTAAATTTGGCGTAGCGCCATGCAATCAAATAATTAGCAAAAATGATATAACATTAAATTAACTGTGCAAGCGGAATCTCTTAAAGCATTGCACAGCATAGTAAAATTAGAAAAAATGATAAAACATTAGAAAACATGAAACTAGCAACATTGCCCGCTGAGCGCACCAAATTCTATGATTAAAGCTGTAAAAAAGTTGCATAAAGTCACTGATAACAATAGACATAGCGACACCAACTAGCATAAAGTTGATTAAAGTTGTAACGCAATGATGCATTACAGGTTGCGTTACAAATAATTTTGTACTCCATGGTGTAACGCAAAAAATGCCAAAAAAAGTAATTTCGCTTACAGATAGCAAAATCAAAGCATTTCTTCGAGAGATAAAATCTAGCAATCCCAATGGCTTAGATAAAGATATTCGTCTTAGTGATAGGGATGGTTTGAATCTTCTAATCCGCAAAAACGGTACTGTAATGTGGCGTTTTGACTATACGCGACCAATCTCTAAAAAAAGAAATACAATGTCTATCGGCATTTATCCCGAAATTAGTTTAGCCAAGGCTCGCGAATATAAAGATCAATTCCGTGCATTGGTTGCCCAAGGCAAAGACCCGCAGCAAGAAAAGCTAGGTATAGAAGAAAAAGAACGCATCAAGCAGGAAAATACTTTTAAAGTTGTTGCTGAGCTTTATAAGAGCAAACAAAAGTTAGCACCGGCAGCGGTGGCTCCGATGTTTTGAACAACTAAAAGTCTTTTTATAAGTGATATTCTGCTTTAGTTAAGCTACCTGTTTTTGTTTAGGTAACTGGTCATAGTAAAACTCATTCGGTGTTAATTTGTCTAGACTCGAATGAGGTCGTTTGTGATTATAAAAATCAATGTACAGCTTTAATTGGCATCTTGCATCAGCAACATTGCTGTACGCCTTGAGATAAACCTCCTCATATTTAACACTTCGCCATAAGCGTTCAACCATGACATTATCTATCCAATGGCCTTTGCCATCCATACTGATTTTAATCTCATGTGTTGTAAGAACACTGATAAATGCATCACTGGTGAATTGACTCCCTTGATCCGTATTAAATATTTCTGGAGCACCATATTTTTGAATAGCTTCATTTAAAGCCTCAATACAAAAATCTGACTCCATGCTAATCGATACTCGATGTGCCAACACTTTACGACTGTGCCAGTCTAAAATCGCGCATAAGTACACAAATCCTTTCGCCATTGGGATATAGGTGATGTCGGTTGCCCAGACCTGATTGCTATGCGTAATTTCAAGCCCCCTAAGTAAATAAGGGTACTTTCGATGAGCCTTATTTGGCTTACTCAAATTAGGCTTGCGATACAGCACACGTATCCCCATTTTTTTCATCAGTGTCCGAGTATGACGTCGGCCAATATGATGACCTTCTCCTCGCAATAGATCACGCATCATTCGGCTCCCTGCAAAGGGGTACATGAGATGTAACTCATCAATACGACGCATCAGCTTTAAATCTAAATCGCTTGTTGGTTTAGGGCGGTAGTAATAGCTACCACGAGAGACCTTCAGTAACTTGGCTTGCCTAGTCACTGAAAGCTGCTGTGAATCGTCTATTAACTTTTATGGTTGAAGCGGCCCAGTTTCTTCAACACACTTTCTAAAAAATCAATTTCCAAAGCTTGTTCACCAATTTTAGCATGTAGCTTTTTTAAATCGACTTGCGGCTCTGTGTCCTTTTTAGGGTTTGCAAAGGCTTGTGCTGACGCAGCGATGAGTTGATTCTTCCAGTCTATAATTTGGTTCTGATGAATATCAAAGTCAGCACTTAGCTCAGCAAGTGTTTTTTCGCCTTTGATTGCAGCAAGTGCTACCTTTGCTTTAAAGTCATCTGAATGATTTCTTCTTGGTCTACGCGCCATGAAATGCTCCATTTTTAGATGTTTCCCACATCGTTTAGGGAGCAGTTTATCACTTATACGTGTTGTTCAAATTTCCTGGGCCACTTCTGGCATTTTTTTTTCCATCAGTTTGATTAGTACCTCTATAAACATTATCAATAATTTCCTTATTTGAAATTATTAATGGAGCAGATAAAGTTCTAGGTTTATCAGTAATTTCTAATTTCCAACCTAATGTAAAATATGCATCTGTAGGATTATTTTTAGGCTTAGTGTAAATAATAGTTTGCGATTGAAATCTTGAGATTATGGGATTGATAGAACGAATTAATATTGTTTGCCAATTGGGACCAAGAAGAGTTAATGCCGCATCTGCTGTTAGCTTATTTCCATAAAATTCAGCATTTGATTTTTTTACTGAAATCTTTAAATTTTCTTGTAAATTAAGATCTTTTGAGTTTTTAAATGAAACAAAAATATCAGTTTTACATTCACCACCACCCCGTAAAGACGGTTTACATGCTTTAATTTGGTCGTAAATAATTCCGTTCCAAAGTAAAGAATCTGTATTGTTAAAAAGCTTGATTATTTGATCTTCTAAATCTTTATATGAAGGCATATACCTTACCCTTGTATGAAAATAATAAGTTTAAGGTAATTCACTAGTGATTGTCGAAAATTGAATTTAACAATTAAATAATGTGAGTTCGACACAAAAAGAGTAGAGAAAAAGCCTTAATGTTTGTAACTTATTGGTTATCAATGTAAAAAACAAAAAACATAGCTTTCTATCGACTATATTACCGAAGTATTATTACCGAAGTATTCTGTTAAAGTGGATGATTTTTTACAAAATATTTAATGAATCTTTAGATAAAGCTCTTAGTTATTTTTGATTTTCTAGAGATAGATTTTTAATTTTATTTGATTCTTTGCGCATCTCTTTACATTAAAACTGCACATATTGTTGCGATAAGATTACATAAACAAATTTTGTTATTACAAGATGCTTTTAAGAATTAATATAAAATCCCATCAATTTTTTAACTTTATATTGACTATTTATGGGCTTAAATATTGATTGGGGTGCTATAGCAACACTCTTTGCTGCATTTATTGCTTCGGCTACAGCTTTGTATATTTCAAATCAATGGAATAATCAAAAAGGACGCGAAGTTGTTGCTGATGAGTCTAAACATGCGATTAAAGACTTACTAGAACTTATAAAGATTGCTTATTTCATCCGAGCGAGTGAGTATAATATATTAGAGTACGAATCCAATTTTAATCGTTTTAAAGGATTAGCAGAAACAATCTCATTGAGTATCTTATACTTAGATGACAGTGTGGACATGAAAAATTTAGCGATAAGCTACCAACATTTATTTAGTGTTGTCGATAGGATTATCGCTTTAAAAAATAGTGATCATTGGAATGACCAACATCCAGAGTTTCTTGCAGAAATCGATTTGACAGTTGAACAGCTTAAAACTGAGGCAATGAACGTTATTAATATTTTGGGACCATACTCAGCATATAGAGTCGAGTTTAAGTTTAAGTACTAATGTCCTATAGCATCGTTGCTGACTTTTAGCGGTATTTTTCAAAAGAGTCATTTCTATGGAATAATAATGCGAAGTTCTGTATGATTTGCACGCGCCGTGTGGTTGTTATTTACATGGTGCGTGCTTTTATTTTATCTACGTCTTTAATCAAATCCATCTACCTAATAGACGATTGGGTCTATGATCATATATGTCGTTATTGGCTACTTGTTTTGCTCAGCAACAATTCTGTGTATTGATTGAGCATTTATGTTCACAAAAAAAGCAATTTGCAGTGAGTAGGCATTTCGCTGGCTTTCCTGCAGTAATGACTTTGGCCGATCGTGTACAACATGATGATGATCCTGCGCCTTTAAGTTGTAGTACCAATTATCCCGCCGAGGTTGAGAAAGTACTGCATTATTCAGGTAAGGACCGTGATATTGTTGATTTACAGCAATTTCTGCAAGAAGCTGAGCAAGCAGGACAGCAGAATATTTTATTTTTGACGGGTGATAAGCTAAAACAGCATCATTCAGGTCATGAGGGTTATCCACGAACCCGTTATTTAGAATCTGTGAATGCCATAATGGCAGCGAAACAATATGGTGGATTTTATATTGGGGCCGCAGTAAACCCTTTTAAGTACACTCAGGCAGAGCAAGATGCACAGTATTATAAATTGCATAAGAAAATAAAAGCTGGTGCGGATTTTTTTATTACTCAATTAGGATTTGATTTAAGTGCATTAAAAAAGTTACAAATATTTATGCAGCAGAATTACCCCAAACACGCTTTATTGACCTGCATTATGCCATTAACGGCAGCACGGGCTCATTTTATGCATCGTGAAAAAGTTGCGGGTATTGTGATTAGCTCTTATATATTGGATTTTTTAGCACAAGAAAAAGCCTTAGGTTATTCTGAACGCGTCTATATGCGTTGTGCTTTACAGATATTGATTTGCAAAGCTTGGGGTTTGGCGGGTGTGCATTTATCGGCTTGTCATACAGCAAAAGAACAGCAGATATTGGCACATTATTTAGACTGTTATCGCTCTATGCCTTTATCTGAATGTTTGGCATTGTGGTATGCATTATGGCAGATACCGAATGATCGCTTATTGCAGCCCAAGGTTCCTTGTTATGCGCGCCCAGCATCGTCTACTGAGATTATTCAATATCAAAAATTCAAACTAATTCATAGAGTATTATTTCAAACTAAATTTAGCCAAGGCATAGGATATTTCATTTTTAAGCGTAAATTTTGGGATCGTACATTGGCGAATAAAATTTTATTAAAAGTTGAACATATGACCAAGCATCATGCTGTAGGGTGTGAAAGCTGTGGGCAATGTCGTTTAGAAGAGACTTTATATATTTGCCCTGAAACTTGCCCAAAAGGATTGGCCAATGGACCTTGTGGGGGAACTTATTTAGATCGTTGTGAGTTTGGTGATCGTGAATGCATACATTCGCGTAAAGCGCGTTTGGCTAAAGCTATTCTGGCAGAAGATATATTGAGCGAAAAAATAATTGCTACTGTACCGAAAAAAATACGCGGTAGCAGTTCTTGGAAAAACTGGTACCGCATAGAATATTAAATGATTGCTATGTAAATATTGATCACTGAATGATAGATTAAATAGTGATCAACTTAGAATCTAAATTTAAAGTTGAGATAATATTGACGACCTAATGGGTCAGAATACTCACTTAAATAATCGCTGTTCGACATGTCTAGCGTATAGTCATTGAATAGATTGTGAATACCGAAAGTTATCTCAGCCGAATCCATTGCTTTAACCTGTGGTATTTTAAATTTAGCACGGGCAAAGACATCATGATAAATCTGACGACCAATCTTAAGTTCAGTATTTTTTTCGCCAGTTTGATTGAGGATCGCATTGGCATTCATCAATTTATATGCATCATAGAATTGACTAGACCAACCAAATCCCCAAACATCGGTAGCTTGTAAGAATACTGATGCATTGGCACGGTGTTTTAACGGGGCACTACTAACACCTGCACCGACTGTGCCAACAAAATCTTTTTCAGGTGTTTTTAGATTCTGCTGTTGGCGATATTCATCTGTATAAGTATAACCAAGATTTAATGTGGTTTGCCCAAGGAAGCTATCAAACCAATAGTTAATATTGGTATCAACCCCACTCGTAGTTAAACCCAAGGCATTAAAGTTGGTGGTATTGATCGTATATTTACCATCTTTGTCGATGCTAACGCGACCAGGGAATTGATCTTGATGATCTAATACATACTGCGCATCGATAGATGCAATATTATTGGTTTTCTTGATTTTAAAATAGTCAACAGAAACACGTAAATTAGGAATTACATCGGGAGTCACAATAATACCAGCATTATAACTTTTGGACTTTTCTGGGGTGATATTCGGGTCACCGCCAGTGATTGCTGTATATTCGGTAATATTTTTCCCTGTTTTGGGATCTGTCAAGGTTGTGCTGGTTGCTGCACCTTGTGATGGAATAGCTAGCTGTGAGGTAGTTGGGGTAATAAAGCCTTCACTATATGAGGCACGCAGCATAATCTGTTCATTGGGAGCAAAGCGGAAACCAATGGTTGGTGTAGTGGCATCAAAGGTAGATTTACCTGTATTTTGCATGCCTTTATAAATATCGTTATAACCTGTTTCAGGATTAATTGTTCCTGCATACTGCGGAATACTTGACTGTACATCGAAGCGTTCATAACGTGTTGCCAGTTGTACATCAAACAAATGCGCAAAACGCCATCCCATTTCTGGTGAAATAAATGGGATATTCAATTCACCATATAAACTGGTCGTATTTGATTTAGTTTCTGTACCCAGTACATTGGGGTTGTCAACATGCGAATAATCACCAAAACCATTTCCTTCACTACGACGATGTTCAACCCCTGTAGCAAGATTAATTTTTCCTGCATACCATGTGGCAACAGGTCCTGTACCACGTAAACTAAAGTCATGCAAAGTTTGTTTGGTATGGGTAATCGGGTAATTCCAATAACGATTAATCACATCAGTGCTATTACTGGTGCTATCTTTAATGAGGTCAATTAAGCCTGCATTTAAGTCATTTTCCCATGCAACAGCATTTGGGTTCTTGCTCCCACGTCTTGGGTATTGAATACGTATATCGGTCTCACTCCAAGAATAATCTCCTGAGATTAACCATTCTGGCGTAACATCAAAGGTAAAGCCTGTAGCAACGCGCTTATTGGTGGTTTTAAATGTGCTGAGTTGGTTATTAATATCTTGCCAACGTACTGGATAATTTACTAAGACATCTTTACCAAAGGGGTTATTGGGGTTGAGTTGATTGGTATTTACCCATTTCCCATCAGCATTTTTTTCACGGATATGCCCATAAATTGTTGCTGTGCCATAACCGTGTGGTGAAGTAAGAGCTTTACCTTCTTCTTTCGCATAATTTGCTTCTAAGAAAAGATTTAAGCGATCGCTAAAATCACGATTAATTGATAGCCCAAATGATTCATTATTGGTTTTATCTATTAGTGGAATACTGCTGCTTACAGCACTCATTTGATCACTAATATCGGTATTATAACCTTGTTGAAGATTTGCTAAATTACCATCCCAGCCTTTGGGAATATGTGCAGTTGCACCAAGTCCTGGGGTTAAAGCTGAACCATCTACCGATTTAATATTGACTAAGCTTCCTGCAGGAGGATTACCAAGCGCAGAGGAGTTATTTTTAGAAATTAAATCACGCCCCATGGCTTGCCATTTGGTATTGCTATTTGACAGTGCATCTTGATCTCTTTTGGAGGCAGAAAGCATGACGTTGGTGCGCCCACCTTCTAGCGCAAAGCCTGTCACAATATTGGCTGATTTAACCGCTTGTTGATCTTTTACTGTATTACCATATCGAACATCAATTTCACTGCCAACATAATCACGACGTAAAATTACGTTGATTACGCCGCCGACAGCACCACTACCATAGATGGCTGCTGCAGAAGTTGGGAGTATTTCAATTCTTTCAATCGCCGCCATTGGAATATTATCTAGGTTGGGCTGATTGGTGGCTTCCGATGAACCACGACTGCCGACACCAGCAGAACGTCGCCCATTAATAAGAATAAGCGTTTGGTTGGTCCCTAAACCACGTAAATTAATTTGACTAGATGAACCGGTAAAATAACCTGAACCCGATGGCGCAGACATGGAGAGCACTTTGGTCAATAATTCTGAAACGGTGGTTACACCAGCATTCTCAATTTTGGTTCGATCAATGACGGTATAAGGCTGTGCATCATCTTCACTACGTGGAATATCCATGTTACCAGACTTATACGCGACTAATGCTTTGTCTGCCTCAAGTTGTATGGTTGGGAGTTGCGGTGCATCTTCTGCAAATGCTGCAGAACTTAGCATAATGAACAGAATAGACGTAGAGAGTGCAGATTTAGTGAGCGCACTTTGATGCGTAGAGGTGTCTACTGAAGGGGACGGAAATTTAAACTTATGATTGTTCATAATAAATCCATGATTTGGTATTTAAACGCCTGAAAGTCACATAAGATACAATACTAATAAATAAAATGATAATCATTCTCCTTATTATTTACATATTTGTATTTTTTAACAATACTGTAAACTTAATTTTAATCTGTTGTAATTAAAAAGATTTTTTTATTATTTTTGAGACATATTTTTTTTCATGCTGATAAGTTAGGTCAAAGCAGGAGAGGTTGTAAGTTACTCAAAGAGTGTATGTTGAATAGAGACAGGCTGCTGCTATTCAGCGTATAGTTGCTGAACAGCAGCATATATATTTATGAAAATATTGTTGTTTTATTTCTCGGCATCGTCATCATCTTGAAAACTTTGTTCTAGCGCAATCTGTACGGCATCTATGCGATGTTTACAAGATTTATAAGCACGCATCGACTCTTCAACCACAGTGATGAGTTGGTCTATATCGGGTTGTTCTTGAGTTTCCAATAATTCAGCATTTCTTTTAAGAATGGTATAGGCTTCTTTAAAGCTTAGTTCATCTGTCATATTGGCATTACCTTTTGAATTTTTGCTTGAATTTCACCGTCATATAATTCAACAGTGATGTCTTGTGCATGCTTTAAGTCTAATTGAAGTATAGGTTGAACACGGGCGAGAGGACGTTGTTGATAGCGTACAATAGCATAGCCTTTGCGTAAAACATCTTTAGGATTTTGCAATAAACTTTCACGTAATAATCCATCTATTTCACGACGGGCAGTTTTGACGTGTTGCTTGGCAAAATAATAGCTATTATTTTTTAAACTCAAAATGTGTTGTCGTTGTTGCTTAAGTTGTTGCTGTGCGATGCTTTGTGTCAGTTTAATATATTGTAGGCTCTGTTGCTGATAAAATGCCAATCGCTGTTGCGATAAAGTTTTAACTTGCTGCATAAAATAAGCACAGTACTGACAGCGCTCAATAATATAATCGCGTATGGCTACAATGACTTTACTTGGGGTATCAAAACTACGGTGTGCTATTTCATCTAAAATGGTTCGATCTTTTTCATGCCCGATACCGACCCAAATGGGTACTGTTCGTTTGCAAAGCAGTGTAGCAAGTGCATAATCATTTAAATAAGCTAAGTCATTGACGGCGCCACCACCACGAATAATCACAATAAGATCGGGTGCCTGATGAAAATCTTCAGCCCACTGTTTTAATGCTGCCGCCAAGTTTTGCATAATACTCTGTGCGGCATGTTGACCTTGAAATGTTGCACTTTGATAGACAAAACGACATAAACCCAGTTGTTCTAATTTTTGTGCATCTTTTTTAAAATCACCTAAACCAGCGGCATTTTCTGGGGCAATGACCAAGACATTTTCAATATTAAAAGGCATCGCCAATTGTTTGTTACGGTCAAGTAAATGGTCTTGTTTGAGTTGCGCCACGATTTGTTGGTAGCGCTGTGCCAGATCACCTAAACTAAAAGCACTATCAATTTCTTCAATATTTAAACTAAAGCCATATTGGGGCTCAAAACGTGCTTTAACTAAAATTAAAACATTTAAATCTTTGGCGAGTTCGATCTGTGTTTCACGTTGAAACTTTAAAATCATATCGCGTTTAGATTTCCATATGGTGGCACGGCAGTTGGCAATCACCTGATCTGTTTGCAGATCTTTTTCTGCTAATTCTAAATAATAATGCCCTGATTTTATATTGAGGTTTCTAATTTCAGCTTTAACCCAAATCCCTTCTTGAAATGTCAGGTGGACGACTTCTTTAACTAGACTCAAATATTGGCTGAGCGTAAGTTGTTGTTCTGACATAATCATCACATGTTGTTTTTTTTAATAGTACGATAGGCAAAGCAAAACTGCAAACTTTCGCAAAAGTTTACAGCTTATGAGGTTCTTTTGGCTTAAATTTTTTATACTATACTAAGTGCTTATATTAAAATAGCCTAAGCATGATGAAGCAATTGGTAGCTATAAATGCCAATGATGGTAAAGAGTAATGAGCCTAAGACGTGAATAAAAATAAGACCAATCGCATAATCAAATTTGGCATTTTGCAGTAGAGCAACGACTTCAATAGAAAAGGTTGAGAAAGTCGTTAAGCTACCGCAGAAGCCAGTAACCAAACATAGTTTTGCATTTGGACTTAATTGGCTATTGGCAAAAAATGAAACAGCAAAGCCAATAATAAATGCACCAATCAGATTGACCAATACCGTGCCAAAGGGAATAGATTCAAAAGTACTGTTATAGCGTAAACTGATAAACCAACGTAACCAAGCGCCGAATACTGAACCAATTGCAATAGAACTTAATGCATAGAACATGATTTATTGCTCCATGACCAATTGACGATGAAGGTGATCAGCGCAGAAAGTTTGTGTGAATTGCATGCAATGACTCCTATATCAAATATATGGAATAAATAATACAGAGCACGCAACTACGTACTCTGCAATGAGAGTAACGTAGGCATCATTAGCCAAAAAGGCGGTTTGTAATCGGAGGAATACCATCTCCTTAGAATGTAAAATATATTAAAACGAAATTTCAAAATAGCAATGATTATTTTAAGATGCTCTTGCATTAATTTTTAGGGTGCTGTCTAAGGGTACTGTTGCAGCACGCAGTATATTCATACTGCGTGCTGCGGCTTGAGAATAACGCTATTCAGTCACTATTATGGTAATGACTATAGCTATAAATGATTATGCCAATAATTGTTTTAACAATTGATTGACTTGCGCTGGGTTCGCTTTACCACGTGAAGCTTTCATGACTTGTCCAACCAAACCATTAAAGGCTTTTTCTTTACCTGCTTTATATTCTTCAACCATTTTTTCATTGGCAGCAAGTACGTCTTTAATGATGGCTTCAATCGCAGCGCTATCGGTTTCTTGTTTTAAGCCTTTGTCTTGAATAATATCATCCGCTGATTGCCCTTCAGCTTCCCACATAAAGCCAAAAACTTGTTTTGCGATCTTACCACTAATGGTATTGTCGATTATACGCGCGACCAAGCCACCCAGTTGTTGTGCTGAAATAGGGCTGTCTTGAATGTCTAGACCAGCTTTATTGAGTGCAGCAGAGAATTCACCCATTACCCAGTTTGCAGCAATTTTGGCATGTGCGGCACCGCCTGCTGCGGCAACTACTGTTTCAAAAAAGTCAGCAATTTCACGAGATAATGTGAGTACATGCGCATCATATTCAGTCACATGATAATCGCTCATAAAACGTTGTCGTCTTGCCGTTGGCAGTTCTGGCAATTGTGCTCGGATTGCTGCAATTTGCGCATCAGAAATAATCACGGGTAGCAGATCAGGGTCTGGGAAATAGCGATAATCGTTGGCTTCTTCTTTGGAACGCATGGAGCGCGTTTCCATTTTGTTGGCATCAAACAAACGTGTTTCTTGGTCGATTTTGCCGCCGCTTTCCAAAATATCCATTTGTCTTTCAATTTCAACTTGAATGGCTTTTTCAATGAAACGGAAAGAGTTAATATTTTTGAGCTCGCAACGGGTACCAAAAGGCTGCCCTGGGCGGCGTAGCGAGACGTTACAGTCACAACGGAAAGAACCTTCCGCCATATTCCCGTCTGAAATGCCTAACCAACGGACTAAACCATGGATCGCTTTGACATAAGCAACCGCTTCTTCAACTGAACGCATATCTGGTTCAGAAACAATTTCTAAAAGCGGGGTGCCAGCACGGTTTAAATCGATACCGGTCATGCCTACAAAGTCTTCGTGTAGCGATTTACCCGCATCTTCTTCTAAGTGCGCACGGGTGATACCGATACGTTTGCTACGACCATCTTCTAATTGAATATCAATGTGCCCAATTCCGACAATTGGTCGGTCCATTTGACTGATTTGATAGCCTTTAGGTGAGTCTGGATAGAAATAGTTTTTACGGGCGAATACAGAAGCTTGATCAATATAGGCATCTACACCTAGACCAAAACGAATCGCTAAATCCACAACGGCTTGGTTGAGTACAGGCAGTACACCCGGCATGGCTAAATCGACAAGACTCGCTTGCGTATTGGGGTCTTGACCGAATTCAGTCGAAGAACCTGAAAAGATTTTAGATTGCGTGAGTAGTTGCGTATGAATCTCTAAACCAATGACTACTTCCCAACCATCAATTAATTTGGATTGTTGTTCAGCCATTATGCATTCTCCTCGGCAATAGCAGGGCGTTGTGTATGCCAGTCGGTGCTTTGTTGATATTGATGTACAACAGAAAGTAATTGGGCTTCTTGCCAATAATTGCCAATCAGTTGTAAGCCAACAGGGAGCTGTTGTGCATCAAAACCAACAGGGGCATTAATCGCTGGTAGACCAGCAAGGTTCACTGCAATGGTATAAATGTCACCCAAATACATTGCTACTGGGTCTAACGATGCACCGAGTTTATAGGCTGTTGTTGGTGCCGCAGGTGCAGCAATCACATCAACATTTTCAAATGCTTTGAGGAAATCTTGTTGGATCAAACGACGAACTTTCTGCGCTTTGACATAATAAGCATCATAGTAACCTGCAGACAGGGCATAGGTCCCAATTAAGATACGGCGTTGTACTTCGGCACCAAAAGCTTCTGAACGTGAACGTTCATATAAATCTTTTAAATCCACAGGATTGTCACAACGATAGCCATAACGAACACCATCATAACGTGACAAGTTGGAAGATGCTTCAGCGGGCGCAATCAGATAATAAGTCGGTACGTAGCTGTCAATCATGCTAAGGTCGATTTCGATGAGTTCTGCACCCAAATCTTTTAATTGTTGTAAGGCTTGTTCTGTACGCGCTTTTACGTCGGCTGCAAGACCATCAACACTAAAATATTGTTTTGGAATACCAATACGCAAGCCTTTTAGCTGAGTAGAGTTTAGCTGCGCGACGTAGTCATCAACAGGCACCTCCATAGAGGTTGAATCTTTGTCATCATGACCTGCCATCACGTTCATCAAATATGCGCAGTCTTCTGCTGAGCGCGCCATTGGACCAGCTTGGTCGAGTGATGATGCAAAGGCCACGATTCCAAAACGTGAAACACGACCATAAGTTGGTTTTAATCCAGTTAAACCACAGAATGATGCTGGTTGACGGATAGACCCACCGGTATCTGTACCTGTGGCCAAAGGTGCCAGATCTGCTGCAATCACGGCAGCAGAGCCACCTGAAGAACCACCAGGAACATGTTCTAAGTTCCAAGGGTTACGCGTTGCGCCATAATAAGAACTTTCTGAGGTTGAGCCCATAGCGAACTCATCCATATTGACTTTACCCAGTGTCACAAGACCGGCAGCTTTGGTTTTTTCAACCACAGTTGCATCGTAAGGGGAGATAAAGTTGTCGAGCATTTTCGAGCCAGCAGAGGTTTTGATGCCCTTGGTGCAGAAAATATCTTTATGTGCCAGCGGAATACCAGTTAATTGACCAGCTTGGTCATTTTTGCGTAGGGTATCTGCTGCATCTGCTTCGGCTAATGCAAGTTCTGAGCAAACGCTAATATAGGCTTTGACTTGTGGATCTATTTTAGCAATACGGTCTAAATAATGTTGCGTCAATTCGCGTGAAGAAAATTGTGCTTTTTGCAATCCTTCTGACATTTCACGAATAGAGAGGCGATGTAAATCAGTCATATGTACAATTCTTTACGATTAAATTCAAAATAAAAATTAACTGATTAAATATCATTCAATTACGCGAGGAACGAGATATAAACCATCTTGAACAGCGGGTGCAATTGCTTGATATTCGTCACGATGATTGGTTTCGGTTACGATATCGGCGCGTTGCGGTTGAGCATGGTCAAACGGGCTTTTTAAAGGTTCAACCTGTTCGGTATCAATTGCTTTCAAGCTTTCCATCATCTCTAAGATTTTGTTTAAGCTTTGAGCATATTCGGCAGATTGCAAATCATTCAGTGATAAGCGTGCCAGTCCAGCAATATTTGAAACAGTTTCTGCATTAAGCTGCGCAGAATGCTGTGCATCTGATGTTGACATAAGGTCTCGCCTAGTTAGTATCAAAAAAAATCAAAATATCATAGGTTATAATAAGCGATTGACTTGTTCAAATCATCACATTTAGTTAAAGTTGCCATCTTGCGACTACATAAAAGTTTAACTGGGAAAGACCCGTGATTCTAAAACGACTAATTGGCTTGTTTTCACCAGATCTTGCCATCGATCTAGGTACAGCAAATACTCTTATTTATGCTCCAGGACGGGGTATCATCTTGAATGAACCAACAGTTGTGGCGATTCGTCACAGTGGTTCGCAAAAAATTGTTGCTGCCGTAGGCTTGGACGCTAAGCAAATGCTTGGTCGGACACCTGCCAATATCTCAGCAATTCGTCCAATGAAGGATGGGGTGATTGCTGATTTTGAAGTAACTGAAACTATGTTGAACCAATTTATTGGAAAAGTACACGAAAAACGTCTTTTTCCACCTGCACCACGGGTCGTGGTATGCGTACCATGCAAATCTACTTTGGTTGAGCGTCGTGCCATTCGCGAGGCAGTTTTTAATGCGGGTGCGCGTGATGTCCGTCTTATTGAAGAACCAATGGCTGCTGCGATTGGTGCGGGGATGCCTGTAGAGCAAGCATGTGGCTCTATGGTGGTTGATGTGGGCGGTGGTACCACAGAAATTGCGATTATTTCCCTACAAGGTTGTGTTTATGCAGATTCATTACGCATCGGTGGGGATGTATTTGATGAGCAAATCATTAACTATGTCCGTAAAGCACATGGTTGTGTTATCGGTGAAACCACTGCTGAAATTATTAAAAAAGAAGTCGGCATGGCAATCTCTGATGACACCGTACTTGAGATTGAAGTACGTGGACGTAATCTTGCTGAGGGGGTGCCTCGCGCCATTACCGTCACCTCAGAAGAAGTCACTCAAGCCATCACTGATCCATTGCAAAGCATCGTCAGCGCTGTCAAATCTGCATTAGAACAAACACCACCTGAATTATCTTCAGATATTGCAGAACGTGGTATTGTTTTGACTGGTGGCGGTGCATTATTGCGTAATCTCGATAAACTACTGTCAAAAGAAACAGGCTTGCCCGTTGTTGTGGCTGAAGATCCACTAACCTGTGTAACACGTGGGGGTGGGAAAGTCTTAGAGTTCTTCGATAATCCTAATCATGATATGCTTTTTGTCGGCTAATTTAAGGATTCGGCGGTGCAACCAAATCTGTTTTCAACTCAACCGCCATCTTTTCGCTCCTTTATCATTGCGGTCTTTGTATGCTTGGTGATGTTATTCTTTAACTGGCGCATGCCGCATTTGATACAGCCGGCAAGAGATGTTTTGTATGCCGCATATAATCCTATTTATGCGCTTGCAAGCTATCCTGTATTGTCAAAAGAATGGCTTAATCAACAAACTAAGTCTGAAGTGCAGTTACGTCGGGAAAATACGGCTATGCGTGCTGAGCTGTTACAAGCTCAGGTACGTCTACAGAAATTATCCGAGCTTTCAGCAGAAAATACCCGTTTAAGAGGTTTGCTCGATACACCTTTAATTATTGATGGACGTATGGAAATAGCGGAAGTGATCGGTACCGATGCCAATCCTCTACGTCATATTATTGTCATTAACCGTGGTGCAACCAGCCAGATTAAAGTCGGGCAAACTGTATTAGATGATCAAGGGATTATGGGGCAGGTGATTAGTGTTTATCCACATAGTAGCCGCGTCATGCTACTGTCAGATAAAGAACACTCTTTGTCAGTCCGCTTGGAGAACTCGGGCATGCGCGCCATTGTATCGGGTACCGGTGATTTAGGGCGCTTAAAAATGGAATATGTCCCGACAAGTGCAAAAATAAAAGTCGGTGATCGTGTATTTAGTTCTGGTTTAGGGCAACATTTTCCCGCAGGTTATTTGGTGGGGACGGTTTCAAAAGTGATGCAACACACCTCAGGTGAATTTGCACAAATTGATGTCGCACCAGCAGCTCAGCTAGCCGGTGGTCATCATGTGGTTGTGCTGTTTTCAGATTCTCTTGCGATGGAGCAACCTCATGCTGATCGCTAAAAAATTATCAGGACATAAACCACAACGCGATCCACTCTTCGTTATTATTGTCAGTATTATTATTGCCTCAGTATTGGTGGTCTATCCTTTATCTTATGCTATCGCAGGATGGCGACCGCTGTTTATGTTTGTGGTGATGTTATTCTGGATTTTGTGTCAGCCGACATGGTGTGGGGTGTGGTTTTCATTTACGATTGGTATTTATGCAGATCTCTTGCTAGATGCACCCTTGGGAATGAATGCTTTAAGCTATGTGATGATTGCATTTATTATCCGTTATCTCATTCGTGAAAAACGCGTCCTCACCTTTAATAATCTATGGGTAATCGTCATGATTGCCATTGCTGCGCATTTATTATTGACACTACTGATGCAAGCTATGGCCGGCATGAACTTTTCTATTACGCGTCATTGGCAGCCGTTGTTGAGTAGTATTTTACTTTGGCCGCTGGTGTATTATTGCCTAAAAAGATGGCGAATTTAATTTTAGCTTCAAGCTCGCCCAGACGGCAGCAGCTGTTACAACAGCTGGGCTTGGTATTTAGCTGCTATAGCCCAGAAATTGATGAGTCTGTGTTGCCACACGAAAACGCCTCACAATATGTGTTACGTCTAGCGCAGCTAAAAGCGCAAACTGTCAGCCAAAATTTCCCTGCCGATACGATTATTGCGGCAGATACCTGCATTGCTTTAGATGGTCAAATTATAACTAAGCCACAAAATAAGCAACATGCATTCCAAATTTGGTCGGCATTATCGGGTCGGCAACATCAAGTTCTCACAGCTATTTGTGTGAGAAAACAACAAAAAGTGCTGAGCCAAGTGGTACAGACACAGGTTGAGTTTCAACGCTTGAGCGTGCAAGATATGGAATATTACTGGGCGACAGGTGAAGCACAAGATAAAGCAGGTGCTTATGCGATTCAAGGGATTGCCGCACAGTATATTGTTGCTATAACAGGCAGTTATAGTAATGTAGTAGGATTGCCATTACACGAGACGATGCAGTTATTAAAAGCGCTAGATACTTAGAAACAAGTTTTTAAGCCGGCATTTATACAGAATTTTGTTTTTTGATTTGAGTGGGATTATGTCTGAAGAGCTGCTGATTAACGTCACACCCATGGAATGTCGTGTTGCCTTAATTGAAAATGGTACTGCCAATGAGTTATTCGTTGAGCGTACAGTCAAACGCGGATTGGTTGGTAATATTTACAAAGGTAAGGTGGTGCGTGTTTTACCGGGTATGCAAGCCGCTTTTGTTGATATTGGTCTGTCACGTACAGCTTTTCTGCATATTAATGATATGGTTTGGCCACGTAATCAACCCACGCCCAATGTATTTGAACTTTTACAACCAGGACAAATACTCACAGTTCAAGTGATGAAGGATATGTTAGGCACCAAAGGTGCTCGCTTGACGACAGATTTATCCATTCCTTCTCGCTATCTGGTGTTAATGCCATTTGGAAGTTATATTGGCGTCTCTCAACGTATTGAACAAGAAGAAGAGCGTGAAAGACTGCGCAATATTATCGAGTCTATTCAAGCAGAGCATCAGCTTCCAGGTAGTGTCATTGTCCGTACGGCAGCTGAAGGCGTCGAAGATGCAGCATTGGCGCAAGATATGGCATATCTCAATAAGCTTTGGGAATATATTCAGCGTAAACAAAGTAGTGTATTGGTTCCATCTCTGATATTTGAAGAATTACCTTTGCCGCAGCGGGTTATTCGTGATTTGGCTAATGAGAATACAACAAAAATTTATGTAGATTCACGGGAAATTCACGGGAAATTAAAAGATTTTGTCGATGAATTTGTGCCGACGATGCAAGATCGATTATTGCATTATCCTGGCGAACGTCCGATCTTTGATCTGTACAATGTTGAAGAAGATATTCAAAAAGCCTTGCAAACGCGTGTGGCTCTTAAATCAGGTGGTTATCTGATGATTGACCAAACTGAGGCGATGACAACATTCGATGTCAATACTGGATCTTATGTGGGAGGGCGAACACTGGAAGATACGGTATTTAAGACCAACATGGAAGCAACCCAAGTGATTGCGCGCCAGTTACGATTACGTAATTTAGGCGGCATTATTATTATTGACTTCATTGATATGCAAGAAGCGGTACATCGTGAAGAAGTCATGGGGCAATTTGAAAAAATGTTGGAACGCGATCATGCCAAAACCAAAATTACCCAAGTTTCTGAATTGGGTCTGGTTGAAATGACGCGAAAAAGAACCCGAGAATCACTGGAGCATTTGCTTTGTGAGTCCTGTCCTACTTGCCAAGGGCGAGGCTATGTGAAGACCGCAGAGACAGTGTGTTACGAAATTTTTCGAGAGATTCTACGCTATGCCCGAGCTTTTCAATCCCAGAGTAGCTTTACTGTTATTGCCCATCCGGCAGTCATCGATCGCTTGCTAACAGCCGAAGCACCAGCAGTCGCTGATTTAGAACATTTTATTCATCGCGTTATAAAATTTCAGGTGGAAAATCTCTATACGCAAGAGCAATATGATGTCATTTTAAGTTGAAATTGTAACGATATATCGCTTAATCCTTGTTACATCTAAAATTTTACATTTAAGCTTAATTTTAGAATACTAGACCAAAATAAGTAGCCATAGACACTCTCCTATTTTCTGTCTTAGCAAGTGAGGTCAAAATGCAATTAAGCGATAAAATTACTACACGTAGTATCCAACACTTTACGCAATCACCGCGTAAAAATAATACATGTGTTATGTTGGATGATAATGGTCAGGAAACACATATAACCAAAGCGATGGTTGTTTCTATCTGCCAGCAACTTCTTAAACAATGTCGTAATATTAAAAGCTAAGGGGTATCAAATACCCCTTGGGTTTCTCTTTTTATATAGTCTTGCTTGAATGTCCATATAATATTTTGCTTTGTTCTATTGATATGCTTATATAATAAAAAAGAATTTTCTTATTTTAAAATGTCTAAATTTTTCTTGATCAAAAAAACGACGCCTATTTTTGACCTATTGCTTAAAAACCACATAGCTCATAGCTTTGCTCATATATAGCTGATGTGCAAAAGATAACAAGCCACTGAGGGTTTAGCTCAGTGGCTTGTTGGTATAGGATATGTTATGTGGGGCTAAGCGCGTTTTTTAAACTCAATAGTTGAATCTGGTGATTCTAAAAGAAGTTTCTGTTTTTCAGTAATGAGCTGTTCAAACTGAGTGATTTCTTCTTCAAGATGAATTAACAAACTCTGCATTTTGGGTAAGGTTTTACGACAACCAATTAAACCTACTTCAAGCTTATTTAAATAGCTTGTCATGGTGATATTCAATGCTTGCCCATCTAATACAATAGAAGAAGGATATAATGCATCGAGTTGTGCTCCATTCCAGTATAAGGGTTCTTTAGGCCCTGGAACATTCGAGATGACAATATTAAAAGCTTGATGTTTAGGAAATGCACCTAACAAAACATTTAAACCAGATGGACCATAAACACAGGCACTATAGTTTAAAATCTCTTCACTGCTCATCCGATTAAAACGTTGTTTTGCACTTTGTACGCTACGTTTAATCATTTCTAAGCGTGCGAGTGGATGATTTTGATTGGTTCCAAGATTTGCCAATATCATAGTAATTCGATTACTCAAATCAGAATCATCATTACGTATTGATGCGGGAACCATGGCAACCAATGGTTTTTCTGGCAAGGCATCATGACTGATTAAATATTGACGCAGTGCACCAGAACAGACGGCTAGGATCACATCATTGATGGTAACACCGAGCGCTTTAGAGATTTTTTTAAAGCGGTCTAAATCAAAGGACTGCGCTGCAAAACGGCGTGATGCGCTGACACGTTGATTTAAGATACTGCTCGGTGCTTGAAAGGTTGAAACATGATCTGGATTTTTACTGTCTTTAAAAATTGTTTGATAGAGCTCTTGTGTTGCTTTTGGAACAGCTGCAGCATGTTCTTTGATACTACTTAAAACGCCTTTCATTCGGCTGATTTTGCTCAGTTGTAAGCGTTTGCTGCGATGACTGGCGACACACCATGGTGGCACTATACGTTTATCTTTAGGGTCATTAGATAGGGATTTTTCAATAAGCCGCATTGCTGCGACACCATCCACCATTGCATGGTGAATTTTGAAGTACATTGCAAAACGATTATCTTCAATACCTTCAATAATATGACAGGTCCAGAGTGGTTTAGCACGGTCAATTAAACTGCTGTGTTCTTGAGAAATGTAGGTCAGCAATTCCCGAATACGACCCGGCTGTGGTAAAGCGATATGTCTGAAGTGATGGTCTATATCAAATTCACTATCCTCATCCCAAAATAAGCCGTTGAGACGGTTATTGAAGGGGGGAACGGGGATAGATTGTGAATTACGAATATCCATCACCAGATCTTGGATAAACGTTGCTGGCGCATGATCCGGTATTTTAAATAAAAATAATCCACCAACATGCATCGGTTGTTGTCTTTTCTCGAGTGAGAGAAAAATAAAATCAATCGGGTGTAATGGGCGCATAGTCTTGTGTTGCCTCACTGCATAATAAACGGCAAATCGTGTATGAATGCCGACTTTCTTAGTATTATCCTACAATTTAAAATTATACTGTTAAGTATAGGGACTTTAATTGCCATTCAGCTAAAATCTAGCGTATCTAAAGTAAATAAAAAAATAAAACTTAATGCAAGCAATTATTTAGAAGATTGTAAATTGCCTGCATGTAGTCCACATTCTTTATGTGTTGCTTCTTCCCACCACCAGCGTCCTTCACGTTCATGTTGATTGGGGAGTACCGGACGAGTACATGGCTCACAACCTATAGAAATAAAGCCTTTCTCATGTAGCGCATTGTATGGAATTTCCATTAAACGAATATAATCCCAAACTTCACGACTGGTCCAATTTGCTAGTGGGTTGTATTTAATTAAGTTTTTATTCTCACCAGACATAGCAAGGTCTAATTCAATAACTGGAATATTCTGTCGGGTCCCTGGGCTTTGATCTTTACGCTGCCCTGTAATCCAACCATCGAGTGTTGCTAATTTCTGACGAAGTGGTTGTACTTTGCGTATGCCACAACATTGCTGATGTCCGTCGTTAAAAAAACTAAATAAACCTTTTTCTTGTACTAAATCTTGTACGGCTTGAGCATTTGGGAAGCAAATTTCGATGTTGATGTTGTAGTGTTGACGGACTTTCTCTAAAAATTGATATGTTTCAGGGTGTAGTCGACCAGTATCAAGACTAAAGACACGAAAGGGTACACCGAGTTGCGCAGCGATATCAATGAGGACAACATCTTCAGCACCTGAAAATGAAATTGCCACTTCACCTTGTTGCTGTAGGGCTAATTGCATAATTTCTCGCGGAGACTTGTCGTTATATTCTGTTGCGAGTGCATCAATCAGATCAATCGTTGGGATAGCGGTCATCATTGCTCCTGGCTATGTGCTTGAAGCGTTTCAAGATATTAAGGTGCTAAGGATTTTAATCGAAAAGCACAGTATTTCTTAGCACTATAAACTAAATACTTATGAGAAATTATGATTTATAGGGCTGTTATAAAAAATAAGCGCCTTAAGGCGCTTATTTTTGAGTCAACTGGGAAAAATTAGAAGCGGTAACCCATTTTTAAACCATACGCAATAGCATGGCTGTCCGAGAACTCAGCAACGTAGTCAGAACCACCCGCTTGTGCACCGGTTTGAGCTTTGGCATCGCCAAGCCAGAAATATTTCACACCCGCAGCAATAAAGGTTGCCGGTGTTGGGCTAAACTGTGCGCCTAAACCTACGTTCCAGAAACCTTCTGTTGGACCGAGTGTCGTTACTGGGTTGCCTGCACCAGAGTCCCAACCCACAGAGAAGTTACCCGCCCACTGTTCAGAGAATTTACGTCCTACACCAGCAGTAACCGACCACTGATCATCAGCGTATTCAACTAGGTTAAAGCCATTTGGTCGCTCCACTGCTTTACCTACAATCTCTGACACTTTACCAAATTTATATGGCTGTAAAGAGAAGTCTTTCCAGTTGACCCAACGGACATTGGCGAAGGCGACGGTATTTGCCATGATCCCAGTTTGGAAATCAAGGTTTACAGATTGTGGGGTAGTAATTGTGGTTTTACCTTCAGCTTGGTTGGCTGCCATTGCACCCGCAACGATTGGTAAATAAGCCTGTGCTTCAGGTGGAAGGAGTCCACCAATCACTGCAGGGTTAATGCTAGATAGATTATCCAGCATTGCAATAGATTCTCTGATATTTACTTTGTGATCAATTTCTGAGCGATAAGTAATCGATGCTTTTAATGCGATATCTGGAATTTGATATGCCACACCCGCTAACCAACCTGCACCACCGGTTTCTTTGATGTTGGCATCATAGCCATTATAAATACTATAGGCTTTACCACGTAGGCTGACATTCCCTTTTACCGTTTGGTAGACACCACCACCATAAATATTCCAGTTATCGGTTGGTTGATAACCAAACACTAAGGAAATATTTTGTGTATCAACTTCTACATTGGTATTGCCTGTCACGCTATCTCGTTTTGATAACGCACCAATTTGTGCGTTATTGACAGGAAGTTTACCCAATATTGGATCAGTTGGTGAGGCAACAAAAGAGTTTTCACCACTATAAGCCGCTTTAGCGCCGAAGGGTTGATCGTATAATAGACCGAAAGAAAATTGATCCGTAAGTTGTAATTTCAATGTCGCAGCAGGGAAGTAGTAATCATCTGCCATATTGGAGATATTTCGACCACCGTTTGCACTGGTTTCCTTACCTGAAACAGATGGATCTAAAATAGAGATACCCGCTTCAAAATAATTTCCTGGTTGTAAGAATCCAGCCATAGACTGACCTGAACGGTCCATTGCGGCAGCGAAGGCGCCTACGGATGGTAATGCTGTAGAAAGCATTGCTATAGTTAACATTTTTAATTTCATTTTAATTTTTCCCTAAAACGCTAAAATGAATCATTTGAAGCCACGATAATCAGAGCTTCAGATTAGTGTGTACACAACTAATTCGACATAAATAAATATTAAATTTACTTCTAATTACAAAATAACATATAAGAAATAAGAGTAAATACTCTACAGCGATAAAATTTGATCAATTATGAACTCATTAGTTCAAAAAATACTAGTTTAATACACTTTTAGCTGCATGATGCGGCAACTTGAGTTGAATAACTAAAAAATCTCATGAAGTTTTAAGTAAGAAATATCGTCAATATATAGGATGTATTTACAGTTATGATCCGATCGATACTCGCGATTAATTCATCGTTATACTTGTAAAAAAACTCAACAGGATAAACGCCATTTTCTCTGGGTTTATCCTGTTGATGGTTGAAAAGGTTGCAAGGATATTGATGGCTCAAGTGGATTGTATTGCAGATTTACGCTGCTGTGATTTGGCTTAGCGGCTTATCGCTAAGAGACAGGCCAAAATAAAACTAGCAATAACCGTGGCGACAACTCTCTTAAAGTGCTTTTCTAAATAGCTGAGTGTAAAGCCGACCAAGAGGGCTGCAAAGCTGATTGCACCAACCCAATAACTCATGCCTAGGCTGGGAGAATAGCGGAATAAGCTATAAATAAAGGAAATAATTAAAATTCCCCAACCTAAATAAAACAGTATTTTAGATTGTTGTACAGATAAGGTTTTTTCAAACACTTGTTTTTGGTGCTTGCTCATACTGCTACAAATACTGAACAGCCCCAATGTCATGGCAGACCACAATAAAACAATGTTGATCATGCCGTTTCTCCTGTGTGGGCTTTACTTTTCACGGGTGTCTTTGCCTTGGCTTTATTTTTAGGGTCAAACATAGACTTATGTTTTTTTAATTGCTTAAACGCCCAGAAAAACAGTACTGCAAAGCATAAACACATCAAATCAAAGCTGGCAATCATCCATTGACCTTGTGCCATGCTACGCCATAAGGGAGCACCGCCAGTCAAAATATTCAATACAGGTACAAATGCATAAGCTATTGCTGTAATGAGTAACAGTTCTAACCATGCTTGACGATGATTACGGAAACTTGCATAGATAAAGCTTATTAACCATGTCATCAGGAAACAACGGATTTCCCATTGTGTGCGCATCTCAATTGCGATGGGTAATAGACGGTTGGCATAGAAATATGCAGTCACTGCCAAGGGTAGCCCGATGATGGTACCGATATTGGCGATTTCAACAAAGCGATAGGATTTACTGATATAGCCTTGTTTGAATTGTTGAGGGGCGCGTTTGATACACCATAAAACAAGTCCGGTCGCAATCATGAAGCTGCCCAGCACACCCGATAAAAATAAAATCCAACGTAAAACAATATCTACCCCACGTGCTTCATGTAAGGCAGTGAATACATTATAAATACCCAGTGAAACAGGCACAGATTGAGCCGTAGTTTGCTCTGCAAGAAGTTGCCCAGTTACGGCGTTAAACTGTAGGGTAGGGGTGCTATTACGCATCACCACACTATTGGCATGTTGGGCGCGAAATTCTACGCTTGCTTTGGCAGTGTTGGGGGCATTGACTTGTATGCTTCGAATGGGGTTATCGCCCCATTGTGCTTTTACTTGTTGAATCATTGGCATAAAGTCAGCCATTGCCACAGCTTCTGGTGTTGCTCGTTTGGCTTTACGATCCGGACGTTCTTCACGGGTTTGTGCCGTACGATTGTTATTGCCACCACGCATTTCTTGAAAGAAGCCCATTGTTTCTGGGTAGGCTTGTTTGATACCCCAAGGCATGAAAATAAACATCAGCAGTAATAAACCACTAAAGGTAATCATGAGGTGAAAGGGTAAAGCCAATACTGCGGTTGCATTATGAGCATCCAGCCACGAGCGTTGCCCTTTACCTGGTCGAAAAGTGAAAAAATCTTGAAAGATTTTTTTGTGGGTAATGACGCCACTAATAATTGCAACCAACATCAGTAGGGTTGCAAAACCGACAATCCACCGCCCCCAGATGACAGGCATGCCATACAGTTCAAAGTGGAAGCGATAGAAGAAACCGCCTCCGCGTGTTTCACGTGCTTTTAATACTTCACCTGTTTGGCTGTCGAGAATGACGCGTTCACCACCACGGCGCCCATTATTTTCTTCTCCAGCTTTACGGATACTTAAATCTGTTGTGGTTTGTCTACTGTTTGGAAGTTGAATGGACCAGCTAGCGGCATCCGCTGCATGATGTTGTAAATAGTTGAGTGCTACAGCGGTTTGTTGTTGTGAAGATGCTGGAGCAACGGATTGATGAAATTCGGGTTTCATCCATACCGTCATTTCATTTTGGAAAAAACTTAATGTTCCCGTGACAAAGACTGCATACAGTAACCAACCTAATAATAAGCTGCTCCAAGTATGCAACCATGACATGCTTTGGCGAGGACCTTCAACTTTATAATCTGGACGCATGTTTATAGTCCTACCTTGACATAAATGGTGAGTAATAATGCTGGAATCAATACTCCAAGGGTTGCTTTGAGGGTTTTGTTAACCATAAAAACCCAAATGAATACCGCTGCATAAATGGCAAATGCCCAAAGTGTGGCACTCATAGCTGCGGTAAATGGATTTGAAGTAAAGAATTTGGCAATCGCACGTGCAGCCATCATGGCAAGGAAATAACCACCAACAATGGCAAGTACAAAGCGGTATAGCACCATCAATCGATAAGACAGAGTGAGTTCTTGGTTTTTCTTGGCGGGACGTTTTTTCGGCGTTGTGACGACTTTCGCGGTTGTCATCGCATCATTCATGGAGTCTGGCGTATTACTTTGCATGATCAACGAGCAATTGATAAAATTACCAAATGATAACAATTATTATTTTTATTTCAATTAAAAAAGATAAATTCCTCATTTAAAGAAGATATAAGTTGACTCAGTTGTAGATTTAGTCATGAGAAATGTCGATGATATTTCTCATGTTTGCAATAAATTTATATTAAAAATAATAACTTAGAGTGATTTATCTTGATGGTCTTCGATGACCTCTAGTGCTGCACGGAATGCTTCTTGTGCGGCAGGTGCGCCACAATAGGGAAGGCTATGGAGCAAGACTTCTTGAATTTCTTCAATAGAAGCACCGTTATTGAGTGCGCCACGAACATGACCCTTTAACTCTGTTGGGCTTTTGAGTGCAGTTAAAAAAGCAATAGTAATCAACGAGCGATATTTTAAGGGTAAGACTTCTTGGCGTTGCCATGTCGATCCCCAAGCGTGTTCATTAATCCAATCTTGGAGAGGCTCGGTAAAGGGTACGGTATTTTGTTGTGCACGTTGTACAAAAGCATCCCCCATGACTTGACGACGTACGGCTAAACCTTGTTGCTGATCTTGTTGTGACATAGTCTTTATTTCCCGTGACTGCTTAATTTTAAAGGGTAAGTAAATTACTCTAACCTTAGCTTAATCAGGGTGCAATACTGATAGGAAAACCCTAGGGTTGAAATTTTATCCGATTGAAAAATAACTTGATCAATATAAAAAGCATTCGATCTAATATAAAAATAGCCCATAATAGGTTGATTATGAGCTATTTCTGACTTACAGAGCAGTTCTGTAGCGCAGTTTTTAGGCTTCGATCACCTGTACTGCAATTTTCTTTGCAGGATTAACCTTACGGCGTACACCTGGAACTGGTTCACCATAATATTGACGATCAGCAAAATAACTTGAGCGTACCATCGGTGCAGCCCAAATATTTCTGAAACCAAGCTTTTGACCATGTTCTGTATAACGTTCGAACTCTTCTGGAGTTACAAAACGGTCAATCGGCGCATGTTGCTTCGATGGCTGTAAATACTGACCAATGGTGACATAGTCAACATCATGTGCTTTTAGATCATCAAGTAGATCAAGCACTTCTTGCTCAGTTTCACCAATGCCAACCATGAGACCACATTTGGTTGGGATGTCTGGGCAGTATTCTTTAAACATTTTCAATAAATTTAAAGAGTGCTGATAATCAGAACCTGGACGCATGGCTTTATACAAACGCGGCACAGTCTCGATATTGTGGTTAAATACATCCGGTGGGCACTCGGTCATAATGCGTAGGGCTATATCCATACGCCCACGGAAGTCGGGCACTAAAATTTCTAACAATGTATTGGGGCTAAGCTGGCGAGCATGCTGAATACAATCTACAAAATGTTGTGCGCCACCATCGATTAGGTCATCGCGGTCCACTGAAGTGATTACTGCATATTTTAGACCCAGATTGGCAATGGTTTCAGCCATATGCTGCGGCTCATCGGGATCTAAAGCATTGGGACGACCATGTGCGACATCGCAAAAAGGACAGCGGCGTGTACAGATATCACCCATAATCATAAAGGTTGCCGTCCCGCCACCAAAGCACTCTGGTAAATTCGGGCAAGCAGCCTCTTCACAAACAGTATGTAACTTTTGTGCACGTAAAGTGGTCTTAATGCGCTGAACCTCATCTGGTGCAGCCATTTTGACGCGAATCCAATCGGGTTTTCGTGGCGTTTCAACCGTAGGAATAACTTTGACAGGTATGCGCGCAACTTTTTCTGCGCCTCTCAGTTTGACACCCTGTTCAGGTTTACGGTTTGCTGACATAACTAAATTTCCACTTTTTGACGAGGGATACACCTGTCTATTATAACCAAAATGTAAAATCATGGGTTAAAAAGACTATTCATTTACAAAATGTAGTCATCACATAATATATGCAGTTGAAATAAAGAAAAAAAGAGCAGATTAGGTCATAATAGTGCGCAGTTGTAATGATGATTTAGAATAAGGAGCTTTGAATGCCACGTAAAAAAGAAATCGTTGCTGGGAATTTCCTGAAGTTTGATGCCGTGGTGCTCGGTTCAGGACCGGCAGGAGAAGGCGCGGCAATGAAGCTGGCAAAATCAGGGATGCGCGTCGCGATAGTTGAAATTCGTGATCAACTCGGCGGTAATTGTAGCCATGTTGGAACGATTCCGAGTAAAGCATTACGACAAACAGTATCTAGCATTATTCGTTTTCAGCGTGATCCACTATTTCAAAAAGATCGTAATTGGAAGCAGGTCACGGTAAAGCAAGTATTACGCCATGCCCACAAGGTTATTCAACAACAGGTTGATACCCACAGTCGGTTCTATGATCGTAACGATATTGAAGTTTTTCATGGTCGTGCCTATGTTCAAGACAAGAACACCGTTTTGGTGTTTAGTGAAGATGGCATTAAAGAAACTTTAATTTTTAAACAATTGGTTGTTGCGACAGGTAGCCGCCCATATCGCCCACAAGGTTTAGATTTTAATCATCCACGCGTATTTGATTCAGATAAAATTTTAGATCTAGACTACACCATCCATAAAATCATTATTTATGGCGCTGGGGTGATTGGTTGTGAGTATGCATCCATTTTTATTGGTTTAGGTCTAAAGGTTGATCTCATCAATACGCAACATAAATTACTCAGTTATTTAGATGATGAAATTTCTGATGCGTTGTCTTACCACCTACGCGAGCAGGGCGTTTTGATTCGTCATAATGAGCAAATTGATCATTTAGAAACATCGGATGACCATGTGGTGCTCTATCTGCAAAGCGGTAAAAAGATTAAAGCAGATGCAATCCTTTGGTGTAATGGACGTTCTGGCAATACCGATGGCTTAGGACTCGAAAATGTCGGTATCACACCGAATAGTCGTGGTCAGTTGGCTGTAAATGATCAATACCAAACTGAAGTAGAGAACATCTACGCAGCAGGTGATGTGATTGGTTGGCCTTCACTCGCCTCAGCGGCTTATGACCAAGGGCGATGTGCAGGCGCCAACATGAGTGGTGAACAGGATGTAAAACCTGTGGTGGATATTCCAACAGGGATTTACACCATTCCTGAAATTTCCTCAATTGGGAAAACGGAACAACAATTGACTGAAGAGAAGATTCCTTACGAAGTGGGACAATCTTCATTTAGACATTTGGCTCGTGCACAAATTACAGGCGATACCGTGGGTGAGCTGAAGATTTTATTCCACCGTGATACTTTAGAAATCTTGGGAATTCATTGCTTTGGTAATAATGCAGCTGAAATTATTCATATTGGTCAAGCGGTAATGCAAAGTCCGAACAACACGATTAAATATTTTGTGGAAACAACCTTTAACTACCCGACTATGGCAGAAGCTTATCGTGTGGCAACATTAAATGGTATGAATCGTTTATTTTAACGGTTGATTTTTTTCTATAGGCAACCCGTTGTGGTTGCCTATTTTATTTTTTATTGTTTTTGTTGTTTAGCTTTTAGCTTTTAGCTTTTAGCTTGTTGCGATGCTTATTGAAAACTGAAGCAAATTTAAATTTCAGGCTTGCCGTGATTGACGTTGTCGACACTTAAAAGCGATAGCCTAATCCAAGATAAGTTATGATCGGGTCAATATCGATTTTGGTTTTACTTTGAATCAAGGTTTTGCCACTTTGACGATCAGTTACTCGAATATCAGCTTCATTATTTAGCTTTGCATAACTCAGCGACGCGACTGCAAACCAGCGCGGATTGAAATCATAACTTGCACCTAGCGTGACAATCGGTGCAAAAGCATCGCTGGTTTTTACTTTGACTTCGGGGTCGGCGCTGGAAAGACTGCCCTCTAAGGCTGCACCTGCTTGATTATCTAAAATATTTTGTACTTTATGCCCAGCACTGATGAGATCAGATTCAATTGCTGGGTTGAGTTGTACTTTATCGAAATAAGCGTACATTACACCGATGCCGACATAGGGGCGAAATTTATTGATCCCAGAACGACCAAATTGATAATGTATTTCTGCTGCTGGTAGCCACGCACGAACAGAAGCAGCTTGATCTCCTTGTGCTAAGTCGGTAATCGCAATAGGCTTGTCGAGTGGAATAGGGCCAATGCCATCAATGAGCTGATTGGCAATATTATTTATAATCCCAGATGGGAGATTGCCTTCTGGTGTGGCAACCCCTGTGAAGGGAGCAAAAATTTGTCCTTTACCACTGATATCAACTTTGGGCGGAATACCTGCTTTGAGTTCTAAGGACCAATGATCGGTAAAATAGTAATTTGCCATGATACCCAGTGTATCCACGGCATTGGCTTCTAAGCCAGTATTGGCATTCTGCCATTGTTCTATGCCTTGTACATTGACGCGTCCACTCATCTCGGGAGTGAGCGTGCCATCTTGGATGATGCCAATGAATTCTCCTGCACTGGCAACGGTATTGAGCCGTTTTTGTGCTGCCTCACCGGCACTGGTTGCAGCAACCGCATCATTAACGGTATCGAGTTTGATTGTTCCGACACGATAATCACCGTTTAAAGCACCTGTGGCTATATGAAAGGGATTGGCTTGACCCAAGGGGGCTGCATGTAACCAACCCGCTGAAATTGAAAAGCGCTTAAACGTATGCGCTTGAGATATTTTAAAATCATCACTTTCGGCATAACTGTTGATGGGAGAGGTGACAACTGCTAGACCTAAAATTATTGTTTTATTGTTCATATAAAAGGCTCCATGCCGAGTTATTTTGATTATTTGAACTCTTATTATTCAGGCTTAAATTTTTTTTAAATGATTGATTATGCTTGAATAGGTGTAATTCTTGTTTGTTTAGAGCGTGATTTGTACGCTCTGTGTGATTCCAATACAGTTTTTTAATATTATTTTTAATAAGCGTGACTAAATTGCAAAGAATTGGCGGGCTAGATGGTCTGCATAAATGCAATATTGGGGGCGTGCTGCTGGGAGATTCATGCCAAGAGATGGCATATTGCTCTGAAAAATAGTTGAAAGATTGATGAAAATACGGTTTTAAGCTGGCAGAAAAAACTCAGCGGGCTGATCATGCCCGCTCGAGTATTGCTTGTATGGCTTAAAGGCTTAAGCAGTAAAACGGCTTAAGTCTTCTTCAGGGCGAGCGGTTAAGACTTCTAAGCCATTGGCTGTTACTAAAATCGTATGCTCGTATTGTGCAGATAATTTATGGTCTTTGGTGACAACTGTCCACTTATCACCAAGCAAACGTGTTTGCCAAACGCCCGCATTGACCATGGGTTCAATGGTAAAGGTCATGCCTTCTTCTAGGACCATACCTGTTTTCGGTTGGCCATAATGCAGCACTTGAGGATCGTCATGGAATACGGTACCGATACCGTGCCCGCAATACTCTCGGACAACACTAAAACGCTCAGATTCTACATATTTTTGAATTGCATGCCCAATATCACCAATGGTATTGCCGGGTTTGACCACTTCCATACCGCGATACATCGCTTCTTGTGCAACTTTACAAATACGATTTGCCAAGACTGAGCCCTCACCCACGATATACATCATGTTGGTATCGCCGTGGTAGCCATCTTTGATAACGGTGACATCGATATTTAGAATGTCGCCATTTTTTAACAGTTTGCTTTCTGACGGAATGCCGTGGCAGACCACATGGTTGACAGAAGTACAAATACTGTGTTGAAAAGCAGGGCGACCAGGCGCAGCACCATAGCCCAAACACGCAGGGATGGCTTGTTGTACATTGACAATGTGGTTGTAGCAAATTTGATCAAGCTCTAGTGTGCTTACGCCAGCTTTAATATGTGCTTTGATTAAATCTAAAATTTCAGCCGCAAGACGACCAGCAACACGCATTTTCTCGATTTCATCGGCTGTTTTGATTAATCGACGTGGTGCTTGATAAGTACTATTCATGATCTTTAAAAACTTTTGGAAATTTGTATGTGACTATGGTATAAATAGCCGCCCAATTTATCAAATGCTTTTCATACTTAAATGTATGTAAGTTTCAATTTGTTGAAATTGGAAAATCCGCACATATGTCGACACATTACTCTGGGTGCCTAGCAATAGGTGGAGAATGCGGACATATGGAGGCCTAACCCAAATATTAAGGTATACAAACATGGCAGATTACAACGTTAGTATGCGTGACCTTCTTCAAGCTGGCGCGCACTTTGGTCACCAAACTCGCTTCTGGAACCCAAAAATGCGTCAATACATTTTTGGTGCTCGCAACAAAATTCATATCATCAACTTAGAACACACCGTTCCTGCTCTAAATGATGCGTTAAATTTTGTTAACAATTTAGCAAGCAAAAAGAACAAAGTATTATTCGTTGGTACGAAACGTGCTGCATCTAACATCATCCGCGAGCAAGCGCAACGCGCAGGTCAACCTTATGTTGATCACCGTTGGTTAGGTGGTATGTTGACGAACTGGAAAACACTTCGTCAATCAATCAATCGTTTAAAAGATCTTCAAACTCAGTCTACTGATGGCACTTTTGCTAAGTTGACTAAACGTGAAGCTTTAGAACGTACCCGTGAAATGGAAAAACTTGAGCGCTCTTTAGGCGGCGTGAAAAACATGGGTGGTTTACCTGACGCATTATTCGTGATCGATGTTGATCACGAAGCAATCGCGATCAAAGAAGCGAAAAACTTAGGTATTCCTGTGATTGGTATCGTTGATACAAACTCTAACCCAGATGACGTAGACTATGTTATTCCGGGTAACGACGATGCGATTCGTGCAGTAACTCTATATGCTTCTGCAATGGCTGATGCGATTCTTGCTGGTAAAGAATATGCTCAAACTCAAGCCAATGCGCAAGCAAAAGGCGAAGACGCAGCGAAAGAAGCGCCTGAGGCTTAATGTATTTTGATGACGATTTGTCATTTTAGCGACATCTCTAGATGGCAAATTTAAACGTCAATCAAGCAAGACGGCCCTGGTAAGACATCGGGCCGTTTTTGTTGTACAGATTGAATTTCTACCGTATTTAGGAGAATAACATGACTGCAATTACTGCAAGCATGGTAAAAGAATTACGTGACCGTACTGGTCTTGCGATGATGGAATGCAAAAAAGCATTAACTGAAGCAAATGGTGATATCGAATTAGCGATTGATAACTTACGTAAGTCTGGTCAAGCGAAGGCTGCTAAAAAAGCGGGTAACATCGCTGCTGATGGTGCAATCACAATCGTTCAAGAAGGCAATAAAGCCATTCTTTTAGAAGTAAACTGCCAAACTGACTTCGTTGCAAAAGACGAAAACTTTGCAAACTTCTCTAAAAATGTTGCTAATGCTGCGTTAGCTGCAAATGAAGTTGATCCTGCTAAAATTGCAGAATTAAAATTGGCTGATGGCGAAACTGTTGAAGAAGCTCGTATTGCGCTTGTTCAAAAAATTGGTGAAAACATCCAAGTTCGTCGCGCTAAAATCATTGAAGGCGACAATTTGGCAGTATACCGTCACGGTCTAAAAATTGGTGTGGTGGTTGCTTATGCGGGTGAAGCTGAAACAGGTAAAGGTATTGCAATGCACATCGCTGCGTTCAATCCTGTTGCCGTTACTGCAGAGCAAGTTCCTGCTGACTTGATTGCAAAAGAAAAAGAAATTGCTGAAGCGAAAGCACAAGAATCTGGTAAACCTGCAAACATCGTTGAAAAAATGGTTACGGGTTCTGTTGAGAAATATCTCAATGAAGTGGTTCTTGAGCGTCAAATGTATGTAATTGATAATGATAAAAAAGTTGCTGACGTATTAAAAGCAACAGCGACTGCTGTTAATCAATTCGTTCGTTTTGAAGTTGGTGAAGGTATTGAGAAAAAAGCTGAAATGAGCTTTGCTGAAGAAGTTGCTGCTGCACAAGCTGCTGCACAATAATTTCTGATACCTTGATTAATCGATCGATTTAAACTTAATCTTTCGTTTGATCAAAAAGCCCCTGATTGAAAAATTAGGGGCTTTTTATATTTAAGTTTGCACAGTAGTAAGTTTGCACAGTACATATGTCTATCGCTACATCATGATAGATGATCTCAGTCTATCTTAGGATGTTGGTCTGCGAGTTTCTGACGTTTTTCTTGTAGCTGCAAAATTTGCTGATCTAAGTCTTCAATTTTTTGCTCAATATTGTCATGCAATGCTTCTAGTAATTCCTCTGCTTCCTCTGGACTCGTTGCCATGGGAACACTGCCTGCCAGCGGTTTATTGGCTGTTTCTTTTAGATAATAAGCCGTAACCAAGCCTAGTAGCCCGACAATCATTAAATAATATGCTGGCATCATAAGGTTTTGTGTGCTTTCAACCAATGTTGCAGTAACGGTTGGCGTTAAACCTGCAACAACCACAGAGATATTAAAAGCAATCCCCAGTGCACTATAACGGATATTGGTTGGAAATAGTGCTGGTAAAATGGATGCCATTACACCGATTAGCATATTGAGGCTAAGCGCTAAAATGCATAGTCCTAAGAAAATATAGGGGATTACATCGGTTTTAAGCAGTAAAAAGGCGGGATAAGACAATACCAATAATGATGCACTTCCCATAAAAATAAAAGGTCGTCGACCTAAACGGTCACTGAGCCAGCCAATCGTTGGTTGCATAAAGAGCATTCCCAGCATGACTGCAATAATAATCAGCACACCGTGATTTTCTGCATAGCCTAGATTATGGGTGAAATAGCTTGGTAAATAGGTCAGTAACATATAATAGGTAACATTCGTGGTTACCACGATTCCAATGCAGACCAATAAACTACGTTTGTATTTTGATAAAATAGTGCCAAAGGTATTGGGTTTTTCAGATTGCTGCTGAGGAGTAGAATTTTTTTGTGCGTTATTTTGCTGCGCATTATATTGTTGGTAGGTTGGAGTTTCTTCTAAAGCATGACGCAAATATAAACCCACAAGTCCTAAAGGCAGTGCAATGAAAAATGGAATACGCCAGCCCCATTCGGCAAATTGTGTTTCTCCCAATATATTGCTAATTGCCGATACAGTTGCTGCACCCAAAACAAAACCTGCAATTGAGCCAAAATCTAACCAGCTGCCCATAAAACCACGTTTACGGTCTGGTGAATATTCTGCCACAAAGATTGCAGCACCAGCATATTCACCTCCGACAGAGAAGCCTTGAATGATTTTAACAATCAATAATAATATGGGAGCCCAGATCCCAATTGTGTCAAAGGATGGAATAAGACCAATCGCAAAGGTACTTAAAGTCATTAAAATAATGGTGGTTGCCAAAACTTTTTGCCGACCATATTTATCACCCATACGACCAAAAACAATTCCGCCCAATGGTCTAAAAATAAAAGGAACGGAGAAGGTGGCTAAGGCGGCAATCATTTGTACGCTGGGCGAGGCATTGGGAAAAAAGACTTTACCCAATACATAGGCAACATAGCCATAAACACCAAAATCAAACCACTCAATCGCATTGCCTAGTGCGGCAGCTTTAATGGCTTGAATACTTTTTTGTTCATCAATGATATTAATATCATCAATCTCTAAGGGTTTTCTTTTTCTTCGCAAGATTCGCATAAATTAACCTAATTTAAATCAAAAATGTGTCGATAAAATAAATTCGTATCGACATGACAATGAAAAATTTAAGTGTTAAACAGTGGTGATCTGCGTAAAGGAGGGGGATACAAAATAATCATTCTTTTAATTTATCGTAATGTAGCAGCTACTTATGTTTACTTTGAAAGGCTTAATGTAGTCTAAGTGTTTTATTTTATAACAAAATCTTACAGTAATATGATGCATAAAGGCTGCTGAAGTAGCCGATATTCAGTGTTCTGAATGCTATCTTTTGAATTTTAAAAGGCTAAATTAAAATAAAAGTCATTTAAATATAAAACATAATTTAAGGATTAAAGCAGTAATGCCTTGACCTTGGTTGCTTTCTCAAAATGATCTAATTTATTTTCCATAATCCACCAGTGCGCTGCCTCCATGAGCAATTCTGGATGATCATTTTTATTGGCAAAGAATGCATAAAAAGAGATCCCTACTTGATCTCCTTTTTTATCAATTTTTTGATCGCATACTTGGATTATTTTTTGTTTTAAAGATTCACGCATGCATTGTTGCCTATGTGGGAGAGGATATATGTAAGGAGTATAGATAAGAGCTCTAAGAGGATAAATAAAGTGATGTAGAGTAATTCTATCTGAATCGGAGATTGTTTTAACATAGTGCGGCACGATGAATTTTATTGTCTTTGAAATAAAATAACGATGTTGCACAGGTTTCTTCATTCCAGTTTGCTAAAACACCATCATGTTGCAAATAAATTTTTGCTTCTTCGGGCGCATTTTTTACATCGACCAGATCGTCAGATTCAATTTTTAATTGATCAACATAGACCTGACCTGCTTTGGCAATATCAAAGCTACCAAATAAATCTAGGTCATCCTCTGGATTATCACTTTCATAATAATAAACTTGATCGCTATCGTTAATACGAAATTCAAATAAATATTTTAAGCCAGCTTTGTTGGGATTATGCAGGACTTGAAAGGAATCTAACTTGCCGTCGCCATTAAGGTCTACCCGTAGCGGTTGTTTTAAATATAAATTATCGACTTGATAACCTGTAGGCAAAGGAACGGTATTGGTCATGCTGAGTGGATCGACTGGTTTTTTCTCTGCTATTTTTGTGGGTATTGATGTGGAGGATGCTGCTACCGTGCTAATAGATATATTTTCTGAGGCAGTAGTTTGCTCATTGAGTTCAGGCGGGGTATTCGGTTGATGGCAAGCTGCTAATACTGAACAGCTTAGAAGACTCAAGAGAATAGTTTTCAAAATAAACTCCAGTATATTAAATATATCTATTGATATTGGCGAATTCACATTGCTTGGATAGTACGGTATATCTATTCAGGCATGCAAATCAACATCGTTGCATTATATGCGTTAAAAATATGAGATGCGTTAAAATATACTCTGCAAAAAAGTATTTCAATATATTGATTGCAATATATTGGCTATTCTGTGAGGGGTATATTTTATAGCCGTGATTGATGGTTATGACTGCTGGGGATTATATTGAGTAGCATAGAAAATACAAAATCATCTTGTGTGGTGATTACAGGCGCAACACGTGGCATCGGTTTTGGTCTAGCAAAAGCATTTTTAGATTTGGGCTGGCATGTGGTGATTGCAGGTCGGGATCAGGCTCAGCTGCAAAAAAGCTTAAAGCAATTGGCGAATGAATATGGTGCAGCACATATTGTTGGGCAATGCTGTGATGTAACCAACTATGATGATCTACAAAATTTGTGGCGATATGCACAGCAGCAGTTTAAATATATTGATGTTTGGATTAATAATGCTGGCAGTTGTACAGCAGCTAAAGCTTTTCAAGAAATTTCAGCGGTAGAGTTACAGCAAGTGGTACAAACTAACGTGCTTGGTGCAATGTTTGGTGCACAAATTGCCTTAAAAGGAATGTCCGTGCAGGGTTTTGGACAAATTTTTAATATGGAGGGTTGGGGCAGCCGTGGTGAATGGAGTGCTGGCATGACCGCTTATGCTACAACGAAGCGTGCGGTAGGGTATTTTAGCCATGCATTATATAGAGAAGCCAAGCATAGTCAGATTAAAATCGGTACCTTAAGCCCCGGCATGGTTGCTACGGACTTATTGATTTCATCTTGGCAACATGGTGATGCGCGACATTGGCGTAAAATGAAATGGTTATTTATGTTTGTGATTGATTCGCCCGAAATAGTTTGCGCTTACTTGGCACAACGTGTTAGTCGCAATAAGCAAAATAATGTTCGTATTGTATGGATGTCACCGTGGCGTTTGCTACTCAGATTTCTGCAGCCTTATTATTGGCGACGTAATCCTGTGCAGGGAACCGCATTGGATGATTTAGGAAAATAAAATATTCAGTCAATGCAGCAGCAGTTTTGCAGGCGATAAAACCAAATAAACAGCCTGTAGCTAAAATAGCATCCAAATCACGACCTAAACGCATAAACCATCATCCCCTCCGTGGAGGGGATGATTTATATAGTTTTATTGCTGATCTGGATAGATCTTATAAAGCGGCAATTTGTTCCATATTGCGTTTGATCTGCGTCAACTGATCTGAGAATTCAGCCAGTTTGGCTTTTTCACCCTCGACCACTGCGGCAGGCGCTTTGCTAACAAAGCCTTCATTGGCGAGTTTATTGGCGATTTGATCATGCTGTTTTTGTACTTTGTCTAAATCTTTTTGTAGACGTGCCAATTCAGCTTGCGGGTCAATGAGCCCTTTCATTGGAACATAGACCACAGCATGGGCAACCACACTAGAAGATGACAAAGGTGGTTCTTGGTCAGCCGCAAGGAATGCAATACTTTCAACTTTGGCCAAAGCTTTAAACAAGGGCTCAATACGTGAAATTTGAGCATGCTCTGCTGCGGTGATGTTTTTCAGTAATACTGGTAGAAGACGCGCATTACCTAAGCCCATTTCACCGCGAATATTACGTACCGCACCAATTAGTCCTTGTAACCAATGCATATCTGCTTCAGCTTGAGTATTGATGAGCTGTTCATCCGCTACTGGATAAGGCGCAGTCATGATGGTTTCACCAGCAACACCGAGCATTGGTGCAAGGGTTTGCCAGATTTCTTCGGTTAGATATGGCATCAGTGGATGTGCCATGCGTAAAGACGCTTCAAGTACTGCCAACAACACACGGCGGACTTCTGCTTTACGCGCAGGATCAACACTTTCGTCATTGAGTACAGGTTTGGTCAGTTCGACGTACCAGTCACAGTATTCATTCCAAATAAAGTCATAAATAGCTTGTGCAGCTAAATCGAGACGATAGGTCTCAAATGCTTGTTGTACAGTTTGAGCGGTTTTTTGCAGACGGCTGACAATCCATTGCTCTGGCAGCTCCCAAAGTTCTGACTGAGCGTGTGTCGCAACCGTTTGCCCCTCAATATTCATCAGTACAAAACGTGTCGCATTCCAGATTTTATTACAGAAGTTACGATAGCCTTCAACGCGTTTGAGATCGAATTTGATATCGCGACCAGTATTGGCGAGTGCACAGAAAGTAAAACGTAAGGCATCTGTACCATAAGCATTGATGCCTTCTGGGAATTCTTTACGGGTTGATTTTTCGATTTTGCTGGCTTGCTTTGGATTCATCAAACCAAAGGTACGTTTTTTCACTAGACTTTCTAAGTCGATTCCATCGATCAAATCCAATGGGTCTAATACGTTACCTTTGGATTTAGACATTTTTTGACCTTCACCATCGCGTACCAAACCGTGTACATAAACGGTTTTAAACGGAATTTGTGGTGTGCCATCTGGGTTTTTCATGAAGTGCATGGTCATCATGATCATGCGTGCCACCCAGAAGAAAATAATATCAAAACCTGTGACCAATACGCTGGTTGGGTGGAAGGTATTGAGAAAGTCATTGTGTGCATCTTGCGCTGGATCGCCAGTCCAACCGAGGGTTGAGAAGGTCCAGAGCGCAGAGGAGAACCAGGTATCTAATACATCTTCATCTTGCTGCAATGCAATATCAGCTGCAATTTGATATTTGTCACGCACTTCGGCTTCATTGCGTGCCACATAAATATTCCCTGCATCGTCATACCAAGCAGGGATGCGATGACCCCACCACAATTGACGTGAAATACACCAGTCTTGAATGTTGTTCATCCATGCCATGTACATATTGCTGTATTGTTCAGGCACAAACTTAATGCGACCATCTTGTACTGCACTAATGGCAGGCTGCGCCAAAGGTGCAATTTTGACATACCATTGATCCGTTAGCAGCGGTTCAACAATTACGCCAGAACGATCACCACGTGGTGCTTTGAGGGTATAAGGATCGATTTTGTCTAACCAGCCTTCCGCTTCAGCTTGCGCAACCAGTTGTTTACGTGCTGCAAAACGTTCTAGACCAGCATATGCGGCAGGTGCTGCAATATATTCAGAAATCGGCTCACCAGCTTTGCTCATAAACTCAAAGTTTGCCAATACTTCTGCATTTTTATTGAAGATGTTGATCAAGGGGAGTTGGTGACGTTTGCCCAATTCATAGTCATTGAAGTCATGTGCAGGGGTGATTTTTACACAGCCAGTACCGAAGTCTTGTTCAACGTATTCGTCAGCGACAATAGGAATCAAACGCCCGCTAATCGGTAATACAATTTTTTTACCAATTAAGTGTGCATAACGTTCATCTTTGGGATGTACCGCGACCGCAGCATCACCCAATAAGGTTTCTGGGCGTGTGGTTGCAACAACCAAATAATTGGCACCATCTAGGGTACGGATCGTTTGATCTTCAAAGAAATATTTAAAGTGCCAGAGTGAGCTATTTTCTTCGATAGACTCAACTTCCAGATCAGACAGTGCGGTATGTAGCTTAGGGTCCCAGTTGACCAAACGTTTACCACGATAAATCAAACCATCTTCATGTAAACGAACAAATACTTCTTTGACAGCATTGGACAGACCTTCATCCATGGTAAAACGTTCACGTGACCAATCTACCGATGAACCTAAACGACGAATTTGGCTGGTAATGGTATTTCCTGATTGCTCTTTCCATTGCCAAATTTTTTCAATGAATTTCTCGCGCCCTAAGTCATGGCGGCTAATATCCTGTGCGGCAAGTTGACGCTCAACCACCATTTGCGTAGCAATACCGGCATGGTCTGTACCCGGTTGCCAAAGCGTATTTTTACCCATCATACGGTTGTAACGGGTTAGGGCATCCATGACGGCATTGTTAAAACCATGACCCATATGCAAACTACCCGTGACGTTTGGCGGTGGGATCATGATACAGAAAGCATCGCCTTGGCCAGAGGGTTTAAAGAAACCTTTTTGTTCCCAAGTTTGGTACCATTTTTTTTCGATCTCGGTTGGATCGTAAGTGGTTGCAATATTTTGCGCTGTATTGGTCATAGTCAAGACAATAAACATCAAAGAAAATTGCAGTTATTGTAGCAAAAATTTTTATCTGGTTGGGAACTACAGCCGATTGGGTCTGCGCTAAACTTATGCTTGTTTTTGCTGAGGTTCTATTATGAGGGGATGCTATCTTGTAATCCTCTTACAGCGATGTAGATCTGTAACGTCTTTGTTTGTCCTACAGCATGTCTGTCATTCTGGCTTTACTGTGTGACGGTGGGAAAGCATGCGCATCATCTTATCTGGATTAATAGATTGAATAGAGGGTTTAAGCGATGCAGTCTCAGGTATATTTGCCTATCAGCCCTGAAAGTGTAGTGCAATTACAACAGATTGATCGGGCATTACGCGCAGGAGAAAAACCAGCCCAAGCAAAAGCTTTGGGGCAGGTGTTGGCTACACTAGCATGCGAGGTATTCGATGCCGTGTTTTTAGCGTTATTGACGGCGCAAATAACACAATGCCAACAACACGTGACCGAAGGGCAGGGAGCGCTTGAAGCTGAGCAATTGCTGCACTCTTTGCATGCTTCAGCGCAGGTCATCACTGAGATTAAACAGCATATTGAAAAATATATGCCTTATGCCGTGGCTTTATTTCGCAATCAGCGCTTATTGCCCTTGGTTGATTATTTACAAACACATTGTATTGAGCAGCGTGGTGTGCAACATTATCTGCATTATGCAATTTCTTTCGCACAGCGGCAAAACTACCTGCTTCAGCTTCAGGCAGTGCAAGCCAATGATGCTCCAGCAATCGTCGCAGCAATCCAGCAATTGATTGAAATTGTTGATGTCGGGGTAGATGCTCTGTTGTATAAGCCTAAGGAACAATTGCATTTAAATTTTATTTTAGATAAAAGTTTAAATGCTGTGATCCAGATGTGTTGCCAAATGGGATATAAACGCTTGTCTCATTTAGCAACAGAACTTGATCCACATCGGGCAGCTGTGGTATTTCAACACTTTTTACAGTTTCTCGATGCATCAACAATACAATCGTATTGATGAACAGCCTCTTTTTTAAATGCATTGGAGCGCACCATGGCGGTATATCATTTACAAGACAAAGTAGTTTGGATTACTGGCGCTTCGTCAGGGATTGGTTTGGCATGTGCGCGTCTGTGTGCTGCCGCGGGCGCTGAATTAATTTTATCTGCCCGTCGACAAGATGTGTTAGAGCAGGTGCGGCAAAGCTTGCCCAATCCAGATCGGCATCTTGTTATTCCTTTTGATATGCAGAATGAACAACAATTACAGCAAGCATTTACCCAAGTACAAGCGTCAAAAGGGCGGATTGATTGGTTGATCAATAACGCTGGCTTGAGTCAACGTGCTTTGATTTCAGAAACCAGTATGCAAACTGAGCGCAAAATCATGGAAGTTGATTATTTTTCCCATATTCATTTAACCAAAACCGTATTGCCCATGCTGATCGCGCAGCAGTCAGGACATATTGTTTTTATATCCAGTGTGGCGGGCTTGGTGGGAACACAATATCGCGCCAGTTATTCCGCGGCGAAAGCAGCGATTCATATGTGGGCCAATAGTTTGCGTGCAGAAGTGCAGCCATTGGGCATTCAGGTATCGGTGGTATTTCCAGGTTTTGTGCAGACCAACGTATCTTTTAATGCCCTAAATGGTGAGGGTTTGGCACAAAATCATCAGGATGATGCGATTGAAAGCGGTCTGAATGCAGATGATTTTGCCAAAGAAATGTTATCCGCCCTGATGAAAGGTCGTGAATATATAGTGGTCGCGGGTATAAAAGAAAAATTAGGCGTGTGGCTATCGCGTTTATCACCACCGCTGCTTTATAAAATGATTCGTAAAGTTAAAGTGAAGTAAAATCTTTTTAACACCATAACTTTTAATATATAAACTTTTAATATATAGCGCGCCTGCATTCATGCTGATGTGATGCTGGAACGTTGCCGGCTTTAGACTAGGACGGGTCAGTGTTGTGATATGGCTCAGTGTTATTGACCACTACCGGTGGGATCAGTGCGGTACCGTAGGCAAAAACCTCTATCATACCACCGCGCCGTTTCAGCTGCGCTGTACTGAGCCTTAAGCCTGCGATTTGATCTGCACCTAACCGCGATGCCTGACGTTTTAAACGTACAATTGCTTCACGTCGCGCTCGCTCCACGACGGATTCATAACTTTGAATACGTCCACCGAGTAGATTACGAATCACAGCTAAAACATATTTAAAATAATCATGTGAGATCACCACATTGCTCATGATCAACTGTCCTTGCCCAGAGGAAGTGATCTTTCTTTCATTACATAGACTTATTGCTGCAAGTTGCGCTTCTTGCTGCTCAAGCTGTTGTAAATGTTGCTGTTCAACACGGCGACCTACCAACCAGCCGATGCTGAATAGCACAACAAACAGTACAATTTTAAAAATGAAGGCATTCATGATCTATGCTCAGTGCTGATTGGAGAATGGGTCGGGTAGAGTATTTGTCGTTGCTTCGACGATGACGGCTGTACCATATACGAACAATTCGGAAGCCCCTTTAGCAATATTGGAGGTCGAGAAACGAATGGCGACAATTGCATTTGCCCCTAAAGCCTGTGCTTTGTCAATCATACGTTGCATGGCTTCTTGACGCGATTCTTCGAGGAGTTCGGTATAGCCTTTGAGCTCACCGCCGACAATATTTTTTAGACTGGCCATGAGATCGCGACCAACATGTTTACTACGTACGGTACTGCCATAGACGACATCAATTTGGCGAATGCTTTGATGCCCAGGTATGCTTTCTAAGTTGCTGAGTTGTATCATGTGTTTAGCTTATTGTGTTTAAAAAATGATATTGAGTATAAATTAATTTTTTCTATTGCTCAGTTGTTTTTTGCTATTTATAGGCTTAGAAAGCCCACATATATCAAAGCGTAGAGATAACAAAGCCCCAATATAACAAATCTTAGATTTAGATATAGCAAAGCCCACCGAGGTGGGCTTTGCTACGCAGTCATCGCATAGAAAATACTATTTGACGACGTCTTCTTTATGATATTTCTGCTGGGAACTCGATGCAGGATATTGTACTGGATCGCTGCTATTGGTTTTTAGACCACCACCGAGGGTTTTATAGAGCTCAATTTGGTTGTTGAGATCAGCTTGTTGGAGTAACAACAAGTTTTGTTCAGCGGTATATGAAGAACGCTGTGCATCTAATACGGTTAAGAAACTATCAATACCCGATTTAAAACGTGCATCTGAAAGTTTGTAACTGGTATTGGTCGCTTGTACCAAACGTTTTTGAGCGGTTAAACGTTCACCGATATGCATACGTGTTGCCAGTGCATCATTGACTTCACGGAAAGCAGATTGAATCGATTTTTCATAGTTTGATAAAGCGATTTCTTGATCAGTTTCTGAAATCTTGATATTGGCTTTACGTGTGCCCCAATCGAAAATTGGTAGATCAAGACTTGGCCCCAAAGACCAAACAAATGAACCCGATTTAAACAAGTCACTGAGGTCAGTCGATGCGCTACCCGCTCTGCCTGTTAGGCTGATGGTTGGGAATAAACGCGCCCGTGCAGCACCGATATTGGCACCCGCTGCAGACAGTTGATATTCTGCTGTGCGGATATCAGGACGGTTATAAAGCAAATCACTTGGAATACCTGTGCTAAAGGCTTGATTATTAGTGATCTGTATCACGGCTTGTTGTGGGAGCAAGTTTTCAGGAATGCTTTGACCAACCAATAAGTTGAGTAAGTTTTTAGCTTGTTCAACTTGTGTTTTAAAGTTGGCGACGTCATTACGTGCTGTTTCAACAGAAATTTGCGCTTGACGTACTGGCAATTCACTGTCAATTCCCACATCAAAACGTTTTTTGTTGAGCTTATAGGAATTCTCTTGCGCAACTAAGGTTTGCTGTGCCAATTTTAATTGTGCATTGGCAAAAGCATAGTTCAGCCACGCTTGAGAAACTTGTCCAATCAAGGAGATTTGCGTTGAATCACGTGCAGACGCTGTGGCGAGATAATCATCTAAGGCACTATCTTTTAAGCTGCGTACACGACCCCAGAAATCCAGCTCATAGGCTGTAACACCCAGACTAACGTCATACGTGGTAAAGGGTTTGGGGGCACTTGTCGTATCTTGACGTAAAATGCTGCCACTTGCGCCAATCGTTGGTAATTGATTATTTTCTGCAATTCGTAATTGTTGCTGGGCTTTTTGAATATTCAGTGCAGCGGTACGTAAATCGCGGTTATTGTTAAGCGCTAAGTCGATTACTTGTACAAGTCGAGCATCACTAAAGAACTCTTTATACCCTTGTTCAGCAATTGAAGGGCCATTCGCATTGGCTAAATAACCCGTAGGAATATTTGCCTGAACGACGGGTTCTGGGCCACGCATGCTTTGGCATGCCGCCAAAGCAAGTGCGAGTGCAGATACCGCGATACTACGACCAGTAAGCGTCCATAAAGCTGGCATCACGATGAGAGCTCCTGTTGAGTTGGTTTTTGCTTAGGTTTGTACTTAAAGATACTACGAATCCAAACAAAGAACACAGGGATAAAGAAAATACCAAGGAAAGTCGACGTAAGTACACCACCGATTACACCAATACCAACAGAGTTTTGGCTACCCGCACCCGCACCTGAAGATATGGCCATTGGCAAGACCCCTAAACCAAAGGCTAGGGTGGTCATGATAATCGGACGTAAACGTAATTTTGCAGCATGCATGGTGGCTTCGAACAGTTCTTCACCTTTTTCTTGTAGTTCTTTGGCGAACTCAATAATCAAGATGGCATTCTTGGCAGAAAGACCAATCACCGCAATCATGGCAACTTGGAAGTAGATGTTGTCTGAAAGGTTTGGATTTTTGGTTAACATCATAACGCCTTGGGTAAGTAAGACTGCACCCACCAAGCCCAATGGTACCACCAGCATTACTGATACTGGAATCGACCAGCTTTCATATAATGCAGCCAAACATAAGAATACGATCAGCATAGACATGGCATAGATCACCAAGTTTTGTTGACCTGCTTCTTTTTCGTCTAGTGATAAACCGGTCCATTCAAAGCTAAAATTGTCTAGCCCCATTTCTGGCAGTTTGCCAATGATTTCTTCCATGGCACGCAAGGCATCACCAGAACTTTTACCCGGTGCTGGACTTCCTTGGATGTTCATTGATGAAACACCGTTATAACGCTCTAGACGAGGCGAACCATAACCCCATTCACCTGTTGCAAAAGCAGAGAAGGGCACCATGGCATTTTGTTTGTTACGCACATACCACTTGTCTAGATCTTCAGGCATCATGCGAGTATTGGCTTCACCTTGTAAATATACTTTTTTAACACGACCACGGTCGACAAAGTCATTAACATAAGAGCCGCCCCAAGCGATTCCCATGGTGCTGTTAATGTCACTTAAGTTAACACCCATCGCACCTGCCGAAGCTTGGTCAATTTTGATTTTATACTGTGGCGTATCTTCCATACCATTTGGACGTACACCCACCAGACGTTTATCTTGAGCAGCCATACCGAGCACGGCATTACGTGCAGCCAAGAGTTTTTCATGACCTTGACCATCAAGATCTTTTAATTGCAAGTCAAAACCTGAACTTACACCCAGTTCTGGCATCGCTGGCAGTTGTAATGGGTAAATCAGTGTGGAGTTGCGATCAATCACGTTAAGTGCCATCGCACGTTTGACAATCTCACTGATTTTGGACTCAGGTGTGGTACGTTCTTTCCAGTCTTTCAACTGAATAAATGCCACCCCTTGGTTTTGTCCCATACCGGCAAAAGAGAAGCCTGCGACAGTAAATACGGATTCAACGTATTTGCCTTCTTTACCGTGGAAGTAGTCGGTAATGTTGGCTAAGGTTTGTTCGGTCCGCTCTAGTGTTGCATTAGGCGGCAATTGCACCAGTGTAAATAACACCCCTTGGTCTTCTTCGGGTAAGAATGACGTCGGCATGATTTTGAGCACACCAATCAACATCGCCGTTACCACAACATAACCAATACCTGACGCCACTTTATTGTGGGTCATATGGTTTACGCCGTTTTGATAACGTTGCGAAGTACGGTCAAACATGTTGTTAAACCAGCGGAAGAAGCGTGCAAAGATATTGTCACTGAGCGGTCTGTTGGGATCGTGTTGTTTTAAAATCGTGGCGCACAGCGCAGGGGTAAAGGTGAGCGCAATAATCAATGACAGGACCATTGCGGTTACCAAAGTAATCGAGAATTGTCGATAGATTACCCCGGTGGTACCACTCATAAATGCCATTGGAATAAATACTGCAGCCAGTACGCTGGTAATCCCGACCAGTGCACCTGAGATCTGCTCCATGGATTGTTCGGTTGCTGTCACAGGATCTTTGTGTTCATCGACCATGATCCGTTCGACGTTTTCTACCACCACAATGGCGTCATCGACCAATAGACCAATTGCCAATACCATGGCAAACATGGTGAGTGTGTTGATGGTAAAACCAAAGACATTAATAACCGCAAAGGTTCCCAATACCACAACGGGTACAGCTAAGGTTGGAATAATCGTGGCGCGCCAGTTCTGTAAGAACAAGAACATGACCAAGAAAACCAATAGAATAGCTTCCAGTAAAGTGTGTACCACGTTATTGATGGATAGTTTTACGAAGGGGGTACTATCAAAAGCAATTTTGTCTTCTAAACCAGCAGGATAACTTGGGCGCATTTTCGCCAAAGCATTTTCTACATTTTGTGCGGTATCCAAAGCATTGGCACCGGTAGAAAGACGAATTGCAATACCCGTCGCTGTCTTGTTGTTGTACTTCGAGTCAAATTGGTAATCTTCTGAACCCAGTTCTACCCGTGCGACGTCTTTGATACGGACTTGTGCACCATCACTGGCATTTTTCAGGAAGATATTTTCAAACTCTTGTGGCGTTTGCAACAAGCTTTGTGCATTGACCGTGGCATTGATGACTTGACCTTGCACCGATGGTGCGCCGCCTAATTGACCTACTGCAATTTGCGCATTTTGTGCTTGAATTGCTGCACTAACATCTGCAGGTGTTAAGTTAAATGTATTGAGTTTGGCTGGATCTAACCAAATACGCATCGCGTATTGACCACCAAACACTTGAATTTCACCCACACCTTCCACACGACTGAGTGGATCTTTAATGTTGGCATTGACATAGTCAGCGATGTCGCCACGCGTAAGATTCCCTTGCGGAGAGGAAAAGGCTACAACTTGTAAGAAACTTGCGCCAGATTTCTTGACGGTTACCCCTTGACGTTGTACGTCTTGAGGTAAAGATGCCATCGCAGTTTGCAATTTGTTTTGCACCTGCACTTGGGCTGTATCTGCATTGACGCCTTGTTTAAAGTTGACATCAATTTGCACCATCCCGTTGGATGAGCTTTGCGAACTAATGTAACGCAATCCATCCAGACCATTCATTTGCTGTTCAATGACCTGTGTCACGGTATTTTCGACTGTATCAGCAGAAGCACCAGGATAAACAGCAGAAATGGAAATTTTGGGAGGTGCAATGGTGGGGTACTGTGAAACGGGCATTTGTGTCAGGGTAATGATCCCTGCCAACATAATGACCAAGGCAATGACCCATGCAAAGATGGGGCGGTGTATAAAAAAACGAGCCATTAAAACTTCCCCTTAAGCTTGAGAAGCTGCTTTTTGCTCAACTGGTTTTGCCGGTTGCGCAGGTTGTGCAGCACTTGCTGGTGGTGCACCAGCAGCTTTACCAGCTTGTGGGGCCGGTTTGGCTTGGTATGGTTTGGCATTGACCTTCTGCTCAGGTTTTACTTTGGCTATACCATCAACAATGATTTTGTCACCGGTTTTTAAGCCATCGGTAATAATCCACTCTGTGCCTTTTGAGCCTGCTGTTGTGACGGGACGTGGTTCAACCTGTCCTTTGGCATTGACTAGCATGACTGTGGCTTGACCTGTTGGTGTACGGGTCAATGCAGCTTGTGGCACTAGATAAGCATTTGGAATAACTGCTCGAACAATTTCTGCAGTTGCATACATGCCAGGGAGTAACAATTGATTTGGATTGTCAAATAAGGCACGAATCGTTACAGAGCCAGTTTCTTGATTGACGCTGGCATCCGAGAATTGCATATTGCCTTCAATTGGATAGATGCTGCCATCTTCAAGTCTTAAACGCACTTTGGTATTTAAGTTCGCCGTGAGATTTCCTTGACTAATTTGTTTTTTTAGTCTTAGTAATTCCGCACTAGATTGATTAATCAGAACATAGATTGGGTCTAGTTGTTGAATTTTTACCAAGGCCTCAGCTTGATTTGCAGTGACCAAGGCACCCGCTGTAACGGTTGAGATTCCTGTGATACCTGAAATCGGCGCACGAACGGTCGAATAGCCCAAATCAATTTGAGCATTTTTTAATACCGCTTGTGACGCTGCAACATCTGCCTCAGCAAGTTTTACTTGCGAGATAAGATCATCATATTCTTGTTTAGAAACAGCATTCATACCAACCAATTGACTATAGCGATTGGCCTTGACACGCATGGCATTCAGGTTGGCTTGCTGACGCGTTAGCGTTGCACGTGCATTGTCTAAATTGGCACGATTAATACTTGAGTCTATTTCATAGAGGGGTTGACCAGCACGGACAAAGCTCCCTTCATTAAACAACCGTTTAAGCACGACACCACTGGTTTGTGGACGTACTTCTGAAACTTGATATGCCGCAGTTCTGCCGGATAACTCGACCACTTGTTCAACACTTTGTGGTTGAGCCACCAAAACACCAACTTCTGTCGGCGGCATTTTCTGGGCAGCGGCTGCTTGTTGTGCATCTTTGGGATCTTTACTACATCCTACAAGCGCAATACTTGTTGCTAGAGCACAAGCGGTGAGGGCAGGGGCCCAAAGCTTTGCCGACATCATTATTCCACCTCATTTAGATTTAATCTAAAGTAATTTTTAAGCAATATAAATTGTGGCTATGCAATCCACAGCATAACAATCCATATACACCCTATACACCATCCCTTATCTTTGCAGGACCAAGTGTGTTTATGTAAGCTACTGATATAAAAGCCTTAATTAACTACAAAATTGTTATGCTATTGTAGGGCTCAATGGGAGATTGTCTCAGGCGCATCGATACCACTACAGGATTTCAGCTTGTAGCATCTCGATTGTGTTCATCGTCAAAAGGGGTATTGCTATTTTAGCCTATAGCGCCAGATGGCGAACTTAAGCATAAAATCTGTCCAAAAACAGAACACTCCCTAATATTGCTAAAAAAATTAAAAAAATAAATCATTATTTTAAAAATTATTAGCAAATGTCCCAATGACGCTTACTTCATCGGTTTGAAACGAATCTATACATACTAGATAAAAATCATGCGCTGATGATGAAGAAATTATGAAGTCTGCTTTTCTTCAAAAAAATCATGCTTGATTGGCAGCGTTTGCCTCCAGTCGCGCTAGTATTTGCTGCATTCCGACGGATAAAACTTCGTGTGGAGTATATAAGGCATAAGTTATCAAAGCCTATCATTTAATTCTCTGCATTCTGATAAGAATGCGTTGAATTGAAATATATATAGCCGATTCCTTAAGCTGTTTACTCCTATCAGCGCTAAAGTGTACTTGGCAGTACACTTTTTTTCAAGTCTAAGAATTGCATGTTTTTTGAGAAAGATATGCAATTTTTTCTCAAAAAATTCTAGAAAAAATTGACAATATTGTCATGATCTGAGCAGCAGTTTATAAGAGCGCTGCATCTGCGTTATTGATGTGTTTTACTGTGGTTTTGCTCGACCTCTTGTAAATCTATAGGGGCTTTAGGCGGCCAGAAAAAATCTAAAGGGCGTGTGAAGAAATGGGTCATGACCAATTTGGCCAGAGGCTTCCATTGTTCAAAACGCACACGACGTGCTCTTAAAGCCACCACAATGGTCAAAGAAAAGCTGACAAATAAGTTGGTTATCCCGATTAAAATCACACCAAGAATAGAAACAAAGATCAGACCGATATCAGCTGAGCTGGTGCATAACAGCCCTTGTATTAAGTTGGCTGAGGCAAAGGCAATATGGCGAATATCCAGCGGCAAACCGAAGATAAACCCAATAGTACCCATACTGCCAAGCATGATACCAAACAAGAAATTACCCGCGAGTGCACCTAAATTGCGCTCAATATAATGTGAGAACTTTTCTAAACGTTCAGTTTTCATTATACCTTGCAGCTTGGGATGCGCTCTGAGACGTGGGCCAATCTTGCGGTAAATGGCTAAGTTATCAAAATAACCTGCGATTAATCCTGACAGAAATAAACAGACACCGGCAATGGCAGCGTGCGGTACAGCCAAAGAGGTAAAGGGATTCAGGCTGTCGAGTAGGCTGTCTGCCTTATGATGGTTGAGCAAGGCTTCACCCATTGCGTATTGCCATAACCATGTAATCAGTGCGGCGGTTGGAATCGCAATAGATATATTGCCTAAAATAGCGACAAACTGGGTGCGGATAATATTGATAATTAGACTTGCTAGTTCGGCAATCTGTGCGGTTTTAGAGCCTTTACGCTGTTGGACCGTGGCTGCCAATGCGGCGGCCGTCATGGCGGGCTGCTTGGTGGCCACAGTAAAATGCAGTACATGGATTAGCATAAAACCGAATGAATAGTTCATGCTAAAAATAAAGGCTTGCATTAAGGGGGCGAGTGTTAAGCGCGCAGCTAATATTTTTAAGGTTGCCATGGTGGCAATAATGCCACCAGCACCGGCGGCAGCTTTATACATGCCTAAAAAGCCTTTTTTGTCACTACTGACATAATGCTCGCCAGTTTTACTTGCATTTTCTGTGACTTGTAAGGCGATTAATTCACTATTGGTAACCAGCAAAGAACGTACACTATTTTCGCTTTGATGTGCGGCGACCAAGTCGGTCAATAGCTCACCCATGCTGGTATAGCGTAGCTCATCGGTTGCGACCAAGATATTGAGCAATAACTCAATGCGATCTAAACATTGCTCAAGCACAGAGAGCAAATAAGTCAGACTAATGCTGACCCCAATACGTTTGGTGGCACGGCGTATTTTGAGTAGCACATCACGACACTGCTCGATCATAACCAGTGCTTGAGAGGCATCGGGAATAGGAACGACAGTATCTTGGTCTGCAATCGAGTGTTGTTGTTTGTATTGTTCAATAAATTCTACGATTTCACGGTTTTGTACCAAGAAAGGCGATTCATATTCGCTAAGTTCGGGTTGCGCATTGATAAACTCAGGATATAAGCCAATACCGCTAATCCGATAAGACAATACGGTAATGGCTTTAATCATTTCCGCTTCAATGCGTTCAATATCTGCCAAGTTGTGCGGTAAGTGACCAAATAATTGAAAGAGTTGTATCCAGTTTTGATCTTGAATATTTTCCAACCAATAACGGTCACTGCGTAAATGAAATACTTGGCTAATGAGATCGGAAAGTTCGGTGTTATTCCGTAATGGTGGTAGAAAGTGAGCGCCTATACGTTGACTGAGCTGATTCCAAAAACCATCGAGAGATAAAATACCGCTATCTGCATATAAACCACTTTGCTTATAGCTATTCAGTAGTCGAAGAATATAGTGTTGTAAGGTGTATATTGCGTTGGGTGTGCTGATGAGAGATTGAATAAAGTCTTGAAAAGTTTCGTTAATTTCTGAAGTGTTTTGGGTATCTTTGGGGCGTATCCGTTGCACCAGATCAATCAAAATACTGGCATCGGGCGCAGCTTGGTGATCAAGCTGCGCTTGCATTTGGACAAAAATATCTTGTAAGTAAATATGCATAAGCCTTTATTGAATACGGTGTAGCGCCATTTGCGCAAGTTGTTTTAATGATTCTCGATACTGACTAAAAGGTAGTTGTTCTAAGGCATTTAAAGCTAGGTGGGTTTCTTCATGTGCGCGTTGACGACAATAGTCAAGAGCACCTGAGTTTTGCACAATGTCAATCACCTGATTGAGTTCACTCACACCACCAGTGGCAATGCTACGGCGAATGATGTCATGCTGACTACCTTGCGTAAGTTGTAATGCTGAGATTAAAGGTAAAGTGGGTTTGCCTTCCATTAAATCATCACCAATATTTTTACCTAATGTTTCGGCATTCGAGGTGTAATCTAAAATATCATCAATAATTTGAAATGCATTACCAAAGTGTCCTGCAAACTGACGAAGTGGCAGGCGATATTGTTCCTGACCTGCCAAAATTGCAGCACCTTCAGTGGCTAACTCAAATAACCGTGAGGTTTTGCCATGAATAATATCTAGATAAGTGGCTTCACTGGTATCGGGTTGATGCTGCGCTTGCAGTTGCAGGACTTCACCTTCCGCAATTTCACAGGTACCGGTAGAAAAGTCTTTCAATAACGTCATGCTATTGAGATCAACCAATAGATCAAAGGCACGTGATATGAGAAAGTCACCGACCAAAACCGCGGTCTGGTTATTCCAGGTGGCATTGGCAGTAGGCTTGCCACGGCGTAAGCCAGACTCATCAACCACATCATCATGAACCAAAGTTGCTGTATGTAGCATCTCAATAATGGCTGCTAATTTTTGCGCTTGTTGCATGTCTGCTAAACCGCAAGCACGTGCAGCCAATAAACACATGATGGGACGCATGCGTTTACCGCCTGCCTCGACCACATGTTTGCTCACGGCCATCACCAAGGCAACTTTAGAATTGATCCCCTCATTGATGAGTTTGTCCATCTCCGTAAAGTCTGTAGCAACAGGCGCAAGAATATCTTGCTGAAAATCGATGGCCATGTGTAGAGCATCCTCTTATTGAATCAGTCGGTCAGCTCAGGCTAGATCAACCGTTCTTTGCAATATGAAAGTAGTGATGGATATACGCGAAAAGTAAATATAAAATGATAGAAAAATAAACAAGTCGATGCAAATAGGCAACTGCGTATTGGCATAATCACCGCATAATCGGGCTATATAGTAGCGCCTTAAATAAAAATATCTATTTCGCAATGCTGTTTATTTGATCAGTTCGCTGTAAAATATACGAAAAAAATTATAACTGTGAAATGTACGGGTGTTATTACAAGGGATTTGATGGAAAAAGCTTGTCCTTTGAGCAATTATCCCTTAAAATCCTTGCCCTTGTATAACCCCAGTGGCGTACGTTTTAAGATCAGTATCTTCCTTTACTGGCACGACGACACGGGCAAGTTGGAGTACATTATGTACGCAGTAATCCAAAGCGGTGGTAAACAGCACCGTGTAGTAGAGGGTGAAACCCTTAAAGTTGAATTATTGAAAGCTGAAACCGGTTCAACCATTACATTTGATGATGTATTGATGCTTGTAAACGGTGACAACGTTCAAATCGGTGCTCCAGTTGTAGCTGGCGCGAAAGTAACTGCAGAAGTGGTTAGCCATGGTCGTCACGACAAAATCCGCATTATCAAAATGCGTCGTCGTAAGCACTACCGTAAACAACAAGGTCACCGTCAATGGTTTACCGAGTTGAAAATTACTGGTATTTCAGGTTAATCACGAGGAGTAAGAGACATGGCTCACAAGAAAGCCGGTGGTTCGACACGTAACGGTCGTGATTCAAACCCAAAAATGCTAGGCGTTAAAATCTATGGCGGTCAAGCTGTTACTGCAGGTAACATCATTGTTCGTCAACGCGGTACAGAATTCCATGCTGGTGCAAACGTAGGTATGGGCCGTGACCATACTTTATTTGCAACGGCTGATGGCGTTGTGAAATTTGAAGTGAAGGGTCAGTTTGGCCGTCGCTATGTGACTGTAGAAACTGCATAAGTTTAGACTGTCTCAGAAAAACCCACCAATTTTGTGTGGGTTTTTTTTATGGCTATTTGCGTTGCAAAGCCGCATGGATGAAGGCTTTACAGTGTGGGGCGCTTAAGTTGTGTGTTTCGTGAGCAAAAAAATGCAAGATGTGCCATGATAATGGAGCAATGACAACATAATTTAGCTATAACAAGACAAATCTGCTTATTTTCTCAATGATTAGCCGTTATATTACTTTTAAGCTTACGGATGTGTCGCAGAGGTTAGGGCGATATTTTTTAATATTTAAGGTGATCCATCATGAAAAAACTTCAAACTATGTTCGCTGTGCTGATGATGAGTGGTGCTGTGTTGGCACCTGTGGTTGCAACGACAGCCTTTGCTGCCACAGCGGCATCGGAGCAACAAGCCACGCAAAGTTTGGTGCAACAATTGAGTGGCATTAAAAGTTTAACGGCTCAGTTTGAACAAACAACCAAGATTACCAATCCCAAAGTAGTACAAGGCAACAAAGGTTTATCGGCACAACATATGAATCAAACTTTTAAGGGAGAGATGAAAGTTGAACGCCCCGGAAAGTTCTATTGGCAAACCCATAGCCCATCGAAACAAACCATTGTGACCTCTGGTAAAACAGTATGGATTTATGATCCAGACTTACAACAAGCAGTCCGTCAGAGTTTGGATGAGCAGGTCTCCAATACCCCAGCATTGCTATTGTCTGGCAATACCAGTCAGATTATGCAAGCTTATCGTGTGACACAGCCAGATCAATCGAAATTGTATTACACGTTACTGCCACGTAATAAAGAAGGTGCTTTCCAGAGCTTGACCATTAGCTTTGCCAATAAATCACCCAGTTTAATGATTTTACAAGACTCCTTAGGTCAAACGACTTATATTCGTTTTAGCCAAGTCAAACTGAACCCCAGTATTGCCAGCAGTGTATTTGACTTTACGCCGCCTAAAGGCACAGATGTAATTGATCAATAGCACAATTGCTTAACTTATTGCAGCAACCTACGGGTTGCTTTTTTATTATTGAGCAAAACGGTGTCAGCGGATAGACAGGGCAAAACCACTTCTTGAGCGTTGTCAGGGTTGGATGTTTAATTTTAGCGCGTTCTATAGGGTTATCAGATACATATTGATGTTTTAATTGGGTATTGAGCTTTGTATAGTGAACAAGATCAATTGAAAGCACTCAGGTAAAAGAGATGATACAACGAATGAAACGGTCCGCTCCTTGGGTTCTTAGTCTTTGTGTGGCAACGCTGATGCTGGGGGCATGTCAGGAAAAACCCGAAACGCAAGTGAATCAACAACAGGCTACCCAGTCGCAAGATGTACAGTTGATTCAAAGTCAAAATGAAAAAATAGCAGATGCCAAAGCACAATTTTGCGATGAAGATGGGTGTACCCTCTATGATTTACAAACGGTAAAAACCAATCTGCCGTGGCTGAATGACTACTTTAAACAACGTTTTCATAAAGATTTGCCCGATGCCTTTACTGAAGCCAATACAGTAAAAACAGGACAGCAGAAAGCATCGGCTGCGTTAAGCCAAAGTCGGATGTGGGTGCGTTATGTTGGGCAAAATCAAAAATTGGCAACCTTTGTGATTCAAACCTATCTCTATGGCGCAGGTGCGGCACATGGAATGTCTCATCAAGAGTATGTAAATTTTGATTTAAGCAGTCAGCAGCGCTTAAGTTTGGATGACATTATTCTGCCAGGGCGTAGCCAGCAATTGTTAAAACAATTGTACGATGCCAATAGCATCTGGTTGCAAGCGCATCAGATTAGTCCGGAAAAACTTGAACTCAGTGATAATTTTTACTATGGCGCCAATGGCATCGTTTTTGTTTATCCATTATATGAGTTGGCATCTTATGCTGAAGGGATGAGTGAATTAACCTTGCCCTATAGTCAAGCACAAGCTTTGATGAAGAAGCAGTATTTACCGACATTACCGACATATTTAAGTGATGAGCAATTGATCAGTGCTGCAGCAGAATCGCCAACAGCAGCCAGTGCAGTGAGCGCATCGACAGCTGTGGTTGAAAAATAGTCTCTAGACGATGTGCTGGTGTAGGCGCAATGCAGATCACTGTATTTTTTATGGTGAAGCGCTTACACTATAGCGAGTTTTAATATCGAAATAGCTTGATTATGATTGATCCAAAGTTACTCAGAAATAATATTGAGGCTGTCAATTTAGCCTTGGCAAAACGTGGTGTTCAACTTGATGTCGAACAATGGGCAGCTTTAGAAGCACGCCGTAAAGATATTCAGTTTAAAACTGAAGCTTTACAGGCAGAGCGTAATGCGGGCGCTAAACAAGTTGGTCAAATTAAAAAATCTGGTGGTGATGCATCTGAACTGATGGCGCGCATGGGGGCGATTGGTGATGAAATTAAAGCCATTGAAGCAGAATTAAATCAATTACAAGCAGAAATTGAAGCCTTATCTTTAAGTATTCCCAATCTACCAGACGAGTCTGTACCTGCGGGTAAAGATGAAAATGATAATGTCGAAGTGTTGACATGGGGAACACCAAGACAGTTCGATTTTGCAATCAAAGACCATACCGATCTCGGTGAGTGGATGGGTGGCTTAGAGTTTGATACTGCGAGTAAATTGACCGGTTCACGGTTTAGCGTACTCAAAGGACCTTTGGCACGTTTACAACGTGCTTTAACGCAGTTTATGTTAGATACGCATAGCTTAAAGCATGGTTATACCGAAGCCTATGTGCCGTATTTGGTCAATGCGGACTCTTTGCGTGGCACAGGTCAACTGCCTAAATTTGAAGAAGATCTCTTTAAGTTGCAGGGTGAGAAAGAATACTATCTCATTCCAACAGCAGAAGTCCCCGTGACTAACTTTGTACGTGATGAAATCATTGATGCCGATCGTTTACCACTCAAATATACGGCACATACGCCGTGTTTTAGAAGTGAAGCCGGTTCCTATGGTCGTGATACACGTGGTTTGATTCGTCAGCATCAATTTGAAAAAGTTGAAATGGTACAGATCGTTAAACCAGAACACTCTATGCAAGCGTTAGAAGAGTTGGTAGGGCATGCTGAAGCGATTTTACAAGCACTTGGGCTGCCTTATCGTAAGATCGTGTTGTGTGGTGGCGATATGGGCTTCTCTGCCATTAAGACCTATGACTTAGAAGTGTGGGTGCCAAGTCAAAATACCTATCGTGAGATTTCTTCTTGCTCAAATATGGGCGACTTCCAAGCACGTCGTATGAAGGCGCGTTATCGCGTGGATCAAAAGAAAACGGAATTTGTACATACGCTGAATGGCTCAGGTTTAGCGGTAGGACGTACCTTATTGGCGGTGATGGAAAATTACCAACGTGCGGATGGATCAATCGAAGTCCCTGAAGTACTGCGCCCATATTTGGGTGGTGCAAGCTTTATTGACTAATTTGTCATTTTGCAGCGCTATGCTTTAAGCACTTAAAGCATAGCGGTTTTAGCTTTTATACTGTTTTCTAGCATGTCTGATTAGGTCGAAACACAGCGTGGATATCTTTCCCATTTCTTTAAAACTGCAACAACAACGCTGTTTGTTGGTCGGCGGTGGTCGTATTGCTTATCGTAAAGCCCAGCTGTTACAACGTGCGGGTGCCATCATTGATGTTGTTGCGCCAAGCATAGAAGCTGACTTAGAGGCGATTGTTCATGCAACAGCAGGTCGATATTGGGCAACTGATTTTGCGACATATCAGCATACAGATGCGGTGCTAAAAGACTATCGTTTGGTGATTGCGGCGACCAATCAAGCACATGTAAACCAACAGGTGTTTCACGTGTGCGAGCAACACAAGATATTGGTCAATAGCGTGGATGATCCGCCACATTGTCGTTTTATGGTTCCAGCCATTGTCGACCGTTCCCCCTTGGTGATTTCTATTGCCAGTAATGGCAGCTCGCCGGTATTATCTCGGCAAATTCGCACCAAAATCGAAACAATTATTCCTCACGCGATGGGGAAATTAGCACAGTTTTCAGGTCAATGGCGTGCGCGGGTGAAACAAGCCATTGCAGCGCCGGAGCAACGTCGTATTTTTTGGGAAGAGCTCTATGCTGGCGTACTGCCAGAGTTGCTGCTACATGACAATCTACAGGCTGCTGAACAGACCATGCAACAGGCTTTGGCTGCTTGGCAACAGCCACAAGGTGAAGTTTATTTGGTTGGGGCGGGTCCCGGTGATCCCGAACTTTTGACCATCAAAGCTCTACGCCTTATGCAGCAAGCCGATGTGGTGATTTATGATCGCTTGGTGTCGGACCCGATTTTAGATTTGTGTCGCCGTGATGCAGAAAAAATTTATGTGGGCAAGGCGCGCGCCAATCATACGCTACCACAAGAAAGTATTAACGATCTACTGGTTCACTATGCTCAGGCTGGAAAAAGAGTCTGTCGCCTCAAAGGCGGGGACCCCTTTATCTTTGGGCGTGGTGGCGAAGAAATTGAAGAACTCTTTGCTGCGGGGGTACGCTTTCAGGTTGTACCGGGTATCACTGCGGCATCTGGTTGTGCTGCCTATGCGGGTATTCCTTTAACGCATCGCGATTATGCCCAAAGTGTACGTTTTCTGACTGGACATTTAAAAGCTGGATCGCCCGAACTACCTTGGCATGAGCTGGTCTATGAGCATCAAACCTTGGTGCTGTATATGGGCTTGGTGGGTTTAGAAAAAATTTGCCAGCAGTTGATCGCACATGGGCAACGTGCAGATATGCCTGTGGCTTTGATCTCTAAAGGCACCACGCCAGAGCAAAAAGTAGTGATTGGTAATCTGCATAACATTGTAGAAAAAGTTGCTGAACATCAAATACAAGCACCAACCTTAACCATTATTGGTGAAGTGGTACGTCTACATGAAAAACTGCAATGGCAACCACGTGGTTGCTAAAATAGCCTAAGCTTAATTGCAAATCACGACCGCTTCAGTACGGTGCGCGTGTGATGGCAAGGTGTTTTAGGCTTCATCTGTCTGTAAGTTGAGAAAAATTGTGATCCATATTGTTTTATACGAGCCTGAAATTCCAAGTAATACGGGTAATATCATTCGGCTTTGTGCCAATACGGGGGCACAATTACATCTCATCAAGCCCTTGGGCTTTGAGTTAGAGGACAAAAAACTGAAACGTGCAGGTCTGGACTATCATGAATGGGCGCGAATGCAAATCTGGGAACAGCTTGATGACTGTCTGGCGTACTTGGCAGAGCAAGGGGTAGATAATAATGCAATTTATCCTTTAACCACTAAGGGGACAGCGACGCCACCACATCAAAGTCAGTTAAATCGCCCTGTTGCTTTATTGATGGGACCTGAGACGCGTGGTTTGCCCGAAGCAGTACGTTTACGTTTTCCTGCAGCACATTGGATTTGTTTACCCATGGCTGAACACTCTCGTAGTTTGAATCTTTCTAATGCCACCGCAGTGATTTTATATGAAGCTTGGCGACAACAAGATTTTAAAGCCTTGATTTAAGCTGCAAGGGTGCAGCATAAAAAAACAGGCGCTCAAAGCGCCTGTTTTTTTATTGCCCTATGAGCATGGGTTTATTCATGTTCATTATGCTGTGGAGCAGGGTAACGGAAACCTCGTGTTTTATAGGCCAGATAACCCACCCCCAAGGTTGCCCAGATGAGACCAATCTTTAAGGCAGTCTCATCGATTTCAAGCCACATCAAGAACACGCTGGCAAAACCAAGCAAAGGAATCACGATATAGTTAATGATGTCCATCGGGCTCTTATTACGACCATCACGTAGTGCATAACGCGAAATCACTGAGAAATTGACAAAGCTAAACGCTGTCAATGCACCAAAGCTAATCAGGTTAGCAATATGCTCAAAGTCGAGCAAACCTGCTGTTAATGCAACAGCACCAACGATCAGGATGTTATAGGTTGGGGTAAATAGTTTTGGGCTAATATGACCAAAAATTTTACGGTTAATCACGCCGTCACGCCCCATCACATACATCAAGCGTGACACCCCAGCATGGGCTGAGATTCCAGATGCCATGACCGTCACAATCGCGAAGTATAGAATGATGGTCTGGAATGCAATACCACCAATGGCTTTCATGATATCAGGCTGTGTTTCATCAATTTTACTAAAGTAAGTCGCTGGATCACCAGAGAAGTAAATCTGCATGAAATAGGTGCTAATAATAAAGATAACCCCAGCAATCAGTGCGGTTAAGAAAATCGCACGCGGCAAGACTTTCTGGCTATCTTTGGTTTCTTCTGCGAGTGATGATAAGGCATCAAAACCGGTAAAAGAGAAACATAAAATCGTTGCACCAGTAATCAGTGCCCCGACAGAGGTCATCTCATTCCAGAATGGCGCTAGACTCCAGAGCTGATATTGCGCTGCGTTAATGGTGCCATCGGCATTTAATCCTTGGCTGAGGAATAAATAGACTTTATAGCTAAAGTAGATAATCACTGCAACTTGGGTAAAGACGATAATACTGTTTAAACGGGCGACAAAACGAGCACCAAATAAATTCACGATGGTCATAATTAAGGTCAGACCAACGATCCAGATCCAGTTATTAACTTCTGGATATAACGCTCTTAAATAAATATCGGCGAGGATGATATTGACCAGTGGTGAAAGTAAATAATCTAACCACGATGACCAGCCCACCATAAATCCGACATTGGGGTGTATCGATTTTTGAGCATAAGTATAAGCCGAACCCGCAGATGGATAGCGTCGAATCATGTGACCATAACTGATTGACGTTAAAAGGATTGCGGCGAGTGCGAAAATATAAGATGTTGGAACGTGTTGATTACTATATTGTGATACTAAACCAAAAGTATCAAACACAGTCATAGGTTGAATATAGGCTAAACCAATAATAATAATATGCCAGAGCACAAGATTTTTTTGCAGTTTAGCTGCCGATTGAGTCCCAGAATTCATGTTCAACGGCGGAATCCTCATATTCTTTGATCAAGGATCAGTCATATTTATGTAGGATCGTTTGAGACGAACGATCCCCCCTACGGTATAAAACAAAAGTGCGCCAATCTACTCTAATTTGCGGGTCATTACTAGCCAATTTTAAATTTTTTAGCAGAAATTATGTGAATTCCTTGGCTGCAATGCAGATCTATAGCGCAATATAAAAGCCCGATGCGTTATTGGCATCAGGCTTTCGATAGGTCTTATAATGAATGATCTAATTTAATTTACCAAGCCTTTTCTAAGATTAATTTTAGATCCTCCAGTCGTGTTTCTTTGGGATTATAAATAATAGAACCATCATTTAATGCTTTTTCGGCGATTTCATCGAGCTGGGTTTGATTGACTTTACCCGTTTCACTGAGTGTTCTTGGCAGCTTGGTCAGATGGTATAGCTGATCGCGAATCGCCAAGATCATTTCAATAAATTTATCGGCACGGGCATCTGCTGGGGTTTGCGCATAGATATCAGGTCCAGCCAGTGGGAGCAACAAATTGGCTAAACGTTCTTGGCGTACTGCTTTGTTATATTCCAACACATAAGGTAAAAATAAGTTCATGCACAAACCATGTGGTAAGTGTGCAACAGCACCAAGCGCATGCCCAAGAGAGTGTACTAAAGCAACCATAGAATTTGAAAAGGCGATGCCTGCCATGGTTGATGCCTGTGCCAGTGCTAAGCGCCCATCGCTATCTTTGGGATTGTCCAGCACTTTAAATAAGTTGTTGGCAATTTTTTCGATTGCCGCTGTCGCATAAGCATCACTCATCGGATTGGCAGCTAATCCGGTATAAGATTCAATACTATGGGTCAGCGCATCCATCGCAGTCATGGCGGTGAGATGCGGTGGCAAGGTCTGAGTCATGCGCGGATCTAAGATTGCCGCATTGGGCATCAGATAGTATGAGGCAAAAGGTAATTTTACATTTTTCTGATTGTCTGATACCACTGCAACCATGGTGACTTCTGAACCAGTGCCCGACGTGGTCGGAATGACAAATAAGGGCTTCAAAGGCTTGGGTAAGTTGTGTGATCCAGAATAACGCAGTAAATCATCGCCGCCTTCGCTCACCAAAATATTGGTGGCTTTGGAGGTGTCGATGACTGACCCACCGCCAACAGCGATGATGGCATCACATTGGTGTTCCCGATAATGATCTGCTGCAGCACGTACGGTTTCTAAGCTAGAATCTGGCGGCACATCATCAAAAATATAGGCAATTTCGATGTCAGAGGCAGCAAAAGCGGCTTCAATGGGGGCAAGTAATTGATTGCTGCGCACGCCTTTATCGGTAATCAGCATGGCGCGTTTTGCACCTAAGGTTGCCAATTCAAATGGAATATGTTCTAAGGCAGCATGACCTGCAATAATCTTAACTGGGCAGAAAAATTCATAATATGACTTGGTCATGATTTAAACACTTCCTTTGAAATAAGACTGAGCAACTTTTAAATAAATCTGACTGGCCTGGGCGAGTTTTTGTTTAAGCGAAAGTTGTTGTGGATATTCTTTGACAGCAAGTTGTGCAATCACTTTGGGTAAAATGAGCGCTTCCATACGATTTAGGCAGCGTACTAAACGAATGGCACTACTGACATCGCCATCTGCGACCATACGGTCATTGGCGAAGGCTTGTGCCGTACCTTCTTGAAAAGAAAACACCAAAAAAGCATGATGTAAATGTTTGAAGACTATACTTAAATCTGGCTTTTGCTCAAAATTTTTGAGCAGTTTAAGCTGGTGATTTTCAGTCACTTCTGCGACAAAGGCTGGACCGTTGGGGAACACTTTCATCGCGAAGCGAAAACCGACAGCAAAGCCTGCCAATTCTTTTTGAATTTCAGCATCGACTTGGCTCGCCATTGCAAGCCCTCTGCCTATTACATCCATCATGAGTTTGACATAAGCCAATTCAAGTGAGGGTTTAACCACTGGAGTAGACATCACATGCATATTCCTTACAATCGTTATTGATTATTCTAGAGTTTTTACTCTAATTTGTTTTGCATTAAAAATAAAGTCTTTTATACATTTGTGACTCGGCATTCAGTAAATTGTGGATGCTGCTGGAAATAAGCAATCGCATCATCACAAAGTTGCTCAAAATGTGGGTAATCACTGCATAGATCACAAAAGCGCACCATTTCCAAACCTTGATAACCACAAGGGTTGATGGTATGAAAACCACGTAAATCACAGTCAATGTTTAGGGCCAGACCGTGATAGCTGCGCCCACGGCGAATCTTAAAACCCAAAGAGCCAATTTTGGCTTCATTGACATAAACCCCAGGTGCATCTTTTTTGGCATAGGCTTGAATATGGTATTTGGCGGCAAGATCAATCATCAGTTGTTCAGCAAAGCTGACCAAGCCTCGCACATTCCAGCCCAATCGGTTTAAATCGAGCATAAAGTAGATCACCAGTTGTCCTGGTCCATGCCAAGTCACTTGACCACCACGGTCACTTTGTACAACAGGAATGTCGGATGGCACAATAATATGTTCAGGCTTACCGGCTTGACCTTGGGTGAGTACATCGTGGTGTTGTAATAACCAAATTTGATCAGGGCTATCGGCATCGCGTTGCTCGGTGTACTGCTTCATTTCAGTGAAGCGTTCAGCATAGTCAGTCGGGTGTTGGTAACGGCGGATATGAAGTTGCGCTTGGCCAGTACACGGTTGCATATTGATTGAGTCCCCTATGGTGCAGTATCAAAGCATTTGCTCTGTCAGCATTATAATGCAAAGCATTGCTTAAAGTTGTCGCTTGGGTAAATCTTGGGAAAATAAAGCCAAGACCAGCATGGGGTTACTGTAAGCGGGAAGGGTGGGTTAAAGGTCTTGCCAAGATCGAATATAGATGCAAGGATTAGCAGCCTCGTGTGATCGAAATCATGTCTGCTGCAACAGTCGTAAATAAATGAAAACAGAGCATAAAACAACTGTTGCCCAGAGAGAGATGTTGAGGCTGTAATTGCAGTAATTAAAGTGCAGTTTTGATATGTGGGCATTTGGCCAGATCAGCATAGAGTGCATGGACCTGTTCCAGTTCATCAAAACGGAGCTGTGCGGTAAGGGAGTGGTATTTTCCTGTACGTGATGGTTGCACTTTCAAGCTGTTTTCATCAAATTCAGGAAAATGTTTGGTTAAAATCTCAAGTACAGCGAGGCGCAAATCATCACCTGCATCACCAATCAGTTTGATTGGGTAGTCCATCGGGAAGACCCAGAGATCTTCACGGAGTTCACGAGAGGGGGTGCGATCTTCAGTCATAAATTACCTCAAAGTTGTTTTATAGAAGCTTAATTTTATAGAAGCTTGACAAAATTTGCTGGTCTTATCCGTGTAATGAATCGGTTAAACTGATTTATTCAAAAACAGTTTAACCGATTCATTGTGACACTATCTGTAGCTTGTGTAGGTAAGTGTTAAAAACGCCTGCATAGGGCAGGCGTTTTGAAGTGGAGCAAGCGCTGTGGTTACTTAGTCATTTTCAAGGAATGAGCGTAGATGCTCAGAGCGAGAAGGGTGACGTAGTTTACGCAAGGCTTTGGCTTCAATCTGACGAATACGTTCACGTGTCACATCAAACTGCTTACCGACTTCTTCCAAGGTATGGTCTGTTGGCATATCAATACCAAAACGCATTTTCAATACTTTGGCTTCACGTTCAGTCAAGTTTTCTAGAACTTCACGTGTTGCTTCTTTGAGACCTTCTGAGGTTGCAGCATCAACGGGTGAGGTAATGTTGCTGTCCTCAATGAAATCACCCAAGTGCGAATCTTCATCATCACCAATCGGTGTTTCCATGGAAATAGGCTCTTTGGCGATTTTTAGCACTTTACGGACTTTGATCTCATCCATTTCCAAACGCTCACCTAACTCTTCAGGAGTTGGTTCACGACCCATTTCCTGTAAAAGCTGACGTGACACACGGTTGATTTTGTTAATAGTTTCAATCATGTGTACTGGAATACGAATGGTACGCGCTTGGTCGGCAATCGAACGTGTAATCGCTTGACGAATCCACCACGTTGCATAGGTTGAGAACTTATATCCGCGGCGGTATTCAAATTTATCAACCGCTTTCATCAAGCCAATGTTGCCTTCTTGGATTAGATCCAAGAATTGTAGACCACGGTTGGTATATTTTTTCGCAATAGAAATCACCAAACGTAAGTTGGCTTCGATCATTTCTTTCTTGGCACGGCGAGCTTTGGCTTCACCAATGGCCATCCGTTTGGAAATGTCTTTGATATCTTTAACGCTTAGATTAAGTTCTTTTTCAATGTCAGCAATATTTTGTTGGAAAGCCAAAATATCTGGACGAACCTTTTGCAGGTAACTTTGCGTTTCAGCAGGTGTTTTGGCAATTTGTTCATCCAGCCATGCTGGGTTAGATTCTTGACCAGGGAAGGTGGTTCGGAATTGTGTACGGTCCATACGACCACGACGTACCGCATAACGCATGACTTCACGTTCAGAACGACGGATTTGCTCATGGGTACCACGAATCATCTCTGCAATCAGGTCAAATAAACGGGGAGTAAATTTGAACATCATAAAGATGGTCGCTAAACCTTCCATTGCTGTTTGCGCTTCAGGGCTATTACGACCATGTGCGGCAATTGCTGTTTTGGTATTTTGCCATGCAGCAGTTAGTTCATCAAAACGCATTTTAGCGACTTCAGGATCGGGACCAGAATCCGCTTCTGAATCATCATCAGTTTCGGCTTCCTCTTCTTCCTCTTCTTCGTCATCGTCTAATTTGACGTCTTTCTTGCTGGCTGCCTTGCTACTGGCTGCTTTGTTTTCTAACTCTGCTTCATCGTCAATCACTTCTGGAATGACATCGTTGTTTTCTGGGTCTAAATAACCAGATAAAATATCGGCCAAACGGCGTTCGCCATTGACATAATCATTATATTCATTCAGAACCACCTCAACAGCATTCGGCCAGTAAGCGATTGCATTGAGTACATCACGAATACCTTCCTCGATCCGCTTAGCGATGCTAATTTCGCCTTCACGCGTGAGCAGTTCAACAGTACCCATTTCACGCATATACATGCGAACTGGGTCTGTGGTACGACCTGGTTCGTTTTCAACAGAGGCCAATACCGCAGCAGCTTCTTCTTCGGCGACTTCATCAGCTGTTTCAGCATTGTCCTCAAACATTGCATCGTCAGATTCTGGCGCGCGTTCATGAACAGGAATACCAACGTCTTGAAGCATTTGAATAATGTCTTCAATCTGTTCGCTTTCAGTGATGGAGTCTGGAAGATGATCGTTAACCTCAGCGTAGGTTAAGTAACCTTGTTCTTTGCCTCGGCTAATCAGAGCCGCTACCTGAGAAGTAGGGGAATGCATATCGCTCATCTTTGCTTACTCTTTATTGAATCTGTGGCGGTGAAAAACCGTGCATATTAGCACAATCCTTAAAAAAATATCAGATTTGATTTAAGACATGGCTTTCAATCAAATATTTTTTGTTTAAACAATTGTTTTCAATATTGGGTTTGATACGAAGATTTCAAGTCTAGCTGTATTTTTCTTGAATGATTTTATAGAAAATTGACTCGGTAGTGATAATGCCATACTTTTGAGTGAAAACAAAAGCCTAGAATCAGTCAATTGGTGAAAAAAGAAAATAAAGCTTGACAACTAAAATGAACACAGATAAATAGCGCCTAGAGCGAATTAATTTTAATTTATAACGAGGTAGTGCGAGTGTCTTCCACAGACTTTGAACTAGATGATAATTTCGGCGATGACGACGCTGGTTTCGATGAAGTATCTAGTAAAATTAGTGCCAAAGAGTCCTTAGAGAAACGCCGTTTAATCGATGATTTGTTGGCGCAACGTCGTTTAGACCGTGAACTCAAAGACTTTGAATATGATTTTGATGAAGATGATGACGATTTTGACGAAGATTAAAATCACATTGGGTATACGCAGCTAAAATGTTATGCTGCTGGTTATGTAGATTAAACACATTGGAATAAGCATGAGTGCCTTAGATTTAGACCTTTTAAGCGAATACCTAGACGGCGACCACAATGAATATGGTCTAGATTTTGCCGCAACTCACGGCTTTTTAAGTGCCATTGCAGTGGGACCAAAATTTGATCGTTGGTTAGACGAACTGTTTGAGGGCAACCAAAGCAAAGTAGATCAGACCATCATTCAGCAGATTAAACTTTGGCTTGAAGATATTCGCCAGAGTCTAGCCAATGAAGATGGCATTAGCATGCCTTTTGAAATTGAAGAGGCATCTGTCGAATCCAGCCTCGGTGATTGGTGTGTTGGTTTTGTTGATGCAATGTTCCTGAATGAAGAAGCTTGGTTTAGCCCCGAATATGAGGAACAGTTGGTTGATTTAACCTTACCGATTATGGTCTTTAGCGGTATCGATGAAGAAGATCCTCAAATGGAATCTTTTAGACGTAATGGTCAATTAATGGATGAACTTGCTGAAGAAATTCCAGATAACTTAAATGAACTGTACTTGATGTATCATACGCCAGAACACTAAGCATCAATTACAGTGACTATTGTTTGTTTAAATAAACCCTCATCTGGTGATGGGGGTTTTTGTTTGTATAAATAGATTTTTAATTTATAAAATCAGCACCTTATAGAGGGTGTTTGTCTATTCTAGGCTGTACTAAAGCTTTTTAGGCTGCGCTAAGGGTTGAAGTAACCAAGCTTTTTCACGACCAGGATGGCTGCCAAATAAGCGTTCAGTACTTTGATCTTTGATTACGTTGAGCGTGTAGTGCTGTGCATAGTGTTGTGCCAACTCACTGGCTGTGACTGAAAACGGTGGTCCTGCAAAATCTTGCTGTGGATATTCAAGACTAATCAGCAGTTGTGGTGCGACTTGGCTTAGCTGTAAAAGATGTTGACTATAGTTTTGGCGCATCTCAAAGGGCAATGCAATGATTGCCGCACGATCATAAACCGCGTCGACAGCACCCAGCTGTGCGGCTGTGAGTTGAAAAATATCACCCACATAGAGATCAATTTGTGGATGATGATAATGTCCTATACCGTTTTGTTCCCGATATGTAAAGTTTAACCCCAGACGTTGTTGGAGTGCAGCTATTGCTATTTCACATAATTCAATGGCTGCAACGCGATAGCCTTGTTGTAGTAAGTAGTCGATATCAACACTTTTTCCACACAGTGGCATAACAATACGGGCATTGCGACTGAGTTTAAGCTGTGGGAGATGTTCACATAATAGTGGATTAGGTTGCGTTAAATGAAAGCCAATATTATTGTTTTGCCAACGTTGTAACCAAAAATCTGCTTGCATAGTCAAGGTCTCGTTTTCAAAGCAGGAAAGGGGGTACGGGGTACAGCAGAGTGATGTTGCTGCATCTGCATCATGACGATTTTTAGTGTGCTTGACAAGATTGCGAGCAGCCAAGGATTTAGCCAACCTGTCAGTAGATTAGAGAGCAATTGACTGGATACAGTCGATCGGTACATTTGCTGAATACAGTGAATACAGTGAATACAGTGAATACAGTGAATACAGTGAATACAGTGAATACAGTGAATACAGTGAATACAGTGGTAAATCGCTTTGATCGATACAGTTGAGCGATATACTGTACTGCGTATTGAGCTGGACTGGTGCTGTTGTGTGTTTGATCGGCATTGTTGGTGTTAAGGTGATTCACAATGCCCGAACATTGGTCGGGCATTGTGCTGTGCTGTGAGTGGCGAGCTCTGATCATGCCTGTCTACATGATCAGAGAATTTTTACATTACAGACGTTTTTTCTTAGCTGCTGCAATTTGCGATTGACGCATACGGAAGCCTTGTTTTTGTTTTTCTGTGGTTTTATCGATGCAATAAACACAGGACACGCCATGTTCATAACTGGGTTGCGCAACTTCAGCAGGTGTGAGTGGCCAGCCACACGCATGACATTTAACGTTAACACCTTCTTCTACACCATGGGTGACGGCGGTACGACCATCAAAGACAAAGCATTCACCTTCCCATAGGCTTTCTTCGGCAGGTGTTTCTTCGAGATACTTCAGTACCCCACCTTTGAGGTGATAAACTTCTTTAAAGCCTTCTTGTAAGAGTAAAGAGGTAGATTTTTCACAACGGATACCGCCAGTACAGAACATCGCGATTTTCTTGTCTTTGTTATTCGCAAGATTTTTCTGAACGTATTCAGGGAATTCGCGGAAAGTTTCAGTTTTTGGATCAATCGCACCTTTAAAAGTTCCCGCTTTATATTCATAATCATTACGGGTGTCGATGAGGATCACATCATCTTGTTGGATCAATTCGTTCCACTGTTTAGGGTCGAGGTAATGACCTACGAGATCGCGTGGTTTAACCTCAACACCTAGGGTAACAATTTCTTTTTTAAGTTTGATTTTCATCTTACGAAAAGGCTTATCATGGCTTTGAGATTCTTTATATTCCATGTCATTAAAGCCTTCATCGAGAAGAAATTGATGAACCGTATCGATGGCATGGCGATCGCCAGCCACTGTACCGTTAATACCCTCACCTGCAACAATAAGCGTTCCACAAAGCTTGATGGTTTGAACGAGATCTAAAAGGCGTTGTTGAAGATCAGCAGGATCTGTGACTTCTTTAAATTGATAGAGTGCTGCAACAACCCAAAGCTCGGTCGCTTGCTGTTCTACAGGTGCAAGCTGTTCTACAGTAGCGTTCATGGAAAACTCCAAAATAGTTTAAGATAAGAACGGTAAAAAATTTATGGCGCATATTTTAACGTGAATTTTCAAAATAAGCGAGAATTCCATAATTAAAATATGGGTTTTAGAGGTGAATAAATTGACTCATTCGCGGCGTATTGCCACATTAACCCCTTGTGCAGGGCGTTGCTCCACAGTATTTGGAGACGCTGTGTGTCGTGGTTGTCGACGTTTTAACCACGAAGTCATTCAATGGAATGGCTATGATGCAGCACAACGTTATGCTGTTTGGAAACGCTTAGATGCCCAGCTGGATCAAATTTTAGTCCCTATGTTGCCTTTGGCGCAGTTGCCCTTGGTTGAAGTCTTTTTAGAAAATAAGCGAATCCGCTGTTTGGAGACTGCTAGTGTCGGTCGCAAGTTTTATTTGGCATTAAAATATTGTGAAAAACGCCGTGAAGCAACGGTTGATAGCGGTTTGGGCTTGGATCGTAAACAAGTCAAAGCCTTGTGGGATGAGTTTGAGCGTCGGGTCATTGCCTTGGCGAATGCCAGTTATGATTTTGCTTGGCTACGTGCAGATGCTATGCGTCAGCATTTAACACCGTCGCAACAGACTTGTGATGATATAGTTTAAACTGTGCTAGAGCACTCGCTACGGTTTTTGAAATTTGAGTCTAAGTTTAAGATTTAGCTTGAAAATTTATGTTTTAAGCCGCAATGGCATGTGCATGTTTTTAGTTTTTAAAGCACACTGTTGGACCTGCGCATGCTCAGCAGGATTGATGCAATACTTTTTAAAAATAATCATGAACAACATGGCATTTTTACTGTATTTTAATGCCGAGCTGATAGCAGGAGAGACTATCAATTTGTTGGCATAAAACTGTATATTGTGACAAGCTGTACACATATTCTGCGATGTATAAATGCTAGCATGCTCAGCCATATTGAATGGATAAAGACACAGTAGATTGATGAAGCAATGGATCGAGGCAACATAGACATGGATCAGATAAAGAAACATCGCTTGAATGGAGTAAATACATGGATTGGATAGCGTATTTGCTGTTCATTGCTGCGGTAATGATTTTTTTGCTTACCCCAGGACCTGTGATAATGTTGGTTGCCAGCGCGGGTATGCGTGGTGGATACCCCAAAGCATTTCGTACCATTGTTGGAACCAATTTAGCTTCTTTGCTTTTGATTTTTCTATCTATTTTGGTAATTAAAGGGCTGTTGAATATCAATGCACAATGGCTGAGTATTATCCAGTTGTTGGGAAGTGCTTATATTGCCTTTATTGGTATACAAATTTTGATTGAGGGCTTGGAGCACCGCTATAATGCCATTGCACCGCAAAGTATCCGTGCACAAAACATTGGTGGCTTCAAACAAGGCTTTTTGGTGGCAATTTCCAATCCCAAAGACATTATCTTTTTTGCCTCTTTTTTTCCGCAATTTATACGTGTCCTCCCAGACATCAATAGTAGTTTAAGTCTGATTACGGTGACTTGGATTGTTTTAGACTTTAGTATTTTAAGCGTGATTTACTTCGTCTTTCAGCGTTTGGCGAATTCTCGTTATTACCATCATATTTTAATTTGCTGTGGTCTCGTGCTGTTCTTGGTGGCGGGTTATGGCGTTGCCAGTGCTTTATTTTAATCTCAATTTTGATATCACAGCGCCAGCCTGATGTTAGAGGGAGATGATTTGAGCTTTGCTCAGATTTTTCACTTTATATGATATGGGCTTGCTTAGGATGTCGATTTCGCTTGTAACAGATATTCCAACATTTGCCATTGCTGTGTGGCGACCTGGGGCGAAATTCCATTCATCAGCGCCTCATTAATCATGCCTTCTAATAACAGATAATAGCATTGCGCGACGTTTAGATCGGCGCCTAACTGCTGGCAATATAATATAATTTGTTGTTGTATCCATTGCTTATGCGCTTGCGCAATCGCAGTAATTTCTCGATCTTGGGGCATAGATTCGGCGACTGCACGCACAAATAAACAACCTTTAAAATCTGCTTGTTGAAACCAAGAGATATGCCAGTCATAGAGCGCTTTTAGTGCGGCCAAGCCATGTTGTCCTGCGATGCTGGCTAATATAGCCGCTTGCCAACGTTGATGACGTTGTTTAAGCACGGTCTGAATCAAGTAATGTTTATTTTTAAAATGTTTGTACAGCGTTGTTTTAGAGCAGCCCGATTGATCGCGTATGAGATCGACACCAACCGATGAAAAGCTGTGCTGATTAAACAACTGCTCGGCTGTGCTTAAGATTTTTTCAGTAGATTTTTGCATGATTGAATTCACATACTTGTCATCTGTACAGATCTGTACTATCTTAGCACAGTTAAATCTGTACAGATCTGTCCAGTTGCAGGCATGAGCCGTAATGTGGTGTTGGCATTATTGTTTTATTTAAGACTGATATTGAGTGGCAGCAATTAGACCTTGTCGTGGAGTTTGTTATGCGTACATTATTTCAAGCCATTGCTGCCAAGCCCGTTGGAGCGAAGCCCTTAAGCCGCGCTGCTTTATTGCGAGCCTTACTGGGGGGGAGTTGTAGTATTTTGATTTTGTTATTGCTGGGTAAATGGTCACAACATATTTGGATCATGGCGCCATTTGGTGCCAGTTGTGTATTACTGTTTGCGGTTTCACAATCGCCTTTGGCGCAACCACGCAATGTGTTGCTCGGGCATTTGCTCACAACCTTTATTGGCTTATGCCTGCTCAAGCTTTTCGGCAGTGATGCTTGGTGTATTGCCTTGGCTGTGGGGCTTTCTATCGTGGCTATGCAACTGTTGCATTGTGTGCATCCGCCTGCAGGTGCCAATCCTTTATTGATTTTAATGACAGCATCACAAGTCGACTATGGTTGGGATTTTTTATTATTTCCCGTTTTGACCGGTGCGCTGACTTTGTTGCTGATTGCTTATGTGGTCAATAATGTGGGCAGCGATGCGGCATGGCCGAATCCGCCATCTCCAAATCCGCCATCTCCAAATCATTAACAGATTTAAAGTGTATCGTCTTAAATGCCAAAAAGCTCCCGACGGGAGCTTTTTGCTACTATAGCGAATGGCTTATAGCTGATGTGTTATACGGTATTGCACAATTTCTTCGATATTAATCAAGGTCAATTGATGCTGAACGGCATAATCTAATACCTCTTGACCGGCAGACATGGTGCCATCTGGATTGGTGAGTTCGCACAGCACACCAGCTGGTTTTAAGCCCGCCATACGGGAAAGGTCAACACTGGCTTCCGTATGACCACGACGGCTTAACACGCCACCATCACGTGCACGTAGTGGAAATACATGACCCGGACGGTTGAGATCGCTGGCAACAGCACCATCGGCAATTGCTGCATGAATGGTGGTATAGCGATCTTGGGCAGAAACCCCAGTTGTGACACCTTTGGCAGCTTCAATGGTAATGGTAAAAGCGGTTTTAAATTGGCTGCTATTGTCTTGTACCATGGGGTACAGGGCGAGTTGGTCAGCCACTTGTTCAGTGAGACATAGACAGACAATACCTGAACCATCACGGATCATGCGTGCCATGGTGGGAACGTCTAGTGTTTCAGCGGCAATGATGAGATCTGCTTCATTTTCACGGTCGAAATCGTCCATGACGATAATCGGTTTACCTTGACGAAGATCAATCAGTGCTTGTTGGATCCGTTGCTCAGCAGGAGCGAGATCAGAGAAAAGATTGGTAGGAGTGTGTAGTACAGTAGACATTTGAAACGCTCGCCTAATCAGATAATAAGAGGAACATTTCAGGACAATGTGAAATCGGCTCGTAATCATACCTGCCTTTACACAAAACATGTGTAATACAGGCATTTAACGTCGTCTTCTTTCATCCGGACTTTAACCGTCGGCTTTGGAGTTTCACCAAATCTGCAACCTTCGTGTCTGTGCAAATCATTAGTGCATGTACCACATATACGCATCATTTGAACAGTGCTTAGGTCGCTCGTGGGCTGATCATTGTTTGTGCAGCATGAAAGTGCATGATGCAGATGAACATTGAATGACCACCGGTGGGGAATTACACCCCGCCCTGAAGCGATGTGGCATGAGTATAGCGCAAAAAAATTGCTGTGTTTACGTTTTAAGTGATTTCATTAGTCAATTCAGTGCTATGGCAACAATAGACCTTTGGCATGACGAAGTAGTGATGACATTAAGCTATGCTGAAATTGTCTTGGGCAGACTTTGCTGCGAGCTAACAGTATTTTTTATTTATATTTTAAAAAGATAAAGTCATTCACTTAGCAGATAAATTATTTCTTTTTTTATATATAAAAATCAATTTTTATTATTTTTTTTAATAATGAACTTTTAATAATATCAGCCATATAGCAAAAGGGTATCGGTATGCGTGTCAACATAAAGTTCGGTTTGAGTAGTTTGTTTTTATCAATCGGTTTGGTCAGTGTGCTTGGCACAGCGGGGTGTAGCGATTCGACTCAGCAACAATCACAACAAGAAAATACAACGGTATCTGCCGACAAACCTAAAGAAGTTCGTTTGGCATGGGGCGGGGGGCCTCGTGTCTGGGTTCTAGGCAAAGCAGATGGTGATTTTGAAAAAGCTTTGGGTACCAAAATAAAATGGGTCGAATTCGCTTCCGGTGCTGATGTACTGAACTATTTTGCAGCCAATGAAATTGATATTGCACGCTTTGGTTCGAATCCTGCGATTGCGGCCATTAGCCGAGGTTTACCGATTGAAGTTATTGGTTTAGAGGGGCTGGTCGGTAGTGCCGAGCGTTTAACGGTAAAGTCAAATATTCAGAATGTGCATGATTTGCTGGGTAAAAAAGTAGCCTTTCCTGCCAACTCCACAGCGCAATATGCCTTAGAGCAATTGTTGGCTTTGGAAAAAGTGGATAAATCGCAAGTGAAATTATTACCACTCAAACCTGCCGAAATTGTTTCTGCTTGGACGCGTGGTGATATCGATGCTGCTTATGTTTGGGGGCCTTTTACCCAACAGCTTGAAAAACAAGGTGGGCATTCTATTTTCCAAACCACACAGCTCAATGAACAGGGTATTTTGGTCTATAACAACTTTGCGGTGCGTAAGGAGTTTGCAGAAAAATATCCAGCATTGGTGGTGCAGTTCTTGAAGACCTATCAAGAACAAGTCGATGAATATCAGAAAGACCCGAAACAAGCAGCTGAGAAAATCTCTAAATACCTCAATTTACCCTATGAGCAGGTTGAGACCACATTGGCGGGTATTCAATATATACCTTTAAAAGAGCAAGCCACTGAAAAGTATTTAGGCAGCAAAGCCAACGATACTGGTTCTGGTTTGGCGAAAGCCAGTGATGATATTGCAAAATTTCTGGTCAATATCGGGGAGTTAAAACAATCCGATGTGAAAGCAAGTTATGCACCCTATATCAATACCCAATATCTTCGTGAAGCGGCAGCACAGTAAGGCAGTTTAATGCGTCAATTGAGTCAGTGCCAATATAAGGCAATCAGTGCATTGGCACTGGTCGTCTTTATCTTATTTTGGCAATTAAGTAGTCATCTAAATTGGATTGCGCCAATATTTTTACCCTCACCCTTACAACTGATCGAAACGGTAATCGATTTACTGCACAGCGGTTATCGAGATGTTCCATTGTATATCAATGTGTTAGTCAGTACAGGGCGTGCCTTGGTGGCTTTCGCCGTGGCTATTGTTGTTGGTGTGCCATTAGGGTTAATGATGGGACGTTCCCCAATTCTGAATGCAATTTTAGATCCCTTTGTACAGTTTCTACGACCGATACCCAAAATTGCCTTGGTACCTTTGGTGATCGTATGGTTAGGCATTGGTGAACAATCAAAATTTTTCTTGATCTTCATTGCCACCATTATGAGCATCATTGTGGGGGCAACGGCAGCGAGTCAAAATATTTCTCAAGGCTTGATTCAGGCGGCTGAGTCGATGGGGCTCAGCAAAAGTAAAATTTTATTTAAAGTGATTTTACCTTCAGCCTTACCTGAAATTATGACCACCATTCGGTTGTCGATCGGGATAGGGTGGACGGCATTGATTGCCGCAGAAATGGTTGCTGCGACCTCGGGCTTGGGCTGGATGATCATGAATGCTGGCGGATATTTACGGACAGATGTGGTGATTGTTGGCATTGTTTTATTGGGAATCATTGGTTTCTTGTTGGACTGGCTTTTGGTGAAAGCGCAGCAGAAATGGGTGCCTTGGACTGGCAAGTTATGACATGACGTAAAACCATGACAGAAAACAATGGCAGAAGGCACGATAGCAAGGCGTCACAGCAGGCGTGATGAAAGGGCATGGTGACCAAAACATGGCAGTGCAAGCTCAAGAGGACAATCCGAATGAAACAGAACTTTATCCAGCTTCAACAGTTAACCAAGCAGTTTGTACAACACGGTGAGCACAATACTGTACTGGATCAGATTGATTTAGAGATTGCAGAAGGTCAATTTGTTTGTTTATTGGGACCATCGGGTTGTGGTAAGTCGACCATTATGAATTTACTCGCGGGCTTTGAGCAAGCCAGCAGCGGGCAGGTTGTGGTCGATGGGCAAGTGATTCAGCAACCAGGCATCGACCGTGCCGTGGTATTCCAACAACCACAGTTATTTCCATGGCTCAATGTCAGAGAAAATATTCAATTTCCCTTGTTGCAAGGTGATCATAGTGCAGCATATATCGCAGCGCAAACAGATTACTATTTGGAAAAAACCGGATTAAAAAAATTTGCACAGCATCGTATTTGGCAAATTTCTGGTGGCATGAAACAGCGGGTTGCCTTGGCACGGGCTTGGATTATGAAGCCGAAAATTCTGTTGATGGATGAGCCTTTTGCGGCATTAGATGCGCAGACGCGTATTTTGATGCAAGAAATGCTCATCAAACTCTGGCAAGACAACCAAACCACGGTTTTGTTTGTTACCCATGATATCGATGAATCCTTGTTATTGGCAGATCGGATTTTACTGATGTCAGGTCATCCAGGGCGTATCCAAGAGGATATCACGGTAGATTTAGCCAGACCGCGCAGTATTGAAAATGTCAGTGGCTTAGCAGCATATCATCAGGCTAAAAAACATATTCTAGACATTATGCGTAAAGAAGTTAGTCGCATGATTGCACTGGCTGAATAAGCTGTCGCGATGTAACACAGCAGCATTGAGCGCTCACAATCCAGTGATAAAAGCGCTGCCTACCCAATAACTTAGTTGTATGGTTTTGAAAGATATAGAATTTTAAACTACAGGATTTTAAATATGTTAATCAGTCATTTTCCACGGGTGCAGCTTTTGCATGGGGTCACGCCTCTGGAGTTTTTACCCAATTTAACCCGTCAGTTAAATGGACCCAAAATTTATATTAAACGTGATGATGCAACCGGTTTGGCAACGGGGGGCAATAAAACCCGCAAACTTGAGTTTCTCATTGCCGATGCTTTGGCGCAAGGTGCTCAGCATGTGATTACACAGGGCGCGACACAATCCAATCACGTCCGTCAAACCATTGCTGCTGCGAATAAATTTGGCTTAAAAAGTACGGTAATTTTAGAGCAGCGTGTCAATGATGGCAGTGTGGATTATTATCAAAATGGCAATATTTTATTGGATGAGATTTTAGGTACTCATATTGAGCTAGTGCCCGGTGGTAGCGATATCAACGCGGCTTTACAGGCCAAAGCAGAGCAATTGGCGGCTCAAGGTGAACAGGCTTATATTATCCCTGGCGGTGGCTCGAATGTCATCGGTGCTTTGGGCTATGTTGCCTGTGCATTTGAACTGATTACGCAGCTGAATACCTTACAATTACAACCTAGCGCCTTGGTTCATGCTACAGGAAGTAGTGGTACGCAGGCGGGTTTATTGGCTGGTATTGCGGCAACACATTCCAATTTACCGGTGCTGGGTATCAGTGTGCGTGCAGAGAAGACCAAGCAAGAACACAATGTCTATCAGTTAGCACAGCAAACTCTAACGCATTTGGGGCTTGATCCTGCCATTTTGCCAGCAGAAAAAGTACAAGCCAATAGTGATTATGTGGGAGAGGGCTATGGTATCGCGACAGCAGGGATGATTGAAGCAGTGCAGCTTCTGGCACGTACCGAAGGAATTTTGCTAGATCCGGTCTATAGTGGCAAAGGTTTTGCAGGACTGGTCGATTTAATTCGGCAAGGTTATTTTACTGCGGATGATGAGGTGGTGTTCTTGCATACCGGTGGGGCTGCGGCTTTAAGTGCCTATCGCGATGACTTCTCTACACATGCAGCGTATAAACTCTAATGCGTGATTATTTTGATTATCCCATCCTCGGGGTATTGGGGGGGATGGGACCTGCGGCTACGGTAGATTTTCAACAACGTTTATTGAATATTCGTGCAGCAGAAAAAGACCAAGATCATTTGGCTGTGGTGACGTGGAACCATGCCGGGGTTCCAGACCGACAGTTGGCGATTCAGGGGCTAGGCGCTAGTCCTGTCGCCGCATTGCAGCATGGTATTCAGCAATTAATTCAAGCTGGTGCCGATAAAATCGCCATGCCTTGTAATACTGTGCATTATTGGCATGCCACCTTGCAACAACAGAGTACAGTCGATATTTTTAATATGATCGATTTGACCGTACAACAGGTTAAACAACAACACGGTACTAGCCAAAAAGTTGCCGTATTGGCGACCTGTGGTGCATTGCAAACGGGGTTGTATCAGCATGCATTACAGCAGCAAGGAATCGACTTTATCTGTAATGATGCTGCTGAGATTGAAGACATCCTCATGCCTGCAGTCTATGCAGTAAAAGCCAATCAGTTACAGCAAGCAGGCGAACAACTACATGATTTAGGGCAGCGTTTATTGGCGCGTGGTGCAGATTCGATTATTTTAGCCTGTACAGAATTGCCGATTGCTTTGGCGGCAGTGGAGTCATCAATCTTGGCACAATGTTTTGATACAACACAGATTTTAGCTGAAGCGTGTGTGGCATGGTCGGATGATTATTACAACTGTTAAAATATTTCAAAACCAAAAACATAATTATTGATAGGCATAGGCAATAAAAAGGCAATAAAAAACACCCACCGAGGTGGGTGTAAGCTCATTCGTTAAAGGTATTCAAATGAAGTCTTATTAAACAATATTGTCTGCTCGTCGAATATTAGACTTTAGACCTATAGCGTTTAGTCGTAGTGTGATCACAGTATAATCATGCTAAAGGGTTTTAACCAAACTGGCTTCTAATGCCTTACGCAAGTATGGATCAAGCTCATCTTGTTTCAGTAACCATTGAATATAATCTGCTGGAAGTTCTGCAATTGCCGTGCCACGGTGTTTACCAAAACTCATGGTGCTTGGAATACGTGCTTGTTCAGATGCTTGGTAGAGCTGTTCGATATCTTCAATACCAAGTTCATGCACAATATGCATTAAGATATTGGCGGTTAAAATAATATCCGCATCTGCACGGTGTGCGCCGCGCAGCATATGTCTGGCTTGTTCACTGCCTTGGCTAATTTGATAGATTAAAGCCGAAATATTATGTGCTTCAGCATCTGGCCAAACTTTGCGGGCTAAGGCTAAGGTACAAATGGCTTTTAAGGGTTGGGTATTGACGCCACAACGCTCAATAGCACGGATATCATAATCTACATTGTGACCAATAATATACTGTGTTTCGCTAGGCAGACGGAAACTATTATATGACGGTTGTCCGACCAGATCCGAGGCTAAAATATGGTGTACCGCCATTGCTGCATAAGAAATTTTTTGATCACCAATTGCATAAAGTTGATCAAAGATTTTACTTCGATCTAGGCTTAAGCGACCGTGCTGAATCTCGATGGGAGCATAGGCGATTTCAATGGGTAAACCGTTTAAACAATTTGTTTCTGTGTCCAAAATAATGGCTTGCATAATATGATGCCTATCGTCAATCAAGCTAAAAAATAAAGTATCAAACTGCCTAATTTACCTGATGCAATCCAGCGCGACAAATATTTGTGTAAGAGAGAAAATGATAGAACAATTTAAATTCAATGCTTGTTTGATTTTAAATCAAATTTAACGCAATTTTATTGAAAAGGGATTCAAGTTCATTCTGTTAAATGATCAAGTTCATGCTACAATGTGCTCCAGTTTGAGCAAGGCTACTAATGCCCAATTAATAGGATTTCGCCAATGTTTGCCAATATCTCCATTTCTGAATTTGATCCAGAATTAGCGAAAGCAATTGCTGCCGAAGATGTGCGTCAAGAAGCACATATCGAGTTAATTGCCTCTGAAAACTATTGTTCACCAGCAGTGATGGAGGCTCAAGGGTCTAAGCTCACCAATAAATATGCAGAAGGTTATCCTGGCAAACGCTATTATGGCGGTTGTGAATATGTCGACGTGATTGAACAATTGGCGATTGATCGTGCGAAAGCATTGTTTGGCGCAGACTATGCCAACGTACAGCCGCATGCTGGTTCACAAGCGAACTCTGCGGTCTATCTTGCATTATTAAATCCTGGTGATACCGTATTAGGCATGAGCTTGGCGCATGGTGGTCACTTAACCCATGGTGCCAAAGTAAGCTTTTCCGGTAAAACTTACAATGCGGTTCAGTATGGTCTAAACCCAGAAACTGGCGAAATCGATTACGAAGAAGTCGAGCGCTTAGCACTTGAGCACAAACCCCGTATGATTGTTGCTGGTTTCTCTGCATATAGTCAAATTGTGGATTGGCAACGTTTCCGTGACATTGCAGACAAAGTTGGTGCTTATTTATTTGTAGATATGGCACATGTTGCTGGTCTTGTCGCTGCTGGTGTTTATCCTAGCCCGGTACAAATTGCTGATGTCACCACGACAACAACGCATAAAACTTTACGTGGTCCACGTTCTGGTCTAATCTTGGCTAAAGCCAATGAAGAGATTGAGAAAAAACTACAATCAGCGGTATTCCCTGGTAACCAAGGTGGTCCATTGGTACATGCTGTTGCGGCAAAAGCGATTTGTTTTAAAGAAGCGATGTCACCAGAATACAAAGCCTACCAACAACAAGTAGTCAAAAATGCGCAGGCGATGGCTAAAGTTTTGATTGAACGTGGCTACGATGTGGTATCTGGTGGAACAGAAAACCATCTTTTCCTCTTGTCATTGATCAAACAAGATATTACTGGTAAAGATGCGGATGCTTGGTTAGGTGCAGCACATATTACAGTGAACAAAAACTCAGTTCCAAATGATCCACGTTCGCCATTTGTGACTTCTGGTATTCGTATTGGTACACCAGCAGTGACAACACGTGGTTTTGCTGAAGCTGAAGTGATTGAATTGGCAGGTTGGATTGCTGACATTCTCGATAGCAAAGGTGATCAAGCCAGCATTGAGGCGGTGAAAGAAAAAGTAACTGCACTGTGTGCGAAATTTCCTGTTTATGCAAAATAAACACTGAACTTGAGAAAGCCTCCTCAAGGGAGGCTTTTTTTATGAGACCTGAAATAGGGCTGTAGGGGGCTAATCCATACTTGCAAGATTTGCAGGTTTTAGCTTTTAATCAATTGTAATGCGCTACAGGACTGGCGGAATCGTGTTTTTGATGATTCATATATGCATGCTTTGTCGCAATACTTTAAGATGCCAGCGTTTGCACGGTGGATATCTAGGCTACTGCTGACAAACTGAGTTGTTGCTTAGATTCAAATATATTGGATTGCTTCTGAACAGATTGCTTTTCAACCATATGTTATGACTCAAAGCATAATTTTTAGGAACTAGATCTATGAGTAAACCAAATATTGTTATTTCATCGCAGGATTTAAATCGTTTACAAAGTATGCTTGACCATCAAGCACAACTCTCCGTAACGATGGAACATTTAGAAGATGAGTTGGCGCGTGCGGATGTGGTTGAGCCACAAGATGTTCCAAGTAATGTGGTCACTATGAATGCACGGGTATTGATTACCATTGCACCGGCTGTAGAACCTACAGAAATTACTTTGGTCTATCCACATGACTTTAAAGGTGAGAAAGGTCAAGTCAACGTATTGGCACCTGTCGGGGCAGCAATTTTAGGTTTGGCAGAAGGACAACAAATTGAATGGCCACAACCAGATGGTCATTTGATGAAAATAAAAATTGAAAAAGTGACTTATCAGCCTGAACGTGAAGGTAATTTTTTATAATAAATCACATCGACTGTATAGGCATTGCACCTTGATGCAATGCCTATACCAAGTCGGAGGATTTGCCCCCTTAATTGATATGTTGTTGGATCAAAATAGTTTGATCTATAGATCCATCGGACCCACAGAAACAATTACCTTCATCTTAGTCTAGTTTTGGACGTTATATTTCTTTAAATAATAAGCACGAATTTCAGCACGTTGTTCTGCTGTGGTGGCTTGCTGAAGTTTTTGTTTGAGTGTATTGCGTTCAGTGGTGCTCATTTTTTGCCATGCTTCGCGCATATTTTGTTTTTCTTGCTCAGGCAGCTGATTGAACCAATCCATTTTTTGTTGTAAATCTTGGCTTTGATCGACCTTAATTTCTTTTAAATCTTGATAACGCTTGATCAGAAGATACTGTTCTTGTTCAGACAGTTTATTCCAGTTATCGTTGATTTGGCTGTCAGTACTGTCGGAAAGCGTCCAGAAGCGCTCCAAACCAGCAAAGCTGGTTTGGAGGAAACTGCAGAAACACAATGCAAAAACAATTTTTTTAGCTGCCATGGTTTGGTTTTTCCTCACCAAAGACTGCCAACATTTCTAAATCTTCAACCATTTGTGGTGAAAGTTTTGGCGCAACGGCAACTTGTTGATCATAGCCGGTACTGTTCATATCAATGGCACTCGGCAGGATGGCAATGCCCATGATGGCAGCGGCAACAGCGAAACCGGTGAGCTTCCAGCTGCTATAGCTGGCTTTGTTTTCACCATGAACACGATGCATCACTTGCTGAATCAGCAAATTTTTGTGTTGATGATTATTGGCGAGCTCATCCAATTTGGACGTAATTTGTTTATTAAAATCATCATTCTTCATCAGATGATCCTCTCAAATACGGATTTAAATGAGATAAGGTTTTTCTTAAACCTTGTATTGCGCGGTGGTAATGCGTTTTTACACTGCCTTCAGAACAATTCATAATTTGTGCTGTGGTTTGCGTGTCAAAACCTTCCCAAGCGCGCAGCATAAAAGCTTGTTGTTGACGTGTTGGCAGCTGTGCAATCGCTTCGCGGATTTCTTCTACAGTCACCGCCTGATCTAAAAAGGCTAGCGGGTTCGGGGTGCTGTCATCGACCACATCAATGATGGCATCTTCTTCGTCATCATCGAGGCTTACTTTACGAAAAAAAGAAAAAGGCGAAGCACGGCGTGCTTCTTTACGCCGCCAATCTTGTAGTTTGTTATTGAGTATGGTGTAAAACAGGGGATACCATTCTTCAGTACTTTTATCTGCATAAGAGCGATGCAGCGAAATAAAAGCTTCTTGCACCAGATCCATGGCAATGCCTTGCTGTCCAGATGTAGCACTTTCCATCATCACCAAGGCACGACCCGTCACATCCTGCATGAAAAACTTCAGGCGTTGTTCGACATTGCTCGAATGAGCAGTGTCTGTTTCAGACTGTGCATGTTTCGGTGCTAAATCCATAGCGATGGAAAATCCCGACATTGGGTACCCACCAATTGTTTTTAATCGTTATCTATAAAACGCTCAAATGGTGGGTTCGGTTGACAAGTAAATCAAGTATTTTTAATAGTGTATATGATTTTATCGCGGCTGCGATGCTGTTTTAAAGTAATTTAACCAATCACAGGCGCTGTCTGACCATTTCAAACATGCAAACAGAGCCAGCTATGGCAACGTTTAGTGATTCTTGACCACCAGGTTGTGGAATAGTCACTGCTTGTGCATGGGCGAGAGCATAATCTGAAACGCCTTGACCTTCATTGCCCAAAATCCAAACACAGGCACGGCTTAGATCTAGGCTATATAGACTTTGGGCTTGCTCTAAACTGGTGACATAGACTGGGATTTTAAATTGTGCCAAAGCGACCTCAAGCGCGATATGCTCGTAGCACTGTAAAGCAAAATGAGCACCCATTCCCGCACGTAATACCCGAGGTGACCAGAGTGCTGCAGAGCCTGTAGTGGTTAGAATTTGCTGAATGCCAGCTGCCGCTGCTGAACGCAACAAGGTACCGACATTGCCGGGATCTTGTATGTTTTCTAAAATCAGGGTGTCTGCTTGGGGATCAAAAGCATGTTGATGGCGTGGTATGTCAATGACTGCCATACAGGCAATACTGGTGCCCAAGGTACTGAGTTCTTTATAGAGTGCTTCACTGATAACAAAGATATGACCGTTATAGTGTTGTTGTATTTTTTCAAAATCGGCATGTGTTAGAGCATGCTCGGTAGTATATAAAGCATGCAGATGAGAATGCTGTTCGAGCCAAGCAAGGCAAAGATGGGTGCCTTCGAGTACGGTTTGCTGCTGTTTTTTACGATAGGCTGCTTGTTGAATAAGCGCACGTAAATGTTTAATTTTAGGATTATCTTTGGATGCGATAAATTGGACAGACATAAAACCTCAGCACATGCATTGGGTCGAGCTCACCAATGCATGTAGACATGTAGATATGAAACAACTAAAAATTATTGATGATAGCTTTGTACTAAGTCCACTTCATTTTTAGAACCAATCACCACAGGAACACGTTGGTGTAATTCTGTCGGTTGAATATCTAAAATACGAACACGACCTGTATTGGCAGCACCACCGGCTTGTTCAATGAGTAAGCTCATCGGGTTTGCTTCATACATTAAGCGTAGACGACCGGCTTTATTGGGGTCTTTGCTGTCATAAGGATATAAAAATATACCACTACGACATAAAATACGATGGATATCACCGACCATACAAGCAACCCAACGCATATTAAAGTCTTTGCCGCGTGCTCCGGTTTTACCTGCCTGTAATTCAGCGATATAGCGTTGTACAGGGGCTTCCCAATGACGTTGATTGGATGCATTGATGGCAAATTCTTTGGTGTCAGCAGCCACTTGAATATTTTCGCTGGTTAACAAAAATTGTTGGCTTTTTAGGTCATAGGTAAATGCAAAAACACCTTGTCCTAGGGTCAATACCAGCATGGTGGATGGACCATAGAGCACGTAACCCGCTGCAACTTGGGCATGGCCTGCTTGTAAAAAGTCTTCTGCCTGCGCATCTGCATGGATGCTAGGTAAAATCGAAAAAATTGTACCGACACACATATTGATGTCGATGTTGCTTGACCCATCTAGTGGATCAAACAATACCAGATATTCACCACCATGCTGTGCTGGGGTAAATTCATCGAGTTCTTCTGATGCTAAACCTGCAACATGTGGATTATTTTGTAATGCCTCAATGAGATAGTCATTGGAAATAACATCTAATTTCTTTTGCGTTTCACCTTGCACATTTTCGTGCTCAGCACTTCCCAATACGCCAGCCAAGGCACCTTGCTGTAAGGCAAGGTCAATTTTTTGACAGGTTGCTGCAATGCCGAGTAGAACATTGTTGAGTTGGGGGGTGCTGTTCCCGTGTTGTTCTAGAAACTGGGAAAGGGTGCGATATGACATAAACAAAATGCTCCAAATCAGCTTTAATATCATGAAAATTTAAATATGTGGCTATTCTAGTGGAGTTGTGCAGAAAATAGAAATAATCCCTGACGATTAATGCTACTTTTAACGTTGCAATCTTATATTAAGCTGCTATCTTGCAAAGAGAGGTGGTGTATTACGGTTACAAGGAGTCCGGTAATGACAATTAAAAAATTTGAACCAATGCCAAGTGCAAATGAAGAAATTGATATGCGTGATATTGATGAAGAGCATATCAAGGCAGCATGGAAAGATTATGAGGCGAAGCCTGAATACAAAAAGTTTAACAAGCATGATTTGATTGAGTCTTTACAAGCACCAGCGTCTGAAGATGGTGTTTCAGAGCAAACTCAAAAGTCTTAATGCTTGTGACCATGCTCTGAAAAGGTGATCTCTAAAGAGCTGATCGCAAGATCTCAACACTGAGCTGTCCAAACAAAAAACGCCAAATCAATTCGGCGTTTTTTGTTGTCTTGATCAAAGCATTATTTTAATAGCGGGGGTACTGCTTCATAGTTAAGCTCTACACGGCGGTTTTCTTTCCATGCTGCTTCATTATGACCTGGGTTGACAGGCATTTCTTTACCATAGCTGACTGCTTCTAATTGATTTGGACTAACGCCATTACTAATCAAGAAACTTTGTACTGCTTTGGCACGACGTTCACCCAACGCCATGTTGTATTCACGAGTACCACGTTCATCGGTATGTCCTGTCAATGCCAGTTTAGAGTTAAAGTTTGCCAACAAGAACTGTGCATGCGCTTGTAGTGTTTGATAGTCTTCGTTTGATAACTCACTACTATCGAAACCAAAGTGTACGACTCGTTTAGCCAAAAACGCTTTATTGGCTTCAGTCACCCCTTTTGCTGAGGCACCAGCGAGGTTTTGCGCATTTAGTGCTGCATCTTCGCTTAAGCCATCAGTACTGACCGTGGTACCCGGATTGCCCCCAGTTACCCCAGTGCTAATTTCTGCTGCAGGTTTACGACTTGCACAACCGGTCATGACCAGGCTAACTGCAAGTAAGGGTAGAGTAAGGTATTTTAACATTTGCATCGTGATCTCCAGAACACTGATTGTAGTTATTTAGGCGCCCATGCAGGTTCGCGAACTTCACCTTGTTCACTTGGCAAGTTCATGCGGAAACGACCATCTGTGGACATGATGGATAATAATCCTCGATTTCCTTCACGTGTTGCATAGACAACCATTTGCCCATTCGGTGAGAAACTTGGTGATTCATCTAAACTGGTTGGGGTAAGAATATTGGTCACACCACTGTTGATTTCTTGGATAGCCACTTTATAGTTACTTCCGGTTGGGCGGTGTACCAATGCGACATATTTACCATCGGCACTGAGCGTACCGCGGGCATTGAATGAACCTTTAAATGTTAGACGCTTAACTGAGCCATCGGCAAAGGCATAACGATAAATCTGTACTGAGCCGCCACGGTCAGAGGTGAAAATAAATGATTTTCCATCTGGTGCATAACGTGCTTCGGTGTCGATTGCACTGTTATTGGTCATGCGTTGTAATTGACGCGTTGCCAAGTCCATTTTATAGACTTCAGGGTTGCCATGCATTGAGGCAGTAAAGAGCATGCTTTTGCCATCTGGTGAAAAGCTTGGCGCACCATTGAGTCCTACAAATTTAGCCAGAACTTCACGTTGTCCAGTGGCTAAATCTTGTAAATAAATAGCAGGGCGTTTGGTTTCAAAAGATACATACGCGATTTTCTTCGCATCTGGTGTCCATGCTGGTGATAAGATTGGATCACGTGAACTTAAAATAGTTTTTGGTTGTTCACCATCTGTATCGGCAATTTGCAGGGTATAACGTTGTTGTGGGGTATTGGGGTTACGCAATACATAAGCAATCCGTCCACTAAAGTCACCTTGAATGCCAGTCAGTGCTTGATAAATGGTGTCACTGATCATATGTGCTGCAGCACGTACGCGTGTCTGTGGCACATTGAGTAACTCATTGAGTAAAACTTTTTGTTTTGCGACATCATAAAGTTGGTAATGTACTGCATAACTACCATCGGGATTCGGTTTGATATCACCGACCACTACATAAGGAACGCCAGCAGCTTGCCATGCTTCAGGATTAAATTGATTAATACTTGCTGTTGCAGGAAGATTACGCGAAGCACTGCTAAAACGCCCCGAACGATTTAGATCATTTTCGACAATGGGGTAAATTGTCTGATCATTACTAAAAGGGAGAATCGCAATTTTTGGTGCTTGTTCGGCAGCTTTAACGATTTCTAAATGCAGTTGCGCATGCGTTTGCGTGGTAATGAGTGGGCTAACACTGACCAGGAGTGCTAGTGCGAGTATATGTTTAGACATCATTTTCATTGGAGACTATACACCCAAAATATTGATTGTTCGATCATTTATGCTTTGTAGCATATAGATATCGCTCTAATCTATATACCGCATGTAATTCTGATTAAAAAGTGAAATATCGTTTTAATTTCAGCCTATCTATCATAATCAAAAATCATGACAAAGCGTTGTTTGTAACATGAATTGTGCTTAAATTTTATCTTTTATGCCGCGTTTAGCATGATTGCGCAACGCGGCATTGCATATACCAGATTATTTTGCAGTAAAGTTAGCGGTAAAACGCCGTGATTGGCTCCGTGCTGTTGGGTCTTTGGGCATCGGGAAGGGTGCCGCCGATCGAACAGCTTGTTCAACACTGGCTTTTACATCTGGATCAGATGAATTCACCACCACACTAAGGACTTGACCACTGTCAGATAAGGTAATCGATGCACTGGCTTTTTTACCACTTGCACCAGAAGGCATACGCCATGCTGCATAGATTTTATTGGTAAAATCACGTTTGGCGGTATTGGCGATTTGCTTAGCTTCTGCGGCTTTGTTGGCTGCACTGGCTTCTTTTTCAATCTCTGCCAGACGTTTTTTCTCAGCGGCATCGCGTTTAGCTTTCTCCGCCGCCTCGCGTTTAGCTTTCTCAGCGGCATCGCGTTTAGCTTTCTCTGCCGCATCTTGTTTGGCTTTGTCCGCGGCCTCACGCTTGGCTTTGTCTGCGGCGTCACGTTTGGCTTTGTCCGCCGCCTCGCGTTTGGCCTTGTCCGCCGCGTCACGTTTGGCTTTGTCCGCCGCGTCACGTTTGGCTTTGTCTGCGGCATCTTGTTTGGCTTTGTCCGCTGCATCACGTTTAGCTTTGTCCGCCGCCTCGCGTTTGGCTTTCTCAGCTGCGTCACGTTTGGCTTTGTCCGCTGCGTCACGTTTGGCTTTCTCAGCTGCATCACGTTTAGCTTTGTCCGCCGCTTCGCGTTTAGCTTTGTCTGCCGCCTCGCGTTTGGCTTTTTCAGCCGCTTCGCGTTTGGCTTTCTCAGCCGCCTCAAGTTTTGCCCTTTCAGCAGTTTTACGTTGTTGCTCTAAAGCCGCCGCTTTACGTTTTTGCTCAGCCGCTGCTGCTTCTAATTTGGCTTTTTGCGCTGCTTCCGCTTGGCGTTTGGCCTCGGCTTGGGCTTTTTGACGCTCAGCTTCATTTTTAGCTTGTTTGGCTTTAGCCAAAGCTTGTTGTCGTGCCTGTTCAGCCTCAGCTTGTTTACGTTGTGCTTCGGCTTGTGCTTTGGCTTGTTCCGCAGCATGCTGTTTTTGTTGCAATGCTTGTGCTTCAGCTTGCGCTTTTTGCTGTGCCAATTGCTGTATTGCGGCAAGATCTGCCGCACTCGGCTGTTGCGGTTCAGGGCTTTGTGCGACTTCCGTTATCTCAGTCATTTCTGGTGCAGTATTCTCTGCGCCTTCATCTAAGGGAATGGCTTCAGGGGGAGGCAGATCTTCTGGATTGACCAAAATCGCTTTGATCTGTTTGGGCGGTACGGGAGGGCGACTCAGACCGAGTAATAATAAGCCGCTAATCGCCACAATATGTACCGCCACAGTAAAGCCAATGGCGATGGCTTTTTCTTTTTGCTGTGGCGACTTGAAATCTTTCTTCATTTATTTGATCGGCTCCGTGAGGAGTCCAACTTGGCTGAGACCCGCATCTTGTAGGCTGGACATCAACGCGACCACATCGCCATAAGGACGTGCTTTATCCCCATTGACCAAGACCATCAACTGTTGTTGTTTCGCAGCAGCATCTTTTTGTGCTTGTGTCAGCAACTGTTGCAGCTCATCTTGACTGAGCGCTTTGTCGGTCGGGTAATCTTTATAATTGAGATAAATTTCGCCCGATTGGCTTAAAGAGACAATCGCAGGAGATTCTTTGGACTCAAAGTTGCTGCTGTTGGCTTGGGGTAAGTCAACTTTAATGCCAGTGGTGATCATCGGCGCAGTGACCATGAAAATGACCAGCAATACCAGCATGACATCAATATAAGGCACGACATTCATGTCGCTTTTTAATGGCTTTTTAATGCGTGCAAAACGCCCAGAACGATGTATGGCCATTATTTGACATCCTGTGTTTGACTCACAGTTTGTGCTTGTAATAACGCTGTCATTTCTTCAGCAAATAAAGCACGTCCAGCATAGATTTGTTCACCCTTGGCGGTGTAGTGGTTAAATGCTAAGACCGCTGGAATTGCGGCGAATAAACCAATTGCTGTCGCAATCAATGCTTCGGCAATGCCTGGTGCAACGGTTGCCAAAGTCACTTGCTCAACTTGAGCAAGTCCAATAAAGGCATTCATGATGCCCCAGACTGTACCGAATAAGCCGATATATGGTGCGACAGAACCAATGCTGGCCAAGGCGCTGAGACCTTGCTCTAAACGACCTTGATCACGACTTAAACCTACCCCTAACAGACGTTCGGTACCGTTGATTTTAGCGCTTGCTGTGGCATGGGCATTGTCGAGTTTGTAATACTCCGCCATGCCTTGGTAGAAAATATCTTCTAAACCATCACGTTTAGAGTTGAGCTGTGCATTGTTATATAGGGTAGATAACGCTGCACCAGACCAAAATATTTTTTGAAAATGTTCATCGCCTTGACGGGCTTTTTTATAACTGAGGTGTAGTTTGGCAATGATATACCAACTGAAGAGTGATGCGAGGACTAAGATCAGCATCACCAGTTGAACAATCGGGCTTGCTTGCAAAATAAGATCAGAAATATGTAATGATGATTGAAGTTGTGTTGCCATAGCTACCGCTGCCAATGATTTTCTTTTAGGCGTGAGCTAATTCTTTGTGGATTAGGTCACTGATTTCGTTTGGAATTCTGCAAGGTCTCATTTCTGCACTAATACATGCCAACTCGACCTCACCAGAAGCAAGCATGATTTCACCACGATAAATATTTTGTTGCAATACAAAAGATGTAGATTTACACGAAACTACACTTGTCGTTACAGTAATTAAATCATCCATGAGTATAGGACGATGATATTTAACAGCTATTTTATGAACAACGAAGTTGTAATCTTGTTGATGCCAATAATGAGAAATCCCTGAAGCACGCAGCCATTCTGTACGCGCACGTTCCATAAAGCGGATATGGTTGGCATGATAAACGATGCCGCCGGCGTCAGTATCTTCAATATAAACACGGATTTGGAATTCGAATTTATTGGCCATAATCATTGATCCATAAGGGGCTGCTGCAACGAAATCGTTGTGTAGCAAACAAAATATTAAATTGGTCACGTCATTCAAAGGAATAGCACGTGAAAAAAAAGCCTGTGCGGGCGCTAAGCGCAGGAAGTTTAGCATAATCATGCCTGAGTCAAATGGCGTATCTGATCAAGTTCAGATAATCTCCGTAAAATAAAATCCATCCCAAACCGCTGCGGTTTTATATTTTTAACTATTTGTTTTGATGAGTGATATTTTATTTTGATGAATGATATTGTTTTTAGCACCTAAGGGCGCCCCAGTAAGAAGCGCGCTCGTGCTGTCCAATTTACTTGACTTGTTTGCTCTCAGGCGGCGTTAAACCAAACTGTATATAGGCTTGGCTGGTGGCAATACGTCCACGTGCAGTCCGCATAGCATAGCCTTGCTGAATCAGATAGGGCTCAATCACATCTTCCAAAGTACCCGCATCTTCTGCCATCGCTGCTGCCAAAGCTTCAACGCCCGCAGGTCCGCCCTCAAAACGTTCTAACAACAGAGTTAAATAACGGCGATCCAGCGTATCTAGCCCAGATTTGTCAACATTCAACATATCTAAAGCGCGTTGTGCCATATCTTGAGTGACTTCACCTGTGCCTTTGACTTGGGCATAGTCTCGTACACGACGCAATAATCGGTTAGCGATGCGTGGTGTACCGCGTGCCCGTCGCGCGATTTCTGCGGCGCCATCAGCCGTCATTGGCACATCCATTAAGCCCGCCGAACGACCGACAATATGCGTGAGATCTTCGACAGAATAAAACTCTAAGCGTTGTACGATACCAAAACGATCCCGCAAGGGGGAGGTCAATAAGCCTGCGCGCGTGGTGGCAGCGACTAAGGTAAATGGCGGCAGATCAAGCTTGATAGAACGTGCTGCAGGTCCTTCACCAATCATAATATCCAGTTGGTAGTCCTCCATGGCTGGATATAAAATTTCTTCAATGACAGGAGATAAACGATGGATTTCATCAATAAAGAGGACGTCACCTTCTTCTAAATTGGTGAGTAGTGCAGCAAGATCACCGGCGCGCTCCAGCACTGGGCCAGAAGTCGATTTTAGGCTGCCACCCATTTCACGGGCAATGATATTGGCCAGCGTGGTTTTACCTAAACCGGGCGGACCAAAAATTAAAGTATGGTCTAAAGCCTCGCCTCGACCACGTGCTGCACCGATAAAAATCTCCATTTGTTCACGCACAATGGGCTGACCAATGTAATCGGCAAGTGATGTCGGACGAATGGCTCGATCAAATTGATCTTCTGGGCGTTCAGTTGCACTAATAATGCGATCTTGCGTCATGGCGAATGTCTTTACTTCATCATTGATTTAAGCGCGGCACGAATTAAGTCGGCGGCTTCTTGATAGTCGTTTTTAAATGCTGCGACAGCTTTTTGTGCTTCAGCAGGTTTATAGCCTAGAGATTGTAGTGCAGCTTCAGCCTCGGCAACAGCAGAATGCGCATTAAATTGAATTTGCCCAGGATTATTGGGATTGGCACTGGTTGTGCTCATGGCTTTGAAGCGATCTCTTAATTCTATTAATAGGCGTTCGGCAGTTTTTTTGCCGACACCAGGGACTTTGACCAAGCTATTGAGGTCTTCCGTTTCAATACTGTGTATCAGCAACTCAACGCTAAGTGTCGAGAGAATACCCAATGCCATTTTAGGACCGACACCATTGACTTTTAATAAGGTTTTAAAGATATTTTTTTCTTGTGCATCGAGGAAACCATAAAGTTGTTGCGCATCTTCACGCACCACCATGTGTGTCCACAATGTCACTGTTTGCGCTTTTTGCAATTGGCAAAAAGTTGAGAGCGGTGTATCAACTTCATAGCCGACCCCGTTAACATTCAATAAGACGGTTGGGGCTTCTAAAGCCAGTACTTCACCGATAAGACATCCGATCATGGTGTGTTCCACTGTTAAGTTAAATCATTGCTAGTCGGTGAGATAAGAATGACCAGCAGTTTATTCAATATAAAGCTTCATCAATATAAAGCTTCGTCAATATCAATCGTTGTGAGCATCAAGCATGGCGAAATGCGTTGAAAGATCGCGTTATCTCAGCAAGCATACCTAGTTTTAGCATGCATAGTTTCAGCATATATATTGATTTTATATTGATTTCAGCATGCATATTAGAGCGCTGTGCTTTGAAACGCAAAGCATGCGACGTTTTAAGCCGTTAAAGTATGACCGCTTTAGCGGGCGAAAGCATGCGCATGACTGCATCTTAAGCCTAGATGATGCATCGACTCATCTAGGCGCTGAGGTTTTAGAGCCAATCTTAAGCTTCAGTTTGAAGCTTAAGATTTAGACTTCAGTTTGAGGCTCAACTCAAATAGATAACATACTGACTTTATTGCCTTGCAGTTCTTGCGCCATTTGATAAGCCTGATGGTCAGATAATTTACTAATGATATCTAGCACTTGCATAATATTATCATAATGGTCATCACTGAACTGTGCGCCAAAGCGTTGGATAGTGGTCAAGAGTCGAGTTTCTTTAAAACTTAGGTTTTTATTGGGTGTAGTCAGTGGAATAAAGGCATCGAGTAAATGCTGTAAACTTTGATGCGCCACGATTTCTAAGCCTGACTTCTGTGGATGTTGAAAAATTTTATCGCGGGCTAGGTTTTTGGCACGATTGATGCCTATCTCAATATCGGGGGCACAATATTGCAAGAGGCTACCTTGTAGCTGACCATGCATAATTTCATAATGATGTTTGGCAAAGGCTGTGCTGACTTCCTCAACCAGACGCTTCATGACTCGTCCACGTAAAGCCGCAATTTTTTGTTGCCAAGTACTATGCGGCATATGCAGTTCTTCTGGTTGCGCATATTCACCAATTAAATCTAAAAAAACTGGTTCCACTTCGGCATAACTGAGCATATTGAGGGTAATCCCGTCCTCAAGATCAATCAGTGCATAACAAATGTCATCGGCGGCTTCGAGTAAATAGGTCAGGGGGTGGCGGCAATAGTGATAGTCACCCAATTGAATTAAACCAAGTTGCTCTGCAATGTCACGCAGAACGTCTTTTTCTGATTGATAGCAACCAAACTTTGCCCGTTGACTTGCTGGCGTATTTCCTTGTGAGGCAATGGTTTTAGATAACCACGGATACTTTAAATAAGCACCTAAGGTTGCATAGGTAAGGCGCATTCCGCCTGCATGAGGGTGATAATCAATTTTTGTCAGTAAGCGTAAGCCTTGCGCATTGCCTTCGAATTGGCGTACATCGGCTTCTTGTTCAGGGCTGAGGTCTTTGAGGAAATCAGTATGTGAGGCATCATCAAACCATTCACGAATGGCATATTCACCGGCATGGCCAAAGGGAGGATTGCCAATATCATGTGCCAAGCAAGCCGCTTGAATAATCGCCCCGACATCGGCAGCGGAGATCCACATCGGCAAATGTTGGCTAATTTTTTCTGCTGCCAGCATGCCCAAGGAACGACCAATACAGGAGACCTCTAGAGAATGGGTCAGTCGTGTGTGAATACCATCGTGTTGGGTCAGCGGGTGGACTTGGGTTTTACGGTTAAGCTGCCGAAAGCTTTGGGAGAAAATAATACGGTCATAATCTTTGTGAAAGGGGCTGCGCGCTTGTTCTGTGGCACCTTTTTTACTCCCCATTCGTACCGTTGAGAGGAGTTCTAACCAACGCATTTGAGTCATTTATCATTTTTCGCTCTGTATTTTTCAGCATCATGCCAAAAATCTGCGCAAAGCACTAGTGCCAAGCAATTTTCCATGTGCTATTGCTACAGTCTGTAGTTACAGCGTTTGAAGCCCATGGCTGTTTTGCCGATCAAATAGCGTGGATTGTAAAAAAATGTGCAGGATCACACAGAAATAGGAGATCTAGCCCGAAAACTCGATTTTATCCTGCGGATATGACTAGCTGAACAGGCGCTTTCGCAGTAGAATATGCGCTCTCTTCAAGTCACATTGCGGCACGGTTCACAAGCCCTGCCCGTGGAGCCAAAATCAACATGTTTATCGTGGCCGGTGCACCAGCACATTCTTCATTTAAGAAAACTCAACTCTTAAATCGTTTAGCAGCAATGAGTTCTGTTCAGTCTTTTGACAGCCAGTGGGTTTATTTGTTTGACCAAGAGCTCGACGAGCAACAGCAACAGCATGCCAAGCAGTTGCTGAATGACGGACAGCATTATACATTACGCCAAGCGGCCGCTGATGAAGTCCAACTGATCGTCACACCACGGGTTGGAACCATCTCTCCGTGGTCATCCAAGGCAACGGATATTTTTGCCAATTGTAATTTGCCCGTACACCGCCTAGAACGCGGTGTTTTGTTTACTTTAAAGGGCATAAATTCAGTCGATGCTGCATTACAACAGTTATTGCATGATCGGATGACAGAAAGTACTTTTGCACACTTGGCAGATGCTGCTGTATTGTTTAGTGAAACTGCAGCCAAGCCTTTGGCGACTGTGGATATTCTAACGCAAGGCGCAGCAGCACTGGTGCAAGCCAATCAAGAATTTGGTTTTGCACTCTCCGATGAAGAAATTGATTATTTAACCGATGCCTTTACCCAGTTGGGGCGTAATCCGCATGACATTGAGTTGATGATGTTTGCACAAGCCAACTCAGAACACTGTCGGCACAAAATTTTTGGCTCTGAATGGACTATTGATGGTGAAGTACAACCGCTGTCTTTATTCCAAATGATTAAAAATACCTATAAAGAATCGCCAACAGATGTCTTGTCTGCTTATAAAGACAATGCTTCAGTGATTGTCGGCTTCGATACGCAACGCTTTTATCCGAAAAAAGATGCCACAACAGGGCAATACCTTTATAAATACAAAAGCCAAGCCGCGCATATACTGATGAAGGTGGAAACCCATAACCACCCCACTGCAATTGCGCCATTTGCGGGTGCAGCAACAGGTTCAGGTGGTGAAATTCGTGATGAAGGCGCAACGGGACGTGGCGGTAAGCCCAAAGCAGGTTTAACGGGGTTTACCACATCTAACCTCAATATCCCCGGTTTTGAACAGCCTTGGGAACAACCTTATGGTAAACCGTCTCGTATTGCATCGCCTTTGCAAATCATGATTGAAGGTCCATTGGGTGGCGCTGCGTTTAATAACGAATTTGGTCGTCCGGCTTTAACTGGTTATTTCCGTACTTTTGAGCAAAAGGTGCAGGGTGAAGTACGCGGTTTCCATAAGCCGATTATGATAGCGGGTGGTTATGGCAATATTCGTCCTGACCATGTAGAAAAAGATGCCATTCAACCGGGTGACCTACTGATCGTATTGGGCGGTCCTGCCATGTTAATTGGTTTAGGTGGCGGTGCAGCTTCTTCAGTCGATAGCGGCACCATGGGGGAGAACCTAGACTTTGCCTCAGTACAGCGTGAAAACCCAGAAATGGAGCGTCGTTGCCAAGAAGTCATCGATACCTGCTGGCGTTATGAAGATGAAAACCCTGTGGTTTCTATTCATGATGTGGGCGCAGGGGGGATTTCCAATGCCATGCCTGAGCTGGTCAATGACCATGAGTTGGGCGCCGTACTCAATTTACGTAAAATTCCATCTTTAGAACCTGGTATGTCACCGATGGAAATCTGGTCGAATGAAGCACAAGAACGTTATGTCTTGGCTATTCGCCCAAGTTCTTTGCCTTTATTTGAAGAAATTTGTGCCCGTGAACGTTGCCCATTTGCAGTATTGGGTGAAGCAACAGAAGCACGCCAATTACGTGTAGAAGATCCATTGTTTGAAAACAATGCCGTAGATATGCCTATGCAAGTCTTGTTGGGCGGCACACCGCGCATGAGCCGTCGCTATGACAGTATTCAACGTCAAGGTGATGACTTCGATCTTGCACAGGTTGACTTAGAAGATGCAATTTTCCGTGTGCTTAAGCATCCTACTGTTGCGTCAAAATCATTCTTAATTACCATCGGTGACCGTAGTATTACCGGCATGGTTGCACGCGATCAAATGGTAGGTCCTTGGCAAGTTCCTGTTGCCGATGCCGCAGTCACCACGACCAGTCTACAAGGTTATACCGGTGAGGCCATGGCGATGGGTGAACGTCCACCTGTTGCATTGCTCAATCCAGCCGCGTCAGCGCGTTTGGCTGTGGCCGAGTCAATTAGCAATATCATGTGTGCCAATATCGAACAGATCAGCGATATTAAACTTTCGGCAAACTGGATGGCAGCAGCAGGGCAAAATGGTGAAGACCAAGCCTTGTTTGAAGGTGTTAAAGCCATTGGTATGGAAATGTGCCCAGCTTTAGGCATTGCTATTCCTGTGGGGAAAGACTCATTGTCCATGCGGACCACTTGGCAAGATCAAGCTGAAGACAAAGCCGTCACCTCACCGATGTCAGTGGTGATTACCGCATTTGCACCCGTTGTCGATGTACGTAAGACCTTGACGCCACAGTTAAAAGCTGATTTTGATAGCGTATTGGTACGTATTGATTTATCCAAAGGTCAACACCGCATCGGTGCATCAATCCTAACACAGGTCTATCAAGCCATTGGACAGGTCGCACCAGATGTAGATAGTTTTGATGATTTCAAAGCCATGTTTAACTTGGTGCAAGACTGGAATAACCGTGGTCTAATCCAAGCCTATCATGATATTGGTGATGGCGGTCTGCTTGCGGCAGTTGCTGAAATGATGTTTGCTTCACGTTTAGGGGTGCAACTCAATTCACAAAGCTTAGCAAGCCTATTTGCCGAAGAAATTGGCGCTGTCGTACAGCTTAGCCGTGCAGATTGGGACGCATTACAAGCAGAATTAGAGGCTTCGCCATTGCGCACGGCCATCACCGCTGTTGGTGTAGTGACTGAGCGTGATGAGCTACAAGTTAATGGTTTAACTTTAAGCCGTGTTGCTTTACAACAGGCCTGGGCGGAAGTGTCGCATCAAATCCAACGTTTACGAGATAATAGCGAAACGGCAGATCAAGAGTTTAGCTTGATTGCTGATGCAAATTATCGTGGCATTATTGCTGAAGCAACTTTTGACCTCAATGAACCGATTGAAGCACCTTATATTAACAATGGTCGCCCACAAGTTGCGATCTTGCGTGAGCAAGGGGTCAATGGTCATATCGAAATGGCCGCTGCTTTCGATAAAGTTGGTTTTAGTACCGTTGATGTGCATATGAGTGACTTATTGGCAGGTCGTAGCGATTTAGCAGATTTCCAAGGCTTAGTTGCTTGTGGTGGTTTCTCTTATGGGGATGTATTGGGTGCTGGCGGTGGTTGGGCTAAGTCGGTATTGTTTAACAACAAACTCCGTGATCAATTTGAACAATTCTTCCAAAATGATCAAACCTTTAGCTTAGGGGTGTGTAATGGTTGTCAAATGTTGTCACAGTTGGCACCGTTGATTCCTGGTGCTGATGCTTGGCCGCGTTTTCATCGCAACCGCTCTGAAGTATTTGAAGCAAGGGTTGCCAATGTACGCTTAGAACAGTCGACTTCTGTATTACTACAAGATATGCAAGGCTCTATTTTACCGATTGCCATCGCGCATGGTGAAGGGCGTGCTGTTGCTACGGAGGCAGATTTGGCGAGCTTGAATGCCAATCAGCAAGTTGCATTACGTTATGTCGACAGTCAGGGGCAAGCAACACAGCATTATCCATTGAATCCAAATGGTTCACCTCAGGCAATTGCAGGATTAAGCTCACTCGATGGTCGTGTCACCATTATGATGCCGCATCCTGAGCGTAATTTCCGAGCGGTTCAACATTCTTGGAAACCAGATAGCTGGCAAGAAGATGGTGCTTGGCTCAGAATGTTCCGTAATGCACGTAAGTTTATCGCTTAATAACATTAGTTTAATAGTTTAATGTTTCTAACGTTGTTATAGCGCAAGGAACTTTCTGTATAGCAACGTTTACAAAGCGGTTTTATCTTCTGGATAAAACCGCTTTTTTTGTTGATTGGACTGAGTATGTGTTGCATAAATTGTGTGCGAAATGTTATTTAAAAATCCTGAAATATCTAACATATTTAAAGTTGCATAAGATTAATTATTTTAAACAATCATTATTTTTCTGATCGGCATAAGCTCAATAGCGCTGCTCAATATATCGGTTTTGCGCATTTTTAATCCTATTATATCTAAATTTAATCATCACTTGCTGCTTTTGCCAGCATTTGCTTTTATTGATTGTTAATTTTTTATTGATAATAATTTATTGATCAATTAAATTGCCAAAGCTTGATGTTGTGGTTCTGGGCTACTTGTGGCTGTGATGAAAAAAATTAACTACAGTACGCTCGGATATAAAATAGTTAAATAGCAAAGCATCTTAAAACGACAATAGATGCTGGAATAATGTTCAACAATAGAACATCACAGGAATGTCCAGTTCATATAACAACACGCGATATCAACCTATGCATGACCATTTAAGGAAATATAAATGAGCCAAGTTTATAGTAAAGAAGAACGCAGAAGCCGTATCCGAGGGATTATAGGAGCGGCATCTGGTAATTTAGTCGAGTGGTTCGATTTTTATATTTATGCTGTGTTTGCCATGTATTTTACCAAGGCAATGACACCTTCTGATATGAATTCAACCACACAAGATATTTATGTCTGGGGCGTATTTGCAGCAAGCTTTTTTATGCGTCCATTAGGCAGTTGGATTTTTGGTCGGATTGCAGATAAACATGGTCGAAAAAAATCGATGATTATCTCAATCTGTTTAATGGCATTTAGCTCTTTTCTATTTGCTGCTTTACCAACCTATCAACAGGCAGGTTTAATTGCACCATTACTTTTATTATTGGTGCGTTTACTACAGGGTTTATCCGTCGGAGGAGAATACGGCGCCGTTGCAACCTATATGAGTGAATTGGGATTAAAAGGTCAGCGTGGCTTTTTTGCATCTTTTCAATATGTGACCTTATCTGGTGGTCAACTATTAGCAAGTTTGCTCAGCGTGATTATTTTATTCTTCCTCACCGAACAACAGCTGTATGATGGTGGCTGGCGTATTCCTTTTGTGATTGGTGGTGCTGCAGCAATTCTGTCTTTATTGGCACGAAGCCGTTTGGAAGAAACTTTATCTGAGGAAGATAGCGAACGCAAAGAGTCAGGCTCATTAATCGAATTGCTCCGGAAACATTGGGCGAGTTTTCTTTTGGTGGTCGGCTATACTGCCGCAGGTTCACTAAGCTTTTATGTTATTACCGTGTATTCTAAGACTTATATGAGTCATCTTGAAATCGATAATAAAGTAGCAGGGTTTATTATGACCTTCTCCTTGCTAATTTTTATGCTGGCTCAGCCTTTATTTGGTGCCTTGTCAGATCGTATTGGGCGCCGTATGAGTATGTTAATTTTTAGTAGTGCGATGGCAATCTTTATTTATCCAGTCATGGTGATCGGTATGCGGCATTATAGTCAAGAGCCTGTCATGATTGCAGTATTACTGATTTTCTTGATGATGATTTTAAGCTTTTATACTTCGATTAGCGGTTTAATTAAAGCCGAAATGTTTCCACCACATGTACGTGCCTTAGGGGTTGGTTTTTCTTATGCCGTTGCCAATGCTATGTTTGGTGGTTCAGCACCGTCAGTGGCTTTACAGTTTAAAGCCGCGGGCATAGAAAATAGCTTCTTTATCTATGTGATTATCATGTTGGTTATTTGCTTTTTCTGTAGTTGGAAACTTCCTGCTGAGCCAGAATATTTGAAACATGATCATTAATTGTCCCCATTAAGCTAAAGCTCTCATGCATTCAACTCGCCATTTTTATGGCGAGTTTTTACATCAACTTACAATATGTTCATTTTTTCACAATGAATAAAAATTGCTTGCACCTACAGGGGTGTTTTTGTAAATTATTAATTAATATTAAAAAATATCAAAGAAAACGATATTTATTATATAATTTTAGTTTATTGTTTAACAAATTAAATACAAAATATTGCGAATGTGTGGACTTTTTTTATTGCGTTAATGTAACATTGCGATAGTGGTTAAAAACTAGTCTTGAGGCTAGAAGATAGTAATAAATATATAAAATTAATTTGCAGGCGATGCAGTATGTGTAAGAGGGGAATAAAAATGAGCAGAATATTGCGAGAACGCTCCGATCATGACAAAGAACAAATATGGCATAAGGGTTGGTTTTGGTTTGCCTTAGTGCTGCTTGTGCAGGGGATTGTATTATGTATTGCATTATTGCGACAGCTCATTTTATTTGTTTAAACAGATAAATCTTGCTGGCGCAGCTGATACAGTAGATGATGCCTTAAGCGTAATAATATTGACTTTAAATCATCGAGACTATGTTAAAAATTATTTATTTTGTACCTGAGACACACTTAGAACAAACCAAACAAGCCATTTTTGCAGCCGGCGCTGGGGCAATGGGGGCTTATAGTCAATGTGCTTGGCAGGTACTCGGCATGGGACAGTTTAAACCTGAGCTGGGGAGTCAACCCTATATTGGAGAACAGAAAAAATTACAACAGGTTGCTGAATGGCGCGTAGAATCTATCGTTCCTGAAGCGGCAGCTTTAGCAGTTTTGGAGGCTTTAAAAGCAAGTCATCCTTATGAAGAACCGGCATTTGAGTTTATACAGTTATTTGATATTAACTCGTTGACCTAAAGAGATTGCTTTCACTTGCACGTGTTGTATACGGTCCTAATAAAACACATATTGACAGCAACACTGCGCAGTGTTGCTGTCAAAGGACTGTTCATTGAACTGACTAAAGTTAATTGAACTGACTAAAATCTGGACGGCGTTTTTGCATAAAGGCTTGTACGGCTTCTAATAACTCTGGTGATTTTACCCGTTGCATAAAGATTTCAGCTTCAGCATCTACCAATGCTAAAATTTCATCCAAGTTATGTTTCATTAAAGCCTTACTTTGTTTAATAGAGGCAAGGGGTAAGGCTGCTAAATGCTGTGCTTGCTGTTCAGCATAAGCATAAACATCATCTACGACAGCATTAATTAAGCCTGCATGCAGTGCTTTTTCACTATTAAATTTTTGTGCTGTAAATAATAATTCTGCGGCACGCTTATAACCTGCTTGTTGGATCAATAAACGGCTTGCACCTCCTTCAGGAGATAGACCTAGACTGACAAAAGGCATTTGGAAAATTGCACTGTCATCACTATAAACCAAATCTGCGTGCAATAATAATGTGACGCCGATACCAATGGCCACGCCTTTGACTGCAATAATCAGGGGCTTGCTAAAACGTGCTGCAGCTTTTAATAAAACAAAAGGGGGTTCATCTCCTGCTTTGTTCTGGCTTGGACTTTTGACAAATTTCATAAAATCTTGCATGTCATTGCCAGCACTGAAATCTTGATCAGCACCACGTAGAATGACGACACGTACCGCTGAACTTTGATCTGCTTCATCCAATGCTTGAGCAAGTTGTAAATAAAGCTCAGAGTAGAGTGCATTTTTAGCATCGGGACGATTAATCGCTAAAGTAAGTACACCGGCTTCAATTTTTGCATCTAAATGTGGTTGGGGCTGTTGAATACATTGTAGCGTCATCGTAGTATCCTAATTCTAAATTAAACAACATATGATGGCATTATGACTGAGTTCAACGCAAAAGTTGTAACTTACACAGTCATAAAATTGAATTGAAGATGACATATACATTTGATTATCTAGTTTATATCGGGCGTTTCCAGCCTTTTCATTTGGCACATATGCAGACCATTAATATTGCTTTGCAACAGGGTCGTGAGTTGATTATCGCCTTGGGTTCTGCTCAAGCTGAACGATCAATTAAAAATCCTTTTTCAGCATCGGAACGTAAGGCCATGATTTTGGCTTGCTATCCAGAAGATTTACAGCAGCGGTTACATTTTGTTGATATCGAAGATGTTTATAATGATGTGAAGTGGGTCAACTTACTCAAAAAACGTGTGCAGGATTGTATAGGCGCTTTGTCAGTGCAACCATGCCACTCTATGTTAAAAGTTGGTTTAATTGGGCATTTTAAAGATGATTCATCTTATTATTTAAGCCTATTTCCAGATTGGCAGTTAGTGGAACTAGATAGTTTAAGAGGGGCAATTTCGGCTACACCTTTGCGCCGTGCTTATTTTCAGGGCAAGATTATTGAACAAGAATTTCCAGCTGCAACGGTGAGTTTCTTGAAGCAGTTTAAACACAGTCGTTATTATCAAGCGTTACAGAAAAAATTTCAGCAACAAGATTATTCGATATTATTAGAGCACGAATTATAAGGTTATATTTGAGCAGTGAAGGGCTTATTTATGCTTCATTGCTCCGTGCTTTATGGTTCATGTTGTATTATTTTTGCTTTATTGGTCGTAAATAGGCTTGGGCTTGCTGTTGTAGGGCTTGGCTGAGAGTTTGCAGAATTGGTGCCTGTTGTTTCCAATGATGCCAATACAGTACTAGGTCAATGGGTTGTATAGAATCTTCTGCCAGATAAATCAATTCACCACGCTGGATATAATCTTGCATTTGTAACTCAGGCACTAGCCCATAACCGAAGCCATATACAATGCTATTTAAAAACTCGTGTGCAGAAGGTATGTGGTGATAAGGATAGCTATTGGCAAATAAACCAAATTGTTGCTGCAATAATTCACGATGCATTTGATCATGCCTATCAAAAATAATCGCTGGTGCGCTTTGTAAGCTTTGCCGTTTGACACCGTGTGCAAACCATTTTTGCGCAAATGCAGGGCTTGCCACTAAACGATAACGTAAAATGCCAAGTTTTACGGCTACACAACCTTGCATTGCCTGAGTTTCGGTTGAGATACAGGCATTGACTTGCCCACTTTCTAAAAGTTGATGTGTTTGCGTTTGATCCTTAATTTGTATGTCTAAAAGTAGTTTTTGTGCCGTTAATATGGGACTTAAGGCAGGGAGTAACCACGTGGCTAAGGAATCTGCATGACTGGCAATGCGAACACTATAAAAATTTTGCTGCTGTTGCTTAGCGGCGAGTTGATATAAAAAACTTTCCTCAATGCGCTGCATTTGTTGTAAGTGTTGTGCCAATTCTAGCCCAATGGCTGTAGCACGACAGGGACGTTCACGTAGTATGAGGATTTGCGCTAAGCTTTTTTCTAGACTTTGTACACGTAGACTGACAGCAGAGGCACTAATACAGAGTTTCTGGGCCGCAACTTCAAAACTTCCATATTGTAAGACTGCCAGAAATGCTTGGCACTGTTTATTCTGTAATGTCATTTTTAACCTAAGTAAAACTTAAGATCGCTAATATTTTCTTGATCATACGGATTTAAATCAAAAAACCAAGATAATACTGCGATCAACACAATGTTTTTTGGGTGTCTATGTCATTCTCACTTTATATAAAAGGTTTTGCTTTAAGCTTAAGTTTGATCGTTGCCATTGGGGCGCAAAATACTTATGTGTTGCAGCAAGGTTTAAAAAGACAGCACGTTTTTTGGGTTTGTTTATTCTGCGCAATTTCAGATGCGATTTTAATTGCTTTGGGCGTATTTGGGCTAGGGCAATTCATTGTGCAACATGCACAGGTTTTATGGCTTGCTCAGTATTTAGGTGTTGCATTGTTAGTCTATTATGCAATAAAACATCTTTATCAGGCTTATCAAGCGCAATATGCTTGGGGTGGTGTAGCAGATTCACAGACATCCTTACTGCGCAGTTTGGTATTTTGTGCTGCATTAACTTGGCTTAATCCACATGTGTATTTAGATACAGTGGTGTTGATTGGGGTCGTCTCAGCACAGATTCAAAGTGATAAGCTTTATTTTGCCTTGGGCGCGATGAGCGCTTCATGTTTGTTTTTCTTTAGCTTGGGCTATGCTGCGCAAGCGATTGCACCAGTGTTTCGTAGTATTCGTGCTTGGCGTGTATTAGATTGTTGTATTGCTTTTTTACTGCTGTACTTGGCTTGGGGATTATTTCACTTGTCGATTGCGATTTAAGATATCGTATGTCACTAAAAATATCTTAAATTGTGGGTAGATTTAACTTTCTTTGTGCAGGATCATGCTGATGAGCTTGTGCTCTACGCACGCTATAATCGTGCTGCTAGTCCAGTGTTGATATAGCCCTCAACACAGTGCATGCAGTGGGCTATATCCATTATCATTTTTAGGCTTCTGCGTATGATACTTTAACCAGCTTGCAGTTGTTTTAGGTCTGCAAGTACTTGTGCAGCATGACCTGCGGCTTTGACTTTGCGATAAGATTTGACCAATTTAGCTTGATGGAAAATAAAGCTAGAACGTTCTACCCCCATGACTTTTTTTCCATACATATTTTTTTCTTTGATCACATCAAAGTGTTCACAGAGTTGTTGGTCTGGATCGCTGATCAAGGAGATGGTTAGGTCTTGTTTCGTGGTAAAGTTTTGATGGGCTTTAACTGAATCTCTCGATACCCCAATCACTTCGCAACCAAGCTGCGCAAATTGATCTTTTAAACAACTAAAATCAACAGCTTGTGTGGTGCAACCTGGGGTTGAATCTTTGGGATAAAAGTATAGAACCAGCCAATCTTGTGGCAACTGGTTTAAGTTAATTTGCCCTGTCGTGCTTGCAAAGCTTTGCGTTGGTAACTGGATGTCTAGATCTTCACACATACATCACTCCATAAAAACAGCCACATACAGTGGCTGAAAGGATGTTGAACAATTTAAAAAAGGTCTTTTAAACGCTTCGGGGCTTATTTTGCTTGAGCAGATTTCATTGCTTCTTCAGTCAAGGTTTTGAGCTTTGCTGAAAGTTGTGGTCCAAAACATGCCAACAATTCTTGATTTTGTTTTTGCACAAAAGCAAGGGTTGATGGGTTTTTCTTTTGGTTAATTGTGCTTTGAATTTCCCATTTTTGGTTGTTGGTCAATTTACCATCAGACTCAATGGCACATGTGCAATATTTACTCACTTCAGCGGCTGTTAATTTACCACCTTTAGCAGTTTCAGTTTTACAAACTTGGATCAGTGCATTTTTTACATTGGAGCTGCTATAAGCTTGTTGTAGAGCTGCATTGTCAGCGGCGAAGCTGGTATTTGCGAGCATCGCAGCGCCCAATACTGAAGACGTACATAAAACTGATTTTAAGATATTCATAAACTATTCTCTATTTGTTCGGGATGTAGCGTGTTGGATCGGCGATGCCTGCATCGGTAAAACCTTGCTTGCGCAGTCTGCAACTATCGCATTTACCACAAGCACGTCCTTGATTATCTGCTTGGTAACAAGAGACTGTCTTGCTGTAGTCTACTCCATGTTCCAAGCCTAAGCGTATAATGTTCGCTTTAGATAAATGTAACAGAGGCGTTTCGATTTTTAAAGCATTACCTTCTACACCGACTTTGGTTGCCAGTTGTGCCAGTTGTTCAAAGGCAGCAATAAACTCTGGTCGGCAATCGGGATAACCAGAATAATCGACAGCATTAATGCCAATCACAATGGCTTGTGCGGCATAGACTTCAGCCGCAGCCAGTGCATAAGATAAAAAGATGGTATTTCGTGCTGGAACATAGGTAATCGGAATGCCACTTTGTTCTTGTTCTGGAACATCAATGCTATGGTCGGTCAATGCTGAGCCGCCCAATTGACCGAGGTCAATTTGAATGGTGCGATGTTCAACACCTAAATCTTGGCACATGGCTTTGGCGGCATCTAGTTCGGTGGTAGAACGTTGCCCGTATAGGAAGCTGAGCGCAATACATTCATAGCGTGCTTGTGCCCAAGCCAAACAAGTTGTGGAATCTAAGCCGCCTGATAGCAGCACAATGGCACGCGCGCGCATAATGTTTCTCCATAGCAAAGTTGCTGAATAAAAATAATCGATGTGGTCAGAATGTAGATGAGCGTGATCTAGCGACCCGTCTCATCATTCCAAAGTAATTTATGCAATTGTAATTGAAAACGAACTTGAAGACGATCATCTAAAATCCATTGCGCTAAATCTCTGGCTAAAGCTGGGAGTGCAACCGCACCTTTTTCAATGGCAAAGGCAGGGGAAAACCAAACGCTACCAACACGTTGTTCTAAACGATAGCGTTCAACTTGATTTTTAGCCCAGATATAGTCTTCACGATTACAAATGACAAATTTAATTTGATCATGTGCTGTCAGGTGATCGAGATTACTGAGTAAGTTTTTGCGTTCCTCGCCCGAACTTGGCGTTTTTAAGTCCATGACTTTAGAGACGCGAGGATCAACCTTAGAAACATCTAATGCTCCACTGGTTTCTAAAGAAACTTGACATCCTAAATCGGCTAATTGTGTCATGAGTGGAATACAATTGGGCTGCGCTAAAGGTTCACCACCGGTAATACAAATATGTGGTGTTTGATAGGCGCGTGCGACGTCAATAATATGTGCCAAACTTAAACGTTCACCACCTTCAAAAGAATAGGTGGTATCACAATAGTGGCAACGTAATGGACAGCCTGTAAGACGAATGAATACCGTTGCCAAACCTGCGCTATTGGCTTCACCTTGTAGTGAATAAAAAATCTCAGTTATACGAAGACCTGCCGCAGGATCGGAGACAGGTATCGCAGTAGAACGACGTGCGTGCATATATTTATCTAGACCACATGAAAAAACAAAAAGTCTCTACGCCCATGACTGACCGTAGAGACTTAAATTATATGGAAAATTAGTCTTCGCGTAACAAGTCATTTAAGCTTGTTTTAGCGCGTGTTTGTGCATCAACTTTTTTCACAATGATTGCTGCATATAGGCTATAGCGTCCATCTTTAGATGGTAGGCTGCCAGGTACAACAACTGAACCCGCAGGTACACGACCATAGTGAATTTCACCTGTTTCACGGTCATAAATTCGTGTTGATTGACCAATGAAAACACCCATTGAAATGACAGAGCCTTCTTCAACAATCACGCCTTCAACGATTTCTGAGCGTGCGCCGATAAAGCAGTTGTCTTCAATGATGGTTGGATTTGCTTGGAGAGGTTCTAATACACCGCCAATGCCTACACCACCAGAAAGATGCACGTTTTTACCGATTTGTGCACATGAACCTACAGTTGCCCACGTATCGACCATGGTGCCTTCATCAACATAAGCGCCGATATTGACATAAGAGGGCATCAAAACAACATTTTTAGCTTGGAAGCTACCTTTACGTGCAACAGCCGGTGGGACTACACGTACACCAGCAGCTTGGAATTGTGCATCACTCCAACCAGAAAATTTAGTTTCAACTTTATCGTAGAAACGTAAATCGCCAGCATCGATCGGATGGTTGTCATTGAGTTTGAAAGAAAGAAGTACAGCTTTCTTTACCCATTGATGAACAATCCATTGCCCATCAAATTTTTCTGCAACACGTAAGCTACCATCATCTAAGCGAGCAATCACTTGTTCAACCGCTTGACGAATTTCTGCAGGACAATCCGCTGCAGAGAGCTGCGCACGATTTTCAAATGCTTGCTCTATCATCGTAGAAAGCTGAGACATAATCTTCCTTCCCAAAAAATTTAAAAGATTTTACACCAAATCGCTAAGATTAACCTGTATTCATCCTGATTACTATGTAATCCTGATCCAGATTGAAAAAAGCATTTGCTTGGTGCAAGTATAAATTTCATTTACAGTCATTTTAAAATAGTTTTTATCACGTGCTGATGGAAATTGAGTGGTCATTAAAATGGCTAAAATAATGATTTTGGTTTACAAATTGGACAAAATTTTACTACGAACTCAAAATGGTAAAAAATATATTTTTATTTAATGGAAAATTTATTGTAATTTGTCAAGCCCTAAGTGTTTATAAAATACAGTGCCTTACATAAAATTGTATCAAAAAGCTACAAAAAGTTAAATTTGAATGGTTAAAAATTTAACAAAACTCGTTTAAGGTTATGCAACACAGCGACTATAAATAATTTGAATGAGATGGTTTTTCTATCTAGGAGATACACATGAAATCTTTAAAGCTCGCAATTGTGACAACAGCGTTGACTTGCTCTGGTTTAGCTATGGCAGATTCAGCAGTAGTCCAAGGTAACTCTGTTTTTGATGGTAAGCAGCTTATTCCATCTGGTGTGCGTGCTGAGGTGGGAACAACAGGTTATGGTGGTGCACTATTATGGGATGTGAACCCATATGTAGGCTTAGCGCTTGGCTATAATGGTGGTGATATTTCTTGGTCTGATGACGTAAAAGTCAATGGCTCAAAATATGACATCGATATGGACAATAATAATGTTTATTTAAATGTTGAAGTTCGTCCTTGGGGTGCAAGTAGCAATACCTTTGCCAAAAGCTTATATGTTGCGACAGGTGTGGGTTATACCGACAATGACTATGACTTAGACCGTCGTGTAGATGCAAACCGCAACTTTACAGTCAACAATACTGATTTTAAAGCGGGTGCCAATGGTGCACACATCAACGGTAAGATGAAATATAAAAATGATATTTCACCTTATATCGGTTTAGGGATTGCACCGAAGTTTAATAAGAACTGGGGTGTATTTGGTGAAATTGGTGCCTACTATACAGGTAACCCACAGGTTGCTTTGAATCTTGAATCTGGTGGTGCCAATACTGCTACAGATACCGCTTTACTCGAAAATGAAATTCGTAATGAAGCAAATAAAATTTCGACCAAGAGCAGATATGAATGGATGCCTGTTGGTAAAGTCGGTGTTAGCTTTAACTGGTAAGATTGCGCAAGCATAGTTTAGATATGCTGCAAAAAAAAAACGAGCTACGGCTCGTTTTTTTGCATTAAATCAATATGTTGGCTAATTGTCTAAGTTAAAATCTTGACTTAGTCTAGATATGGTCAATCATCCGGATAAGCAACGCGTTTTAGCGCTTTGATATCTGCTTCTGGTGAGCATAACGAAATAAACTCATAACCATAGCCCCGTAATAGATGTCCTTTACGTACCGCGATCCAGGTTGTATTTAAGCCAAAGAGATCGGTATTGACTTGTTTTAAGCGATGATCACGTTCAGGATCATATGCTACGTCATTGACAATCCCAATGCCCATACCTAACTCGACATAGGTTTTTATGACATCGGCATCGAGAGCAGACATGACGATATCGGCATGTAAACCTGCTTTTTCAAAAGCTTGATCTATTTTAGAGCGTCCAGTAAAACCGCCATGATAGGTAATGATTGGATATTGTGCCAGTGTCTCTAATGTAATGTCTGCAACGGGGATATTACTTAAAGGATGTTGTGAAGGCGTAATAATACTGTGTTTCCACGTATAAAAAGGTACGCTGGCTAAGTTTTCTTCGGTGGTTAATGACTCCGTTGCAATACCGATATCGGCCAAACCCATCGATAACAACTCAGCAATTTCCACTGGGCTGGCTTGTTGCAAAATCAAATGGACTTTGGGGAAGTGCTTTTTAAAGGCATTGACAATCGGAGGTAACACATAACGCGCTTGGGTATGGGTGGTGGCAATGGTTAAAGTGCCTTCATCGACTTTATTAAAGTCATCAGCTAGACGTTTGATATTATCTGCATCAATCAGCATTCTTTCGACAATACTCAACAAGGCTTGACCAGGCTCAGTTAAGCCTAAGAGACGTTTACCTTTACGAACAAATAACTGTACTCCAAGCTCATCTTCTAAGTCTTTGATGTGCTTACTGACGCCTGATTGAGAGGTATAAAGTGCTGCAGACGCTTCGGTTAAGTTAAAGTTTTGTCGTACAGTTTCTCGAATGATTCTAAGTTGTTGAAAATTCATGACATTGAGTACCTAGATAGAACTGTAAATAGAGTTGAACATCGCGCTAAGCGACCTGATGTTCAAATAAATGTAAAGTGGTTGCGCTTAACCAAACAGTTTGATTGGCACGTAATTGATGCTGCTTGGCTTGATCAATCGTTAGATTTATTTCTAGAATTTGTCCAGAATAATCTTGTAATTCAGCGATGACTTTGCCTGCAATCCAAACTTCTCTTAAGAAGGTTGCTTGAATCGCATTCGGTGTTGCGACGGTATGAATCTGTAGTTCATCTGGGCGAGCAAAGGCTAAGACTTTACCTTGTGGTGCAGCGTGTAAATGTGGCAGTTGAATACGGTCTTCACCTATAGTCACCACGCCCTGATGGTTTTCGGCTTCAAAGCGATTGGTTTGCCCTAAGAAATCAAAGACAAAAGGGGTGCTTGGCTGTTCAAACACTTGGCGCGGTGAGCCTATTTGTTCGATATTACCTTTGTTCATCACCACGATTTGATCGGCGACTTCAAGCGCTTCTTCTTGGTCATGGGTAACAAAAATCGAGGTGATATGTAGCTCGTCATGCAGACTCCGTAACCAACGGCGTAATTCTTTACGTACTTTGGCATCTAAGGCACCAAAAGGTTCATCAAGTAGTAGCACACGTGGTTCTACCGCCAAGGCACGGGCCAACGCAATACGTTGACGTTGACCACCTGAAAGTTGTGCTGGATAACGATCTGCTAAAAAGCCTAATTGCACCAAGTCAAGTAATTTGGTAACCCGTTTTTTGATTTCTGCTTCTGAAGGACGCGTTGAACGCGGGCGTACTCTTAAACCAAAAGCAACGTTGTCAAAGACCGTCATATGTCTAAATAAAGCATAATGTTGAAAGACAAAGCCCACTTGACGTTCCCGTACATGCACATCTGTTGCGTCATTGCCCTCTAAAATCACTTGACCGCTATCGGCTGTTTCGAGCCCTGCGATAATACGCAATAAGGTGGTTTTACCGCAGCCAGATGGCCCCAATAATGCGACCAATTGACCTTCAGGAAAGTCTAAAGAGATATTATTTAACGCGTGGAATGCGCCAAAGTCTTTACGTATGTTTTTAACTTGTATACTCATGATGACCATCCTGTACTACGAGATCGATTGATCTGCATCGTTATTTTGTTTTTCTTGGCGGAATTCAACCCAAGTTTTGAGCACTAAGGTGACGATTGCCAATAAAGCCAGCAATGAAGACACCGCAAAGGCTGCACTAAAGGTGTATTCGTTATATAAAATTTCAACATGTAATGGCAAGGTATTGGTCTCCCCACGGATATGTCCAGATACCACAGAGACAGCACCAAATTCACCCATGGCACGGGCATTACACAGAATGACACCGTAAATCAGCCCCCATTTGATATTGGGTAAGGTAACTTTCCAAAAGGTTTGCCAACCTGATGCGCCCAGCACGATCGCCGCTTCTTCTTCTTCACTGCCTTGTGCTTCCATCAAGGGAATCAGTTCGCGGGCCACAAAAGGCACGGTAATAAAGACAGTTGCCAATACAATGGCTGGGGTGGCATAAAGGATTTTGATATCGTGATCCATTAACCAGCCACCAAGCCAACCTTGGCTACCAAAGATCAAGACCAGCATTAAGCCTGCAATGACGGGTGAAACCGAAAAGGGCATATCAATGATCGTGGTGAGTATGGCTTTACCACGGAATTGATATTTGGCAACACACCAAGCTGCAGCGACCCCAAACACCATATTGAGCGGAACGGCAATGGCAGCAGTGAGTAATGTCAGCTTAACAGCAGAGAGTGTATCTGGGCTGACCAATGCACTAAAGTAAACTTCTAGACCTTGTTTAAATGCTTCTACGAATACTAAAATCAGTGGCAGCAATAGGCAGGCAGCGAAGAAGATTAATGCAATCGTGATCAGCACAATCCGTACCGCGATAGGTTCACGGGTGGCATCTCTAGACTGTAAACGTTCAGCAATATCGTGATGGCTATTGATACTCATCGTGCAGACCTCCCAGTACGTCGACTTGCCCAAGCTTGTACCACATTAATGAGCAATAAAATGGCGAAGGAAATCAGTAACATCACCACAGCAATGGTGGTTGCACCAGCATAGTCATATTCTTCTAAACGAGAAATAATCAATAACGGTGCAATTTCGGTTTTAAAGGGCTGATTCCCTGCAATAAAAATAACAGAACCATATTCACCGACACCGCGGGCAAAAGCTAAGGCAAAGCCGGTGAGCAATGCTGGAAATAAAATCGGTAAAATCACTTTGCAGACGATTTGCAAACGATTGGCACCTAATGCTGATGCTGCTTCTTCCAGTTCAGTCTCGATGTCGGCCAGTACCGGCTGCACGGTTCGGACTACGAAAGGAATACCAATAAAAATCAACGCTAAGGTAATCCCGATTGGAGTATAGGCAATTTGCAAGTTAAAAAAACTTTCCAAATATTGCCCAATCCAACCAGTAGGGGCATAGAGTGAAGTCAAGGCAATCCCGGCAACGGCTGTCGGTAGGGCAAAGGGTAAATCGACCAAGGCATCAATCAAACGTTTACCCGGAAAGCGATAGCGCACCAAACACCATGCCAACAACAGCCCAAAAATTACATTAATAAAAGCCGCTAATAGCGCAGTGCTAAAACTGAGCTGTAAGGCTTTTATAATACGTTGTGAACTGATGATGTCGAGAAAGCCGTCCCAACCAATTCCCAATGATTTGATAAAGACCGCAGATAGGGGAATCAGTACGATCAAAGATAAATATGCTAAGGTGAAGCCTAAGGAAAGACCAAACCCCGGCAGCACTCTGGATTGCTGCGCCATGTTGACTCCTCAAAATGAGAAAAGCTTATTGAAATCAATAAGCATATAAAGATATATCGTTGTGTTTAGCCCATGTGTGGGGCAGTGTAGATGCTGACCCAACAGGTTGTAAGTGCTTAGATGGCATATCTGAGATAGACATCCTGTTCTTCAACCGTACGATAAACAGATCTACGCGGTTGTTCATTGAGCAGGTGTTCAAAAATCTCAGGAAATGGACCAAAACCAGCAGCAACATTGATGTGCCCAACCTGACCTAGATTACGCGGTTGCAATTGCCAATGCTGTGCTAAGGCTCTGACATCTTGCTCAGCAAACCAAGGATCATTTTCACTCATGATCAGATCAGTTGCCACCGTGAGCTGAATGTCTCGAAAGTAATCTGCAAAATTCAGTTGCCCTGCTTGTGCAAAACCTTGTGCAGAAAAACGGCTGGGATTGGCGGGTGCAACCAAGACCATTTTTTTAACTTTATAAGCCAGTTCAGGATGTTGTGCTAAGGCTGCAACACTGGTCAAACAGCCAAAGCTATGGGCAATAATTTGTAAGCTATCAGGTGCATTTTTGACGGTATTCACCCAATGTTCAACCCAAGTAGATAATACTGGCGCCTGCCAATCTTTCTGCTCTACGCGTGAGCTAAACATCAGTTGCTGTTGTAACCATGTTTGCCAGTGATTGCTTTCACTGCCACCCACGCCTGGAACAATAATGCTGTGAATCATATCGTTACTCCTGATCGCATCCCCCGATGCAGCTGACTATTTCTGATTATTGGTTTTAATGATTTGATCAAAAATACCGTTATTATCGAAGTGTTGTTTTTGCACTTTTACCCAGCCACCAAATTCTTGATCAATTGTTACCAGTTTTAATGGTTTAAAAACATGTTGATATTGTTTAAGAATATTTTCATTGCGTGGTCGATAATAATGCCGTGCCGCAATATCCTGACCACGTGGTGAATACAAGAAATTGAGATAACCCCGTGCTAAGTTTTGATTGCCATGCTTTTGTGCATTTTTTTCAACAATGGCAACTGGTGGTTCGGCCAAAATTGACAAAGATGGTGTGATGATTTCAAATTTATTCGGTTGCTCACGGACTGCCAAATAGGCTTCATTTTCCCAAGCCAATAACACATCACCAATCCCACGCTCAGTAAAGGTGGTGGTTGCACCACGAGCACCAGAGTCTAGGACTTTGGTTTGTTTATAAATTTGCGTTACAAACTGCTGTGCTTTGGCATCACTACCATATTGATGTTTAGCCCAAGCCCATGCGGCTAGATAGTTCCAACGTGCACCACCCGAGGTTTTTGGGTTGGGAGTAATGATTTCTACCCCTGGTTTGACCAAGTCATTCCAGTCTTTGAGTTGTTTGGGATTGCCTTTACGCACCAAGAACACAATCGTTGAAGTATATGGTGTTGAGTTGTTTGGAAATTTCTTTTGCCAATCTTTGGGTAATAAATCGGTTTTGTCGGCAATGGCATCAATATCTGCTGCTAGTGCTAATGTTACGACATCGGCAGAAAGTCCATCAATCACGCCTCGTGCTTGTTTACCTGAACCACCATGTGATTGTTTGAAGTTGATTTGCTGCCCCGTACGGCTCTGCCAGTATTGAGAAAATTGCTTATTGACATCATCATAGAGTTCACGTGTAGGATCGTATGAAACATTGAGGAAATCTTTGGCTGCAAAAGTATAGGAAGACGCCGCAAGTAATGCGCTAACAAGTGCGAGTTTTATTTTAGAAATGTGCATAATACCGTGCCTATTATTGTTAAGCGAGCTAGGATGGATGCAGAATAACGCGACTCTTATTGCGTAAAAAATAATAAAAAACGAATTTTATATCACAAAAAAAGATTTGTGATAGGGCGGTTGGGAAAGTGATTTATTTGAATTTACTGGAATTTTTTATATGGTCTATGCTTTTAAAAATGCTGAGCCGGTACAAGAGTTGTCTATCGCCGCACGCGGCTTTCATTATGGCGATGGTTTTTTTACCACGGCGCGTCTGTGTAACAACCATTGGCAATTACAAGTACGTCATCTACAGCGTCTACAGCATGCAGCGCAGCGTTTATTTATGGAGGTAGATCTTCAATATATAGATCAAGCAATTTTAAAATTAAAACAGCAGCTCGGTATATTGAACGGTACTTTAAAAATTGTGATTAGTCGTGCTGAGGGACAACGTGGCTATGCATTTGATCGGGCAAGCTTGGCAGATGTTTATGTGCTTTTTTATCCACAAGTTGCCTTCCAACAAACAGATGTTCAGCACACTCCTACCGTGCAGTTTATACAAAGTGGTTTACTCGAACAGCGTTTGGGGCTATGTATGCCACAATTACGAGGGTTAAAAACGTTGAATCGGCTTGAACAGGTGTTGCTGCGGCATGAGGCAGATCACCGGCAATGGTCTGAGGCTTTGGTGGGCGATCTGCATGGCTATATTGTGGAAGGTGTGAGTAGTAATTGTTTTTTACGCATCAATAATCAATGGATTGCACCAGAACTTCGTTATAATGGCGTGCAAGGTGTTATGCAAGATGAAATTTTGGCAAGAATGCAGCAACAGCAGATCGCGTGTCGGCGTGAGTATGTAAAGATCGAAGATCTGCAGCAGCTGCAAAGCTTATTTTTCTGTAATGCATTATCTGCTATGAAAATCGTTACGCATTTTCAGCAACAAACTTTAGAAACAGCCGCTTGTCTGCAACTGTTTCAAGACTTAAAACTCGATCAACTTTAAACCTTTATTAAATTTTATGGCTCAATCCAAATTGAAGAAACAACCGAATCAAGTGAAATCCAAAGCATGGATCACCAGAAGTGCGGTCTTTATTGTGCTTGTCGTATTACTGGTCATCGTGGTATTGCGTCTGAGTTTATTCCAAGTTTACCCTGTACATGGGACGAAAGAGAGTTTGGTCATCCGTTCGGGAGATAATTACAGCGCGTTTATTGATCGACTTGCTGCTGAAAACAAAGTTAAATTCCCAATGATTTTAAAGTTGTATCGTAAGTTATTTATTCATGAGAGTATGAAAGCTGGTGTATATGAAGTGCCTAAGGGCATGACCATACAACAACTGCTTGAATTATTATCGAATGCTGAAAATGCCTATATGACACGTCTTTTGATTATTGAGGGGACCACAACGAAGCAGCTACTACAAAGCCTGCAAAAAGATCCCAATATCGTCAAAACCTTAGATTATAAAAATCATGCCAGTATCATCAAGGCGTTGGGTGTACCTTATTCCCATCTTGAGGGGATATTTGCACCCAATACGTATTTTTATGACAAGGGCAGCAGCGATCTTGAAATCTTAAAAGATTTATATCAGCGCCAAATGAAAATTTTGGATGAGGCATGGCAAAAACGTGCAGCAGACTTGCCTTATAAAAATAAATACGAAGCCTTAATTATGGCGTCTATTATTGAAAAAGAAACCAGCCTAGATCGTGAATTAAACAAAGTTTCAGGGGTTTTTGTCCGCCGTTTAAAACTGAATATGCGTTTACAAACAGATCCAACCGTGATTTATGGCATGGGAGAACGCTATCAGGGTAAAATCACCCGCCAAGATTTACGTACCGCAACACCTTATAATACCTATACTATCCATGGTCTACCGCCAAGCCCAATCGCTTTGGCGGGTAAAAAAGCCATTGAAGCTGCCATGCATCCAGATCAATCACAAAATCTTTATTTTGTTGCAACGGGCAATGGCGGACATACCTTTAGTCGCAACTTAGATGATCACAACCGTGCTGTACAAACTTATATTCAAGTGATGCGCGCCAAAAAGCAGGAGTAACCATGTTTATTAGTTTTGAAGGCACTGAAGGTGTGGGCAAAAGTACCTTGATTGTCAAACTACATGCTTTTTTACAGGCGCAGCAGCGAGAGGTGGTCTTAACCCGTGAGCCGGGTGGAACACCGCTGGCTGAGCGTATTCGTAGTTTATTATTAAGCACTGAACAGCAAGAAGATATTCACTACGATACCGAGCTATTATTGATGTATGCTGCACGCGCACAACATTTGGCGCAAGTGATTTTACCTGCATTGCAGGCAGGAAAGATCGTATTATGTGATCGCTTTTGTGATGCCAGCTATGCGTATCAATGTGCTGGTCGTGGTCTAAGTGCTGAGAAGTTACAGCTTTTAAATCAGCATTTTGTAGCGCGTTTGCCAGATCTTACTTTTTGGTTAGACGCGCCGGTTGATTTGGGCATGCAACGCGCGACACAACGTGGGGCTTTAGACCGTTTTGAACAAGAGAAACTGAGCTTTTTTAGTCAAGTCCGTCACGGCTATCAACAGTTACAACAACAAGAGCCTAGCCGCATTAAACGGATTGATGCCACCCAATCTGCCGAACAAGTCTATGCGGAAGCTTTACAACATATTCAACAGTTTGATGGTTTTTAATCGCAACATTTTGAGCAAAAATCCAGCCCAATCATTTTGGCTGGATTTCAAAATTGTTTGGCTGATATAGATAGTTAAGTAAAGTGCATTGTTGGTTAAGATAAGAATAATTCTTATCTGAGGGCTATGCCATGTATATTAGCGAAACACAAAATTTTCCAATTGTGAAAGTGGGTTTTCAAGAACAAGATGTGCTACCTTTTGACGAGAATATTGCGTATTTTGAAGCATTATTAGCCCGTCAAAGTCCCTTCGTCTTGTTGAGTGAAGGCCCATTTCCTGAACAACAACAAAGTCATGAAGAACGTAAGCAGATTGCTGCGTGGGTCAAACAAAAACGTGAACTGCTAAGTGAATATATCAAAGCGCATATCCATATCGAAGCGGATGAGCAAGTTCGTTTAGCTTCACAGAAAATGGCAAATAATTACGTTAAATTTTCTGGTTATCCAATGTTTATTGTGGCGGATCATGTCCAAGCACAGAAAATGATTGATTCACTGTTAGCAGGTGCTATGTATTAGGAGTATCTATGTCAGCAGAGATACAACCTTTTTTTGCTGATTTGATTGATCGCCCTGTGGTGATGGTCAAAATGGAAGAGCAGGTGCCTGACTGGGAGCTTGCCATGCATCAGCATCAAAAGAACCAATTTGTGGTCACGACACGTGGTTTAGTGACCATTGAAACTGCACGCGGGATTTGGGTTGTTCCTCCCAATAGCGCAATCTGGATTGCTGCAAATACGCAACATCAAGTTAAAAGCTATGGTTATTCATCTGGATATGTACTTTTTGTTGAACATATTGAGGCTTTTGCCACACAAGAACATATACAGATGTACCACTGCAGCAGCTTTTTAAAAGCGTTATTACAACGTATTGAGTCGGTTGAATATCACTATCATCAAGCCTCAGACCAATGTTTAATGCAGTGTTTGCTGGATGAAATAGCCGTTGCTGTACCGCAATCATTTTGTTTGAGAATGCCTGAAGCATCACGTCTAAAAAAGATTACCCAACATTTACTGCAACATCCTGCGGACCATTACACTTTAAAGCAATGGGCTGAAGTTTGTTGTATGAGTGAGCGCAGTATGACGCGGGCTTTTTTGGCAGCAACAGGATTGAGTATTAACCAGTGGCGCATCAAACTACATTCGATATTGGCACTACAATGGTTAATGGAAGGGGATACCGTACAGCAAATTGCTTATCGTCTAGGCTATGATAGCGATGCTTCTTTTATTGTGAGCTTTAAGAAAGTTATGCAGGTTTCACCGAAAAAGTATTTAAAGCAAAGTGCTACACCTCAGCTCGCTGTAGCGTCTTGAGTCGGTCTTTGCGATAAAGCTTTAGTTTTAAATGACTGTCTAGTCCTGAAATAAAAAACCTCTGGTTAAATAAAAAGCCCCAGTCCAATACAGTGTACTGGGGCTTTGCTTGGTGCGTTAGGCACTGAGATCCACGGCAATTAATTGCACAGATGTGTTCTGCGGGCTTAAAACAGTTTTATAACGTTCTGTCGCAAGTTCTGGATAATCCAAAGTATAATGCAGACCACGAGATTCTTTACGCGATAGAGCGCAGCGGACAATCATTTCGGCGACCAAGACCAGATTACGCAGTTCTATCAGATTTTTACTGACATGATAGTCTTGATAGTATTCGGTAATTTCGGTTTTGAGCATTTCTATACGATGCAATGCGCGTTGTAAACGCTTGGTGCTACGTACAATACCCACATAGTTCCACATGGTGGCACGTAACTCATCCCAGTTTTGTAGAATGACCACTTCTTCATCGGCATCACAGACTTGAGAATTGTCCCAAGCTGGGGGCTGAGGATAATCAAAGCGTTGATCAAAATGCTGTTGAATATGCTCTGCAGCACGGATGCCATAGACAAAACACTCCAAGAGTGAATTGCTGGCCATGCGGTTGGCACCATGTAAACCCGTATATGAGGTTTCCCCCACGGCATATAAACCAGCAAGATCGGTCTGACTGTTTTCATCAACCACCACACCGCCACAGGTATAGTGTGCTGCTGGTACCACAGGAATCATCTCTTGGGTAATATCAATACCCAGTTCAAGTAAACGAGCATATAGCGTTGGGAAATGTGAGCGGATAAAGTCTGCTGGTTTGTGGCGAATATCTAACCATACATGACGTATTCCTAAGCGTTTGATTTCATAGTCAATTGCTCTGGCAACGACGTCGCGTGGTGCCAACTCTGCGCGTTCATCGAAGCGCAACATAAAACGTTCGCCATCTGGCAGTCTTAAATAAGCACCTTCACCGCGCATGGCTTCGGTGATTAAGAATGCACGTGCTTGTGGATGATATAGGCAGGTCGGATGAAACTGATTAAACTCCATATTGGCGACGCGGCAACCCGCACGATAAGCCATGGCAATACCATCGCCTGTCGCAATATCTGGATTGGAAGTATACAGATAAGCTTTCATTGCACCACCACAGGCTAAGGTGGTAAAGGGAGCCAAGAAGGTATGCACTTGGTCGCTCTTTTCATCTAAAGCATAAAGCCCAACGATGCGGTGTGCTGTGCTTTGATCGGAAAACTTTGCTGCATCGATCAAGTCGATGGCAATATAGTTTTCAAAAATCTGAATATTTGATTTTTCCCGTGCACGTTGTACCAGCGTCGTGGAGATGGCTTTACCGGTCGCATCCGCTGCATGAATAATACGGCGCTGAGAATGCCCACCCTCACGTGTGAGGTGAAGCTGTTGGTCTTGGTCTAGGGTAAATTGCACGCCTTGTTGCAGCAGAAAATCGACAGCAGTTTGCCCGCCTTGTACGGTTTGTTGTACCGCTTGCTGCTCACATAAATTGACCCCAGCAATATGGGTATCATCTATATGTTGTTGCAAGGAGTCTTGTGCATCGAGTACCGCCGCCACACCCCCTTGAGCGAAGTAGGTGCTGGCATCGGTTAAATGCGATTTTGCCAGAATAGCAATTTTATAATGTTCGGGGAGAGACAAGGCCACACTTAAACCAGCACCGCCACTACCCACAATAATCACATCAAAATGATGTGTGTTGTGAAAATTAGACATGTCCATTAGCTAATTTGAGGAAAGTCTAATCATCACACTCTTTTTTGTCTTAAATTACAAGGGTAAACTGTATTTGAATTAGAACTAGTTCACATTAATATCCAAAAATTATTTAACTTAAAGAACTTAGCAGGAAATAATCAGAGTAAATGGCGCATTTTATTGACAGTGTCTAGATGCTGCGACCCAGTTTTACTCTAGGTTTTCGATATTTCAGATTACATACGATAAATTCGCAATTTCTTCAATTTATAATAAAAATTATCGAGTATCTTAGAACAGCTATAGCATGCTAAAAGTCTGGCAAAAAGCCAATAACATGTTGTTTTTTAAAAATATTGAAACATTTTTTTACTTAACAATAAAATTGAATGTGTTACAACAATTTTATTCACATCTTTATTTATAGGTTCATTTTTCATGAGAAATCGTTATCTACAAAAAGGAATGTATGCTGCTGTTTTCACAGTTGCTGCTCAAGCTGCTCAAGCCGCTACACCTGTAGACTTCTCCAATTTGGTTGAACAGGTCAGCCCTGCTGTTGTCAGTGTCAATGTGGTGAAAAAACTTTCTCAAGAAGAATTATTGCAGCAGCAAGTTCCTGAAATTTTAAAAAGATTCTTTGGTAATCAAATTATTGTCCCACAACAGCGTGCACCGCAAGAAAAGACTTCATATGGCAGTGCTTTTTTCATTAGTAAAGATGGTTATCTGATTACCAACCATCATGTGGTGCAAGATGCTTCGAAAGTTACCATTATTCTCAATGATCGCCGTGAGATCGATGCCAAAGTTGTCGGCAGTGATCAACGCACGGATGTCGCCTTATTAAAAGTTGAAGGGCAGGGTTATCCATCTTTAAATATTGGTAATGTAGATCAACTCAAAGTTGGACAACCGGTACTCGCGATTGGTTCGCCTTTTGGTTTTGATTATTCTGCCTCAGCAGGGATTGTCAGTGCTAAATCACGGAATATGATGGAAGAAACGTCAGTACCTTTTATCCAAACCGATGTCGCGCTAAACCCCGGAAACTCTGGTGGTCCGTTATTTAACCAAAATGGTCAAGTGATCGGGGTGAACTCACGGATTTTTAGTGGTACAGGCGGTTATATGGGCTTGTCTTTTTCTATTCCCATTGATGTTGCAATGGATATTGCCGATCAATTAAAGAAAAATGGTAAAGTAACCCGTGCATATTTGGGCGCGTCATTCCAAGATATCGATCGCAATCTTGCAGAGGCTTATAAGCTCGCTAAACCCGAAGGATCATTGATTACCCAAGTCAATCCTGACTCACCGGCTGCCAAAGCAGGATTAGAAGCTGGCGATGTCATTATGAAATATAATGGTAGTCCGATTTCGCGTACTGCGGATTTACTTAACTTCTTAAACCGCACTACACCGCAACAAAATATCCAATTAGAAGTATTGCGTAATGATAAATCACGTGTGATCAATGTCACCTTGGCACGTGCATTGGATGATACACCCGCCAAAGGAGAAGCGGGTCAAGTGACTAAGGCTCGTAAAGGACCAACCTTAGGTGTTGCAGTACGTGAATTGTCAGATGTAGAGAAATCACGTTTAGGAATAAAAGGTGGTGTGTTAATTCAAGATGTTACGCGTGATGGCTTGGCTGCACAGTCTCGTATGATGCCAGGTGATGTGGTAACTCAGATTAATGAGACTAAAATTACGACCTTAGATGACTTCATTAATGCAGTTTCTGAGTTGAAAAATAATACCGTTGCTCGCGTGGCGATAATTCGTAATGGGCAGCATGGAATGGTGGGACTCAGAGTTAAATAAATTTAATTTTTGATCGAAACCCAGTTTTAGACTGGGTTTTTTTATGGGAACTTGTTAGATGCGCTATACGTTGCTCAGTGCCTGTGGGAGTTTGTATTGTTGAGCATGCTTAGTTAGAAAGCTACATTTAAGTTATTAAAAATAAAAAGTAAATCTTTTATTCAAAAATTAATAAACAATATCAATGGTATTGCTTGATAAACACCCCTATAATTGAGAATAATTCTTGTTAACTCTCCTTAACAGTATTTGCTGATGATTTATCGATGTTCTCTGCTCAAGTTTTGCAGCGTGAAACTTGCAGATTTTTTAGCCGTGATGAGCATAAGCGCCGGGTTTTGTTAGCATTAAAACAATCATTCATCCTATTTGACTTAAATTTTTTAAAAATTAATCTACCCCATAATGAGTTGATATCTTATGTCATATCGAAAACTATCTGATCTTAAAAAGAAACAACTGTCTAGAGCCATTCAGCTATTGATGCTGGGTAGCATCGCAGGATTTGCGAGTAGTCTTTTACATGCTGCTGTAGAAGACCTTGCTGTGGTAAAAAATAGTACAGAGGTACAAGAACTCGAAACCATTACTTTACAAGCCAATCAACTTGGAGAAATCACAGAAAATTCTGGCACATATTCACCGGGTAGTATTGCAACAGCAACACGCTTGGTGCTAAAGCCGAAAGAAACACCGCAAAGTATTAGCGTGATTAACCGTCAGGAAATGGATGATTTCAATCTGACCTCGATTGATGATGTGATGAACCACACTCCAGGTGTGAGTGTCGTGACCTATGACAGTGAACGCACTGAGTATAATTCCCGTGGTTTTGCCATACAGAATTTTCAGTATGATGGCATTCCGATGCGACGAGATTCATCTTATTCAGCGGGAAATACTTTAAGTGATACCGCGATTTATGACCGCATTGAAGTATTAAAAGGTGCCACAGGATTATTGACCGGCATAGGTGATCCCGGTGCGACGATCAATCTTATTCGTAAAAAACCAACGCAAGATTTACAAGGACATGTTTCCTTAGGGATAGGCTCTTGGCATAAATATCGTGCTGAGCTTGATGTGAGTGGACCATTAAATCAACAGGGCAGTATTCGTGCCCGTGGTGTGGCGGCATATCAATATAAAGAATCACAGTTGGATCGTTATGAACGTAAAACTCCTGTTTTTTATGGAATTGTAGAAGCAGATTTGAGCGATCGGACCTTATTGACCATTGGTGCGGATTATCAGGATTCCAAGCCGAAAAACTCAACCTGGGGAGGCATCCCGATTTATAATGCCAAGGGCGAGTTTAATGATATGCCGCGGCATTTTAACAATGGTGCGCGTTGGAGTTATTGGGAGCAGTATACGCGAACCATTTTTGCAACTTTAGAACATCAGTTTGAGCATGATTGGGTCGCGAAATTACAGCTCAATCATCAAATTAATGGTTATGATACAGCACTGGGTGCTCTGGCTGCTGGGCATCCCAATCCAGTTGATGGCGCGGGTACCAGTATGTGGGCTGGACGTTATATTGGTGAAACCAAAAGTGATGCTGCAGATATTTATGTGACTGGACCTTTTCAGTTATTTGGTCGCACACATGAATTAGTATTGGGCGGTAATATTTCTAAAAGCACATGGAAAAATGATGGTTATGGACCAGAGCCGGGTTATAACACGCAATTTAATGATTATTATGGTTGGGTCGGTGATGTTCCTGAGCCGAATTGGTCACAGGGCAGTCATTATGATAATCGTGAGACAACACGACAAAATGGTCTTTACGCTACATCACGTTGGCATGTTTTAGATGATCTTAAAATTATTTTAGGTGGACGTATTGCCAATTATAAATCTGAGCAAGTGAAGAAATCTGGAATTTTTGTACCTTATATCGGTGCCGTATATGATTTGAATGACAACTTTGCTTTGTATGGCAGTTATACCACGATTTTTAATCCACAGTCGAAGCAAGATCGCGATGGTAAAAGCTTAGATCCTTTAGAAGGGCAGAACTATGAAGTCGGACTAAAAGGAGAGTTTTATAATGGGCGTCTCAATACCAGTTTGGCCTATTTTCAGTTGAAGCAAGATAATTTTGGTGTAGAAATTCCAGGTGTATTAACACCTTCTGGCGGCACAGCTTATCAAGCGATATCAGGCGTAAAAACCAAAGGCGTTGAATTAGAAATTACTGGGGAAATTCTACCGCAATGGAATTTGCATGCTGGCTTTAACCATAAAATTTCTAAGCAACAAGGCGAAAAAGTTTCGACTTTAACACCTGAAAATGAATTTACTTTATATAGCAGTTATAAAATGGACCCTTGGGTTGCTGGGCTGACATTGGGCGGGGGGGTACGTTGGCAAGATAAAACTTGGGGGCAGGTGAGTAATCCTATCTATAGCCAACAGGTTAAACATGTGGTTGATGATTATTGGGTTGTTGATGCAATGGCTAATTATAAAGTAAATGATCAATTGGCTTTGAGCTTTAATATTAATAACCTTTTAGATGAAAAATATTACACCATCTTTAGCTGGTATAGCACTTATACTTGGGGTGAAGGGCGCAATTATAATCTAGGATTAACCTATAAGTTCTAGCAGGAAAGCAAACATGCTGTGGGTCATATTTTTGCATAGGCAGCATGTTTGCTTGGTTTTGTTTGGTTAAAAAAAACAATGCTTTAGAAGTGCACGGAATTCTCTATAAAACTATCAATAAAATAATCAATAAAATAAGCAGTTGACTGTTCAAATGGAATCAAGGTTAAATAAAAATAATTTTAATTATGGCATTTTATGTGATGCGGTCTTTTCCAGTTATTGAGCCCCTACAACAATTATTTGACCAGCATGCAATTCCTTATACTATGGAAGAGGATTGGTTGGTTCCATATCATGATTTTGAGCAATATCCCGCTATTCGGATGTTATGGTTTCCCTACGATACAAATGGTTGTTTACAAGTAGAAGTATTCCACTCAGATCAAACCCTTATGATTGAGTGTTTTGCTGGTATTGGGGAGAGTAGTGATGAAGCGATTCCAGATGCGCTGAAAAATTTTTGTATTAATTCATTCCATGTTTTTGCGGTAGCCTTTTGGGGATTAAAACCCGATGACCAAGTTGATGTTATACAGTGGCAGATACAAGATAAAAACTATACGGTGTACCTTGGTGCAATGGGTACGCGCTTAATCAATTTAGACACTTTTCCAGAATTACCCAACCATTGGTTCGAGCAACTTCAGGCACAAATCGAGCAAGAATCTGATTTAGATCATTTGGCTTGGTTTAGATTATTTGTAGGCAATAATCAGGGGGAGTTAACTGTTGAAGTATTAAAAAATAACGATGTTTGGGATGAGATGCAGAATACCATGTGTAAATTAGATTGGGTACTAGCTGATGGTTATTATAGTATTCGTCAGTTTATGATTTTAAAAGAAAATTAGAGTGAAAATGATTTTATTTGCTTGACATACTAAAGTAACAAAAACTTTTAAATGTATTTTGTTCCAGTTTTTAGCCATTTTAGCAGTACCATTTTAGAAGTAGTTTAGCATTTCCTTGCGGTACTTCTAAAGTTACTGCTAAAAGATCAGGTTATGTTGGCTTCGCATAGATTATCTCATGCAGGAGGTAAGAATTTATCCTCGGAATGAGGGCAAACTTACACACTTCAAACAGTGGCAAAAGTAGCTGACGGACACGCAGCTGATGTCATAAGGTTGTGGGAGGGGTGGTCTAAATAGTTTAGCTTGTCTTTACAATAAACCTGAAATCATATAAACGAGAAAAAACACCTTATTCAAAGGGATAATGTGTTTGGATATAGCTTAAATATTTGATTTAAAATATATAATTAACTTGGTTTTGTATAAGGTGTATTATGTTAGTTTTAGGAGAACTTAATCATCATAAGTCAGATCATCTTCATCAATATTAATAAAATCAGGCTTAGGGTCAACATTAAATTGAACAACAGAAATTAATTTTTTTCCTAAAATTTGGGCTTTCCCAACCCTATGCATGCCATCCATTAATCTCCCTTGCGAACATAGAATAATAGGATAAGCTAAATCAGCTTCCTGAATTAATGTAAGCATCCGACCAAGCCCTATTGATTTTCTAGGGCTTGCCAGTTATGCGGTAATAACTGTTCGATATGTTTCATTTTATGCGTCGGTAGGCGCTTAAGTACATCACTTAAATAAGCAGATGGATCTAAGCCATTAAGTTTCGCAGATTGAATTAACGTCATGATGTTTGCTGCACGTTGACCGCTACGTAATGACCCTGCAAATAGCCAGTTTTTTCTGCCTAAAGCCCAAGGACGCATCTGATTCTCTATCCAGTTATTACATATAGGTAGATCACCATCATCCAAATAGCGTGTTAATGCAGGCCAACGTTTGAGGCTATAATTAATCGCCTTAGCTGTAGATGAACTCGGAGGAACTTTAAGCTGATGCTCTTTGAGCCAGTCATAGAGTTGCTGCATGATCGGTTGACTATCTTGTTGCCTTCGCTGTCTTCGTTGTTCTACTGTACAGTTTGGTACCTCTCTTAATTCTGTTTCAACTTGGTAGAGCTGTTGAATCAGTAAAAGGGCTTGTTCAGCAATTAGACTTTTACCACTCACATGCAGTTCATGGAATTTACGACGGGCATGGGCCATACAACCAATCTCAGTGATCTGACCCGAAGTAAAGCGTGCTTTATAACCACTATAATCATCACAAACCAGTTGTCCTTGCCATGTCCTAAGGAAATCTGCAGCATGTTGCCCCGATCTGCTTGGCTGAAAGTCATAGATCACAGCTTGAATAGGACTAAATTGCGTGCTGGCATAAGCCCAGACATAGCCCTTTTTCGGTTTTTTCTCACCAATTTGCATAACCGTTACAGGCGTTTCATCAGCATGAATGACACGGTGTTGTAATAGAACGTGTTTTAATGCATCAACCAACGGTTCAAGCTCTATACCACAGCGACCGATCCAGTCAGAGAGTGTTGAACGAGATAAATCAACACCGACACGCTGATACATCAAACGCTGACGATACAGAGGTAAGTGATCTGCATATTTAGAAACCAAAACATGGCTGAGTAACTCAGGTGCAGCAATCCCTTTATCAATCACATAGGCGGACATCGCTTGCTGAGTCAGAGTATCGCACTGATCACAGACCCATTTACCACGGACATGTTGTTCTTTATAAAACTGTGCCGGTCTGAAATTCAGTTTTTCACTGACATCTTCACCGATACGACGGAGTTGGCAGCCACATGCGCATTGGGTTGATGTAGGTTCATGCTCAATGCGGACTGTTTCTAAGTGTTCTGGCAACTGGCGACGTTTAGGTGTATTGGCTTTGGCTTTCTGTGTTTTTAGATCGGTTTTATCTGCATTTAACCGTTCCAGTTCTAAATCGACAGCAGCGATATCTTCTTCAACAGCTTCATCCCACAGATGGATTTGCTTTGTAGTGAGATGTTCATTTTTACTGCCGAATTTATGTTTTTTAAATAGTGCGAGCTCATGCTCATATTTTTTATTGAGCACTGAAAGGTGTTGATTATGGACTTCAAGATGTTGGTTTAATACTTCAAGGTTTTGGATTTTAACGTCTAATTGTTGGTTGCTTCGGACTATCTTTTGATGCTGCACGGCCAACTGTCTGGTAAATTCTAGCAGTTGTTCATGGGTGAGTTGGCTTAAATCAGGCATCGTATTCATGGGCATAGTATGCCTCAAATAATGAATACGATGAAATAGAACCTTTGGAGAATAGCAGAATGCCTGAGTTTGGTTTAGAGCATGGTGACCACTTGCTGTCGACCAATGCGCTGCCAAGGCAAACCTTGAATTAATGCCTGTAATTGCTCTGCATTAAGCGAGATGTTTTCTCCTTGATGCTGCCCAGCCCAGTGAAACTTACCTTGTTCAAGTTTTCTAGCACATAACCAAATACCGAATCCGTCATGGACGAATACTTTCATGCGATCCCCACGCTTATTGCAGAATAGATAGGCACAGTGTGGTTTAATACAGCCAAAAGCCTTGAGCACTTGCGTCATTAACGTATCAGCACCAACACGCATATCCATCGGCTGGGTCGAGAGCCAAATTTCATCAATTTTAATCATGACATAAGCCGAGTAATAAAAAGGCTGAGCTCGGTTGCTGACTCAATAGGCCATTCTAAAATCACAGGATATGAGTGATTTTCTGGATTCGGTAGTTCAATACGAATGACCTTATTCAGTCTTTGCTTTTGATCAGGTGCCATATTCAAAGGAATCGAAATAAATTCAGCCTGAGGATTTACTTGTTCTGAAATGAGTTCTTGCTGTTTGGCTTTATGTCGCCATTTATAAAGCGTATTTTCATGAATATCATGAAGCTTAGCAATCTCGTTAATCGATGCATTTGGCTGTTTGCAAAGTTTAAGTATTTCGGCACGTTCAGCTGGACTATATATTTTACGGGCTTTTCTGAATTTTGTTGATGCAGAATTTAGGGTTTCTGAAGTCATGATAAATACCTATAAATGAATATAGGCACTATCTAAAAAATCTGATGTAATTTAAAGGGGCGTTCACCGGATGCTTACGAATTAATTGCATGTGTTCAATGATTTCTTGAGTTGTTGGATGGGAATCTGGATACCAATACGCCTCTTCTAATTCCCTAATTTCTGATAGTGGAATTTCTTTCACCTTAAAATTTTTAGTTAGCTTTACTAGATTATGTACATCCCAAATATAGATATCATTTCCAACTTTCCTAAAATGATATTGCTTTCTCATAAAGTTAAAACCAAATTATAAATACAAAATGTATTAAACCATGAAATTTCCCATTAACCTAAAGAGTAACGATGTTGGAAACTGACCGATTAATATCAAGGCAATGGAAAGAAAGTGATTAGGGTGTGTTGACATTTACAGTCGATAAATTGATCTAAAGAGGCAACCAAATATAGATACAAGCTAAGGCAACAGCACTTTGATAATTACGCTTTAGCTTGTCATATCGTGTAGCAACTCCTCTGAACTGTTTCAATCTGCAGAATGTATTCTCAACTAAGTGCCTGATTTTATACATATACCAGTCCATATAATCATTACTAGATTTTGTGTTGGATTTTTTAGGAATGTTCGCTTTTGTTTTAGTCGCTTCAATTTGATTTCTCAGACTTTCAGAGTCATAACCTTTATCAGCACATAGTATTTCTGATTCAGTCAAATCCAGTTTTGATACTAGGGCTGGGGCAATTTTTATGTCATGAGATGTCCCGTCAGAAATAATAAAGTCTATTGGATTACCATTAGAATCAGTTGCTAAATGTATTTTAGAGCTATTACCACCGATACTTTTAGAAATGTCTTGATGCTTAATTCCTGCTGAATGTTGATGTGCTCTGACGTGACTGCCATCAATAAAAATCCATTCTTTGTCAGCATGTTTACTAAATAACTTAAATATATTCATAAGCTTATCATTTTTAGACCAACGATTATATTTTTTAAAGATTGAATTATGATTACCAAATTCTTTAGGTAAATCTCTCCAAGGACATCCCGTTCTAATACGAAATAAGATGGCTTCAATAAAATTTCGTAAATTTAATTTGAGATAAATATTAAAATGTCTGAAAATAGATTTTAACTTAGACCAGTGTTGATCATTTAACATTGTACGAGGCATAGCGAGTGTAAAATTACGTTTGGCGATTTGATTTTACTACCTCGCTATTTTTTTAGGCAACAAATGTCAACAGACCCTATTCACTTTAAAAAAAACACCCTTGTCCTGAACTATTGATCCTAGCCATTTTAGGAGTACAGTTTTAGCGATCTAATGTGAGTACTCTATTATGTACTCTTAATAAAATCAAATTATGCCGTACTATGTCGTACAAACACATTTGTTTTATTAGGGAAACTATTGAATATCAAAGGCTATGGTAGACATTGTCGTATTTCTACATAACTTCTTATGGTACGCTCTGCGGGACTCGAACCCACATCGGTCGCTTAGGAGGCAACTGCTCTATCCCGTTGAGCTAAGAGCGTTTAATGCGCATAATGTAACGGAAAACAGCCTAAAACAAAAGCACTGTTTTCCACATTTTTAAGGGCGGCGTTTATTGGCTTGTAAGACTAAATACACTAGATAAACCAGCATAATCCAAATGGGTAAAAGTTTTACAGATAAAGCAAAGCCTTGTGTCCACATAATATACAAAATAAGTGCAATGAATAATAAAATAATATAATTACTCAGTGGTGACCAAAGCGCAGGAAATTTGCTGTTTATCTGTTGCTGTTTGATTTGGCGTTTAAATTTTAAGTGAGTAATGGTGATTAATGCCCAATTCAAGATTAGACCCGTGACAGAGACATACATGAGTAAACTCAATGCATTCTCAGGGACAAAGTAATTGAGTAACACACAGCCAAATATGAGGACTGAAGAAAATAAAACTGCTGCAAAAGGTGCGCCTTGACGGTTTAATTGTTTAAATATTTTCGGAGCATTGCCTTGTTGTGCTAAGCCATAAAGCATACGGCTATTGGCATACATACAACTGTTATAAACAGACAGGGCAGCAGTTAAAATAATGAAATTGAGTAAATGCGCAGCCCAATGAATACCGAGTTGACTAAAAATAAAAACAAAAGGGCTTTTTTCTAAACCACCAAGTTCTAATTGGTTCCAAGGTACAAGTGATAATAAAATGGTGAGGGAACCTATATAAAATACTAGAATGCGCCAAACCACTTGATTAATTGCTTGAGGAATCGTTTTTTCTGGATTTTCTGCTTCAGCTGCTGTCATACCAATCAGTTCAATACCGCCAAAGGCGAACATTAAAAATGCCAGCATATAAAACAGACCGCTAAAACCATTGGGGAAGAAGCCACCGTGCTGCCATAGGTTACTGATACTGGCGCTGCTTGTGGGACCAGCTGTGATCAGTAGATATAAGCCAAAGGCAATCATGGCTAAGACAGCAACGACTTTGATAATCGCTAGCCAAAACTCAGATTCACCATAAAGTTTGACATTGGCGAAATTAATAATCGTCACCAAAACGAAGAAAAATAATACAGTAATCCATGTCGGTAGGTCGGGGAGCCAATACTGTATATATTTGGCAATCGCGGTAAGCTCCGTCATGGCGACTAAAATATATAAGATCCAGTAATTCCAACCGGCTAAGAAGCCAGCAAAGGGGTTCCAATAACGATCAGAAAAATAGCTTAATGATCCAGCAACGGGTTGGTGGACAATCATTTCTCCCAGTTGGCGCATGATTAAAAATGCAATGAAACCACCAATCGCATAGCCTAAAATAATCGAAGGTCCAGCAGTTTGAATGACATGTGCTGAGCCTAGAAATAATCCAGTGCCAATAGCGCCGCCCATGGCGATGAGTTGAATGTGGCGATTTTTCAAACCACGTTTTAAATGTGTTGTACTGTCAGTCACCGTTGGATTCCAATAAAGGGCTAAAGCATAAATACCATGTGCTGATTTAATCGCACAATTCCTATGTGCCGAAGCGAAATGCAGCAGATTGCGAGGGGGATATACAGCAGCACATCTTGTGGTATATCCCCAGAGGTTTATGTGGATTTTTTATTATGTCGTTGCATAAACCAATAGATGACGGCCATTAAAGCAATCCAGACTGGAATAAGTGCGACCGATTCTTGGAAGCCCATGATCCACATAATCACCAACAACATGACAATAAAAGCCAAAACGATATAGTTGCTGAGTGGTGAAAATAGCGCACGAAAGTTGGTCTGTACTTGATGCTTTTTATTATATTGGATAAATTTTAGATGGGTCAGTGCGATCAATGCCCAGTTTAAAACTAAAGTTGCAACGACGACATACATCAAATGGCTCAAAGCTTTTTCGGGGACAAAATAGTTAAGTAAAACACAGCCGAATATTAACAGGGCAGAGAACAGTACCGCTGGGATTGGAACACTACGTTTGTTTACTTTGGCAAAAATTTTAGGTGCATGCCCTTGTTGCGCCAAGCTATACAGCATACGGCTATTCACATACATACCGCTGTTATATACCGAGAGTGCTGCAGTTAAAATAATAAAGTTGAGTAGATTGGCCGCCCAATCGATGCCCAATTGACTAAAGATCATGACAAAGGGGCTTTTATCGAGGTCACCCAGTTGTAATTGATTCCAAGGCACCAGCGATAAAATAATCGTTAACGATACAATATAAAAGACTAAAATACGCCAAACCACTTGGTTAATCGCTTTAGGCATGACTTTTTTAGGGTTTTGTACTTCGGCGGCAGTCATACCGATGAGTTCGATACCACCGAAGGAAAACATTAAAAATGCCATCATAAAGAATAGCCCACCAAAGCCATTGGGGAAGAAGCCGCCATGTTCCCATAAATTGGTGATGCTTACACCTGAGCCGGGTGCTGGATCAACCAATAAATACAGACCAAATAAAATCATGGAAACAATGGCAACGACTTTAATAATCGAGAGCCAAAATTCAGATTCACCGTAGGTTTTTACATTGGCAAGGTTGACGCAAGTAATGGCAATAAAAAAGACCAATACCGAAATCCACGAGGGAATTTGTGGCCACCAGTACTGAATATATTTGGCGACGGCAGTCAGTTCAGTCATCGCCACTAAAATAAACATTAGCCAATAATTCCAGCCAGAGAGTAAACCTGGGAATTTACCCCAATATTTATTGGCAAAATGTGCAAAAGAACCTGCAACAGGCTCATGTACAATCATTTCACCGAGTTGGCGTAAAATGAGAAAGGCAATAAAACCACCAATGGCATAGCCTAAAATAATAGAAGGTCCAGCATTTTGGATAATCGTTGCAGAGCCGAGAAATAAACCGGTTCCGATGGCGCCGCCCATGGCGATGAGTTGGATGTGGCGATTTTTCAATCCACGATGTAATTGTTCTGTATCGTTGCTCAATGTCAATGGCTCAAGAAAGACTAATGAGGGGGATTGTAATAGATTGGTTGCGTTACGACTAGATACAAAGTCGTGCATTCGGAAACCCAAGCGTTTTTTAATGACCAATCCTTATAGATGGTTTAAGACTAAAGCCGCAGAGATTGAGCGTATTCATTCAGGTAAAAGCAGTCTAATATCTTCATATCAAACGCCATATTAAAAAATTACTCGGCTAGACTTTAGCACTGGCTGTGTACTGACGGCATAATTGACCGAGTAAAAGCAAGGAATAGAGCTATGAATCATGATTTAGCACAAATCAAAGTTGCCGCAACGTATATGCGTGGCGGCACCAGTAAAGGGATTTTTTTTAAATTAGAAGATTTACCCGCTGCTGCACAAGTTGCAGGGGCAGCGCGTGATCAACTGTTATTACGGGTTATGGGCAGTCCAGATCCTTATGCCAAGCAAATTGATGGCATGGGCGGCGCCAGTTCGAGTACCAGTAAAACGGTCATTTTGAGTCCTAGTCAGCGTCCAGATCATGATGTGGATTATTTATTTGGACAAGTAGCAATTGATCGGGCATTTGTCGATTGGAGTGGTAATTGTGGCAATCTCACCGCAGCAGTTGGTGCTTTTGCAATCCAACAAGGTTTGCTTGCGGCAGAAAAGATTCCCAGCAATGGACGCTGTGAAGTACGTATTTGGCAGCAAAATATTCAAAAAACCATCATCGCCCATATTCCCATGCGGGATGGACGAGTACAAGAGCTTGGTGATTTTGAACTCGATGGTGTGACTTTTCCTGCTGCTGAAGTTGAGATAGAGTTTATTGATCCAGCGGATACTGGCGCCTTGGGGTTATTTCCAACAGGTCAGGTTTCAGAGATACTCGATGTGCCAGATTTAGGGCAGTTTCAGGTCAGTATGATCAATGCGGGGATTGCAACTGTTTTTCTCAATGCTGAAGATTTGGGCTACAACGGCACCGAGTTACAAGATGAGATAAACAATGATGCAGCGGCATTGGCGCGTTTCGAGAAAATACGTGCCTATGCTGCACTGAAAATGGGCTTAATCCAAGATGTGGCAGAAGCCGAGCAGCGTCAACATACGCCCAAAATTGCCTTTGTTGCACCAGCCAAATCGTATCAGGCATCCAGTGCCAAGCAGATTGCAGCAGAGCAGATCGATATTGTTGTGCGGGCTTTATCGATGGGTAAATTACACCATGCCATGATGGGAACAGCTGCGGTTGCCATTGCTGCCGCTGCCGCCGTACCCAATACGCTGGTCAATCTTGCAGCTGGCGGAGGGGCTATCACGACACTACGTTTTGGACATCCTTCGGGTATCTTACAAGTCGGTGCTGAAACCTCTCAACAAGCTGATGGTCAATGGAAAATTGACAAAGTGGTGATGAGTCGTAGTGCACGAATCTTGATGGAAGGATGGGTGCATATTCCACCAATCGCTTGAATTGTTCTCCATTTGGCAGCAATTTGGTATACACTCGCAGCTAGGATTTGAGGTATTTCTCTAAGCTGATCATGATGGGATAGGCAATCGCAATGCATGCAGCCCCCTTTCATGTGCTGCGTAAGTTTAAGATAAAAGGTCGAGGTAATTGTGACATCGATAACGACAATTCGTGCAGACGTCATCGTGCAGGCACAGCAACAGATTCAACAGGATTTGCAGACTGCATTAGATGCCTTTTCTTTGCCAGAACCTTTAAAATCAGCCGTTTATCATGCTGTAATGTTGGGGGGAAAACGCATTCGTCCCGCATTATGCTATGGCACAGCAGCTTTAACTGGCGATAATACCAATTTTGCTGCGGTGCGACGTGCCGCCGTCGCGGTTGAGCTAATTCATTGCTATTCATTGGCACATGATGATTTACCCTGTATGGATAATGATTCATTGCGTCGCGGTCAACCAACTTGTCATATTGCCTATGGTGAAGACAAGGCGCTTTTGGCGGGTGATATTTTACAGTCGATGGCTTTTGAGGTCCTGTCTAGCCGTTTATTTGATCAGCAACAGCCCGTTTCAGATTCTATTGTATTAAAACAAATGCAGATTTTGGCTACTGCTGCCTCAAAAATGGTTTGTGGTCAGGTTTTAGATTTACAAGCTGAAGGGCAACAGGTCGATCAAGCACAACTTGAACAGATTCATCGCAATAAAACCGGTGCATTGATTCAAGCTGCAATTTTACTCAGTGCCAGTACTATTTTCCCCAGTCATGATCAAGCAATGGCGAAGTTACGCCAATTTGGTCAAGCCATTGGCTTAGCGTTTCAGGTACAAGATGATATTTTAGATATTACGGCAGATACCGAAATGCTTGGCAAAACAGCTGGTAAAGATATCGAAGTCGATAAATCAACCTATCCAGCATTGATGGGATTGGATGCAGCCAAAGCCTATGCTGAACAGCTATATCAGCAAGCGGCAGAAGCTTTAGCATATTTTGACTGTGGTGCGACAGAGCTCAAAGAAATTTCAGCATTTTTATGGTCTCGACAAAATTAACCAGTTAAGCAGGCTAAACGCTAAAGTAGGAAACAACAAAAAGCGCGGTCAATTGCCGCGCTTTTTGTTGGTCTAAGACATCATTTTTGCTGAAAGTTTTCAGTCTAAGCCTTACTTTTAGTTTCAGTCTTAGATGCTGAGGTCCATTTGATGCATGATTTTGTGTAAGATTTCCAATAAGACATCAAATTCATTTTGCAAAGGTGTGCTCTTACGGGTAATCAAAGCCAAGGTACGAGATGGTGCATTGGCAATGGTTTTGGCACAGATATGCTCTTGTGACTTGAGGAATTGGGTCTGTACTGCAATCTGTGGCAATAAGGTAAAGCCTAGATTGGAGTTGACCATTTCAACCAACGTCGGGAGTGAACTGGCTTTGAGTTGATGATCATTTTTGCGCTCATCGATCGGGCAAGCACTCAAGGTATGATCGCGTAGACAATGACCTTCTTCAAGTAACATCAGATGAGACAGATCCAGCTCATCTAAATTGGTGGCATGCATGGCATTTTGATCTGCGGTATTGCAGACCAAGTAGAGATCCTCTCTAGCAATTTCTGCGACTTTGAGATTACGGGTATTAAAAGGCAAGGCCAGTAAAATCATATCGAGCTGACCATGCTCTAGTTTTTCCATAATTTTTTCGCTTTGTGCTTCATGCAAATGTAGCTGTATCTTGGGAAGTTGTTGATGTACTTCTTCTAAGAGTGCTGACAAGATAAAGGGCGCAATGGTCGGGATGATCCCCAGATGTAAATCCCCAGTTAAGGGTTCACTCATTTCGCGGCTCAGTCGCATTAAATCTTGCGCATCCGCTAACAGTACACGGGCTCGGGCGACAACTTGTTCGCCCAAAGGGGTCAGTCGGACGTTTTGACGATCGCGTTCAACCAATACGCCACCTAATAGCCGTTCTAGTTCCATGATGCCGCCAGATAGCGTGGACTGGGTAACAAAAGAACGGCGTGCAGCTTCCGTGAAATGTAGGGTTTCAGATAAGGTCACTAAATATGACAGCTGTCTGAGAGAAGGTAATGCAGCCATAATGTCCTAGTTCTTATGAGTAAAATGTTGCGCAAATAAATTGCTCAGTTGAGGAATGAAGTGCGAGGGAATATCATGCCCCATTCCTTCAATTAATTCAAACTTAGCACCTGATATCGCTTTTGCCACAGCTTTGCCATGCGGTGGCGGTAATAAGCGATCACGTGAACCATGTATGACCAATGTGTCAGCTTTGATTTGTTGATCAAGTTCTAGCAATGATCCAGTGCATAAAATGGCTAAGAACTGTTGACGCACACCAGTAGGATAATGACTGCGTTGATAAAGTCGCCGTGCGGTACACAGGCTTTCTATCGGATTGACATAGCCCGGTGAGCCAATGCTGTTAAACATTTTGACTGTATGGTCGATAATACCTTGTTCATCATTGCTTTGGGGTTTTCCCAATAAGCTATATAACTGCTTCGGGTAGGGTGGTGGTAAAAAAGGTCGATTATTACTGGTAAATAATAATGCCAGTTTATCGACTTTATCTGGATATTTTGCTGCCAATATTTGTGCAATCATACCGCCCATTGAGGCGCCAATGACATGTACCGATTGGAGTTTTAGATGCTCAATCAAGAGTGCGGCATCTTCTGCCATGTCATAAAGATTGTAGGGGGCACCCTGATTATTTAAGCCGACTGCGAAACGTCCCATCATTTTGATGACATTGAGTCGTTTACCACGATGTTTGATTTTAGAGGATAGACCGATATCGCGATTGTCATAGCGAATGACGCGAAAGCCCTGATGAATCAGAGCATGACAAAAGCTATTCGGCCAAAAGAGTAACTGCGCACCTAATCCCATGACCAGTAAAATTGTTGGGGCATCTGGTGCACCGCCGATTTCCACATGTAAACGTTGCCCATTGCTTAACTCAACTTGAGTTTGTTGCATATAAGCAGTATAGGGTGAAGCTTGAAAGGGCATAACGCTATGATTCATGTTCAATCATCCTCATCAAGTGGTTCTTAGCCAGCAGATGGCTGTAAATGCAGCGGAAGTGGCAGCAAGTCTGGCACTTGTTTGCTCAGGCTGAGTCGTTGTTTTGCAGCAGTTGCGCCCAACAGTACAAAGCCACGTAAGCGACCGTCTGCATCGGTTGCGGTAGATAATAAACCATCTTCAAAGTGTTCGGTTTGCCATTCTACGATAATGTTGTCTGCGATTGGTAATAATGTCAGCGGTGCTGCTGGGGTTTTTACTGCAATCGGCATAGCTGGATAGTGCACCGCTGTTTCTTCACCATTTAAGGTTTTGGCCAAAGCACGAGCTTGTTGCATCAACGGCATAACATAGGGTAATAACATGCCGTTGACTTCAGCACAATCGCCGATTGCAAAAATATCTGCTTGATTGGTTGCCAATTGTTGATTGGTGATAATACCCCGGCTGGTGTTGAGTTGGGCTTGTTTGGCCAGGGCTAAACGCGGTTGTAGCCCAATTGCAGATAAAATAATATCAGCCTCACAGTGTTGTTGATTGGCAAGATTGACGCGGTAGTGTTGTTGTTCTTGCTCAATGCTTTGTACTGTCGTGCCTAAAATAAATTTAATCCCAATTTGTTCTAAATCATGTTGGAACTGATCTGCGACATGCGTTGGCAATAAGCGTGCTAATACCTGTGGTGCCAAGTCAACTACGGTGACTTGATGGTCGGTATGTTGTAAATCGTTGGCAAATTCACAGCCAATCAAGCCTGCACCTAAAATAAGCACACGTTTATGATTGCTTTGTGCCAGTTTTTCACGAAAGGCTCGATATTCATCTAAACAATTGACGGCATAAAGATCGTTACCGCGATCACCCGCAATATTTAAGCGAATAGGATCAGCGCCCACAGCCAAAATTAACTTGTCATACTCCAGTTGTTGCTGTTGTCCATTGTGTAAAACCTGTATTTGGTGCGTAGTGGCATGAATCGCTTCAACCCAAGCATGCTGTAAAATTTGCATATTGAGTTGTTGAGACATTTTTTCAGCATTGGCTAAAGCAATTTGATCCGGATGTTTTTGACCTGCCAGCGCATTCGAAAGCGTGGGTTTAGCATAACTGGCAGCATCGTCTGCACTGATCATCACCAACGGCTGTTCTTTGTTGAGTTTTCTAAATTCTCGTGCCAGTGTGTAGCCAGCCATACCTGAGCCAATGATAATGATCGGTTTCATGCAATACTCCATGCAGGTCTTGTTGATGTGAAATTGAAGAGAGAAGATAGAACAGTCAAAATAACCATTCAAATCGTTTAACTAAAATCACTGAACCAAAATACTAAAATCGCTTAACTAAAACGGCTTAACCAAAATTTCTTAACTAAAACTGTTTAACTAAAATAATAACAGTGTTCAGCAAAAAGTGTTCGATAAAAAAAGGATCACGATAACATGATCCTTTTTGGGTTTGGCTTAGATTTCGACCATTTCAAAATCAGCCTTGGAAACACCGCAGTCTGGGCAAGTCCAATCATCGGGAACATCATCCCATGCGGTACCTGGCGCGATGCCATCTTCTGGCCAACCTTCGGATTCATCATAGATAAACCCACACACGATACATTGAAATTTCTTCATTCAACTCTCCAAAAACATCTGACGTCCTTGTGTGCTGTCAGATAACATAAGTGCTACCGATCAAGGTAAGCATGGCGCACGAAGTGATGCATTTGTTGCTAAATTTTGACGCAGATTGGTCATCAAAGTAAAGCTTAAAACCAAGATTGTCGCGTTTGCTGCTCCCTTGCATGCCATTAAATCAAACAATAAAGCAGTTAAATCTGCTAAATCATCCAGTTATTTAAGTTTTATCGCTGACTGTTGCGTCGATCGACTACGCTTTGCGGGATAAATCTGCTATGCTACGCAACTTCTTTTTCAAATTGATTATCGAGGCTGAAATGACGCAAAACAATGCTCAATCGACTTCTGAACAACACATTTCCGAAAACGATTTAATTGCACAGCGTCATGCCAAGCTTAAGCAAATCCAAGCGCATGCCGAAGAGCAAGGCAGCAGTGCTTGGCCGAACCAGTTTAAACGCGAGCACTATGCCGAAGATTTACAACAACAATTTGCTGAACTAGGCAAGGCAGAGATTGAAGCCGCTGAGCCGGTATATGTGGCTGTTGCCGGTCGTGTCATGCTTAACCGTGGTTCATTTATTGTCATTCAAGACATGACAGGGCGTATCCAGCTCTATGTCGATCGTAAAGCGTTGCCTGCAGATACTTTGACGGCGATTAAATCGTTAGACTTGGGCGATATTATTGCGATTAAAGGTTATATTGGTCGTTCTGGTAAAGGTGATTTATATGTGCACATTGAGCATTTTGAATTACTGACCAAGTCTTTACGCCCATTACCCGATAAGTTTCATGGTTTAAACGATACTGAAGTCAAGTACCGCCAACGTTATTTAGACTTAATGGTCAATGAAGAAACCCGTAAAACGTTTGAAATTCGTGCCAAAGTTATCGCGGGTATTCGTGAATATCTTATCGCTCAGCGTTTTATGGAAGTAGAAACCCCGATGATGCACATTATCCCAGGCGGGGCTTCTGCGCGTCCATTTGAAACACATCACAATGCTTTGGATATGCCGTTATATCTACGTATTGCTCCGGAACTTTATCTAAAACGTTTGGTGGTTGGTGGTTTCGAACGGGTTTTTGAAATTAACCGAAACTTCCGTAATGAAGGTGTGTCTACACGGCATAATCCAGAATTTACCATGATTGAGTTCTATCAAGCTTATGCAGATTATAAGGACTTGATGGAATTGACTGAAAACATGCTCGAAAAGCTGGCTTTAGATATCTTGGGTACAACCGATGTACCTTATCAAGATGAAGTCTTTAGCTTTAAAGGACCATTCAAGAAAATTTCGATGTTTGATGCCATCTTAGAGCATAATCCTGAGATGACAGCTGACAATGTCGCAGATCGCGAGTTCTTGGCAAAATTTGCAACAGAGCAGTTAAAACAACAAGTTAAACCAAATTTTGGCTTGGGTAAATTACAAACCATCGTATTTGAAGAGACGGTTGAAACACAATTACGCCAGCCGACTTTTATTACCGAATATCCGGCAGAAACCTCACCACTTGCACGTCGTAATGATGATAATCCGCATATTACCGATCGCTTTGAGTTTTTCATTGGTGGTCGTGAATTGGCAAATGGATTCTCTGAGTTAAATGACCCTATCGATCAGGCAGAACGTTTCCAAGCCCAAGTTGCAGAAAAAGATGCAGGTGATGATGAAGCAATGCATTATGATGCCGACTTTATTGAAGCACTAGAATATGGTTTACCGCCTACAGCGGGTGAAGGGATTGGTATTGACCGTCTGGTCATGTTGTTTGCCAATGCTGCCAGTATTCGTGATGTGATTTTGTTCCCACATATGCGTCGTAAGGATGTTTAATACTAGGCATGTTGTCTGATTGAGCATTTTGAGTCAGCGAAAAGACCTCTAACATGAGAATGTTAGAGGTCTTTTTTAATATGCTTATGCTTATATGATGATTAGAGATAACAATATAAAAAAACAAGCAAAAGCCCAGCAGTGTAAATCTCTATAATAAATATGGTTTTTAATATATTTCATTTAGATGCAATTAATTGCTTGGTGCTGTCGATGTCAATCAATGAACACAGACTTACTCACTTAAAACAGTTAGAAGCTGAGAGTATTCATATTATCCGTGAAGTTGCTGCAGAGTTTGAAAATCCAGTCATGTTATATTCGATTGGTAAAGATTCCGCCGTTATGCTGCATTTAGCGCTAAAAGCCTTCTATCCCGCGAAGTTGCCATTTCCGCTATTGCATGTCGATACAGGTTGGAAATTCAAAGACATGATTCGTTTTCGAGATGAAATGGCGAAAAAGCATGGCTTCAATCTGATTGTGCATCAAAATGCCGAAGGGAAGGCTGCCAATATCAACCCCTTCGATCATGGTAGTTCAAAATATACCGACATCATGAAAACCCAAGGCTTAAAGCAAGCTTTAGATCATTATGGTTTTGATGCTGCTTTTGGTGGTGCACGTCGCGATGAAGAAAAATCTCGTGCCAAAGAACGGGTATATTCTTTCCGTGATAGTAAACACCGTTGGGACCCCAAAAACCAACGTCCAGAGCTGTGGAATCTTTATAATGGTAAAGTCAATCCAGGGGAGAGTATCCGTGTTTTCCCATTGTCAAACTGGACTGAGCTTGATATCTGGCAATATATTTATCTAGAGAATATTCCATTGGTTCCGCTTTATTTTTCTGCACAACGTCCAGTGGTTGAGCGCAGCGGTACGTTGATCATGGTCGATGATGACAGAATACCTCTAAAAGAAGGTGAAGTCCCAGAACTCAAGTCGGTTCGTTTTAGAACCTTAGGTTGTTATCCCCTCACAGGTGCCATTGAATCGAAAGCCAATACTTTGCCAGAGATTATTCAAGAAATGCTACTTGCGACAAGTTCAGAACGGCAAGGTCGTATGATTGATCATGATGAAGCAGGTTCGATGGAGAAGAAAAAGCAAGAAGGCTATTTCTAATTCAATCTGTGCCAATTCAGCCAGCAACATGTGTCAGCAAAATTAGGTTTATGCAATTAGATTGCAACGAATGTGTGGAGTGAGCGGATGTCTCATCAATCAGATCTTATTGGTCAAGATATATTGACCTACTTAAAACAACATGAGCAAAAAGATTTATTACGATTTCTCACCTGCGGTAATGTCGATGATGGTAAAAGCACGCTGATCGGGCGTTTACTGTACGATTCAAAATTAATTTACGAAGATCAATTACAGGCTGTAACCCGTGATAGTAAAAAAGTAGGCACGACGGGCGAAGCACCTGATTTGGCATTGTTAGTCGATGGTTTGCAAGCTGAACGCGAGCAAGGCATTACCATTGATGTTGCTTATCGTTATTTTTCAACGGAAAAACGTAAGTTTATTATTGCCGACACACCCGGACATGAACAATATACGCGCAATATGGCAACCGGTGCATCGACTGCTGATGTGGCTATTATTTTAATTGATGCGCGTTATGGTGTACAAACCCAAACGCGTCGTCATACTTTTATTGCCAGCTTATTGGGTATTCAAAATATTATTGTTGCCATTAATAAAATGGACTTGGTAGATTATCAGCAACAACGTTTTCAACAGATTGAAGCCGATTATCAAGCCTTCGTTGCACAGTTAAGCATTCGCCGACCTAGCAATATTTTATGTGTCCCTATTTCTGCGCTCAATGGCGACAACGTGGTTTATCCGTCCCAACATACACCTTGGTATCACGGCGAAACCTTGATGCAAATCTTGGAACAAGTCGAGATTAATCGTGATAGTCAATTGCAGGCGTTACGCTTCCCGGTGCAATATGTCAATCGTCCACATTTAGATTTCCGAGGTTTTGCTGGAACAATTGCAGCAGGTCAGGTCCGTGTAGGTGATGAACTGCTTGCCTTGCCTTCAGGCAAGACTTCTAAAGTAAAACAGATTGTTACCTTTGATGGCGATTTAGAAAGCGCTCATGTCGGTCAAGCGGTGACTTTAACCTTAGAAGATGAGATTGATATTTCACGTGGTAATATCTTGGTACATGCCAATGATCGGCCTGCACAGTCACGCCAGATTCGTGCAACTGTGGTATGGATGAATGAGCAAGCCTTGAAAATTGGCAAGCTGTACAATATCAAGATTGGAACGCAAGTGGTACCAGCCAAAGTTGTTGCCATCAATTACCGTATAGACGTCAATACTTTAGAGCAACATCAAGCAGAAGAACTTGCCTTGAATGCCATTGCAGATGTACAGCTTGAGTTCGATAAAGCTGTATTGTTTGACCGTTATCAAGAAAGCCGTGCGACAGGTTCATTTATTTTTATTGATCGACTCAGTAATGTCACGGTGGGTGCAGGCATGGTTGAGGCTGCAGAAACATGGCAGGCACAGCAAACGCCTGTTCGTGCAGAGCAGCGTGCAGCACGTATGGGGCAGAAACCAGTTATTATTCAGTTATCTACTGCAGTATTGCAACAAGCCGTGCAGTTAGAAAACTGGTTGTTACAACATGGTGTGGTGGCCATGGCAAAAGCCGATTTCACTGTCGCACAAAGTCAGTTATTACGTGAAGCAGGATTGGTGGTACTCACTGAAGGTGCTGAAGGTGCAGACCTTAGCTTTACTGAACAAGATTTGGAGCAAGTATTGCCACAGATTTTGAGTGCAGTACAGCTATAAGCACATTTTGTGCATCATGTGTGCTTTGTGATCCAACTATCTGTAGTGATCCAACGACTTGCTGTGCATTGATATCAAGTCGTGTTAATTGTTAAATGCTAAACGTTTAAATATCAATCACGCTGTATAGCACCATGCTATGAACTTCAACCCAAGATCATGTTTGTGATCTTGGGTTTTTACTTTGTTTTTTTTATCTTGTTTTTTTAATTTACAACTTGCTTAAAAACCATACAGTTGATTGCGAAAGACTTTAAAAATAAAAGAGAAAGCATAGAATACTGCGCATATCGAGGGTTCTATGAAAAAGTATCTGATTTTAATCGCTTTAATAATCGCTGTACCGATTGATGCCAAACAAAATACACAGTCGACCGCACAGATTAAACAAAAAATTATTCAACAATCTATTGCTGCTTATCCAGGCAATTGCGCTTGCCCTTATCAGGCGGCGAGCAATGGTAGCCGTTGTGGTAAACGTAGTGCTTATAGTCGTAAGGGAGGCTATGCGCCAATTTGCTATGCAGAAGATGTCACACCAGAAATGATCCGCCAATATAAAGCACGATATGGCGGATCTTAATTGCTGTGTTGTGAGGTCATTTGTGGTTTTGAGTCACATCTTGTTTTGAGTCACTTTTTGTTTTGAGCCATGGCATATTGTATGGCACGATGCTCCTGTGTTTATACGATGGGTTTGACCTGTAGTTTAACTGGGCGAAGAATACCGAGTAATAATGCAATCACGGGAACACAGGCCAAGATCACACAGATCCAGATACTACCACCGGTTAAGATTTGGAAATGGCTGATAATCAAATAAAGACATCCGGCTAATAGCACACAGGCAAGAGCCGGTATAAGTTGTCTTGATAAAAATTTATTTTGAATATGCTCTGGATTTTGTCGAAAATATCGAAATACTGCCAGACTGGTGAGTAACATCAATAATGTACAGCCTACGGTTGCAATACTCGCCATAAAACCAAAAACCTGTGTTAAGGGATTGAGTTGAAATAAGGCAAATAAAATCACCAAAAGCAAGGCGCAGATATCCTGCAAATAAGATGAATTTGCCGGAGAGTAGTGTTTGGGATGGACTTGACCTAGACCTTCAGGTAAGTATCCTTTACGTGCCAACACAAACTGATAGCGCACAATAATATGGTGAAAACTCAGGACACAGGCAAATAAACTGGTAATCAATAAGACTTGCATGACATTTTTAAATGCTGTACCGACATATTGTTGTGCAACATCAATCATCATATTGGCATGACCCGAAAGCGTTTGTTGTGCAACAGCACGCGCTTGTTCTGATCCGACCGCAACGGTTAAGCACCATGCTGAGAAAGTATAAAATACACCGATAATAATCACGGCTAAGTAAGTTGCGCGAGCAATGGTTTTTTCAGGATTAATCGCTTCTTCACGGTAGATTGCCGCAGATTCAAAACCAATAAAACCGGTTAAGGCAAATAAGATCGAGAGGCTGATACCCGGATCTAAGATATAGTGCAATTTAAAGGGTTCGCTTTCGATACCTTGTGCACCACCTTGTGACAAAATCCCAATGTTCATAATCATCACAATGCCAATTTCTAAGATCATCAATAAACCGAGTACTCTTGAATTGAAGTCGATATTGCGATAACCAAATAAGCCGACAATGAGTAGACAAACCAAACTATATAACCACCATGGATGTTGCCCGACACCGTAGCTTGTGAGTAAATCTTGCACGGCCCAGCCAATATATCCATATATTCCAACCTGTACGGCGGTATAACTAATCAATGCAGTATAGGCGGCTCCCACACTCATTTTGCGACCTAAGCCTTGGTCTATATAGGAATAGAACGCGCCAGCTTCTTTGACAAAGGGGGTCATCTGTACAAAACCAATGGCAAAGATAAAGAGCACGACGGTTGATACGAAAAAGCCCCATAAAGCACCTGGTCCATTACCAAGCCCAATCGAAAGAGGCACATTACCACCGACTACAGTAAGGGGTGCCGCCGCGGCAATGACCATAAAAACCAAATGTCTAGCATTGAGTCGACCGTGTAGATGTCCAGAAGCAGTTGTTTCTGTTTGGACATTGTTGATGTTATTTTGATTCATATTCTGTACTCCATGTGCCTTAGCACGATGTTTTTATCGACGATATAGTTGTTATCGATGATGTGGTTTTTATTAATTTGGCTATTTTTTATGACAAGGCTGTTATTTAAATTTTTTTAACTTTAGTGCCTGCTTGTTTGTATATTGTATGAAGATTTTAGTGTGTGTTATTTGCAAATAGATCCTGTCTAAGGTCTTGTAAATAAGGATTTTCTTGACGACCATGCCGCACTGTATTGTGGTCAATATCGGCAAAGAGTAATTGCTCCTGTTCTACACTCGCTTGTACTAAAATCTGTCCTGTAGGCGAGGCACAGGTGCTTTTTCCTACATAATGATAATAGCCTTCTTGTCCGATCTGATTGACATAGGCAATATAGATTTGACTTTCCCAAGCACGTGAAGCGATTACACTATCATTTACAATATCATAGGGTTGCATTTGGGCTGTTGGAACAGCAATTAAATCTGCACCTGCTTGCGCTGCGGCTCGTACTGTTTCTGGAAATTCTACGTCGTAACAAATTAACAAAGCTATATTGAGCCCGCGATAACGTTGTATCACCACAGCGTGTTGCCCTGGCTGAAATTGTTGTCGATCTAAAGCACCAAATAAGTGGGTTTTATCATAGCAGCATAATAATTGACCATTATGATCAATAAAATAAGCACTATTAAAAACATGTGGTGGTGTTGCGGTGGCAACATAGCGGGGTCCACCAACAATCAGTGCAATATGTAAGTCTTGTGCAATACTTTGTAGTGTCTGCAGTGGAAATTGTTTGGCGATGTTCTGCGTTTGTGCACCGAGTACATAGCCTGATAAATACATTTCAGGGGTGATGAGCAGTTGGGCGCCTTGCTGTTGCGCTTTCTGTGCATAATGTATTAATTTTTCTAAATTTTTATCATAATCAAAGGCTGTGCTTTGAGCTTGTAACATCGCAATTTTCATGATCAATACATCCTATATTTATATTGAGTCCACTATTTTTTCTTATCGATATCCTGAGAATTTTACATCTGAACTGTATGCTCTTACAGTCGCGGATATATAAGAGCCTAACGCATGCTCATCTGATTGAAAAGTAGCTAAACATTAATCTTGATTTCAGTTAAGCTAGTTTTTAAGCCTTTCGTCAATCGATTTCATAAAATATATCAAATGAAAAATCCCAAACTATATCAAATTACAGATTTCGATCTTAAATTACTGCGAATTTTTAAAACAATCGTGGAATGTGGTAGCTTCTCAGCTGCGGAAAGTGTCTTGGGGATTACGCGCTCTGCCATTAGTTTACACATGACGGATTTGGAAAAACGTGTTGGAATTCGCTTGTGTCAACGTGGTCGTTCTGGTTTTGCCTTGACCGATGCTGGGCGCGAGGTCTTACAACAAAGTGAATTATTATTTGCGGCGGTAGAAGATTTTCGACAGCATATTAATCAGATTCATCAGCAATTACGTGGTGATTTTAATATCGGTGTGATTCATAACTTAGTTACTTTACCACATATGCATATCACCCATGCACTGACACAATTGACCCAAGCCAGTGAGCAAATTCGTATTCAGTTGAGTATGTTGACGCCCAGCGAAATTGAACAGGGTTTATTTGATGGTCGTTTGCATATCGGGGCACTGCCTGTGGTTAGCCCGTTATCTGGTTTAGAATATTTACCACTTTATACAGAGCGATGCTCTTTATATTGTGCTGCTGCACATGCTTTATTTCATGAAGATCATCCTGATATTAAAGCACTCAAACTATATCAAGCGATTATTCCGACATCGCGTTTGAGTATAGAGGCAACTTCATTGTATAAAAAATTAAACTGCAATGCAGAAGCCAGTAATCGTGAAGGGACGGCATTTTTAATTTTAACTGGACGTTATATTGGTTTTTTACCAGACCATTATGCAGCCCAATGGGTTAAACAAGGTCTTATGAAAGCAATTTTGCCAGAGCAATTAAACTTTAGCTCAGATATGATGCTGGCACTGCCGAAAACACGGCGGAGCAATATTATTTTGGATTTGTTTTTAGAAAAAATTAATGAAGTACGTGTAGAAAGTCAGGCTTGTGTACTTTAAATCTCTAAAGACCTAAAGCATAAATCGAGCATGAGTTTGATGTCGATCATCAAGCTATACATATCAATCCAGCAAATAAGCCGATAGACCAAACAAGGAATGATCTATGAGTATTGAGCATATGCAGCATATTGTGATTAGTGAAGCAGGCGGAGCAGAAGTTTTGCTTTATGAAAATACAGCTATTCCACAGCCTGCTGCGGATGAAGTGCTGATTAAAGTACATGCTTTTGGCATTAATCGACCCGATATTTTACAGCGCCAAGGGCTTTATCCTATGCCTGCTGGTGTGACGGCGGTTCCAGGTTTGGAAGTCGCTGGTGTTGTTGCTGCTTGTGGTCATGCCGTGACGCAGTTTCAGCCCGGACAACGGGTTTTTGCATTGACCAATGGGGGCGGTTATGCGCAATATTGTGTTGTTCCAGCAAGTCAATGTTTGGCGACACCCGATCAATTAACAGATGTGCAAGCTGCTGCCATACCTGAAACATTCTTTACGGTATGGGCTAACCTGTTTGATATGGGAGCAGCAAAAGCGGGCGAAACGGTTCTAATACATGGTGGGGCAAGTGGTATTGGCACCACGGCATTGTTATTGTGTCAGGCTTTTGGAATTCGTAGTTTTGCGACGGTAGGGTCCGATGCTAAAGTACAAGCCCTCTCTACGCTAACGACAGCGATCAATTATAAAACACAAGATTTTGAGGCTGAAATCCTGGCAGCAACGCAGCAAGCGGGTGTTGATGTGATTTTAGATATGGTTGGTGCGCCGTATTTGGCTGCCAATTTAAAATTATTACGGCGTGATGGACGTTTGGTTTATATTGCCTTTTTAGGCGGTGCCAAGGCTGCACAAGTGAGTTTAGGTGCGATTATGATGAAACGCCTAACCATTACGGGTTCCACCATGCGTGCGCGCAACAGTGCGGAAAAAGCTTTGATTGCACAGCAGTTGCAACAGCATGTTGTACCACTTTGGCAGCAAGGACAGTGCTTACCGATGATTCACCAATGTTTTGATTTTGATCAGATCCAACAAGCACATCAAGCGCTAGAGCAAGGCGATCATATCGGCAAAGTCGTTGTGCGTATTCACTAACAATATAGTGTTTATGCAGAATAGTGCTTATACAGATCAAAATATCCGAGTATTGCATGCTCGGATATTTTAAAATGTTGATCATCATCTTGATGATGCGTTATGTTTCATCTTCTGTAAAACCTTCTAATACAATCTTGCCAATACTTTTACCTGTTTCAATGAGTTGGTGTGCTTGGCAAATATGTGTCACATTAATCGCGCCTAAATGCTGTTGAATGGTACTTTGGATCTGACCTTTATCGAGAAGTTGCGCCATTTGATGCAGAATTTCACCTTGTAAATCCATATCCTCGGTCTGATAGACACTGCGGCTAAACATTGATTCCCAATGTATTGCAACAGATTTGGCTTTAAACTTTAAGATATCAAAATGTTGTGGATCATCAATCAGTCCAATATGTCCTTGTGGGGCAATGAGCTGTACGATTTCATCAAAATGTTGATCTATGCCATTAATTGAAAAGATATATTGTGGCAAGGGCAGTCCGAGTGTTTGATATTGCTGCACCAAATCTTGACTATGATCAAGCACATAATCACTGCCTAAATCATATAGCCATTGTTGTGATTCAGGACGAGATGCTGTAGCAATAACAGTGAGTTGGGTGCGTGCTTTGAGCAGTTGCACCGCCAATGATCCAACACCCCCAGCTGCGCCAATCAGCAAAATCGTGGCTTTGGTACTGCTAAGAGGGTTGATTCTAAGTCGATCGAAAAGCATTTCCCAAGCTGTAATTGCAGTCAATGGAATGGCTGCTGCTTCTGCTAAGGTTAGGCTTTGTGGTTTGGTTGCGGCTATACGTTGATCTACCAATTGATATTGTGCATAGCTGCCATCACGGTTAATGGTACCTGCATAATATACCCAGTCGCCAACTTCAAAATTAAAGACTTTATCACCGACAGCTTTGACTTGACCAACCGCATCACGACCCAGTATCTGCCATTGTTCATTATCGGCTGAGGTGCGTTGACGAACTTTAATATCAATAGGGTTGACTGAAATCGCATGGACTTCGACCAATAAGTCATGACCTGTGGCGTGTGGAGTGTCTCGTTCAATACAATGAAATTCAGGTTGCTGATTATTTGTATATGGCTTTTTATAAGCGATTGCTTTCATTATTTTCCCTTTAAGATCATAACAATGGGGCAGTTTATTCTGAATATATCAACATATAAACACCAACCGCTTAGACTAGCAATTTTATTTCAGTTATTTTATGCGACAATAGTCCATTCTAATGCATCAACTGATGAGTATATTCATGCAAGATCAAAGCACGTCCACCTTAAGCGATATTGAAATAGTCGATTTATTAACTGCGATGAAACAGGATCAATTGGATCTCGAAGCGCAAGAGCTTATTCGTGGTAGTAGTAAGGCTGGACGGCAAGAGGCTTTTAAACAAGCTCTATTGGTATTAAATCAAAGCTTTGAAGAAAAATTTTTAGAGGCTGTTGCCATCGCCTTGCAGCTTAATAGCACGCAATTAAAAAAAGTACGTTATAAAAAAGACCGTATTCGTATTTTGAAAGCGAAAAATATCGATTATTTAAAAATTGATGGCGCAGAAACCGCACAAGTTTTAGCGCAAATTGCACAAGCAATTAATTTCGAAGATGCTGTTGTCACACATGATTTGCATAATATCTTTCCATTTTGGAAAGAAGGTTGGCCAATGGTGCAATTTGATAATGCTTATAAAATCTTGCAAGAAGATATTCAAATACATTATCAGGCATTATTAGATACTTTATTAATGCGTCATCCTTAAGAATGCATGAGCCATTCATGAGGCAATATTGTTTAATGCATTATTGTATTGTTTGAGTGGTCTAATACGTCGTCACAGCACACTGTAACTTAGTCTTGATCTTGAAGCAGCTTAGACATAATTTTTTATCGAGCAGCTTTTTCTCAACCAATAGCTTTCAATAAAACAACCGCAGAATAATGATATCCAGCGGTTGTTTGAAAGTCTTATCACAATTCATCTTATATCTTTATATGAACAGATCAAAAGATATCAAGCATGTTATGACACCGAATACAATGGAATCATACCAAAGATTAGCGCTGCAAATAGCATCACAATACAGGTTAAGCTCGCCCATTTTAGGGTGAATTTCTGATGATCTCCCATTTCAATGGCAGCAAGACCGCATAATAAATAAGTCGAAGGAACCAAAGGTGAAAGTAAATGTACTGGCTGACCAATTAAAGATGCACGTGCCATTTGTTCAGCACTAATACCATAATGACTTGCTGTATCTGCCAGTATTGGTAATACGCCAAAATAAAATGCATCATTCGACATAAAGAATGTTAGTGGCATACTGAGTAATGCCGTGATGGGGGCTAAATAAGGTCCCATTTGTGTCGGAATAAGTGTAATAAGATTATCTGACATGGCATCAATCATACCAGTACCGTCTAAAATACCGGTAAATACACCCGCAGCAAAGATAATGCCCACCACAGATAAGGCATTACCAGCGTGGTGTGCAATCAGTTTCTTCTGTAGGTCAATATCACGATAATTAATCACCAAGGCAAGGCAGAGCGCGATCATAAACAGTACGGCTAAAGGTAATACGCCGAGCATGAGTGTTATCATCAAAACAACCGTTAAACCTGCATTGAGCCAGCGTAAATGCGCGCGTTGTGCATTTGGATAATTTGATATTTGAATATCATCTCCATGACTGACATCAAGTTCAATAATCCCTAAACGTTTGCGTTCAAAACGACCATACATATACGCTACTAATAAAATCCAAGCAATGGCAAATAACATGGCCGGAATCATGGGAACAAAAACATCGCTGGGATCTATTTTTAATGCACTGGCTGCACGTGCAGTTGGTCCGCCCCAAGGGGTAATATTCATAATGCCGCTACAAATCATCATTAAGCACGCCATAATCAATGGACTCATCCCTAAACGACGATACAGCGGCAGCATGGCGGCAACACAGATCATATAGGTTGTTGAGCCATCGCCATCTAGGGAAACGATAAGACTCAATACAACTGTGCCAAGAGTGACTTTGAGCGGATCTCCTTTAACCTGCCTTAAAATCCATTTTACGCTTGGATCAAATAGTCCTGTATCAATCATGATTGCAAAATATAAGATGGCAAATAATAACATCACACCTGTCGGTGCCAGTTTCTTAATACCCTCTAACATCATCTGACCAATACCATCGAGTTGAATATGATTCAAACTTTCAAAATAAAAGCCTAGACCATGGGCAATCAGTGCAAATAAAATGGGGATAATGATGAGTGCGATCATTGCGCTTAAGCGTTTGCTCATGATGAGGTACATGAAGCAACAGATCATTGCGATTCCTAAAGTAGTAAGCATTGTCATTCCTTTGATTTTTAGAGTGTATAGGCAGTTTGCTTAACACGACTCTAAATTGTGTCTATGTGATTAATGATCTTTTGTTGTTGTAAAAGTTACGTTATGCATTTTAAAGATTATTAAGAAAAATTAAATAAAAATATTATGATGTGATATTAAAAGCCATGCACATAGAAAATATATATATATATCAGCATCTTATGCTTGTGTTTTTGTGCAGGTAATGCTGTGTTTAAAAAAAATGACTTATATTTAGCCTATATAAGGCACAGAATGGGCGAGTAAGATAGTCTTTTAAATTATTTTAAGTGGCGAGAGGGAAGCGTAGAGCAAGCATGCAGCTTGCTCATTTTTAAAAATAACTAAATAGTATTTGTGGGTTAAGACTCTTTTTCTTGCTGTTGTTCAATTTCTTCATCTGCTTGTTTAATTAAGCGTGTGACCAACAGTTGATCAATTCGATAATGATCGACATCAACGACCTCAAATTTATAATCCCCAAAAATGACAATATCTGCGGGACGTGGAATCTTACGCAGTTTATACATCATAAAACCAGCCAAAGTTTCATAATTTTCATCATCTGGCATTTCATCAATTTCTAAGGCGTGTTGTAAGTCTTCAATCGGCGTACTGCCTTCGATTAACCATGAGTTAGCATCACGTTGAATAATCTGCTGCTCTTCTTCAATAGGTGTTACCCAATCACCCATGACCGTAATCATAATATCAGATAGGGTAATCACCCCAACGACCAGAGCATATTCATTAATCACAACAGCAAATTTTTCTTTGGTGGTGCGAAAACGATCTAGCACTTCAGATAAGGTCAAGGTATCGGGGATGGTTAAAACATTACGTATCGTTGATTCATTAAGTTGATTAATTTTTTGGTTATTTAAAATACGAACCAAAATATCTTTGGCATCAACATAACCGATCACTTGATCAATTTGCTCATTACATACTAAAAACTTTGAAAAGGGGAATTCAGCCAATTTTTGCCGAATACTTTCTTCAGACTCATTTAGGGTAAAATACACCACATTCTCACGTGTGGTCATACTAGAAGGTACATTACGTTCTTCAAGTTCAAAAACATTTTCAATAAAATGATGTTCTTGTTTTTGTAATACCCCAGATTGCGCACCATCATTCATGATGGCTGAAATATCATCGAAGGTTAAACTTTCATCACGACGTGTATCTACTTTAAATAATCTAAAAATTGCATTGGCAATTAAGTTAATAATCCAAGCCAGCGGTTTACAAACACGAATAAACACTAATATTGGATTCACTACAGCAATGGCAAGTTTTTCGGGCATGATCATGGCCAAGCGTTTGGGCATAAGATCTGCAAATAAAATAAATAATGTGGTTACACATAAGAAAGATAGACCAAATCCGATTGAATCTGCCCATGGTCCTTGATAGAAATAATCAACAGCCTCATAGAAATAAGGTCGTAATGAGGACTCCCCAACAATCCCCCCTAAAATCGCTACGGCATTTACACCGATTTGCGTTGCGGCAAAAAAATATGCTGAATTTTCTTGTAATTGAATAACTTTGTTGGCGCGGTCATCGCCCTGTTCTGCAAGTAATTTAAGTTTGACTTTACGAGATCCAGCAATTGCGATTTCAGATAAGGAAAGAAAAAATGAACTCGACACCAGAAATAGCAGTATTAAAATGCTTTGGAAAATATCCATACCTCACCTGTCTCTTTAAAATCATGCTTTACAACGATGTACGATAGTACAGACCACCAGTTGCTACATTCACCAATCTATTTCATTTAATTTTGCTTGGTCAGTAGTAAATATATGATTCTATTGAGTATAAATAGTTTTGATACCATGTAGTATAATTTCTTCATTTTAAAGAAATTTCTGTTTGATTATCGCATAATACAATGAAGATATAAAATAATTTATCGAGGCTTGATCTGCCTATTGCAAAGTTTAGATCAAGCCAGCATAGATTTTTATAAATGGATCAATAAAAAGCATGTGGAGGTTGTGAATTACTATTATTTAATAGATATTCACGTTGTTCTTCTTCAATCATTTGTCGTGCGACATATAAGATCAATTGGCGTAACCAACGATGGGCAGGATGATGATGTAATAAAGGGCACCATGCCATTTTAAGTTCAAACTCTGGAATATAAAATGGTGGATCTTTAATCATCAGATTACTATTTTTAGCTTGAAGCCGAGCAATACGTGAGGGCAGTGTTGCAATTAAGTCAACATTGGCTGCCAATAATGCTGGCATTTGATAATGTCGCGTAAACACAGAAATTTTACGTTTTTGACCAATACGATCCAAAGCTTGATCAATCCAGCCTAAACCTGCTTGTTTTTCAGGATTTACCCCAAAACCAACGCCCATGCCTGTTTTAGATACCCAAATATGTTGTGCATCTAAATAACTTTTCAGATTAAGGTTGTTACTAGCAGGATGTTTGTTATTTAAAATACATGAAAAGCTATCGCGCCATACCAATACTTGGTGAAAACTTTGTGGTATTTCATTAAAACGGTTAATGGCAAGATCAACTTTACCTTGCTCCATATCACGATATGACACATCGCTGGGCGTAAGAAAATCAAGTACAACATTGGGTGCTTCTGAACGTAAGGCTTTGATTAAGCGAGGTACAAGCGTAGCTTCAGCATAATCAGAGGTCATGATCCTAAATACACGGTTACTGGTATAAGGACGGAACTCTGTTCTAGGTTCCAAAATCATTGATAAATCAGACAATGCATCGCGAATTCGAGGCTGCAATTCCAGTGCCCGTTCAGTCGGGGTCATCCCTTCTGATGAGCGAATAAGTAGAGGATCATTAAATAAATTACGTAAACGGCGTAAAATATTACTCATAGCGGGTTGGGTGACCCCCAACTGCTCCGCAGCACGTGTTACGTTTTTTTCTCTCAATAAAACATCTAAGTAAATTAAAAGATTAAGATCGACCCGCTCCAGATTCATAAAATAAATACCGAAAATAAAATCCTGAAATCATTTTGAATTATGCCATAATTTATGCGTTTTTGCTCAAAGCTGCTTAAAAAAATTATTCAATAGGATGAAAGTTTCTGTTGATAAGGGGTTGAGCATTTTATTTAAAGCAATTTAGAGTCGTTTTTGGTAAAAAGTAGACCACAGTATTGCTGAATTAATCACCAAAAAAAAGTTGTTATCTTGATTTTATTAAAAGTCATTCAGACTAAGGTCTAATCCCTCTAAAATAGGTTTTGCTTAATAAATAAGCAGTTTTATGTCATTTTTATTAAAAATAAATTTTTATAAAACAATGGAGTATCTTTGTTAATCCTAACTATAATACGACTTTTATCTATACATTTTTAAAATAAATAGTGAAGATTAGCCTAGGATATTGGATTAATTTCCGCGCTGACACTAAGCTGTGTTCATACCAATGCGGTGTGTTAAATCTAAGCAAATAACTTACTAAAGATTTACCCCATCTATTGATGCAATCCTAAATTATATAAAGGGAAATATCATGGCTAATTATCAAACAGCGATTGATGCAATCCGCGAATTAAAAGCGAAATTTGGCAATACTTGGGCGGACATTAGCGCAGAAGACGCTGCACGTATGCAATTGCAAAACCGTTTCAAAACGGGTTTAGACATTGCTAAATACACCGCTGCAATTATGCGTCGTGATATGGCTGAATATGATGCTGACTCAAGCCAATATACCCAATCATTAGGCTGCTGGCATGGTTTCATTGCACAACAAAAGATGATTGCCAACAAAAAATACTTTGGTACAACCAATAAACGTTATATCTATCTATCAGGCTGGATGGTTGCTGCGCTTCGTTCAGAATTTGGTCCACTACCAGACCAATCTATGCATGAAAAAACTTCTGTTCCTGCATTAATTGAAGAAATCTACACTTTCTTACGTCAAGCTGATGCCAAAGAATTAAATGATTTATTCCGCGCATTGAAAAAAGCTCAAGATGCTGGCGATGAAGCACAAGTTAAAGCGATTACAGATAAAATCGATAACTTTGAAACACATGTTGTACCAATTATTGCAGATATCGATGCTGGTTTTGGTAATGAAGAAGCGACTTATTTACTTGCTAAGAAAATGATTGAAGCAGGTGCATGTGCACTGCAAATCGAAAACCAAGTATCTGATGCAAAACAATGTGGTCACCAAGCTGGTAAAGTAACTGTACCGCATGAAGACTTTATTGCTAAGATCCATGCACTACGTTATGCCTTCTTAGAAATGGGTCTAGATGATGGTATCATCGTGGCACGTACTGACTCTGAAGGTGCGGATTTAACTCAAAAAATCCCAGTTGTGAAAGAGCCAGGTGATATTGCTTCTAAATATATCAGCTATTTAGATACGACTGAAATTGATATCTCAGAAGCGAAAGAAGATGAGATTCTGATTAAACGTGATGGTAAATTACACCGTCCTAAACGTTTGGCATCTGGTTTATATCAATTCCGTGAAGGTACACAAATTGATCGCGTAGTACTTGACTGTATTACCAGTTTACAAAACGGTGCAGATCTACTTTGGATCGAAACAGCTACACCAAACGTAGATGAAATTGCACACATGGTGAACCGTGTGAAAGAAGTTGTTCCAAATGCGAAGCTTGTTTATAACAACAGCCCATCATTTAACTGGACACTCAACTTCCGTCAACAAGCTTATGACCGTTTTGTTGCTGAAGGTCGTGACGTATCTGCGTATGACCGTGCTAAATTAATGAGCGCAGAGTATGACGATACCGAATTAGCGAAAGAAGCAGATGAGAAAGTACGTACATTCCAAGCAGATGCATCGCGTGAAGCGGGTGTATTCCATCACTTGATTACATTACCGACTTACCATACTGCTGCATTGTCTACACATGAGTTAGCGCAAGGTTACTTTGGTAATGAAGGAATGCTTGCTTATGTTGCTGGCGTACAACGTAAAGAAATTCGTGGCACGATCGCATGTGTTAAGCACCAAGCGATGGCTGGTTCAGACATCGGTGACGATCACAAAGAAATCTTTGCTGGCGACAATGCATTGAAAGCTGGTGATGACAGTAAAAACACCATGAACCAATTCTCTAACTAAGTTTAGATTGGATTAAAAATAACCCGCTCTTTTGAGCGGGTTATTTTTACGAAAAGATTTAGCAGAAAATAATCATTGGCAATAAATAATCGCTTGCCAGTAATATATTTCAAATAATGGCTTAGAAGAATAATTAATTCTGTTTTTGTAACACGTATAGCTCAGCCATACTTCCTTCTATTTTTTTACCATCGCTATCTAATGCATATAAAGCATTTTCAGCCACAAAATATTGACGATCAGCACCAGTTTTATCTAATTGAATAACGGTACCAGCTTTATCAAAGTTAAATTTACCTTGAGTTTTAAATGCTTTATCGTCTTTACCCAGATAAGTTTCTGACATTTCATAACGTTGATCAGGGTAGAGAGTCAGTTCTGTAGCGATACCACTACAGTCTGCACAAGGTAATTGGGCGATATATTTACCATCCCAATCTAGACTCGTTTGTGCATTATCACCAGTGGCCACAACGTGAGAAGCCGTAGTTGTGACAAGCTCACTGGCGCTGCTTTGAATTGCTTGGCTAGCAACAACAGTAGATACAGCCGCAGAGCTTTCTTGTTGTTGTGAATTAGATTGTTGTGAATTGGAGCAAGCCAAAAGCATGAATGAACAGAGGGGGAGACAAAGTAAGGTCTTTTTCATGGTTTTCCTAAATCTTTTGATAAAAAGTGATTTATATCACAAATTATTAACCTTACTTCAGAAATACAAAAGAAAAGCCGAGCTTATTGTTTGAGATTTATCCTTTTAGCTATCATTTTGATTTATAAATTTAAAAGCACATAATATTTTGTGCTCATCTTGTCGCAGTACGCAGATACAATTCAAAGCGTTGCTGTATATGCGTACTAGATCTGCGAGGTTTTCCTAACCTTGGCGCGCTTTAAAACGTGGATTACTTTTGCAGATGACATATAGGCGACCTCTGCGCTTGACGATTTGACAATCGGCACGTTTCTTTGCACTTTTTAGCGATGAACAAACTTTCATAATATTGCAATACCTTAATGCTAATTAATGTAATGTTATATTATAACAATAATACTTATTTAGCCAAGTTTTTTATTGATAGATAAATAAAAAAAGCTGCCATCAGAGAGGGCAGCTTTAAGTCAACATGACTTAATGAGGTTATTCAGATATTTTGGGGGCAGGCGTAGTTGTATTGTGTAGAGATTGCGTCATACCATTAATATCACCGCCTTTAATACCTAACTCATTCATTAAGCTATCAATTAAAGGAGCTTGTGAGCGATAACGTAATGCGCTATTAACCACTTGGTCTGATAAAGCTACATTTTGTTGATCAGTAGAATCTGAGTGGTTGCTTGCTACGCCAGCACCATTGAGCCCATTGACTTGCAAGATCTTAATGTCATCAATATTTTCCATGGGTTTGACACTTTCACGAATAATTTCTGGTAAGTTTTTAATTAAAGCCAAACGAACTTGCATATCGATTTGTTCAAGCGACAAAATATTATTGGCTTCGTTGACTGCACGGGTACCTTCTGCATCAACTTGATATTGTCTATTTTGTGCTTCGGCCAAGAGAATTTTGGCATCAGCTTCACCTTTGGCTTGTAAGCGCAGTTTTTCTGCTTCAGCTTCTGCACTAATGCGAATAGATTCAGCATCATCAACCGCAGCTTTTTTGCTGGCTTCTGCGGCTACAGTAATCGCAATAGCATCTTTCTCAGCAGCCTGTTTTGCAGCAACCAATTCTACAGCTTTTTCACGTTCAGCACGCTGTGTCTCACGAACGGTCATAACTTCTTCTTCTGCCTGTACCGCTTGAGCACGTGCGCGATCTGCTTGGGCTTTTGCTTCAGATTCGGCACGGGACTTTTCTGCAATGGCAATTGCACGATCTTGTTCAGCCAATTCAATGGTTTTCTTTTGCTCAACTTGCGCTTTTTGTACGAGTTGTTGCTTCAAAATATTTTCATTTTCAACGTCACGTGCAGACACAATACGTTTTAACTCAACTTCACGGTTTGCAGCAATTTGAGCTTCTTCAGCTTCACGTTTTTTAGCTGCCTCTTGGGTTGCAATTTCGGCAAGTTGTTCAGCACGACGAATGGAAATTTCTCGTTCTTGTTGTAATTTCGCGTATTCTTCTTCACGTAAAATTTGTAGGCGAGCTTGTTCTGTTTCAAGGTTTTTAGCTTTTATGGCAAGATCTGCATCTTGTTCAATATCATTACGTTTTTTACGGCGATCTTCAATGGTTTCGGTTAATTTAGTTAAACCTTCTGCGTCAAAGGCATTTTGAGGATTGAAGTATTCAAAACTGGTTTGATCCAAACCCGTTAAAGAAACTGTTTCAAGTTCTAGACCATTTTTAAATAAGTCCTCTGAAACGACTTGCTGTACTTTTTGTACGAAATCAACGCGTTTTTCATGTAATTCTTCCATCGCCATTTCAGCGGCTACTGCGCGTAAAGAGTCAACGAATTTACCTTCTACTAAATTCTTCAGCTCTTGTGGTGACATGGTTTTTTTACCAAGAGTCTGTGCTGCGGTCGCGATAGATTCTGCTGTTGGCTTTACGCGAACATAAAATTCAGCCATGACATCAACACGCATACGATCCCGTGTAATCAGGGCTTGATCTGCAGCACGTTTTACTTCGAGGCGTAATGTATTCATATTGACAGGAATCACTTCGTGTAAAACGGGGAGTACAATTGCACCACCATCGAGAATCACTTTTTCACCACCGAAACCTGTTCGTACAAAAGATACTTCTTTACTAGATCTTTTGTATAAACGGGCAATGATAATTCCAATCACAACCAATGCTGTGAGGATAATGCCTGCTAGCGTTAAAATTTCATATAAGGATGAGTTCATATCTCTGCTCTTTGTTCAATAAAAGTTGTTGCTTTAAAGCCTATTGTGGTTTTTTCAGTTAGAATAACTTGCTGTCCCATTTTAAGAGTAATATCTTGTTGGGGTTCAACCAAAACATAATGAGTTAAACCATGTTGATCTTTGACTTTTGCTTGCGCTGGATAATTTATCTTGGCTTCACCTAAAATAATCAGTGCTGTACGTCCGATCAATTCTTCACTGTGAATTGCAGTGGTTTCATCTTGTGGAAGTATTTTTGCAATAAATTTTGAACTATAACGAACCAATGGCATCGCTAGAAATAAGCATAATGGGCTAATCAGCCATGCCGATAGATAGCTGCCAAAAATTTTAAATAGAATAATTTGTGTAATAAAACCAGTCAGTGAATACACCGTTAAAAAGATAATAAACCAAACCAGAATGGGGATGCGTCCTAGATAAAGCCAATCTAAAGTCTTTATCCATAGACCATCGTGATGATCACTAAAATTAAGTTCAGGATGCTTCACATCAAGGAGCTGTTCTGGAAGAAATTGATCTAAAAAACCTTGTGCACTAGCCCCTACTAGCATCAGAATCAGTTCTGTAATGCCCAATAACAGCATTAATGCCAAGCTAATACTAAATATGATATTAGATGGCGAATTAAATAATTCCCATAGCATGTTTTTTCTCTATTAGATTGTTTTAAAAGGTATAATCTCGTAGATTGAGCATGGTGCGATCTAAGCATCTATCGTGAATAGATGGAAAATACTGCTATGAAATATAACAATATAAGCACTTTCTATGTTTATATCACATAAACTCCATAAATATGAGATTTATAAGGCTGAGTTATCAAATTTTTTGATTATTTCTTGAGAAATAAATAAGCGATATTACCTACAGCGCTCATCTATTCTACAGCGGGCAAATCTATTATTGCTTTTAAAATAGTTTTTATTAAGTTCTATTAAATACTTGGTTTTAAAACATGCATGTATCATGCTAGCACTGGTCTCAATATAAGAGGATAACAGTGGAGATAAAGCAATATTTTAAAAGAAATAAGACACGAATTTTGGACAAAAAAATACGCAATGATTGGGGTGATCATTGCGTAGAACAACGAATCTGCTTGCACAGCTTCGGTAAAGAGTTAGGCTTTAGGTCAGTGTTGCACCGTATTCCTTGATTGCTAATATAGCGATATGATTAAGATCATTCATTGTGTTTAAAGTAATAGTGTGTAAGTAAGAGTTAAACTGTGTTTAACAATCACTAATCCGATTTCAAAATGTAAAGCTAAATAATTCGCTAGAATTAGCATGTCGATCCATTTGAAATGGGCGCTTAAAAAATTTTAAAAATGAAACACACCTAAACCATGTTTGACTTCATCTAAAGTTTGTTGAGTGATATCACGACATTTGGCTGTACCAGTTTGTAAAATATCCATAATATAATCAGGATCTTTGGCAAGTTCTATGCGGCGTTCACGGATAGGAGCAATCAAATCTTTTAATACACCTTCTAAGCGTTTTTTTACCGTACCATCACCTAATCCACCACGGCGATAATGCTCTTTCAATGCCGCTACTTCTTCTTTATTTGGATCGAAGGCATCGAGATAAGTAAATACAATATTGCCTTCTACTTGACCTGGATCTTCAATGCGTAAATGATTTGGATCGGTGTACATGGCATTGACAGCTTTTTTAATATCTTTATCAGATGCATCTAACACGATGGTATTGCCAAGCGACTTAGACATTTTTGCCTTACCATCAAAACCGGGCAAGCGACTCATATTGGATAATAAAGCTTTACATTCAGGGAGAAGGTCATGACCAATTTGTCGGTTTACACGGCGGACCACTTCATTGGTTTGTTCAATCATTGGGATCTGATCTTCGCCAACAGGAACAATCGTGGCTTTAAATGCTGTAATATCGGCAGCTTGTGCTATGGGGTAACATAAAAAGCCAGCAGGAATGTCGCGTTCAAAACCACGTAATTGAATTTCAGCTTTAATGGTTGGATTACGTTCTAATCTTGAGACGGTGACAAAGTTGAGATACAACATGGTCAGTTCATTTAATGCCGGTAAGCATGACTGTACACAGATTGTAGTTTTTGCTGGATCAATACCAACGGCTAAATAATCTGTGGCCACCTCAATAATATTGCGACGCACTTTTTCAAAATTATCGGCATTGTCTGTTAACGCTTGTGCATCAGCAAGTAATAAATGCTGGTGATGGCTATCTTGTAAACCGACACGCGAGCGTAGAGACCCTACAAAATGACCTAAATGTAATTGGCCCGTTGGGCGATCGCCGGTTAGAATAATAGGGCGGGAATCTTGAGTACTCATGTTGTTCCAACTTTTAAAATCAAAATAAAGTCTAGATCATCATAGCAATAGAGATATATTCAATATAAAAGTTGCATTGTCACGATGTCTAAATCGTAAATCATGGCAAATGTTTGAAAGACTTATTGCAACTTTAAAACAGCATCTTGCGGTCAATGAGTATATCTATTTGCTGCTAACTATCCGAACGATTAACGAATAGGGCACATTGTACGGGATTCTTTTTTTTAATGTCAGCAACATTTCTGAATATCTTAAAAATTTTGTATTTTGCTGCGCAGCCGTATTTTGAATAAACTTATCGTTTGGATCATTGCTTGTAGCCCTTGCTGAGATGGGAACTTTACTTGGTTTATTGTTCAGGCAACTGTCTATAGATTTGTTCATGAAAAGAAAAATGTACATAAAATTTATATCAGTAAAGTTGTTACTTTTGTTAAAATCAATCACCAATTCAATTGAGTTATCCATATTTACTGGACATCTGATCTTTCCGTCGTTTTATACTTTTAGGTCGTTTTATCTTTATATTATATAAAGTGTGTTGAGTATGGCGGCTCATTGAAATCAATTTTTAATCAAAATAAATAAGGTTGTGCATGGGCAATTATTTTTTTCTACAAATCCTTACCGTGATCTTTGCATTATCGATTGCCACGACCATCTTTAATAAACGAATACTCGGTTTTCCACAAGCGATTGGTGTTCCCATTGTTTCTGCAATTTTAGTTTTTATATTACAGTGGGGGGCAAGTTTATTACACGGAAATCAGTTCGTTACTGTAAACATTCATAATATTGAAGAAGCTGTTCGCAAAATTGATTTTTATGATTTCTTAGTCAATGGTGTGATTTGTTTTATCCTGACGTCATCAGCTTTAAAATTCAAAGTATCTGATCTAAGGCTTTATTGGAAGCCCATCGGCATATTAGCCACCATTGCTTTGGTACTCTGTGCCGTATTCTTTGGTGGGATTTTATATGGTTTCCAATATTTGATTGGTAATCCAGTTCCTATTTTAATTTTATTGTTATTGGGATCAGCACTTGGTGCTACAGACCCTATTGGCGTAAAAGGGGTATTAAGTTCTGTTCGCGCGCCGCATCACTTAATTGTAAAATTAGAAGGTGAGTCTTTATTTAACGATGCTGTCTGTATTGCCGTATTTATGACTTTACTCAATGTTCTAGAAGGCGAACATTTTAGTTTATTGTCAACTTTACAGAACTTACTCTATGAAATTGTTGTTGCAGTTATCATCGGTTGGGCTTTTGGTTTAGCAATCCTACGCTTATTACGTGGTAAGCACGAAATGGAATCACTTATTTTAACCACAGCCTTGTTGGCATGTGGTTCTTATTTGGTTGCATTATTTGCACATGCTTCTGCACCGATTGCTTGTGTGATCGGTGGTTTAATTGTTGGAAACAAATGGAAAGAAATTTTAGAACAACGAGAAATACAAGAAGTTAATCATTTCTGGCATACCGTGGAAGGGATTATCAATTCTTTCTTATTTACTTTGATCGGTCTAGAAATGTTTATTTTAGATTTGAGTAGTAGTTTGATCTTAGGTGGTATATTTGCCTTTATTACCTTACATTTATCACGTTTTGCAGCCAACTTCTTATCCTTTGCTTTCTTTCCGCGCTTTAAGCATAAAAGCTATAACGGTAGTTTGGTGATTTTATCTTGGGGTGGTGTGCGTGGTGGTATTTCTTTAGCCTTGATTTTGGCTGTTGCCAATATTCCAGAGCTGAGACCATATAGCAGTATTTTAATTGGTTATACTTTTATTAGTGTGCTTTTATCAGGCGTGGTGTGTGGTTTGGGCTTACCAGCAGTTATGAATGCTTTTTATTATAATCCACACGAAGAGAAGAAGGGCTTTAAGGGGTGGTATCAACGTTTATGTCATCGCTTAAATAAAAAAGGTTTTAAATACATCGTGGGTGAGGATATGTATGGTAATGAGACGATCACCATTTATAATCCAGAAGCTATTGTTGATCAAAAATCTGAGGATGGTGTAGCAACAGTACATCGCCCTGATAAGGCAGATGAACTAAAACGTTTAGAGAACCCAGAAAACTTCTAAGATTTGTGCTGCTGTATATGGATGAATATAACTATGGATGTAACTATGGCAAGGTCATCAGATACTACAGCAAAATATAATGAGCTCGCGCAGTTAATTTTAGCAGTTGTGGCGACTATTCCGGCAGGTAAGGTCGCCAGTTATGGGCAAGTTGCTGCATTGGCAGGGCTACCAAAGCATGCACGTTTAGTTGGGCGTGTATTGGGAAATCTTGCTGCAGATAGTGATATGCCTTGGCATCGTGTTATTAATGCACAAGGTAAAATATCTGTGCAGCATTGTGATATATACGGGCAAAATATCCAAGCACAAAAGCTATGTGCAGAAGATGTTATTGTTCAGAATAATCGTGTTAATTTGGCTCGATATCAAATGGGGTAATAAACATTATTTAAGTGCTGTATGTCTGGATTAAGCATAAGCTGGGTTTGAACTATTATTGATCTGGCTTTGTTTATTGATCGGACTTTATTATTTCTTGATCTAAATAGAATCCCCATAAGTATACTTACGGGGATTTTTTAAAATTATTGCTTCACAACAAGGAACGGTACTTTTAGGAGGCTAATTAGACTTTGTGCAACACTACCTAAAATTAGTTTTTTGATACCAGAGCGACCATGGGAGCTGAGAATAACCAGACCTTGGTCTAATTGGTTAGCAAAATCAGCAATGGTTTCGGCAATGTTTTCACCTTCTAAAACTTTGATTTCGACCTCTACACCTTGTTCAGCAAATTTTTGTTTGGCTGTTTCAAGATTACTGCTAATGCTGGTTTTAGCACGTTCAATATATTGGTTACTTTGCCCTAAAGCTAAATAGTCTACAGCGAGATAAGGATCTAAAGTCATGACCTGAATAACGGTCACTTTACTCTGAAATGCCTTAGCAACATCAACCGCATGTTGTATGACTGCTAATGCAGTTTCAGAGCCATCGATAGGAACTAAAATGTTTTGATAAGCCATATTTTTCTACTCCTAAATCATTGTGGATGTTCATAGATACAACATGAACTGGTGCTAAAGTTATACTGTTTGTTAAGACCTTCTCTTTAGATCATATCCGCAATTTACATAAAAGAAAACCCAGTAAATCCATAAGGATAAATAAATAATGCTTTGTGCTTACAGCAAGTATTTTGTCACAAAATGACCGTGACTATGCTTAATAAGACGGGCAGAGATTTTGCCCTAAACCTTGTGCTATTGAGGATATAAAAAATTTGAAATTTGAATTGTAGTTATTTTAAAAATTTAAAGTTTATATGTGGCTGTTTGAAAATATGAGGTCGTTGTTGGGAAGAAAATGAGGACAAATGATTATAATTTTAAAAAGGCAGCTCGTTATTTCGATCTGCCTTTTTTAAAGTTCTAGTGCCTATAGATATTGAACACTAACTACTTCATATTCTACTTCACCTTGAGGTGTGGTAATTTTGGCTTCATCACCCTCATATTTACCCAATAACCCACGTGCGATAGGTGAGTTGACTGAGATTTTGTTGATTTTAAAATCGGCTTCATCATCACCAACGATTTTATAGGTCTTTTGTTCTTCAGTTTCTAAGTTTTCAATGGTTACGGTTACACCAAATACCACACGACCAGTTTGCTCTAGCTCATGGATATCAATAACTTGTGCAGCACCCAATTTCCCTTCAATATCCTGAATACGCCCTTCACAAAAACCTTGTTGCTCACGTGCCGCATGGTATTCAGCATTTTCTTTGAGATCGCCATGTTCACGCGCTTCTGCAATGGCTTGCGTGATACGGGGACGATCTACTGATTTTAACTGTTGTAATTCTTTCTCTAAGGCGGCTTTGCCTTCAGGGGTCATAGGATAACGTTGCATGTTGTCCCTCACGTCAAAAAATAAGGTTTAAAAAAATAAAAAATCCCGCCACCGATCAAGTGGCGGGATTGATCGGTAACGAATTAACCTACGCTATGTAAATCTTGTAAGCGATAAACATCCATAGGAAGTTGGATTGCAAGTGCTTGACAGACAGCTTCTGCACCATTGAGCGTGGTGGTGTAATAAACCTTCGCTTGTAGGGCAGAACGACGAATATCAAATGAATCTTCAAGCGCTTGTTTGCCTTCAGTCGTATTGATAATGAGGTGAATTTCGCCATTTTTCAAGCGATCCACAATATTTGGACGACCTTCGGTCACTTTGTTCACACGTTGACATGCAATACCAGCTGCTTCAATAACACTATGTGTACCACCAGTTGCGATTAATTTAAAGCCGTAGTCTACCAATTGTTGTGCAATTGCTGCGACACGATGCTTGTCAGAATCACGAACTGAAAGGAAAGCGTGTTTGATCTCACCTTCAGTTGGTTTGCCAGGTAAACGATCATTAGAACCAAGCACAGCTTTATAGAAGGCTTCGCCGAATGATTGACCAACGCCCATCACTTCCCCTGTAGACTTCATTTCAGGTCCAAGAATTGGGTCTACACCTGGGAATTTGTTGAACGGGAATACAGCTTCTTTGACAGCAAAGTGGGTTGGAATAATTTCTTTGGTAAAGCCTTGATCTACCAAGGATTGCCCAGCCATACAGCGTGCAGCGACTTTCGCCAAAGACTCACCTATACACTTAGAAACAAAGGGCACCGTACGTGATGCACGTGGGTTGACCTCTAGAATGTAAATGTCTTCACCTTTCACGGCAAACTGAACGTTCATTAAACCGATCACACCAAGTTCTTTCGCCATGGCTACGGTTTGACGGCGCATTTCGTCTTGGATGGGTGCTGAGAGTGAATAGGGTGGAATAGAGCAAGCAGAGTCACCAGAGTGTACGCCTGCTTGTTCGATGTGTTGCATGATACCGCCAATCACCACATCTTTACCGTCAGACACACAGTCCACATCTACTTCGATTGCATCATCAAGGAAGCGATCAAGCAGTACTGGTGCTTCGTTCGATGCTTGTACCGCTTCACGTAGATAACGTTTCAACTCATCTTCGTTGTAAACGATTTCCATTGCGCGACCACCTAATACATAAGACGGACGTACCACCAACGGATAACCAACTTTGGCTGCTTCTACAATGCCTTCATCAGTAGATTTGACAATACTGTTGTTGGGTTGACGTAGATTGAGACGTTGAATCATTTGTTGGAAACGCTCACGGTCTTCTGCACGGTCGATGGCATCCGGTGAAGTACCAATAATCGGTGCGCCTGCTTCTTCTAAAGCACGTGCCAATTTCAGTGGTGTTTGCCCACCATATTGCACAATAATGCCTTTAGGTTTTTCACTGCGGACGATTTCGAGTACATCTTCTAAGGTAATCGGTTCGAAGTACAGACGATCGGATGTGTCATAATCGGTAGAAACAGTTTCAGGGTTACAGTTCACCATGATGGTTTCATAGCCGTCATCACGCATAGCGAGTGCTGCATGTACACAACAGTAATCGAACTCAATCCCTTGACCAATACGGTTTGGACCACCACCAATGACCATGATTTTGTCTTTGTTGGATGGGTTCGCTTCGCATTCTTCATCGTAGGTCGAATACATATATGCTGTATCGGATTCGAACTCAGCTGCACAGGTATCGACACGTTTATAGACTGGATAGACTGCTAAATTCCAACGATGCTTACGGAATTGTTTCTGTGAAATGCCCATCAGGTTGGCGATGCGAAGATCAGACAAGCCTTTACGTTTGAAAGAGCGAATGTTTTCTGCTGTCAAATCACCAAAACCTAAGTTTTTGATTTGTTCTTCAGTTTGAATGAGATCTTGAATTTGAATGAGGAACCAGCGGTCAATGTTGGTTGCTGCAAAGACGTCATCTAAACTGAAGCCGTGACGGAAGGCATCGGCGATATACCAAATACGTTCAGGACCTGGGACTTTTAATTCCACCATGATCTTGTCTTTGATATTTTTGCTTTGTGGGTCGATTTTTTCATCAAAACCACAAACACCTACTTCTAAACCACGTAATGCTTTGTGTAGTGACTCTTGGAAATTACGACCAATTGCCATGACTTCACCAACAGACTTCATTTGCGTGGTTAACGTTGCATCGGCTTGTGGGAATTTCTCGAAGTTAAAACGAGGAATTTTGGTCACAACGTAGTCGATAGACGGCTCAAAGGATGCAGGGGTAACACCACCGGTAATATCATTTTTAAGTTCGTCTAGGGTATAACCAACCGCTAGTTTTGCTGCAACTTTAGCAATCGGGAAGCCTGTTGCTTTCGATGCCAAAGCAGATGAACGTGATACACGTGGGTTCATCTCAATGACGACCATGCGACCTGTTTTTGGACAAATACCAAACTGAACGTTAGAACCGCCCGTTTCCACACCAATTTCACGCAGTACCGCTAAAGAAGCATTACGCATTAATTGATATTCTTTGTCTGTAAGCGTTTGCGCTGGTGCTACCGTAATGGAGTCACCGGTATGCACACCCATTGGATCAAAGTTTTCAATAGAGCAGACGATAATACAATTGTCTTTTTTGTCGCGGACCACTTCCATTTCATACTCTTTCCAGCCGATGAGTGACTCATCGATTAAGAGCTGATGCGTTGGAGAGAGGTCGAAACCACGTTCACAAATTTCCAAGAATTCTTCGCGGTTATAGGCGATACCACCGCCAGATCCACCCATAGTAAATGATGGGCGAATAATCACAGGGAAACCAAAACGTGCTTGAATTTCTAAAGCTTGTTCGATGTTTTCAGCAACAGCTGCGCGTGGACACTCCAAACCAATTTTACGCATGGCTTGGTCAAACAATTTACGATCTTCAGCTTTTTCAATGGCTTCTTTCGATGCCCCGATTAGTTCTACATTGTATTTCGCTAAAATGCCGTGCTCGTCTAGCGCTAAAGCGCAGTTTAAAGCGGTTTGACCACCCATGGTTGGAAGCACTGCATCTGGGCGTTCTTTTTCAATAATTTGTGCAACGGTCTGCCAGGTAATCGGTTCGATATACGTCGCGTCTGCCATTGCTGGGTCGGTCATGATGGTCGCTGGGTTAGAGTTGACCAAAATCACGCGATAACCTTCTTCACGTAATGCTTTACAGGCTTGTGCACCAGAGTAATCGAACTCACAAGCTTGACCGATAACAATCGGACCGGCACCAATAATCAAGATGCTCTTAATATCCGTACGTTTAGGCATTGTCTGGCTCCTTCATTATGATTTGCTGTTGTCGATAAGTTCGATGAAATGATCGAACAGAGGGGCGCAGTCATGCGGGCCTGGGCTGGCTTCGGGGTGACCTTGGAAACTAAATGCAGGCTTATCCGTACGATGAATACCTTGTAAGGTATTGTCGAATAATGATTTATGGGTGGCAGTGAGATTGGCAGGTAAGGTGTCTGCATCAACCGCAAAGCCATGGTTTTGTGAGGTAATCATCACCGTACCATCTTGAATGTTTTGTACAGGATGGTTTGCACCATGATGACCATGATTCATTTTGATGGTTTTGGCACCAGAGGCAAGTGCTAAAATTTGATGTCCTAAACAAATCCCAAATAGTGGGATGTTGGTTGTTTCAACAAGGGTTTTAACAGCTTCAATGGCGTAGTCACATGCTGCTGGATCGCCAGGACCATTGGATAAGAAAATACCATCGGGATTAAGTTCTAGCACCTTGGCAGCAGGCGTTTGTGCTGGGACTACCGTTAGCTTACAACCGCGATCTGCAAGCATACGTAAGATGTTGGTTTTGACACCGTAGTCATAGGCGACAACATGATATTTTAATTCGGGTTTGCTAAAGCCTTGTCCGAGGGTCCAAGAACCTTCAGTCCATTCGAATCCAGCTGGATCGCAACATTCTTTGGCTAAATCTAAACCGTTAAGACCTGCAAACGCGCGAGCCTTGGCAATTGCTTGTTCTTCTGTAATATTTTCACCGGCAAGTATGCAGCCATTTTGAGCGCCGCGATCACGTAAAATACGTGTCAATTTACGTGTGTCGATGTCTGCAATAGCCACAACATTATGCTGTTGTAGATATTCTGATAATGATTGATTTGAACGGAAGTTACTGTGTAATAGTGGTAGGTCACGAATAATTAAACCGTTGGCCCAGACTTTATGAATACGACCTGATTCAACGTCTTCATCATTACAACCAGTATTCCCGATATGCGGATAGGTCAGGGTGACCAGTTGTTGTGCATAACTCGGGTCTGTCAAAATTTCTTGATAGCCAGTCATGGCGGTGTTAAAAACGACTTCACCAGTCGTACTACCCGATGCGCCGATGGAAATACCTTTAAAGATCGTTCCATCTGCGAGGGCTAAAATGGCGGGGGTGCTCAAACCAAAGCTCCTGAACTTAAAACCACAAAATGAAGCTGTAAAAAAGCGAGTAGACGAAAAAAAAAGGATGGTTTTGTTTGAAACCGATCCTCCTCATGTCTGCTCGCTTGAACTTAACATTGCATTATACGGAGACTTTGTTGAGTTGTCCATGATGAAAATAGCGAAGTTTATAGATAATGTGCTTGATTTTTACGGTGAAATCATATTGTTGTATTTTATCAGTCTTTAACATAAAAAAATGCCTATTGTCAGTTCATTGTAGTGTTTAGATAAATAACATTGGCAAGACCTTAATAAGGGTTATTCTTAAGTTTCTTTTATAAAAAAATAGGGTCTGTTATGCCAGTAAAACAACAAAAAAATCAGCCAAACCCAGCTGCTACCGCAGTTGTTGCCAGTGATCCGCAACAACCAGTCATTGCTGAGCACGTGGCGGTGCAAACAGCACCAGTAGCTGTTGATCCTGATATTAATGATACTGATATTAACTTAAGTGCTTTCGCACAAGAGTTGAGTACTGCGGATTCATCGCTTGCATCGTCAAGCGCACCAGCAGATAAGCATCGCCAAATTGAGCTTGTTCAACAACAATTACTCAATTTAAAACAAGATGTTCTGCGGCATGTTGCCAACATTAAACAGCAGTTGGAATATTCACAACAAAGCTTAGTGGCTTTTAGTCAAGTTGTTAAAGGAGAAGTTGGTACAGTCTATGAGGATGTGTCGCGTTTAGGACAGCAACTTAAAACTGAAGTTGTCGAAATTTCACATAAACACAAGACGCAACTGTCACAAAGCTTAAAACGTTCAAAAGAAAATACGTTACAACAATGGGATAAAGTAAAATTTTAAATTGAAAATGCACAACGCAATTATTTGTGTTGTGCATTTGGTCTATTTACAGGTTTGATTCATTTGCACGCTGTCTAGCTGAACATGTCTTTGCTGATCTAAAAGCGATGTAACCAATCGCGTTTATTATGAAAGTCAGCCTGACTTAAACTTTGATGTTGCAAGGCATAGAGCTGTTGCCCAGTTTGAGTATCGATGACTGCACAGAGACCTAAATATAAATCATCCCATTGCAGACGATGGTTCCGCATAAACTCGCTCAAATCTAGGCTTGCTTTTAAGCCATAAGCTGTGCGTTGTAAATCTTGCAGTGTAATATCTGCTGCAATTTGAGGAGGAGTGGATTCAGGGTAACGATATTCTTCAAATTGGTAGGCTTGCCATGCATGAGGTGGCACCAAATGAATTTCCCGATAGGGATCTTGCTCTTGGATGCCGATAAATATTTCAAAGCAAGTGTGTTGCCATAAAAAATCTTGGCGAGCGAGTTGATCCTGTGATGAAGTCCATTGCACAGTTTGATAAGGATCAGTGATCCAAAAACCTACATTTAAAGTGCTTGCCTGTTCTGTTTCAACTGCAGCAACAATGGTCACCGCATGGAAATCTTTTTGAAAAGGTATCAGTTCATAACTGGCCATAATTGCGGTTCAATTACTTTAAAAGATGTGCATGGCGAACTAAATTAGATAATTTAGCATTTTGCTTGTCAGCTTTTTTGTAGATCAGTGCAATTTTACCAATGCGTTGTACCAAGGCTGCTGCTGTCGTGTTGATTAATTCATCAATAATGTGTTGACGTAATTCACGGTCTTCGCCCGCAATTTTAATTTTAATCAACTCATGATCATTTAATGCACGTAAAGTTTCTTCAATAATCGCATCTGTTAAGCCCTGAGCACCGATCATCACAACGGGATTCAGCGTATGACCAATTTGACGTAAACGTTTACGTTCCTGAATAGATAAAGCCGCCATAGAAAATCACCTGTTATTCAAAACGCCTGATTATAGCAAAGCTCTATTTTATTCGCTCTAAAAATATAAAACTTCTTTAGGGTTAGCCTTTCTCTGGGGGCTGTGGCGGATAGGGGATGTCCGCTTGGTTGTTTTTACACTTAAGTTACACCGAAATGAGGTAGGCTATTTTGTACAGTTGATTGTATGAATTATGTTATCCCTACTTGGTGGGAAAACAGCTATTTGCCGAGCGAAATCTAACAAAACAAGCGGCAACATCTTCGTTTAATTCATTTTAGCGAGCCAAACTTAAAAATGGATTACGCATGATGTGTTTAATGTGGTTACCGATGTGTACGGGGTGAAAAACCTTGCGTAGTATGGATGCTAATTAATAATAATTTTCAAACGAAAATACTATAAATAAAGCGCTATCATGGCGTCTCGAATATATCTTGCATATATTTCAGCTGGTTTTGCTTCCAGAAAAATACGTGCAATTTGCAATGAAATTTTGCTGATTTAAATGTACAGCTGTACTGCATTTGAGATTAATTTCACGTACAATGATGTTTGCTATGTTGTTAAGAATTTAGTGAGTTATGGCTACACGCATTACCAACCAAAAGTTGTCTAAAAGTAGTCGTGCTTGGATGAGAGAGCATCTAGATGATCCTTTTGTTAAGAAAGCACAAAAGGAAGGATATCGAGCTCGGGCTGCTTATAAGTTGTTGGAAATTCAAGAAAAATATAAGCTGATCAAGCCTGGTATGACGGTGGTGGATCTGGGGGCAGCCCCTGGGAGTTGGTCACAAATTGCGGGCAAGCTTGTAGGAGATGAAGGTTTAGTGATCGCATCAGATATTTTAGAGATGGATGCTTTACCCGATGTAACTTTCTTACAAGGTGATTTTAGAGAGCAAGAAGTTTTCGAAAAATTGTTAAATATTTTAAACGGACGCAAAGTAGACGTTGTAATTTCTGATATGGCCCCCAATACATCAGGTAATAAAGCCGTCGATCAACCCCGTCAGATTTATTTATGTGAACTTGCACTAGATTTTGCCAATAAGGTATTAGACCAAAAAGGGCAATTTGTGGTAAAAGTATTCCAAGGTGTTGGTTTTGATGAATTTCGGAAGCAAGTGGTGGACAGTTTTGATGTGTTAAAAACTGCAAAACCCGCAGCATCACGGGCACGTTCGAAAGAGGTTTTTTTAATAGGACAAGGCCGTAAAAAGTCATCGCAATAATCTTTACTTGCCAAGTTGGTAAAATTTGTGCATTTTGTATCTTTTTTAAATTACTGCGATGTAAGTTACACGCTTTTTGTTAATGGTCAGCCTTTAATACGGCATGATCAGAATTAGATTGATATGGGAATAAAGCTTTGAGCGATCTCTTCAAAAATGCCGTATTGTGGCTCGTTATTTTAGGTGTGCTGATTCTGATTTTCAGTAACATCAGTGACCGCAGTAAGCCATCTGCAATGAACTACTCTGATTTTGTTGCGGCGGTAAATGCTGGTCAAGTTAAAAAAGTAACTATAGACGGTGTACAAATCACTGGTGAAAAAACCAATGGTACTCAGTTTGAGAGTGTTCGTCCTCAGGTTGAAGATACTCAACTTATGCCTAGCCTGACCAAAAATAATGTCGTCGTTGAAGGTGCAGCACCGCAACGTCAAGGCTTATTGATGCAACTGCTTATTGCCAGCTTCCCTGTGCTTTTAATTATTTTATTATTCATGTTCTTCATGCGCAACATGGGTGGTGGCGCAGGTGGTAAGAACGGTCCAATGAGTTTTGGGAAGTCCAAGGCAAAAATGTTGGCTGAAGATCAAATTAAAGTAACATTTACAGATGTTGCTGGTTGTGATGAAGCAAAACAAGAAGTTGTTGAGATTGTTGACTTCCTGAAAGATCCATCAAAATTCAAACGTTTGGGTGCAACTATTCCGAAAGGCGTTTTAATGGTTGGTCCTCCAGGTACGGGTAAAACACTTTTGGCCAAAGCCATTGCTGGTGAAGCCAAAGTACCATTCTTTAGTATCTCAGGTTCAGACTTTGTTGAAATGTTTGTAGGGGTTGGTGCTTCACGTGTTCGTGATATGTTTGAGCAAGCAAAACGTCATGCACCTTGTATTATCTTTATTGATGAGATTGATGCGGTTGGTCGTCACCGTGGTTCAGGCACAGGTGGTGGTCATGACGAGCGTGAACAGACGTTGAACCAAATGTTGGTTGAGATGGATGGTTTTGAAGGCAATGAAGGTATTATTGTCATTGCTGCAACCAACCGTGCTGATGTACTGGATAAAGCGTTATTACGTCCAGGTCGTTTTGACCGTCAGGTGATGGTGGGTCTGCCAGACATCAATGGTCGCGAACAGATTTTAAACGTACATTTGAAAAAACTGCCTTCAGTTACAGGTGTAGATGTCAAAGTACTTGCGCGTGGTACGCCAGGTTTTTCTGGTGCGCAATTGGCGAACTTGGTTAACGAAGCTGCATTATTTGCTGCACGTCGTAATAAAAACACTGTCGATATGCATGATTTTGAAGATGCAAAAGACAAGCTTTATATGGGACCTGAGCGTAAATCGATGGTTATTCGTGAAGAAGAGCGTCGTGCAACTGCTTATCATGAAGCGGGTCATGCAATCGTAGCTGAAATTTTACCGGGCACCGATCCAGTACATAAAGTAACCATTATGCCGCGTGGTTGGGCTTTGGGGGTAACATGGCAGTTACCTGAATTTGACCAAACCAGCCATTATAAAGATAAGATGTTGAATGAAATTTCTATCTTATTTGGTGGTCGTATTGCTGAGGAAATCTTTATTCATCAGCAATCAACTGGTGCATCAAATGACTTTGAACGTGCAACCAAAATGGCGCGTGCAATGGTCACCAAATACGGTATGTCAGATAAGATGGGTGTGATGGTCTATGAGGATGATTCACAACAATCTTTCTTAGGTAGTATCGGTAGTCGTACCATTTCTGAAGCGACACAACAACAAGTTGATGCAGAAGTACGCCGTATTCTTGATGAGCAATATCGGGTTGCCTATGATATCTTGGAAAATAATAAAGATATTGCACATACCATGGTAAAAGCCTTGTTGGAATGGGAAACGATCGATCGCGAACAAGTCCGTGACATTATGGAAGGTCGTGAACCGCGTCCACCCAAAGTTTATGTTGCTGAGAACCCGGTATTGGATGTTGTTGCAAGCGATGATGCCAATACACCTCCACCTTTACCAGCCAGCTAATCATCAATGTTAAAAAGTAAAAGGCGTTTTATTCAGTAAAGCGCCTTTTTTTGTGAGTTAAAATTATTGTGTCGATTAAAACCACTGGTGGTAGACTTATTCTCTAATTTTGCTACATCGGAAATGTTGTTATGCGGCTTATGTCTTTGCCACAGCGTTATTTGCAATGCAGAGAAAAAACACTTGATTTATCAAAACCTCATATCATGGGTATCTTAAACGTCACACCTGATTCTTTTAGTGATGGTGGTCGATACTTAGACCAGAATAAAGCGATTGCACATGCACAGGAAATGATTACCGCTGGTGCTTCAATTATTGATATTGGAGGGGAGTCAACACGCCCGGGTGCTGCAAAAGTTTCGGTGGAGCAAGAATTACAACGTATTATTCCTGTGGTACAGGCATTACATGGCTTAGATGTGGTGTTGTCGATCGATACCTCTACACCTGAGGTGATTGAGGCTGCAGTCGCACAGGGGGCGCATATCTGGAATGATGTACGTGCTTTAAAACGGCCAGGTGCTTTAGAAATGGCTGCGCAGCTTGCCATTCCAGTCATTATGATGCATATGCGTGGTGAGCCAGACAATATGCAGCAGTTTGCACAGTATGATGAATTATGTGATGAGATAATATTTGAATTAAAAGAGCGCATTTCTGCTGCCATTGAAATGGGCGTACAGCGAGATCATATTTTGATAGATCCTGGTTTTGGCTTTGCCAAAGATACTACACAGAATTTGGCGTTGTTGCGGCAGTTATATCGGTTAAATGAACTTGGGTTTCCATTGGTTTCAGCATTGTCTAGAAAAAGATTTATTGGCGATGTTTTGGGTGGAGTCGATGCTCCACAACGCGTGCTGGCATCGGTTACAGCACATCTTATTAGTATTCAACAAGGCGCTTGTATTGTAAGAGCGCATGATGTTGCTGAGATGAAACAAGCTATTGTGTTGTGGCAGGCAATGCAAGCCACAACGATTACTTGAGTGCGTTATCGTTTGAATATGTTGAATATGTTGAATATGTTGAAGATATTCTGAGTAATCATGTTATGTTTTACGGGCAAGGTCGGCGAGGTCTTATTGGCTATATGCCCATGTTCGATTTAGATTGATGCATATTATTTTAAAAGTGTCTTAAAAAGTATCTTGAAAAGAAATATCGCACTCATGCCGCAAGGAGCTTTTGTGTGAGTGCGATGATTAGTTAAAAATATTACAGACTATGTTCATGGTGGAAAAATATGAATCACTTGGTTATAAAAATATTGAGTTTTAGTGCACTGAGTTGGGCTTTGTCTGGTTGTGGCCAGCATGCTGTACAGCGAGATATTACGGCTTATGAAGCGACTACACCCGCTGGAGTGCTTATGCCAGCACCGATGGAAGCCTCCGCAGTAAGACAACGTATGACAGGGCAGTCTGTGGCAAGAGTGCCGGTCGCGCGTCGAGCGGAAGCAAGTGTTTTATATGAAAATACAGAGCGTTATCAGAAAAATACCATCAATCCAGTACATCGTGTAGCAGAACAAGCGGTCTCAACTTTTAGTATCGATGTGGACACTGGTAGTTATAGTAATGTACGGCGTTATTTAGAGTCTAATGGTCGTTTACCCCCTGTAGATGCTGTGCGTATAGAGGAGATGATTAACTACTTTGATTATGACTATCCTTTGCCAGTAGGGCAGCATCCTTTTGCTGTGCATACCGAAACTGTGGATTCCCCTTGGCATAAGCAAGCGAAATTAATCAAAATTGGTATACAAGCCAAGAATATTGCGAGCAAAGATTTACCTGCAGCGAATTTGGTTTTTTTGGTAGATGTTTCAGGCAGTATGTCAAGTGATGATAAATTGCCGCTGGTGAAGAAAACGCTGCGTATTTTAACAGAACAATTAAGACCCCAAGATACAGTGACATTAATCACCTATGCGAGCGGTGAAAAGCTGGTATTAGCCCCGACATCTGGTCGTGAAAAACAAAAGATTCTAAAAGAGATTAATAAATTACAAGCAGGTGGCGCGACAGCTGGAGAGCAGGCAATCCAAATGGCTTACCAACAAGCGCAAAAAGTATTTATTAAAGATGGAATTAACCGTATTTTGCTGGCAACAGATGGTGATTTCAATGTTGGGATTAGTGATTTTGAAACCTTAAAGGGGATTGTTGCAGAGAAACGTAAAAGTGGTATTTCACTGACAACTTTGGGTTATGGAACAGGGAACTATAACGAACGCCTAATGGAGCAATTGGCAGACGCAGGGGATGGTAACTATAGCTATATAGACAGTGAGAAAGAAGCGAAGCGTGTATTGCAAAGACAGCTTTCATCGACTTTGGCGACTGTGGCGCAAGATGTCAAAATCCAAGTGGAATTTAATCCCAATAGCGTTAAAGAATATCGTTTGGTGGGCTATGAAAATCGTATGCTAAAACAAGAAGATTTTAATAATGACCAAGTAGATGCAGGCGATATTGGTGCGGGACACCGTGTGACTGCAATTTATGAAATCATTCCTGTAGGACAAAAAGGCTGGCTGGAAGATTCACGTTATCAAAGCAACAATACCGTAACTGCTGCTCAAGCGAATGGTCAAAATCAAGAGTTTGCATTTTTAAAGCTACGTTATAAATTACCACAACAAACACAGAGTATTCTGATGAGCCAACCGATCGCTGCAAGTAGTCAGCCTTTGACGAGTGCGAATGTGGATACGCGTTTTGCGGTTGCAGTTGCGGCATATGGGCAACAACTCCGCGGTGGGCAATATAATGGTCCGATGGGATGGGAACAAATCGTTCAACTGGCACAAAGTTCTGTTGGTACAGACCCATTTGGTTTACGACAAGAATTTGTCGATTTAGCCAAGATCGCCCAGAGTTTAAGTAGTCAGGCAGGAAAAGAATAATAGAATAATAGTAAAAAATAGTAGAAGAAGGGTGATGGCGTGTTGGGCGTTCATCACCTTTTTTGTTTGGTAGGATGGTGCATTGCTTTGGTGTATTGCGAGATTGATTGGGCGTGAGGTGCGTAATGTATGATTTGGGGGCGATTTCGCATGCTGCGTTGCATTGCGTATGCAAATTGAGTTGATGAGAGATCGGCGAATTATGAAATGATAGATATAAAAAAACCAGCATCATGCTGGAATTGTTTGGCACCATTTTAGGTTGTCTAAAATGGTGCCCGGGGCCGGACTCGAACCGGCACGCTTTGTGGGCGGGGGATTTTAAATCCCCTGTGTCTACCTATTTCACCACCCGGGCATGTGCGCAATCATATAGGAGCAACGAAAGCTTGGCAAGCATCTGTCGGCGAGTTTGTTGGCTTTTCAATCAAATTATCTGTAGCTGTCGAAAGATATAACAATATTTGCTTGTGTATTGCAGTCTTGGGTTTGTGATAATGGGTATTGATGTTTACATCGTATGTTGTCCAATCACGGTATTACTCCACCGCGTGCTGTTGCAAATCCATGCTGGTTTCTGGTATTTGAGGAGCAGAGAATAGGGGGCGCTGTATTATAAAATTCAGACATAAAAAAACCAGCATGATGCTGGAATTTTTTGACACCATTTTAGTTTGTCTAAAATGGTGCCCGGGGCCGGACTCGAACCGGCACGCTTTGTGGGCGGGGGATTTTAAATCCCCTGTGTCTACCTATTTCACCACCCGGGCTTTACCAAGTTGGAGGCGGAGGTCGGAATCGAACCGGCGTACACGGAGTTGCAGTCCGCTGCATGACCACTCTGCCACCCCGCCATCTCTTGGTGATGCACATATTAGCAATGTTTGAGAAAAAAACAATAGAAAATGTGATGAAGATGGACATAAAAACATCATCTAAAATAAATTCAGCTAAATAATCATGTATTATTTGCAAACTTGTTCGAATCTTGGCTGGAGATGTATTGTGGCATTGGTATTAGATGGTCGTGCATTAGCAAAAAAAATTGAAGCAGATTTATTGCTGCGTGTTGAGCGTTTAAAAGAAAAATCGGGTCGTACCCCAATTTTAGCAACTATACTGGTTGGTGATGATGGGGCATCGGCAACTTATGTGCGCATGAAAGGCAATGCTTGCCGCCGTGTGGGGATGGAATCATTAAAAGTTGAATTAGCCAAAGAGACAACAACAGAACAATTACTCGTTGAAATTGAAAAATTGAATGCCAATCCTGATGTACATGGCATCTTGTTGCAACATCCTGTCCCAGCTCAAATTGATGAGCGTGCTTGTTTTGATGCAATTGCTTTGGAAAAAGATGTTGATGGTGTGACTTGTCTTGGCTTTGGTCGTATGGCAATGGGGGAGGCTGCATATGGTTCAGCAACACCGGCTGGTATTATGACGATTTTGACTGAAAATAATATTGAAATTGCTGGTAAACATGCAGTGGTTGTTGGGCGTTCAGCTATTTTGGGTAAACCGATGGCGATGATGTTATTACAAGCCAATGCAACAGTTAGCATTTGCCATTCACGTACTAAAAATTTAGCGGATTATGTAAAACAAGCCGACATTATTGTTGGTGCTGTGGGTAAGGCTGAGCTGATCCAAAAAGATTGGATTAAAGCTGGTGCTGTAGTGGTGGATGCTGGCTTCCATCCACGTGATGGTGGTGGCGTAGGAGATATTCAATTGGTGGGTATCGATCAAGTTGCATCGGCGTATACCCCCGTACCCGGTGGTGTGGGTCCAATGACGATTACAACTTTAATTCGTCAAACAGTAGAGGCTGCAGAAAAAGCACTGGCTTAATTTTACTGTAGCGTGCGTGCATGGGGTGCGCGACAGCATGTGCGAACATCAGTGTAGCTGAACCAATCGGCTTAAGATCATTGCGTATTTTCTATAGCATAAGGCAATGCGCTGCTTCAAACAGCGCATTGCCTTATCTTGATCTTATTTGTTATATAACGCTTTAATCGAGCTTAATCCATTCAAATGCTTAAAAAGGTACTGTGATGCCATATTCTATTCACCCGCCAGCGCAGCAGCTTTTAGATGCCTTACAGGCTGTCATTCCAGGTTGTCAGTTACAGCAACAACAATTACCACAATCCCCGATACGACTTTGGCTCATTCCTGCCGAATTCCCGACTGATCGATTAGATGATGAGACCATTCGTCGTATTTGGAACGAAACACCGTATTGGATTTTTTGTTGGGCATCCGGGTTGGCGATGGCGCAGTGGTTATTGGCTGAACCAGAACATGTTAAAGATAAAGTTGTTTTGGATTTTGGTGCTGGATCGGGTGTGGTGGCGATTGCCGCAAAAATGGCGGGTGCAAAGCGGGTGATTTGCTGCGATCTAGATAAAAATAGCTTATTGGCTTGTCAGCAAAATGCCCAGCTTAATCAGGTGGAATTGGAATATTTGGCTGATTTATACCAAGCCCCTCAGGTTGATGTTTTATTGGCTGCAGATGTGCTCTATGATCAATGTAATCGTTTCTTTCTAGATGATTTTTTGAAGTTTGCACAGCAGGTTTGGGTTGCAGATAGCCGTGTGAAAAATTTTCAACACCCTCAGTACCGTAAATTAGATACACGAAGTGCCACAACATGGCCGGATTTGGATGAGGCGCAGGAGTTTCGTAATGTATGTTTTTATCAGAGTATCGCCTGAGTGAGGCTTTGTCCGGTTGAATGAGAGAATATCAAGAATAAAATATTTAGTTGGAGCGTATAAAAATACAGTGTCTATATTTGCAAAAGATATGACCGACATATCTTTTGCAGTTGTGCTTCAACTTTTATATTTCAATGTGATGTGTTAGGTCTTAGTTGCTTGTACAGGTATAACGAACCACATGTAAGGTGCTTGGGCGAGTTTCAAGGATTTGCTGTGCTGCATAGCCTTCACTGTTATTGGTGCTTGGCGTATTCGCCAAACCAATCGAAGTGCGACTATTCCCTAGTTTGATGCCATATTGGTCTTGTTTATCATTTGCAGGATTGGCAATTTCGGTGATGCTCAGCACTTTTAATTTAAAAGTTTGGTTGCTTTTTAAGACTTTTTGGCAAGCATGCTGCAATTTATTTTCATCGAGTTGACGATCTTTACGTGCTGCAAGTGTATAGACCAATACAGCGCTATCGGCATTTTTTTGTTCGATTTGATAACCTGTCGTGCCATTAAATTGGCTTGGAGTAGATTGACATGCGGCTAACAAACCCGCTGCAATTGCGACAGCAGCTAATTTTATAGTATTCATCATAAAGCGTTCCTATTGCACAATATGCTTAGTATGCCATAGTCACGGTCAATAAACGATGAGTAGCATGCTGAAAGAATAGATAAAATTAACAAATTTTTGGCATAAAAAAGACCACAATTGCGGTCTTTTTTATGCACATTCAACTTAAGATGCTTTAACTGCATCTAATAGTTGTTGCTGACGAACCTTGAGTGCTTCAGGTAAGCGCTCACCGAGTTTATTGAAAAGCTCAGTGTGACTTTCGATTTCTTTGATCCAAAGTTCTTTGTCTTGGCTGGTAACCAAGTTGAACTCTGCTTCCGAGAAGTCGCTACCAGTCCAGTTAAGATCGCTATAGGTTGGTACATAACCAATTGGTGTTTCAACCGCATGACCACGACCTTCACAACGTTCGATCATCCAGTCCAATACACGCATGTTTTGACCGAAACCAGGCCAAACGAAGTTGCCTTCTGCATCACGGCGGAACCAGTTAACGTTAAAGATTTTCGGTAGTTTATTCCCTGCAGCTGCAGCCTTAGCACCCACTTCTTCACCCATTTCTAACCAATGGCTAAAGTAATCAGCCATGTTGTAGCCTGTGAAAGGGAGCATTGCAAATGGATCACGACGCACAACACCTTGTTGACCCACAGCAGCTGCTGTTGTTTCAGAGCCCATTGTTGCAGCTTTATAGACACCATCAACCCAGTCTAAAGCTTCGCTGACTAAAGGCACAGTGTCGGCACGGCGACCACCAAAGATAAAGGCAGAGATGGGGACACCTGCTGGGTTTTCCCAGTCGGCATCAATGGATGGACATTGTGCTGCTGCAACAGTAAAGCGGGCATTTGGATGTGCTGCTTTTTCTGCGCCAGTATGTGCTTGACCTTTCCAGTTGGTTAGGTTTGCAGGTGCTTCTTTGCTTAAACCTTCCCACCATACTTCACCATTATCTGTTACTGCAACGTTGGTATAGATAACGTCTTTGTGCAGAGTCGACATACAGTTCGGGTTGGTCTTGGTATTGGTTCCTGGTGCAACACCAAAGAAACCAGCTTCAGGGTTAATGGCATATAAACGACCATCTTCACCTGGTTTAATCCAAGCAATGTCATCACCAACAGTTTCGATTTTCCAACCTTCATAACCTGCTGGTGGAATCAACATCGCGAAGTTGGTTTTACCGCAGGCAGAAGGGAAGGCAGCAGCGATATAGTGTTTTTCACCACGTGGATTAGTCACACCCAAAATCAGCATGTGCTCAGCTAACCAACCTTGTTGGCGACCCATTGCAGAGGCAATACGTAAAGCCAAGCATTTTTTACCTAATAGTGCATTACCACCGTAGCCTGAGCCATAAGACCAGATTTCACGTGTTTCTGGGTAATGAACAATGTATTTTTCTGGATTACATGGCCATACAACGTCCTTTTCACCTTCCGCAAGCGGAGCGCCTACAGAGTGTACACAAGGGACATATTCACCATCAGTACCTAGAACGTCGTATACTGCTTTACCCATACGCGCCATTTTACCCATGCTAACAACAACATATGGAGAATCTGTAATTTCAATACCGATATGCGCAATATGACTACCTAAAGGACCCATTGAAAATGGCACGACATACATGGTACGACCTTGCATGCAGCCATCAAATAAACCGTTTAAACGGTTACGCATTGCAGTCGGTTCTTCCCAGTTGTTGGTAGCGCCAGCATCTTCTTGTTTTTCTGAGCAAATAAAAGTACGACCTTCGACACGTGCAACATCAGATGGATCAGAGTTTGCTAAATAAGAACCAGGATGCTTCTCTTGGTTAAGTGCTTGCATGGTGCCGTTAGCAATCATTAAATCAATTAAGCGTTGATACTCTTCTGCGCTACCGTCACACCATTCAATTTTTGCTGGTTTAGTTAATTTGGCAACGTCTTCCACCCAAGCGATCAGCTGAGGATGACGGACGAATTCTGGTGCGTTCACTTTGGTCATGGTGAGGCCTATCTAAAATGTGTGCGTTGAATGAGCACAAATAAAAGTCTGAAACCTAGAAACTTACTACTCTAAGCCACAGATTTAAGTACGAAAAAAAAGTGGCTGTATTAAAGCACAAATAAACGAAAAAATTAAGGCTTGTCTCTCAATTAAGCATGCCGGTATGACTGGTCTCAATTACTTGTTAATACAAAGTTTTTTATTTTTATCTTGAAATATATTGCTTTATAATCCTTGGTAAATATCGAGTATATATAATAAAAATACTAAAATGTTGCAATTATCTATTGGTCGAATAAAGGCAAAAAAATCGTAATTTTTATTTTTGCGCTGTATGTATATATGATGCAAAATTGAGAATTGTTTGTTTTAAAAACAGGCAATATCCCAAGGTTTTCTGAAAATATAACTCAAAATGGACTTCTACTCACAAAGCATCGTGTTGATATAGAGTAAGTGATACAGTGCAAATGTTTAGCAATAAGTAAGAAGGTTAATGCCGATTGCAGAGGGGCTAGATTCAAGCTTTATTTAAGTCATCAAGATATTGTAAGCTGAGCAATATATGAATGATTTAAAATTAATTTATGACCTTAGTACATTTGTCTGACTTACACTTTGGTACTGAAAACTTAGCGTGTTTAGAGGCAATACAGCATTTTTGTCAAATACAGCGACCAGAAGTGATTGTGGTGAGTGGTGATTTAACCCAGCGTGCCCGGAGCAAGCAATTTATAAGCTGTAAGGCATTTCTAGACAGTCTATCATGCCCTTATTTCGTTGTTGCGGGTAATCATGATATTCCACTCTTTCATTTATGGCGACGTTTATTTAGACCATTTGCGGGTTATCAAAAATACTTTGCAGCATTAGAACCCGTGCTTGAGACTGAGCATTTCTATTTGATCGGTTTAAATAGTATTCGTCCTTATTATCATTCCAAAGGTGCAATTAGTCAGTCGCAGATTGCGCGAGTAAAGCAATGCTTACAATATGCGCCACAAAATAAATTAAAACTTGTAGTGAGCCATCAACCTTTTATAACCCAGTATAGTAAACACCATCGACATGATGCGCCGAGGCTTGCAAGAGCTGCTATAGCGCAGTGGCAGGATTATGATCTGTTTGCCGTATTACATGGGCATCTTCATCAAATCGCTTGTTATGATTTAAAGCAAGAATATAACTTGGACTGTGCACAGCCTATTTTTTCTTTGTTGGCTGGTACTGCGACGTCAACTCGACATTATCAACAACAAGCAAATAGTTTTAATGTGGTTTTAAAGAATGGTTGTATTCAGCATTATGTGTTTGATCCGCTGCGAGCAGAATTTTTGCTGCATGTGCCGCCTTTGTTGTCGTCCGTTTTGTAATAAAGCGCGTAAATACAGAATTTTGCAATGACATCAAAAATTCGAAAGTTTTAAGGTTTTTATTTTTATATGTTATTGATATTTATGATTAAAAAATAATAAATGGCGATTCTAATGAAATTTAAGCGGTGATTTCACGCGCTGCATTTAGCATAAGTGAATAAAAAAAGTGCAAAAAAACAAAAATATTTGTTTAAAGCCCTTGAAGCTTGCTTTTCCATCCCCAAAAAAGTGACATGTAAAAATTTTGATAATGACCAATGGAATAATAAGTCGTTATCAGTTATCTAAATAGACTTAGTCTGATGGAGTTATTATGAGCAACATTCGTCCATTACATGATCGTGTAGTTATTCGTCGTGTTGAAGAGGAAACAAAAACTGCTGGTGGAATCTTACTTCCTGGTTCAGCAGCTGAAAAACCAGCACAAGGTGAGGTTATTGCAGTGGGTAATGGTCAAATCACTGACAATGGTGTACGTGCTTTAGACGTTAAAGTTGGCGATAAAGTACTTTTCGGTACTTATGCTGGTACTACTGTTAAAGTTGATGGTGAAGAGCTTTTAATTATGAAAGAGTCTGACATCCTCGCTGTTATCGAAGCCTAAATGAAGTTGTATTCTTAATCATACTTTTAGAATTAAAATAGTTTTGGAGTGATAAACATGTCAGCTAAAGACGTAAAATTTGGTGATTCAGCACGTACAAAAATGATTGCTGGGGTAAATACCTTGGCCGATGCTGTAAAAGTAACTTTGGGACCTAAAGGTCGTAACGTCGTAATTGACCGTTCTTTCGGTGCGCCGCATATTACCAAAGACGGTGTAACTGTTGCCAAAGAAATTAGCTTAACAGACAAATTTGAAAATATGGGTGCGCAATTAGTGCGTGAAGTATCTTCAAAAACCAATGACATCGCAGGTGATGGTACAACAACTGCAACAGTCCTTGCACAAGCGATTTTAAATGAAGGAATCAAATCTGTAACTGCAGGTATGAATCCAATGGATTTAAAACGTGGTATTGACCTTGCAGTAAAAACAGTTGTCGATCATATCAAATCAACTGCAAAACCTGCTTCTGATACCAAAGCGATTGAGCAAGTCGGTTCGATCTCTGCTAACTCTGACGAAACTGTTGGTAAACTTATTGCGCAAGCCATGGAAAAAGTTGGTAAAGAAGGCGTGATCACAGTTGAAGAAGGTTCAGGCTTTGAAGATGCACTAGATGTTGTTGAAGGGATGCAATTTGACCGCGGTTATATCTCCCCATACTTTGCTAACAAACAAGACACGTTAACTGCTGAACTAGAAAACCCGTTCATCTTGTTAGTTGACAAAAAAATCAGCAACATTCGTGAATTGATTGGTACTTTGGAAGCTGTTGCTAAAACAGGTAAACCATTGCTGATCATTGCTGAAGACGTTGAAGGCGAAGCGCTTGCGACACTTGTGGTCAACAATATGCGCGGTATCATTAAAGTATGTGCTGTGAAAGCGCCTGGTTTTGGTGATCGTCGTAAAGCAATGTTGCAAGATATTGCAATCCTAACGGGTGCAAATGTGATTTCTGAAGAAGTCGGTATGTCTTTAGAAAAAGCAACTTTAGAAGATCTTGGTACTGCGCATAAAGTTACCGTTTCTAAAGAAAATACAGTAATCGTTGATGGTGCTGGCGATAAAGCTCAAATCGAAGATCGTGTTGCGCAAATTCGTGCACAAATCGACGAGTCTACTTCTGAATACGACAAAGAGAAACTACAAGAGCGCGTTGCTAAATTGGCAGGTGGTGTTGCAGTCATCAAAATCGGTGCAGCGACTGAAGTTGCTATGAAAGAGAAGAAAGACCGTGTTGACGATGCGCTACACGCAACACGTGCTGCAGTAGAAGAAGGTGTTGTTGCGGGTGGTGGTGTTGCATTAGTTCGCGCAATTGAGGCACTTGATGGTTTAAGTGGTATTAATGACGATCAAAATGCTGGTATTAGCATTCTACGTCGTGCCATTGAAGCACCTCTACGTCAAATCGTTGCTAACTCTGGTGACGAGCCATCAGTAGTCATCAATGCTGTGAAACAAGGTCAAGGTAACTACGGTTATAATGCTGCAACTGGCGTGTATGGCGATATGCTTGAAATGGGTATTATTGACCCAGCGAAAGTAACACGTTCAGCACTTGAACATGCTGCATCTGTTGCTGGCTTGATGTTAACAACAGAATGTATGATTACTGATATTCCTGAAGACAAACCAGCTATGCCTGATATGGGCGGCATGGGTGGAATGGGCGGCATGATGTAAGCCAACCATTGAATATCTAAGATATTTAAATATATTAATTATATTTAAATTGAATAGATGTTTACTTACAGTCTTACTCACTTGTGTTTTGACTGTAAAGAAAAGGTCGCACCATGCGACCTTTTCTTTTTTTAATTTTCATGCAGATATATCTGCTTGGTTATTTTCATTAATGTTCGTGATGCACATGAGAATATCGCTATTTAGCTAGTAATTTTTGCATTCATCTTTAATTGTTTCTCTGGTACGCCCGTCTTTAATTCGCCCATAAAGTTTTTTCTCTGAAATATTCATGCGAAGTACGAACTCTGCCGTGAATATCAGATACTTTAGATTTTCTACTTTTAAGTTCAATTATTTTTTGGGAGTATTGCCATATCTTGGGGTTTTAAATTTCTACTGAGCATCTGAAAGCATGGTGTTATACTGTATAACATTTGCATAACAGATTAGCTTGATAAAGATTAATTATCAATGATTGAGCATGATCGAGTTTAGTGTAATTCAGGCAATAAAAAAGCCTCAAACCGTTGTGGCTTAAGGCTTTTCTAGTATTTTTAATCAATCTTGATAAACTATGATTAAGATTGATTTTAATATTTGGTGGAGGTGGCGGGAGTTGAACCCGCGTCCGCCAACACTACGCTCGAGAATACTACATGCTTAGATATCGTCTATTGTTTTAACATTTTATGACCCGACGAACAGGGTACAAAACGCGATCCTCTAAGTTTGGTATAAAGCCCCGAGGCTTGACTCTATACGGACTTGTGTGCGTTCGCTTCGGTCGGGTTCACTGACCACAAGTATTCAGTGAAGCGGACAAGCGGCCCTTAGGCAGCTAGAGCGTAAGTTTCGTCGTTTGCGACTATTTAAATGCAAATTTTATTTACGAGAGGAAATGCGCTCTCGGCATGCATCTATGAGTTTCATCATCAGCGTCGAAGCCAATAACACCCCCAAAGTACCGAGACATAGTAACACAGCCAAAAAAAAATACGAGCATTTTTCATTTAAAACGACGGATGCGTTGTAATTTTAAGCGATGATAAAATCTTAATTACTTATTGATAATAATTATCATTTATGTATATACTTCGAAAGTCCTTGTAACAGAATGAACAAAAGGCTCATCAGATGTCTAGTTTTTCTAATTTGACTATAAATATACAGAATAAGGCGAAATTCAATCAATTTTATCTAGAAAATTATCATTGGTTGTATAACTGGTTATGTCGTAAATTAAGTTCCGCGCATCAAGCAGAAGATATTCTTCAAGATACTTTCCTTAAAATTTTTGTTAGCCCTGAAACGATTACTCAGATTAAAGAGCCACGCCCTTATTTAGCGACGACGGCTAAACATTTAATATTGAATCATTGGCGTCGTCAGAAAATTGAAGAAAATTATTTAAAATTTTTAGCGGAGCAACAAGAGGAGCTTGTTGCTGACCCAGAGCATGTATTTATTTTAATGCAAACCATTGATCGCGTTGCAAGTGTGTTAGCGCTTTTACCAAAGCGGCAGAGATTAGCGATGATTATGCATTATATAAAGGATATTCCACAAACTCAGATTGCGGTACATTTTAATGTTTGCCGAAAAACTATACAGAGAGATTTGGCAGAAGCTTTAGTATTTTGTCATATTGAAATGGCGAAGTTACACTAAATGGCACTTCAACAAGATTTTGATGCGACTGAAAAGCAGCAAATAATGCAACAGGCTGCTTTATGGCTGGTCAAAATGAGCAGCGATGATCGAACAGATGCTGATCAAGAAGCATTTGAGCAATGGCTGCAGCAAAATCCAAAACATTTAAAACAATTACAAGCTTTAGAAAAAACCTTAGGTAATTTCTATCAGTTAAAGCAACAAAATACACCACAAGCAATATCGAATACATTAGAGCAAAGTTTTTTATGGAATGGTCGCTCTGCATTACTGATTTTATTTTCTACCCTCATGATATTGGCTATGAGTTGGAAAGTTTTACCAACGCAACAATGGTTTGCAGATACCAAAACCACTTATGATCAATGGCAAGAACAGCTACTGAGTGATCATAGTGAAATAAAGATTTCTGGAACGACTGCTTATGATATTCGATTTAATCAGCAGCAGCGGTTAATTGATTTATACCGTGGCAATATTTTAGTAGACGTTGCTAAAGATGCACAGCGCCCATTTATTGTAAAAACTAAAAATGCCAAGATTACAGCATTGGGAACGCGCTTTATTATACATCATTATGATGATGTCACGATTTTAACCATGTTGGAGTCAAAAACAAAAGTTGAATTACTGGGTGAAAATAGAGATAAACATCCCGCTATAACTGTTGCTGCTGGGCAGCAGCTTATTTTAAATAAGCAAGGTGTGATTGCACAGACAAATGTTCCAACGACCTTATTTGAAGAGGCATGGCAGCAACATATGTTGGTGGTGCAAGATATGCCTTTATCACATGTATTAGGCATATTAAAAACCTATTCTTCAATGGGGATCACATTTGAGGCAGAATCCTTACAAGATGTGAAAGTTAGTGCAACATTGCCATTAAATGATGATGGTATTGATTTGCTGAGTAAGAGTTTTAATTTAAAAGTAGAAAAAAGTTTATGGGGTAAATGGAAGATTACAAAATAAATGAATCCCAGAAATCCAATATTATAGTTCTTCAAAAATATTTTAGTATTTTATGTCCCACCGTATTGCGCTCAAGTGTCCTTGTTATAACAAAACATGAAAATTGACACAATTTGCGTTGGGGCAAGTGTAATGAAAAATAAACATAAGCCATTTGGCTTTGCATTAAAACCGATGGCTGTCGCAATTCATATGGCATTGACTGTCGCTGTACTGACAACCTCTACAGTGGTCATGGCAGATGAAATACGTGTGCAACACTATAATATTCAGGCTGGAGATTTGGTAACGGCATTAAACCAATTCGCTTTACAGTCAAAAGTTGCGTTGGTTGGGGACAATAAAAAATTAACTGGTTTAAAGAGCAGTGGTTTAATCGGAAGTTATGGTGTAGAGCAAGGCTTTGCCAAACTGCTAGAGCAGAGTAATTTGCACGCTCAAAAAACGCAGTTGGGTTATATGATTGTAGAAAAGCCCAAAGCCCAGCCATCTGCTGAGCCCCAGCATCAAGCGATGCAATATCCAGCAAACCCGATTACAGATGATGCCAATGCATTACCAGTGATTGAATTACGTGCCAGTCAGAGTTTGGCGGATCAATCTAAAAATAACTATACCGTGAGTCGTTCAAGCAGTGCGACTAAACTCGATTTGGCATTAAAAGATACCCCGCAAAGCATCAGCATTATCACGCAGAAACAAATAGAAGAACAAAACCTACAAAATGTGAATGATGTATTAGAGGCGACGCCAGGCATTACCGTTTCAAACTTTGGTGTCCCTGGCGCAGGACGGGCGACATTTTATTCTCGGGGTTATGAAATCAGTAATGTTATGGTTGATGGTAACCCGACTTTAATTAGTGGTTCACGTGGTATGGAGTTACTGGCAGGTTATGACACGATTATCTATGATCGCGTTGAAGTGACTCGGGGGTCTACGGGTTTAAGTACAGGAACAGGTGATCCATCAGGGAGTATAAACTTTGTCCGTAAGCGACCAAGTAAAGAAGCGGAAGGTAGTGCGAAATTAAGTTATGGTCGTTGGGATAAAAAGCGAGTAGAGCTAGATGTTTCTCAGCCCTTTAATCAAGATGCATCGATTAGAGGGCGCTTTGTCGCGGCTTATAGTCAGGGAGATAGTTATATCGACCGCCTGTCAGAAGAGTCGAAAATATTTTATGGGATTATAGAAGCAGATCTAGGAGATCAAACGACACTGGCATTAGGCGGAACATTTTTTGATAAAGATGTTGATGCAGCAAGCCCACATATGACATCTGGAGCAAGTAGTGATCCTTTAAGTCGAGGAGAATTTGATGGTGGTCGATACTGGAATGCGGCAACCGACTGGTCTTATGCGCATATCCGTAATTGGAATGGTTTTATTACTTTAGACCACAAATTTAATGATAACTGGAAGCTCTCAACCAATTATCAATATAGTAAAAGTACTCCAGACCGTAAATGGGGAGTGATTGGCTCTAGTTGGTATAATGAAGAATATAATACGGCAAGTTATAGTATAGGACGAGAGAAACCTAATTCAGATATTCATAATTTAGATATGACCTTAATGGGTAAATTTAATTTATTTGGTCGAGAGGCACAGATTGCCACAGGTATAAATGGTTATCAATCTAAAACTTTCGATCCTATTTATGGGACAAGAATTTATATCGAATGTCATGAAGGAAAAAAAACAAAACAAGGATGTGTGAATTTAGATGATTGGAATAATGGTGCAATGCCATATCCAGAGAATACAAGTGGTGTATATAAAATGTTTTACGGTCAATTTCCAATAGATGATTATCGTAATACATATTATGATCGTACAGAACGTCAATATGGCTATTTTTTTAGCACAAAGTTTGAGCCTTTAGAACGATTAAAAGTTATATTGGGTACACGCTATAATCATTATAATATTTATACAGACTATTATTTAAAGGGTAATCCAAGTGATGATTATGCTTATAATTATAAACCAAAAGATAAGTGGATTCCTTATGCAGGCTTAATTTACGATTTAACTGAAAATACGACCGCCTATGCAAGTTATACAGGAATCTATAAAACCCAGCTTGAAAAAGATTTATATGATGAGTTTTTACCTTTTGTAGAAGGTAATTCCTATGAGATGGGAGTTAAAAGTTCATTATTTAATGACACATTAAATCTACATACAGCAATTTTTAGAATGCAGGAAGAAAATACCCCGCATTATTATGCTATGGTGCCCGTAAATCCTGAAACTGGACAACAATATAGATGTACTAATCCCTTAGGGGGATTAGAGTGTGACCCTAAGTTTGTAGATGAGGGTTCAACAATTACTGGTTTTGAAATAAGTGCAGCAGGTCAACTTACGCCAGCTTGGTTAATTAATGCTGGCTATACTTATTTACATGTAGATAGAGTCAGCAGAAAACAAGATGGCTTTTCTTATGCTATGACTTCAGGAATTTACAGTTATGAGCGACCCAAACATGCCATAAATTTTTCCACAAGTTATCAGTTAAATGATGATTTAACGATTGGTGGTGCTGCACGCTGGAAAAGTAAGACAACTCAGGGACTCAGTGGTTGTATGATACAGTCTGATGGTACGGAGTCTTGTAGTTCTAATAAAGACTATTTATATAATCAAGTAGGTAATCAAGGTAGCTTTATTATCGTCGATCTTATGGGGCGTTATAAGATAAATGAGCATCTTGTTGCTGGTCTAAATATCTCTAATTTATTTGATAAATCTTATAAACGTAATTATATGGCGAGCTTATATGGCGAGCCTAGAAATATTACGATTTCATTAAGTTCTAAGTTTTAACTAGGCAGTAGAATGGTTAAAATTTTGAGTTAATGTTAAAAGACCATTATACGATTGATTGTGATTTGATGATGGTCTTTTTATATTGCATTGAAAGATTGAGCATAAAAGTATAATTATTAAATTTAGCCTTCAAGTAAATGTTCAGTCTAAGTTTTTAAAAACCTAAAAATAAAATAGCTTGCTAAAACATATATTTATAATTTTTTTAAAAATATTTTAGTATTTTATGTCCCACCGTATTGCGCTCAAGTGTCCTAGTTATAACGAAACATGAAAATTGACACAATTTGCGTTGGGGCAAGTGTAATGAAAAATAAACATAAGCCATTTGGCTTTGTATTAAAACCGATGGCTGTCGCAATTCATATGGCATTGACTGTCGCTGTACTGACAACCTCTACAGTGGTCATGGCAGATGAAATACGTGTGCAACACTATAATATTCAGGCTGGAGATTTGGTAACGGCATTAAACCAATTCGCTTTACAGTCTAAAGTTGCGTTGGTTGGGGACAATAAAAAATTAACTGGTTTAAAGAGCGGTGGTTTAATCGGAAGTTATGGTGTAGAGCAAGGCTTTGCCAAACTGCTAGAGCAGAGTAATTTGCACGCTCAAAAAACGCAGTTGGGTTATATGATTGTAGAAAAGCCCAAAGCCCAGCCATCTGCTGAGCCCCAGCATCAAGCGATGCAATATCCAGCAAACCCGATTACAGATGATGCCAATGCATTACCAGTGATTGAATTACGTGCCAGTCAGAGTTTGGCGGATCAATCTAAAAATAACTATACCGTGAGTCGTTCAAGCAGTGCGACCAAACTCGATTTGGCATTAAAAGATACCCCGCAAAGCATCAGCATTATCACGCAGAAACAAATAGAAGAACAAAATCTACAAAATGTGAATGATGTATTAGAGGCGACGCCAGGCATTACCGTTTCAAACTTTGGTGTCCCTGGTGCAGGGCGCGCGACATTTTATTCTCGGGGTTATGAAATCAGTAATGTTATGGTTGATGGTAATCCGACTTTAATCAGTGGTTCACGTGGTATGGAGTTACTGGCAGGTTATGACACGATTATCTATGATCGCGTTGAAGTGACTCGGGGGTCTACGGGTTTAAGTACAGGAACGGGTGATCCATCAGGGAGTATAAACTTTGTCCGTAAGCGACCAAGTAAAGAAGCGGAAGGTAGTGCGAAATTAAGTTATGGTCGTTGGGATAAAAAGCGAGTAGAGCTGGATGTTTCTCAGCCCTTTAATCAAGATGCATCGATTAGAGGGCGCTTTGTCGCGGCTTATAGTCAGGGAGATAGTTATATCGACCGCCTGTCAGAAGAGTCGAAAATATTTTATGGGATTATAGAAGCAGATCTAGGAGATCAAACGACACTGGCATTAGGCGGAACATTTTTTGATAAAGATGTTGATGCAGCAAGCCCACATATGACCAGTGCAGTGGTAGATGAATCGGTAGCAAATGGTGTGTTTGATGGTGGTCGGAACTGGAATGCGGCAACCGATTGGTCTTATGCGCACATTCGTAATTGGAATGGTTTTATTACTTTAGACCACAAATTTAATGATAACTGGAAGCTCTCAACCAATTATCAATATAGTAAAAGTACTCCAGACCGTAAATGGGGAGTGATCGGTTCTAGTTGGTATAATGAAGAATATAATACAGCAAGTTATAGTATAGGACGAGAGAAACCTAATTCAGATATTCATAATTTAGATATGACCTTAATGGGTAAATTTGATTTATTTGGTCGAGAGGCACAGATTGCCACAGGTATAAATGGTTATCAATCTAAAACTTTCGATCCTATTTATAATAATGAGATTTATCAACCATGTAGAGTTGGAACAACCAATGTTAATCCATGTGTAAGCTTAGATGATTGGAATAATGGTGCTATGCCATATCCAGAGAATAGTGGTATCTTTAAAATAAAATATGGTCAATTCCCAATAGATGATTATCGTAATTCATATTATGATCGTACAGAACGTCAATATGGCTATTTTTTTAGTACAAAGTTTGAGCCTTTAGAACGATTAAAAGTTATATTGGGTACACGCTATAATCATTATAATATTTATACAGACTATTATTTAAAGAGTAATCCAAGTGATGATTATGCTTATAATTATAAACCAAAAGATAAATGGGTTCCTTATGTTGGTTTAATTTATGATTTAGCAGAAAACACTACCATTTATGGTAGCTATACTGGTATTTATAAGACACAATTAAAGAAAGATATATATGATGATTTTCTACCATTTATTGAAGGTAACTCTTATGAGGTAGGATTGAAGAGCTCATTATTTAATGACACTTTAAATCTTTCAACTGCCATATTTAGAATGAAAGAAGAAAATGTAGCAACAAATTATTTTGGCGGCGTACCCAAAGATGAAAATGGAAAAAACTATACATGTACAAATGTAGAAAGTGATGCATCAACAAGCACATGTGTTCCAAAATATGCTGCTGATGGACCAACGGTTACAGGCTTTGAAGTAACTGCACAAGGTCAGATTACACCTGATTGGCTAATTCACGCTGGCTATACTTATTTACATATAGAGCAACCTGTCGATGGTTATGCTCGCTTAAATTCATTGAGCATGACAAATGGTGATTATAGTTATGAAAGACCAAAACATGCTATTAACTTGACGACATCTTATAAAGTGATTGATGATTTAACAGTTGGCGGATCTTTACGTTGGAAAAGTAAAACAACTCAAGAAGCTAATTTATTAACAACCCAAGGTAAAGAAATGGATGTCAATAGTATTCTATCTCAAGGAAGTTTTATGGTGGTTGATTTAATGGGTCGTTATAAAATTAATGATTATGTAAGTGCTGGGTTAAATATCAATAACCTATTTGATAAATCATATAAGACAAATTCCTTAGCAAGTTTATATGGTACACCACGTTCAGCAACAGTTTCGCTGAATTTTAAATTTTAACTAGATAGGAGAATTAATGGCATTTAAAGAGTATTTTTAGTTTTAGTAAGAGTTTATAATATAGATTATAAACGGAATATCTTAAAAGTTATATATCATATAGTTCTTAGAACAATGGAGTTTAGAATGTTAAATAAATCATTATTTAAAATGGGTTTGATTGCAGCATCGATTTTTACAGCTTCACTTGCTTCAGCAGATGTAGGATTTGGACAAAGTCTCCAAAACTTTACCTTTGATAATAAATATCAAGGTACTTTTTCTTACAATAATAAGGTCTACGGTGCCGGTAGTACCAATGTTGATTTAAGTTCTTTACCATATGGTACAAATGGTTTTTATCGTACATCGGATAATAGTATTTATCGTATTTATAAACAGAGCTATTCAGCGGTTATCGGTAATATTACTCCTCGCAATGCAGACCGTAGTTTTATACGAGATGTGGCTGGAGAGGCGACATTGGCAAGTACTTTACCAGCACAAGCAAGCTATAACTATACCGGTACAGTATTTAATCATATTGAAGGGACTGAAGGTCAACTCAATTATAATGTCAACGTAAACGGCAGTACAGTAAAAGGGTCTGGTTCATTTACTGGTGTAACGGGTAACCGCCCAGGTGTGGGACCATTTGAGTTATCTGGTACATTGCATGAAGTCAATTTTACAGCTTCAGGTGGTAAATTAAACCCAGCATCAGGTTCAGCAAGTTTAAATATTAAGGATGTTGCAAGCAATCAAACTGAATCATTGAGTGGTTCTAAATATGATATTGGATTATATGGTCCTAATGCTGCAGAGGTTGCCGGTGCAATTCATGGCGGTCAGCTGGAAGCATTGATTGGCGGTTATGGTATCGCGGGTACCAAAAACCCTTAATGTTTTGATCCACGGAAGTTAGGCAACGACAGCCTTTTTTTTAAAGACCATCAAGTAAATGATTATCATTTGCTTGATGGTCTATTGATTGTCTTTGTTTTAGATTTTTATATTGATTAGACATCAATGGGTTTTTCATGATGTATTTTGAAAATAAGTATTAGAGGAATTTTGTTTGCATGCATGCTTTAAGCCGATTAGCCTTTCAAGAACTACATTGTTTAACTTACTTTTTAAAACTAAAAACAGTGATTATTGGCGGAATATGTTGCATCGTATTTAGTGGTGAGATATTGGCAGAGACATCATCTCGTTTAAGCCCTGAACCTTTAGATAATCTGGGGATATTAAAGCCTAATTGGAATAATCAAGCACATGAACTGAATGAACAACAAAAAGCTATTTTAGATGCACAAACTGAAAAAACAAAACATGCAAATGTTGAACTCAGTGATGAGGATTTAAAAAAGAATCCTCAATTTGCTGAAATTATTATTCAAACAGCAATTCAACGTCGTGATTGGACGACGGTAGAACAAGTCTTAGCGATTTATAAGCAGCATCCTCAGCATGATGAAATGTTGGTATTCTATGCCCAAGGTGGATTATTGCGTTATCAAGGGCATTATCAACAAGCGATTGCACAATATCGTGAGATGTTAGAACGTGATGCAAGTTTAGATTATGTCAGATTTGATTTGGGCGTCATGTTCTTTGAAAATAAACAATATCGAGATGCTGAGCGGCAATTGCAAGCAACTCGAGATAACCCACAAGTTTCTCAAGAATTTAGAGCTTTGTCAGAGCAATTTTTAAAACAAGTATCACAACGTGAAAGAATAAATAGTAAAGTAAAATTCAGATTGCTGCATAATGATAATGTTAACCAAGCAACAGATAATGTTTATTTGGAAATAGGAAATCTTATTTTAAAAAAAGATCCACGTTATATGCCTAAATCTTCAGTCGGCAGTAATTATGCATTAAGCCTAGAGCAGGACTATAATATCAAGACCAACCATTTTATAAGTTGGAGTACTTCCGTAGATGGGTTAAATTATGCCAGCGCACATGACTTTGATGAACATGCAATCAATGCTGATTTGCAATATAAATGGCAAAATGCAAAATCATGGTTCTATATTGGTCCATCATTCGAATGGCGTTGGTTAGACCAAACTCGTTATCTGGACAATTATGGCATCGCTGCAAGTGCTGGTCATTGGTTAAGCCCACGTTGGCAGGCGTCGTTATATACTCGGTGGTCAGATAAGTCTTATAAAAACTCAGCTTATGCTGCTTATAATGGCAATACTTTAACCATATCACCGACACTAGTCTATTTATGGTCACCGAAAACTGCTATTTTTGCTGGCATTATAGGACAACAAGAAAATCTAAAATTAGACAGTGAATCTTTTAAGCAATATGGTGTAAATTTTGGACTTAGCAAAGAATGGGATAATGGCATCAATGTGCTCACACAAATACAATGGGCGCGACGTCATTACAATAAAAATAATCCAGTATTTCAATATAAACGTGAAGATGATCGTTTAAATGCTGTACTTTCTTTGGGATATAAAAAGTTTAATTTTATGGGAGTAGAACCCAAACTGAGCTTTCAAATGGATGATGTCGACAGTAATATCGATGCTTTATATTCCAGAGTCATCAAACAATGGATATTAAGTTTCGAAAAGAAATTTTAAATGGCTTATGCCAGCTTTTAGTTATTTATTTTGAGGGCTGGCGGATTGAATACAGGTGGCTTATAGAGAATTAAAATGTAGTGAGCATTTTAAGCATGGCGTTTTCATATTTTTGTCTAAACTTATGCTTAATACTTGTTTTGTGAACAAAAAAATACTGCTTAGTATGCAGTAAAGATTAAATACAAGAGTTTCAAAACAGTAATGGCTATCCATCTCCCAAAACAATTTAGGTTGAGTGTTATGAGTGCTGTGGTCTGGTCAGCGCTATATTCTACCGCTTCTGCTCAGTCAGAAAATCATACGACATCCGAGATAAAAACCTTAGATACCATTGTTGTGACTGGTACGCGTAGTTTAAAACGTTCCAAGACTGAGTCGTTACAACCGATTGATGTGATTAGTGCGCAGGAGTTAAGTGAGCGTACTGGCAGCAGTGAATTGGGCACGGCACTGTCTCGTATTATTCCATCGATTAATTTCCCTCGCCCAACCGTAGTGGATGGGACTGAGTTGGTTCGCCCAGCGCAATTAAAAGGGCTTTCACCTGATCAAGTGTTGGTTTTGGTGAATGGAAAACGTCGTCATAGTGGTGCATTTATTAATTTAGGTGGAACAGTAGGGCGTGGTTCAGCCCCAACCGATTTAAATGCGATTCCGATGAGTGCAATTAGTCGCATTGAAGTGCTAAGAGAAGGGGCATCTGCACGTTATGGCTCCGATGCGATTGCAGGGGTGATTAATATTATTTTAAAGTCAGACCCAGCTCAGGGGGAAGTTGGACTACGTTATGGTGTGCATAATAAAGGCGATGGCGAGCAAAAACAAAGCTATATTTCTGGTGGTGCTGATTTAAATGACCATGGCTATGTGATATTTAGTGGTGAGTGGCAAGATAATGAAGCAACCAATCGTGCCGGTTTGGACCGCCGTGATGCGACGTCTAGCACCTATGGACAACGAAGCTTTAAATTTGGTGATCCTAAATCAGATGAAGTGAAAGCTGCCGTTAATGCTGCTTATGCATTTTCTGATGCAGCAGAACTTTATGGTTTTTCTACCTATAGTCACCGTAATGCCGAAACAGCTAGTTTCTATCGACTCAGCAATGCCAGTAATAATATTCCAGCTTTATATCCAGACGGTTATTTGCCGATTGTAAAAGGACAATTAGATGATTTTGCCGCGGTAACAGGTATACGTGGTGATTTGGGGGCTTGGCATTATGATGCTTCGCTGAATTATGGCTTAAACCAATATGATCTGAATACACGTACCGTCAATGTCGATTTATACAAAGATACAGGCAGTACGCCTTTGGGGTTTTATAATGGCGCATTAAAAAATAGTCAAACTGTCATCAATGCTGACTTTTCGCGAGAGATTCCAATAGCCGTCTTGGCAACGCCTTTAAATCTTGCTTTGGGTGCGCAGTATTTAAAACAACAATATCAAATTAAAGCAGGTGATCCTGCATCATATTATAAAAGTGGTGCATCTGGTTTGGCTGGATTTAGACAAGCCGATGCAGGCAAATGGTCTAGAGATAGTTATGCGGCTTATCTGGATTTAGAGACAGATATTAGCGATCGTTTAGCGGCATCGACGGCCTATCGTTATGAGCATTATGATGATTTTGGTGATAGCAATAATGCATCATTATCACTACGTTATCGCTTGCATCCTGCACTTGCACTGCGAGGCAGTGTTTCGACAGGTTTTCGTGCGCCGAGCTTAGCACAACAATATTTTACCCAGACCTCATCACAATTGGTCAATGCACAAATGACAGAAGCAGGAACCTTTCCGAGTAATGCGCCGGTCGCACAATTATTGGGTGCTGAAGATTTAAAAGCAGAGAAGTCCAAAAACTATAGTGTAGGTTTGGTTTTTACGCCAACAGATCAACTTTATATTACTTTAGATGCTTATCAAATTGATATTGATGGTCGTATTAGCTTATCTTCAAACATAGATGCAAGCAGTGCAACGGTAAAACAGTATTTAGCCGCACATGGTATTACCGATAGCAATTTTGGTTCCGTACGTTATTTTAACAACGCCAGTGATACCCGTACCCGTGGGATAGATTTGGTTGTCAATTATCAATGGCAGCATTTACCTTATGGAGAACTCACCACATCCTTGGCGTATAACTACAATAAAAATAAAGTCACGGATATTGATGCCAACCCTGAGGTGTTAAATGCTTTGGGCATTAATTTGACGCGTTTAGATCGTCGTGAACAATATGGTTTATTGGCAGGGAGTACGCCAGAGCATAAACTCAGTTTGGCAAATGATTATAAAATTAATAATTTTCTGATTCATACCAATTTGACGCGCTATGGTAGTTTTAAAAGCTTTAATAATGCAGGGGAAGCCAAGGATCAAAAATTTTCCGCCAAATGGTTATTAGATCTCGCCTTGTCATACCAGCTGAATCAATGGAATATCACTGTGGGCGGCGATAATATTACCGATGTTTATCCTGATCAGGATGTTTATGATATTAATCAACCGACAGGGGGGAGTTTACCTTATAGTCAATTCTCACCTTTTGGTTTCAATGGTGCATTTTATTATGGCAAAGTCAGTTATAAGTGGTAAGACCTTATTGTTATAAAAATAGTGCATAAAATACCGAGCCAGTGTGTGGGCTCGGTATTTTTTTAGCTAAACTTTTTGCGTAAAGTTTTGCAGCACCTAAATTAGGTTATGGCGATGCTTGCTCATCAAAATTGGCAATATATTCGGGTAGCTGGTAATTGAAGTGATAGCAGAAAATCAGCAGCGCATTGATACATAGCCATAGACTAACCCAGCCTAAAAAGGGTTCGTAGGATGAATAACCTATATCCATGATCTGCATGCCGATGACCATTTGTAATACACCTAAGCATAATAATGGACAGAGTAGACTCAGGCGCGTAAATATATTATGGCGATATAATGATTTGGTTTTTTCATCGACGCTGGACAAAGAATTTTTATAAAGTTTCAGTTTTTTAAATTGCTTATTGAGTTTGAAGGCGCTTGGAATTAAAAATAATACACCAGCAATTAAACCGATCAGGTAGAAGTTGTTATTGGGGAATAGCCAAGCTATTACGGCAGTGATCAGCGCAGCAATGAACATAATAATGAGTGAAAACATAATTTCCTTGTTATGCAAAGTTATGCAAATTTGAATGATTGTGCCTCGAATCATAACCGAATATTTGGATAAAATACAAACAAGACGCGATGTTCTTTAAATTGTTTTTTAAATAATGCTACAGTATTTGCGGCTGTCATTAGGCTAATTTTTAATCGGTTGAGAGCGAAGAGCTGTGCAATTTTAAATGAGTTGTAAAAAGGCAAGCCAAAGTATTTGAAAACTTTTTTGGAATAATTCGGAATAAAATAATTTGCAATAAACTGTGGGCAGCCCTTGAGTTATGCTAAATTTAAACTAATAATAATCATTCTCGTTTAAAAGTGTATCACCTGCTTATGACCATTCCTCAACAACAAATGATCAATGCTTTGGTCGTACATCATGATGAGCTGGTCAATTATATTCATCGCCGTTTTGGCAACCGAAATTTCGCCATTGAAGTTGTACAAGAAACATGCTTGCGCATATTAACCAAAAAGCGTGATGATTTTAATTCCTTACATGCTGCATTGCCCTTACTCAAACATATAAGTTTGCAGCTGGCGATTGATTTATATCGACGTGATCAGGTACGCCGTCAATATATCGATGAGGATTTAGATTGGTCGGAGCAGGTGGAAATTGTGGCTGAGCAAAGACTGACATTGCCCGAGTTATCATTGGCCAAACAACAATATCAACACATTGTCGTTCAGGCGATACACGCTTTACCCGAGGCTTGCCAAGAGGTGTTTATTTTAACCCAACTCTATCATTTAACTCAGCATGAAGCGGCAGCAGAACTGGGTATTTCAAGAGCAATGATTAATAAGCATCTCAACCGTGCTTTACAGTTATTGGTACCGATCTTATTTCAACAGCAGGATCATATTGCATCATGAAACGGCAACCCAATGCTGAATCGGCCAAAGCACATGCCTATGCTTTACGCGATCTACAAGATGTGATCGCCCCCATAGAAGATCATCTTTTGGCGCAATTACCCAGTAAAGATGAGATTATTCAACGTGCGAAAAAACGTCGTTTGCATCAGCACATGCGGCATTTAATGGTTGCTGCTATTTTTCTATCGGGTATTTTGCTTTATGCCATTAACCCGGTCTATCAGACTGAACATTTGCAAACCGCGCTTGGGCAGACTCAAGGTGTTGAATTGAAAGATGGTAGTCGCATTCATCTCAACAGCGCAACACGTATGCAGGTGCAATATCGTTTGCGTTCGAAAAATATTGAACTCTATCAAGGGGAAGCAAGTTTTGAGGTGGAGCACTATGCGCACACTTGGCTTAGACCCTTCGAGCGCGCTTTTATGGTACGTTCTGGTTCTTTGTTGGTAGAAGATATTGGTACCGTGTTTAATGTTCGGCATTTTGATGCTCAACACAGCCAAGTCACGGTGCTGCAAGGTAAAGTACGTGTTTCTATCGTCGATCAACCGCAACAGGCTGCGTTGGAGCTAGAGCAACAACAGGCTGTTGAACAAGTAGGGCAACGCTTAAGTTTATATCAAGTCAAAGATTTAGATCAGGTGACGGCATGGCAGCAGGGTTATTTACAATTTAAAGCATTGCCATTAGCACAAGTGATTGCTTCATTTCAGCGTTATCAGAAAGTTGATGTGCAGTTGCATGATGCACTGAGTCGTGAGTTTAAAATTTCCGGACGTTTTCAATTCGACCAAGCTGAACAATTTATGCAGATATTGCCACAGATTAGCCCATTGCAGGTGCGTCAAGATCCTCAATCTGGGCAGTGGCAAATCGCTGCGATAACTTATGATTAGAGGGCTAATGATTAGAGAGCTAAAAGTTGATTGGCGCTATATTTTACGGTAAATGGCGTAAATCGCTTATTGAAGGTTATTTTTAAGTATTCTTAAAAAGAAGTATTTTTTAAAATAATTCTTGTTTGAAGGTATACAGTGCGGCACTGCAAAACGGTAATACAAATGAAGCAGTTGAAAAATCATTTGTAGAGGGGCAGATATGCGCTTGGAATCCGATAGAAACGCTCAGAGCGCTCAGCGGCAATGGAAACTCAAAGTCATGAGTTTATTGGTCAGTAGTCTTTTATATACTACGGCGCTCCATGCTGATGATCGTGTATTGAATATTCATTTAGCCGCACAGCCTTTGGCGCAGGCTGTAGAGCAATTGGCAAAACAAGCCAATATTCAAATTGTCTACGCCAGTTCGGCACTTGATCAGCATCATATTTCAGCTTTATCTGGGCAATATACCATTGAGCAAGCTTTACAGCGCTTAGTACAAGGTCGTAATCTGAGTCTGCAAAAAAATGGCGCGGTATGGACGATAATTGAAAAACCCGCAGCCATTCAGTCACATAAAACAGCTTTAAGCACAGCGATTCAGTCAGAAGATAAGATGCACACTGTATTAAGTGCAGAAGCAAGCCCAGAAGCACCTTCAGAAATCTTAACACTGAGTCCTATTACGCTTTATGGTGTGGTTGATCGAGATACTCAAGGCTATAACGCTGTATATAGCGACGATATTTCCAGTGTTTATGCGGGTAAAGAACAAATCGAGCGTTATAAAGGTGCACAACCAGCCGATCTTTTTAAAGGCATGGTGGGTGTTTATAGTGGGGATGCGCGTAATAGTGGCGCTCTAGATCCAAGTATTCGAGGTATACAAGGACCGGGGCGTGTTCCTGTTTTAATCGATGGTACCGAACAGGCTTTAACCGTATGGCGTGGTTATAATGGTGCCAATAACCGCAGTTATATTGATCCCAACTTGATTGGTGGTTTGCAGGTTATTAAAGGTCCTTCATTGACCCGTAATGTCAATTCGGGGGTGGGCGGTGCCGTGGTGATTAGTACCTTGTCGGTCAATGATGTTTTAAAAGCAGGTAAAAACTTTGGTGGTGAAATTAAAGTTGAAACCAGCAGTAATGCCGTTAAACCGCGCGAACCGCAATTATTAACTGGACAAAGTATTTACGATAATCCCAATTATCCACCAGCTTATCAGTTCGGTAATAATATCCTGTTTGAACCGTTCTATGACCCAAGTTTATTTAAACCGGTTCGAAGCAGCCGTGAAAATAGTCTCTATTCGGGTGATGATGTGGCTGGGCGTATTGCTTTGGCTGGACGGACTGAGCAATTTGAATTATTGGCAGCTTATGCTTATCGCAATAAGGGCAATCATTTTTCGGGTAAACGTGGCAGTGCTTATTATGATAAACCGGTGCAGGGGCGATTTGATTATACGCCGTATTTAGCAAAGGTTTATCCAGCAGGCACCGAAGTACCCAATACATCTTTGGAAACTGAATCTTATTTAATCAAGGCCGTTTGGAAGCCCACAGATGAACAGCGTTTAGAATTGGGTTATCGAGATACCGCCATCACCAATGGTGAGATTTTACCCTCACGCATCGCCTGGGATAGCTTGGTACAAGATAAAACTGGTGTGCCGCAATGGCCGCTGAGTCATACCGATGCCAAAGCCTATAATCTCGAATATAAATATCAGCCACAGGGGAGTCGACTGATCGATTTTTATTCTAACCTTTGGCGTACCGATACCCAAAGCGCAACCTATAGTGCGGGTGGTTTTCCCAATGATGCCAATAAAGAGCTTGGTATATTTGTGAACAGTGCGGTTGCGCATGCCGATAATACGCGGCAAGGTGTAACCATAAGCAATAAGTTTAATTTGTTCTCTCATTTAGATCTGACCCTTGGCGGGAGTTTTCAAAAAGAAAAATTAAGTTCAGAAGATATGTATCGTGACCCCTATACAACGGGAAGCAATGCAGGTTTTAAAATGCTCCCCAGAGCTGGAGAACGAGAAGAACGCGAATTTAATGTTAATGTTCATTATCAACCGAGCAACTGGCTAACGTTAAATGCAGGGGTGCGATACCAAAATTATTGGGCATTTGATCGGTTTTTAGCAGATCAAGTCAATGCCGGTGATGCTAGCTTTGCTAAGGTTTGGAAAGAGACCTCAAAAGCAATGGAGTATTACACCAAAAGGGAGGATATGACACCTGAGCGGGAACAAGAATTATGGGAATTGGTCAATAGCTATGGCTATACACCAGCGCAAACCCAAGAACAATTTATCCGTGTCGTATATAAGCAAAAAAATAAGGTTAATTATAAAACGGATGAGCGTGGTAAATATACTGTTGCCAATAACCCATTTTTAAATGGCACGGTAACGGCTACCGATTATCAACGTGTGGCATTTTCGGGGACAGAATATGATGTAATTGATCTCACTGAAACAGGGGTACAGAAAAAGAAAGATCATGGATGGACACCAACGCTGTCAGCAACGGTCAATTTTAGTTCTAATAGCCGAATATATCTACGCTATAGTGAAGCCTATCGTATGCCCAGTATGTTTGAAAGCACCATTGGGTTTTCTGGCAGTCAAAGTGGCTATAAACTTGAACCCGAACATGCGCATAATTATGAAGTGGCTTATATTCACGATTTTTCTGACTTATTTAAAAGTAGTAGTTTTGCCGATATCAAACTGTCCTATTATCACAACAAAACTGAAAACGCGATTGAGCGTAGCCCGACACTGGTCTTTAGTAATGTTGACAGCCATACCATTGAAGGTTTGGAGCTACAAAGTCGTTTTGATAATGGGCGCTTTTTTACCGATTTCAGTGCCAATTATAATTTACAGAACAAAGTCTGTGATGAGCATTCAGCCATGCTTTTGGGGATGAGCCATAATTTTGAAATAAGTCGTTGTGTCGATGATGGTTTTGTGGGGGGGTATTTATTGTCGATGGCAACGCCAAAGTATTCGGCTCATTGGACGGTTGGTGGGCGCTGGTTTGATCAGCAGTTAGAGTTAGGTGCACGCGCGAGTTATATGCATAAATATGAAAATCCAGAAACCAAGAACTACAATGGTACCGAAATCAGTTATTACTCCAATACACCTTTGGCTTGGAATTCGATGATTATACTCGATGCCTATGTAAATTATCGTCTACAAGAGGATACGGTGTTTGAATTGGTCGGTACCAATTTAACGGATGAATTTTATATCGATCCATTAACACGTTCTTCAATGGCAGCACCCGGGCGCACCTTAAAGTTGAGTATTAGCCATAAATTCTAAATAAAGATTTAGCCATTCCTCGCTAACAGCTCTAAAGAGTCTAAAGGGTCTAAGGTGATCTAACTCGCCGAACCACGTTTAAATGAGGTCATGATTTTAAGCGTGGTGAGCATCCTTTTAAAGAATGGGGGAAGCGTTACGATGATTAACATGAACCTATTAACCTGACATTGTTGTTGGATTACTTGAACAGATAATCATTTTTAAAAGATAATAATTCTTATCTGCCTTGATTTTTGTTAAGATAGTCTTCATTCATTAATCTCTCCCTTATTGAAGTCATGTCTGATTCTTTCAATCATTTATATCGTGATCATCACACGTGGTTGTATCAATGGTTAAGGCGCCGACTTAACCATGCCGAAGATGCAGCGGATTTGGCACATGATACTTTTTTACGTGTGTTGAAAAAGCAAGACCGTTTGCATTTTGAACAACCACGCGCCTTACTCACCACAGTTGCCAAAGGTATTTTAATCAACTGGTATCAACGTAAAGCGATTGAAAAAGCTTATTTAGATGAGTTAGCACAGCATCCCCAATATTATGAAATTACCCCAGAGCAAACTGCGGCTGCGGTAGAAGCGTTATATCTTATTTATCAGCTACTTGGTCAGCTTTCAGCGCGACAACGTCAAACCTTTATTTGGTCACAACTTGAAGGCTTAACACAGCAACAAATTGCTGATCGTTTAGGGGTTTCGACCCGTACAGTCATGCGTGATGTGGTCAGTGTTTTGGCTAAATGTTTGAGTGTAATGGAATAAATATCTTGTTATGGCGAAACAACAAGAGCGCTTACTGACGGAAGCCGCTGAATGGATGGTAAAGATCCAAAATGGTCCCTTAAGCCCTGAAGAACAGCAAAGGCTCCAGCACTGGTGTCAGCAAAGTAAGGAACATCAACGGACTTGGCATAAAGCACAAACCTTAATGCAAAGTCTCAATGGTCTACCTGAAAATTACGCACCGATTTTAGAGCAGAGCCAGCAGTTTAATCCGTATCGTTGGACTGGAAAGTTGCTGCTGCTGTTATCTGTGGGAGCGGTCAGTATTTTTGCTTGGACTTCAAGTTGGCGTTATCAAATCACGGCTGAATATAGCACAGCCGTCGGTGAGCAAAAGAAAATTGAGCTGGCGGATGGCACAGAAGTGACTTTAAATACCAATACTGCCTTGGACAGTCACTATTCAGCAACCACACGGCAATTGCAGCTGCATTATGGTGAAATCATGGTGCGGACCGCAGCGGAAAAACATAGAGCTTATCGTCCATTTATCGTAAATCAGTCCTATGCAGATATACAGGCATTGGGTACGGTGTTTAGTGTCAAAATGCTAAAACAACATGCTGAGCAAACTTGTGTGGCCGTAGTGGAAAGTGCTGTGCGTATTCGTTTAAAACAAAGTGCCGCGGAGCAGACGATTCATCGTGGTGAACAAGTGTGTTTTGATGCCCAACATTTTTATCCGCAGCAAACCATAGAAACCAATTTATATGCCTGGGAAAACGGGATGTATATGGCGGATAATATTACCCTACAAGATTTGATCGACGAAATGAATCGCTATCAATCCCATTATTTTTATGTCGATTCGAATATCCGGAATATCCGTGTTTCGGGATCTTATCCAGTACGTGATCCAGCGGCATTGGCAATTGCATTACAACTGAGTTATCCCGTGCAGTTCCAATATTATTTAAATGGTTATATGACCCGTATTGTGCAACATTAATCACCAGCGTTGATATCCTCCTCCCCACTACAGCAACATCAAAACAGCTGAGTGGGTCGGATTGTGTTGATGGTGTCTGATTAAATTGGTGACTTGTTCTTTGATTTAAAAATCAAAACTGGTCGAGAGCATGACGGTACGTGGCGCACCTAAGCCAGAACCTGGAGAACTTGCCCAATAGGCTTTATTGGCGACATTTTTAATATCCGCACGGACTGTGGTTGGAATCTGCCCAATATGGGTCTGATATCGTGCGCCAATATCGTAAATGGTGCGACCAGGTACAGATAATACGTTATCATTACTGATATATTGTTTAGACAAAGCCACCGCATTGGCATTAATACTTAGGCCATCTACCCAAGGAAGGTCATATTCAGCCCCTAGTTTTGCCTGCCATTTTGGGGTTGCAGAAGCATAGTTACCTTGGTTTACGCCACCTTGGGTTTTGGTTAGCTTCGCTTCAGTATAGGCAATACCACCCATGAGTTTTAAGTCTGGCAAGGCTTTACCAAAAAAGCCCCATTCCACCCCTCGGTTACGTTGTTCGCCATCTGCATTGTAAATATTGGTGATTGGATCGGTAATGGCACTAGGTTTTTCAATTTGATAAAGACTTAAGGTATTGGCAAAGTCGCCCCATTCTAATTTTGTTCCTACTTCATACTGCTTGGTTTGGAACGGCGGGAATACTTCGCCGGCATTATCTGCGGTCGCTGGTGCGGTTGAACCGACACTGAGCCCTTCAATATAGTTGGCATATACCGAAAGATGTTCTGAGGTTTTAAAGAGCAGTGCAACGGCTGGTGTCAGTTTGCTTTGATTATAATGACCACTGGCGGTTTTTGCGCCATTGCTATCGAAAGCATCTTGTTTGACCCGTTGTTGACGTAAACCAACAATCAAATTTAGCCGATCATTGAGCATGCTCATGCTGTCGGTTAAGCCAACGCTGGTATTGCGGACTTCGGCTGTTTTAGGCAAGCTGGCGCTACTAAAGCTTTTATCTAGACTGAAACCATCCCAATTCGGGGCATACATATTGGTGGTCCATTCTTGCTCAGCTGTTAGGAAATTACGTCTAAAACCAAACTTTTGCTCATGCTGATACCACGTCGCATTGACGATCAAATCATGCTGAATGGCAAAGGTATTGAAGTTAAATTGAATACCAACATCACTGGAGTCTTTGTCGAGTTTTAGCCGTTGATGTGAATAGTTCGTGGTAAAGTCACCGGCATCATTGATGATTTCTTGTTTCGATCCCGCCAAAGAGTCAAAGTCTGTTTGACTATGACCATAAGTGGCATAGGCACTGATGTTGTCATGCAACTGATAATCACCCCGTAAAATAATCACATCATCGGTGGTATCGGTGAAGGTATCTTTGGGTGCAAAAACCGTTTTCGCTTTGGGTGCTTTGGGAATATAGTTTAATTTGCCAATAGAAATGCCTCGGTTCAGACCATCGACACGGTCTTCAGAATGGTAGAGATCGGCAGAGAGACTGCCTCTATCAAATTTCCAATCCAGACCTAAACTGGCAAATTTGGTCGATGCAGACTGGTTTTTGACCGCGGTATCGCCATCACGATAGACCCCATTAAAGCGGATGCCAAATTGTTTTTCATCACCAAAACGGGTGGCCAAATCGGTATGTACACCAAATTTTGCATCTGAATCATAGCTTGCCGTGAGGCGCTTGATAGGGGCTTCGGTCGCACGTTTAGTCACCATATTAATCGCCCCGCCGACAGAACCATTCGGTGGCATACCATTGAGCAAAGCCGAAGGACCTTTCAGTACTTCTACACGTTCGGCGAATTCAGGGCTGGCACGCCAGTATGGGCTTACGCCGTATAAGCCGTTGATACTGACATCTTGGGTCGAAACCCCAAAACCACGAATACTATAACTTTCACTGATTCCACCGGCAGACCCTGAGCTATAAACGCCGGCATCTGTTTTGGCAATAATGCCGGTAATGTCTTTGGATTGGCTATTTTGAATATAATCGCTGGTATAGCTCATGATATTAAAAGGCGTTTCCATAAAATCTTTTTCACCCAATACTCCGACACGTGCACCGCGCGCAGCTTGACCACCAGCAAATGCAGGCGGTAAATCTTGTCGTTCATGTTGGGCGGTCAAGACAATGGTGGGGAGTGCGCTTGCATCACTGGCTTGTACGCTTGCAGTGGGCTGTTGGATGTTCTGGGCATTTTGTTGTGCGTTTAGGGTAATGGTTTGTAGCTGTAAAACATTTTGTTGTGGTGCAATCGCTGTCAGTACATAACCATTGGCAGTTTTAGTAACTTGCAACGGAGTGCCTTTTAATAACGTTGCAAAACCCTCTGCAATACTATAATTGCCTTGTAAACCTTGGCTTGTTAAACCTGCAACTAAATCGGCATTAATGGCCAGTTTAACACCTGCTTGTAAGGCAAATTGATTGAGCACATGTCCAAGGCTACCTTTTGAAATTTGGTAATGTGCCGTAGGGGAATGCTGTTCAGCATGTGCCATGGCACTCAATCCAAGCGCAACACCACAAAGTGCAAAGTGGATAGACATGACCAATGGTTTAAGGAGAGGTCTTTGTTGTTGACCGTTGATGTTCATAACTGCTCCACAGAGAGTGAAAAGATAATCATTACTCGCTATAGACGGATAAGCTCGGCGGCACTGGACATCAAAAAGGACTTTTTTTACAAAAAAATTATTACTGTTAAGTTTATGATTTATTTGTTTTTAGTTGGGTTGAATCAAAGACTGACAATATGATGTAGAGCGAATGCAGCTGCAAAAACAACAAGATTTAAGTTTTTATGCTTAAGTAGAATAGGGCTAAATTAATTAGTCAGAGCATCAACCGATATCACTTGATTAAGAATAATTTAAAATTATTTTGCGTAAAAAGTTTAGCTCATCCGACAATAGAGTAAAACAAGGCTTTATTTTGTCTTGCTGTTGTAAATGATTATTATTCAATATATCGGGTTGGGTATGAACAGTTCTTTATTTCAAAAGCATTTAACGCTTAAGCCGCTTAGTATCTGTATATCTATTGCGGTATTCAGTGCTTATATGACACCAGTGAGTCATGCGGCACCGGCTGCTATTCATTATCAAATACAAAAAGGCTCATTGACGGATGCATTGAATTATGTAGCGCAAAAATCAAATGTTACCTTATTGCTGGACGCCAAGCAGACCGATGCATACCGTGCACCGCCCTTGTCTGGTCTTTATACCCCTGAGCAAGCCTTTGCCAGTTTATTGCAAGGCACACCATTTCGGATCAACAAAACTGCCGCAGGTTATTTATTGGTGAATGCACAGACTGGCACAGTGGCTCGCCAGCGACCTGATGGTACTGCGTTGGGCAATATGCAGGCTATGGGCACAGCATCTACCGTGTCTACAGCAGCAAGGGCGGATGTAACCTTAAGTACCATTGAATTAACAGCTGATCAAGACCGTTACCAACAAGGGAAAGACAATCAATTTCAAAAAGATATCGTCAATATCTATAAGAACAAAGATGAAGTAGAACATTTTAAAGGGAGCAACCCGGCCGATATTTTAAGTGGTATTCCTGGGGTCTATAGTAGCGATGCGCGCAATAGCGGGTCTTTATCGCCCAATGTCCGTGGTCTACAAGGGCAGGGGCGTGTGCCAGTGATTGTGGATGGTACCCAGCAAGAAATCTCAGTCTATCGTGGTTATTCAGGTGTCAATAACCGGACCTATGTCGACCCGAATCTACTGAGTGAGACCACCGTTTATAAAGGTGCAACAGAATTGGGTTATGCGGTGCCATCGGCGATTGGTGGTGCAGTGATGCTCAATACCATTAACAGTGATGATGTGATTCCAGAAGGTAAAAACTGGGGCATCAATCTACGTTATGAAACCAATAATAATTCTACCAAGGCCAATCCACCGAGTTTTAACTATGGTCAAGACTATCGTACAACGGAGAACTGGTGGGCGATTTTAGGCGATGTCAATCCACAGCTTTATAAAGAGCTAGAAACTTCGGGTAAGAATCGCTTCTTTGAAGACAGTGCCTTTCGGGTGGCGGTTGCTGGAAAGAATGATCTGACCGATATTATGCTGGCCTATAGCAAGCGTAATCAAGGCAATTACTTCTCAGGCAAACGCGGAGGGGAAGTGTATAGCGAGCGTTTTGACAATGCGGCATCTTCAGGGGTAACGCTCAATGTGGCCGATATTGCCCCACCAGGGTATGAGGTCAGTAATACCTCCAGCAGCAATGAATCGGTTTTGATTAAAAACAATTGGAATCTTCCGAACAATCAAACGTTAAAGCTGAGTTGGCGGCATAGTGATATTGAATATGGCGAGATTATGAACTCGCGTTCAGTCTATGGTTTTGTTGTCGATCAGTTAATTGATGGCGGTTCGACCCGTGCTGCACAGTGGCCCTTGGCCAAGGTCAAGCAAGATGCGGGGCGGATTGATTATGCTTGGCAGCCCGATGATTCTAACTGGATCAATCTCAAACTGGGTACATGGTATAGCCGTACCGATAGTCGTAATAACAGCAGTGGTGCATCACCCTATGCACCAAGAATGTTAGATACCCAATGGGCTACCTATATTATGCAGTTCAGTGGTTGTGTGACCGATACTGGGATCAATCCTAATTGCCAAATCAGTCAAGCGGTGATTGATGCTGCTACTAAAATATCGGGTAATCATAGCAATAGCGATGGACGCTTTAATCTGATTAATCCAGCCTTACAGGTTTCCGCCAATGACCGTTGGGGAGTGGACATCAGCAATACCTTTGCGCTGCATCCACAGTTGGATCTCACCGTCGGGGGGAGCTTACAAAAAGAAAAGCTCAACAGTAGTTCTGAGGATACGCCCTTAACCTGTTCCGATATGAATAATCTAGCCTACTGTAAAAAAATGGACTATGTATTTGGTCCCAAGAGCGGCGAACGCCAAGAATATAACAGTTGGTTTAATTTTGACTGGCGCGCCACCAATCGACTTACGATCAATGTTGGTGGTCGTTGGGGGCGTTATTGGAGCTTAGATACTCAGCTTGATGAGAAATTACAAAGCAAGCAGTGGAGTAGACCAAAGGTTTTAGAGGCACAGATTTATAAAATTAATAAATATTTTACTAAGGCCGATGAAGAGGCGATGAAGGGTACCCAGTATCATTATGTTGTTAAAGTTGGCGATTTAATTATTGATGATTATGACTATGATGGTTATGCCAAATCTCAAGGCTATGCAGGTGCTGCTTATCAGCAAGGTCAAGCATATCAATATAAAAATTATGAGTGGCGAGCCGATGAAAATGGTGTCCTGCATGCAGACAATGCACCAGGTACCCTTGATCTGAAAGAAGGCGAAAAGATAGATGCGATTTTAGGCGATGAAGGAAAACGCTACCGTGCGATGACAGAAGAAGAAAAATATGCACCTATCGGCAAACGGCGTGGTCAACAGTTTGATCCATCTTTCTCGATCAGCTATGCCTTGAGTGATTTTTCTCGTGCCTATGCACGCTATGTGGAAGCCACCCGTTTCCCCTCGATTTATGAAAGCAGTATCGGCTTTTCGGAAAATATTAGTCAGCGTGGCTTTGAACCCGAGCATGCACAAAATATTGAAGTGGGTTATGTGCATGACTTAGGACAATGGTTGCTGAGCTGGCGCAGTGCCGATGTCAAGCTGAATTATTATCATAATAAAATCAAAGACGTCATCGACCGCAACTACAATACGGGTACCTTTGCCCAATATGACCAGCTCAAAACCCAAGGTATTGAGCTACAAACCCGTTTTGACCAAGGTCGGATCTTTGGTGATTTTGGCTATAGTTATCTGATTAAAAGTGAGATGTGTGATGCAGACTATGCCGCGTTACTATCACCGATTCGCTTCGAGGCACCAAGCTGCTTTATCGGCGGTTTTCCGGGGGGCTATTTACGCGGTGCGATTCCACCCAAGCATTCGATCAGTGCCAATTTAGCCACCCGTTTATGGGATGACAAATTAACCGTGGGTACCCGTGTTGGCTATCACTCAATGTCGAATATTAAAAAACAAAGTACTGAAGGTTGGACCTTTGCCAATCAGGGCTTAGACAGTTATGGCTGGAAGTCTTATTGGACGGTTGATGCCTATGCCGATCTCATGCTTACACCAGCCTTTAAAGTCTCGGTAATCGGTACCAATTTGCGCAATGAATACTATCCAGATGCGCTGACACGTACCGCAATACCAGCACCGGGTCGGACCTTGAAGCTGGCATTTGATTATAAATTTTAACGGTTAAACCCAGTGTATTGCGATTGATCGCTTTATGCTACGCAATCAAGTGTAATGATTATCATTACATTTTAATTTAGATCTCGAGGAGAGACATGATGCAATTCAATAAAGTACTTTTAGCGACTTTCGTTGCTGCCGCTGCAGCCAGTGCACATGCCAATGTTGTTGGCAATAGCAGCAATCTTGAAAAAATAAAAGTTGGTGCAGTTGGAACGGATATTAACCACACCGGTGATGTAGTGGGTGCCCCAGCGATTGCGGTGATCAATAACGGTGTAAATGCAGCACCAGTCACCAATAAGTTTGTCGACTTGTCTAGTTTACGTGGCATGGCAGATAAATGGTATTCAAAAATGACTACCAATTTAGGTGGTCTCGATTCATCTGGTATTGTGCAACTGGACTTTAATAAATGGAATTTACCAAAACCAGTACCGGACCACAGTGTATTGGGTAAATTCTCTTATCAACAAATCCAGCTTGATCCAAATAATGCATCACAAAGTGTCTTCTTTGGTGAATGGCACCAAGGCAGTACCACTTCGGCAGCAGACAATACCCGTACTGTCTTCTATGTCGGTAGTACCGATAACTTAAGCCTACCGACCTCTGGTACTGCGACATATCAAGTGACAGGGATTAACCAATACAATGGTGCGGTCAATAGCGTAATCAGTGGTTGGACCGGAAATGGCACTACTGCGGCTCCACAAGATGTACTAACAGGTACCTTAGTCGCTGATTTTGGTGCTAAGTCTCTTACAACAGAATCAGCTTTAACCCGTGCTGTGGCTAAACAAGGTGCTGCAAATACAATCTTAATTGCTGCAAAAATTGCCAATAATGGTGGTTTCACGGGTACAGCTGTTGCCAATGGTAGCGTAATTGGTAAAACCGATGGTAGCTTCTTTGGTCCCAATGCGGCGGCTCTAGCGGGTAATGCGACTTTTGCGGGTAATCAACAATTAAATACTGCTTTTGGGGGACAAAAAGCACAGTAAAATACTGTATGGACAGTCAAAGCAGCGTAGTTTTATATTAAGGTTTATCACGCTTAATACGTAAAAACTATTGTAGAATCAGACTGATAATAAGTACGCAACAACCATAAGTTGCTAGAGTAATTCTAGCAACTTTTCTTCAATTGCTTGGGGCTAAAGATTTACATGATATTCAAAAATGCACGATGCCATCTGCTGCGGTGCAGCATCGTTTTGTGCACAATCAGTCAGCAGACTTTTGCCGTAGAAGAAGATACCTATTTGCTGCGTGAGCAAAATAAGCTGCAACTGCAGCAACAAGAGCAACAGATTGTTGCTGAAGCACAATTTCCAAATGAACAACAAGCATCTTACCTGACCATCAACGGACAAAGTTTTGCAGTACAAGATAATGATGCAGACTTAACCCGCGCTATCTTTATTAGTATTAACCGTCAACAGTGGGCAGACCTTGAGCGCTTTTTATTACGTTATCGCCAATTACAGCCACATGCTGAAGTCGTCGTACTGTTTGCTGAGGGAGCATTGGCTCGCGCGAAACAAGATTTAGGATTGGCAGAACAAAAATTTAAAGCCATGCTCGCCATAGATGATGAATTTAGTCGCGGTAAACTGGAATTGGCTCGGGTGTTGTTTGAAAATAAAAAAAATAAGCAGGCGGAGCAAATGTTTCGAGAGGTTTATGTCGACATGCCCGCAGACATTCAAAAATCAATACAACTGTATTTGGAAGCGATTCAGTTGAAGGATCGTTGGCGTAGTAAAGTCTCGCTGGGACTGACCTATAATAGTAATATTAATCAGAAAGCGGCAGGGCATAATGAATGTTTTAGTGTGATTACCGATCAAAATGGCAATCAATATTGTTGGACACGTCGTTCAGAAGAGGCTGTATCAGATTGGGGCTGGAATTTTAATTTAAATCATAATAAAAATTTTGAGTTTAAAGATCAGCAGAGTGTATTTATCAAAAGCTTATGGTATGGCACCCTATATGAAAATGAAAGGGATTATAACAATCAGACCTTCAATCTAAATACGGGCTATCGTTTTGCTGATGCTCGGCATGACTTCGCTGTTGGACCATTATTTGAAAAATATATCTGGGGTGGAAAAACACTCTACAATGGTTATGGCGCACGCTTAGAATATAGTTATGTCGCCAATGCTAAAAACTTGCTTAATCTACAAATTGATGTACAGGATAATCATTTTAATAAAGATGCTTTGGCACAATATTATGATGGACAGCAATATAGTGCTTATCTGACTTGGAATCATTCTATCCAGCAGAGCCTGATTGGTTTTGCCAATTTGAGTTATATCAAGAAAGACGTAAACGACAAAGCCAATAGTTTCGATCAGTGGGGGGGGCGTGTAGGTCTTTATAAAATGTTCCAAAATAATTCGGCCTTGTCTATTTTGGCGATGTATCGTCATAGTAATTATCAGCAAGCCAATAACTGGATTGGACCACAAGCTTCACGCAATAAAGAACAAATCTATTTTTTAAATTATGATATGCCGCAATATACTTATAAGGGTATTTATCCAAGTCTGAGCTATAAATATAGCCATTTAGATTCCAATAATAAGTGGTTTTATGATTATTCCGCACACGAAGTTATTTTTAAATTACAAAAGAATTTTTAGAGATGAATGGGCAGGCGGTGATGGAGCCCATGGTTGAGATTCAATGCTTACAACCATAGGCGCTTTGATTGGAGATATTATTTTTGTACTTCTAGGCTATTGTGAAGTGCTTTGTCTACAGCATCGGACGGTTTGCTTTCACGAATGCAGGCAAAAGCCAATAACGACAACAGTGCTGCACCACATAAATAATAGCCCACAGCAGCGATGCCATAGCTATTGGCAAGGGCTGTAGCGATTAATGGTGCAAAAGATGCGCCTAAAATACTGGCTAAATTATAGGCCAGTGCTGAGCCTGTATAACGGACTGAAATTGGAAAAATTTCTGACAGAATTGTACCAATTGGTCCATAGGTTAGCCCCATAATACTAAGACCGAGACATAAGAAGATCAGCACCGAAATGGGTTGCTTGGCAACAAAAAGGCTCGAGAAGCATAGCCCAAAAAGCACCACCAAAATACAAATAGCGATAGAGGTATTTTTGCGTCCAAATTTTTCCGCCAACTTTGCCGAAATTGGAATACAGATGGCAAAACATACGGTTGCAACCAATTGCATTTGTAAGAAGCTATCTCGTGTATAACCGAGTGCGGTTGTTCCCCAGTTTAATGCAAAGACCGTCATTAAATAAAACAATACTAAGGTACAAACCGTAGCCAATGTGCCAATGATTAATTTTGCAACATGTAGCGAAATAACTTCTTTAAAGGGAGCTTTGGATGCTTTTTGTTTATCGAGCACCTTTTGAAATTCAGGAGACTCATGTAGTTTCAAGCGAATATATAAGCCCAAGAAGACCAATAGTGCACTAGAAATAAAGGGAATACGCCATCCCCAAGCCAAGAAGTCAGCATCTGACATGAATGCGCCCAATAATAAGAATGAGCCTGCTGCCAAGATGAAGCCTATAGGTGCCCCGAGTTGTGGGAACATGCCATACCACGCACGTTTACCTTTGGGTGCATTTTCTGTCGCCAATAATACCGCACCACTCCATTCACCACTCAATCCTAAGCCTTGTCCTAAACGACAAAGTGCTAAGAGTAAGGGAGCTAGAACGCCTATCTGTGCATAACTGGGTAATAAACCAATACAGACCGTTGAGATCCCCATGAGTAACAGTGCCGCCACCAATGTTGCTTTACGTCCAATCCGATCGCCTAAATGCCCAAATACTGTTGCTCCAATTGGGCGTACCACAAATGCGATTGAGAACGTTGCTAAAGATTGTAGTAATGCCACGCTACCACCGCTTTCTGGGAAAAATAATTTTGGGAACACCAAAACTGCTGCGGTTGCATAGATATAGAAATCAAAAAATTCGATTGTGGTACCAATTAAACTGGCAAATAAGACGCGGGTCTTTGAGTTGGGATTGACCGAGGCGTTCGCGTGTGCACTATATTCCATGAGAAACCATCATATTCTAGAGCAAGAGAACAGGCTGTAATGAAAATAAAAACTTTAATTTTCGATACGCGCTGTTCTTGCCCATTATTCAATTACAAAAATAATTTTGGCTTATCACGCCAAATGGTGCAGAGCTGTTTTAGCTGGTGTATCAATAATCAAGATGACTTTTAGCTTGATTTAACACATTAATTTCTAAAACACTGCAAAGATGCAATGATTTATACGCCAATCTGGGCATGAATGAAAACGAAGTTTTCTCATTCTAAACTGAACAAAATTCATGATGAATAAAATACCACTATGCCCGTGAGACGTTGTGGTTCTACTCTGGGTTTGTCCGGGCTGCGGCAGGTACTTTGACGATGTTGATAAATGGAATGTAGTGCTGGATTTTAATGCCTAAACTCTCTTCTAATAAGTTAAAAGCTTGCGCTTGATGATCAAGCGGTAAAATAGCTGTGACTTTCAGATGTTGAATCTGATCGTCTTGATATAAAATTTTAGTTTGCCCGTAGCTTTCCAAGATATTGAGCACTTGTGCCAAAGGCATATTTTCTACGATTAAACTGCGTTTCTGCCAAGCATGCTCAATACTGTCTGTAGAAATATCTTTTTGTTGTATTTGTCCGTTCGCACTGATTTTCAGTTGCTGACCGGCTGCGACAATATATTGCCCTTGTTGAGTTTGGACAGATACCTTAGATTCCAACATGGTCACGACAGTTTCATGGTCAGTTTGATTGACAATAAATCGTGTACCTAAGGCTTGAATTTGAGCATAGGCAGTTTGAATAACAAAAGGTCTTTGCGGATCTTTATGTACATCCACCAAAATATTACCTTCAAGTAAATTAACCTGTCGCTGTTTATGGTTAAACGTAAGATTATAAGCTGTCCTTCCCGCACTTTGTATTTGGCTGTGATCCGTCATCTGTTGTTTTTGCCATTGGTTATAACAGTTTTGATGATCTGCCAGCCAGAATTGAATGGGTAATATCGCTGTAGCGATCCATAATGAAAGTGCACTGAAAATAATCAGACTTAAAAGCGGGAAATTGGGTTTAAATTTAAATTGAGGTTTATGCTGTAATGCCTGCTGAAGAATACGACGTGACGCGCCATGATCCTGTGGCGTTTTAATTTGTTGTAAGCGCTCAATGACTTGTTGCATTTGCTGTACAGCAAGTTGATGCATAGGGTCTTGTGCTAACCATCGCTGAAAATCATCTTGATCTTGTTGTGTGCTTTCATCACTGCTGATTTTCACCAGCCACGCAGAAGCTTGTTGTAAAATATCATCAGATAATGGTTCAGTCGATGTGGTCATATGCAAAAAATCAGCAACAGGTGCAGTCGCAATAGTCATTCATAGCAAGAGCAATCCATCGCAAGAGCCAATAAATAGTGGTGAATAATAGGTCAAATAAAAGCTACCGTGGTTTATTGACTATGGTGATGGCAATGCAATAATGCTTTGATTAAATCACGTTGTACAGTCTTGGTGGAGATATTCAGCTGTAAGGCAATTTCAGTTTGTGGAATTTCATCAATATAATGCATGAGTAAAATACTGCGTGGACGCTCATCTAAATCACTTAAAATAAATGCCATTTGATCTAAAATCTCAATGGCCATTAGGGTTTCTTCAGGTGAGGGGTGGCGCCAGTCTTCTTCAAATTGCGCGAGATAACATAAATAAGCTTGCTCAATTTTTTTACGTCGCGCTTGGTCAATGATAATACGCTTCGCCGTAGCATAAATATAGTTTTGTGGCTTCTGAATACTAAATATATCTTTACTACGCATGATCTTGACAAAGGTATCTTGGAGTACATCTTCAGCATGATCTTGTGAGCCCATGGTCTTACATAACCAATGATACAGCCAATGGTGGTTGTCCTTATATAACGTAGCAATCAAATGCGAAGCAGATAAAGCAGTCATAGAAATTTAAACTGGGATTTGTTTATAGGCATTAAGTTTATTTTAAAATGATAATAATTACCATTTGTATTTTACAAATAGAAGTTTATTTGAGCCATGCTGTGGGTGAGTGATCAGTGCAATAAATATTAGTATTTAATAAAGCTAAAAAAATACATATTCTGATCTGTTTTTTTCTCAATTTTATTTTGGCTAATGAGTCATATTTTAGTCGAGCTGTGCAGCGTTATTGTTGCACTTTCATTTGTCAAAAGCTGTAGTGACCGTAGGTTGATCGAAATAACACCAAGATTTTTGCAATATTAACATCGAATAGTTGTGTGAACTTGGCTGCTTTATATCTCAGCATAAATCTTGATCTATCTGTGATGACTAGGGATTAAAGCATTATGAGGCTATGCTATTGCACTTCAAAGGCATTGTGATGGATAAACTTGCAGCAACAATGCCCCACAATAAACAGGTCATGGATATATCAAAAGTAAATTTGAAGCGTGATCAAAGCGCAGCTCCTACAACGCAAAAATAAATAATTTATAAACAGCAATCTATAACACACAGAGACCAGCCATAACCGGTCTATTTTTATAAATTTGCAGATGTACTGACATCAATTTTTAATTTTAATCATAATGAGTTCTGATCATGATGTTGAATCATATTTATACGGCTATTGAAAGCCTTGGTTTGGTCGCTTCGCGACGCGCAATACATTTAAAATTTTCCAATCCAGCATTAAATCAACAAGTATTTTTACAACGTATAGATGCACAGCATGCCATCAATCAAGGGCTAAAAGCCGAGCTTATCTGTCTGTCGACCAATGCAATGCTGGCATTAAAACAGTTTCTAGCCAGTCAGGTTGCAGTTGACCAAGTCACTGATCAAGGGCAGTTGATGCGTATGACTGGGATTGTTACAGCCGTGGAGCAAGGCGCTTCAGATGGTGCATTAACGCTCTATAAAGTCACTGTGGAGGATGCTACAGCCCTATGGCATCAGCGCCGTAATAGTCGCGTTTTTATGAATAAATCGGTGCTTGAAATCGTTAATGTGCTAGTTAAAGAATGGCAACAACGCAGTAGTTTATTTGCAGCAAGTCTGAGTTTGGATTTAAGTGCTTTAAAAAAAGATTATGATATTCGACCGTTTACCATGCAAAGCAATGAGAGTGATTATACTTTTCTAACGCGCTTGCTCAGACAAGAAGGAATTAATTGGTTAGTCGATGAACAACAGCTCATGCTGGATAATACGTCAGCTGAGATTCAAGCACAGAAATTACGCTTAATTGATGATAACAGCCAATTTCAAGCTTTAGGTCGACGTAGCATTCATTTTCATCGTAGTCATGCGACAGAACAACGCGATAGCATGACACAATTGAGTGCGCAACGTCGTTTACAACCGACTTCTGTATATGTGCAGCGTTGGCAGGCAGATGCACTGGATTATGATGAAGGGGCTGGCAGTGTACAAAGTAGTCATCAGCATAGTGCTTTATACGATAATACACGGTTGAATTTGGAGTCAGCTTGGCATTTTAGTCCAGCTTGGATGCAAGATTTAAAGGGAGAAGATGGTGCAACCCCATCAGCAAATGCACAGGTAGAGCGCATAAACCAAAATTTAATGCACTCTTATGAAGGACAAGCAAAGCAATTTATTGCCCGATCAAGTGTCAGAGATGCCCAAGTGGGTTATTGGTTTGAATTACATGAACATCCTGAAATAGATCAACATGCGGCAGCTGATCAAGAATTTTTAATTATTGGCAAAGAATTTTATAATCAAAATAATTTACCCAAAGATTTGGCACATCAAGTACAGGCATTGGTCAGCCAAAGCGGTTGGTCGCAGCGTAGTACATTTGCAATAGATCCAGAGCAGCGTCAAGGCAATGTACTTCAGCTGCAACGACGACATATTCCTATCGTGCCGACCTATCATCCGCTACAGCATCGACCGAGTACGCATATACAACGGGCACGTGTGGTTGGACCACAAGGTGAGGAAATTTATGTTGATGCTTGGGGGCGGATCAAAGTACGTTTTTTATTTACCCGTGCACAAGACCAACAACATGATGCTGGTGCAGGCAGTAATAATAATGACAGTGACTCGGCATGGGTCGATGTATTAACGCCTTGGGCTGGTGAAGGATTTGGGGCGCGTTTTTTACCGCGTATTGGTGAGTTGGTCGCAGTAGATTTTTTTGATGGCAATATTGATCGACCTTTTGTGGTCGGGCGTATACATGAAGCGCAACGTCAACCGACCCAATTCGATCAACAAGGCATACTTCCTGATACTAAAAAAATCAGTGGCATACGTTCACAAGAGATAGCAGGATCTGGCTTTGGGCAATTACGCTTTGATGACACCACAGGGCAGATTAGTGTGCAGTTACAAAGCAGTCATGCTGCCACGCAACTCAATCTTGGACAGCTCAGCCATCCGAAAAAACAGGCCAGTAGTGATGGTCGAGGGGATGGCTTTGAATTAAGAACAGATCAATATGGCGCTGTTCGGGCGGCGCAGGGATTGATGATTTCAACCCATCCACAGCAAGACGCCGCAGGAGTGCATCTTGATGTGACACCCGCTATGCAACAGTTGGAAAGCAGTTTAAATCAAGCAAAAGTATTAAGTGATCTGGCTAAGAACCAACAAACAGATCCTTTACAAACCTTAGAAAATCTACAAGCCTTTATTGGAAATTTACAGCAAACAGATGCCGATAAAGCCGCAAGCTTTAAACAAGCATTGTTGTTATTGGCATCACCAGAGGGTATTGCGCTGAGTAGTCAGCAAGATATTCATCTCGCCTCAGATGGACAAATTCAACAACATGCCGCACAGAGTATTAATCTCAGTACCCAACAATCTTTTGTGGCACATGCCAATCAGAAAATCAGTTTATTTGCTGCACGTGATGGGGCGCGGTTATATGCTGGGCAGGGCAAGATAGAGCTACAAGCACAATCCGATGATATGGAGTTGATTGCAAGACAACAGATCAAATTAATTTCAACTGAAGAACAAGTAGAAATTATTGCACCGAAAAAAATTGTACTCAGCGCAGCAGGTTCTCAAATTGAAATCAGCGAGGCGGGGATTTTTTAAAATACACATTCAACAGAATAAAAATAATGGATCAGATTATTATACGGCCACAAGGAATTTATCCTTTGGAGCGTAAAACCTCTGGGTTTAGCCCAAGGATATAAGCGACTGGCGTAAGCCATTCGTGTGTAGTGTGGTGTTTGCTGTTGTTGGATGTATTGTTTAATTATCTTGATTGGTGCATCGCCACATGATGCAGTAAAGTAGCTAGGCGACCACAGAGTATTTCCCCATAGCTTGTTTTCATTTTAGGGTGTTTGATTCTTAGAGTGCGACTGGAAGCACCCTTTAAACTATTCACTAAGCTAGAAATTACTATTTATTGTTAGCCATAGACCCAATATATTTTAAGTATTAAGTATGAAGACACTTAAATTACGAATAAAAGATAAACATTGTAAGATGCTAGACCAACTAGCGTCAGAAGTGAACTTTGTCTGGAATTATGTCAATGATTTGTGTTTTAAGCACCTGCAAAGAAAACAACAATTCTTTTCAGCATACGATATAGCAAAATACACGAAAGGCACATCCAAAGAATGCAACTTGCACAGCCAAACCATACAGGCAATCACAGAAGAATTAGTGACCAGACGCAAGCAATTCAAGAAAGCAAAATTAAAATGGCGTGTCAGCAATAAAAAATCAGCTAGACGCTCTTTAGGATGGATACCTTTCAAGAAAGTCGCAATTAAATATGCTGATGGCTATGTTCAATATGCTAAGCGCCAATTCAAAGTGTGGGATAGTTACGGACTAAGCAAATACAATGTTAAAACAGGCTCATTTGTTGAGGACAGCCGCGGACGTTGGTACGTTTGCCTTGTGGTTGATTCCATTAAAACTAAGAAAACCACCGCTAAAACCGCAATTGGGATAGATTTGGGTTTAAAAGATTTAGCGACTTGTTCCGATGGCGTAAAGCTGAAAGCCCCTAAAATCTATCGGCAATATGAACAAAAACTTGGTATTGCACAAAGAGCAAGAAATAAGAAACGTCTTAGAGCGCTTCACGCCAAGATCAAAAATACCCGTCAAAACATACTGCATCAATTCAGCCATAAACTAGTGAGTGAACATGCAGCGATCTTTGTTGGCAATGTGAATGCCAAAGCATTAGCACAGACTAGATTAGCGAAGTCTGTGCTAGATGCCAGTTGGTCAACATTAAGAACTATGCTCAAGTATAAATGCGAGAACGCAGGAGTATGGTATGAAGAAGTCAATGAAGCCTATACCACCCAAACTTGCTCGTGCTGTGGTTCACGCTGCAGTAGTCCGAAAGGTAGAGCAGGACTTGGAATAAGAGAATGGCAGTGTCGTGAGTGTGGTAGCTCATGGGATCGGGATGTAAATTCCGCACTGAATATTCTTGCGCTCGGATATGAGCGTCTCGCAGGAGGAATCTCCGTCCTTTAAGGTCGGAGAGGATGTCAATTATTAGAGCGCTATCGCTCGATTGCACATCTTCTTGGTTTTATATTTTAAAGCGATGTTTAAGCCGTGCAATTGCATGACAAATATTATTTTGACTCGATCACTACAGCAGTGCATCAACGTCATTATTGGGTTTTTAGGGCGAATATAAAATATGAAAATATTTATATCGCTTGGTATTTTATTTAAAATATATATAAAACATTAACTTAATTTAAATTTTATCGTGTTTGACCTCAGGTTTTAACAGGAAAATCTGCCCAATGTGTGCAGATTTTTTTGCTCAAGATATTGCCATAATACTGTATTATGGTAATGTAATATTACTTTGGAAAGATTCGTCATAAATGGATGCAATACCTTATGGATATCACTCAATTTAAAATTTTTAAAAACTTGTCTCTGATCGATGGCGCATGGGTGGGGTCTGATCAATCCAATACGATTGATGTTTTTAATCCGGCTGATCAGTCTTTTATTGCGACCATTCCTGCATTAAGTGCCGCACAAATCTCCGCAGCAATTGCATCCTCAGAACAAGCATTGTCTGGTTGGCAAGCACGTTCTATGAAGCAACGTGCAGATATTTTGAAGAAATGGTATGCGCTGATCATGCAGCATCAGGATGAACTGGCAACCATCATGACGGTGGAACAAGGTAAACCTTTGCATGAAGCCAAAGGTGAAGTGGGCTATGCGGCGAGTTTTATTGAGTGGTTTGCCGAAGAAGGGCGCCGCATGAATGGCGATACTATTCCTGCGGCGACGACAGACAAACGCATCATGACCAGACGGGAAGCGGTCGGGGTTTGTGTCGCGATTACACCTTGGAATTTTCCAGCCGCGATGATTACCCGTAAAGCTGCGCCAGCATTGGTGGCGGGTTGTAGCATGATTGTCAAACCGGCACAAGAAACACCGTTTACGGCATTGGCTTTGGTGCATTTGGCAGAATTGGCAGGTGTACCCAAAGGGGTGCTGAATATTGTGACGGGTAAATCAGCAGAAATTGTACCGATCATGACGGCTAGTCCCGTGGTGAAAAAATTGAGCTTTACCGGGTCAACCCCAGTCGGTGCGCAGTTGATGCAGCAATCTGCACCAACCTTGAAAAAACTCTCTTTAGAGTTAGGGGGGAATGCACCACTGATCGTATTTGATGATGCCGATATCGATGTCGCAGTACAAGGCGTGATGGACAGTAAATTCCGTAATGCAGGACAAACTTGTGTGTGTAGTAACCGCATTTTTGTACAGGCGCAAATTTATGAACAGTTTGTTGAAAAATTAGCGAGCAAAGTCGCGGCTTTAAACGTCGGTAATGGGTTGGTGGCGGGGACAGAAATTGGACCACTGATTAATGCTAAAGCCATCGCCAAGATTGAAGCGCATATTGCCGATGCTGTTGCCAAAGGGGCAGAGGTGGTAGTCGGTGGTCAAGTGAGTGCATTGGGCGGTCATTATTTTCAACCGACTGTCATTCAGCATGCGCAGGATGACATGCTGTGCTTTAGTGATGAGACTTTTGCACCATTGGCACCGATTTTTAAATTTGAGCAAGAAGATGAAGTTATTCAGCGCGCCAATAATACCGAGTATGGCTTGGCTTCTTATATTTTTACTGAAAATTTAAATCGTAGCATCCGTGTTTCGGAAGCTTTGCAATATGGCATGGTGGGTATTAATACGGGCTTAATTTCGACCGCAGAAGCGCCATTTGGTGGCGTCAAAGCCTCTGGCTTAGGGCGTGAAGGTTCTCGCCATGGTTTAGATGAATATACCGAAATTAAATATATCTGTATTGGTCATGTCTAAGCGATCAACGGTAATCATATGCGTAATGCGTAATGCGTAATGCGTAATGCGTAATGCGTAAAGTGGACGAAAAATTTAAAGGAATAGTGCATGCAACCTCAACTGAACGATCAACAACAAACGGTTTATGCCGGTATCGCTGGGAAAACCGTGGTGGTAACGGGTGCCGCAGCAGGGATTGGTTTTTGTTTAGCCCAAGCTTTTGCCCAGCAAGGTGCACAGGTTTTTATGATTGATCTCAATCAAGATGCTTTGAATGCAGCGATGGAACGTTTGCAGGATTATCAAGTGGCGGGCTTTGCCGCCAATGTCACGGATGATGATGCAGTAGTGGCTGCTTTTGCTGCATGTCAGGCTAATTTTGGTGCTGTTGATATTTTATTTAATAACGCAGGTATCTCTCTCAACAAACCCTCTTTAGACATCACGATGTCTGAATGGCGTCGTTGTGTCGATATCAATTTAAGCAGTTTGTTTTTGTGTTCACAGCAAGCTGCTTTACAGATGAAGCAACATGGGCGTGGTGTGATTATCAATACCGCATCGATTTGGGGCTTGAGTACATCTGCTGAGCGCACTGCATATTGCACCACCAAAGCAGGCGTGGTTGCCATGACCAAATGTCTTGCGGCGGAATGGGGAAGCGCTGGAATTCGTGTATTGGCCATCGGACCGGGTTATACCCGTACGGCACTGGTTGAAAAATTACAACAACAAAACACCTTAGATGTCGCCGATCTCGAACGTCGTACCCCTTTAGGTCGTCTGGCTGAACCTGAAGAGATTGCTGAGTTAGCGCTATTTTTGGCATCTGATGCAGCCAAATTTATGACAGGACAAACATATTTAATTGATGGTGGTTGGGAAGCCAATGGCTTTCAGTAAGCAGACGCTACAACCATTCATGATGTTACATCGCAAAGGATAGACCGAATGTCAAATCAGATTAATCTTCATCCAGAAAGTTCTTGGATTGAATTACAAAGCACGCCTGAAGATTGGAAGCAGGCAGATGCTGGATTACTCGAAAGTATGTTGGTTCAACTACATCTTATTCGAGCATTTGAAGAGTCGGTATTGGAATTGGCAGGTGAAGGCCTTGTCCATGGTCCAGCACACTCCAGTATTGGTCAAGAGGGCGGCGCAGTTGGCTCGATTATTTCATTAAGTGCGGCTGATCAGGTGAATGGTTCACATCGTGGTCATCATCAATTTTTAGCGAAGGCATTGACCTATTTACGCCCTGAGGGAATGCAATTGGGCGTAGCTTTTAAGGATGATATTCAGTCCTTATTGCAACGGACTTTGGCTGAAATTTTGGGCTTGGCACAGGGTTTTTGTAAAGGGCGCGGTGGTTCCATGCATTTGCAATGGATTGAGGCCGGGGCGCTAGGCACCAATGCCATTGTAGGTGGCGGTGCACCGATGGCTGCGGGTGCAGCATGGGCACATCGTCATGCGGAAACCGATGCCGTGGCGATTACCTATTTTGGTGATGGTGCAGTCAATATTGGTTCCGTGTTGGAAACCATGAACTTGGCAGCAGCGTGGCAATTGCCAATTTGTTTTTTTATTGAAAATAACCGTTATGCCGTTTCAACGGCGGTTGAAGAAGCCACCGCGGAGACACGTTTATCATCGCGTGGTTTGGCATTTAATATTCCGAGCTGGAAGGTCGATGGTATGGACCCCTTGGCGGTGCATTTGACCATGCAACAGGCTTTGGCACATATGCGTGCCGGGAAAGGACCTACCATTGTTGAAGCCGATGTGTATCGTTTCTTCCATCAAAATGGTCCTTATCCGGGCAGTGCTTTTGGTTACCGTAGCAAAGAAGAAGAACAGCAGTGGCGTGAGCGTGATCCAATAATGTTATTGCAACAGCAAATGCAACAACGCCAATTGATCACAGCGGAGCAAATCACTGCATTACGTGAGCAATGTCAAACAGCAATGGCTGCTGCGGTGGCTGAGTTGACTGAGCCTGCCGATAAAGGCAAGCGCCGTATTCGTGATGATCTCTGGCCATCGCCAGATTTTGTCGACGTTGGGATCCGTGGTGATCTATCCGAGCTACAAGGCGTGCAAACTTTAGAGGAAAGCACAGCTGGTCAGACTTTGGTGAAAAGCAAGTTTATCGATGCTGTTGCCAATGTCATGAATCGTCGAATGGAAAGCGATGACAGTATTGTGGTCATGGGTGAAGACGTACACCGTTTAAAAGGTGGCACCAATGGCGCGACCAAGGGTTTAAAAGATAAGTTCCCAACACGGACCTTAGGCACACCGATCAGTGAAAATGCCTTTATGGGACTAGGTGGCGGCATCGCTGTAGATGGTCGGTTTAAACCCGTAGTTGAGTTTATGTACCCCGACTTTATGTGGGTTGCCGCGGATCAGGTCTTTAACCAAATTGGGAAAGCGCGCCATATGTTTGGTGGGCAAAGTGATGTGCCTTTGGTACTTCGCACCAAAGTGGCGATGGGAACAGGTTATGGTTCACAACATTCGATGGACCCAGCGGGTATTTTTGTGACCAATCCCGGTTGGCGTATTGTGGCTGCGGCAACACCGTTTGATTATATCGGTCTGATGAATTTTGCTTTGACCTGTAAAGACCCTGTGTTGGTGATTGAACATGTCGATTTATATAGCAAATCTGGCTTGGTGCCTGAAAATAATCTGGATTATCAGACGCCATTTGCCCGTGCTGCGATTCGACGTGAAGGTAAGGCACTGACGATATTGACCTATTTATCCATGGTTCATCACAGTCTAGAAGCCGTTGAACAAACGGGTATCGATGCAGAAGTGATCGATCTACGCTTTTTAGATCGCGCGAGTTTGGACTGGGACAGCATTGAAGCCAGTATTCGTAAAACCAATAATGTCTTGATTGTAGAACAAGGCAATCAAGGCACATCCTATGGTGGCTGGTTGGCTGATGAATTGCAAAGACGTTGTTTTGATTGGTTAGATCAACCCATTCAACGTGTGCATGGTACGGAAGGTGCACCCAGTATTTCAAAAGTATTGGAGCGCGCCGCAGCGGCACGAACCGAAGAGGTTGTCGCAGGCTTATATCAAGTGATGCGTGAACAAGGCGCAGCAGTTTAAGCGCGCCGTCACATCCTGTTCATCTATTTTTAGTCAAAGGTCGCACCATGTCTACGTTATTGCATATGCCAGAAGTTTTGGCAAATACCACCCATGCCACCATCAATAAATGGTTGGTTGCAGAAGGTGATCAAATTGTGATTGGGCAATGTATTGCCGAAGTTGAAACCGATAAAGCCGTGGTGGAAATGGTGGCTGAAGCGGAAGGCTTGATCAGTAAAATTATTGTGCCAGAAGGTGAAGAAGTTGAAGTCGGGGCGGCAATTGCGCAACTGAATGGTGATGGTCAAGTTGATCTCGCGACAGTTGCAGCGAACACATCGCCCGTAGCAGCTGACGTGATTAGCGAGAATCGACTGGTCAGTACGCCCAGCACCGAGCATGGACAAACTGCTACGCCATTGACTGGCGACATTGATCCAAGTGCTGCGTCAACACGTATTTTTGCTTCTCCTTTGGCGAAACGACTCGCCAAGCAACATCAGTTAGATCTCGCCGCACTGTCTGGCAGTGGACCACGTGGGCGTATTGTAAAACGTGATATTGAAATGGCACTTGAGCATGCCCTTGCTCAGCTTGCAGCCACACCAGCGACCACAGTACCCGAGCAGCCGAGTCTTGCCGGTACAGCTATTGCCGGGGATCAAGTTGCGGGTGATCAAGCTTATGAAGATATTCCGTTGAGCAATATGCGTAAAACCATTGCAAGACGCTTAACCGAGAGTAAATCGACAGTGCCACATTTTTATTTAAATGTGCAGTGTCAGGTCGATGCACTATTGGCATTGCGTCAACAAATAAATGCCATTGCTACAGAAAAAATTTCTGTCAATGACTTGGTGATTAAAGCGGTAGCCTTGGCTTCACAGCAGGTACCCGCCATGAATGCCTGTTGGGCAGAGACCGCTATACGCCAATATAAACATGTGGATATTAGTGTGGCTGTCGCAACAGAAAAAGGTTTACTCACGCCCGTGATCCGTCAAGCCGAACACAAATCACTGTCGACGATTCATCGTGAAGTGGCAAATTTGGCTGAATTGGCACGTGCGGGCAAATTGGCACCTGAGCAGTATCAAGGGGGAAGCTTTAGTATCAGTAACCTTGGCATGTTTGGGGTGTCGGATTTTAATGCCATTATCAATCCGCCGCAGGCAGGCATATTGGCAGTTGGTGCGATACAGAAAGCAGCAGTTGTGGTGGATGATGCCTTAACCATCGCGTCGGTTTTGCGCTGTAGCTTGTCGGCAGATCATCGTGTGGTGGATGGTGCGGTGGCGGCGACATGGTTGGCTGCTTTTAAGCAGCTGATCGAAGATCCACTGAAGTTACTGATCTAAACAGGGCATGACAATGAACGAACAAAAATTTGATTTGTTAGTGATTGGTGGTGGTCCTGGTGGTTATGTTGCCGCGATTCGCGCCAGTCAATTGGGCATGAAGGTTGCTTTGGTCGAAAAAGCTGAATTGGGCGGCATTTGCCTGAATTGGGGATGCTTACCGACCAAGGCTTTGCTGCGGAGTGCCGATGTATTGCGTTTGGTGAAAAATGCTGCGGCATTTGGTATTGATGTCGCAGCGCCACAGGTCAATCTGACGCAGGTGGTGCAACGTTCACGCGATGTCTCGGCCAAGCTACAAGGCGGTGTAGCCGGCTTACTCAAGAAAAATAAAGTAACGCTTTTTCGTGGGCTAGCTCAGTTACAAGGGCAAGGCTGGGTGCAGGTGCAATGTGCAGAGCGTAGCCAACGCTTGCACGCGACACATATTATTTTGGCAACTGGGGCGCGTGCGCGCGCGCTTACCGATATGCCGATCGATGGTCAGTATTTCTGGAGTTATCGTGAAGCATTAGTGCCCAAAACCATTCCCAAACGCTTGTTGGTGATTGGAGCTGGTGCGATCGGCATTGAGTTTGCGTGTTTTTATCGTGCGATGGGTGCCGAGGTGAGCGTGTTGGAGTGGGCAGATCGGATTTTGCCACAAGAAGATGCTGAAATTTCTGCCACGGTTGCCGCTGCTTTAGAGAAAGATGGCATACAACTGTATACCGCCTCTAAAGTCGCAGCACATCGGATCGTCAATGGTGCTGTGCAGTTAGACATTACTGGGCAACATACGGGGCAATGCTCAGCTGACGTAGTATTACTGGCCGTTGGCATCAGCGCCAATACTGAAAAACTTGGTTTGGAACAGACCCAAGTGCAGTTGGAACGTGGGCATATTGTCACTGATGAATTTTGCCGTACCGCAGAGAAAAATCTCTATGCCATTGGTGATGTTGCGGGTCCACCCTGGTTGGCACACAAAGCCAGTCATGAAGGGATTTTATGTGTAGAAAAAATCATGGGTTTGACCGTTGCGCCGATCAACAGCAAACACATTCCAGCCTGTACCTATAGTCATCCACAAGTTGCCAGTGTTGGCTATAGCGAAGCACAAGCACGTGAACTGGGGAAACCGATTCGTGTCGGGAAGTTTCCTTTTGTTGCCAATGGTAAGGCCTTGGCAATGCAAAGCAGTACAGGCTTTGTCAAAGTTATTTTCGATGAGCACAGTGGTGAATTATTGGGTGCACATATGGTGGGTGAAGAAGTCACCGAAATGATCAATGGTTATGCCATTGCCCAGACCTTAGAAACCACCGAACAGGAACTGATGCACACCATTTTGCCGCACCCAACCATGTCAGAAGCCATGCATGAGGCTGTACTGGCGGCATATCAGCGCGCATTGCATCAATAATTGCGGGTGGTCGTGCGCGTCGCGATGCAGTACTTGATGTGCGGCGAGCTTAGGGCACGACCTATAAAATTCTTCGCTTGGAACGCGAAACTAAAGACATGACATAAGGATATATATGAACCGACCTGTAGAAAATATACTTCAATCTACGGCTGATGCACCGGTTTTAGATGCAGCCCGTAAGAAGTCCTTAATCGCCAGTGGCGTGGGCAATCTTTTAGAGTGGTATGACTGGACCATTTATGCCGTTGCTTCGGCTTATATTGCTGCAGCATTGTTTGATAAAAGTGATCCAACATCCGCATTACTCAGCACGCTGGCAGTTTTTGCAGTGGGATTTATTTCTAGACCCTTTGGGGGTTTTATCTTTGGACCTTTGGCCGACAAAATTGGTCGCCGTAACGTACTCATGATCACCATGCTATTAATGGCGGGTGCCAGTATTGTGATTGCGTGTATTCCCAGTTTTGAAAGCATTGGCTATTGGGCATCCTTGATTTTAGTAGTGGCAAGATTAGTGCAAGGCTTTGCACATGGCGGGGAAACCACCACATCTTATGCCTATGTATCCGAAATTGCGCCCCCGAAAAAGCGTGGTTTATGGTCAAGCACAGTATTTTTTGCGGTGGGTCTAGGGTCTCTGACAGCTACATTATTTTTAGCTTTATTAACTTCGGTTATTCCCAAAGAAGAGATGTATGCATGGGGCTGGCGTATTCCGTTTTTAATTGGTGGTGTACTGGCTTTCTTTGCGCTGTATTTGCGTCGCAATATGATGGAAAGTGAGCATGTCGACAAGTTGCAACAAGATGATAGCCCGAAATGGCCGCTGTCGAAGTTTCTCTTTACCGGGCTGAAATTGTTCTTCTATGAGGCTGGCTCAACTTTGACCTATTATATTTGGGTTACGGTCTGCGCAATTTATGCCATTAACCATCTAAAAATGGACCCACATGATGCCTTTGTGATGAGCTGTTTTGCTCAAGTGGTTTATCTTCTTTGCTTACCGATACAGGGCTGGCTCTCCGATATCATCGGTCGTAAAACCAGTACCTTGATTTCCTTTGGTGGTTCAATGCTGTTGTTATTTCCACTGTGGGGATTACTGTCGAGTGAGCCATGGACTTTATTTGTTGCCCAAGCCGTTGGTTTGGTTTTTGTTGGCTTCTTGACTGCCAGTAAACCTGCTGCGATGTCAGAACAGATTCCAACCCGTTATCGGACCAAACTGTTTGGTATCTTTATGTCCTTATCGATTGCAGTATTTGGTGGCACCGCCTCGTATTTAAATACTTGGTTATATGCCAATCATATGGAATCTTATTTTAATGTTTATGGTGTGGTGGTGTGTTTGATTGCCATCATCGTGGTCTTGACTTGGAAAGACAATAAAGGCATCGACTTAGACAAAGTTTAGGCTTAGCCCGGTCTTGAGCGTGTAGCGCATTGTAAATAAATGCCCATTCATTTGTTTGACCATGATCTATGCCCTCATGCTTTGTTGCTTTTATCTATCTTCATGGAGTAAGTACTTATGCAAGCGATAGCAGAAATGCCGATTAGCGGCAACACCAAGATTATCCCGATTTTGGCAGATCCCATTGCGCATGTACAAACACCGCGCATTATGAATAGCTTGCTGCGTAAAGCCAATTATGATGCTATTTGTGTGCCTTTTCATGTGGCAGCTGCAAACTTAAGTCAATGCTTAGCCAGTCTACGCTTGATTCCCAGTATTGCCGGTGCCGTCATTACCGTACCGCATAAAATGGCCATGTGTGCATTGAGTGATATACAAGGTGCACAAGCCCAGATCATTGGTGCGGTCAATGCGATTCGTTTTGATGAAAATCGTCAAGTACATGGTGAAATGTTTGACGGCAAAGGCTTTGTACAAGGGCTTATTCAGGCGGATGTTCGTGTTGATGCAACACGACGAGTCTATATGGCAGGTGCAGGTGGTGTGGCGCGCGGAATTGCATTTGCACTGTTGGCAAATGGCGTCAAATATTTACAGCTGTATAACCGTAGCACAGATAAAGCGATCCAATTGATCGCAGAACTGAAAGCTTTTGCACCAGATGCCGAGATTGTATTGGCAGATGCAACACCATATCAGGTTGATCTCTGCATCAATGCCAGTTCGGCGGGCATGTTAGGAGCACTGGAACAGGTGCTGCCTTTTCAGTTAGACCGATTAGATCAACAGTGTTGTGTGGCTGAAGTGGTGATGAAACCCAGCCAAACCTTGTTATTACAACAAGCTTCTGCCAGAGCCATGAAGACTGTTTCTGGGCAAGCCATGCTCATGGCACAAGTTGGTCAATTGGCTGCTTTTATTTTAGATGCGCCAGAACTGGCACAGCTCGCGTTTTAGGATGAACTGAGATGTTTAATTTTCAAGGAAAAACAGTAGTTATTACCGGTGCGTCAGGTGGGATCGCGGTGAGCTGCATTGAGAAACTCTATCAAGCAGGCGCACAGTTGCTACTGACGGATATTCAGTTGCCCGCCTTACAACAATTGGCAGCACGTTTGGACCCCAGTGCACAGCGTATTTTAACCTTAGCACAAGACGTTGCCGATTCGGCACAAGCAGATGCAGTCATGCAGGTCGCAGCTGAGCGTTTTGGTGGAATTGATATTTTGATTCCATGTGCAGGGTTGTATCGGGCTTGTGCACTGAAAGAAATGTCTGATCAAGAGTGGTCTAAAGTTACGGCTGTAAACTTAGATGGTGTGTTTTATAGCATTCGTGCGGCAATTCCATATTTGCATCAAGGGGGTGCGATTGTCAATGTGACGTCTATGGCGGGGCATAAGGGCAGCTATCATCATGGTCATTATGCTGCATCTAAAGGTGCAGTGCTCAATTTAACCCGAACCTTGGCAATGGAATTGGCACCACATATTCGTGTCAATAACGTTTCGCCCGGCTTGATCGATACTCCAATGATTCAGGCTTTAATGCAGGAAAAAGGCGAGCAACTGCTGGCGCAAACACCGCTACATCGCTTGGGACGTGCCGATGAGGTTGCCGATGCCATCTTGTATTTAGCATCTGATTTTGCCAGCTTTATTACCGGTGAAACCTTACATGTCAATGGTGGGCTGTATATTGCCAGTTAGGCATTGGCAATTGCTATCACGCGCACATAAAAAACCGTGACAATCTGTCTGGGCTAAAGGCGAGATTGACACGGTTGTTGTCATACAATCCCAGTATTTTGATGAGATCGATCAGAAGGGTCGTTGACGCTCTTGTGATACATGCACAAGAGCGTGGTGTGCTGGCTTTAACTATTCAGCTTCAGTATTTTGTGCCGGTAAGGCACTCAAACGACGTTTATAGTTATAAACAGCTGCTTGTCCAGCATCGAGTAAGTGTTGATCATTGTGGGCACAAGCCAGTGCGGTATCTTCTGCTAAAGTGGCATCAAAAATTAATTGCAGATCTAAATAACCTTGTTTGACGCGGTCTTCATAAATAAAAGCAAAGTGTTTAAATAAACCGACACGTGCTTGGATTTTTAAGATAAGTTCTTCTAAGACACTGTTTTTAGAACCTTTCAATAAGATGCTATAGAAATTTTCTTTATATTCCCAACGCTGTGCCACTGTACCCTGTAGGAAGTCTTGTTCCAAAGCCTGATAGAGGGTACGTAAACTGGCTTTGTCTGCTGCACTGGCATTTTGAATAAATAATTCAATCATCAAACTTTCAACTTTGGCGCGTACCAAATATAAGTTGATAATATCTTCTTCACTGAGTTTGGTGACGATTGGTCCCTGACTGGGAATGACCGTGACCAAATGTTCGCTTTCCAATAAACGTAGTACTTCACGTACTACAGTGCGAGATACGCCGTAACGTTCACATAAATTGCTTTCGACCAAACGATCGCCCGGCAAGAAGAAACCTTCTAAGATGTCATTTTTTAATAATGCTGTGACTTGTTGGCGAATTGGTGCCGATTCGCGTTTCACTAAACTCTTTCCGTTCATTCCATTAGCCCAAAAAAAACTAGCTTCATTATAGCTGAGATTGCAGCAGATACGTTGTAATGCATTGCGTCAAACTGTAAAAATTACTAGAAATTTCAGTGCTTACCAAGCATGGCTTGTCGATCAACTTTGCTGTGAAGTACAAATTGAAACTGCGGGGATGACATGAATATTTCATGTTTAAAATCTTTGCCAGAGCCGATGCATTACGCTGTGATGTGAGGGTGTCACAAGTGCATTGCGGTACATGTTGAGCAGTTTTTTGCGCGCTGTTGTTAGTTCAATATTGGAGTATTTATTTATATGTCAGGCGATAGAGCACATCGCCTGACTGTGCTGTATTTAGAGTGCTTTTAGAAATAGTAGAGGGCTGGAGTACTTATAGGAATTTAGAGTACTTGTACCGGAATACAGTTGGCGGTGTGATTGACGGTATTATCTGGGTTGGCATAAACCAAGCGGGGTTGATGTGCATCTGCTTCGGCTTCAGTAAAATCACCGAAAGTGGCAATAATCACAATATCACCGACATCTGCTTGATGCGCTGCGCCACCATTCACAGAAATCATCCCCGAATCATTTTCACCCCGAATTGCATAAGTGGTAAAACGTTTGCCGTTGCTTACATTCCATACGTGGATTTCTTCGTATTCACGAATACCCGCGAGATCCATTAACGTACCATCTATCGCACATGAGCCTTCATAATGTAATTCGGCATGGGTTACGATTGCGCGATGGATTTTACATTTTAATAAACGAGAAAGCATGGCTTACGTCTCCTGCATTGATCAAAGCCTTTAGTTTTTAATTACAAAATAGTTGATTAAAAACATAAAAAACGCATTTTGCGCTGAAATGACTGTTGGTGCAAGTTGAAAAGAAGTCTATGGCGTTGAAATGCCGCTCTTGTACAAGACTACGGCTTATATGCGTTGATTTGATTCATGGCGTGTTGGATTTCGCCATCCAAGAGTAAATCGGTGCGCATTAAGGCGTGATGAATGGCATCATCCATCAACTGCTGTTCACTGTTGGGTGCTTTACCTAAGACATGACCTGTTACGCGTTCTTTGGCACCTGGATGACCAATACCAATGCGTAGGCGATGAAAGTTAGGTCCTATATGCGGCACGATATCACGTAGACCATTATGACCACCATGTCCGCCAGCGGTTTTGAGGCGAATAATTCCGGGGTTCATATCGAGTTCATCATGAGCGATGAGCATATTTTCAGGAGCAATTTGATAGAATTTTGCGAAGGGGACAACACTTTGACCAGAACGGTTCATAAAAGTGCTAGGCAAGAGCAAACGGACATCGTGTCCTTGTATTTGACCACGACCACTGATGCCATTGAATTTTGGGTCATTTTTAAGAGAAATACCGTGTTGTTCGGCGAGGCGCTCCACATACCAAAATCCAGCATTATGTCGAGTTTGGGCATATTCCTGTCCAGGATTGCCCAAACCAACAATGAGTTGAATCGATGTATCTCGATGACTCATAACGACACTTAGCCTGCTACGCGTAAAAAGTCAGCGTGCATTGGTGTGTTTTTAGCTGGGTGACGTTGTAATGCTTTGATGATTACTTTTTCTTCTTTACCCGCAACGTTGATGATGCTTGCTTCAGTGAAGAACGCATCATTTTCAAGTGCTTTTACAAGCTCACGAAGTTCAAGCGTAACAGTAACAGGTTCTTGATCTGCACCATAAATGATTGCAGGAACAAGTGCTTCACGACGTAGGCGGCGGCTCGCACCTTTCCCTTGTTTGTCTTCAGCACGCGCTTGCGCGTTTAATACGATATTTGACATGAGAAATCCTCATTAAAGTTAAAAAAACTAAACTTGCGACCAGTTTAGTGTGATTAAGCCCCATCAAAGTGACAGGGCTTAGAAAAAGCTGCGCTATTATAGATAACTATCAAACATTGCGCTAATAGATTCTTCGTTATTAATACGACGAATTGTTTCGGCAACCATACTGGCAACAGAAACTTGACGAATCTTAGCCAGTTGTTGTGCTTCTGCTGATAGGGGAATGGTGTCGGTAACCACCAATTCATCAATCACAGAATTGCTTAAATTTTCTAGTGCTTTACCCGATAAAACTGGGTGAGTGGCATAGGCAACCACACGACGCGCACCAAATTGTTTGAGCGCATCAGCCGCTTTGCATAAGGTACCAGCAGTATCAACCATGTCATCAACGATGACACAATCACGACCTTTTACATCACCAATCAAATGCATGACTTGAGATTCATTGGCTTTTTGACGACGTTTGTCAATAATCGCTAAATCAATATCACCCATTTGTTTGGCTACGGCACGGGCCCGAACCACACCACCGACGTCAGGTGAAACCACCATGAGGTTGTCGTGTGATTGTTGACGTAAGTCAGCAAGCAATGCAGGGGTACCATAGATGTTATCGACTGGAATGTCGAAGAAACCTTGAATTTGGTCGGCGTGCAGATCAATCATGACCACACGGTCGATGCCTACAGTGGTGAGCATATCCGCAACCACTTTCGCGGTAATCGGCACACGGGATGAACGTGGGCGACGGTCTTGACGTGCATAACCAAAGTAAGGAATGACAGCGGTAATACGACCGGCACTGGCACGACGCAAAGCATCAGCCATGACCAAGATTTCCATCAGGTTGTCATTGGTTGGGGCACAAGTCGGTTGAACGATAAAGACGTCTTTACCACGTACGTTCTCGGTAATCTCGACAGCAATTTCACCGTCAGAGAACTGGCCTACAGAGGCGGCACCAAGAGGAATGTGTAGATGGCTAACAACTTTCTGAGCGAAGTGTGGATGAGCGTTTCCACTAAAAACGACAAGATTGGGCATGAAGCACCCTTGGCGGTTGGTCTAATAGAGAGAAATGGCAGGGGCGGCTGGATTCGAACCAACGGATGCCGAGATCAAAACCCGGTGCCTTACCACTTGGCGACGCCCCTAATGCGGCAGAACTTTATCGGTTTTACATGACTTTGTCAAGGTTTTTGCCTTGGACTGTAAAGCGGTGTTCTGTACTTTTAAAATGGCAGGGGCGGCTGGATTCGAACCAACGGATGCCGAGATCAAAACCCGGTGCCTTACCACTTGGCGACGCCCCTAAAATATTGCTTGATGTGATGATGGCAGGGGCGGCTGGATTCGAACCAACGGATGCCGAGATCAAAACCCGGTGCCTTACCACTTGGCGACGCCCCTAATATAATCAACATCATTTGGTCTAAATGGCAGGGGCGGCTGGATTCGAACCAACGGATGCCGAGATCAAAACCCGGTGCCTTACCACTTGGCGACGCCCCTTTAGACCGATGTAAGCAGCGCGTGAACAGGAGAAGATGCTAAACTCTGAACCGTGTACGCAGTACAAGGTGCATTTTTTAAAATCTCATCAACATTCATGTTGTTGCTTACTTCAGAGAATACACAAGCACCTGTGCCTGTCAACCGTGCAACCGAAAACTGATTTAAGTATTGCATGGCAGCATCGACTTCTGGATATAAGCTTCGCGCAATTGCTTCGAAGTTATTGCCAAATTTAGATGGCTTCATCTGATAGGCGCAAAATGTAGTAGGCTTCGAGTTTCTTGTCAACGTTTTTTGTGAAAAAAGCAATTGAGTGCTGATAAAACAATCAGGTTTCAAGATAATGTATTGTTTTTGGTCTAAGTTGACGAATTGCAGTTGCTCGCCAACCCCTTCAGCCCAAGCATTACGCCCTTGTACAAACACTGGAACATCGGCACCCAATTGCAATCCTAATGCTGCTAATTGCTCAATATTTAGACCGCAATGCCAGAGTTGATTGAGGGTCAATAGTGTGGTGGCCGCGTCTGAAGACCCACCACCGAGTCCTGCACCCATGGGAATATTTTTTTCTAGCTTAATTTCTATGCGACAGGGTTGCTGTGCGTATGGACGAAGCAACTGCGCTGCACGATAAATTAAATTATCTTGCAGGGTCACTGTGTCGAGTCCCACGATGTCAATGGTCATATTGGCATCAGAATGGGGTTGAAAAGTTAAGTAATCACATAAATCGATCAGTTGAAACAGCGTTTGCAGTTCATGATAACCATCGGCACGTCGTGCTGTGATATGTAAAAATAAATTTAATTTGGCGGGTGCAGGAACGCGAAGCATAGCAATAGGCACTTCAAATGAAATGGAAACAAGAGGGTTATATCAAAGCAGATGTGCTGCGCTAAAGCAAAGCTTATTCACCTGAGCCTAGCGCTGTTTGCGTAGCGCAAACAGCATTTTTTCGCTATTCATGATGCGCAGTGCTTTTCGTAATGCTGCTCAATGCTTATAGCTATTCTCAATGCTTGTAGCGATTTTCACTGCTTAGCGATTCTCAATGATTAAGGTAATTTTATTTAAATTTTGTTCAGCCAGCTGTTCAGTGAGAATGAGTTTATTGGGCAATATGGCAGATTCAGCATAGAATAATTCAACTTGCCAGCCGTCTTCGGTGACTTGTATTAAGCGATTTTGTTGATCACGGGTGCTTTGTGCTGCTGCTGTGGCTGGACGGGCTTGCACCCAATCAATCATATGGGTAATGGGCGCGATCCAACCAGTTGCTTGTGCTAATAATTCTTCTGGGCTAGTGGCGCGTAATTCACCAGTTTTGCTGCTATTGAGCACAACTTCACCGGGTTTACCTTCAATAATGGTTTTGCCAATGCCCAAGGCACCGTTGAGTTGAATGACAAAATGATCTTGATCTTGCTGCCAAGTATAGAATGCACTGCCACTTTGTTGTGGGGTACGCACGCCTATTTTACCTTGTAAATTAAATTGATTATTGTTGCTGATGGCATTTTGTGTAGGGAGTTTCGGCTGTTGGCGAATCAGCTGACAACCACTCAGTATAAAACTACTCAGCATTAAACTACTCAAAACAACAGTAATTTTATGGTGCAACATACGGATTTATCTCTTATTTCGAACTTTTGGGTAAGATTAAACTATCCAGCTGTTCTAATTGCGGATCGTTAGGGTGATTTTCTTTGAATTGTTGTAACACCGCAGCAAAGGTCTCTAGGTCGCCAATCATATAGAGCGACTTGGCATAGCGTATACCAATATTCAGACTATGACTCAGCGCATAGGCTTTACCCAAAACTTTGGCTGCGGTTTCAAAATCGTTTTGCAAGAAGGTGATATAACCTAAGGTATCCAAAATAGAGGCTTGCTCAGGCGCATTTTCTAAAGCCCGTTCGGCATAACGACGTGCTTCATTTAAACGTCGGTTTTGTAGTGCCAGTGTATAGGCATAAGCGTTTAAATAGGTTGGATTATTGGGTTCAATCTCCAATAACTGTTTGAGTGCTTTATCGAGTTGCTCGCGATTCTGATAAGGGTCAAGCAAGAGCACTTGAGAATAAATAATCTCGGGGTCATCTGGTAAATTTTGTGCGGCCTCTTGTAATAAAGCCAATGCGGCAGCTTTATTGTCCATTTTTCTTAAAATTTCAGCCTGTGCTTGATATAAAAAACTGGCATGCTGTGGATAGTTCACGCGTTCTTGGGTTAAAAAGCGTAGCGCATCGGCAAGTTTGTTTTGGCGTTGGTAGATATTAATTAAGTTACGACGTGACACCATATATAGACTGCCATCGACCAACCGATAATAAGCCTTGGCTGTTTCATCTTGCCCCTTGCGTTCGGCATTAATGGCTAAATAAAAATAGGCTTCATTTTGATATTGCTCTGAATCCCGTAACTCGACCAAATATTGCTCAGCCAATTGATAACGTTTTAAGTCGATAGCGGTTAAGCCACCAATAAATAGTGCTTCTTCAGCTTGTGGCCATTTTTTCAGAATGTGCGCTATTTTCTCTAGTGCTTGTTCTGATTGATTCATCTTGATGAGATATTTCAATTCTGCCAAAGCGAGGTCGAGATTATTTTTATTTTTACGGGTACTTTTTTCAAACCAAGCTAACGTTGCGGCTTCGTCATTGAGCGCCATTAATAGATTGGCTTTTAAAATAATATATCCCGTTACTTTGGGGCGTTTGCGCAAGGCTTGATTGACTTTGACCAGTGCTTGTTCAAACTGTTGATTTTGCGCTTCTAAACTGGCCAATAAGATTAAAATTGAGGGATTATTTTTTTGTTTACTGGCGGCGAGTGTTTGCAATAAATCCTGACGATCCTGTTCGCTATCTGGAGAGATTCCTGCCAAGATTTGTTCTAAGTCAGCATTGCTATCGATGGCTAAGATACTGTCTAGGGTATTGGCTGCCAGTTCGTATTCGTGCGCTTTCAGTGCAATATGTGCCAGATAAAACTTGGCTGGAACGTCTTTGGGCTCTTGTACCACCCAATGATGCGCAATGTCTAAAGCAGCTTGTAGATCATTTTGTTCAATGGCAATATTAAGCGCATGCTGTTTAACTGTGGTAGAGTTACTGCGAATCGCCAGTACGGTATAATTGTGTAAAGCTGTCGCAGTGTCATGATTGGCTAAAGAAAACTCAGCAATCATACTTTGTAAAATTGCGTCTTGATGAGAATTCACATGATAATTTTGTTCTGATGCTCTAAGATGAGCAGCGGCTGTTATGCTACCTAAAACTAAGATTATGGTAGTATATTGCCTCAACATCATGTTCTGTCTAGGACTGATAAATTGACCCAATTTTTTTTGACCCAAGTAAGTTTTTTTATGACACTGATGTTGCACAATAGCACAATTTTAGCGAAATGATGATCTGATATGTCTTTCTTTGCATTAGGTGTTAATCATCATACAGCCTCAGTCGAACTACGTGAGCGTATCGCGTTTAATCCAGAGCGACTCAAAGTCTTGCTAGAACAGCAATGCTATAGCCATACTTTAAACGATATCGTGGTGGTGTCTACCTGTAACCGTACCGAAGTCTATGCGATGGCTGAGTCTGCCGACATCGTATTAGATTGGCTCGCTGAAATAAACCAGATTGATGTAAATCAATTGTCTAATCACGTTTATCGTTACGAAAATATTGAAGCAGTGGCCCATCTGATGCGGGTTTCCAGTGGTTTGGATTCTCTCATGTTGGGTGAACCACAAATCTTGGGACAAGTGAAAACCGCTTTGGCATTGGCAAAAGATGCCGCAGTGGTCTCGGCACAACTCAATCGTATTTTTGAATATGCTTTCTATGCGGCCAAACGGGTGCGTTCGGAAACTGCTGTAGGAAGTCATGCAGTTTCAATGGGTTATGCTGTTGCACAATTGGCATTACAAGTCTTTAGTCAGCCAGAAAAACTACAGGTGATGGTGGTTGCTGCCGGAGAGATGAACAGTCTTGTGGCGAAGCATCTGGCAGAAATGGGGGTGGCAAAAATTTTGATTTGTAACCGTAGCCGAGAACGGGCTGAACAGTTGGCACAAGATCTAGCACATCGGGTTGATGTGGAAATTATTCCCTTTGAAGCATTGAGTCAAAATTTACATCGTGCTGATGTGATTTCGAGTTGTACGGGGAGTTTGCATCAAGTCATTTCTTTTACCGATATCAAAACAGCAATCAAACAGCGACGTTATCAACAAATGCTCTTGGTTGATTTGGCTGTACCGCGCGATATTGACGCCAAAGTCGAACAACTCGATGGTGTGTATTTGTATGGGGTCGATGACCTGCAAACGGTGATTGATGAAAACCTTGCACAACGTCGCCAGGCGGCGGTTGAAGCCGAGGTGATGGTGAATCAATTGGTGACCCAGTTGGTGACCCAGCAAAAAGTAGATGCTGCGGGTGCAACCATTGCGCATTATCGTCAACACGAACAACAACAGCAGCAAGATGAGCTGGCACTGGCCAAGCAACGTTTGGCAAAAGGTGAAGACAGCGAACAGGTTTTAAATGATTTTGCCCATCGTCTAACACAGAAATTATTACATTCCAATTCATTGCTGTTACGCCGCGCTGCACAAGAACAAGATCCTTCTTATTTTGAATGGTTAGAAGAAAACATTCAGGACATTTTTCAACAGATGCGTAAATGAGCAAGCACGGTCTGAGACTAGCTCGCTGGGATTGCCTCAAGGATCGAGGTGCAATAGTTTTAGTCCAATTTGCTTAGAGATCTCATTGAGCTGCTGACGTAAATTACGTGACTCCAATAATGAGCTGGGTTTTTTGAGTTTAAGGCGAATATATTTTTCTTGTAAGGCGCGTGAATAATCTAAGGCAAGTTTATCGATACTTTCTGGCGATTGCAGTAGCGCGGTCATATTACTGCGTTGCATAATATCGACCAGCTGTGCTTGATAGGGGCTTGCTGCACCTAAAATATAATAACAGGCTAACTCTGGGTCTTCCGGTAAATGATCTGCGACCACATCAATCACCGCCAACAATTGTGCCAATAAGGTATCACTGGTGATATAGGCGCGTAAGATTTCAAAGTGACGATATAAATAAGGATGTAAGATTAAAATGGCAGTCGCCAAGTCTTCGATTTTGGTATGTATATCAAAAGACAGTGCTGCATCTGATTTAGGTTGAGCCTGCCATTTTTTATTACCGCCCAGTTTTTCTCTAAAATATTGCCGCAACAAATAACGATAAGAACCATGTTTGGGCAATAACTCAATCAAGGCTTGTAACTCAGCCATGACCTGACTCTTACCTTCTGGGCTATTGATGTCATATTGTTGACTTAATAAAGAAAAAATAAATTCCGACAGCAAAGGTGCTTGTTGCCAGAGGCGTTGAAAACCCTCAACACCTTCTTTACGGATCAGTGAGTCGGGATCGTGTTGGGCTGGCAGGACAAAGAATTGTAGTTGGCGTCCATCAACCAATTGCGGTAAAGCAATTTCTAGTGTGCGTCGTGCTGCTTTTTGCCCAGCTGCATCGCCATCAAAGGCTATGGTCAGGTTGTGATCTTGCTTAAAAATGGTTTGTATATGATCGGCATTACTGGCTGTTCCGAGGGTGGCGACCGCACCGGCAATACCATATTGTTGCAGAGCGATGACATCCATATAGCCTTCAACCAAAAGCCAACGCGCCGCTTTTTGTTTACGCCCTTCGTAGAGCCCATAGAGTAATTGGTTTTTATGGAATACTTCTGAGTCTGGAGAGTTAATATATTTCGGCTTAATTTCATCATTGAGAGCACGACCACCAAAACCGACGATTCGACCTCGACTGTCACGGATGGGGAAGATGACTCGATCACGTAATAAATCATAGTCACGACCATGATCATGACTGCGAATCAGCCCTAAGCTTTTTAGACCTTCAATATCTTGTGGAAAAGCTTTTTCTAAATGTTGCCAGTCATTGGGGGCATAGCCTAAGCGCCAAAATTCGATGCTTTCCGCACTTAAACCACGTTGTTTAAAGTATTGTTGTGCTGTTTGGCTATGTGGTAATTGGGCTTGATAAAATTGTGCCACGGCTTCAAGTAAGGTGTAGAAATCACCTTCATTATTGTTATTTAAGGCATTATTTTCCAAAGCAACTTGTGCAAAACTATCATAATAATCGGCATGGTCGAGTTGGAAATCATGTGCTTGATCCTGATAGTGTTCAAAGGGATCATCTCCAAAGTCGACAGTTGCTGCGGGGGTGTTGTCGGGTAGCGACGCGTTGGGGGGGAGCGTATTTGAGTTTGCCGTGTTTGAGTTTGCCGTGTTGGGCTTTGGTGTCTGTGGCTTTGCTGCAACATTACGTTGATAAGATGGTTTTTTTTGTTCTTGTTGTTGCGGCAGTTCGATGCCAGTTTGGCTGGATAATTCTTTCATCACATCGACAAAGTTTCGACTGTCAATGTCCATCAAAAAGCGAATTGCATTACCATTGGCTTGACAGCCAAAGCAGTGATAGTACTGTTTGTCTCGATAGACGTGAAACGATGGTGTTTTTTCTTGGTGAAATGGACAGCAACCTGAGTAAGTTCGCCCAGTTTTTTTGAGTTTAACCCGTTGCCCAATGAGGTCGACGATGTCAGTCCGATCTAAAATTTGATCAATGGTATGCTGTGGAATTGCCATAAAATGTAAACCGCTATCAGTGCAGTGCTAAAGCAAAACGAGCCCGAAGACTCGTCTTGTTGATGCAAGGTGTAAAGAAAGGCTGGCAATCAAGCACAGCGCTAAATTATTCTGCGTTATTTTCTGCTTTACCCAGCGTACCAAAACTGATGCGGTTTAAGAGACTGCGTTTAGGTTTGTCATCTGGATCGATGCTGCTGCTTTGGTCTGCGGGTAAATTGGTTGTAGCCTCACGACCCAGTACCCCGAGTGTTGCTTTATTCCACCAACTGCCATCGTTACGTGCTGCACGCAGGTTAACCTCACCATTGGCTTTGACCAATTTGGGATAGTTAAGCTTTAAAATGTCGACATACTGTTGCGCGGTGGTATTATCGCCCAGTTTTTTATAGCTATAAGCAATAGTCGCCAATGCTTCAGGTACTTGTGGAGATTGTGGATAGTATTCAGTCACCCATTGTGCACGCTCTAAAGCTGCCAACCAAGCAGAACGTTTTAAGTTAAAGCGCGCTGCTGTCATTTCATTTTCAGCCAATTCATTGCTGATAAAAGTCATACGCTGTGCAGCATCGACGGCATATTTACTACTCGGATAACGACGAATAAACTCGACAAAGTTTTGATAAGCAACTTTGAGATAGCCTACATCACGGTGTGATTGTTGCAGCGAGGTATAACGTAATAGACCGTCGTAGTTCTGCTCCATATTGGCCACACCACGCACATAGTAGGCATAGTCTGCATTGGGGTGTTGTGGATAGATTCGAATAAAGCGTTCTGCCAGTGCAACTACGCCCTCATAATCTTTTTGTTTGAACTTGGTGTAAATCAAATCCAGCTGTGACTGTTGTGCATACTCACCTGTTGGATAATAGGTATCGATTGCTTCAAGTGATTTAGCAGCTTCTGTATATTGACCACGTTTCAATGCAGTTTGAGCTTTATCAAAATAGACTTGTTCGCTCGATTTTGGACCAGTATCAACCACGTCTTTCTTTTTCGGATTACTGCTACATCCCACAATTGCCGTTGCTAAACTGAGTGTAACAGCAAGCATTGTAATTTTGTAATGTGGTCGTGACATAAAAAAACCTCTGTTAATAGGGGCAATAGGCTACAATTGCACTATTAAACCACTTTTATCCCAATGAGCAAATGACTTCAGCACAATCTTCTAATTCTCATTCCTCAGAACATGATTTTAATCTGTTTGAAGATTCTGAGCACGCAGATAATCATATTTCTTCATCTTCTGCAACACAGATATCGTTGCAACAGCAACTCGATTTATCTTATTTAGGTCAACGTATCGATCAAGTTGCTGCCAGTGTTTGGAGCGAATTTTCTCGTGAAAAACTAAAGCAGTGGATGAAGGATGGTCATCTGCTGGTCAATGGTAACATCGTTAAGCCGAAGTATAAATGCGAAGGTGATGAGTTATTAACTTTAAATGTCCAGCTGGTCACACAAACCACAGCACAAGCTGAAGATATCCCATTGGATATCGTCTATGAAGATGATGACATCTTGGTCATCAACAAAAGCGTTGGCATGGTCGTTCATCCTGGCGCAGGAAATCCCAACGGAACATTGGTCAATGCTATTTTGCATCACTATCCCAAATCAGCAGAATTAACCCGTGCGGGTTTGGTGCATCGTATTGACAAAGATACCAGTGGTTTATTGGTGGTTGCTAAAAATCTCGAATCACAATTTGCTTTAAGTCAGCAATTGGCAGATAAATCGGTCTACCGTTTATATGATCTGATTGTGTATGGGCAAGTGATTGCAGGGGGAACCATCGATGAACCGATCAAGCGCCATCCAGTGGATCGAATCAAAATGGCAGTATTGCCTGGTGGTCGTGATGCGGTAACGCATTATAACGTCAAAGAGCGCTTCCAAAATTTCACCCGTATCCAAGCGCAGCTTGAGACAGGGCGTACCCATCAAATACGTGTGCATTTTACGTATTTAGGTTTTCCTCTGGTGGGTGATCCTGTTTATGTTGGACGGATTCGTATGCCTGCTGGCGCATCTCCCGCTTTACAGGAATGTTTACGTGCGTTTAAACGCCAAGCCTTACATGCATCTAAATTGGGCTTGGTGCATCCCAAAACAGGGGAACAAATGTTATTTGAGGTGCCTTGGGCAGAGGACTTTAACCAATTGGTGGAAACCTTGCGTCGTGAAAACCCAAATGATTAGCACTTCTCAATAGCGCAGGCATTGTTATGCAATTGATTCAAAATTTAGCACCCTCTGTGCTCGTTGCACAAACAGAGATTGTGCATGCTGCAACGTTGGCTACAGCACAAACAGCATTACAAGGCTTTAATTTAGCTTTACATGTCAATGATGAAAACAGTCGTGTGCAACAGCACCGTATGGCTTTGCTTGAGCAGCTTACACCTTATGGGGTGCAGCAGCTGACTTGGTTGAATCAAACGCATAGTACCCAGTGTCATCGTGTCGAAGAGCAAGTGCGTATGCTGCCCTTAGCAGGAGATGCGCTGGTCACGCAGCAACGGGGTCATGCCTTGATGATCATGACGGCAGATTGTTTGGCCATTGCTTTGGGAGATGCCGCAGGACAAGAAGTTGCGGTATTGCATGCGGGCTGGCGTGGGCTTGCCAATGGCATGATTGAAAACACCGTTGCAAGTATGCAGTATCCCGCAACATGGGCTTGGATGGGGGCAGCCATTTCGCAAGCACATTTTGAGGTTGGCGCGGAAGTTCGTGAGCAGTTTTGCTCACGTTACCCAGCTTTGAGTGAGGCATTTATCGCCGCTGCACAAGCGGGGAAATATTATGCCGACTTATATGCCATGGCAGGTTATATCTTGCAGCAATTGGGGATACAACAGATCACGGGTGGGGAACAATGCAGTTATGCCCAAGCGAAGCAATTTTATTCTTATCGTCGAAACCCTCTAAGTGGACGCATGGCAACATTGGTGTTTCGTCAATAGTGCGGGTGCGTTTTTGGCAGCGTTTTGCATTTCTGATTTTGTGTATTTGACGGTATATCATCGCGAGACATAGCAATGGCATCATCATGCCATTGCTATGTCACATTTGCTTTATTCTGTTTAGGATTCTTAAATAGATTTAAAGTTGGGTTGCGAACAATCGTATTTTAGCGGTCTGCCGAGCTTTTCGGTACATATAGACGAATATACGACGCCAAACCGAGATAGTTAATCCCTTGGAATAAAATATCCATGGCTAAAAATAATCCCAATACCCAAGCCGGTGCATCTGGTGACATAAAAATAATAATCCCGGCGAGTAAAGTCAGTAGACCAGACAATAATGTCCATCCCCAACCTTGAAAATTACGGAATAATATGGCGTTGACCAGACGAACCACACCAGCAATGATGAGGAAAATAGCGACTAAATTGGTTAAAACAATGGCTGTTTTTATCGGGGATGTCCAAGCATAATATCCTGCCAACGCATATAAAATCGCGAACAACACCAGTACCCAACGCAGTGCACCATCAAAGAATTTAAAAGCAGCAAAGAGTTGTAATAACGCGCTGAACATCATCAATGCACCGAAAATGATAACGGCAGATAAGGTCGCAAAGGGTAGGGAAATTAATAACAAAGCGGCGCAAAGAATAAATAAAATACCGAAGCCAATATACCACTTACGATTTTCGTGTAATTGGTGGCGAACTAAATCATTGCCAACTGTTCTCATCTGACTCACCTCTGGAGTTAATATAGCATTCGCTATTTTATGGGGAATAGTTTTATGGTTAAAAGTTTTATAGGGACGAAATTATGGTTAAGATTCTGCTGTTCACGATCTTATAGATGCCCTATAGATTAGAGTACACCACGGTTTAAACTTTACTGGTTTAAAATAAAAAAAAATGACAAAAAATCTTGTATACCTGTCCGTTAAAATAAATTTAATGCTGTATTGCGGCCATTTAAATAGCTATTTAAATGGCTAGTTAAGCGGCTAGAAGTTATTTGCAGGATGAGATTAAGATTGGTTTAAAAGCGCTGAGAGACAATCAGCCCGATTATTCGATCGGGCTGATTGGGTTGAGAGGTGATCATGGTACTTGGCTTGATCAGATCATTAAATTGCAGCGGATTTAACTGCATTATGTGATTCAAGTTGTGACTCAACTGCGAATGAAAAGACATTAGATGAGAAGAGTGCAGCTGCAAAGCCTTAACGATGAAAGATACGTGCTTTATCACGTTGCCAATCTCGATCTTTTTCAGTTGCACGTTTGTCATGTAGCTGTTTACCTTTCACCAAGGCGATTTCCAGTTTGACCAAATGCGCTTTCCAGTAACAGCTCAATGGCACGCAGGAGTAGCCTTTTTGATTGACAGCTCCCATTAAATGTTCAATCTGACGACGTGACAATAGCAGCTTACGTGTACGGGTTGCTTCTGGCACCACATGCGTAGAGGCTGATAATAAAGGTTGGATTTGTGCACCGACCAAAAAAGCTTCATTATTTTTAAAGATAATATAGCTTTCAGCAATGGTCATGCGACCTGCACGCAGGGATTTAACTTCCCAGCCTTGTAAGGACAAGCCCGCTTCAAATTTTTCTTCAATAAAATAGTCATGGCGTGCGCGGCGGTTTTGCGCAATAGTACCACCCTGACTTTTTTTTACGACTTTAACTTTAGACATAATATATAATTTCCACTCTTGTCGCTATTTTGCCTGAAACTATGCGCGAGGTGAAGCGTTGTAATGGGCTTATTCGTGATCTATAACATATTGCACCTGATTGGTGCTAGCGATGTGTGACGAGGAGTTCATATCGCTAAATTATTAAAATTCCTTATAAAAACATCAATTTTACCAGATAAAGCCACAATCACCCAAGGCGAAGTATTCGCCTTAAAAAAAGTTTTTGCTAGAATAGGTCGCTACAGCATTCAGTTGAGTATCAATAGATGTCTAAAACACGCGTCATCTACCCAGGAACTTTTGATCCAATTACCAATGGTCATATTGACTTAGTTACACGAGCTGCCAGAATGTTTGATGAGGTTGTGGTTGCCATTGCCATTGGACATCATAAGAACCCAGTATTTAGTTTAGAAGAGCGTGTTGCGCTAGCACAGCAATCCCTCAGCCAGTTAAATAATGTTGAAGTCATTGGCTTTGATGGTTTACTGGTTAACTTTTTTCAAGAACAGCGAGCGACAGCGGTACTCAGAGGTTTGCGTGCTATTTCAGATTTTGAGTATGAGTTTCAACTCGCCAATATGAATCGTCAACTTGATTCCAATTTCGAAGCAGTGTTCTTAACACCATCGGAGCAATACTCTTTTATATCATCGACCCTTGTACGTGAGATTGCACGTTTAAATGGTGATGTGACCCGTTTTGTTCCGCCATTTGTTGTTGAGGCATTTGCACAAAAGCATCAGCAAGGTTGGTAAAGTGTCACTTTATATTACGGATGAATGCATCAATTGCGATGTGTGCGAACCGGTCTGCCCAAATGAAGCGATTTATTTGGGCGAAATAATTTACGAAATTGATCCTGATCTTTGTACAGAATGCGTTGGGCACTATGATAAGCCGCAATGCCAATTATTTTGTCCTGTCGATTGTATTCCCAAAGATCCGAATCATGCAGAAACAGAAGCAGAGTTGCATCAGAAATATTTGCATCTAACTGCTCAAAAAAATACCAGCAATCTTTAGCAAAGTTTGTTACTATCGCAGCCTGAATGAAGCGGGCTAAACGATCGCTGCTGTGGAGGTCTTCGTGACTGAAGCAGGGGAGGAAAGTCCGGGCTTCAAAGGGCAAGGTGCCAGATAACGTCTGGGCGGCGTGAGCCGACGGCTAGTGCAGCAGAGAGTAGACCGCCTTGATATGCTTGCATATCAGGGTAAGGGTGAAAGGGTGCGGTAAGAGCGCACCGCATGGCTGGTAACAGTACATGGCTTGGTAAACCCCACCTGAAGCAAGACCAAATAGGAATCCTGAGGTACGGCCCGTACTGGATTCGGGTAGGTTGCTGGAGCGTACGAGTGATTGTACGCCTAGAGGAATGATCGTTCACGACAGAACCCGGCTTATCGGCCCACTTCATTCAATTTATTTAAAAAAATGCTTGACGCGTGTGAAAGAAATTTAGATAATGCGCGCACAGTTTACGGCTATGTAGCTCAGTTGGTTAGAGCACAGCACTCATAATGCTGGGGTCACAGGTTCAAGTCCCGTCATAGCCACCATTTTATAGACCACGTTCCTAAACGTGGTCTTTTTTTATATATTTTTCTTTGAAATTGGGCTTTTATGGGATGGTTGTATAAATTTTAGATCTTTGATAAAAACTTTGCTTAAAGCGTGAGCATTAATGTCTGTGTGTGCTTGACCTGAGCGATAGAAATCTAGATAATGCCCTCACAGTTTACGGCTATGTAGCTCAGTTGGTTAGAGCACAGCACTCATAATGCTGGGGTCACAGGTTCAAGTCCCGTCATAGCCACCATTTTTATAGACCACGTTCCAAAACGTGGTCTTTTTTTATGTGTTTTTTTTATCTGCGTGTTGGTCGTTTTTTTACATGGGCTGTGATTTGTTTATATGATTTATCTAGGCGATTCATGATTTATGTAGACGCTTCATAATGCGGCCTACAGGATTGATAAACAGTATCGCTAAAAAAATAAACCCAAGCAGCTGCGCTTGGGTTTATTCATTGTAAGACGGTATGGAGGGGAGGCTTAACAGCCTGCAGGCCATTCGTTAACGATAGGATAGCGTCGTTCACGTGTAAATGCACGTGAGCTAATACGTGGACCTATAGCGCCTTGGCGGCGTTTATATTCGTTGATATCGACTAGACGAATGACTTTTTTCACCGTTGCTGCATCAAAGCCTTTGCCAATAATATCTTCTTGGCTTTGATCTTCTTCAATATAGGCATAAAGGATGGCATCCAATACATCATATGGCGGTAATGCATCTTGATCTTTTTGATCTGGACGTAACTCAGCAGATGGTGGACGTGTAATAACGCGTTCAGGAATAACCGGTGTTTCTTCAAGGCTATTACGATATTTCGCCAACTCAAAGACGATGGACTTATAGACATCTTTGAGCACTGCATAAGCACCGACCATATCACCATATAAGGTGCAATAACCGACAGCCAATTCTGACTTATTGCCTGTAGATAAAACTAAGTTGCCAAACTTATTGGACAGCGCCATCAGCAAGGTGCCACGGCTACGTGCCTGTAAGTTTTCTTCAGTTGAATCGGCGGCAATATTACCAAAGAATGGATAGAGCGTTTGTAGATAGCTATTTACGATGGGGTGGATTTCTGCCACGCCAAAAGTAACGCCCATACGTTGCGCTTGTGTATTGGCATCCTCAATGCTGATTGCAGCTGTATAGGTATAAGGCATCATCACCGCTTGAACTTTGTCTGCACCTAATGCATCAACTGCAATGGCTAAGGTCAAGGCTGAGTCAATTCCACCCGATAGACCAAGGATGACACCGGGGAAGCCTGAACGGGTCACATAGTCGCGTGTCGCCATCACCAAGCTTTGGTAAATTTCGGCCATGGTTTCTAGAGCAGTTGCACTGTCTTTGGACTGAAAGCATTTGCTTTCTAAATCATAATCGACTACTGCGAGATACTCTTTGAAACTAGGGGCGAGATAAGCCAATTCACCAGTATGGTTCATGATAAAGCTACTGCCGTCAAAGATTAAATCATCTTGTCCGCCCACTTGGTTACAGTAGACGATATTGAGGTGAAGTTCTTTGCTAACAGATTGAATACTTTGTACACGATGCTGTGGTTTGCCGACTTCATAGGGGGAGGCATTGAGGCAGAGTACTGTTTCTACTTGTAGCTGACTGAGTTGTTGAATGCTATTCAATGACCACAAGTCTTCACAAATCAGCACAGCAAAACGATGCCCCTGATATTCAAACACTAAGTGTTGATGACCTTCTTGGAAATAGCGCTTTTCGTCGAAAACGCTATAATTCGGGAGATTTTGTTTGTTATATACCCCTAGTACTTGGCCGTCTTTTAATACTGCAGCAGAGTTATAACGTTGACCTTGTTCATTTTGATTGACGAAACCAAATACCAGCATGATGTCTTGTACTTGATTGAGTTGCTCAAAGGCTTGGGCTGTGCGTTTGCTCAAGCTAGGTCGTAGTAATAAATCTTCAGCAGGATAGCCAATGCTGGAGAGTTCAGGGAAAATGATGATGTCAGCGTTTTGTTGTTTCGCCTCGTTTGCCAATTCAATCATTTTCTGAACATTTGATTCAATATTGCCAATGCGAGGAGAGAATTGAGCAAGGGCAATTTTAAAACTTTTCATCTAAACTAAATCCTATTCCTTGTAGGTGTGGCACACAACTGCTTTAAAGACTTGTTTATAATTATACAGATGTGGTTACGGTACTAAAAAAATAAAAGCCAAATTTTAGTCTGCAAATTAATCAACAAATGGTTGGGAAATATACTTTTTTTTGCAATGCAAAAAATAGAAATATCCCATATTTTAACCAAAAATAATTCATATGCTAGCGCATATTGAATATTGCTTGATGATTTCAACAAAGAAAGCTTTCTTGTTAAAACATATTTTTCGATTACTGCATTATTTAATAAAATTCCGAAAATAACTATCAAAACTTTAGACTTTTTTCAAATAGCTGCTTATATGATGATATTTTTAATTTTTTTCAGGAAAATATCACGTGCGATATCGCCTTGTTGCTCAATATTATAGTTATGAAAGGCTTTACGCTGCGCTAGCTGATAATGATAAGGATTATAGCGTTTTGCAGAAATATAATAGGCTATTTGTAGTAATGCACCGTGAAATAATACATTTTTTCCTTGTTGATATTGATAGACATGGGTCATTTCATGAATAAAGATCGCCTGATAAGCAATATCTTCAAGTGCATAATCGGCTTTGAAATGTTTATCTAAAATATATAAGTTTCCATTTGGCGCCATAAATATATCTTCAGACTGCCAAGGGAGGTAGCGATGCTTGAAGATATAAACTTGATCATAATCAATTAACTGACCAAATACTGTTTGACACAATTGTCGTTCAGCGTGGGTCAATTGACGCGCTGTAAATTGCGTGAGTTTTAAATAAGGAATGCAGTAAGCAATAAGATATTTCAGCATATGCGCAATCCAGCATAGCGGGCGAGTTGGATATTTTAACAGCAATGCAGCAGATACTGGCTACTGATTTATTTTAATTTTATTTTAAAAGCTGTCTAAATTATTTTCAGTAAAGAAAAACCGTTGTTGCAGAAGCAACAACGGTTTATACGTACAGGTATTGAACTTAACGTTGAATATCGCGTTGCGTCGCACCTGTATAAAGTTGACGCGGGCGACCAATTTTATATGGACCGCTATGCATTTCTAACCAGTGGCTGATCCAACCTACTGTACGTGCCAAGGCAAAGATTACAGTAAACATTTCGGTTGGAATACCAATTGCTTTCAGGATAATACCAGAGTAGAAGTCAACGTTTGGATAAAGTTTACGTTCTACAAAGTACGGGTCGCTCAAGGCAATTTTTTCAAGTTCCATTGCCAAAGCAAGTTGTGGATCATTGATACCAAGTGCCGCCAATACTTCGTCACAAGTTTGTTTCATGACTTTTGCGCGTGGGTCAAAGTTTTTATAAACGCGGTGACCGAAGCCCATGAGCTTCACTTCTTTACGTTTTACTTTTTCCATGAATTCAGCAACGTTATCAACGCTACCAATTTCATCTAACATTTTAAGTACAGCTTCGTTTGCACCACCGTGCGCAGGACCCCAAAGTGCAGAAATACCTGCTGCGATACATGCGTAAGGATTCGCACCAGTAGAACCTGCAAGACGTACAGTAGAGGTTGACGCATTTTGCTCATGGTCAGCATGTAGCGTAAAGATGCGGTCCATTGCTTTGGCGAGAACAGGGTTTACTTGATAGTCGCGATCAGCAGGGGTCGCGAACATCATGTAGAGGAAGTTTTCTGCGTAGCTTAGATCGTTACGTGGATAAACAAAAGGTTGACCTACGGTGTATTTGTAGCTCCAAGCTGCAAGTGTAGGGATTTTAGCAATCAGACGGATTGCTGTGATTTCACGATGATTGACATCTTCAATATCAAGGTTGTTGTGATAGAACGCAGATAATGCACCCACAACACCAACCATAATCGCCATTGGATGAGCATCACGACGGAAACCATTATAGAAACGGCTTACTTGATCATGCACCATGGTGTGCTGACGAACATTCTTTTTGAATTTTTCTTTTTGCTCTTCAGTCGGCAATTCACCATTTAATAACAGGTAGCAGGTTTCAAGATATGAAGCTTGCGTAGCAAGTTGGTCAATCGGATATCCGCGATGTAGTAAAATCCCTTTATCACCATCAATGAAAGTGATCTTAGATTCGCAAGAAGCTGTCGCCATGAAACCAGGATCAAAAGTAAAATGTCCTGATGCCAATACATCCTTAACGTCGATTACATCTGGGCCCAATGTACCACTGTAAATTGGTAATTCAATTTTTTTGCCATCAAGTTCTAGAACGGCTTTCTTGCCAGTTGCTTCAGACATTCAAAGATCTCCTGTCCTGGTGGATGTTATTATCTAACTCAATATTTGCAGATTTTGTCCATGAATTAGATGAGTCAAATTTTGCTACTAAGCTTAGTGAGTAATGAGATTTTGTCAATTATACTTAAGGATATAGTTGAGTGTTTATGACAGATCTCGCCAGTGTTGTCTTAAAATAAAGCAATTTCTTACTTAAAACGATGACAGGCTAGACTCACCGTGTCCTTTGCAATTGTAGAATGATATATCTGGCTGTTTTTGCCGCACATGGCTATATATTGCAAAAGATATTATTTATGTTTTTGAAATATAAGTAAAATTATTTTTCTATATGTGGCGTCATTTTTACTGGCAATCCTCTCAATTTATTTTAGAGCTTCTGAAATATTTGTTTGCATTTAAGTCGCTTAATCGGTTAAAAAAAATTCTAATCCATTATATTTTTTGCCAATTTGATAAATTTTAAGCTTAATTAATTTGCATCGATGCATTAGAAAGTATGGAAGTTATTGCCATAAAAAATGAAAAATACACTATTTATAGCCAAGATGGCGATCAATATCTTGCAGTCACTTTGTAGAATATATAGAGAGTGATGATTTATTTTTAAGCTTATGTGGTGATATGTTCCTCAACATAACACTTCATGTCACTGCTGACTATCCATAGACGCTGCGCTGGTGGTTGTGGATAGTCATGCTTGCCATGCCACTGATAAGTGATCAAATCATGATTGCCAGTCAATATGAAATGCTTCATCGGTAATGCTTCTTTAAAGGATGTATAAGCAAGGATGTATAAAAAAGGATGCCATACAGTGTTTAAATAGATTTGTCACATTACTACGCTATGCTCACCACATGAAAAAACTACGCTATGCTCGCCATACAAAAAACGTTTAAGTTTGATATTGAAGCAGTGCCATTGAAGCACGATGCAGCATTTTGCCTGACCGATAAACACCACACATCGTGATGTATATTATGTTGTATATATAAAAGCAGAGCGATAGAAGTCTATTAAAAGTATGGGGCTATTACAGTACTAGTCTATTAAAATAATAATAAAGATGGTCACAGAGATTGAGCTTATATAGAAAGGGTAGGCTGATGACGCAAGAAGGCTGTCCTTTCTATTCTATGGTGAAGAGATCTATGGTGAAGAGTTCTATGGAGAAAAGATCTATAGAGAAGAGATAAGAAGCTTATATCGAGATAGGGCTAAATAATAAAGTGAAATCCTAAGCAGCAAAAATTAATTTAAAAATAATCAAACAAGATCCAAAAACCGCGCAAGCTAAAAACAAACAGCACATGCTGTAATGACGCTTATGTGTTGAGTGTGCAAGTTGTAGTTGGGGTTGGTTAAAATTTTTCGATGTGCTTGTAATGGCTTAGCCAGTTGTGTTTGCTCTATGCTGTGTATTGCACCGGGTTTGCCGAGTTAAGCTGCTTCTTTTATTGTATGTTATTGATATGCTTTATTTTCAATTTTTAAGATAGAAAAGCAGTCAGGCGGTGAATACTGTAAATCAGTGTAAAATGTTGACACAATTAATTTTATAAAAAATATTATTTATTGCTAAAAATGCTTTCTAGGCTGGTTTTAAGTGCTTGTGCTTTGAGCAAGTGCTTTGCGTGAAACACAAAATTTAAACATTAAAATCAATAGATTATGATATAGACCAATCGTCAAATTGAATCCAGAGATGAATGTTAGATAATTATTTGAAAATGCAAATGATTCTTATTTTATGCGCAATATAATTAAAAGCCAAGGGGGACAGTTTGTAATTTAGTTTTTCACGTTTTATAATCCGTTGTCGTTTATAAGTTTAGGCATTTGCTTGCCTGACAATGCCAGCTTTCCTTCGAATTAATTCTTACAAACTCCAGAGGGAGTTTTTACTTACAGGATGCCCGCTGTGAAAAGCAACAGACCTGTCAATTTGTCCATGGGTCAAGTGTTAGCGGTAAATTTACGCTCACCCGTGGCTATTGCATCAATTCTACACCGTCTATCAGGTGTAATCGTATTCTTATTGGTTCCCGTTCTACTCTGGCTTTTGGATAAATCGCTTTCATCACCAGAAGGTTTTGAATACGTTAAAAATGTCGTATTTGGAAACTTCTTCGTACGTTTTATCGTGTGGGTATTTGTAGCGGGATTAATCTACCATTTTGTTAATGGTATCAAGCATTTACTTGCTGATTTAGGTTATGCTGAAGAGCTACAAAGTGGTCGTATTGCAGCAACCATTTCATTGATCTTGTCTGTGGTAGGTATTATCGCAGCCTTTGTATGGATTATGTTCTAATGAAAAGTGCTACAGGTTTAACAGGATCAGGTTCTCGCGATTGGTTTATTCAACGTGTAAGTGCTGTTGTGTTGGCTGTATATACTGTTGTGGTTTTGGGATGGATTCTCTGCCATGGCGGTTTTAGCTATGAGCAATGGGCAGGCTTTATGATGACTTTACCAATGAAGATTTTCTCTTTATTGGCAATCTTATCACTTGTTGCACACGCATGGATTGGTATGTGGCAGGTATTCACGGATTATGTGACTACTCGTCAAATGGGTCCTTCAGCGTCAGGGTTACGCCTTGTGCTGATTTCAGCGGTAATTATTGCTGTATTTGCGTATGCGATCTGGGCAATCCAGATTTTCTGGGCAAATTGATAGGAAGAGATCATGGGCGCGATAACCCCTAAAGAAGACTATACAAATATACAAAACCTCACTTTCGATGCTGTGATCGTTGGTGGTGGTGGTTCTGGCATGCGTGCATCTTATCAGCTTGCCCAAGCAGGTTTGAAAGTTGCGGTATTGACCAAAGTATTCCCAACACGTTCTCACACAGTTGCTGCGCAAGGCGGTATTGGTGCGTCTCTTGGGAATATGCAAGAAGATAACTGGCATTTCCACTTCTATGACACGGTAAAAGGTTCTGACTGGTTAGGTGACCAAGATGCAATCGAGTTTATGTGTCGTGAAGCACCTAAAGTCGTGTATGAGTTAGAACACTTAGGTATGCCATTTGACCGTAACGCGGATGGTACCATTTACCAACGTCCATTCGGTGGTCACTCTGCAAACTATGGTGACAAACCTGTACCACGTGCTTGTGCAGCAGCTGACCGTACTGGACATGCGCTTTTGCATACCCTATATCAAAGCAACGTGAAAATGGGTACTCAGTTCTTTGTTGAATGGATTGCGCTTGATCTGATCCGTAATGAAGATGGCGATGTATTGGGTGTGACTGCAATTGACCAAGAGACAGGCAATATTGCAGTATTCCAAGCCAAAGCAACATTGTTTGCAACTGGTGGTGCGGGTCGTGTTTATCGTGCATCAACCAATGCTTATATTAATACAGGTGACGGTCTAGGTATGGCTGCGCGTGCTGGTATTCCATTACAAGATATGGAATTCTGGCAGTTCCACCCAACAGGTGTGGCGGGTGCGGGTGTATTGTTAACCGAAGGTTGCCGTGGTGAAGGCGCGATCTTACGTAACAAAGATGGCGAACCATTCATGGAACGTTATGCCCCAACTTTAAAAGACTTGGCGCCACGTGACTTCGTATCACGTTCTATGGACCAAGAAATTAAAGAAGGTCGTGGTTGTGGACCTAAAGGTGATTATATCTTATTGGATATGACTCACTTAGGTGCAGATACCATTATGAAACGTCTACCATCTGTATTTGAAATTGGTAAGAAATTTGCCAACGTAGACATTACCAAAGAGCCAATTCCTGTTGTGCCAACAATCCATTACCAAATGGGTGGTATTCCAACCAACATGCATGGTCAGGTTGTTATTCCAGAAGCTAAGCCAGAAGGCGAGTTGATTGCTGGATATAACGGTGAAACCAAAGAGTACGAAGCGAAAACCTCACTGAACTACACAAAACCTGTGAAAGGTTTCTATGCAATTGGTGAATGTTCTTGCGTTTCTGTACATGGTGCGAACCGTTTAGGAACCAACTCATTATTGGACTTGGTCGTGTTTGGTAAAGCTGCTGGTGAACATATTATTGATTATGTGACCAAACACCATGGTGATGAGTATGCACCATTACCAACAGATGTATTGGAAAAAACTTTAGCGCGTGTACGCCATCTAGACGAAACAACTACGGGTGAAAATGCCCAAGAAGTTGCAGATGAAATTCGTGAAATCGTACAAAATCACGCAGGTGTATTCCGTACCCAAGCTTTATTAGATGAAGGTGTGAAGCAGATTTTAGCGCTTGAGCCACGTGTGCGTAACATTCATCTGAAAGACAAGTCTAAAGTCTTTAATACTGCGCGTATTGAAGCACTTGAAGTTGAGAACTTGTACGAAGTCGCGAAAGCAACATTGATCTCTGCTGCTGCACGTAAAGAATGTCGTGGTGCACATACCGTGGTTGACTATGAGTTACCGCCGGATCACCCTGTTTATTCTTATGGTCGCCGCGATGATGAGTGGATGAAGCATACATTATGGTATTCATCAGATAACCGTTTAGAGTATAAACCTGTGCGTTATACCCCATTGACTGTTGATCCAATTGAACCTAAGCCACGTACATTCTAATCGGGAGAGTTAAGATGAGTAGTAGAGGAACTCGTACGTTCGAAATCTATCGCTATGATCCTGATAAGGATAAAGCACCGTATATGCAAACTTTTAAGCTTGAGTTGACTGAAAAGCACCGTATGTTGCTTGATGCTTTACTTGCGCTTAAGGTTCAAGATGAAACCCTAACATTCCGTCGTTCTTGCCGTGAAGGTATTTGCGGATCAGATGGTGTGAATATTAATGGTAAGAATGGTTTGGCCTGTTTGTGGAACTTAAACGATTTACCAGAAAAAATCGTTATTCGTCCATTGCCTGGCTTGCCTGTGATTAAAGATTTAGTTGTGGATATGAATCAGTTCTACGAACAGTACAACAAAATTCATCCTTTCTTAATCAATGATCAGCCAGCGCCACCGAAAGAACGTTTACAATCACCTGAAGAGCGTGAACACCTCAATGGTTTGTATGAATGTATCTTGTGTGCGTGTTGTTCAACATCTTGCCCATCATTCTGGTGGAACCCAGATAAGTTCTTAGGTCCATCTGCGTTATTAAATGCTTACCGTTTCATTATCGATTCACGTGATAATGCAACCCAAGAACGTTTGGCACGTTTGGACGATCCATTCTCCTTGTTCCGTTGTAAAGGGATTATGAACTGCGTTTCTGTTTGTCCTAAAGGCTTGAACCCGACTAAGGCAATTGGTCACATCCGTAATATGTTGCTCGACCAAGCAGGATAATTGCCATAAAATAAAAAGCGTATACCTGAAAAGGTATGCGCTTTTTTATATGTTTAATTTTTATAGTTTTTTAAGCGCTAAAAAATTGTGCAAGATTAAATCTAATGGTTTATTTTTGTTTAAAAAGTAGCCAAGCAGAGTAATGAAATGTGATAATCGCTAGCTGAAAGTGGCTTTATCTAGCATCATTGTGAATAAGCGTATTACTTTAGTGTATTTAGCTAATTTATAGATGGTATGTGGCAATTAAATCAATGCTGTCTTTAGATCATGTTAGCATTTAGCATATCAGTATATTGCTAGAAAATGGTGCAAAAACAAGCATGCAGACGCTATAATGTGTCGTTCGCCAGTAATTTATACCAGATAGACTGTCGTTTTAGAAAAGCTAAGGCTAAGATTTAGCTTTTCTAAGCCGATTTGCAAAAAAATTGCTCGACATGGTCGAGTTCATAAATGGATGATGATGCCAAACAGGCGTTATGATTCATCAAGCGCCACAGTCTATAACTGCGGCGCTGTAACGCCCCGTGTTCAAACGAACCCGAAAGGTGGGGGATGTCAATTATCAGTTTGGCATTATCAATCATGGGTTTGCCTAACCGCATCCTGTAATGTTTTTGCAATAGGAAATGGGTCCACAAATGCAAGAAGTTGCTGACGCTCCGCGTCTTGATACTGAACTTTCCGCTGATAGTGCGGCGTATATAGAAGAGCTTTACGAGCAATACCTATCATCACCAACCTCAGTCGGCGAGGATTGGCGTCAATATTTCGATAAATACCCTAAGGGCGATCAACCTCATGGTAATATTCGTGAGCAGTTCTTACTTTTAGGTCGTAATTCAAATCGTGTTCAACCTGTGGTGCAAAGCCAAGTCAGTACTGAACATGAAAGACGTCAAATAGGTGTATTGCAGCTTATTGCAGCATATCGTAATCGCGGTCATCAAAAAGCACGTCTCGACCCACTAGGGTTGGCAAAACGTGAAGAAGTGCCAGATTTAGATCTAGCAACACACGGCTTAACCAAGTCTGATCTTGATACCGTATTCAATACTGGTAACTTGGCCATCGGTAAGAGCGAAGCGACCTTAAAAGAAATGATCGACACCATGGAAGCAACGTATTGTAGCTCTATTGGTGCAGAATATATGCACATTGTTGATACCAAAGAAAAACGTTGGATTCAACAACGTTTGGAAGGGGTCAAGGGTCAATTCAATTTTTCAGCAGATCAAAAGAAACTATTCTTAGAACGCTTAACAGCTGCTGAAGGCTTAGAAAAATATCTTGGCAATAAATATGTTGGTGCAAAACGTTTTGGTGTAGAAGGTGGTGAGTCTTTTATTCCAATGATGAACGAAATCATTCAACGTGCCGGTTCTGTCGGATGTAAAGAAGTTGTGATCGGTATGCCACACCGTGGTCGTCTCAACTTGCTGGTTAACATCATGGGTAAAAACCCAGCAGACTTATTTGGTGAATTTGAAGGTAAAATTTCCACCACTAAAGGTTCTGGTGATGTGAAATATCACCAAGGTTTCTCATCAAACGTCATGACACCTGGTGGTGAAGTTCACTTAGCTTTGGCATTTAACCCATCACACTTAGAAATCGTTGGACCGGTAGTAGAAGGTTCAGTACGTGCGCGTCAAGTGCGTCGTAAAGACATTGGCGGTGATGATGTTTTACCTGTCATTGTCCATGGTGATGCTGCATTTGCTGGTCAAGGTGTGAACCAAGAAACCTTCCAAATGTCACAAACACGTGGCTTTACAGTTGGTGGTACAGTACATGTTGTTGTAAACAACCAAGTGGGTTTCACCACTTCAGATCCACGTGATGCACGTTCGACTGAATACTGTACTGATGTCGCAAAAATGATTCAGGCACCGATTTTCCATGTCAATGGTGATGATCCTGAAGCTGTAGCCTTTATTGCGCATCTTGCACATGACTTCCGTCATACTTTCCGTAAAGACGTTGTGATTGATTTGTTCTGCTATCGTCGTCGTGGTCATAACGAAGCCGATGAGCCTGCTGCAACACAACCAATGATGTATCAAGTGATTAATAAAAAAGCGACTACCCGTACGCTTTATGCTGATCAATTGGTACAAGAAAAAGTGCTAGATCGTGCGACTGCAGATCAAATGATCGAAGACTATCGTTCAGATTTAGAAGCTGGCAATCATGTGGCCAATGCATTGGTGCTTGAACCGAATAAGAAAATGTATGTCGATTGGACACCATATTTGGGTCATGCCTATACTGATGTTTGGGATACCTCTTTCCCTGTTGAGCGTTTAAAAGAGCTGGGTCAACGCATGCGTGAATTGCCTGAAGGCTTCGTGATGCAACGCCAAGTATCGAAAGTGATTGATGATCGCTTGAAAATGCAAACAGGCGAGATTCCTTTAAACTGGGGCGCGGCAGAAACTTTAGCTTATGCGACATTGCTTGATGAAGGCTATTTGGTGCGTTTGACTGGTGAAGACGTGGGTCGTGGTACTTTCTCACACCGTCATGCCAAACTACATAACCAAAAAGATGGTTCAGTTTATATTCCGCTTTGTCACATCAAAGAAAACCAACCGCGTGTTGCAATCTATGACTCACTGTTGTCAGAAATTGCAGTTTTGGCATTTGAATATGGTTATTCAACTACATTGCCAAAAAGCTTAGTCATTTGGGAAGCACAATTTGGTGACTTCGCAAACTGTGCACAAGTCGTAATCGATCAGTTCATCGCATCTGGTGAAACCAAGTGGCAACGTGTGTGTGGTTTAACCATGTTGCTACCCCATGGTTATGAAGGGCAAGGTCCAGAACATTCTTCTGCACGTTTAGAGCGTTATTTGCAGCTATGTGCCGAAGACAATATTCAAGTGATTACACCAACCACACCAGCACAAATTTTCCATGCTTTACGTCGTCAAGCGATTCGTCCAATTCGTAAGCCATTGATTGTTACTTCACCAAAATCATTGCTACGTCACAAACTTGCCGTATCGACTTTAGATGATTTGGCAACGGGTGGCTTCCAAACTGTGATTGATGAAATTGATGCAATCAATCATGCCGACGTAACACGTTTGGTATTGTGTGGCGGTAAAGTGTATTACGATTTACTCGAAAAACGTCGTGAATTGGGTCTAAACAATGTCGCGATTATCCGTGTGGAACAGCTTTATCCTTATCCAGAACAGCGTCTCCAAGACGTGATCGATACTTATCCAAATGCAACTGAATTGGTTTGGGCGCAAGAAGAGCCGAAAAACCAAGGTGCTTGGTTATTTATCGCACCACGTTTATATGAAGGCGTCATCAAGTCAGGTAAAGCATTGAGCATTCGCTATGCTGGTCGTGAAGCATCGGCAGCACCAGCATGTGGCTCACCTTATTTGCATGCAAAACAACAAGCTCAGCTGGTGAACGATGCACTTGCAATCGCAGCTGAACAATCAGGAGAAACAAACTAATGGCAACCGAAATTAAAGCACCGGTGTTCCCAGAGTCAGTTGCTGACGGAACGATCGCGACTTGGCATAAACAAGTTGGCGAATCAGTTTCACGTGATGAAGTAATTTGTGATATTGAAACCGATAAAGTTGTTTTAGAGGTTGTTGCTCCTGCAGACGGTAGCTTGGTAGCAATCATCAAAAACGAAGGTGATACAGTATTATCTGATGAAATCATCGCACAATTTGAAGCAGGTGCAGTCGCAGCTGCAGCACCTGCTGCAGTAGAAGAAAGTTCAGCACAAACCCAAGCTGGCGCTGCCGCAGTGGTTGAACGTTCACAACCTGTAGATGTAGATGGTCAAGCGCCTGCTGTGCGTAAAGCATTGACAGAAACCGGTATCAATGCCGCAGACGTTGCAGGCACTGGTCGTGGTGGTCGTATTACCAAAGAAGATGTTGCGAATCATCAAACTAAACCAGCTGCAAGCGTTACGCCATTAAGCGTTGCAGTCGGTGAGCGTGTTGAAAAACGTGTACCGATGACACGTCTACGTAAACGTGTTGCTGAACGTCTATTGGACGCAACGCAAAGCACAGCAATGTTGACAACCTTCAACGAAGTCAACATGAAGCCTGTAATGGATATGCGTAAGCAATACAAAGAAGTATTCGAAAAACGTCATGGTGCACGTTTAGGCTTTATGTCTTTCTTTGTGAAAGCGGCAACTGAAGCATTAAAACGCTTCCCAGCTGTGAACGCGTCTATTGACGGTGATGACATTGTTTATCATGGTTTCTATGACATCGGTGTCGCGGTTTCATCTGATCGTGGTTTGGTGGTTCCTGTACTACGTGATACAGATCGCATGAACTATGCTGAAGTTGAAAACGGTATTGCGGGTTATGCAGCAAAAGCACGTGCTGGTAAATTAGCGATTGAAGATATGACTGGCGGTACTTTTACTATTACTAATGGTGGTACTTTCGGTTCATTGCTTTCTACTCCGATTCTTAATACACCACAAACAGCAATTTTAGGCATGCACAAAATCCAAGAGCGTCCTATGGCTGTAAATGGTCAAGTTGAAATCTTGCCAATGATGTATTTGGCACTTTCTTATGACCACCGTTTAATCGATGGTAAAGAAGCTGTTCAATTCCTTGTAACAATTAAAGAATTGTTAGAAGAGCCTGCAAAACTGATCCTTGATCTTTAATCTTTCATCACATCGAATAAGACCTAGCCAAGTCGCGGAGGACGCGCACTTGGCGCATGGAGATAAAAATGTCTCAACAGTTTGATCTAGTTGTAATAGGCGGTGGACCAGGTGGTTATGAGGCTGCAATTCGCGCAGCTCAACTTGGTTTTAAAGTAGCGGTTATTGAAAAACGTATTCATAAAGGTAAGCCTTCTTTGGGTGGAACCTGCTTAAACGTTGGTTGTATTCCTTCAAAAGCGCTTTTAGATTCTTCACATCATTATGAAGACACTTTACATGGTCTAGATGATCACGGTATTAGCGTCGATAATGTACGTCTTGACCTACAAAAATTGTTGGCGCGTAAAGACAAAGTTGTCGATCAACTGACTGGCGGTGTTGCTCAATTACTCAAAGGTAATGGCATCGAGTGGTTACAAGGTACTGGTAAACTTTTAGCAGGCAAAAAAGTTGAATTCACCCCATTTGATGGTGAAGTTCAAGTTTTAGATGCAAAATATGTGATTTTGGCATCAGGTTCTGTTCCAGTAAATATTCCAGTTGCACCAGTAGACGAAAACTTCATTGTTGATTCAACCGGCGCGTTAGAATTCCAAGAAGTTCCAAAACGTTTAGGTGTGATTGGTGCTGGTGTAATCGGTCTAGAGCTTGGTTCGGTATGGCGTCGTTTAGGTGCTGAAGTCGTCATTTTTGAAGCGATGGACAGTTTCCTACCGATGGCAGACAAAGCATTGGCCAAAGAATATCAAAAAATCTTGAGCAAACAAGGTTTGGATATTCGTGTTGGTGCAAAAGTGGCTAAAGCTGAAGTCGTTGGCGATCAAGTTGCAGTACAGTACACCCAAGCTGGTGAAGATAAGCAAGAAAGCTTTGATAAACTGATTGTTTGCGTGGGTCGTAAGCCTTATACAGAAGCATTATTGGCTGAAGATTCTGGCGTTAAAGTAACTGATCGTGGTTTTGTTGAAGTCAATGATCAGTGTCTTACTTCAGTGGAAGGCGTATATGCAATTGGTGACCTAGTACGTGGTCCAATGCTAGCGCACAAAGCAATGGAAGAAGGCATGATGGTGGTGGAGCGTATTCACGGTCATGCGGCACAGGTTAATTATGACACCATTATTTCTGTGATCTATACACATCCTGAAGCGGCTTGGGTGGGTTTAACCGAAGAAGCAGCCAAAGAAAAAGGTCATGAAGTAAAAACTGGTCAATTCCCGTTTGCGGTGAATGGTCGTGCTTTAGCAGCAGGCGAAGCAGCAGGTTTTGTAAAATTTGTAGCTGATGCGAAAACCGATCGTTTATTGGGTATGCATGTGATTGGACCGGGTGCGTCTGATATTGTTCATCAAGGTATGATTGCACTTGAGTTTGTATCTTCTGTTGAAGATCTACAACTGATGACATTCGCGCATCCTACTTATTCAGAAGTGGTACACGAAGCAGCATTGGCTGTAGATGGTCGTGCCATTCATGCGATTCAACGTAAACGTAAATAATAAAAGGAGCGGCATAGCCCGCTCTTTTTTTGATGATTGTGTGGTTTATGATCATCATTTGCGTCTTGAAATGCGAATACCTAATGCGAAGGAAGTTTAGGTATTATTTTTTGATAACAAAGTGAAAAGTAGTTAAAGGTAATTCAATGAATCTACACGAGTATCAAGCTAAAGCGCTGTTAAAAAAATATGGCATGCCAGTACAAGAAGGCATTCTTGCAACCAATGCTGATGAAGCCGTAGCTGCATTTGAGCAACTAGGTGGAAAATTTGCGGTCATGAAAGCGCAAGTTCATGCCGGTGGTCGTGGTAAAGCTGGTGGCGTTAAAATCGCAAAATCAAAAGAAGATGTGATTGCATTTGCGAACGATATTATCGGTACCCGTTTAGTAACTTATCAAACAGATGCCAATGGTCAACCTGTAAATAGCATCATCATTGCTGAAGACGTTTATCCTGTTGAACGTGAACTTTATCTTGGTGCAGTTGTAGACCGTTCAAGCCGTCGTATCACTTTCATGGCATCAACTGAAGGTGGCGTGGAAATTGAGAAAGTTGCTGAAGAAACTCCAGAAAAAATCATTAAAGTTGAAGTTGATCCTTTAGTCGGCTTACAACCTTTCCAAGCACGTGAAGTTGCTTTCAAATTAGGCTTAAAAGACAAACAAGTAGGTCAATTTGTAAAAATCATGTCTGCTGCATATAACGCTTTTGTTGAAAATGACTTTGCGTTATTTGAAATTAACCCACTTTCAGTTCGTGAAAATGGCGAAATTTTATGTGTAGATGCCAAAGTTGGTATCGACTCTAACGCGCTTTACCGTTTACCAGAAGTTGCTGCACTGCGTGATAAATCTCAAGAAAACGAACGTGAGCTAAAAGCCTCTGAATTTGATCTGAACTATGTTGCGCTTGAAGGTAACATTGGTTGTATGGTCAATGGTGCAGGTTTGGCAATGGCAACCATGGACATCATTAAATTATATGGTGGTCAACCAGCAAACTTCCTTGACGTTGGTGGCGGCGCAACCAAAGAACGCGTGATCGAAGCATTCAAAATCATCTTGGCAGACAGCTCTGTACAAGGCGTATTAATTAATATCTTTGGTGGTATTGTTCGTTGTGACATGATCGCTGAAGCGATTATTGCAGCCGTTCAAGAAGTAAATGTTACTGTACCTGTTGTGGTACGTTTAGAAGGTAACAACGCCGAACTTGGTGCGAAATTACTTGATGAATCTGGTCTTAAATTGATTTCTGCAGAAGGTCTTGCCGATGCTGCTGAAAAGATTGTTGCTGCAGTAAAAGCTTAAGGAGTATCACATGAGCGTATTAATTAATAAAGACACTAAAGTATTGGTACAAGGCTTTACAGGTAAAAACGGTACTTTTCACTCTGAGCAAGCGATTGCTTATGGTACAAAAGTTGTTGGTGGTGTAACGCCAGGTAAAGGTGGTCAAACCCATATTGGTCTACCTGTATTTAACACCATGAAAGATGCTGTTGCAGAAACTGGTGCTGATGCTTCTGTGATCTATGTTCCAGCACCATTCGTATTGGATTCTATTGTTGAAGCAGTTGATTCAGGCGTTGGCTTGATCGTTGTGATCACCGAAGGTGTTCCAACCATCGATATGCTAAAAGCAAAACGTTACCTAGAAACCAATGGTAATGGTACGCGTTTGGTTGGTCCAAACTGCCCAGGCGTGATCACTCCGGGTGAATGTAAAATTGGTATTATGCCAGGTCACATCCATCAACCAGGTCGTATTGGTATTATTTCACGTTCAGGTACATTGACTTACGAAGCTGTAGCACAAACAACTAAGCTTGGTCTAGGTCAATCAACGTGTATCGGTATCGGTGGTGACCCAATTCCTGGTATGAACCAAATTGATGCCTTGAAATTGTTCCAAGACGATCCAGATACAGATGCTATCATCATGATCGGTGAGATTGGTGGTACAGCAGAAGAAGAAGCTGCTGAATACATCCAATCTAACGTGACTAAACCTGTGGTTGGTTATATTGCGGGTGTTACTGCACCTAAAGGTAAACGTATGGGTCACGCTGGTGCGATCATTTCAGGTGGTAAAGGTACTGCTGAAGAAAAATTTGCTGCATTTGAAAAAGCGGGTATGGCTTATACACGTAGCCCTGCTGAGTTGGGTTCAACCATGTTGCAAGTGCTAAAAGACAAAGGTATGGCTTAATCTTTTGATTTAAGTTATCTCGAAAATGCCAGGTTCTGATCTGGCATTTTTTTTGCCTGCTTTTCGCTTGGTCGTTTTCATCTAACTTTTTGCGCCACAGAGTTTAAGCAAATATTGGCGTCAGATATTTTTGAATTAGTGTAAAGAAATTAACAAATAAACATAATAAATCGATTTTATATAACATATTTTGGATTTTTATTAATATTAATTACAAAATAAAGGTATTCTATGCGAATTAACCAGACAGTTTAAGGTTTTTGCGATTGAATAAGCATAGATTCATTTTTCGTTTCAGTATGATGAGCATGCTCAGTGCTTGTGCAACAGTTCATGCGGCAGAGGTTTTTTCGCATCAGCGTAATTATATGTTGGGTGACTGGAACGGCAAACGTAGTGAGTTACAACAACAGGGCTATGATTTCTCCATTGGCTATACGGGAGAGTTTGCCAGCTTATTCGATGCAAAATATGCAAATCATCATGCGGATGCTTATACCGGGCAATTGAGTCTTGTAGCACAATTCGATTTAGACAAAATTCTGAATTGGCAAGATAGTGAAGCAAAAATTGCTGTGACTTATCGCGATGGACATAGCTTGAGCCAAACTGCCGATGCATTGAATGGACAAAACGACACAGCGGTAGGGCAGCTCAGTTCGGTACAAGAGCTGTGGGGGCGTGGACAGACTTGGCGTTTAACTGATTTTTGGATTCAGAAAAAATTTTTAGATCAGCGCTTAGCGATTAAGCTCGGTCGTTTTGGTGAAGCTGAAGAATTTAATAGCTTTGACTGTAAGTTTCAGAACCTTGCTTTATGTGGTTCGCAAGTTGGTAATTGGGCTGGAGATCAGTGGTATAACTGGCCAGTGAGTCAATGGGCAATGCGGGTTAAGTATGCCATACAGCCAGACTTGTTTGTGCAAGCAGGCGTATTTGAGCACAATGCTGAAAACTTAAAACGCTCTAAAGGGTTTAATCTGAGTAGTAAAGGATCAAATGGCGCATTACTTCCTATAGAAGTGATTTGGCAACCAATGTTTTCTGATATGGCGGGTGAATACCGAGCGGGCTATGTATATAGTACGGTAGATCGTAGCAGCCAAGATACAGCGATTGATCAGAAACAAGCGTATTGGATGTCAGCCAAACAACAACTTAGCACAGTCGATGGCAATAACGCACGTGGGCTCAGTGCCTTTATACAAGCGACATGGTTTGAGGGTGATGCCGACAATCCGGATGATGCACAAATTGCCGATATGCAAAATATTGGACTCAGTTATGTGGGACTTTTCGCTGCTCGTGCTCAAGATGAGCTTGCCATCGGGGTGTCTCGTATTCATAAACAGCAAACTGGATTTTCGCATGAATATAACAGCGAATTATATTATGCTGTTCAGGTCAATAACTGGTTAACAATTAAACCAAACATACAATATATTCATCATATCGGTGCGCTCAAGTCTGGGAATAATGCCTGGGTGGGCGGCATAAAGTTTGATAGTTCTTTTTAGTTATAGTTCTTTTTTAGCCATTTGGGTTTTAGTCATTTAGGTTTTCGTCATTTCAGTTTTAGTTTTTAGTGATTGGAAATGCGACGCAATTAAAAATGCTGTTGTCATATGGCGCAGAGATTTACTTTAAAACCCATGTAAAACATGCGCTGTTGCGGTGTAGCGCGCACAGCGCTGTTTTCTTCAATTCATTCTGTTTTTTATGCATACATGTGTTTGCGAGACCCTACACATGTTTTCATAATAATCATTAAATCTAGAGGTGATTATGAATCAGTCCTCAAAGCCTTCAAAACTTAGACCATTTACCGCATATGTGATGGCATTGCTTGCCGTTATTTTGATTCTTGCGGGGATTTGGCTCATCGTTTTGGGGGGCTCTTTTTATTATGTTATCGCCGGTGCGCTGCTATTTGCTTCTGCTATTTTATTAAAGCGTGGTTCAATTTTATCTTATCTGCTCTATACCTTATTAATGCTCGGTACTTTGGTTTGGGCATTGTGGGAAGTGGGCACAGATTTTTGGGCACTCACACCGCGTTTAGATATTCTGGGTGTATTGGGTTTATGGTTGCTTATCCCTGCGGTGACCCGTGATCTCAAACAACCCACTTTACCTAGCCGTTGGGTGTTGGCAGCAAGTTTAGCTTTAAGCATCGTGGTGATGATTTATGCTATTTTTAATGACCCACAAGAAATCAATGGTGTGATTGAAAATCCGCAACCTGCACAGACCAAAGCGGTGGCAGGCGTTGCAGATGCAGATTGGCCCGCTTATGGTCGGACGCAAGCAGGTCAGCGTTATTCACCATTAACCCAGATCAATGATACCAATGTCAAAGACTTGCAAGTGGCATGGACTTTCCGTACGGGTGACTTAAAAACAGCCAATGACTCGGGTGAAACCACCAATCAGGTGACACCAATTAAAATTGGCAACAATATGTATCTGTGTACCACCCATCAATGGTTAATTGCCTTAGACCCCAAAACTGGTCAAGAGAAATGGCGTTTCGATCCTCAATTAAAATCGGGTCCAAGCTTCCAGCATTTAACCTGTCGTGGTGTGTCTTATTATGATGAAAATAATCAGGCAGAATTTGCGACCAGTCTTCAGTCTAAGCAGTCTTCCTCTACACAATGTCCGCGTAAAGTCATTCTACCGGTCAATGATGGACGCTTGGTTGCGATCAATGCCGACAACGGTGCCGCCTGTGATGACTTTGGTCATCATGGTCAGGTTGATTTACAAAAAGATATGCCATTTGCCTATCCCGGTGGTTATAACCCAACCTCGCCACCTGTTGTTACTGGTACGACCATTGTTATCGCGGGTTCAGTCACGGATAATTTTTCCAGTCAGGAACCTTCTGGGGTGATTCGTGGCTATGATGTCAATACTGGTAAATTGTTATGGGTGTTTGATACTGGTGCAGAAGATCCAAATGCGATACCAGCACCAGGTCAAAAGTTTGTGCATAATTCTCCCAATGCTTGGGCACCGTTGGCTTATGATGCCCAACATGACATCGTTTATATTCCAACCGGAGTAGGAACACCGGATATTTGGGGCGGTGATCGTACAGCACTCAAAGAGCGCTATGCCAATTCAGTATTGGCTTTAAATGCGACTACAGGTCAGCTGGTTTGGCATTTCCAGACCACACATCATGACTTGTGGGATATGGACGTACCATCACAACCGACCTTGGCTGATATTCAAAATGCACAGGGGCAAACCGTTGCAGCAGTTTATGTCACCACCAAAACAGGGAATGTCTTTGTATTGGATCGTTTAACGGGTAAAGAAATTGTCCCGATTACCGAGCGTCCAGTACCACAGACTGTCAAACGTGGACCGCAAACCCAAGGTGAGTTTTATGCCAAGACCCAACCTTTTTCTGACTTTAATTTAGCCCCCAAAGATAAGCTGACCGATAAAGACATGTGGGGTGCCACCATGTTTGATCAACTGTACTGCCGTGCTTATTTTCAGACGTTAAATTATGAGGGTATATATACGCCACCTTCGGAAAATGGCAGCTTAGTTTTCCCTGGTAATTTGGGGGTATTTGAATGGGGCGGGATTTCAGTCAACCCAGACCGACAAGTGGCTGTGATGAATCCAATCGGTCTGCCTTTTGTGTCGAAGCTTATTCCGCAAGATCCACATCGCGCGATCAATTCACCGGGTACAGGGACAGAGCATGGCTTACAGCCCATGTATGGCACACCTTATGGGGTAGAAATCAGTGCGTTTTTATCGCCATTAGGTTTACCGTGTAAACAGCCATCTTGGGGCTTTGTTGCTGGCGTTGATCTCAATCATCATAAGGTGGTTTGGAAAAAACGTATTGGTACCGTTCGTGATAGTTTGCCTAATCTCTTCCAATTACCGCCATTGAAAATTGGCGTGCCGGGATTAGGCGGTTCTATTTCAACAGCGGGAAATGTCATGTTTGTGGCTGCAACACAAGACAATTATATTCGTGCTTATCATGTCAGTCATGGTGAAAAATTATGGCAAGCGCGTTTGCCTGCAGGTGGTCAAGCAACACCGATGACCTATGAAATAGACGGTAAACAATATGTCGTGATTATGGCGGGTGGTCATGGTTCTTTTGGAACCAAAATGGGGGATTATTTAGTTGCCTATGCGCTGCCTGATCAGCACTAAATGATTAAGCGCTAATGCTAAGAAGTTATAAAGCATTCACTACGTGATCAAGCGTTAGCGCTAAGAGTCATCAAGCACTTCGCGATGAAGCATTTAGTAAAAGCATTCAGTGATAAATAACCATCAGCCCTCCATGGAGGGCTGATGGTTATGAGGCATTTCGGTGTTGCAGGGAGTAGCTGTTATGGGGTTGTTATTCGTTGGTTTGTGTACGGAATTTTAAAACCACTTTACCTTCTTTATCGAGCAGTTTGAGCTGTGATTTATTGACCGCAAAGCTTTTCACTTGGTTGAGTGCTGTATTAAATTTCTCTGGTAAATCAACTGTATCCATACACATCATTTGTGTGGTTGCGAGAGATGAAAACTTAATTTTGTTTCCTTGGACGGCATAGCCACCCATAATGCGGTTACAACCATCGCTACCGCTGAGTGCACTATCACCAAATTTTAATGAAGCCAAGGTTTGGGTATTTTCAGGTGCATAGTCGACTTGATTGATTTGCGTCACAACCCAGTCTTTGTTTTGCAGTAAATTCAAATTTTTATTGGTTGCAGGATTATCCATGGTGGCACAACCCACCATGCTGAGGGAAGCGATGAAACCGGTAGTCAAGGCAATTTTTTTTAACATGTTTTTTCTCCAAATTTTTTAAGCTGATTGTATTGCTTTGGATCGCGTCAGGAATGTGACCTGTTGCAGTTAGTTTAATAATTATTTGATGGAATATATTTCATTTTAACTAATAACCAACAATGATGTAGTCAAGGTATATACTCGGTAAAGGCTGGCGAAGTTGCGCGAATTTTACCGAGATATTGTTGCAATAGTTTGCTGTTAAAGCATTGCAACGGGTCGAAAGAGGGCGGCTTGCACTTGTCCTGCTTTGGTCGTTTTATAGATTTGCCAATCGGCAGGCAGCCCCAATACATTAAAAGCACGATCAGCCTCGACATAGATCAGACTTTGAGCATGTAAATAGGGGCGAATTGCTGTGGCTAATTCTGCCCATAGATTGAGTGCATAAGGTGGATCGAGAAAGATCAGATCATAAGTGCTCTGTAGCTGTGCACATGCTTGTTGTGCTGTGGTTTGCAGGACTTCGCTCTGCTGTTGCCCATTGAGTAAGATTAAGTTATCTCTTAAATAGCGCGCTTGTTCGGCATTGGGTTCAACAAAAGTCACGTGTGCCGCACCACGAGATAGGGCTTCAAAACCCAGTGCGCCAGAGCCGGCACATAAATCCAGTACGCGTGCATTGGCAATATCCCACATCAGCCAATTGAAGAGTGTTTCACGCACCCGATCTGGGGTGGGGCGTAAGCCATCAATGCTGGCAAAGGCCAGCTGACGACGTTTCCATTGCCCACCAATAATACGAAGTTGATTGTTACTCTTGGCCATGGGCAGAATTCTCAGATGTGCTACGAACAGATGATGCAGGTTTGTTGTGCGGCATTGCCAAAGGATTGGCAGCCAAGCCGATTTCACTGGCTGCCAATTCACCTGGTTTAATGCCCGCAGTCATTAAGCCGCCGCTAACCTGATGATTGGTTGGCAGAATAGCTTTCTTTTTCCGCTGTACTAACCAATAGTCCATGATTGGACGCGCGATTTGCGCCGCGCCGCCGCCATGACGACCATTTTCCCAAATAACAGCAATGGCAATTTCAGGATTTTCAGCTGGTGCAAAACCCACAAATAGACCGTGGTCAAGTTGACGTTCTGTCAGTAGCGCTTCGTTATAGCTTTTACCTTGGGCAATACTTTTTACTTGGGCCGTACCTGTTTTCCCAGCAATTGAATAAGCCGAGGTCTTAATACGTCGCCCAGTTCCCGAATCAATCACATCAACCATGGCATTGCGCATTTTGATCCAGTCTTCTTCGGTCCCATTAAAATCGATTTTACCGGTGGGTGCATTGAGAACTTCATGTGGTTTAGCACCACGCGTTGCTCTTAAGACATGCGGAACCACATGGGCACCATGATTGGCGGTAATTGCCGTTGCCATTGCCAATTGTAGCGGTGTGGCAATAAAAGCCCCTTGCCCGATACTGACGGATATTGTTTCGCCTTTAAGCCACTTGCTTTTGCGGGTACGCATTTTCCATTCTGGGTTAGGATACAGACCAGAACTTTCACTGGGTAAGTCCACACCGGTTTTTTCACCAAAACCAAATTGGCGCATCCACGTATTCATGCGCTCAATGCCCATCTGATAGGATAGGGTATAGTAATAGGTGTCACACGAGACCACGATGGATTTATGCATATTGACTGAGCCATGCCCAGTTTTTTTCCAGTCACGAAAACGGTGTGAATCTCCGGGTAAGTGGAAATAACCGGGATCCATGATGGCAGTATTCCAATCTACCACGCCATAATGGATGCCACCCAAGGCTTCCATCGGTTTGATGGTTGAGCCAGGTGGATAAGAGCCTTGTAAAGCACGGTTATAAAGCGGTTGATCAAGGTTGTCACGCAATGCGCTATATTCGTCATGACCAATGCCTGTGACAAATAAATTGGGATTAAAACTTGGGCTAGATACCAAGGCTAAGATTTCCCCTGTCCGCGGATCAATGGCAACAATTGCACCACGTCGACCAGCCAGTTGCTCTGCGGCTACCATTTGCAGACCATAGTCCAGAGATAAATACAGATCATTGCCACGGGTTGAATCTTTACGACCTAAATAGCGCAGCACATTGCCATGTGCATCGGCTTCGATAGATTCATAACCTGGAATACCGTGTAATAAATCTTCATAGGATTTTTCGACCCCAATTTTACCAATCAGGTTGGTCCCCGCATAGGCATCACGGTCGATACTCTTGAGCTCTTTGTCATTAATACGACCAACATAGCCAATGACATGCGCAAAAAGCTCGCCATGCGGATAATAACGCGTCATTTGCGTTTCGATATTGACCCCTGGGAATTGGTATTTAACCTCACTAAAACGTGCAATATTGGATTCACTGAGATTAAGTTTAATCGCTACTAGTTCGGTTTTACGTGCAGTCTTAATGCGTGCTTGAAAACGATCAATGTCTTCTGTGCTGAGGTCTAAAATAGGGGTCAAACGACGAACAGTATCATCGATATCTTCAATGTCAGCACGGCTGATGGTTGCCGTAAAAATGGGGTAATTATCGGCTAATAGCGTACCGTTACGGTCATAAATATAACCGCGCGCAGGGGCAATGGGCTGTAAGCGCGTGCGGTTTTTATCTGAGGCATTGCTAAACTCTTCAAAGTGTACAATTTGCAGATAAGCATAGCGACTCAATAGAATAATCAGGCAGATACAAACAAAGAAAATGGCAAAATAGACCCGACCACGGAAGATGCGCTTTTCTTGTTGAACATTTTTAAGTGGAAACTGCTGCTTCATATGGGTCGTCTAAATTGCTCTGATCAAGGCCAGCCAAGCCAAAAGAGCTATAGTGTACCTGAGAATACAATAAAAATAACCAAAAAAATCTCGTACTGTGCTGCAGTATGCTTGGCGACATTTAGGTTGGGGATGAGGCTTAATGTTATAGCGATCAAAGCATTTATCGAGATGTGTGTACAAGAAGGCAGAATAATAAGCAGCTTTGACTTTAGCGACACGAAAAAAATTGCTATCAGTATATGAGGCGAAAACTAAATCTGTTAAAGTTCAGTCAAACTCGTTGTATTGAAAACGGTGCTTCGGTATTTGGCTTGCAATAGCGTATACTATTGTCTGGCATTGCAATCAAATTGATTGCTTTTAGGGTTGATCTCTGTAAAAAAAACTGCAGCATATCTTCGCCCTATAGTTTGAGTCTGTGGTTGTTGATGTCGATCAAAACCACGGCAGCAAAGCTTGGCGATAACATGCACAACTTTAGCAAATAATGACTTACGACTTATACAATCATATGACTAGGTTGATGTGTACGATTGTCGTGCAGGCGATACAACGATTGTGATTGGGGTAATCCTTAACCATGATAATCCATAACGCACAGCCCATAACTGGTCGGGATGGCGATATTCAGATCAACTGCGCCTATATTTTTTCAACCACGATAAATAGAACATAAACCTGAGAGTAATGCATGTTGGGATACATTAGCGATTTGTGGCAAGCCTTCTTAAGCAGACCTGATCATTTAGCCGTACTCAGCATTATTCCGGTGACTGCCTTTGTGACTTGGGCACATGTCTGGATGGCATTAAAGATGGTGTTTTATCCCATTCATTTTTGGGGCTTTCATCTTGGACCATTGCCTATTGGTTGGCAGGGGATCGTGCCACGTAAAGCCGGACGCATTTCTGGCATTATTACCGACAATACCTTATCGAAACTAGGCTCATTACAAGAGTTCCTCAATGCCATGGATCCCGAAGACATGGCTAGAATTATTGGTGAACAAGTCGGGTCTGAGTTAGAGCATTTAATTGATGAAGTCATGGATGAGCGTAATGCTGTGTTGTGGGAGAATCTACCATTCTCGATCAAACGCCGTATTTATGCCCAAGCACATAAACAACTTCCAGATGTACTCAAAGATTTAGTGACTGATCTGGCTGAAAACGTCGAATCCTTAGTCAATATGCGTGATATGGTGGTCAGTCAGATGGAACAGGATCGCCGTTTAATGGTGCGGATGTTCCTCAAAGTCGGGCAAAAAGAAATTAATTTTATTTGGCATATTAGTGCACTGATTGGTATGGTGTTTGGTATCTTCCAAATGATGGTATGGTTCTTGGTGCCTTGGCATTGGACGGTACCATTTTGGGCATCTATTTGGGGCTTCCTCACCAACTGGATTGCAATTTGGATGGTATTTAATCCAGTCGAACCACATTATGTTCGCTATCCTCAATTTTTTGAATTGACCAAAAATCATAAATTTCCTTGGGTTAAGCCAGTTATTCCACGCATCGGACGTTATAATGTGCAAGGTGCATTTATGAAGCGTCAAGATGAGGTGTCTGAGGTTTTTGCCCGCGTTGTGACTGAAGAGTTGATTACATTGAAGTCGATTATGACTGAAATGATGTATGGTCCAAAAAAAGACAAAACGCGTCGTATCATCAAGCAACATATCAATAAGATTATGGAAACGCCGTTGGTACGCACGTCATTGCAGTTGTCACTTGGACCGCGAGAGTATGCAAAACTGAAGACAGACTTGATTGATCGCTCAATTGAAATTACGATGGTGCCTGTATGTGATCCAGCGTTCAATGCTAGCCGAGCGAAGAAAATATTTCATATGTTCAAAGAGCGGATCCGCGAGTTAACACCAGCAGAATTCCAAAATTTGCTGCGTCCAGCTTTCCGTGAAGATGAATGGATTTTGATTTTATTGGGTGGTGTCACTGGTTTTATCGCAGGCTTAATACATTTATTTGTAGCTTTCTTATAAAGAGTGCTAGACACTTGGTCAAAATTGCTTGGCTGTAGCGGATAGTATTTACATATTGTTTTACATGAGGGTGTTTTTTATGCGCATTATTTTACTCGGACCACCTGGAGCAGGAAAAGGGACTCAGGCTCAGTTGATCTGTAAGCGCTACAATATCCCACAAATTTCAACCGGTGATATGCTCCGTGCTGCAATTCGTGAAGGTACTGAATTAGGATTAAAAGCTAAAACAGTGATGGAATCAGGTGGTTTAGTTTCAGATGAACTGATCATTGGTTTAGTCAAAGAGCGTATTGCTCAACCTGATTGCGTCAATGGCTGCATTTTTGACGGTTTCCCGCGTACCATTCCTCAAGCAGAAGCTTTGGAAAGTGAAGGTATTGCAATTGATCATGTGATCGAAATTGCGGTACCAGATGAAGAAATCGTAAAACGTTTATCTGGTCGTCGTCAGCATCCAGCTTCAGGGCGTATTTATCACTTAATTTACAATCCACCCAAAGTAGACGGTAAAGATGATGAAACCGGTGAAGATCTGGTACAACGTCCTGATGACCAAGAAGAAACCATTCGTAAACGTTTGGCGTCTTATCATGCGGATACCGAGCAATTGGTGGGTTTCTATCAGCAACGTGCTACCGAAAATCAACAAGCAGCGAAGTACAATAAGTTGGATGGTTTACGTCCAATTGATCATGTACAAACCGAGCTATTTGCAATTTTAGATCAAGCTTAATATCAAGCAACTTAACGTTTATGACGTGAAGTGCGTTATGATAAGCGCAAGTATCAAAAGAGCCCTTCTGCTATGATAGGGCTCTTTTTGTAATACTGCTAAGATACAGTTCAGATTAAAACTGTTTTGAGGATTTTTCGATGTTAAAACCTATGTTACTCGGGCTGATGCTGTTATGCGCTATTGTGGTTTTGGCTTTATGCTGGTTGAGTTTTAAGTTATTACGTCAATCCCAACAACAAGCTAAGGCAGCGGCACAAGCCCAAGCAAAGCAGTCACGTACTCAGCGCACACCCCAAAATCCATTGCAATCAATCGCAAAAAAATTATCTAAATAAAAAATTATCTAAATAAAGAATTAGCTAATTTTTAAATTTTGTGGTTGGGCGCGTTGCACCAAATTCAAAGCGATCCGGCCACTGACAGACATCGGCAACGATGCACTGATCACATTTGGGTTTACGTGCAGTACAACAATAACGACCATGTAAAATGAGCCAATGATGTGCATCAAGCATATAGGCTTTGGGAATCACTTTTAACAAACGTTGTTCAACCTCTAAGACGTTTTTACCAACAGCTAAACCGGTACGATTGCCGAGACGAAAAATATGTGTATCGACCGCCATCGTGGGTTGTCCAAAAGCAGTATTGAGGACAACATTGGCTGTTTTACGCCCAACGCCAGGTAGGGCTTCTAAATCTTTTCGATTATCTGGAACTTGCGAATGATGCTGCTCAATTAATATCTTACAGGCTTTGATAATATTTTCAGCCTTAGAATTATAGAGACCGATGGTGCGAATATAGGGCTTAAGTCCATCGACGCCTAGTGCATAGATGGTCTCAGGAGTATTTGCCACAGGAAAAAGCTTATCTGTCGCTTTGTTTACACTGACGTCAGTGGCTTGTGCCGATAAAGCCACAGCCACCAACAATTCAAAAGGACTGGAAAAATTCAGTTCGGTTTGTGGGTGCGGGCGCTGCTGTTGTAGGCGCTGAAAAAATATCTCAATTTGTTTTTTGCTCATATTTTTGACAGCCATTAGCAAGCCTCTTGTATTTGTTGGAGTTGATCACGTAGCTGCGTCAGTTCTATTTGTTTGTTTGCATCTGGACGTACACTGAGTTGTTTCTCCAATTTTTTGATTTTACTTCGAATTTTTGCTAGCTCAATGGTGGTCTGTGCTGACTGTACTGGGCTTGGTGCACTGGTATTGAGGTGAGTGCTATGTGTTGCTACGGTTGGTGTAGTTTCGTCGGCAATAACATCAAACTGGACAAATACATCATGGTCGATTGCAGCACGTAAAATCGGACCTTTTAAACGACTGCGCTTGATACTATCGCGTTGAATATGGGCATAGTAACGATCACGTAAATGATTTTGTTCGGCAATGCGTTGGGCTGCAGTGGCTAAGGCGGTATGGTCTTCGACTAAATCGATGCAATCGACTGGGCAGGGGGGAATACATAATTCACAGCCTGTGCATAAGTCCGTGAAAATACTATGCATTACCTTACCACTGCCGACAATGGCATCGACCGGGCAGGCGCTAATACATTTGGTACAGCCAATGCACTCTTCTTCGCGTATAACCGCTTTCATACGTTGTGGGCGACCATCTGCTTGGATCGGCCAAACACTGGGCTCAGCAGGCAATACAGGACGTTTCAACAATTGTGCCAATGCATCTGCAACAGGTTGACCTCCAGGCACACATTTGTTGGCAGCTTCTCCTTCAGCAATGGCTTTGGCATAGGGCAAACAGCCATCACGATGACCACATAAACCGCATTGGGTTTGTGGTAGTAAGGCATCGATTTGCTGGATAAACGCGAGAGGTAAGTTCATGTGGCAAAAAATAACTGTATCAAAACGGTGGTACGGACATTCATGTGAATGTATCACCAGCGCTGACGGCACTCGCTTTTTGTGGAGAACAAATGGCTTGCAGCACATCGCAATGGTGAGGAAAGACGATATATTGCGCAATAAAATGCGCAATACAAAGCTATGCTATTGTACATCAACTGGCAGTAAATACTAAAACATCTTGCTGCCAGCTCACTTTGTGGGCATTGCATCATCAGGTGCTGATGCGGTTAGGGTATAATTTGGGCATAATAATGTGACAAATCATGTCAGCTTGAGTGCTGAGTTGTTTTTGCATTTTTCCCGATAAGATATTGAAATATAGTAATATAAACAATTATTTAGTTTTGTCATTTTGGTCAATATTGCCAATAAAGCTTTGGAAATAGTCGACATTTTAAAAAAACATGTCAAAAAGTGTTGTAGATTGTTAACAAAAGATATTTAATTATTTGCGCCAAAACATATCATACATTGAAATGACATGATGCAGTCGTGTCATCTTTTGCTGAGGATAAAGCGTTGAAATATACAAGCTTACAAGACTTTTTAAATTACGTAAAAGCAAGGGATCCAAATCAACCAGAATTTTTACAAGCTGTTGAAGAAGTAATGACCAGTATCTGGCCATTTATTGAAAAGAACCCGCAGTATGCGGCGCATGGCTTGTTAGAGCGTTTGGTTGAGCCGGAACGTGCGATTCAATTTAGAGTTTCTTGGCAAGATGATCAGGGCGTGACCCAAGTCAATCGTGCTTTTCGGATCCAGTACAATTCCGCGATTGGTCCATTTAAAGGGGGAATGCGTTTCCACCCTTCGGTAAATCTCTCGATTTTAAAATTTCTAGGTTTTGAACAAACCTTTAAAAATGCCTTAACAACCTTGCCAATGGGTGGCGGTAAAGGCGGTTCAGATTTTGATCCTAAAGGTAAATCAGAAGCTGAAATCATGCGTTTCTGCCAAGCGTTAATGGTTGAACTTTACCGTCACCTCGGTTCGAATACAGATATTCCTGCTGGGGATATTGGTGTGGGTGCACGTGAAGTTGGCTTCATGGCTGGCATGATGAAAAAACTCAGCAATGACACTTCTTGTGTATTTACTGGAAAAGGAATGTCTTTTGGGGGATCTCTGGCGCGCCCTGAAGCAACAGGTTATGGTGCAGTATACTTTGCTGAAGAAATGCTGAAAACACGTGGTGAAAAGTTTCAAGGCAAAACCGTTGCGATTTCTGGCTCTGGTAACGTTGCACAGTTTGCTGCAGATAAAGCTATGTTCCTCGGTGCGAAGGTCGTCTCTTTATCTGACTCTAATGGTACTGTCTATGTCAAAGATGGCTTCACCGAAGCACTTTTGGCTGAAGTGATGGAGCTGAAGAATGTACAACGTGGTCGTATAGCTGATTTTGCTCAAAAACATGGCTTTGACTATTTGGAAGGGCAACGTCCATGGGGCATCAAGTGTGATATCGCCTTACCATGCGCAACACAAAATGAGCTTGACGGTGCAGATGCTGAGAAATTATTAGCCAATGGCGTGATCTGCGTTGCAGAGGGTGCCAATATGCCTTCAACACTCGATGCGGTTGAGAAGTTTGTGGCGGCTAAAATTTTGTATGCACCTGGTAAAGCATCCAATGCGGGTGGTGTTGCCACATCTGGTTTGGAAATGTCACAAAACGCGATTCGTTTGGGCTGGACTTTTGAAGAAGTCGATGAGCGTTTACATGCGATCATGAAAGAAATCCATCGTAACTGTGTGAAATATGGTACGCAAGAAGATGGCACTGTGAACTATGTAGATGGTGCGAATATTGCTGGTTTTGTGAAAGTTGCAGAAGCCATGATTGCACAAGGTGTATTCTAAGTTTTATGCTCTATCACCTTGCAGTGTATAAGCGTATAGATGTTGCAAGGTAATTAAATAGCCAAAACCAAATAGCCAAAAACCAAAAAGCCGATACTGACATCGGCTTTTTGTCTATTCATATTAAAGTCTAAAATAGCAAACGCGATCTATTATTTTTTGCTGACATCTTCACTTTCAACAACCATGTCTTTGACATAAGCATATTTGCTTTGATCTGCTGCTGGGTTTTTGATGCTATAACGTTTGATACGGACAACTTGACGTAAGTTGCTATCGTGTTGGAAACCTTGGATTTGATCGTAGAATAAAGTCCAGTCTTTATCGACTTGTGACTTAATGCCTTTATCATCATATTTGATTTCACGAACTTGCAAGCAATTTTGTGGTGCAACACCAACACAAGATTTGGTTTCAGGTGAAATTTCTAAAAAGATAGTTTCCGCACGCGATTGATATTTGGCTTCAGGTGTCATACTACCGACAAAGACCAGTTGCTCGTTATTTGGACCCGTTAAGGTTAAACGTGGCTGCTCTGGATTGCTATTCTCTAATTTAAACGCGATTGAACGTTGGTTGAAGACGCTACTGGAAAATTGTTCTTGTTTCATTAACGCAGGATCACATGCCATCATCGTCGAAACTAGTTGCCCTGTGCGGATTTGACCATTGATGATTTGCCATGTTGTTCCTTGATTGTTACAGCCTGTTGCAATGCTTAAACGTTGATCTTCTTTTTGGAAGCTGAGTACAATCGGTTTTTTGCTGCCTTCTGGCTGATATTGCCATTGGTAATCCAGCAAGCTTTGTTGGGCATTTTGTTGTTGTACCACATTGACCACCGTGTCTGTAACGCGTTGAATATCAGAACTTTGACAAGCTGCTAAAGCAAAAGGAAGGATTGCGGCAATTAAAAACTTTAATTTCATTTTTTTCCAGACACTCTAAAATACAATGCAGCAAGCTTAATTCATTCCGTTATAAAAAAATAAAGCAGTAGGTGATTTTAAGTTTCAAAATGTATCTGAATTGCAACCACATCACATTAATAGCCAGAAATGTAATATGTAATGTGGTTTTACTGGGCAGAGCTGCGAGTCAAGCGTTAACTATCAAAACGATAGATATCCATGCCGAGTGCCCCCATACTAAAACTACTATGGACAATACTACTGATTGAGCCCGTGCCCATGGCAAAAAATAACGGTGCTAAATGCTCTAAGCTAGGATGATTGCGTTGTACTTCTGGAATACTTTGCCAAGCCAAAACTTTTTCATATAGACCATGTTTAAGGTGGTAAGCAACATAGTTACGGAAATCACTGGCCCAAGAAGGGACTTGGGCATTGGGATCTTGCCAAGACAGTTCACTTAGATTGTGGGTAATACTGCCTGAACCGATGATCAAAATTTGTTGCTGACGTAATGGCGCAATAATTTGTCCAATTTCAAACAATTGTTCTGCTGTTGCCTGACGAGGTAAAGACAGTTCTAGCACGGGAATGTCGGCATCTGGATACATGTGTAATAATGGCACCCAAACACCATGGTCGCGCGGACGAGTGCTATTGGGATGCAGCACGAAATCGTAACTAGAAAATAATTGTATCATCTGTTCAGCCAAGGCAGGTGAGCCTGGTGCTGGATAACGAATCTGATAGAGCGGTTCAGGGAAGCCTCGAAAGTCATGCCATGTCTCTGGGCGACTATGGCTACTGATTTCAAAAGCATTGGATTCCCAGTGCGAAGACATGACCACGATCGCTTTGGGACGTGGCAGATTAGTACTGAGACGATGCAATGCAGGACCAACTTGCTCTGGGTCTATCGCTAACATGGGTGAACCATGAGAAATAAATAAGCCGGGTAAAGTTTGTAAGTGCATCGCTCAAGTCTCAGTGCATAGAATAAGGTTATTTTGCAAAATCAAAGCGCATGCTTAAAGCTTGTTTGGCTAACATACCGTTTTAGATATGCAACGCAGCAGAAGCATGGCTTTAGCCTGCGCGATGATAGGGGTGGTTATGGTTGATGGTCATAGCGCGGTAGAGTTGCTCAATCAACATGACACGGACTAACGGATGCGGCAAGGTGAGTTTAGATAAAGACCAGTGCCATGCTGCTGCTTGGCGCACAGCTTGACTATGACCATCTGGACCACCTATTGCTAACACCACGTCTTGACCTGCCTGCATCCAATCTTGCATGGTGGTCGCCAATTTTTCTGTACTAAACTCACGACCCGCTACTTCTAAAGCGATGAGTAGTTCATTCCCTTTTAATTGGGCTAAAATCGCATCACCTTCAATTTGGCGATATTTTAAGATATCTGCTTCAGAATCATTTTTGCCACGCTTCGCCATCGGGATCTCAATGATCTGTGTTTGCACAAAAGGTTGAATACGCTTGAGATAGTCGTCAACGCCAGTCATGACCCATGCCGGCATTTTTTGACCAATGGTGAGAATGCGAATTTTCATAGCAACTTAGGATTGAAAAATTTGCCGTAGTATAACGTGAAATGTTTTAGGTCAGATAAAATTTACATCGTAAAAAAAGCAGTCTTAAAAGGGGATTAAGACTGCATAAAATGTCGACCCATCTGGAGACATAGGTCAACATCTTCAAATGGTAAAATAATCTTCAGTCAGTATATGAGGGATATCGATCATTTTTTCAAGGGGTACGGTCTAAATAAGTTGTATGCTCTCAATATGCAGTAAGCGTAAAAAAGAGAGCCGAAGCTCTCTTTTAAATACTATAGTTAAACATAGTCAAATCAATGACGTGCTGCTTTAGCTTCGGCTTTGGTTTTGACGATCGGCGCTTTTACCAGCGGAGTTGGTTGTTCAACCAGTGCCACAGCGAGAATTTCATCAATGCTTTTAACTGCTTTGATTTCCAATCCTTCTTTGACGTTTTCTGGTATTTCAGCCAAGTCACGAACGTTTTCTTGAGGAATAAAGACTAACTTGATGCCACCACGATGAGCAGCCAAGAGTTTTTCTTTTAATCCGCCAATGCGCATTGCACGACCGCTTAGACTGGTTTCACCTGTCATGGCGATATCTGGGCGAATCGCGATGCCCGTAAAGGCAGAGACTAAGGCTGTTGCCAATGCTAAACCAGCTGAAGGACCGTCTTTCGGTGTTGCACCTTCAGGTAAGTGTACGTGTACATCGGTTTCTGCGAAGCGTTCAGTTTCAATGCCAAGTTCATCTGCACGTGTACGAACCAAAGTCATTGCTGCTTTGATTGACTCTTGCATGACGTCACCCAAGGAACCTGTGGTAATGAAGGTTCCTTTACCTTTCATGGTGGCAACTTCAATGGTGAGGAGTTCTCCACCGACAGATGTCCATGCTAGACCATTAACACGCCCGATTTGTGCTTGATCTTCCGCCATACCGTAGTCAAATTTATGCACACCGAGATAATCAGGTAGGTTTTGCTCGGTTACATCGATCTCAAGATTTTTAGCCTTTTTACTGACCGCTTCTTTGACAACTTTACGGGCAATTTTAGAGATTTCACGCTCTAAACTACGCACACCTGCTTCACGGGTATAACGACGTACAATATCGCGAATAGCGCTTTCGTGTACGCTGAGTTCTTTCGCTCTTAAGCCATTATTTTTAATAGCTTTAGGAACAAGATAACGATCAGCAATATTGACTTTTTCGTCTTCGGTATAACCCGGTAGACGAATCACTTCCATACGATCTAATAGAGCCTCTGGAATATTCATACTATTGGCAGTACAAATAAACATGACTTCAGAAAGATCTAAGTCTAAGTCCAAGTAGTGGTCATTAAACTTATTGTTTTGTGATGGGTCTAATACTTCAAGTAAAGCAGAAGCTGGATCACCACGATAATCTTGTGCCATCTTATCGATTTCATCGAGTAAGAATAGTGGGTTTTTTACGCCAACCTTAGTGAGTGACTGCACAATTTTACCTGGCATGGCACCGATATAGGTACGACGATGACCTCGGATTTCTGCTTCATCACGAACCCCACCTAAAGCCATGCGTACAAACTCACGACCTGTGGCTTTGGCAATAGATTCACCAAGTGAGGTTTTACCTACCCCAGGAGGTCCAACCAAACACAAGATCGGACCACGGAGTTTTTTGACCCGTGATTGCACAGCAAGGTATTCAACGATACGTTGTTTAACTTCCTCTAGACCATAGTGGTCAGCATCTAAGATATCTTGTGCCTTTTTCAAGTTAATACTAACTTTACTGGCGGTATTCCAAGGCGTATCTAGAATCACTTCAAGATAGTTACGAACCACAGCAGCTTCACTGGAAGCCGGTTGCATCGCTTTTAATTTACGAAATTCAGCTTCTGCTTTTTTACGGACATGTTCTGGTAAGTCTGCTTCAGCTAAACGTTTTTCAATCTCAGCGACATCATCTTCTGCACCGCCATTCATGTCAGAAAGTTCACGTTGAATGACTTTCATCTTTTCGTTGAGAAAGTATTCACGTTGGTTTTTTTCCATTTGGCGTTTTACGGAGTCATGTAATGTTTGCTCAATCTGTTGTTCTTCAGATTGTTGCAATAAATAAGTCATTAACTCTTGTAAGTGTTCTGCAAAAGTATCGTGTTCTAAAAACTTTTGTTTAATTTCGATATTCAGCGGAGCACGCGTTGCTACGAAGAATAATAATTGCTGAATATCTTCAATTTTATTTGCTGCTGCAATCAGCTCACGTGCATTACGTAATTTGGCTTCAGCATATTGTGCAAAGAGTGTACGGAGTTCTTGAATGCGTGTTGTTTGTGTCTCGGCATCCAATTGGACAGTCATTGGGCTTGCTTGATGTTCGGCGGTTAAATAGCTGCCTTCATCTACAATACGTTCTAGTTTGGAACGAGAAATCCCTTCTATTAATACTTTAATACAGTTTTCATCATTCTCGTGATTGACGACTTGCACAATTCTCGCAACAGTACCGTATCGGTACAAGTTGTCGTGATCAATCTCTTCAGTGAGGGAATCTTTTTGTGCAACGACGAAGACTAAATTGTCACTGTTACGCGCCACATCGACTGCTTTGATCGATTTTTCGCGACCAACAAACAGCGCAATTTGCATATGGGGGTACACCACCACATCTCGTAGCGCTAAAAGTGGTAAGACACTTGGAACGTCTAGTTCTAAGTTTTTTTCGTGGATGATTTCTTCAGACATGGGCACTCCTAATGAGTAACAACTGCGTTGCCATTTTTTTATAGTGATGGGTATTTTCTAAATTGCAAGGGCATAAATAGAGAAATCGCAAAAAAATAAATGCAATAACCAAAAAATTTGTTGTGAAATCGGTATTTTGCATTGTTATCCTGATCGCTTACCAGTGGTCAGGTTGAGCAAAATAGCTCAATTCATAGGATGGTCTCGGTGCGATTTTTAATTGCGGTTGAATTGTTTGTGTAACTAAGTACAGAATATTGTAGAGAATTTAAGGTCTACGCTGATGAAAGTAACGTAACTGCCGCGGGCTGAGCAAGGCATCTACCGCTTGATCCCAAGGTTGCTGCGGAAGAGACTGCTGCAATACCTGAAAGTCATGTGCCAAAGCCAAACGGAAAGGATGCTGCGGCGCTTGACTTAAACTTCGGTCATAATAACCGCCCCCCATTCCTAACCGCATGCCAGTCGAGTCACATGCCAACAAGGGCATAATGAGTAGATCTAGCTGTTGAATGCCCGCTGCCCGATGGGCCATGGCTTGTTGCATTCCCAAACGATGGCGGCTAAAACGCCGTTGCAGATATTGTTGTGCTGTGATGGGTTGCCAATGCAAGTGTTGGTTCATTTCGCAGATTAGTGGTAAATATACCCGTTTATGCTGTTTAAAGCAGGTCATGATGATTTGCCGAGTGGCAATTTCACCAAAAGCATTTAAATATACGCCGATATGCTGAGCATGCTGGAACTGAGGCATGTACAGAAGTTTTTGCCAACAGGCTTGCTCTGCTTGGCGTTGTTGATAGCGATTGAGTTGATGACGTCGTTTACGCAATTGGCGGCGTAATAGATTGAGATGAGTTGAAGTCATTGCAGGGTACTCAAGCATAGATGAGACGATTGCCGAAAAGTGCTAACACATCATGTGACGGTATATTGTATATAAGCAATATTGTACTGTAAGCAGCTTTCTATGGGCGAGTGATAAGCTTTATATTATGAAGGCGATAAGGCTTGTCATCATAAAGCTATCAAATTATGTCGCTGCAATAAAAGTATAACGCTGCAATAGTGCTGTTGATGTCTATGATATCGCCTTAATGATCGATGATAGTGATGAGAAAGTAGCGCAGTCATTTAAAATGCTAGCGGACTATTTTTCTATTCGGTTTTGTCTACTCGCTGATTGCTCTACTCAATAATAAGGTCAATAATTAAGCTGTCTATTTATAAAACATTATTGAGAAGCTTTATTTAGAAAAAATCAACGATTCAGCTGTATCATCCAAAAATAATTCAGTATCATTTATTTGCTAAACAGACGCTTGTTATTTTAATTGCGGGTTTATGTTTATAAAAATGCAGAATTGCATATTTAACTTTGATACTGGAGTTTTTAGCTCAATGGGTTTGCCTGAGAAAAAAAAAGCTATATTTTCTTCTACCTTGCTGATTCTAAGCATGGTTATTTCTACACAGCAATTGCATGCGGATAGTAATAATGCTGCAATATCTACTGCTACTACAGCGGTTTTAACGGTTCCTTTTGAAGAGAGTTTAATTATCCCCGTCAAGATTGCTGATCAGACCTATCACTTCTTAGTGGATACTGGGGCGAGTGTTACGGTGATTGATAAAACCATAGCCTCACAGATTACCCAAATTTTACCTTTAAATGAGATGGCACTGAACTATCAAAAAGAATTTGCTCAAGTTTCTGCTGTCTCTAAAAATATCGATACCACGCAGTTAAGTTTCTTAAAACCTGTTGCATTTACCATTGGTACGGAACGGGTAGAGGATAATGACGTCTGGATTGCCTCGGATCTCAGCATGATGTCGCAATTATTTGGGGTGAAAATTGATGGTATGCTGGGCATTGATAGCTTTCGAAAGTTTAATTGGGTTGTTGATAATAACAACAAACAACTTACTATTTTAAAAAATGCACCTTCTGCACATGACTTTGAGCAATGTCTGGGCTATGAAGATATGTATCATAAAAATCCACAACTTTATCTGGGCTATGCTGAAAGCAATATTCGTATGAGTGTCGATACCGGTGCTGATGTCAGCTATATGGGCAATGATTTCTTTGATTATCTCAAAGAGCAGCAACAAAATATTCGCCCGATTAGCCAAAATGCACCCATGGCAGATATGACTGGCTTAAATAAGGGCAGTGATTATATTATTACTGCCTTGAGTTTTAATGATATGCCCTTAGGTGAAATGCGCCTCAGTGAAAACCATAACAGCCAATATGCGCTAGGAATGGATTTCTTCTCACGTTTTCAACGTTATGCTTTTATGCCAAGTCGCATGATGATGTGTTTTGATGGCAAGTCGATTGCGCGGGATAAACAAATGCCATTACGTCATATTGCCGTTCGTTATTTTAATGATCAGCTCGAAATTTATTATAATGAAGAACAAGATATTAAAGCCTTGGGACTGAAAAATGGTGATGTAATTGTCGCTGTCAATGGCGTTAAATATCAGCCAAGACAAATTGATCAGCTTCGAAAAGTTTTGGCATTAACTGCGAAAGGTCAGTTAGAACTCACTATATTACGTGGCAATAAACAACGTCAGTTAAAACTTTAATCTGTATTGGCATGTCTATTGGGGCAATATAATGTCGCCACACGATGCCACAGTGATTCAATTTTAAAATTGAATCACTGTCTAATCCCATAATACGGTCAGCGATAATATCGATAATATATGTGATGTGTTTGGCAAAATAAATAGCTACGCATTTGTTAATTATAAAATAATGGTAAATTATCATTATATTTTTATTGTACAGCTATTTTTAGCTTCGTATTTTCTGATTTATTGGCTACACTATCTTCAGTAAAACGATATTATTTTTACATTATTTTTATAAACTTTACATTAGTTTAAAGGCCATCGCCTACGATGCAATAAGGATTAATAAGGTTCTTGGGTTATGACATTAAAACAGATTAAAAGCTTTCTTATTCTGGCACGAACGTTAAATTATGCACATGCTGCAGCTGAGTTATATATTAGTCAGTCTGCATTAAGCCTAACCATTAAAACTTTAGAACAGGACTTGGGGGGTAAATTATTTAAAAGAAATACCCGTCGTGTAGAATTAACGGCTGAAGGGCATTCGTTGATTCCCTATGCACGCCGATTAATGGCGAACTGGGATGAAATGGAATACGATATTAAACAATTGTTTAAATTTAATCGTGGTAGCTTGTCATTGGCTTCTATGCCTTATATTACCCACGCTATTTTACCCGGCGTAATTCAAAATTTTTTACAGCAATACCAAAATATTAATTTTTCCATTCACGATATTACCAATGAAACAGTCATTGAATTGGTCAAAGACAGTATTTTTGAATTGGGGATTTGTTTTGAACCAGAAGTTAAGGATCAGTTGCATTTCACCAGTCTGTTTAATGAGGATTTTGTCGCACTGCTACCGTTAACACATGCTTTGGGACGTGCTGAGCAAGTGACGTGGGATGAGTTGTGTGAAAACCGTTTTGTGACTTTAAAAAAGCCTTCTGTCGTACGGCATTTGATTGATGAGTTTTGTCAAAGTCGACAGCTGAATTTAGATGTGCAGGTTGAATGCCATCAAATAACCTCTATGTGTAATTTTGTTGCCATTGGTGCTGGTGTGACAGTCATTCCACGGCATTTTCAGTATTCTATTGATCCGAAACGGACCATTATACGAGAAATACGCGGAGAAAAATTACAACGCGCTGTTGGGGTGATTTACAACAAAAATTTTGAAATTTCCAAGATTTCTCAGACTTTTATTCAGACCATGCAACAGTTTGTTCATCCTGAAAAAAAGTTACAACTCAGCGCAATGCCGCATAGTTTAATGAGTTAAAAGGTTTTTTCATGGCTTAAATTTTTCATGACTGAAATCTTTCATGGTCTAAATACAGCACAATAACTCATTGTTATTTAATGTGCTCAACGACTTCAGCCTATTTTATCTATATACATTAATTCGAATATCAGAGGCGACGCAATACGGCTATTTTGCTGTATTGCTAGATGCAGTGTGATGAGGATTAATGAGTTTTTCTGATCAATTGTTCAAAATATTCAAATTCTCTTTTGCTGGTCTAAATGCTACAACTACAACAATAAATACATAAGGAAGCGTATGATGGACAAGGTATTTCAATCAGCTCAGCAGGCTTTGAGCGGTGTTGTTGCAGATCAGCAAGTGATTGCAGTGGGGGGCTTTGGATTATGTGGTATTCCAGAAGTATTAATTGATGCATTACAACAATCCGGTGTTCAAGCCTTAACCTGTGTCAGTAATAATGCCGGTGTTGATGGTATTGGTTTGGGGTGTTTACTGCAAAGCAAGCAAATCAAGAAAATGATTGCCTCTTATGTGGGTGAAAATAAAGAATTCGAACGTCAGTTTTTGTCTGGTGAACTGGAAGTTGAACTGACGCCACAAGGTACTTTGGCAGAAAAATTACGCGCCGGCGGTGCTGGGATCCCAGCATTTTATACGGCGACAGGCTATGGTACGCAGATTGCTGAAGATAAAGAAAAGCGCGTTTTTAATGATAAAAACTATATTTTAGAACATGCCATTGTCGCAGATGTGGCATTGATTAAAGCCTATAAGGCAGATCGTGCTGGCAATCTCATCTTTAATAAAACTGCCCGTAATTTTAATCCTGAATGCGCCATGTCTGCCAAAACCACCATCGTTGAAGTTGAGCATATTGTGGAGATTGGCGTACTTGATCCCGATGAAATTCATTTGGCCGGGATCTATGTTGATCGGATTGTATTGAATGCCCATCCGCACAAACATATCGAGCAAAGAACCCTATCAAGTCATTGAATAAAAACCTTATCAAGTGATAAAGCGCTGATCCTGTATACAGTCCAAAGAGGGTTTATCGGGAGCGTCATTGCCGACATAACGGACCGAAGATACATCAAGTACAGACTTAACATGTCGGCACAAAAACAGCTAAGCACGAAACAGCTCAGCACGTGGGCATAGAAACAGCTCAACATAGAAACAGCACCTAAGCACAGAAACAGACATCTAAGCATAGAAAAGATAGACACATTATGGAGAATGACATCATGGCATGGACCAAACAGCAAATGGCACAACGCGCTGCACAAGAATTACAAGATGGCTTTTATGTCAACCTTGGCATTGGTTTACCCACGCTGGTTGCCAATTATATTGCAGCAGATCAAACCGTTTGGCTGCATTCTGAAAATGGTTTATTGGGAATCGGTGAGTTCCCAACTGAGGACAGCATTGATGCAGATTTAATTAATGCGGGGAAGCAAACGGTGACGGTAAAGCCTGGTGGCGCATTTTTCTCGAGTGCTGAGTCTTTTGCCATGATTCGTGGTGGGCATATCGATTTGGCAATTTTAGGGGCGATGGAAGTGTCAGAGCAGGGTGATTTGGCCAATTGGATGATCCCTGGAAAAAAAGTAAAGGGCATGGGGGGGGCGATGGATTTGGTGGCTGGGGTACGTCGTGTCGTGGTGTTGATGGAACATTGTACCAAAGAGGGGCAGTCGAAAATTTTACCACAATGTAGTTTGCCCCTGACTGGGAGCCAAGTGGTCGATCGTATTATCACTGAATATGGTGTATTTGATATAACCGATGCCGGCATCAAAGTGGTTGAACTGGCGGAGGGTGTCAGTTTTGCAGAGGTACAACAATGCAGTGCTGTTAACTTACTGCAATAACGCGCGACAACTGAGTTATTGCACATGCGTTGCGCGCAAACTAAGGCACGTTGAAGCGTATTGGCTGAAGGCTGATATTTAGAAGATCACCATGAATACAGACCTCAAGAACAGCTATTTTTGAAGAGCGGCAATTTTTACGCAAAGGAATGAACAACATGAATCCAGTTTATATTGTACAAGGTGCCCGTACTGCAATGGGTGCCTTTCAGGGCAGCCTTGCAACTGTAACGGCACCAGCATTGGCTGCGGCAACGATTAACGCGACCTTGTCGGCATCTGGTTTAAAGCCGGAACAAGTGCAAGAGGTAATTTTAGGTTGTGTATTGCCAGCGGGTTTAAAGCAAGCACCCGCACGTCAAGCCATGCGTTTGGCGGCTTTGCCAGATTACATTACTGCGACCACGATAAATAAAGTCTGTGGTTCAGGTATGAAAGCAATCATGTTTGCAGCAGATAGTATTTTGCTTGGGCATGCTGATGTGGTGATTGCTGGGGGCATGGAGTCGATGAGCAATGCACCTTATTTACTGCCGAAAGCACGTGCAGGTTACCGTATGGGGCATGGCGAGGTCAAAGATCATATGTTTTTGGATGGTCTAGAAGATGCCGGAACGGGCAAAGCGATGGGGGTGTTTGCCCAGCAGATGGCGGATGAAAAAGGCTATAGTCGGCAACAGATGGATGACTTTGCAATCCGTTCACTGACACGCGCACAACAAGCGATTGCCGCAGGTTATTTTCAAGATGAAATTGTGCCTGTAGAAGTGCAAACACGCCAAGGCACGGTTTTGGTCAGTGAGGATGAACAGCCTGGCAAAGCCAATCTCGAGAAAATTCCACAGTTAAAAGCTGTATTCCGTCAAGATGGTACGGTCACCGCGGCCAATTCTAGTTCAATTTCAGATGGTGCAGCCAGTGTCGTGCTTGCCAGTCAAGCCGTAGTCGATGCAGAGCAATTAACAGCGCTGGGCAAAATAGTCGCCTATGCCAGTCATGCGCAACATCCGTCTGAATTTACCATTGCACCGATTGGCGCAATAGAGAAAGTATTGCAAAAAGCTGGCTGGTCTGTTGCAGACGTCGAGCTATGGGAAATCAATGAAGCCTTTGCCATGGTGACTATGGCGGCTATTGATGCCTTGGGCCTAGATGCAGAGCGCGTCAATATTCATGGTGGCGCATGTGCACTGGGGCATCCCTTAGGAGCTTCGGGTGCTCGAATTGTGGTCAGTCTCATGCATGCCTTGAAACGTACAGGTCAACGCAAAGGGATTGCCAGTTTATGTATTGGTGGTGGTGAAGCAACGGCCATAGCCATCGAAATATGCTAAGCCTTTGCTGCTTCGGTTTTGCCGATATTTTTGCCGCAATGCAAGAAATTAAAATTGTTAATTAAAGCTGTTAATTAAATTTTTTAAAAAGCCCTAATGTTCACACGATGTGAATATTTTGCCTGTACTGAGTGGTTGCACATCGGGCAGGTAAAAGCAGACGACAAGGAATAGCCGTATGTCTACAAATACAACACAAGGTGTTGGTTTTTTTGAACGCATCGCCGTGCGTATCAGCGATTGGTCTGAGAAATGGTTTCCAGATTCTTATGTATTTGCCTTATTGGGCGTGATTATTGTAGCACTTGCCGCATGGTCGATAGGGGCACCCGCGACATCGATTAGCCGTGCTTTTGGCGATGGCTTTTGGAGCCTGATTCCATTTACCCTACAAATGACCATGTTAATCGTCTGTGGTTATGTGGTATCAGTCTCCAAACCTGTTGAAAAGCTGATACACCTGTTGGCACGTTTGCCCAAAGATGGTCGTATGGCCATCGTGATGGTTGCCTTTGTGAGTTTGAGTATTTCATTGATCCAATGGGCAATGAGCACAGTACTCACAGCATTGTTGGTGATTGCACTGGCGAAGCGTAAAGAGCTGAATATGGATTATCGTGCTGCCGCCGCTGCTGCTTTTGTGGGGATGGGTGCAACCTGGGCACTGGGCTTAAGTTCTTCAGCTGCACAGCTCCAAGCCAATAAAGCCAGTTTGCCCGATAATATTTATCAACTCACAGGTGTGATCCCTTTTGCAGAAACCATATTTCTATGGCAGTCCATTGTTATTGTATTGGTTTTAATCGTGATTTCTCTGGCGATTGCATATTGGTCTGCGCCAATGGGGAAAAACGTTAAGCGCCTTGAAGATTTTGCGATAGATTTTGATGAACCGCTAGAGGTCAAAACCGAGCAGCAAACAACGCGACCAGGAGACTGGTTAGAAACTACACCGTGGTTGACTATTTTGGTGGCAATCATTGGAATATTTTGGATTTATGATCAGTTTGTGCAACAAGATCCAATGATCGCGATTTCCAATTTAAATACCTACAATTTTTTGTTTTTAATGCTTGGTTTGATCTTGCATGGCACGCCACGTCGTTTTTTAAATGCGGTCTATAAAGCGGTACCTGCTTGCTCGGGCGTCCTGATTCAGTTTCCATTATATGGCAGTATTGCCTATATGATGACCAAGGCGGTGAATATTGAGGGGTATTCGGTATCTCATTATATTGCCAATTTCTTTGTGTCGATTTCCAATACAGAAACTTTTCCAGTCGTGATGGGCGTGTATTCAGCGGTATTGGGATTTTTTGTACCGTCTGGTGGCGGAAAATGGATTATTGAAGCACCTTATGTGATGCAAGCTGCGCATGATTTAAAAGTTCATTTGGGCTGGTCGGTACAAGTGTATAATGCAGCTGAAGCCTTGCCGAATTTTATTAATCCGTTTTTTATGTTACCCATGCTGGGTATTTTAAAATTAAAAGCCAAGGATGTGATTGGTTTTACTGTGACCCAATTGCTTTTCCATCTCCCTGTGGTGTTATTTTTACTTTGGATACTCGGGCGTACATTGACTTATATTCCACCGCAATTTTCTTAAATTTAATACAGTCATGTCATATCTAGACCCAGCGCGCTGGGTCTTTTTTTGGGTCTTTTTCATTAGAACATTAACTTGAAGTTAATGAACTGAGATTAAGGTTGATTGATTAAAAGTGTGCAACAGGCTTTGATAGGTTGAGTCAAAGACTTAACCATCAAAGGGAATTGATATGCAAAGTTCTGTTGTACAACCCGACAACTTATGGTCAACACGTCGCTATGCCAAGCAACAAAAAATAGCAAATGCCAAGAAATATACCGATGGTATGGTGATCGCGACGGCGGATATCGTGCGTGTATTGGAGATTTTAATTTGCCCAGGCGATAAAGTAGTCTTGGAAGGTAATAATCAAAAGCAAGCCGATTTTTTATCACGATCTTTGGCGCAAGCCAATCCGAAAGTCCTACATGATCTACATATGATTATGCCCAGTGTTGGGCGTCCTGAACATCTAGATTTATTTGAACGCGGTATTGCACGTCGATTAGATTTTTCTTTTGCCGGGACACAGAGTTTAAGAATTAGCCAATTATTAGAAGATGGTTTATTGGAAATTGGCGCCATACATACTTATATCGAGTTGTATTCGAGATTATTGGTTGATTTGATTCCCAATGTAGTGCTATCAGCCGGTTTTATGGCAGATCGACATGGCAATATTTATACCGGTCCAAGCACTGAAGATTCTCCGGCACTAATTGAACCCGCTGCATTTAGTAACGGTATTGTGATTGTGCAAGTCAATGAGTTAGTCGATGACGTGACCGATTTACCACGTGTTGATATTCCTGCTTCGTGGGTCGATTTTGTGGTGGTGGCTGATCGACCATTTTATATCGAACCTTTATTTACCCGCGATCCCAAACATATTAAACCCGTACATATTTTAATGGCGATGATGGCGATACGTGGCATTTATGAACGCCATCAAGTGCAATCTTTAAATCATGGTATCGGTTTTAATACTGCGGCAATAGAGCTTATTTTACCGACTTATGCGGAGTCCTTGGGGCTGAAAGGGAAAATATGCCGTCATTGGACTTTAAATCCACATCCGACTTTGATTCCTGCGATTGAAACGGGCTGGGTAGAGCATGTGCACTGCTTTGGTACTGAATTAGGCATGGAGCAGTATATTGCAGCCCGACCTGATATCTTTTTTACTGGGCGCGATGGTTCTTTACGTTCCAATCGCATGATGTGTCAGCTTGCTGGGCAATATGCTGTGGATTTATTTATTGGTGCCACCTTGCAAATCGATGCACATGGTCATTCTTCTACGGTGACCAAGGGACGTTTGGCTGGATTTGGTGGTGCGCCCAATATGGGGCATGACCCGCGTGGGCGCCGTCATGCCACACCGGCATGGCTGGATATGCGTAGCAGTACCTTTCAAGGGGATGATACCTATTTGGCACGTGGTAAAAAGCTGGTTGTGCAAATGGTGGAAACTTTTCAAGAGGGCGGAAAGGCGACTTTTGTAGAGCAGTTAGATGCAATCGCAGTGGCGAAAAAAGCAGCCATGCCCTTGGCGCCGATCATGATTTATGGCGATGATGTAACGCATTTATTGACAGAAGAAGGCATTGCGTATCTGTATAAAGCCGAAAGCTTGGCACAACGTGAAGCCATGATTGCCGCTGTTGCCGGCGTGACCGATATTGGTTTAGCGCAGAACCCGCAAACAACGGCACGTTTACGCCAAGACGGTTTGGTGGCATTTCCTGAAGATTTGGGCATACGACGTACCGATGCAACACGTGAATTATTGGCTGCCAAGAACATTGCAGAATTGGTTCGTTGGTCCGATGGTTTATACCAAGCACCGGCTCAATTTAGGAGTTGGTAATGCATGCGATGTTAATAAGACCAAGCACTACGCAGCAACGTGAGCGCTATAACCGAGTAACGCTGCGTGAATCTATATTTAGCGCTGAGCAAGTCCAGCAGCATCAACGTGTAGTGCAACCAGAGATCACAAACAGTATTTTGGCTCAGCTGGCAGTACAAGCACTGCTGGATGAAGTCAATTTGACTCCGAAGCCAGCTTTGGTTGATCAACGCGGAGCAGGCGCACATCAGGATTTAAGCCTCCCATTAATGGAAGATTCTGCGCGGAGTCTTTATACAACTTTTTTGAAAATGGCGACTGCGGCACAACGGCATCAGGCTATCGATCGCGCATTGCGTGCTGAGATTGGGGCAATCGGGCGTCTTGGTGAGCAACAGATGCTTGAGCGAACGCAGGGCGTAAATACCCATCGTGGTGCAATTTGGGCGATGGGACTCATGGTGACCGCCACTGCATGGCTATGCAAAGTTGCACGTTTAACAGACCCCTGTATCCCAGCCCATCAGAATTTTTCTGTGCTTAAGGTCTGTGCCGTCGCTGGGCAAATTGCGCGTATTGAAGATCCTTATTTAAAAAATAACACGCCAACATCGCTCAGTCATGGACAACGTGTGCAACAACGCTATGGGCTTGAGGGCGCGAAACAGCAGGCGCAACAAGGCTTTCCATTGATTAGCCGTTTGGGGTGGGTGCAATTACAAGCCGATCGTCATCGTGGTGTAGATGAAGCAAGTGCACGTTTAAATGCTTTATTACGCATGATGACCGTAATGAGTGATACCTGCGTAGTGCATCGTGGTGGTCTGTTGGCGTTGCAACGTATGCAACACGGCGCGCAACAGGTTTTAGCCAGTGGTGGATGTAGCACCTTATCTGGAAAGGCAGCATTGGCACAATTAGAAAACCAATTATTGGCGATGAATGCTTCACCAGGTGGTGCAGCGGATTTATTGGCAGTGTTGTTATTTATTGATGCAATCGCAGCAGGACGGGCATGGAAAAACAAGGAAGAAAGCAATGGAAACATTACATTTTGAGTATCCGGCGGATGGGATGGTGACACGCTCTGCGGTGGTGGGCTGTGTTGGGTCTGGTGATTTAGAGGTTTTGGTGCAGCCGAATCCCTTAGATAAAACCCGGATTCAGGTACGCACAGCGATCGATGGCAGCGCACAGCGGTGGCAGAATTTATTTGAACGGATGTTTGCGGTCAATTTACCACCAGCCGTCGATATACAGATTCATGATTTTGGTGCAACACCGGGCGTAGTTCGACTTCGATTGGAACAGGCATTGGAGGAGGTGCAGTCATGAAGAGTAAAACATTGAAGCAGCCACTGCATACAGCATCTGCAAAAGCATTTGCCCACAATAAGAGTTTTATTGAATTAGGCGCAAGAGCACGTGTGCAATCACTGGTCGATCAAGGCAGTTTTAGAGAATTGCTTGGACCTTTCCAGCAAGTCATGTCTCCTTGGCTGATTCAGCAAAATATTATTCCACAATCTGATGATGGTGTCGTGATTGCCAAAGCAACGCTCTCAGCTCAGCCGGTGGTGGTGATCGCCATAGAGGGTGTCTTTCAAGGAGGGAGTTTAGGCGAAGTCAGTGGTGCCAAGATTGCGGCTGCTTTAGAAATGGCATTGGCTGATAATCAAAATGGAGTGGCGACCACTGCAATTTTATTGTTAGAAACCGGTGGGGTAAGGTTACAAGAAGCCAATTTAGGCTTGGCAGCCATTGCTGAAATTCAATCTGCCATTGTGGCTTTACGCCGCTATAGACCTGTGATCGCGGTGATTGCGGGGAGTGTGGGTTGTTTTGGTGGGATGTCCATCGCAGCGGGGCTTTGTAGCTATTTGATCATGACACAAGAAGGGCGCTTAGGTTTGAATGGTCCGCAGGTGATTGAGCAAGAGGCAGGCACAGCAGAATATGATGCCAAAAATAGACCTTTTATTTGGGGCATTTGCGGTGGTGAGCAGCGCTATGCCAGTGGGTTGGTTGATGCCTATGTCGAAGATGATTGCACCATGATTCAGCAGCACATCATGGCTTATATGCAACAAGGCGTACCCGAGCAACATCGTAGTCAACACTATAGCCGGTCTCTGGCTTTGCTACAGCAATTGGATAATAGCCAGCAGTTTAGCCCACAGGATGTGGTGGCACTTTATCAAGGAGAAAGCTAATGCATCTTTCAACACGGGGTTTAGATTGGTTTCAGGCATTGACTGAAAATTTTCAAATACGCAAGACAGCCGTTGCCTCGGTGCAAGCTGCCGATGGTGATTTGCTTGGTTATCCTGTTCGGGTCATTGCTGTGGTTGCCGATCCTCAGAATCTTTATCCAAGAGCACGACAGGGCGAAGTGGGCTTATTGGAAGGCTGGGCTTTGGCGCAAGTTGTGGATGACTTATTGCAACAAGGGCTGCAACACGCGCAGCAGCAAAAGCCATCGGAAGCCCAGCATAGAAAGCGTGCCATTTTATGCATTGTCGATGTACCCAGTCAGGCTTATGGACGCCGTGAAGAACAGTTTGGCATACATCAAGCCTTGGCAGCTGCGGTTGATCATTATGTACAAGCACGTTTGGCAGGTCATCCAATCGTGAGTTTATTGGTAGGTAAATCGATGTCTGGTGCTTTTTTGGCGCACGGTTATCAAGCCAATCGCATCATTGCGCTAAATGACCCTGAGGTGATGGTCCATGCCATGGGTAAAGTATCTGCAGCTCGGGTAACTTTACGCAGTGTCGAAGAGTTAGAGGCGTGGGCGGCGCAGATTGCACCGATGGCATATGACATTGCCAGTTATAACAGTTTGGGATTATTGGCTGCTTGTCTAGATGTCAGTAATCCAGACCAGCCCAGTGCAGAGGATGTGGCGCTTGTTCGTGCACAGATACATGCGCAAATTCAAGACATTTTACAGCAGGCACGTGTTGACTTCGCTCATCGTTATCAGGCAAAAAATCGCCAAGCATCGCAACACGTGCGTCAATTGATGGCAGCGCAGTGGTCATGAGGCAGTTGTTTAAACCACATGATCTGTTGTGGGGTTTTACTGTAGACATGCTGAGTGCTGATGCACCCGAATGGGTCGGCTCCGTCGTTGCACAGGCTTTGCCGGTTGTGGTACGTCGCGATCTATGTGCGACAGAACGGATTGCTGTGGGAATACGTGGCGCACAGCGTTGGCAACGCTATGCCACAGATATGCCCATGAAAGCAGTCAGTTGTTGTATACAACCCGAACAATTAACCACAGTGGATTTAATGCAGTTTCCGCATTTAAACCAAGCACTTTCTCGGGTGCAAAGTGTGATGCAAGACCATGCCATCAGGCAATGGGGCTATACCGGCAGTGTTGGCTATGAGTTGGCGACGCATTTAGCTTGCGTCCATCAAGCAAGTGATATTGATTTAATCATTCGCTGTGATCAAGCTTTATCACAAAGCTTTGCACAACAGCTGTTACAGGATTTTACCGATGCCCAGCTCAACGTGGATATTCAGTTGCAGACCCCACTGGGGGCGATCGCTCTGAAAGAATGGGCGAGTAAGCGCGCTAAGGTGTTATTAAAGCGCCAAGATAGTGCGGTATTGGTGAGCAATCCTTGGGCAGCGTCTTAGGTTAGATCTTAGGTTAGATCTTAGATTAGATCTTGGGTTGAAGCTTGGGCTGAGTAGGAGGCAATGGATGCGTTCAATTTTAGTATTCCCTGGGCAGGGTGCACAAAAAGTCGATATGTTACATGCGCTTTATGATGATCCACTGGCAAAGCAATATATCGATCAAGCCTCTGATTGTTTGGGTGAAGATGTGCTGTGCTTAGATCAAGCTAGCGCTTTAAAGAGCACCTATGCGGTACAGATTTGTTTATATATTGCCGGTGCGATTAGCAGCGCATGGTTATATGCCCGCAATGTGCGAACGGATTATGTAGCGGGTTTGTCGATTGGCGCTTGGGCTGCTGCCCAAGCGGCTGGGGTTTTAAGCTTTGAAGACGGTTTAAAACTGGTCGCCAAACGTGCGCAACTGATGCAGCAAGCCTATCCGCAGGGTTATGGCATGATGGCGATTTTATCAGCAGAATATGCCTGTGTTGCAGCTTGGGTTGCACAAGTGCATGAGCAAGGTGGTGTGGTATTTGTTGCCAATATCAATGCAGATCGGCAAGTGGTGATTTCAGGGACGCACAGTGCAATGCAATCCGTTGCTGCTTATGCCCAGCAACAAGGTGTCAAGAGCATATTGCTGGATGTCAGTGTGCCATCACATTGTGCATTGTTAACGCAACAAGCAGAGCAATTGGCACAGGCAATGCAAGAGCTTACTTATCAGCAGCCACAGATTGCTTATTTGAGTGGCAGTTCGGGGCGTTTGTTATCACAGGGTAGCGCCGTGATAGACGATATTTGTTTCAACATGTGCAGAATGATTGATTGGGAAAGTACCGTGCAAGCGGCATGGGAAAGAGGTGCACGTATCTATATGGAGGCATTGCCTGGAACGGTTCTGTCAGGTCTGGCCAAAAAAGTTTTTCGGGAGGGGCGCATCCATTCATTTCAAATAACATCTTTAGAAAATTTAGTCGTCGCGCTGCAACATCAAGGAGATTTGGCGTGAGCTACTAGTCGATAGTACAAAACTCAATGGATAGAGGATATTAAAATGATTATTTATGGTGTTGGTTTACTGGCAATTTCAACAATTATTGGGGTCATTCTTGGTGATCTACTCGGGGTGCTTTTTGGTGTACATTCCAATGTCGGTGGAGTAGGGATCGCGATGATCCTATTAATCTGCATCAGAATTTGGATGGAAAAGCATGGTCTCATGCACATCGAAACAGAACGAGGTGTCGCGTTCTGGGGCACTATGTATATTCCAATCGTGGTTGCTATGGCTGCACAACAGAACGTGATTACCGCTTTGTCGAGTGGGCATATGGCATTATTTGCTGCGGTCTGTACGGTTGCAGTCTGTACGTTAACCATCGCAGTATTAAGTCGTTATCACAAAGGTGAGCCTTTGCCTAGCGAACAACAAGATGCTGCTATAGGAGTAAAACTTCATGGTTGATTTACTCTTAAAAGATCTCACCAGTTTAGGTTTGATTACCGCTTTTGCTTTAATTGCCTTGATTATGTGGCTTTCTACCAAGCTGTCTAAATATTTGACCCGAGGTCGGGTACATGCCTCTGCCATTGCCATCGTGATTGGATTAATTTTGGCGTGGTTTGGCGGCTTTGTAACAGGAGGTCAAAAAGGCATTACCGATATCAGTTTATTTGCTGGAATTGGTTTAATGGGGGGTGCCATGCTGCGTGATTTCGCCATTGTCGCTACGGCCTTTGAAGTACAGGCGACAGAAGCCAAAAAAGCCGGATTTATCGGTGCATTGTCCTTATTATTGGGTACGATTTTACCGTTTATAGTCGGTTGTATCTTCGCTTGGATTTTTGGTTATCGTGATGCCGTCAGTATTACCACCATTGGTGCCGGCGCGGTCACTTATATTGTTGGTCCGGTAACGGGTGCTGCAATTGGTGCCAGCTCCGATATCATGGCACTATCGATTGCTACAGGCTTAGTCAAAGCCATTTGCGTCATGGTGTCTACGCCAATGACCGCAAAATTTATGGGCTTGGATAATCCACGCTCAGCAATGATTTTTGGTGGATTAGCAGGCACAGTCAGTGGTGTTTCTGCAGGTTTAGCTGCAACGGATCGTCGTTTAGTGCCTTATGGTGCTTTAACGGCGACATTCCATACCGGACTGGGCTGTTTGATGGGACCAACAGTATTATTCTTTGCGGTAAAAGCCTTGTTGGGTTAATTGGGCTTAGCTGAGACTTGGTATTTCGTTGGACTAATTGTGAACTTAGCTGAGACGTGGTATTTCGTTGGGTTAATTGAACTTAGCTGAGACGTGGTATTTCGTTGGGTTAATTGTGAACTTAGCTGAGACGCGGTATTTCGTTGGACTAATTGTGAACTTAGCTGAGACGCGGTATTTCGTTGGACTAATTGTGAACTTAGCTGAGACGCGGTATTTCGTTGGGCTAATTGTGAACTTAGCTGAGATACGCTGTTTCTGCTTAGACCGAGTGTGGTTGCGGGCACTGAGCATGTAAAAAATAGAGCAACGAGGGCTGTTATGGATTGCCCTCGTTTGCCTATGGGCTGGTGCTAAGCTTATAGCGATTCGAGTCGTATGTTGAGCTGTAGTTGGCTAGACATATATTTTATGGCGTTTTTTTCTGGTGTTTAGATCTGTTGGGCTGGGCTGGATTACTGCACTGCGGTGTTTTGCGGTACTGGCTCAGCGAGTGCTTTGGCGGCGCATGTTGTTGCGTAGCATGTGTTTGCCCATAGTGATAGGCAAACATGCGACATTCTGCGAGCAAGGCGAGGACATTGGGATCACGTTCTTTGCTCTTTAAAAAAACCAGGCCGATTTTCTGTTGAATGCGATAAGGTTCCTGAAGTGCAATCAGTTTGACAGAGTTTTCATAAATACTGGAAATACGCCCAGGTAATAGCGCCACACCCACCCCAGTACTGACCATACTGACTAAGGTAAATATATCGCTGACTTGTAAAAATACTTTGGGGTCTATACCCGCTTTTTGAAAGACTAGATCGCTGTCATGACGGGTTGCAAAGCCTTGCGATAAGGTTAAGAAAGTCTCATCTTTTAAGCGCGCTAGGTCGATGTGTTGTTCCTGTGCCCATTTGGCATCTTTGTGTACAGCCAAATAAATTTCATCTTCAAACAAGGGGAGATATTCAAAGCTGCTGTCTGTGCTGGATGAGTTGAGCGCAACAATAATGGCATCTAACTCAGTCGATTTTAATTTACTGACCAAATCGACATTGGAACTGAGCAAGAGTTGAATATCCAATTCACCACGTCTGAGTTTTAAACCACTAATCAAGTTTGGAATGGTATTGACCGTAAGCGAATAGAGCGAACCTAAATGCAGCACTTTGGCGGCAAAGCCAGCAGCTTCACGGGTTTTATTGACCGCAAGCAGCATATCTTGTAGCAGTTTTTGTGCGTGGTCTTGGAGTACATAAGCGCTTTTTAATGGAATTAAACGACGCCCTTCATTTTTAAACAGGGGGCAGCCCAAAGTATTTTCTAAAGAGTGTAGCGCCTTATGCACAGAGACATTACTAATTTGCAGTTCAACGGCGGTCTTGGAAAGATTGCCACAGCGCATAAAAGCTAAGAAAGTTTGAATTTTTCGAATGGTGAACTCATCGTCTATTTGCATCAAACACACTCCTTGTTTTGGGCAAAATGATGGGTGATAAGGCTGCGGCACATGATTGAGAGACAGTAAAGTTGGGCTTCGGGTTCTGGTGCTCAGCATGTGCATCTATTTGGGTATATCCAGCTTAGCGCAGTGCCTTGTCAGACTTAAATAGCCACAGTTAAAGTGGCTATTTGATGTTTTTGATTGGTATATCTATTTGAAAAAAATAAATTTAACGGATTGACTTTAGCATAGATTATAGCCATAAGCAGCGGCAAATAGGTAGATTAGGGAGCATCATTGGCTTTGAGCTGCCGCGATAGCACTACCACCACAATGGTGACGATTGCCGCCACAATGCCCATAGCAAAGCCAGCAGCATAACCCAGTGCGGCAGAGATACTCAGCAATGATGAAGACATCAGCATTTCCCCCATATCTCGTGCACTCTGTACGCAGGTCATATCGGTACCTGCTTGTTTGCCTTGTTGTGCAAAACGCATCGCTTGTGTCATTAAGGCAACGGAGGCACAGCCAGCACCAAAACATCCCAGCATGGTGGCAGCTAAAGCAGCAACAAATAAGATCTGTGTTTGCTGCAGCAAAAACAACCAAAGGACTGCCGCCAATATGCCCATTAACATCCCCCAAATAAAGATGAGACGGATACTAAAGAAACGCAGTAAAAGCGCGCCACCACCACAGCCGAGAAGAATAGTGCTAACGCCACCTAGCATACCCAATTGACCCACTTGTGTAACAGACCAGCCATGATCCAGCAGAGCCAGTTTGCCTAAACCAAAACTAGAGACCATTGCAATAGCCGAAAAAGCTGCCAGTAACAATAAGGATGTACTGCCACGACGTTGCAAAAAGCGCCCTAGGCTGGCATGGCGTTGTTGTCGCACCGTCAAAGCATCGTTTGGTGGCATGTTTGATGGTCTGTTGGATGATATGGAGGGAGCTACTGGCTGTACCGCTTTTTCTTGGCTTAAGATCAATAACACTAAACTGGTGGTTATTATGCTGATTGGCAGCAATAGCGCCGTGGATATGCCGCAATGTCCGCTCAAGATCATCACGCCTGCACCGCCAATAAAAAATCCCACCATGGTACCTGCGACTTGGATGGCATTGACTTTAGACAGCTGTGTTGTGTCAAAGCTTTCACTGGCCATTGCATCTGTGGCAATGTCTTGGGTGGCACTGGCAAAAGAAGCAATCACAGCAAGTGTAATCACCCAAGTACTGCTTGCTGGATGGATACCAATCGTGGCAACAAGAATCAGGCACAGTAACAAAATACTTTGCATCGGAATCAGCCAGCTACGGCGCCGTCCCAGTGCAGTGCTATAGTGGTTGTCGACTCTGGATGCCCATAAAAACTTAAGTACCCAAGGTAAACCCACAAAGGGTAGAAAAATAAGATTTTCTAAGCTTGCACCTTGTTGTTTGAGTAGCGTGGGGAGGGCGTCCATGGCTAAGCCTAAGGGGATTCCTTGTGATAGATACAATAAGCCAATGAGTAGCCAGCGTAGGCCGGGATGAAGATTAGTCATGATGATTTGCAACTTTTTCAATTTTGCTACCTTGTGCAGGCGTCATAAATAGCAAGCTGCCGGCATGGATGACTTCAAAACGATGCCAAGTATTGGCGGGGATAACGATGCTTTGTTCAGCGTGTAACTGGATACGCTGTACCTGTTGAAAGTTCTCATCACAATGACACAGCTCTAACGTGCCAGTAATTAATAAGATGGTTTCATCCCCTTTGGGGTGCTTTTCCCAAAAATGACCATGCAGGGCTTGGGTGTCTGCAAATTTTTTCAGCCCGACAATCCAGTCCGCTTCACTGCGCCCTTTATGGTGTATAGATTCAATAGAGCTTTTAAAATTTTTGGCATGCAGTCCAACCAATTGCTCAAATAAACTAAAAGGTTGTAGTGGTTTAATCTGTGGCATGGCAATCTCCTAAGTAAAAATGAGGCTGCCATAGCCGGTTTAGTAACTATGGCAGTCATGACAAAGCATTGTCTTGAGTGCGTCAGAGGGGATGCGTTTTAGAAATTGGCACGTAGGCTGAACATGGCAGCACGCGGTTCGCCATAACGGTTATTCCAATTCACACCTGACAGGCTATGGTAATAACGGCGGTCAAACAGGTTCTTTATATTAAGTGCGGCTTCCAGATGCGAATTGATCTGATAACGTGCACTGGCATCAAATACGCTGTAGCCACCTTGGCTGAGGCGCACAGCACCAGATTGGGTATAAAAATCACTTTGTGCTCTTAAACCTAAGCCCAGTGTCAAACGTTGTTGCAAAGACTCAGGACGATAATTTGCCCAGAGATTGAACATGTGCCGTGGCGCAAAACTGGCAAAAGCTTCACCCGCTGACTCGGCATCACGTAGGTATTTGCTGTGGTTATTGCTATAGCTGGCATTGAGTGTGAAGCTTGGACTGAGTTGTGTATTGGCTTCGAGCTCAAAGCCTCGACTACGTACACGCCCATCAGCGATATAACAGGCAGTATCAAAAGAAGAGACACAGGGATGTGCAGGGTCTTCTTGGGCGCGGTCTTGTTGAATGATTTGATAAACTGACGCATTGAGACTTAAACGTTGCTGCCATAAGTCTGCTTTGATGCCCAATTCCGTAGTACTGCCCCGCACTGGATCAAGTAATTCATCGTTATAGCTACGTTGTTGTTGGGGTTGGAAAATTTGTGCATAGCTGACATAAGTCATCCAAGCAGGGTTAAGTTGATAGACTAAACCCGCATAAGGGGTAACTTCATGATCCAGTTTATTGACTTGGTTGTTGGCTTGATGTTCCCAGTTACTGACACGCCCACCGATAATCGCTTTGAGCTGATCAGTTAAGGCAAAGCGTCCCGTTGCATAAAAACCCAATTGCTTGATGTTTTCTGGACCGCGTGACATATAGTTGCCCATATAGGGCTGCGCCACTTGGCTGGGGTCCCAATGCCATGGATCAACAGCAATATTGGGGTCTAAACGAAAATCCATCGCTGACCATTGTTCGGTCGAGGTTTTTTGATATTGCGCACCGAATAACAGCTCATGCTGACGTTGCCACAGTTGCACTGTGCCTTTGACATAAGCGTCTAGGCTGTCTTGTTTGTTTTTAAACAGATAAGAACCACCGGTTAATTTAAGACCTAGACCGGTATTGGGATCGACTTTGCCTGTTGCACCTGCATAGTCCAGCTCGGCATCGCCATCAAAGCGATTGTATTGTACATTCAGTAACCAAGCATTTTGAAACTTATAATCTATACCAGCAAAGACTCGGGTATTGTCCCAATCAAAACGGTCCCAACTGACATCCAAATAGGTATGGCGTGGCAAATGCATATCACTGCCATCGGCATAAAAAGGTACACCTGCCATATTGGTGCCGCCACGAATGCTTTGATCATGTACCCCTGCATAGAGCGTCATTTGCTCAGTCAGATCAAAATCGATGACCCCGTAGTAATTTTCTGAGCGTTGTTTGGACACATCATAAAAAAAGTCTTTGTCGGTATAACTGGCAACAAAACGTGATTTGACGCGAGCATCTGGGCTCAAGGGTAGGTTGAGATCTAGGCTGCTATTGAGATGATCCCAACGCCCATAACCGAGTGTTGCTTGTGCTGCAACATGATCCAGTGGGCGTTTGGCAACCAGATTGACCGTGGCGGCAGGGTTGCCGGTGCCCTGTAATAAACCATTGGCACCTTTGATGATTTCAACTTGCTCATACATCGCCATATCTTGTGGTGCAGACGCCATATTGCCCATTAAAATCGGTGTGCCATTTTGCGCAAAAGAATCGATTTTAAAACCACGGGTATAGTAGCTGGTGGTTAACAATTGAAAGGGTTGGGTGGTAACACCAGACGTATTTTGCATCACCTCATCTAGACTTTGTAGGTTCTTTTGCTGCATCTCTTGGGCGCTAAATACTTTAACTGAATGAGGAATATCATGCAGTGTATCGCCCAGCTTGGCTTGACTGACTTGAGCTTGGTCTGCTGTTGCGGTTAAGGTAATGGTGTCAAGCTGCGTGGGCTCATCTTGGTCAGTTGCTGCAGCATAGGCTTGGGCATAAAGCCCTAGAGAAGCTAAGCAATAACTCAGTAAGGAGACTTTAAAGACACGATTGCACAGGGTAGACATAGGCGTCCTTCAATAAATAAGAATCATTTTTATTTATTGTAAATACCGTGCTGCCGTGACTTTGGTGAAATCATCAGAGATTTTAGCGAAAGTGTATAAATTTGGCGAAAGTGTATAAATAAGCAAATGGCTTAGCTAATACTGCTTGCATTAACAGGTCTTAGGGAATTGAGCTAAAACAGCTTTGTTCAATAAACGCTAGTGACGACTACGCAGTTGTAAGGGCTTCATGCCCAAATGTTGCTTACAGAATTTACTAAAGTGTGAATCACTTAGTCCGCATTGCCAAGCAATTTCACTGATCGGCATATGGCTTTGTGCCAATAAACACCGCGCTTTGGCAATTCTTTGTTGGGTCAAATAATCATAGACACTACAGCCAAAATATTGCTGAAAAGCAAATGACAGTTTATTGGGGTTGAGTCCGACATATTGCGCCAATTGTTTAAGCGTAAAGGGGTGTTGAATATGCTGTTGTATGTGTTGCGCGGCAACTTCAAGTTGTTGTTGCAGTTGTGCGCTTAGCCCTGTTGGCTTGAGTCCTTGCTGTTGTAAAAAGCGATAGAGAATATCCAAGCCTTTGGCGGGAATTTGTAATTGGTCTAAAGGATGCTGTGGGTCAAGCGCTAAGATTTGCCGACTCAACTGTAAAATCTCAGCAGAGACGAGACCATCATTGACCAGATAATCACGTTGTTTTTGGAGTAAAGGATCAATACTGTGAGCAAAGAAATGCTGGTTTTCAGCCAAGGGGAGGCGAATAGAAACATATTGCATCGGTTGTCTCAAGCTATATTGATGCTGCACGATGAGTGGTAAGTCGTTGCGTAGCAGATGGCAAAATGGTCCTTTTAGTTGTTTGGCGGGCGCAAAAGCTGTTTCATAGCAAATTTCTCCCCTTAATAAAATCACCAATTTTAGCCCCTCGGTTTCTTGGTCTTCGGTTTTTAAGGGCGTCGTGGTGTCGGCTGCTAAACTGCCAGCTGAGATAGATAAGTCGGAAAAATGCAAGCGATGCTGCCAATGATGCTGTTGCAAGTGGATCGTCCAGAAATTTAAATCAAAGTTTCGAGAATCATTCTCATCTATATTGCGTGATTTTACCAGCTTGCATTGTCCTCATGGTATTTTTTCGCAGACATCAAGCATGTGCTCATGGATGATCATGCGCTGATATTGTGCCTGCTGTTTTGCTCGATTCGCAGGATTCAAAATAAATATTGTGAAAGAATTGAGCTGCTTGACTTGAAATTATCAGTAAAAGATTGATTATCTTGCGCAGATACAGATAATGGTTCTTATTTGTATTTGAGGGCGTTCTAATATGAAGAACTCATCTGCGACAGCTATGGATGATTTGGTTGCGCATTATGACACCCTCGTCAATTATATTAGTTTTAAATTGGGCAATCGGCAGGCAGCTTTTGAAATTGTGCAAGAGACATATTTAAGAGTTTTACAGCGCCCCGAACAGTTCCATAACCTGCATTCTCCTTTGGCTTTTCTTAAAAAAGTCAGTATGAACATCGCACTTGATTATCTCAAAAAAAATAAAAATGACGCGCAATATATTGAAAGCGTGGAAGATTTAGATGCTTTTAGCGATGCTGAAGCGCATCTACTGAGTAGCCAAGAACTCAGTCTGGTCAAAAAACAATACGGTCAATTGATTTTGGCTCATATCGCAGCCTTACCCCCGATGTGTCAGGATGTTTTTTTATTGAGTCAATTTTATGGTATGACGCAAGTTGATATTGCCAAACAGCTAGGGATTTCAAGGATGATGGTTATCAAACATTTAACCCGTGCTTTACAAAGTTTCTTGCCTATTTTTATTGAGGAGCAGCGCTAATGGCTTTTATTGAGGAGCAGCGCTAATGGCTTTTACAGTAATGGCTTTTATTGAGGATCAATGCTAATGGCGTCATCGCAACAGCCCCATACGCCGCAAGAACAGGAACATTATAGTTTGCAAGAAATTCAACACATGATTTCTTGTTTCGATGCAGAAGTTTTACCTTTTATTCCCAGTAAAGAAGCCGTTATTTTACGCGCGCGGCAACGTCGATTGAAAAAGCAGGCGCTGCTGGCATCGACCTTGGGCGTGGTGTGTGCAGTGGTGGGGCTATATGCATACAATCCGAGTTATCAAAAGCAAATGTTCGCCACGCGCATCGGGCAGCAACAAGAGGTCACTTTGACTGACGGCACGACAGTGTTGCTCAATACCAATACACAGCTTGAAATCCGTCACCATTTACGCAGTAGAGAACTGACCTTAGTACAAGGAGAGGCGAGCTTTAGTGTGCAGCATTCGCAGCAGCCGCTACGGCGCTACTTTGAACGCGCTTTTTCAGTTCAGGCTGGGCAATTGTATGTCCATGATATTGGTACGGTATTTCAAGTGCAAAAACATAATGCCACTGATGCAACGGTCAGTGTACAACGTGGTCTAGTTGAAGTCTCAACTTTAGGCTCAGATCAAGCGCCGGTTCGTTTAAGTACAGGGCAGTCTTTGACCAACCATGTGCAGCAATTGCAGTCCATTCAATGGATTGACAATGATACAGTGACGGCATGGCAACATGGGCAGCTGGTTTTTCAGCACACCCCCTTAGCGCAAGCACTACAACAATTCCAACGCTATCATGATTTCAAAGTCAGCATAGCCAGTCCCGCACTGAAACAAATCCCGATAAACGGTCAGTTTAAGACACAAAATTATCAGCAGTTTTTAACGGTATTGCCACAAGTTGCTGCGCTTAAGGTTGAGCAAGTCGACGCCAATCATTGGCGTATTCAACCAAAATAAAAAATATTTTTTGCGGGAGGTTTACATAGAATGATTCTCAATCGTCATAGCAAATGAGAATCGATATATTTTGCCGAAATGAGGTTTGCAATGGATGTAGTGACATCTGTGGATCATAGACAACATGGATATCCTAATGCTAAAGGATATCCAAGCTTTAAAATGACAGCATTGGGCGTAGTAATGGCAGCGTTGCTCTATTCATCTGCTGTGCAAGCACAAGATGTGGAGTTAAATTTACCAGCACAATCCTTACAGCGTTCGGTTGAGCAATTGGCTCGACAAAGTCAGGTCGAGATTATTTATGTGGGCAATATTCTCAATCAGAAGACGGCACCACAAATCCATGGCAAGCTCTCGGTCGAGGCAGCACTGCATAAACTGTTGCAAGGCACCAATCTGAGCTTACGACGCAGTGGCGAGACTTACCTCATCGTTGAGCGTGATCGCCCTAATCCAGCGGACAAACTACAATCACAACAGACGTCAACAACTGCCGCCGTGCAGGGCGAACTGGCGACCATTGTGCTCAAAGCCAATGATGAGCCGATAGATCTCAATCCCGCTCGTTCGGTCAGTGTGATTTCAAGGAAGCAACTCGAAGACCGTCCTGCAAAACATGCAGCCGATATGCTAGAACAAACTGCTGGTGTCTATTCGAGTGTGAGTCAGCAAGATCCTGCTTTATCGGTCAATATTCGCGGTATTCAAGACTATGGCCGTGTCAATATGAACATTGATGGCATGCGACAGAATTTCCAGAAAAGTGGTCATGGACAGCGTAATGGTCAAATGTACATTGACTCTGAATTACTGTCTGGGGTGGTGATTGAAAAAGGTGCATCCAGTGCGATGGGCGGTGCTGGGGTATTGGGCGGGATCGCTACCTTCAATACGGTCAGTGCCAGTGATTTCTTAACAGCGTCTAAGCCGGTCGGTGGGAAAATCCGTGCCAGTACGGGAGACAATGCCACAGATTTTATTGGTAGTGCCGTGATCGCTGGGCGTTATGAAAACTTTGATGCGTTATTGGGTATAAGTGATCGTCGTTTAGGCGATTATTATCCGGGGAAAAAAGGCGATATTGGTAATATTCGGGTCAATAATGCCACCAATAATTATGATAATTTCACCGATTATATTAAAAACCATAAAGTCACAGATACCAATTATAAAATGCGCTCTTATCTGGGGAAATTGGGCTGGGATATTCGTGAGGGGCAACGCTTACAACTGAGTTATCTGAAAACCGAAACAGATACCCCCAATGCCAGTGCATTAAAAGATATTCATGATCCAGATGATTATAGTAAATATTATTTAGGCTGGAAGCGTACTGGTTTTAGTCAGATCGATTCACAAAATATCGCATTAGATTATAGTTTAAAGCTCAGTGACCAGCCTTTACTCGATTTAAAAGCGAAACTGTATTATGTCAATACCAAAGATAATAGTGACACCTACCCAACCAATATTTTGGGTACCGATGGATATTGGTCAACCCTAGCGTTAAAAACCTATGGTTTGCAGCTGGAAAATACCTCGCGCTGGTCATTGTCTGATGCCAGTACCTTGAGCTTAAATTATGGTTTAGACATTTTTTATGATCAATCGAGCAGTGATTCTAATCGTGCTGTTGCCAAAGGGACCACACCAGAAGGGAATCGCTTGATGTCCAGTGCCTTTACCAATATGACTTGGGATTATGGCAATTGGTTAAATATTCAAACCGGTTTACGTTATGACCGTTACCGTTTGCGTGGTACCACAGGCTTTGAGATAGCCTCTTTCCCTTATACCAAAGAAAATCCATGTACCGAGATCAGACTGAGCAACTGTGGTGGTGCATTAAAAGAATATCGCGAATGGAATATCAATGATGAAGAAGGACAACTCAGTCCAACGCTTGCTGTTTCAGTTCATCCAGGGGTGGAATGGTTAACTTTATTTGCCAATTATGGTCAAGCATGGCGTCCACCCGCGATTACTGAAACATTAACCTACGGCAGTGCGCATAGTACTTCTACCCAATATCCCAACCCTTACTTAAAACCAGAATCAAGTCAAAGTTGGGAAGCGGGTGTGAGTGTAATAGGGCAGAATTTATTCCGTGATGGCGACCGTTTCTTTGTCAAAACCGCTTATTTTGACACACTGGTAGACAACTATATCAATCTACATATTGCACGGGTTAAACCGGGCATTTTCTCTCCGAGTATTGGTAATGCCGCCTATGTCAATAACCTTGAAAAAAGTAAATTTAGAGGCATCGAATTACAGCTCAATTATGATGCCGACTATTTTTATGTCGATCTTAACTATACCCATATGATTGGTAAAAATGATTATTGTACACCTTCTGCTTGGATGGGCGGTGTGACCTATACCGGTGGAGAGCGTGGCAATTATTATGAAATTCCAGCTGAAGATTGGAATAGTTCGATTAACTGTAATGATGGTACGATTTTTAACTCGTCTGCATTTTTACCGGGAGATCGGGGTTCATTAACCCTAGGTGGGCGTGCATTTGATCGCCGTTTAGATGCGGGTGTTATTGTCCGTTATAACCCAGGTTATCAAGATCATTCGGTTCCAACGAATTTCCCTTATCTTGCCGACTGGCCAACTTATACCTTATTTGATTTATACGGCAATATTAAAGTGAATGACCAGCTTACTTTACATGCTGCTGTAGAGAATCTGACCAATCAAGCTTATGTGGTGAACTTTGGCGATATTCAAAGCAGTACGCTGGGGCGTGGACGTACCTTCCAAGCTGGGTTGGAATATAAGTTTTAATTGTAATAAGCAGTTGATTGAGTTTTTGAAATTTAGATTTAGACTTAGATTTGCTCAAAATCTAATTTTAACGTGCTCATGGGGCTGATTGGCACTGTGTTCTAGCGGAGCATGCTAAATGTTCCTCATTATCTCCCGATCCATTCAGCCCCATGAATGTTGGATGTATAAATGACCCAAGCAAGTTGCTAAGGAATAGATATGACAGATACTACGCAAAATACTTTATCGTTGCGTCTTAAAACAGAGACTGCAATAGAGCACGACCGTATGGAAATGCTGATGGAACAAGCCAAGGTATTTGAGAGCAAAGAGAATTATGCGCAATTCACTTTGTCACAATACTATTTTCAACGTGATATTGAATATCTCTATCAATCTACAGCGGTCGGTGCTGTGATCCCCGATTTAGATATACGTGGGCGCTCAGAGGCGGCACGTCAAGATTTAACAGACTTAGGCATTCAGCCTCAAGGCATGGACATCAGTACTTTACATGTTCGTTATCCGCAAGCGTTAGGATGGATTTATGTTTCTGAAGGCTCAACTTTAGGCGCGGCTTTTTTGTTTAAAGAGGCACAAGCCAAATTGGGCTTTAGTGCTGATTTTGCTGCACGTAATTTAGCGGCTTATCCAGAAGGGCGTATGCGAGTATGGAAACGTTTTAAACAGGCACTGGATGATGCTCAGTTTTCGCCCAGTGAACAACAACAAGTGGTAGATGGTGCGATGCAGGCTTTTGCTCATTTTGGTGATTTACTCAGCCATCTTGATACACTGAAATAAATCTAAAATACGTTGATTTATTTGTGTTATGACGCGTTGCTTGATCAGAGTTGCGCGTCATTCAATATAAAAAGCAATCCATACAGATAAAAACGAGATAAAAACGAACACTGGGAATAAAAACGAAACGAGGAGATAAAAATGAAAACTGGGAATAAAAATGAAAATAGCATATAAAATGAAAGTCATTTTTGATATTAATTATCATTTGCGTTTTTAGCGCAATTGCGTATGATTTTATTTAGTATCACACTATAATCTAATTCCTATCTGGTTTTACCATCTGATCTATCATCCGATTTATAAGAGTCTCTTTACCATGCACCAAACCAAAGTGTTGTTCCTTAGTTATATGCTTTTGCAAATGTCCTTTATGATGGTACTGCCGATTATTGGACCAGTAATTCGAACACAAGGTTTATTGGAGTGGCATGCTGGTTTAATTGTGAGTTTGTCGGGTTTATTTTGGATGTTAACCGCTAAATTTTGGGGCAAACGTAGTGATCAATTGGGACGTAAGAAAGTATATTTACCGCTGACCATTGGTTTTTTTGTCAGCTATCTTTTATGGGCAATTTTTATTACCTATACACTACAACATCATTTAACCGTCATGACGATTTTGTTGGTGATGTTGTTATTACGTTGTGTCAATGCAAGTTTCTTTTCTGGGGTAAACCCGGTGGTGGTGGGCTATATTGCAGACCATTACCAAGGTGAACAACGTGCTGCCTATTTGGCTGGCATGGGCGCTGTGGGGGGGTTAGCACTATTTGTGGGTCCATTTATTGGGGGAGCATTATCGAATAGCAGTTTAAGTTTACCTTTTTATTTTGCAGCAGCGCTGCCGTTATTGGCATTATTGCTTATCACATTTAAACTCAAAGAAAGCCAACGCATAATAGAACCCAGTAAAATACAAAGCGTGAATTTAAAAATGACGGATCCACGTATTCGCTTTGCCGTGTTGATGATGTTTTTGACCATGAACTGTATTTTGACATTCAATATGTGTATCGGCTTTTATACCTTTGACCATTTGCATTTAAGCAGTCAACAACAAAGCGCATCAATTGCAGGCATGACCTTAAGTGCAGTGGGTTTAACATTGATTATTGTGCAAGTGATTTTATCTAAAATTAAACCGAAAAGACACTTTCTATGTTTATCGCTCGGGGTATTATCCATGGTGGTCGGTATTATCAGCGTGACCCTGACAGAAGGTTTGCTCTTATTTGTTTCTAGTGCGATTTTAATGGGAATCGGTGGTGGTATGATTTTCCCAATGTTGAGTATTATTACTGCCAATCGTGTAGAAGCCCATGAGCAAGGTGCTGCATCTGGGCTGATTTCTGCCGCTCAGGGTTTAGCCATGATGATTACGCCTTTATTGGCAACCGTGCTATATCATTATAAAATCGAGTTGCCTTATTGGTTGGCGGCATTGCTTTTATTGGTTGTCGCATTAATTTTACCCAAAAGAATTAAAAATGAAGCGCAACACTTACAGCGCTTGGAACAGACAAAATTGCGATCTTAAATTGTCGTCTTAATAACAGGCTTAATAACAATGCATCGCATCGTATGTGAAGGATGACATACGATGTACTATTTCCCCAATAATATAAATTTTAAAATCTTTATTTTGAATGATCAGTTTTAAAAAAGATGACTGAGTTATTTGCTATTCGTCGTGTTTATTTTTTTATTTATGTTATATTTATCATGTATTTGTGCTGGATATTCATTAAATATGCCTATACGACGATTAAAATATCAACGCATCAAGAGCATGACGAGCATAGTTTTCTCAATCAGTGTTCTGCTCGCACCACAATTTTCGATGGCAAAAGAATATCGTTCTTTTTATATGCAGCCACCAGCGATGAGCGGTTTGCAGCATGATTTTGTCATTAAGCCAAAACGCAAAGCATTTTCTGCCGCAAATGGGCGAGATGGTTTAAGTAGCGCAGAATATCAAGCATTAGCTGAAATTGACTGTTTGCAGATGAAAACAGATTTGCAGGTCTATGAGTTTATATATAACCATTTTGATGAGCTTAGCGCATCGTTAAAACAATCCGGTTTTAATGATATTAGCCTCAGCAAAGAAGATTTCGAAGAAGAATATCGAGCCTTTAAAGATCAAGCTGAAAATCCCAACATCACCTGTATGTAAGCAAAATTATCTGTTTTAGAACTGTTTTAGAATATGCATAACCCGCGTGTCATCAACATTAAACCATGTTGTTCGATGATTGTTGTTTTAAAGACAATCCTTGCGAGTATATGCTGTGATAGCAATAAACATGACCAACAAATATGCTAAAGTGATTTATGGCATCGTTTTTTCAAGTATGATTTTAGTGGGATGCCATGATGATAAAGACGATGAAAAACCCAGTGTTATAAGTAAAAAACCATTAGAAGTGAATATTTTACATATTAATGATAGCCACTCACATCTGGATGAAGAAACCCTACAATTGCTGTTAGAGACCTCAGCTGGAACGCGTGAATCGATACAGGTATCCAATGGTGGTTTTGCGCGTGTTGCTGCTTTCATAAATGAGTTGGCAGGTACTGAGAAGAATCCAATTAAAATTCATGCTGGTGATGCTTTAACGGGTGATCTGTATTTTACTTTAAAAGAAGGTGAGGCAGAAGCCGACCTCATGAATACCGTTTGTTTTGATAGTTTCACCTTAGGCAATCATGAGTTTGATAATGCCGATGCGGGTTTAAAGAAATTTATAGACTTTTTAAATAACAAAGGGAATTGTAAAAATAAAACCCAAGTATTGAGTGCCAATGTGCAATTTGGTGCCAGCTCGCCATTGTATAAAAGTGATTTGGTTAAACCTTATACCATTATTGAAAGAGAAGGGCAGAAAATTGCGCTCATAGGCTTAACCATTGCTGATAAAACTAAAAATGCTTCACGTCCCAATGCCGATACTATATTTCATGATGAACGCGTTACGGCACAAAAATATATCGATCAGCTTAAACAACAAGGTATTAATAAAATTATTGTGCAATCACATTTAGGCTATGGTTTAGAGCAAGAGCTAGCACGCCAGCTATCGGGTGTTGATGTGATTGTTGGAGGTGATTCGCATACTTTATTGGCAGATTCTAAACTCAAAAATTATGGTATTAGCCCTGAAGGTAATTATCCGACTCTATTAAAAAATAAAGATGGTGATCAGGTCTGTGTGGTACAGGCTTGGCAATATGCCTATGTGGTGGGGCAACTCAAAGTAAACTTTGATGCCGATGGCAAAGTAAGTAATTGTCAGGGTCGAGCCAATGTATTAATCGATGACAATTTTAAGCGTAGTGCGAAAGACGCAATGGTCTTAAATAGCCAAGAGCTGGCTATGATTCGCCAAGATGTCGCCCAAAGTAATACATTAAAAATCGTCAAACCCGATCCATATGCATTACGTATATTAGAGCCTTATAGCATTGCAAAAGCATTATTAGGGCAAGAAAAAGTTGCCATTGCCGAAGATAATCTTTGTTTACGTCGAGTACCGGGTTCAAGCAAGGACACATCGAGATCAGTATTGGGAGATGTGTGTAATAAATCAGATTTTATTCATCAACATGGTGGTGATGTACAGCAATTGGTTGCCGAGGCATTTTTACAACAAGGCAAAAAATATTTTAAAGCAGATATCTCCATTCAAAATGGTGGTGGTGTACGAGTCGATTTACCCAAGGGCAATATTACGGTAGAGAAAATATATACCGTACTGCCATTTAAAAATACCCTAGTGCAATTAAAAGCCACTGGGCAAGAAATTAAAGCGGTATTAGAAGATGCTATGGATGCCGTGGTCAAAAATAATTCAGGCAGTTATCCTTATGCTGGTGGTTTGACATGGCATGTTGATTTAACCCAAGCCAAAGGACAGCGTATATCCAATTTACAAGTACGCAATGCACAAGGTCAATATCAAGCATTGAACCCCAACCAATATTATCAAGTGATCACAATTAACTTTTTAGCAGATGGACAAGACTTTTATAGCAGCTTTAAAAATATTACAGGTGATCGTCGGGTTGATGTTGGCTTGGATTATGCTGAGGCATTTTTACAGTACATCGAAAATTTAGCAGGGAATAAAGGCGCAAAACAGCTAAAACGTTTAGCGACGGAGCAATATAGTACACAACGTTATAAGGAATAAAAGCGCTAGATTTTCTGATTGTGGCTGAATGGCATTCATCCTTTTGAATGATGAATGCCATGGTTATTCCATTTAAGTTAAGTAAGCCATGATCTTGGGAGGAGATGATTCCCAAGATCCGTTATATAAGCTGTTATGCAAAAGGTAAAATGCTTAGCGTGCCAGCCAAGCAGGGAGCTCAGCCACAACACTGTCCAATTTCTCGTTCAGTGGCGCGCCACCTTGTGCTAAATCAGGTTTACCACCCCCTTTACCGCCGAGTTCAGTGGCAAGATGTTTGATGATGTCACCCGCTTTGAGCGTCGCAGTCAATTCTTTGGCAACAGATGCAATGAGACTGACTTTGTCGCCATCTACACCGATGAGGATAATAACAGCATCGGCTAATTTAGACTTGATGCCGTCATGCAAATGCCGCAAAGCTTTGGCATCTGTGGCAGGAATGCTGCAGATCAGTGTAGAACGATCTGCGATTGTTTGAACTTGGCTTAAAAGTTCGGTCGCTTGGACGTGAGCCAGTTTTTGGTTGAGTTGTTCAATTTGCTTTTGTAGCGCACTATTTTGCTCTACTGCGGCTTGAACCCGATCTACAGTTTGATCTTTTTGCGCTTTAAGTAAGCTGTTGATGTGTTGAACATCAGCTTCCGTTTTTTGCACCCAAGCAAGTGCTGCGCTACCGGTAATTGCTTCGATACGGCGTACCCCAGCAGCAACACCACTCTCAGCAGTAATTTTAAATAAACCAATATCACCAGTACGACGGACGTGTATACCACCGCAAAGCTCAATCGAGAATGCCTTATTGTCACGTAGCGTTCCCATGGTTAAAACACGGACTTCATCACCGTATTTTTCACCGAATAGCATCATTGCACCTTTTTCTTTGGCACTTTCGATATCCAGTAGTTCGGTTTGTACAGCGGTATTGGCAATTACTTCTTGGTTAACCAAGCGTTCAACTTGCTGTAATTGTTCAAAGCTTACGGGTTGATCATGGGCAAAGTCAAAACGCAGCACATCACTGGCAACCAAAGAGCCTTTTTGTTGCACGTGGCTACCGAGGATTTGACGTAGTGCTGCATGCAATAAGTGCGTGGCAGAATGGTTGCGAGATATCGCTGCACGGAGATCGGCTTGCACAGTTGCTTCAACTTGTTGCTGAGTCGCAATACTGCCCATGGTCAGGACACCGTGATGGACAATGGCTTTGCCAGATTTCTTGGTATCTTGTACTTCAAAGATGCCATGTTCATTTTTAAAGAAACCAGTATCACCGATTTGACCACCACTTTCTGCATAGAATGGGGTTTGGTCTAGGATGATAATCGCTTCATCACCCTCTTGTAATGCTGTGACTTCTTCACCATCTTTATAGATGGCAATGATGTGCCCCTGACCTTGGGTTTGTTCATAACCGTCAAATTGTGTACATGCATCGGTTTTGATGAGGGTATTGTAATCGACAGCAAATTTACCGGCATCACGGGCGCGTTGGCGCTGCGCAGCCATTTCCACCTCAAAACCAGCTTCATCAATTTCAAAACCACGTTCACGGGCAATGTCTGCGGTGAGGTCGGTAGGGAAACCATAGGTGTCATAAAGTTTAAAGACTGTGGCACCCGGAATAACTTTGCTAGAGAGTTGCGCTAACTCAGCTTCTAGTAATTTCAACCCTTGTTCAAGTGTTTTGGCAAACAGTTCTTCTTCACGAATCAAGGTTGCTTCAATCCGTTGACGTTGTTCTGCCAGCTGCGGGTAGGCTTCGCCCATTGTTGCAATCAGGGGTTGCAGCATTTTATAGAAGAAGGTACCTTGCGCGCCCATTTTATTACCATGACGGACAGCACGACGGATAATACGGCGTAGTACATAGCCGCGACCTTCATTGGATGGGTTAACGCCATCGGCTATTAGGAAGCAGCAAGAACGTGCATGGTCTGCGACAACCTTAAGCGAGGCAGGATAGTCTATGGTTTTATGCTCTTCTGCTGCGTTGAGTACATCTTGAGACAGCTCTACACCGATGATCTCTGCTGCGGCTTTGAGTAAGTCTTGGAATAGGTCAATTTCATAGTTGGAATTGACATGTTGTAAAACTGCAGAAATACGCTCTAAGCCCATGCCTGTATCGACAGATGGTGCAGGTAGGGGATGCAGTACACCGTCAGCGGTACGGTTGAATTGCATAAAGACGTTATTCCAGATTTCGATGAAACGGTCACCGTCTTCTTCTGCTGTGCCCGGTAGACCGCCCCAAATGTGCGCACCGTGGTCATAGAAAATTTCAGAACAAGGACCACATGGACCGGTATCACCCATTGCCCAGAAGTTATCTGAAGCGTATTTTTCGCCTTTGTTGTCGCCAATACGGATAATACGTTCTGCCGCAAGACCAATTTCTTTATGCCAAATATCAAAAGCTTCGTCATCGGTATGGTAGACCGTTACGTAGAGTTTTTCTTGGTCTAGCCCGAGCCATTGTGCAGAAGTCAGGAACTCCCAGGCAAAGCGGATGGCGTCACGTTTGAAATAGTCACCAAATGAGAAATTACCCAACATTTCAAAAAAGGTGTGGTGACGTGCAGTATAACCAACGTTATCTAAGTCATTGTGTTTACCACCAGCACGGACACATTTTTGTGAAGAGGTTGCGCGAACATAGTCACGTTTGTCTAAGCCGAGGAAGCAATCTTTAAACTGGTTCATCCCAGCATTGGTAAAGAGCAATGTCGGATCATTGGCGGGAACCAGAGAACTCGATGCGACACGTGTGTGGCCTTGCGATTCAAAGTAGCGCAAGAATGCTTCACGAATTTCAGCGGATGTCATATAACGAGTACTCACAACCAAGTCACTCCATAATTTTGAATTTGGCTAAATGTATATTCTAGAATGCTTCTTTAGAGCTGAAGCGCTTGGAATAATACGCGGCTTATAAATTGAAAACGACAAATTATAACGGAAAAACTTTAAGCAACCAACGACTTTAGCACGAATAAATGGCAATTCTCCTGATTGCCGCTATGCTTGAATGGGCAAGAGGCTTAGCGCTGTTGCCCTAAGCCATGTATCTTACGGCAATGTATCTTGCGGTAAAAAGCCAGTATTGCTGGGTCTATGCGTTGTGAAATCGATGCATTGCACGTGAGCGTCCTAAAAAGGTTAAAAAACTTAGGCTTGATTTTAAAAATCCGTTAAGATGACGCAGGTTTGATGTAACAACGTAGGATAACAAATGCAACGTGTGGCGATTAATGGATTTGGTCGAATAGGACGTAATGTGGTGCGCGCTTGGTTTGAAAACCCTACGCCATTTCAGTTTGACATTGTTGCAATTAATGACATTGCCGATGCTGAAACCTTGGCGCATTTATTTCGTTATGACTCGAGTCATGGTCGTTTTGCAGGTCAGGTGTCATTAGAACATACAGCTGACGGCAGTTATCTCAATATTACTCATGCTGAGCATCGTCTACGGATTTTGATGTTGCAACAGCCGGACCCTGCGGCCTTAGCTTGGGCTGACCTCGCGGTGGATGTGGTACTGGAATGTACCGGGCATTTTCGTTCACGTGCTGCGGCAACTCAACATCTCAATGCCGGTGCTAAACGCGTCATTATTGGTGCAGCACCATTTGATAGTGTTGATGCAGCTGTGGTGTATGGGGTCAACCATGATGAGATCAAAGCGCAAGATCGTATTATTTCTAGCGTGTCGTGTACCACACAAGCCTTGGTGCCCTTGGTGAAGATTATTGATGATGCCTTTGGGATGCAAAGCGCATTAATGACAGAAATTCATGCGGTGACTGCAGATCAGTCGGTGCTGGATCAGGCACATCGTGATTTACGTCGTGCGCGTGCTTCGGGGCATAATATTATTCCAACCACATCATCGGCACTGGCTGCATTGCAACAAGTATTGCCACAGATGCAAGGGCGCATCGACGGTTATTCGATACGGGTACCGACTTTAAATGTAGCGGCAATTGATTTGAGCTTTGTAACGCGTAAAGCAATAGATATTAAAGATTTAAAACAACGTTTGTGTGAGGCTGCGCAGCAAGATTATGCTGGCATTATGCAGGTTACCGATGAAGCATTGGTATCGAGTGATTTTAATCACTCACCTTATTCATTAATTGTCGATCTCAGTTTGACCATGCAAATTGGTCAACAATTTAAAGTCTTCGCTTGGTATGACAATGAATGGGGCTATGCCAATCGCTTATTAGACCTCTGTAATGCTTTAGCGATTGCGGCTGAGCATTCATAGCTTAGATTATCAAATTCCTAGCACATCACTGACTAGCACATTGTTTCACAGCGAGCATGTCGCTGCACTTATATGTTATTTATGTTGTTGGACTCGCATAGTGCTTAAAAATTAGCAGAGCACATTGGGGCTCTGCTTTGATGCTGGGCTTAGACGCTATTGCACGAGGCTAAAAACTAAGCCTTGTTAATGTGTGGCTGATGGATTTCTGCTTGAATCCAAATATTGCCACGGATGTATTGTCCAATGGCAAATTGCTGCGCAGTGGCATTCGGTGCAGCAACACGGACCAAGATGGCAGGCTGGTTTTGTTCCAGCATTAAGGTGACATCATACAGCTGAATGTCTTTTTCCATAAACTTCATACTGCTGATGCCCACAATTTTACCTTGGAACCAAGCTTCATCTTCTTGCCCTAGTGTTTCACCATATAAGTAGGCGACCATTTTAGAAAAATCGACAGTAACCGGTTCAAGGTCTTGCGCTGATTTGGGCTGCCATGCATCGATGAGTTCTTGTAGGTTATCGGGTGCAATGCCTTGGTGAGCCGATAAAATATCATTCAATGCGCGATGATGTTTGATGGATGCTGCATCATCCACCACGATTTGTTCGTGGTCTGCGACTTTTTCAAGGTCATAGGCCCAAGCATTGAGTTGCACAGCATAATCTTGTTGTTTTTGATATTGGGTATGGTTAACGCTATAGAGTGTGTCAAAGGCATAGACCACGGCATTGGCACCAAGATTCAGCTGTAAAACCGCTTGGCTATTGGATTGACTACAAATAATGCGTTGTACTGTGGCTTTTATTTTATAGGGGCTGCTAAAACTAGGGAATGCGGTTTTGACCGCTTGGGGTTTATGCTCTACTACATCAATCACTTGGTTCAGCATGACTGCACTATGTTGTGGTCCCTGAATCAGCCAAGTAGTTGGGTCCATATCACTTTCTTGTGCACAAAGCCCCATTGGCATAATCGGTGCGTTGAGTGCCTGACCTAGCCAGCTCGGAACCACTGCACAGGCATCTTCGTCTAACAAACTCCAATGTTCAACATGGCTGCCAAAGTTTTGTTCATCAATGCGAATTATTTCTGGGCTATTATGATTGTGCATAAGCTTTTATTTAACAAATGAATAACATTGCTTATTAAATCGAGGGTGATTGGGATAATTCAAGCCTGCAGAGGTAAAATAGCCCTAAAAATGCATGGAATAACCAAAAATATCCAGCGAGTTGTCGATAAAATAAGCAGATTGTTTGGTGGAGCAGGGTAGTCGACTAAAAACTTTGCAATGCAGCACAGTAAAGTTGAGCAATTTGCTAAGATAGTTTTTTCTGTGTAAATGGGTGTGCTCTGGTGTTGTTATTTAAATTATGGGTTGATGCCGATGCGCTGCCGCGGATTTTAAGAGAAATTATTTTAAGAGCATCTGATCGTTATCAGTTGCAAGTATTTTTTGTTGCCAATCAAGCGACCGGTATTGCCAATTCTACCCGTGTACAAAGCATACAGGTTATGTCTGGTGCCGACAAAGCCGATCAGGAAATTGTGGCACGTATGCAAGCGCATGATATTGTGATTACGCAAGATATTCCCTTAGCCGCTGAAGTGATTGCTCAGGGAGGCGTAGCTTTACATCCGCGTGGTGAAATCTATACTGCCGCCAATGTCAAAGCACGTTTGCATTTAAGAGATTATATGGATGTATTACGCGGTGCTGGGGTACAAACCGGTGGTCCAGCGCCAATTTCTGAACGTGATAAGCGTGAATTTTCCAGCCATTTAGATCAACTGATCCAAAAACAGATACGTCTGTCTTCAGCACCCTAAAGCTGAAGCAGTAACGATACTGAGCTTATGTGTTCGTCGTTAAATCATTTATTGGGTTCAGATCACAGTCTATAGTCTATATTGAGCGCGCGGCAAAGGATTTTTCATGTCTAGTACAGCATCCACCAGCAACATCGTTTTGACATATATGTTATTGGTGGTGATTTGGTCCACAACCCCATTGGCCATTGTTTGGAGTGTCACTGATCTTCATATCATGTGGGCGTTATTACTGCGCTTTGTATTGGCTTTGCTGTTGTCTGGCAGTTTATTGCTGCTGTTTAGAATTAACTTGCCATGCAATCGTCAGGCGCTACACAGTTATTTGGCGGGTGCTTTTAGTTTGATTGGTTCGCAGATTTTTACCTATGCGGCAACCCAATATTTGAGCTCGGGTATTCTGGCGCTGATGTTTGGACTGGCACCGATCATGGCGGGTTTAATTGGACACTTTGCTTTTTCACAGCGTTTGCATGCCGTGCAATGGCTTGGCATGTGTGTGGCGGTATCGGGTTTGGCAGTGATTTGTCTGAGTGCTGGAACGGGGCAGCATGTGCAACTGACGGGTATTATCTTGATGTTGTTTAGCGTATTTTTTTACTCGCTTTCAATATTTTGGGTCAAGAAAGTCAATGCACAACTCGATGTCATGGCACAGGCAACGGGCTCTATTTTAGTCTCCACCTTGCTGGCGTTGTTATTATTACCGTTTATTTGGCAATATGCACCGACGCAATTACCATCCCTCAAAACCATGCTGTCTCTGATTTATACTGTGGTGATGGCATCGATGTTGGCGATGTATTGCTATTTTAAATTGGTGAAAAATATTCAAGCAACCACGCTGTCTTTAACCACTGTCATGACGCCTTTGTTGGCGTTGTTATTGGGTGCGCTATTGAACAATGAAATCCCCAATGCTTGGGTACTTTTAGGGGCAGTCTTATTGTTATCTGGGCTGTTAATTTACTTTATGCGTATGTTCGGTGCGCGTGTTTAGCACGGATTGCAGGTATTCGGTGCTGTGCTGTAGTGCTGTTGCTGAATGTTATATCGAGGGATGAAAGGTCGCGTCATTGTTATAATCACTGGCTTGTTCTTGTTGATGTTGTCGTATACAGGCAGCCAATTTGACCCGATCGTTGGGATGTAAACTGACAAAATAAGCACCTATGCGATAAGGTCCTTGCTCGGTACTTTCGGCGTAGGCAATTTGTGCTGTGGCTGCAATATGAAAGGCGTGATCTGGATGACTTAGAGTGACATGTAAGTGACATCCTGTTTTGAGCGCTTGATCATGATAGAAACTAAAGCCACTTTCGGAAAAGTTTACTTGTTGCGGGGAAGGGAGTAGGCTTTGCACGGTCGAGTCATATAATGCGCCGGTAATTAAGTTGAGCTTTTGATTGAATAAGTTCAGGATTTGAGCAATATGTTGATCTTTTTCATTTAATTGTTGTAATTCGTATTTAAGTGCGTGATCAAATTGATCTAATTCGGCAAGTAGTAGAAAATAGCGCGGCAAGATAAAATTGGGATCATATGGATCGCGCAGCGCGGCTTCATCACTGATAATCTGATAATTTATCCTTAGTGCAGCATCGATACGAGACATCATACGACGTTCTAAAGTACTCGATTGATGCTGTGAAATATTCATAAAAACCTCGGATTAGATTGGTATGTTTAAACCTATCTCGCTGTATATAGGGTTGAGATATACACGCGCAAGGCGTAGTAATCACTTTATTTCTTTTATTGCTTTGGTCTCTATGATCGGTCTGACCTTAGGGGTTGCCGTATTAATTACGGTCTTATCTGTGATGAATGGTTTTGACCGGGAATTAAAAAATCGCGTTTTGGGCATGGTGCCACAAGCGACGGTTTCTTCCAACGAAATCTTAACAGATTGGCCAGATCTTGCAAAGCAAGTCGATCAACAGCCGCATGTTGTTGGCGTTGCTCCTTTTACCCAATTACAGGGCATGTTAACTGCGCAAGGGCGAGTTTCAGGTTTATTGGTCAATGGGATTGAACCCAGTTACGAGAAAAAAGTATCAATTATTCAGAATCATATGGTACGCGGTAGCATCGATAGCTTAAAAGCTGGCGAGTTTGGGATTGTCTTAGGACAGGCACTCACAGATGGCTTAGGCTTAGAGCTGAATGATTATGTGACTTTGGTTTTACCCGAAGCAACGCCGTCACCTGCGGGTGTGGTTCCTCGTTTTAAACGGTTTAAAATTGTTGGGATTTTCAGTATTGGTGCCGATGTTGATTCAACAATTGGCTATATTGCGTTAAATGATGCTGCGACATTATTGCGTCTACCTGCTGGAGCACAAGGTTTACGACTCAAACTCGATGATATTTTTGCTGCACCGCAAGTATCACGTGATGTCGCTCGTAGCTTACCTGGGGCGTATTATCCGTCAGACTGGACCTATACCCATGGTAATTTGTTTAGCGCGATTCAGATGGAAAAAGCCATGGTCAGTTTATTATTATTCCTGATCGTATTGGTTGCTGCTTTTAATATTGTTTCTTCACTGGTGATGGTGGTCACAGATAAAAAAGCTGACATTGCAATTCTACGTACCTTAGGGGCTTCGCCGAGCACCATTACCCGTATTTTTATGGTGCAAGGGACGGTGATTGGTGTGGTGGGGACTTTAGCCGGTGCGGTGCTGGGGGTTATTTTTGCATCCAGCATTAGTAATATCATTGATTGGCTCAATCATGCCTTGGGCTTACATTTATTTGATGCCTATTTTATTAACTACTTACCTTCTTATTTACGTTGGCAAGATGTCTTGTTAATTGTCAGTGTATCTTTGGTCTTGAGTTTTGTAGCAACCATTTATCCAGCATTACGTGCTGCAAAAATTCAGCCTGCGGAGGCATTACGCTATGAATAGTTCTGTGGTTTTAGCAGCGCGTGATGTGAGCAAACACTTTGCCGATGGTAAAAATCGCGTTGAAGTATTGAAAAACTTAAGTTTGGATATTCATGCTGGTGAGTTTGTTTCTATTGTGGGTGCCAGTGGTTCTGGTAAAAGTACCTTATTGCATATTTTGGGCGGCTTAGATCGCCCAAGTGAAGGGGAAATTTACCTCAACGGCGCACGTTTTGATAGTCTGGGTGAAGCTGAGCGTGGCGAGCAACGTAATTTGCATTTAGGTTTTGTGTATCAGTTTCATCATCTATTGCCAGAGTTCACCGCTTTAGAAAATGTGGCGATGCCTTTGATGTTACGTCGCCATAGCCGTTATGCCGAGGTGGAACAACGTGTTAAATATCTGTTAGAGCGTGTTGGGCTCAGTCATCGTTTGACCCATAAACCTGGTGAATTGTCAGGTGGGGAAAGACAGCGTGTGGCATTGGCACGGGCTTTGGTGACCGAACCGAAGTTGATGTTAGCCGATGAGCCAACGGGGAACCTAGACCGCAAGACAGCAGATGGGATTTTTGCGTTACTCAAAGACCTACAACAAGAGCTGAATATGGCAATGCTCATCGTAACTCATGATGAACAATTGGCGAAATCTGCCGATCAGATTATGCATATGCAAGATGGTGTGTGGTATTAAGCTCTCTGCTTATAGCACTTATAGACTTATAGACTTATAGCACTTATAGATAGATAAGTAGATAGATCAGCTACTCCCATCCCCAATAACCCGATTTTTTTCGGGTTATTTTTTGCCTGCACGGTGCGATTTAGAGCGTGAGCTTGTGGTTTTGTTGCGAGTGCTTTGATCGTGAATTGCCATAAAACAGACCAATGTGCTTGTTTGCTCAACGCGCTTGACATCTAATGCACTAGAGGGTCTTGGCTGGTCAGTGGCAGGTGTTGAGCAATGCGCTTAGTGGCAATATGTGTCGCATGGATTGCTGGTATATCGACCATGGGCGATCAAAACTGGCAGTTTTTAACGCGCTATGCCATGCCAGTGTTGTTGGCTATAGTATTTTATCTGCTGTTTTTGATGGCTTTAAAATATCATGCTACCCGTGCTGCTAGCGCACAGTCGCAGTCTCATTTTAATCGTGCAGGTCATCATCCGTTGTGGCGGCGTCGGATGTGGTCGTATTGTCGCAAGATTATGCTACAGAGCCGCTATCTTGCTGATATGCTGTTGGTTTTTATCTTGGCATTGTGCTATGCAGCGCATGCTTTAGAACAACGTTTAGCACAGCGTTTTCTGGGGGTTGCAGAACAAAGCCAGTTGGTTTATATCGAACAGATTGATCAAGTCAATGCTCAGCTAGGTCTGATCCAGCAGGTTGCCGTGGTCTTGTTACCCAATCAGCCAGCACAAAAATGGTTGCTTCGATTCAAAGCTCAGGGGCAGCCAGCATTACAGTTAGGGCAGTACTATCGGGTCAGTGGTGAAGTCCGTGAAGCACATGGCTATGCGGTCGCCGGCGTTTTTGATCTAGAACGTTGGTTTTTACAACAAAATATTATGGCGCAGATGCGGGTAAAACAGATACAAGCGATCCAGCACACAGCGGATCGGCATAGGGTTCTCCAGCATCAGCAGCAGTTATCCATCTGGCAACCATGGCTATTGGCAATTGAGCAACAGCGTTTAGACTTTCGGAGCTATATTGCAGCCCAGCATTATGCACAAGCAGGCTTGGTGCTGGGCTTATTAACAGGTGATCAGAGCTTATTATCCAGTGATACAGAGACTTTATTTAAAAATTTAGGTCTAAGTCATTTATTGGCTATTTCTGGACCGCATGTGTTATTGGCTGCGATGTTATGTTGTTGGCTACTGCGCAAAATCATTGAATATTTTGTCCCCAGAATATATCTACGCTATGCCAGACCGAGTCTCATGTGGCTGCCTTTTCTGGCTTGTGTGGTGCTTTATTGTGCCTTTGTTGGGTTTGAAATCCCCGCCTTAAGAACCTTATTGACCACAGTGCTGTGTAGTAGTTTGTTTTTACTGCAACAGAACCTCGCAAGATTAAAGGTCTTATTATTGAGTGCCAGTAGCCTACTGATTTTAGATCCTTTTAGTATTTTAGCGACTTCATTTTGGTTGTCTTATGTCTCTTGTTTTATTTTACTGGGTTTATATCAGACAATGCTGCAGCACCCTTATGTGATCTTTAATCTGTGGTGGCGGATCTATCATTTGAGTGTGCTGTTTATACGGGGGCAATTGAAAATTTATATTGCACTCATTCCTTTGCTTTTGTTTATCTTTCAACAAGTTTCGATATTGGCTTTGTTTGCCAATGTAATTGCCATTCCCATTTTGGGCAGTGTGGTGCTGCCCTTATTAATTCTTGCGGCACTGTCTTATTTGATATCACAGACTGTGGCAGCATTCTTTTTTGACCTGAGTCATCAGATCTTGCAACTGGCATTGAGGTTATTACAACGTTTAAATACACTGTATTCAGACCCTTTGCTGTGGTTTGCCATGACACCGCTACAGATGCTATTGCTCAGTATCACTGTGCTGATCATCTTTTTGCCACGTGGTATTGTTCCCCGAGCATGGAGTTTGGTCACCGCATTGGCACTGTGTTTTGCTCAGCGCGGTGATCAACAAATTTTTCAATTGACAGTACTGGATGTTGGGCAAGGGCAAGCTATTTTTCTGCGCCATGCCGACAGCCAATTCTGGATTGATATGGGGGGACCCGTGGTCTATGCCGGGCAAGCGCAGCAAAGCGTTTCGAATACCTCGGCTGCATCAAGCACAGCAGTTGCTGAGCGTATTTTATTGCCTTTTATGATGCAACAAGGATCTAAAAGCGTGGAGCGGGTGATCATGAGTCATTTAGACCAAGACCATATGATTGGCTGGCAGGGTATGGCAGCACAGCTAGACATCAAAAAAGTCATGGCGAATCAGTATGACCCAGTGTTTAAGGGGGTTGATTTTGACTATTGTCATGCCGGGCAACATTGGCAATATGGGGATTTAAGTGTACGCGTACTTTCCCCGGCAGTGGAGCAGTTAGCACAGGTGGCACAGCATAAAAATGAATTATCCTGTGTGCTGTATATACAATATACTGGCGTCAAGCCCTATCAGAATTTTTTGCTGATGGGGGATGCCGGCTGGCAAACAGAATATCAATTATTACAACACTATCCCGATTTAAAAGTTGATGTATTGGTGCTGGGTCATCATGGTAGTCGGCAGAGTTCAGCCTATGATTTTTTGGCACATTATAAACCGAAAATGTTAATTGCCAGTGCGGGTTTTGCCAATCGTTATGGGCATCCCCATGCGCAGGTTGAGGCGCGTGCCAAAGCACTGGGCATTGCAATGTGGTCTAGCATAGAGCAAGGCAGTATTGAATTTGCAGTCAATGCCTCACGCCCTCATCACATGACACTTCAGGCGAGGCGTATGCGCTACCGCTGGTTACAGCGTGAGCGTTAATCGGTTTTTCATACAGCAATCCGCGCCAACAAGGCAGTATGAGCAGCAGATTGCTGATATCAAGATGAGGCTACACGGTGGTCTCATCTGCTTGCTGCATGTGCTGTGCAGCATGTGCTTGTTGTTGATGGATTTCTTTGACTCTGGCAATTGCCTCATCACTGCTATCGTTGTAAATACATTGCAATGCTGGGTTGGCTTTAAAACGTTTATAGCTCCAATGATAATGTTCTGGAAAACGTTGAATCAGTTGTTCAATGCGATGATGAATCACCAACGTGCCATCATTGGCACTGCCGCTATAGATTGCTTCATCCATGGGTTCAATAAACATGTTAAAGCTATCATCTTGATTGCGAATCGCATAGAGCAGTAGTGCACGGGCTTTGGTTTTCTGAATCAGTTTGGCGGTTAAATTACTCGAAGCCAGTGGCACACCAAAATACTCAATCATCTCACCGCCTTGTTTAGGGGTGTGATCGGGTAAAATTACGGTAGTTCCCCCTTGTTTCAAGGCTTTAAAGATCTGTCTTACACCAGATTCATCGGTAGGCACCAAATTGGCACGTTCGCGGCTGCGTGCTTGACGTACAAATTGGTCGGCATCAGGGTTTTTGATCGGTTTATACATGATGGTCATTTGCGTATGCTGCGCAAACCAAGCATTCATAACCTCCCAGGTGCCGAAATGTGGCACGATCAGCACTAAGCCCTTATTTTCCGCCAATGCTTGGTGTACATAATGTTCACCTGTAATATGGCGGATTCGCGCAATATTTTTTGCATTGCTACTGCCCCAAATATTGAAAAACTCCATATAGGACTGTAATTCATTATGAATAGCAGCACGACTGATGCGCTCTCGCTCTTGATCACTGAGGTCTGGAAAGCAGATTTCGATATTACGACGTATGGTTTTAGACGTTTGACTGATGTGTAGTGCATTGACTAAGCTCGCAAGCACACGCGCAAAGGCACGCAAAAACAACATCGGTAAACGACTGAAAAAATCAAGAAGGCGCGTGGTAGCTGTGGTTTGTTTTTCAGTCATTTTGAATCATAATCATGTGAGAGATATTAAATAGCGCGGTAAAATTGTGACTATTATATGTTAATTCTAGTGATATAGACAATTTTACTATTTAAGCTTAAGCGCTGGTGCTTAAGCGATTTCAATTGAATGAGAATACACCTATGTCTGATTGGCCACCCAAACAGGAATCGCAGCCCACTACACAGACTCAACCCGTTGAGCCGCAGCATGCTGGCAAAGAATGGCAGATTTTGGAAAAGATGCTATTGGCTTCAGTGGTTGAACAACGCCGTAGCAGGCGGTGGAATATCTTCTTTCGTTTGATGACCTGCTTATATATTCTAATTATTCTCGGCTTTATGCTCAAAGCATGCGGTACGGGCAGTGATGAAGAGGGCGTTGTGGGGAGTAGTCAAAGTCATTTGGCTGTGGTGAATATTATCGGCACCATTGATTCATCCAAACAAGGCGTCAATAGTAGCGATACCATCAAGTCACTGAATCGTGCTTTTGCGGCCAAAAGCGCACAAGCTGTGGTGTTGGAGATTAACTCACCGGGTGGTTCACCCGTGCAGTCTGATTATATTTGGCAAGAAATTCGCTATTTAAAACAGCAATATCCAAACAAAAAAGTCTATGCAGTGGTAGGCGATATCGGTGCTTCAGGTGCGTATTATATTGCCTCCGCAGCAGATGAGATTTGGGTCAATCCATCCAGTTTAATTGGTTCGATTGGGGTCATTATGCCGAACTACGGTATATCACAGCTCACCCAAAAACTGGGTGTGGAAGATCGTACTTTAACGGCAGGTGATAATAAAGATATACTCAGCATGACCAAACCCGTCAATCCTGAACAGAAAGCCCATGTGCAAGCCTTATTGGACAATGTGCATCAACACTTTATTCAGGCAGTAAAAACTGGGCGTGGTGCAAAATTACGTTCCAATGATCCTAAAATTTTCTCCGGTTTATTTTGGACGGGTGAGCAAGCCATTGCCTTGGGGATTGCCGATAAAACCGGCAGTATAGAAAGCTTAAAACGTCAATTAAAAATTGATAAAACAGTGAATTATACCATTGAGCGTTCGCCTTTAGATTCGATCTTTGGCAAAATGGGGGCTTCAGTAGGTCAAGGCATGGCTTCACATCTCATGCAAGAAATGCATACTGAACAACAACCTAAATTGCAATAAGTCAGACCTAAAGGGAATTGAAATGACACATCCCCAGCCAGCCAAAGCCATTATTCATTTTGCGCACGCCAATGGCGTGCCATCCAAGGTTTATCAAAAACTATTTGATTTACTACAAGATGAGTATGACATTCGCTATGTGCCGATGATTGGACCTGACAAACGTTATCCAATTAGCAATCAATGGCATGATTTGGTGGATCAGATCATTGATAGTGTTGTACAGCAAACACCGGGGCGAAACGTCATAGGCTTGGGGCATTCACTCGGCTCCATCCTGACCATGCAAGCTGCCAAAAGACGCCCAGACTTGTTTAAACAGGTGATCTTGTTAGATCCACCACTCATTATGGGTAAACAATCGTTGTTTTTCCATTTTACCAAGTTATTGCGACCCAAAATGGTCGATCAGATTACCCCAGCGGGTTTGTCGAAGCGACGTCGTGATCATTGGGAGTCACGAGAACAAGCCGCCGCTTTATTACGCCCCAAAGGCTTTTATAAAGATTTTGATGCAGCATGTTTTGACGCATATATTCAGCATGCCTTACGTGATGATGCGCGGGGTGGGGTCTGTTTAAGCATTCCTAAAGCCGATGAAGTGCAAATTTTTAGAACCAATCCATCACATTGGTGGTTGCCGAGTGCGAAGGCAACAACGCCCATGCATGTGGTGGTGGGTGATAAAAGTCAGTTTTATCAACGTGGTTTTATTCAAATGGCCAAGGCGAAGTGGGGGCTGGACTATACTTTGACACAGGGCAGTCATATGTTCCCCTTAGAACATCCACAGCAGACGGTAAATATTATTAAGCAGTTAATTGCACAACAAAACTAAAGTGACGTACTGCTATAGCGCTATATTATTGTTTTTGTTAATGGTTTTATAGTGATGATCATCGTCAATCAAAAGGCTGCCGCGGCAGCCTTTTGAATGCAAATGCATTGCTCACGAATAGAAGACTTGCAATGCTGCGTAGCTTAATGCAATGCAGCAAATTGAATGGGATGCGTTAAAACTTGACCACGATAATGGACTTGTTGATCGATAAACTGTATATCACCGCGACAAACCCACTCTACCGCTTGTGGATAGATAAAGTGTTCCATCTGATGGACACGCTGCGCCAAGCTTTGTGCCGTGTCATGCGGCTTGATCTCAAGCACAGCTTGTGCAATGGCTTGACCAGCATCTAATTCCGCCGTGACAAAATGCACAGTACAACCATGATAGCGTTCACCACTGTGGAGCACGCGTTGGTGGGTGTGCATTCCTTTGTAGGCGGGGAGTAAGGATGGGTGAATATTGAGCATGCGACCTTGCCATTGCGCTACAAATTTAGGGCTTAAAATTCGCATAAAGCCTGCCAAGATGACTAAATCTACTTGCCAATCGAGCAATTGTTGCTGCATGACTTGATCAAAACTTTCACGATCGGGATAGGCTTTATGTTCAATAATCACGCTGGCAATATTGGCGTGTTGCGCACGTTGCAAGGCATAGGCATCTGCTTTGTTGCTCATGACCCCAACAATTTCACCAGACAAGCCTGCATCGAGCAAGGCTTGTAGGTTACTACCATTGCCTGAAACCAGTACAGCAATTCGCATCATGCAAAGATCACACGGATTTTTTCATCAGCGCCGGCAACCGAGTCAGCATTTTCTTGGATATGACCCAATGCCCATGCGTGTTCACCTTGTGCTTTGAGCAAGTCAATGGTTTGCGCTGCATCAGCTGCATCGACTACGATCACCATCCCAACGCCACAGTTAAAGGTGCGATACATTTCAAATTGTTCTACGCCACCAGCTTGTTGCAGTAGTTGGAACAAACTTGGCCACTGCCAAGATGCTTCATTGATCACGGCTTGTGCACCGTTGGGTAATACACGGGGTAAGTTACCCGGTAAACCACCACCGGTGATATGCGCCATTGCATGTACATTCACTGCTTTGCATAATGCTAGAATCGGTTTGACATAGATACGGGTCGGTTCCATCACCACATCGGCTAAAGGACGACCATCGACCAATTGGTCGAGATCGAGATTTTTAACATCGATGATTTTACGTAATAAAGAATAACCGTTTGAGTGTGCGCCAGAAGAAGCGACAGCAATTAATACATCACCTGCTTTGACTTGTGTACCGTCAATGATTTTGGCTTGTTCGACAACACCGACTGAGAAGCCTGCAAGATCATAGTCTTCGCCTTCATACATGCCGGGCATTTCCGCTGTTTCACCACCGACCAGTGCACAACCGGCGAGTTCACAGCCTTTACCAATCCCTGTCACTACATTGGCAGCAACATCGACATTTAAATGACCTGTAGCATAGTAATCAAGGAAAAATAAAGGTTCAGCACCACAGACCAAAAGATCGTTGACACACATCGCAACTAAGTCTTGACCAATCGTGTCATGACGATTTAAATTGAGAGCGAGGCGTAATTTGGTTCCAACACCGTCGGTACCCGAAACCAATACCGGTTCATCGTAGCCTTTGGGTATTTTGCATAGGGCACCGAAGCCACCTAGCCCGCCCATTACTTCAGGACGTGTGGTTTTTTTGGCGACGGATTTGATTCGATCGACCAGGGCATCGCCCGCTTCAATATCGACACCAGCATCTTTGTAGCTTAAACCAGTGGTAGATTGATTAGAAGTTGAGTTGCTCATAATATGAAGTCTCCGCATTGGCGTGGCGATTATACCTGAATATACGAGACGCATATGCGAATTCTGTACTAAAATGCTATCTTAATTAAAATATTTTATTTTCAATAACCAATAAATCTGAAAAAGGCGTTATTGCATGCACGATCGGACCTTAAAGCGCTTACTCATTGTGGCGGTAGTGGTTGTGCTGGCTTGGCTTGTTGTTTTGCTCAAACCAGTATTACTTCCTTTTCTAGGCGCATTTTTAATGGCCTATTTATTTAGCCCATTGGTCAAACAATTGGCGCGTTTTCTACCGCGTTGGTTAGCGATTTCCGTGGTGTTCTTAGGCATCGCTGCTATTCTGACATTGGTGATCTGGTATATTGGTCCGATCGTGTGGAAACAACTGATGTATGCCCGTGACAGTGTGCCGACCGTGGTACATTGGATCAACTATGAGGTTTTGCCTTGGGCATCGCATACCTTTGGTGTGGACAACATGATTATTGACCCAGATCAGGTCAGCAAAATTGTGATGGACTATGTGCAGACCAACTATAGCGTCGACAGTGTCCAAGCCATGTTGTTACAGGTATTGCAATCAGGAATTAATTTTATTCAGATTGGTGGGACGTTGGTACTGATTCCAATTATTGCCTTTTATTTCTTATTGGATTGGGAGCGTATGCTCAATCGCATGCGTGGCATGATTCCACCACGTTATCAAGCAAAAACCTTGCAAATTGTACAAGAATGCCACCAAGTGCTTGGTGCCTTTGTCAAAGGTCAGTTTTTGGTGATGGTCTTACTCGGCTGCATCTATGCTGTTGGTTTGCAGATGGTTGGTTTGGGGGTTGGTCTGATTATCGGTATGGTGGCAGGCTTAGCCAGTATCATCCCTTATTTGGGCTTTGCAGTGGGTATTTTATCTGCGGTTATTGCTTGCTTCTTCCAATTCGGTTTGGACTGGACGCATTTGGCTTTAATCGGTGTGGTATTTATGGTGGGGCAGGTGGTTGAAGGCTATGTGCTACAACCATTCTTGCTGGGTGATAAAATCGGTTTACCACCGGTAGCTGTGGTTTTTGCGGTTTTGGCAGGTGCACAACTGGCTGGCTTCGTTGGGATGTTAGTTGCATTGCCTGTTGCTGCTGTGATCGTGGTGCTATTGCGGCATATCAATGAAAGTTATCAGCATAGCCAGTTTTATCAACCCACACCGCAGTTAAGTATTGAAAAAAGCGCTGAATCAGAGCGCGTCATCTTGGAAAGTGAGCAAGTGCACCTTGATATTGAGATTAAAAAACAGCAAGATACAGATAACTCATCAACTGATATCAAAGATCAGTAGCTTATAGGATAGTACACAGCGATGCGTCAATTGCAGTTGGATATTGAACCTCATCTCGATGCCCGGATTAGTGATTTTTCTGGGCCTGGATGGGCTGCTGTCATTGATGCGGTGCGGCAGCTACATGCAGGTTTAGTCAATCGCTTTTATGTTTATGGTGGGGCAGGGACTGGTAAAAGCCATTTATTATCGGCAATTTGCGAGTCTTATCTTGAAGTGGGTAAGTCAGCCATTAAAGTATCTTTATTAGAATTGCTAGATGCACCGATTGAAGCCATTAGTGCCTTAGAAAGTTATGACTTGGTGGCACTGGATGATATCGAAGCAATTTGTGGTGTGCCGCATTGGCAAACCGCAGTCTTTCATTTGATTAATAACAATAATGCCGGTGGCGGGCAGTTGGTATTTTCCTCACGCTTTGCACCGAAAGAATTAAAACTCGAATTACGTGATTTAGGTTCGCGTTTAAATCAAGCGGTCAGTGTGGCTGTGCCGACGGGCGATGATTTTGCCGATCGCTATGCTTTACTGCATTCCGTGCTTATGCGTAGAGGCGTACATTTTGATCAACATATTTTTGATTATTTACTTGAGCATGGACCACATCAGACCAGTATGTTGTTGCAGTGTGTAGAGCAATTGGAAAAGCTATTAAAAGGTGAGAAAACCAAACTCTCCAATGCCACACTGCGACAAATTTATGCATTGATTGACGAATATCAAAGCTAAAACCAATCACAATGTATTTAGACTCATCCGAATGAGTTAAAAGAATAAGTTAAAACCAACCAGAAATAAGTTAAAACTACCCAGAATAAGTTAAAGCGATCTCACAGGACAGTATTCTGCTGCAACAATATGATGTTGTCATGTGGTCCCTATCTGGTGGGTATCGCTGTATCTAAGTTATATAAGTATTGTATTGAGTTTTCTAACATTATTCTGATCAATCTAGTCTTTTGCTATAGTATGATTATTTTGATTGTTATGCACTGCATAGAGGCTTATGACACAATCTTCGCGCCAACTTCCAGCATTGACTGAGATTGACTTAGATCCACAACGGTTGCTGTATTTACAGCGTGAACAGCTATTGCCTTTACGGGATGCCCCGATTCAACTGAACTATTATGCTGACGCAGTGGTTCAGGCACAAAGTGCGCAACTGATTGTCATTGATGCTGAATTGACACAGCAATTGAGTCAGACTATTGCGCAACTATTAAAGCATTTGCAGCAGGCTACAACACAGCTAAAAACTCGCCGTTTCAATGCTTTGCAACGCTGGTTAGGGCTTGATATTGAATCAGATGTGACGAAGATAAAATATCTAGATCGACTGGATGCTTATGTCGATCAAGCCAATCATTTAAGTCAAAAACTAAAATTACAGTTGGCACAGTCCAGTCAGCGTCGACAACACTATGTACAGCTACGCCGTGAGATGGCACATGCGATTGTGGCTGCACAACAATTTTTACAGCAATATCCTTTATTTCAAGCCAATGATAATAATTTCGATAGCTTTGAGCAGCGTCTAAGTAAAAAGATTGAAACTTTACAGCGTTTACAACACAATCATGATTTAGCTTATGCACAAATGCAGCTCAATGAGCAGTTAGCGTTACAGTTGCTCGATCGTTTCAAAGAAGCACAACAGGTATTATTACCTGCATGGCAACAGCAGCTGCGACAAAATCAAGACCGTGCCAATATTCGTGATATTCAGCAATTACAAGGTGATCGGGACAAACTCATCAACAGCCTCATTCATACTTTAAAGCAATAGGGTACATCAATGCATTCAGATCAAAAGCCTTTAGACCTAGACCATAACGATACGCACCATGATTTAAGCCCACAACAACGTTATGAACAACTTAATTTAGTCGAAATGGGATTGAACCCAGAAGATTTCTCGGCAGTACAAACGGCTCAACAGGAGTTAAGCCAATTAAGCCAGCATAGTGTGGCTGAATATGGTAAAGACATTGCCAATAAAACAGCAAGTTATACCGATGAATTGCTCAATGCAGTGAAAAATAAATCCTTAGATGAGACTGGGCAAAAACTGAATGAAGTATTGCAGGTTGCACAGCAGCTCAATCACAATACCTTGCTGAATGCCAATAAGAACCAAGGCTTTATTGGTAGTATTTTAAATAAGTTTCGCAATGCCAAACAAAATTTTGAACAACAATTTGACAGTACCCGTCAGCATATCGAACGTTTGGTACAAGAGATTGAGCAAACCCAAGGTGGCTTAAAAGCACGCGTTGAAACATTAGGACAGATGTTTCATGGGGTGCAAGATGAATATAAGCAACTGGGCGTTTATGTTGCTGCTGGGCGTTTGAAATTACAGGATATTCAAACCGAACTGACCGCGTTATCACAACATGATGCAGCACAAGATCCGCAGCGGACACAGCAAATTTATGACTTAAATCATTTGGCCAACAATCTCGAAAAAAGAATCAGTGATTTACAGGTTTTACAGCAATCAGCGATGCAGACTTTGCCGATGATTCGGATTATTCAGTCCAATAACTTGATGCTCATCGATAAGTTTTATGCGATTAAAAATATCACCTTACCGGCTTGGAAAAATCAGATTAGTCTGGCGATTTCACTACAAGAACAGCAAAATAGCGTGCAATTAGCCAATAAAATTGATGATGCAACCAATGCGCTATTACGCAGTAATGCCGATCTATTACATAAAAACTCAGTCGATACCGCCAAAGCCAATCAGCGTGCGGTCATTGATATCGAAACCTTGGAGCATGTACAAAATAGCCTGATCAATACCGTACAAGATGTGATTCAGATTCAAAAAGAAGGCATGCAAAAACGCGATGAAGCTGCACAACGTATACGAAGCTTGCAACAAGATTTACAACAACTGGTGCATCAGCAAGTACCACGCCAATAAAACGGCATCACCCAGCAAGCTAGGGGATGTCTATGTGCTTTGAGCGAACGCGAATCATGAGGTTTCTAGAGTTATGCAACAATTATCGCCGAGTTTACAAACCCAACTACTGGCTTTAAAGCACAGACAACGCCGTGTTCGATTTTGGGCTGTATTTGCTGTGTTGCTGGCATGTTTGATGTTGGCATTGTTTTTGGTGCGTCAGCAACTAGCCTATGCATTGGTTGGTTTGGGCTTAGATATCGAATATTTACATCTTCCAGTCAGTCTGGCCTTAAACATTTCTGCCACAGATCAAGTCGATGGTTATTTGGATCGTGCTTTGAGTTGGGTGGGGTGGTTCTTGCTCAAAATTCCAGTCTCTATGATTGCGGCATTTGTGTTTATTCGCGTGCTACGTCTGTTTAAAGCGGCGCGCCAACGCATGCAATCAAAAGTATTGACCTTTGTGGCATGGTTGATTGGTTTTATCTTGGCGTGGAGCGTTTTGAGTTATGTACAATATGCCAAACAAGCGCCAGTGGCTTATGCGGGTTTGATTCAATACAAACAGAATATTCAGCAAAGCCCTATTGCTAATTATTTGAAACAATCGCAGCAAAGTGACTTTGTACAATCTTACGTCTTGGCACAAACAGCATTATTGCATCGCCCCATCGATCGCACGGCGGCAGATTTTTATTTACAACGCATACTGCCCATTGCGGACGCAGAGCGGATAAGTCACTATGGTTTGCAAGAAGAGCAATTGTGGACGATGCAGCAGCAAGTCTATGCTAAAAATATTTTACCCAATAGCCCAGCATTACAAAGCAAAATCAATCGTGCTACACAGTATAGTGCTCTGATGTATTGGTTGAGTCTAATCACATTCGGGGGAGCATCCTTTGTGGCGCTCTGCTGTGCAGGGTTGGCACGTCATTTACAACAACGTTTAGTCCGTATTCAACAGGCATTGGACTAAAACGAGTCTCTCTACCAGATAAAAGCACATAAAAAACCGAGCCAATGCACGGGCTCGGTTTTGGTCATCTCGCTATGCCTGAGCACTCAGAATAGCTTATTTTTCGACGAATGCACGTTCGATCACATAGTCACCCAATTGCCCCATACGTGGTGATTCTTTTAGACCGTGTTGATCAAGTAATGCAGCAACGTCAGTCAAGAAATGGGGGCTACCACATAGCATGGCGCGGTCAGTTTCTGGATTAAAACGTTCTAAGCCAATTTTTTCGAAGAGTTCACCCGATTCAATGGCATGGGTTACACGACCGCGGGTATGGAATTCTTCACGGGTCACGGTTGGGTAATAAACCAATTTTTCTTGAATCCCCAATTCTTGGAAGAATTCATGGTTAGGGAGCTCGTTTAAGATCAAATCTTGATAAGCCAACTCAGAAACAAAGCGTGTACCGTGTACCACGATTACTTTTTCAAATTGTTGATATGTTTCTGGGTCACGAATCACGGATAAAAAGGGTGCAAGACCGGTACCTGAAGAGAGTAAATAAAGATTTTTACCAGGATTTAAATCATCTAGTACCAAAGTCCCTGTTGGTTTTTTAGAAACTAAGAGTTCGTCGCCAACTTTAACTTTTTGTAAAATAGACGTGAGTGGACCATCTGGTACTTTAATAGAGAAAAACTCGAGTTCTTCTTCGTAGTTCGCGCTGGCAATAGAATAGGCGCGCATCAGTGGCTTACCATTGACTTCTAATCCAATCATCACAAATTGACCATTCTTGAAACGCAATGCGGTATCACGAGTGGTTTTAAAACTGAATAATGTGTCATTCCAGTGATGCACGTGAGTAATCTTTTCGACGTTAAAAGCAGCCATTAAAAGTCTCAATAATTTCAAATATAAACAGTTGGCTATTCTAAACTAAAATCATTCTCGATAAACTGAATATATTTAATTGAGCTTATTAGAAAAAATGATGATGAAACAGATTTCAATGCCGGTGATTGCGTATATGCACAGCCCTTATCGTGAGAAATTCGGCATTCCACGGCAGCCTAATCTGGTTGATGTACAATCTTATGTGGAATTATGTCCACCGTACAACGATTTGCAAGCATTTGCAGGCATAGAGCAATTTAGTCATTTATGGTTGCTGTGGCAATTTCATGACAATAAGTCTGTGACAGCAACTGATACTTTTCGTGCCCAAGTGCGCCCACCGCGTTTGGGGGGAAATCAAAAAATAGGTGTATTTGCTTCACGCAGCATGTATCGACCTGCGGCAATTGGCTTGTCGGTGGTGAGATTTGAAAAAATAGTCAAACAAGGTAGTGCGTTACGGGTCTATGTCCGTGGCAGTGATTTACTGGATGGTACACCGATACTGGATATTAAACCTTATATTCAGTATTCAGATGCTATTCTCGATGCACAGAGTGGCTATGCACAACAGCAACCGATGGTAAAGAAGGTGTGTTGGCAAATGCCAGCACAGCAACAATGCCAACAGTTATTGGCAGCACAATGTATTGATCCACAGCATATTCAAGAGTTACAGCAAGTATTGGCATTAGATCCGCGTCCTGCGTATCAACAAGATGCACAGCGCGTTTATGGTCTTAGTTTTGCCAATTTCAATGTCAAATTTACGGTGAGTACCGATCAGGTTCAGATTGAGCATTTGAGTTTATTGGATTGAAGCTTAAAAATTTAGTCTGTCATCTTAAGATTCAGCTCATGTTGTTGCGCTTTAATGTATTTGTTAACCAATATTGAAATGAGGAACAGAACATGCCTAGCTTGAAAAAAACAACCTTGAAAAAAACAACCTTGAAAAAAACGCTCTTGACACTGAGTGCTATAACTGTGGTGGGCGCAATCGCAATGCAGAGTATGGCTGCCAATCAACATACAGTAAATTCGAATGCTGTAGCCGCAGCACAAGCACAACAACACGCAGTCAATCAAGATGCCATTGCTGCGATGACACTGAGTACGGTGCAACAAGCATTAAATTATGCGGATGATCGTAAAGTAAAATTGCGCGGTTATGTGGTCAAAGCCATCGGTGATGAAAAATATCAATTCCGTGACCAAACAGGCACCATCACTGTCGATATCGATGATGAACTGTGGCAAGGTCGCGCGATTTCAGCCAATACCCCAATTACCATCTGGGGAGAGGTCGATATTGACTATAAGCCGATGAAACGTGTAGAAATTGATGTAGATGGTGTGCAGTTTTAAACGGATGGTATAGCTGTGATCATTCGGTCAGTTTATTGAGCAGAGAGGGATGTAATAAGATGCGGATATTACTGGCCGAAGATGACCATTCACAAGCTGATAGCATTAAGAACTGGTTAGAAATGGATGGTTATCAGGTCGATTGGGTCGAGCGTGGTGATCATGCATTGTGGGCGATTGCTGAGCATCATTATGATTGTCTATTGCTCGATCGTGGTTTGCCCAAAGCAACGGGGGATGAGATCTTGCAGCAGGTGCGGCAGAAACATCCAGATATCGCGATTATTTTTATTAGCGCGCAAGATAGCATTCAACAACGTGTACAGGGCTTGGATTTAGGTGCCAATGATTATCTGGTGAAACCCTTTAGCTTGGAAGAGCTTTCAGCGCGCATTCGCAGCCAACTGCGTTTACGCCACGCACAATCTACCCAACAGCTACAATGTGGTGATTTGCGTTTAGATCCAGAGGCTAAAACCGTGTACCGTGCGGAACAACTGCTCAATCTGACCAGTCGTGAGTTTCAGATTTTATATAAATTGATGCAGAGACCGACGCATATTTTTACCCGAGAACAATTGGAAAGTAGCTTATATGCTTGGGGTGAAGAAATCGAAAGTAATGCCATTGAAGTCTTTATTTATCAACTCCGTAAAAAAATAGGCAGTCAACGCATACAGACGATTCGTGGTTTGGGCTACCGCATGCAGCAAAGTGTATAACCCAATCGAATGTTGAGTAGCAGAAGGGCCCGTGCCAATGGACATGTTATGAAAGCAGCGCAGCCAGCGATTTCTTTACAGCAAAGCCTGATTCAAAAAGCTATGCACAGCTCCATTTTGGCAGGTTTATTGGCTTGGTTACTGATGGTTGCGATTTCACTCTATCAAGCAATGCAAACCCATGACCAGATCATGGATGAAATTGCAGATATGCTGATGATCAGCGATTTAAATAGCATTTCTGCGCAGCAATTAGAGGAACTGAGCGATGAGTTCGATGTGCATTATCAGTTATATGGTCAACAACAGCTATTGGCACAATCTGAAGATTATCCCACTTTTCTTCCAACTACTATACCGCAGCAGCTAGCGCAGCATGATGATGACGAGGTTTTCTCATTTCTGATTGCCGATGGACAGTTGTGGCGCCGTTATCAGGCGACGCAATCTGAACAAGCTTTAGCGGTTACTTTATATCAGCCTTTAAGTTCACGTTTTCAAGAAATGCTGCATAGTATGCTGCTATTTGCTTTGATTTTATTGGTTTTATGGGGGATATTATGGTTGTTGTTACGGCGATCGATAGCACAACAATTGGCACCGTTTAAGCAGCTCTCGCAAGCTATTGCCGACAAGAGTAGCCATGATTTAAGCCCGATTATTGCACCGCAACCTGCGTTAATCGAATTACAACCCATTGTGCAGCAACTCAATTATTTATTGCAGGGCTTGGATCGAGCTTTACAAGCAGAGCAACGCTTTACCGCAGATGCATCACATGAATTACGTTCACCGCTGTCTGCTTTATCGATGCGTCTACAATTGTTAAGCCGTAAGTACGCAGATGAAAATCCAAATCTGTTAGAGGATTTAGAGCGTATGCAGCAGGACCTAACACGGAGTACGCAAATATTAGAGCAGTTGCTATTATTGGCGCGACTTGATCCAACAGATTTACAGGATTTACCGCAGCAGTTGATCAATCTCCCAGAACTGCTTGAGGACGCTTTGGCGCTATTGCAACCACAGATCCAACAGCGGCAAAGCCAATTACATGTGGTGTTAGCGCCGCTGTTTATTCAGGGGAATCCAGAATTAATTTTTACTTGTCTACGCAATATTTTAGATAATGCCATTCGCTATATGCCGCAGCAGGGAGATCTCTATGTGAGTGCAGAACAAACGCATCAGGCGATCCAAATTTATATAGAAAATAGTGGGGAAATAAATGCTGAAGTTTTGACGCATTTGGGGGAGCGTTTTTATCGTGCTTTAGGGAGTAAAACCCAAGGCTCTGGCTTGGGTTTATCGATTTGTCATCAGATTATGGCAATTCATCATGGGCAATTGTATTACGCTATTTCGAGTTACGGTGGTTTAAAAGTTTGCCTACGTTTTAATCGAGTAGCGAGATGATCATGATCAATGGGGGCTTTATATCATTCACTGGATACTGCTTTAGTTTCAGATTTATTTTACTGTAGACTAAAAAAGCAGTACGCGCTGATTTCATACTGCTTGTTTCCACGTTTATTATTATTTAACAGATGTTATGCTGCTTATTTGGTGAGAATAAGACGATTATTGCGTGTTAAACGTAAACGGTATTCTTCACCAGCATGTAGAATGCGAATTTCACGACCTAGGGCAAAGAGGTTGTTGGAATGTAGCATAGGTAATGAATGCGTAGTTTCATTGTTGCGTGTGAATAGGCTGAATGGTGCGTTCATTATTGGAACTCCGTGGTGTGTTGGAATACACAAATGATAATCATTATCAGGTAGGTCTGTCAATTAAATTTTCTATATATCTTAAAAAAATATTTAGCAGGAAATTTTACCGTTTAATCATGTCAGCACAGCCTTGTCATAAGATAGATTCACGTTAGAATACTTGACCTTGCATGATGAGATGCATGCTTGAAAATCTATAGACGAAAAGAGGCACGTGCACGTGAAGCAGGATGTATTAAAAATTGCAATTGGGCTCGTGTATTATCAAGGTCAAGTACTGGTGGGATGGCGTAATGCTGCGCAACATCAAGGCAATCGCTATGAGTTTCCGGGGGGGAAAGTCGAAGCAGGCGAAAGTGCAGAACAAGCCTGTCGCCGTGAAATCCTTGAAGAAACGGGGCTGGATATTCGCCAATGGCATCCAATCACTTCCATCCAGCATCGCTATGATGATCTCAGCTTAGAATTAGATTTTTTTAGTGCTTATTGCCCGCGTGAACAACTCACGCAACGACGTGGAGCGTGGCAATGGTACAACCGTGAACAGCTGCTACATTTAAAATTTCCCAAAGCCAATCAGCGCATTGTGCAGCAATTGTGTTGGCCACATTATATAAAGATCAGCGCTGAGCATGATGCTTTAACAACGCTCGCATCGGACCATTTGTTGTATTGGCGCCCTGATGATCAAGAGCCGCTTGATTACACGCCCTTGACCACCTATAGTCCGCTACAATTACAGGCTCTGATGCTCAATATTAGGCATTGGCAAGCGTTGACTCCGCAGTTACAGCAACAGATCCATACCATTCATTTTAAGCAGCATCAATTTCAAACATTGAGTGCACTGCCACGCTTAGCACAACAGCGCTATCTGGCAGCTTGTCATGATGCCGCCGCGGTGCAACAGGCTCATGCGCTTGGATTTGATGCCATACTGCTGAGTCCTGTGTTAAAGACGGCATCACACCCTGAGCAAGATGCGCTGGGATGGCAACAATTCCAAGCCATTGCAGCACAGAGCGATTTACCCGTTTTTGCCTTGGGGGGAATGCATAAACGTGATTTAGATCAAGTGCAACGCCATCATGGTTTTGGCGTAGCAGGAATCCGTGCTTTTTAAACTTTTTGCAACAGCAAACAAAAAGGCTAGACCAATAAAAAAACTACACCCATAAAAAAAAAGCTAGACCAATAAAGGCTAAACCAAGAAAAGCTAGACCCAAAAGAGTAGGGTATAACGGCATATAAATTATCGATCTATGCTGTTATACCCTATGCTGCTATATGCTATAAATGCTGCTGCGCTTCTTGGACTAAAGCGGCTTTGTTTTGTAGTTGTCCTGATTTGAGTAAAACTTGCCACAATTGTTTTTGCACGGCATTGGACTGTGCGTAGCTGAGACCACGTCGTGCCAATGCTTCTGCCTGTGAGGCTTGTTGGCGTTGATTGGCAACCATAGCCAAATACAAGAAAGTTTCTGCAGATTGTGGTGCTAGACGCTGCGCATGTAGCGCATTTTCTTCTACTTTATCCCATTGACCTTGTTGTGCTGCCGCTTTGGCCTGTATCAGCATTTGTTTGACCACAGGAAGATTGCTGCCATCATCAAATTTTTGTGAGCTGCTAGGATTTACCAGCACTTTAGGTTTGACAATAACCGGTGCTGGTGTGGGCGGTGCCGGTTTTCTTTCAATCTCTGTGGTTGGGTAGGGGGTAATTTCCACCCCAGCGCTAGGCTTGAGTACCTTAGGTACTTCATTGGCTGTTGGAGGGCTCGGTTGCACGGGTGGTGTAAGCACTTGCTGCTGTTGACACCCAGCCAGAGCCAAGCTGAGCAGCGCACTGGTGGTTAAGATCAGTTTATTATGTCGTTTCATCATAGACCCTTGTTAAAATTGGTTCTGATTATTCATCTGTTGGTGATTGGACAAATCTTGCTGCATACGTTGCTCTTGTTCATTGATGATCGTATTGATGTCATCGGTAGGGGCGGTATTGGGATCAAAACCATAATCATCCGGTGCAGCGACTTCATAATGCGGTAAGCCGCATGCAGTGGCTTGATTTGGAACATTTTTGACCAATAAAGGAATAAATACGGCACCTTCACATTCAGCAGCAGAAAGATGACCTGTTGCAATATCAATCCAATGCCACTGTATTTGCTGTGTCTGGGTGAGATTGACGGGTTTTTGTCTCAATTGCTTCATGACATTAATCCAAACGGGAAGTGCGCCTGATGATCCCGTTAAGCCCGTGACTTTATTGTCATCTAGGCCGAGCCATACCACAGTGAGATAGTTGCCTGAATAACCTGCGAACCATGAATCTCGGGTGTCATTGGTAGTACCAGATTTACCGGCAAGCTTGAGTTCTGGTGACAGGCTATTATAGGCAGAGCGACCGGTACCTTGTGACATGACTTGCTGTAAGCCATAGTTTAATAGATAGGCCGCAGAAGGATCGATGGTTTGTTGCACATTGAGATTATAACGTGTCAGCAAATTGCCATTGGCATCGACCACTGAGCGAATCGCATTGGTCGGATATTTAAAGCCACCCGTGGCAAAGTTACCATAAATACTCATCATTTCCATAGGGGACATATCAACTGCACCCAAGAAGATTGATGGATAACTGGGAACATCACTGCTGACACCAAATTTAATAAGTTGATTTCTAAATGTATTAACGCCAAATTCCTGACCTAAACGCACGGCGCTCAGGTTATAAGAATGTGATAGGGCTTTGAGCATTGGTACACTGCCATAGGGCGTACCACTATAGTTTTTCGGTGTCCAGTTTTTACCGCCTGCATTGATGCTTATTGGGCTGTCTTCGATGAGGCTGCTCCAGTTATAACGACCAGATTCGAGCGCACTGAGGTAAATAACCGGTTTAAGGAGTGAACCGACTTGGCGTTTTGCATCGACCGTACGGTTAAAACCCGTGAAGTCTTGGGTTGAACCTACCGCGGCAACCAATTCACCATTTTCAGGATGGCTAACCAAAACAGCACCTTGTAAGTCTTTTAGGCGTTTGGGATTGGATTTTGCGATACGTGTGACGGTTGCACGGAAGCTTTCTTGTACACGGCTCTGTGCAATTGGATCTAGTGTGGTAAAGATGCGCAAACCCTGATTGGTTAGATCAGATTCTTGATAATCTTTTTTCAACTGCCGACGTACGATGTCAAGAAAATCTGGGAAACGTGCTGGACCTGTGGTTGGCTTCTTAATGATATTAAGTGGTCTATCTACTTCTTTTTGATATTGTTGTTCTGTGAGATAGCCCATGACCAGCATATTATGCAGCACCACATTGCGGCGTTTTAGTGCGGCTTCAGGGTTTCGCCACGGGTTATACAATGACGGACCTTGTACTAAACCCACCAAATATGCCAATTGTGAGGTATTGAGTTCTCTAAGTGGTTGACCGAAATAAAATTGTGCCGCAAGACCATAGCCATTGATGGAGTAATTACCATTTTGGCCTAAGTTTACTTCATTGAGGTAAGCTTCTAAGATTTCATCTTTGCTGTAGTGTAGTTCAAGCAGTATAGCCATGAGTGCTTCATTGACTTTACGTTTTAATGTACGCTCAGGGCTTAAATAAAAGTTCTTAATCAATTGCTGCGTCAAGGTTGATCCACCTTGACGACGTCCACCAGTGATATTACTCACCACTGCACGTGCCGTACCACGGATAGAAATACCGTGATGGTGATAGAAGTTACGATCTTCTGTTGCGATCAATGCTTCTATAAGACCTTTGGGCACTTTATCGAGCTTGATCAGTACGCGGTCTTCATTATGTTGTGGGTAAATACCACCAATCAATAGGGGTTCTAAGCGCGCAATGCCGGTTGAAGATGGCTTAGTCGATTTGACATCAGAAACCTGTTGGTTGGCAAAAGAAATTTGCAATACCTGTTCTGGATCGACATGATCACCGAAATCAAAACCGCGTGTATGCACATAAAGCTTCTGATCTGAAACCACATAACTACCGGGTTTGTCATAGGCTTGGCTAGATTTATAGCCGAGTAATTTCAGTTCTTGTTCAACATCATTACTTGAGACTGGCGCATTACTATAGATTTCTAAGGGGCGTGCAAATACCTTGGCGGGAATATCCCATCTTTTACCTTCGAATTTATCTCTAATAATGTCGTCTAATCGAACAATATAGATGCAGAATGCAAGGAAACCTGCAATAACAAGAATGAAAATAATCAGTCCAATTAAGCTAATACCACGTTGAAACTTCATAAATACACGTAAATGCCCAATTTATTTCTGTTTATCATGCGAAGCTTTTCCTCAATTTGCAATAATTAAACTGTGAAATATTAGCGATGGTCAGATACAAAGCATACAAAATTGGTGTAACATTTGTTTTTCAAACGATTGTATTGCTATTATTTAAGCTTGATTATGGTGGGGTTTGAACGTCGGTGCACATATCACCCAAAAAGTTTCGAAATATCGGTTTAATGGGACGGCCAGACAAAGCCTCGGTCGTAGATACATTATGTCTTATTCATGATCACTTACTTGGTCTAGGCTTACATCCAGTTTTAGATAGTGAAACAGCAGAACTGGTCCCTTTTGAAAACACCCAAACAGTAAGTCGTCATTTATTAGGTGAAGTTGTCGATTTGGTCATTGTTGTGGGAGGAGATGGTTCTTTACTACATGCGGCACGAGCCTTAGTCAAATACAATACCCCAGTACTGGGCGTTAACCGCGGGCGCTTAGGTTTTTTGACAGACATCAAACCTGCTGAAGTTATTTTTAAACTTGATCAGGTGTTAAAAGGCAAGTTCCAACTCGATCGTCGTTTTTTATTAGAGTTAGAAATCCGTAGTCAAAATGAAGTCATCTATCAGGCAGTGGCATTAAATGATATTGTGCTACATTCAGGAAAGTCGGTACATATGATTGACTTCGAACTGAATATCGATGGTCAATATGTTTATCGGCAACACAGTGATGGTTTAATTGTGTCGACCCCAACGGGTTCAACCGCTTATGCGTTGTCTGGCGGTGGTCCAATTCTACATCCTAGCTTAGACGCTATTGCCCTAGTGCCCATGCATCCTCACACGTTGTCTTCACGTCCTATCGTGGTGGGGGGGCAAAGTGAAATAAAAATAAATATACGAGAGAACCGTGTCTTACCGATGGTGAGTGCTGATGGTCAGGCCAGCGTTTCTCTAAGTGTCGGTGATAGCTTGCATATTCGTAAGCATCCCTTTAAATTGACCCTTTTACATCCACCAGGTTATGACTTTTATATGGCATGTCGAACCAAATTGGGGTGGAACCAAGATTTTGATGCATTGCAACAGCAGGATGAAACATGAATATTGAACAAATGCTTAGCGTGTTAGACCACGATATCGTTGCCCGTTTAAAAACTGCAGTTGAAATAGGCAAATGGCCCAATGGCGTGGCTTTAACTGCTGAACAGCGCCAGATTTGCATGCAAGCGGTGATCGCTTGGGAACATCAAAATCTTGCTGAAACAGAACGTAGTGGTTATATCGACAAAGGCACTAAGCATGAAGGTGAGGTCTGTGAAGATGATCAACCGCAACAGGACTTACCGATACGCTTTATTTAAGAGTTAAGCCTAGACCGATTGTACAAGCGAAAGCGTTGATATCGGGTTTATGCTTATTTAGCGTTAGCGTTTGCCTCGTTAGCATTGTTGCTAGACCGTGCAAAGCCCCAAAGCCAGTTACTATCCTATAGTACTGGCTTTTTTTAACAGGCTTATTAATTTAAAGCCGTTGATGAATTTAAAGCTGTTCATTCATTTAAGAAGATCATCAGGGTTATATTGGATCTTGAGAGATGTTTTTGGCGCGTTGTTGCCAGAGCTGCTGTGCTTGTTGCATGGCTTGAGGGTAATTATCATAGATCCCCATGGTATATAGAGCAATGCCCATGGTTTCTACCACGGCATGGTTCGCATAAGCATGATCCATACGACCTTCCCAAACAGCTTTAAATCTATCTAGATCTAAATCATTTTCAGCCTCACTGCGTAGTGCAGTAAGTTTAGGCAGTTCATATTCATATAACTCACCCTGACGTATGCCACAGATCAGCGTTTTGGCATCAGGGTTACGTTCAAACTCTCCGCCTTCGCCCTTGATGACGGCACTATTTTGATAGCCTAAGCGTGCCGCTGCTTGTTGGTGTGATTGACGATAGGCTGGATGGAAAATGGCTTGTAGAGTCGCTTTGGCTTGAAATGGGTTAATCAGTCGTGCCAAGGTATGTACAGGAGAGCGCACGCCCATAATATTGCGTAGCGCAATCAGCTCATCTAAAACTGGTGAGATTGCGGCTAAAGGCATATAAGCAAAGTTGTGTAGTTGTAACTGTTCTGCGACCGCAGTTGCAGTTTCACAGAGCGGATAACCTAAGGCTTGCAATACTTGTTCTGTATAGAGGCGATTGATGGTATGGCCCGCTGCGCCATGCATGACAATCCGATAACCATGTTGTGCCAGTGTCAGTGCTGCCAAAATAAACCAAGGATAATGTTTGCGTTTACCTGCATAAGATGACCAGTCTAAATCGACCTCAAGGGGAGGGAATTGTAATTGGTCCTTGGTGGCTTGTACAAAACCTGCCAGTTCATCAACAGATTCTTCTTTAACACGGAGCAACATTAAAAATGCCCCGAGCTGTACATCCAATGCTTCCCGACGCAGAATCATGCCAAAAGCCTCATAAGCTTCATCAAAGCTTAATGAACGTGAACCATGTTTACCTTTACCGAGTATACGTACGTAGTGTGCAAAAGGATGTTCGACGTGTTGATATAGATTGCGTTGATTGGACATATAGATTACTCAGCCAGCATGCTGTCATAATGGGAAAAAATACCCCTCACCATAGCAGTAAATTTCACAATCTAGCAAGCTTGAAAAGTAGCTAAAAAATAAGCATTTTTTGTGTTAAAAATCATCAATTCCAAACAGTTCATTGCGCAACATGCTTAAAATGTGTGTTGTGTTGCTAGAAAATAATTTTTACTGTGCCAAAGCACGATGCCAGCAAGCTTTCAAGCTAACACAATGAAAATTATGAGATTATATTACCAATCACAATTGTTTATTTTATTGTGATATATATCACTCAATATTGAGTATTTTTTAATCTACATTTATTTGCGTGATATTAGACTAATGTCTAGTGATGTGCTGCTTAAAAAATAGTCTATTTTTCACAAAAATCAAGAACAGAAATTGAAAACTTTATTAGAATAAGCTCGCTTTCATATCTATAAAGCTCTGCAAAGTAGGTTATTGACTGACTGGTTTATAAACAGAGCACGGTGTCTGCATTGAAGACGAAAGTTGATTCATCTTTAAATTAGGGTCTTTTTAGTATTTTAAAAGGACGGTTCATTCATTCGGTATGCGGTACTGCGGTATTCTCGCATCTGATCATACAGAAGTACTTAGTATGGCTAAAAAACCTTTGTATAAATCACTTTATTTTCAAGTGATTGTCGCAATTATAGCAGGTGTCCTGATTGGACATTATTTCCCTAGTAGCACACAAATTATTAATAATGTAGAACAACATGTACCAGGATTCGGTGAACAATTAAAACCACTAGGTGATGCTTTTATTAAATTGATCAAAATGATCATTGCGCCAGTGATTTTCTGTACGGTCGTGAGTGGTATTGCGGGTATGGAAAGCATGAAATCAGTGGGTAAAACTGGTGGCTTTGCTTTACTATACTTTGAGATTGTTTCAACAATTGCACTGATCATTGGTTTAGTAGTGATTAATATCGCTAAACCAGGTGTGGGCATGAACGTAGACCCTGCAACTTTGGATTTTAATAGTATTTCCAAATACGTTGCTTCGGGCGAGTCGCAATCAACCATTGATTTCTTGATGCATATCATTCCAGATACCGTCGTTGGTGCGTTTGCTAACGGTGATATTCTGCAAGTGCTGATGTTTGCGGTTATCTTTGGTTTTGCCTTACACCGTCTGGGTGTTAAAGGTCGTCCAGTCCTTGTTTTTATTGATCAGATTGCACAAGTTTTTTTCAATATCGTCAATATGATCATGAAATTAGCGCCAATTGGTGCTTTTGGTGCCATGGCATTTACCATCGGTAAATACGGTATCAGTAGCTTAGAGCAATTATTTAAGTTAATTATTTGCTTCTATGTGACGTGTTTACTCTTTATCTTCATTATCTTAGGCAGCATCAGCCGATTATGTGGATTTAGTATTTTAAAAATGATCCGCATGATTCGTGAAGAGTTATTGATTGTATTGGGTACCTCATCTTCTGAATCTGTATTGCCGCGGATGTTGAAAAAACTCAATATTGTAGGCTGTGAAAAGTCAGTAGTCGGTTTGGTTATTCCAACGGGTTATTCTTTTAACTTAGATGGAACATCAATTTATCTGACCATGGCTGCGATCTTTATTGCACAAGCGACCAATACTCAGCTTGATCTCACACATCAAATTACCCTTTTGGTTGTGTTATTGATTTCATCCAAAGGCGCGGCAGGTGTTACTGGTTCTGGCTTCATTGTGATGGCTGCAACTTTGGCGGCTGTTGGTCATATACCTGTTGCTGGTTTGGCTTTAATACTCGGGATCGACCGCTTTATGTCTGAAGCACGCGCATTGACCAACTTGGTGGGTAACTGCTTGGCAACGATTGTGGTGGCAAAATTTGTGGGTGAATTAGACGAAGAAAAACTACAATTTGCTCTGAATAACCCTAACGAAGTTGACCGTATGATGTTAGAAGAGCCTGAAGAGGATGCTAAAGCTTCAGCTTAATTGACAAGTAAATTAATTTTTAAAAGCGATGCCTTATTTTTAAGTCGCTTTAAACAGCCGAGCTATAGTTTTTATAGTTCGGCTTTTGATTTTTTAATCCATTGTTTTTATAAGGAATTAAAAAAAGCTAAGTGTCATAGCGGTGCTTTTTTGCAGCACAACCCCGCGTTTTTGATGCAGATTGATGAATATTGAATAAGTAACGCAAAAATTATTATTTTAATTGCTAAGCTACAGTTCATAACATATGCCAATAATCTTTATTAAATGAAATGTTATGACTGGTAAATCCACACGTCCTTTAGTTATTACCGCAATTGTGATCATTGCTATTGTGGGTTTCATTGTTTATCAAAATTATTTTGTTGCTAACACGAAGCATACGACAACGGATCAAAAAGCTGTGGTCATTGCTTATCAAACGGGTATTGATCCCAGTAAAGTGGCGCAAGCCGATGGTGATTATGAACGAGATAGTGCACGTCAAATTCAATGGAAAAAATTTGATGCGGGTTCAGATGTGATTAATGCCTTAGCATCAGGTGATGTGGTTATCGGGAATATTGGCTCTAGTCCTATGGCAGCCGCTGCGAGCCAGAATCTTCCTGTTGAAGTGTTTTTTGTGGCGTCGCGTTTGGGGGAGTCTGAATCTTTTGTGGTGGCGGATCGTGCCAAGATCAAAACAGCGCAAGATTTAATCGGTAAAAAAATCGCCGTTCCTTTTGTCTCGACCACCCATTACAGCTTATTAATGGCTTTAAAACACTGGGGCATTGACAGTAATCAAGTCAAAATCATCAATTTACGTCCACCTGAAATTGCAGCAGCTTGGCAACGTGGTGATATTGATGGTGCTTATGTCTGGGAGCCTACTTTGAGCCGTTTAAAAAACAATCAGGGGCAGGTATTAACACATTCCAAACAAGTTGGAGAGTGGGGCGCACCGACGTATGATTTATGGGTGGTACGTAAAGATTTTGCGGCAAAAAATCCGGAATTCCTTAAATCATTTGTAAAAACCAGCTTAAAACAATTTGATGCTTATCAAAAAGATCCTATCGCCTATGTCGCAGATGACAACAAGATTCACAAAATTGCAGCATTGACAGGTTCTGATCAGGCCGATGTGATTACTTTATTGGCGGGTAATGATTATTTAAATGCGACGCAGCAGCAGCAAGTATTACAAAGCGTATTGGCTCAAAATATTTTAGATACCGCGCAATTTTTAAAATCACAAGCTAAGGTTGATCAGGTAAAAGCTGATTATAAAGATTATGTGACGGCAGATTATATCGAATTGGGAGACTAAGCCATGCCTATATTACGCGCACAGCAGATTGGTCTTAATTTTGAGCAAAATCCTATCGCTATTTTAGAAGATATTCAACTCGAAGTTGCCGAAGGTGAGCTCACCGTCATTTTAGGGGAATCTGGTTGTGGTAAAACCAGTTTGCTCAATATTTTGGCGGGTTTTCAAGCACCAAGTCGTGGGGTGGTAAAAATAGACCATGATACCGTATCGGGTCCAGATGCACGACGCGCCGTGGTCTTTCAAGAGCATGCGCTTATGCCATGGTTAAATGTCGCTGAAAATGTTGCATTTGCTTTGAAGTTGAAAGGCATCAATGCCGCACAAACCCAACAGCATGTCGACAATATTTTAAAAATTGTCGGTTTGAGCCATGTTGCGACCGCCAATATATGGCAATTGTCGGGTGGCATGAAGCAACGGGTAGGCATTGCTAGAGCTTTAATGAGTCATGCTAATTTTATTTTATTAGATGAGCCTTTTGCAGCATTAGATGCCTTTACTCGGGAGAGTATGCAACAACTGGTTTTAGATTTGTGGATTGCACAAGGCAAAGGATTTTTCCTCATTACCCATGATATTGAAGAAGCCTTATTACTGGGACAACAGTTGGTACTCATGAGCGCTCGACCAGGACGTATCGTGCAAACGCTGCGATTGGATTTTGCTGAACGTTATCGTAATGGTCAGTCTATTCGACAGATTAAATCTGATCCAGAGTTTATCGCTTTAAGAGAGCGTTTATTTGAGCAATTGAGTGCAACCCAGCAGCAACAACGTGAGGTACTGCAATGAGCCAGCCAGTCGATCCAAGCATAAGTAAAATATCAGATGATGCCGTCAAAGTAAGTGATCCAGTGCTGAAAGCGGAGTTTAGCAGTAGCTTACAGCGTGTGTTGAAACAACAACGCAATCGTATATTGAGCCTGAGTAGTGTGTTGGTGCTGCTTATATTGTGGTTCTTGCTCAGTGCCTTGCAATGGGTACCTGCATTATTTTTACCTAGCCCAAGCGCCGTGTGGCATAAGTTCATGAGCGTGAGTCAACAAGGCTTTATGCAAGCCACATTATGGCAGCATCTGGCAGCCAGTATTGGACGTGTCATGTTGGCCCTATTTGCGGCAATTGTGGTTGGTGTACCTCTGGGTTTGTGGATGGGACTCAACAAGTATGCGCGCGCTATTTTAGACCCTTTGGTTGAGCTGTTACGCCCGATCCCACCATTGGCTTATTTACCTTTATTGGTGATTTGGTTTGGAATAGGCGAGAGCACAAAAGTTTTACTGATTTTCTTTTCTATTTTGGCACCCATCATTATCAGCAGTACTCACGGTGTAATGAGCCATCAATTAAATCGTGAACGTGCTGCACAATCCCTAGGAGCTAGCCGTAGTCAGGTATTGCGCTACGTGATTTTACCGACAGCACTGCCACATATTATTACGGGTATTCGTATTGGTTTGGGGGTGGGGTGGTCAACCTTGGTTGCTGCAGAATTGGTCGCAGCAGATCGTGGCATCGGTTTTATGGTGCAGTCGGCAGCACAATTTCTCATTACCGATACCGTCGTGCTCGGTATTATTGTGATTGCTGTTGTTGCTGTAGCATTTGAGCTTTTTTTACGTTGGATTCAACAACAACTTTCACCTTGGTATGGTCAGCAACTTTAAGATAGGCATCGCGATGACAACACTACAGATTGAACAACTTAATGCAAATATAGGTGCAATTATTCATGATATTGATCTCAGTCAATTACATGCTGACAGCCTGACGCAGATCCAGCAAGCCTTGTTAGATTACCAAGTGATTTTTTTCCGTGGGCAGCAATTATCTGCGATAGCACAGGCTGAATTAGCACGCGCTTTTGGCAGTTTGCATATTCACCCAATTTTTCCAACGGTCGCAGATGTCCCAGAAATTATTGTACTTGATAGTTGGCAACAAGATTTACGTGATAATGAATTGTGGCATACCGATGTAACCTTTAGTCAGCGCCCGCCTTTAGGTTGTGTATTACAAGCAATTAAGATTCCTGAACATGGCGGTGATACTTTATGGTCAAGTGCTACAGCAGCTTTTGCGGCGCTAGATCAAGATTTACAACAAAAATTACGTGGTTTAACGGCAACACACGATATCCGCAAATCTTTTCCTTTAGAACGTTTTGCACAAAATGAAGTTGAGCGTGAAAAATTAGTGCAAACTTTTAAACGTAATCCACCAGTTCATCATCCTGTGGTGCGTAGTCATCCCGTTACTGGAGAAGAAATTTTATTTATTAGTGAAGGTTTTACAACACAGATCGATGGCTTAGATCCAGCCGAAAGTGATGAATTATTGACATTTTTATTTGCACATAGTACCGCACCACGCTTTCATATTCGATGGCAATGGCACAATGGTGATGTCGCAATATGGGATAATCGCTGCACGCAGCACAAAGCATTATTTGATTATGGTGATGCGCATCGAATTATGCATCGTGCCACCATTAATGGTGACATTCCCTATTATGAAATTGCTTCATAATCTGTAAAGCTTAAGCATAACAAGGTTTCAGGGAGATACTTGAAACCTTGTTATGCTTTTGGGCGCTATCTTATTGGCTTTTTAAGGTGTTGTGGCTATAAATACCTAATTGAATTGCATATTGTGCATTGGGATCATGGCGATCTTTTTCTATGCACTGCTGTGCTGCAATTTGAAATTCATGTGACAAATTATCCCAAAGTATTTGACTCAGTACTCTGAGTTTTTCAATGGAATTTAAACTTAAGTGATCGATCGAAATCGCTTGTTCTAAAAAATATTGCTCACAATCAAATATATTAAATAACCCTGCTTTTAAGTGGGTGGTTAAATTTTGACTCAAACATTGCTGGCGTAGTGATTGATTGACTTTATCGAGTGAAGAAAAGCATTGTAGAGTGATTTCACCATGTTGTTCTGAAACAAGCTCTAAGCGTTTCATTTCTAATAAAATAGAGCGCGGGTGTTTTTCTGTTGTTATTTCTTTTACCAATTGCTCGAAGCTTTGTTCACCGACAGTTGCAATACGAAACGGTAGTTTTTTTTCCAGCCATTTGGCGACAACACGTGTAGGAATGTTGCTTGCAAAGTTTTTTTCTAGATCGCTATCGATGGTCTGATGGTTTTCTTCTAATAAACGATATTGACGGATATCTTTACGGTGTAAACCTGCAAGTAAGCTCAAGGAAGAATCTGTTTTCTTCTGCTCTATGCGGTCCGCTTCTTGTATGGCGGCTTTATAGAATAATGGCTTAAGTGCACTGCTAAATTCGTTATAACCAATTCCAGATTTAATTAACCACTGTGCGATTTCTTGCATGATCTCCAAGGAGCACTCTAAAGTCGAAGCAGCCTCAGTTGTCGTTGATACGAAATCTGCTGGGTCATTTTGATAGAATTTATTGGCAACATGATTGTTCATCATTCTTCTCTATATTGATCTAGCACAGGGTTAGGAATTTAGACTAAGTATTCTATTGTTAAGTATTTTTATAAACAAATTACTTATTGTAATGTTCAATTACTTATCTGATAAAAAATAAATGAACAAGTGAGTTTTTATTTGTTTCTTAAATTAAGTTTTGATTTAATTAATCATAAATAACTGTTTTTTATATTTTATTTAACTTATTGTTTTTGTGTGTAATCACATTTTTTGTTTACATAAAATTAACAAAACAGCGAGTTTAAGCGAAACCTCTGATGATTTTTTATGAAGTATGGCTAAATATTAAGGTGTACTGAATACTTTTTCATTGCGATCAGATCGACTTCTTTTATTGGTTTATCCGTGCTGCAAAGCATTTAACTGCCTATGTATGTGGTAGATGGGATTATGGTGTAGATATAGTTAATAATTTTATGGGGGAGATTGGTTTTGGGGCGAATTAAATAATTGACAACTGAAGAGCTGGGTTGCATGTAAATAACTGTTTTTTTTAAATGACGGCCCCTTAAAGCAGATTTTTATAATGAAATC